>NZ_JAQAGY010000033.1 GCF_027533645.1 Paenibacillus caseinilyticus
GCCTACGTGTTACTCACCCGTCCGCCGCTAACCATTCCCCGAAGGAAATGATCCGCTCGACTTGCATGTATTAGGCACGCCGCCAGCGTTCGTCCTGAGCCAGGATCAAACTCTCCAATAAAGAAAAGCTGACTTGCTCATTTTGAAGCTTGGCAGAAACTCATTGCTGAGCTTCTATATTTAACACTCACTCGATGTTCAGTTTTCAAAGGGCAATTCGATTTCGATTTCATTTCTCAGTGTTCCGATCGACATTGTCTCTCGGAAGCAACTTTCACATCCTATCACAGCAACACTTTCAAAGTCAAGCATTTAATTCTTTACTTTCGCGAGCCGATTCACCGGTCACCGGTTGAACCCGCATCGTGCTTGTCTTCTTTTGTTGAAGCTCAGAAGCGACAAGGAGTAATATAGCACAAGCCCGTCGCGTAATGCAAGCCCCATTTTTAACAGTCACCTACAAAAAAAGGCGTCCCTAAGGGACGCCTTATCATCTTCTTATTCGCCTTGACGCTCACGCATCAGCGGGAACAAGAGCACATCGCGGATCGACGGTGCATTGGTCAACAGCATGACGAGGCGGTCGATACCGATCCCGAGACCGCCTGTCGGCGGCATGCCGTATTCAAGTGCGCGGACAAAGTCCTCGTCCATCTCGTGGGCTTCGTCGTTGCCCTGCTCACGCTCTACCAATTGTGCGGCAAAACGTTCGCGCTGGTCAATCGGATCATTAAGCTCTGTGAATGCATTGGCATGCTCGCGTGCTACCATAAAGAGCTCAAACCGGTCCGTGAACCGCGGATCCGTCTCGCTCTTCTTTGCCAACGGGGAGATCTCTACTGGATGCCCTGTAATGAAGGTAGGCTGAATCAGCTTTTCTTCTACGAAGGCTTCGAAGAATTGATTTACGATGTGGCCGAACGTCATGGTAGGTTCTACAGGAACCTTATGCTCTTTGGCCAGGCGATGCGCTTCTTCATCGCTCATCTGTACATTGAAATCAACGCCGACCACTTCTTTGATCGCATCGACCATGGTGACACGACGCCACTGAGGAGTCAAGTCCACTTCATAGTCTCCGTATGTAATCTTGGTGGTCCCGAGTACCTCCTGCGCGATATGAGCAATCATTTCCTCGGTCAGCTTCATGATATCCTTGTAATCGGCATAAGCCTCATACAGCTCGATCATAGTGAACTCCGGATTATGCCGCGTCGAGATCCCTTCATTACGGTATACTCTTCCGATCTCATATACTTTCTCCATGCCGCCGACTATCAGACGCTTCAAGTGAAGTTCAATGGCGATTCGCATGTAAAGCTGCATATCGAGCGCATTGTGATGGGTAATGAATGGACGGGCCGCCGCGCCGCCGGCAATGGCATGCAGCGTTGGCGTTTCCACCTCAAGATATCCGTGGGAATCCAGGTAACGGCGCATAGATTGAATGATTTTGGAACGTGTAATAAACGTCTGTTGAACATCCTGATTCATAATCAAGTCCACATAACGCTGGCGATAACGGAGTTCAACATCTTTCAAGCCATGATACTTCTCGGGAAGCGGAAGCAGCGATTTGGACAGTACAACTACCGAAGTGGCTTTTACGGACAGTTCCCCGGTCTTCGTCTTGAATACGATCCCTTGAATCCCGATGATATCTCCGATATCGAGCAGATCATAGGCTTTGTAGGACGTTTCGCCAACGGCGTCCGCGCGGACATAAATTTGGATCTTCCCCGTAATATCCTGCAGATGGGCAAATCCGGCTTTCCCCATCTCACGCTTCTGCATGATGCGTCCCGCAATACTGACTTCTGCACGAAGCTCGTCCAATTCCTCCTTGGACTTCTCTTCGTAGGCCTTGGTTATCTCCGCGGCATGATGGGTTCTCTCGTACTTTTGACCGAACGGGTCGATCCCCAGCGCTCTAAGCTCGTCCAGTTTCCCCCTGCGGATTTGAAGCAATTCATTTAATTCCAACTCAACACTCATGATTCCAGCTCCTTGATTCAAATCTGCTATACGGATAGTACAAAAAAGCCTCCTTAGGAAGCTTTTTGTTCCAAATGTTTACTTCTTGATTTCGAGAATTTCGTATTGAATCGCACCGGCGGGAACATTGACATCCACTACAGAGCCTTTGCGTTTGCCGAGAATGGCTTTGCCTACAGGACTTTCATTCGATATCTTGTTATGAAACGGATCGGACTCTGCCGTTCCCACAATAGAGTATTCCACAATATCGCCGAACTCCAGATCCTTAAGAATGACGATCGATCCCACACCGACGGTATCGGTATCCACTTCATCACTGTTGATAATGCGCGCGTTACGCAGCATCTTCTCGAGTGTGATGATCCGTCCTTCTACGAAGGCCTGTTCGTTCTTGGCATCTTCGTACTCGGAGTTCTCGCTGATATCCCCGTAGCCGATGGCGACCTTAATCCGCTCCGCAACCTCACGGCGTTTGACCGATTTGAGATGTTCCAGCTCTTCTTCGAGCTTTTTCAAACCTTCCTGCGTGAGAATGACTTGTTTTTCGCTCATTGCTACATATCTCCCGTCATGTGAAAGATTTTCATATTCGAGCTCATCCGTTATGAATTCACTGTTAATAAGGTATATGAACGGACCGCCATTCCATGCATGAAACAGCGGCAAAACCTGGTTCCTCAGCGACTATTGACTGATTATATTTCAAGCCCCATCAAATGTCAATGTAAGCCATTTCGCTTCCAGAAACGGTTCATTGAGCTGCAATCTCAGGCTCGTCAAGGTTCGCGATGTAATCGTTCAGCAGCTGAATCATGGCTTCGCGCTTGGTCTGTTCCATGATGGCGTCTTTAATGCGGGCACCGCCGCGGAGGCCCTTGAGGTACCAGGCCAAATGCTTGCGCATCTCCTTCACCGCCACGTGCTCCCCCTTAAGGGCCGTCAACCGGTCGAGGTGAAGAATCGCGATCTCGATCTTCTCCTGCGGGCTGGGCTCGGGCGGAAGCTCCCCGTTGGTCAAATACTGGATGGTACGGTACAGCATCCATGGATTGCCCAGTGCCGCCCGTCCAATCATTACGCCATCCACGCCAGTATGGTCCAGCATCCGCTTGGCGTCTTCGGGCGTGAAGACATCCCCATTGCCGATAACCGGGATGGAAACCGATTCCTTGACTTCCTTAATGATGTCCCAGTTCGCCTGGCCGGTATACATCTGCACACGGGTGCGGCCATGGACTGCTACCGCTGCGCCGCCGCCGTTCTCCACCGCCTTGGCGTTCTGTACAGCATAGACATGATCGTCATCCCAGCCGATCCGCATCTTAACGGTCAGCGGCTTCGATACGGCTTTGGATACCGTGGAGACCATCTGTTCAATCTTGCCCGGATCGAGAAGCCAGCGGGCGCCGGCGTCGCATTTGGTAATCTTGGGGACAGGGCAGCCCATGTTGATATCAATGATATCCGCATTCGTATGTTCGTCGACATACTTAGCCGCTTCGACCAGCGTTTGCGTATCGCCGCCAAAAATCTGAAGGGATAGCGGTTTCTCCCGATCATCCACGTACAGCATCTCCATCGTACGATGGTTGCCGTGAAGAATGGCTTTGTCACTGACCATCTCGGCACAGACCAGACCGCAGCCGAATTCTTTGGCGATCAATCGAAAAGCCGGATTACAAACACCGGCCATCGGTGCCAGAACAACTTTGTTGGGGGCCGTAACCCCTCCTATAGTAAGCATATGCGTTCACACTCTCTCGTTTTCCGAAGGGCGCTTCTTACGAACTGTGCCGATTCGAACTTCCGGATACGGCCATCAGTTCTTCCGGTTCAATGCCGAGCGCGTCGGATATTTTGCGAATAATCTTGGGGTCGGGTTTACGGGTGCCGCGTTCGATAGAGCCGAGGATCGCAATCGATACGTCCAAGCGGTCTGCCAGCTCGTTCTGAGTAAAACCTTTCAACTTGCGAAAAGCGCGGATGCGCTGGGCTACTGCATTTTTTTCCATAACGTAACGCCTTCCTTTCCTGAAAGCCGCTGAAGCTGATCTTCGAGCTGCCCGGCCTGCTGCGGATCCTGAAGCTGCATCACTTCAATGAGCGGTACGAGCACGAATGCCCGTTCCAGCATGCGGGGATGCGGCAGAATCAGGCGGGGATCCTCTTGGATGCGGCTTCCGTACAACAACAAATCGAGATCGATGGTGCGCGGACCCCATCGCACTTCCCGCTTACGCCCCAGGTGCTGCTCCGCACCGAGCATCTGCGCGAACAAATCGTCAGGCGACAGTGTCGTTCCAAGGGCTGCCACCATGTTCAAAAATGGGCTCTGATCCACATACCCGACAGGTTCCGTTTCGTAAAAGGAAGACCATCCGAGGATCCGGATCTCCGGGTGCCCTTCGAGCATGCGGAGCGCTTCCCTCAAATACTGCTCCCGGTCGCCCAGGTTGGAGCCGAGGCCGATATAAGCCACCGCCTGATCTTCCCGCGGATGTATATCCGCCTTCTCTTCGTTCATCATCTATGCCCGCTTTCTATGAATCTCCACGGTAACGCCATCAAAATGGATCGGTGCCGGCGGGTGCGGTTTCAGCACGCGCACGGTAATTTCATTTATACTAGTATAAGTTCGAAGCACCTCGGATGCAATACGCTCCGCAAGCACCTCGATTAATTTGAAGGTCTCGCCCTCCACGATGCTCTTGATCGTATCGTGAACGGCCGCATAATTCACGGTATCCTCCAAAGCATCCGAGCGTCCCGGCCGGTCCAGCGGCAGATACAGCTCCGTATCGACAAAATATCGCTGACCCAGCCTGTTCTCTTCGGGATAAACCCCGTGCCTGCCGTAGAAAGCCATCCCCTTCATCACAATCCGGTCCATGTCTCTTCCTCCTTGGTATGGGTCAAGCCTGCAAAACGCTAGGTCTCTCTCTGTATTAGGATCGCATCTGTCATGTCGGCGACACGCCGCATGGCACGCACGTCATGCACGCGCATGATCCGGCAGCCTTGAGCGATCCCGAGCGCCACCGTCGCTGCAGTCCCTTCCACCACGTCATCCACCGGCAGTTTCAAGGTTTGGTGGATCATTCGCTTGCGCGAGGTCCCCAGTAGCACCGGGAATCCGAGCTCCACTATGCGATCCAAATGATTCATCAGCTGCAGATTCTGCTCATGGGACTTGGCGAATCCGATTCCCGGATCGAGAATGATCTGCTTCTCCGCAATCCCAGCCCTTTGCGCCCCTTCGACCGTCCGGTGCAGATCATCCACCACCTCTTGGATGAAGTTAGCATACACCGGCTCCTTCCGATTATGCATCAGAACTATAGGACTGCCGTACGCTGCAGCCACCTCAGCCATGGCTTCATCACGCTGCAAGCCCCAGACATCGTTAAGCCACGTCGCGCCGGCCTCCAGCGCCTGCCGTGCTGTCTCTGCTTTATACGTGTCGATCGAAATGGGAACCGTGATTCCCGCCTCCCGAATCGCTCGAATCGCAGGCAGTACCCGGCGAAGTTCTTCCTCGAGAGGAACCGGGTCAAATCCGGGACGGGTCGATTCCCCTCCGATATCGAGAACATCGGCACCCTCCGCAATCATCTGCCTCGCCCTCTCCACAGCGGCTTCCGGTTCTATGTACCGCCCGCCGTCAGAGAAGGAATCCGGTGTTACGTTCAGAATCCCCATAATCAGCGTCCGACCCGCTGGGCCCGTGAAGACATCACGCCCACGAAACTCTCCCGTACGGCTCCCCGGTTGGCCGGATATCGTAGTCATCGTCCCATCTCCCTTCATTCCCCGCTCTCATCTTCCGTTTGAGCTGACGCCTGACGGTAAGCTTCAAGCAATTGTAACGTCATCGGACCGATCCGGCCGCCTCCTACCGTGACTGCCCGGCCCTGCTCATCCCACAGCACAGTAACCGGCACGATCTCTTGAATCGAATTCGTAAGGAATACCTCATCGGCCTCCAGCAGCTCTTCCCAGCCATAAAGGCCTTCGACTACTGGTATTCCCAACTTGTCGGCCAAGAAAAGCACGAACCGGCGCGTGATCCCAGGCAGCAGGCCGGTATCGACAGACGGCGTATGCAGCACACCAAGACGTACAAAAAAGACATTGCTGACAATGCCTTCGCACAATCGGCCCCGGCCGTCAAGGAACAGTCCTTCCGCTCCCCGCGCCCATGGATACTGCTTCATCTCCTGCTTGGCCAGGATATTGTTCATATAATGCAGTGACTTCAGCCGGACCCGTCCTTCGGGTGTATTCCGTGGCAGAGCGAGAAGCTGCAGCCCTCTACCGCGGCGGTATAGTTCGGGATCGGCAGGAGGAAGCAGCTTCGCATACAAGACTTCTGCCGGCTGCACGTATGTCTCTGCAGGCAGCCCAAGCGCTCCGCTCCCGGCCGTGACTGTGTAACGGAAATAGGCATCATCGAGCCCATTGGCCTCCAGCACCCGGCCTATTCTCTGCCGCAGCCCGGCAAGAGAGGGGACAAAAGCCATATCAAGGTCCGCGCAGCCCGCAGCAAGCCGTTCCATATGCCACTCCAGCAAGAAGGGCCTCCCGCCGTAGGTGCGGAATGTCTCGAACAGGCCCATGCCGTAAAGAAAACCGTGGTCGTATACGGAGACCACGGCCTGTTCTTCTTCTATGAGCTGTCCGTTCAGGTCGATCTTCACACGCGCCCTCCCGCGGGAATCTTCAAGAAACTGCGAAGCATCTGATGACCGTGATCGGTAATGATCGACTCCGGATGGAACTGGACGCCTTCGATCGGATATTGCTTATGACGCAACCCCATGATTTCACCTTCCGCTGTCTCGGCGCTAATCTCGAGGCAATCCGGAAGGGTCTCGCGTTTGACAATCAGGGAATGATAACGGGTGGCGATGAAGGGAGACGGAAGGCCTTCGAACACCGAACGGCCGTCATGGAAGATCTCCGACGTCTTGCCATGCATCAGCTTCTCTGCACGAATGACCTCTCCCCCGAACACTTGTCCGATGGACTGGTGGCCGAGACATACGCCGAGTATCGGAATCCGGCCCTTGAAGTGCTCGATCAAGCTGAGCGAGATACCGGCCTCGTTGGGCGTGCACGGCCCCGGGGAAATCAGCAGATGATCCGGACGCAGCGCCTCGATGCCGGCCAGGTCAATCTCATCATTGCGCCGTACTTCCACCTGTTCCCCGAGCTCTCCCAAGTACTGCACCAGGTTGTACGTAAACGAATCGTAATTGTCGATAACCAGAATCATCGTTTAACCCCTCCCGCGGCCAATCGCCACCGCTTCACTGTATTGGATCGCTTTCCACATCGCTTTGGCTTTATTGATGGATTCGACATACTCTTTGTCCGGTACGGAATCAATGACGATCCCGGCCCCCGCTTGCACATAGCCGGTACCTTCCGCGGCTACCAACGTACGGATAATAATATTAAATTCCATATCTCCGTTATAGTCAATCCAGCCGATGGACCCGGTATAGGGACCACGGCGCACAGGCTCCAGCTCTTCAATAATCTGCATCGTACGGATTTTGGGCGCCCCTGTGATCGTCCCCCCGGGGAACGTCGCCGCGATCACATCGAAGGCGTCCCTGCCTTCCGCCAGCTGGCCCTCGACCTCGGAGACAATATGCATCACATGCGAGTAATACTCGATCACCATAAAATCCGAAACGCGGACCGTTCCATACTTCGAGATCCGGCCGAGATCGTTACGTTCGAGATCCACCAGCATGATGTGCTCCGCCCGTTCCTTCTCGTGGTGGATGAGCTCGTCCGCGAGGCGCCTGTCTTCCTCCGGGCTCCCGCCCCTCGGCCGTGTGCCTGCGATAGGACGCGTACGTACCGTTCCCCGTTCGAGCTGAACCAGAAGCTCCGGAGAGCCGGATACGAGCTGAAAATCCGAGAAGCGAAGCAAGCCCATATAAGGTGACGGATTCACAAGCCGAAGCCACTCGTAGATCTCTTCGGGCGATGCCTCGAGCTTCTTATGCTGGCGCACCGATAGATTGACCTGGAACACATCGCCTGCCCCGATATAATCCCGTATCCGATTCACGGCATCGACATAGGCCTCTCTAGGAAAGTCGGCCTGAAGTCCGGGAATCGCATCGACGTCGATCTGAAGAAGATCGCCGGCCATCCGCTCCCGCCGGGCCTGAATCTCCCCCGTAAGGGTTTCATCTACATTGGAGGCCATCAGTTCCTCCCACAGACGGTACATCCGCTCTGCAGCGAGAGCCGCCTCCTCGTACCGTTCTTGAAGCTCCTGCTTCTCACCTGAGCAGCTGCCCTGCGGACAATGTACCGACACCGAGCAGTACAGCTCCTTCTGGTCATGATCGATGACCCACAGCTCGTCCATCCGCACGAAGGCATAGTCCGGCAGCGGCAAATCAGCGGCAGCCTGCACCGGCAGGCGCTCAATGGTACGGATGACGTCATAGCCCCAGTAGCCTATACAGCCGCCTGCCCACTTGGGTGCTCCCGCGACGTAGGGTGCCGTATAGGGAGCCATCCATTGTTTGACCGCTTGGAGAGGCGGAAGACTCCCCCGCTCTTGGACGCCTGCCGGCCCTGTAATAACCCAGTCAAGCCCCGTCCCCCGGATCTCCGACCGCGGCTCGAGGCCCAGGAAAGTGTACCGGCCTCCCTTGCCGCTCTCCAGCACGAAGGAACCCGGTGCCGCCTGTTCCCATGCCCCAAGCCACGACGCAGGGCGAGTCTCTTCAAGCGGATACTTGCGGATGTAAGGAAGTACGGTATAGGCACCAGCCCACTGCTGCCACTGCTCCAAGGTTGTCAGAATCATCTTCCGCTGCGCCTCCGTTTCCACGATTCCAAGATGTTGGGATTAGTATACTTGATAATGCTCCCGAAAAAAAGGGGGCCTGCTCAACCGGAGTCGAGCAGGCCCTGTTCATCGGACAGTCAGAATAAGAATAAAGGCTTATTGATCTTCGAACTGGTAGAGCGGGGTGGAGAGGTAACGCTCGCCATTGCTCGGTACAACCGCAATGACCCGCTTGCCTTCGCCCAGCTCCTTAGCTACTTTCAGTGCTGCAAAAATCGCCGCACCGGAGGAGATACCGCCCAGGATGCCCTCTTCCTTCGCCACGCGGCGGGAGGTTTCGAAGGCATCTTCGTTATCTACTGCAATGATTCCGTCATAGATCTTCGTATCGAGAATATCCGGAACAAAACCGGCACCGATGCCTTGGATCTTGTGCGGACCCGGCTTGCCGCCGGCGAGAACAGGCGAAGCGGAAGGTTCCACCGCATACACCTTAATGCCAGGGAAATTCTCCTTGAGCACGGTACCAGCACCAGTAATTGTGCCGCCTGTACCAATCCCGGCGATAAAAGCGTCGAGCTTGCCGTCATGCTCTTTGATCGCTTCCACAATCTCCGGTCCTGTCGTTTCCAGATGGACTTTTACGTTAGCCTGGTTCTTGAACTGCTGCGGCATGAAGTAGCCTGGATTCTCAGCTACGATTTCTTCAGCGCGTTTGATCGCGCCTTTCATGCCCTCAGCTCCCGGCGTCAGCACGAGTTGAGCCCCATAGGCACGCAGCAGGTTGCGGCGTTCCATGGACATCGTCTCCGGCATTACGAGGATCGCTTTGTAACCTTTGGCAGCAGCCACCATGGCCAGACCGATACCCGTATTGCCGCTGGTTGGTTCAACGAGCGTATCGCCCGGTTTGATGATGCCCTCTTGCTCCGCGACATTGACCATGGAGATCGCAATGCGATCCTTCACGCTCGCACCCGGGTTCTGGAACTCGAGCTTCACGTATACTTCCGCGCTGCCTTCCGGTACGACGCGGTTGAGCTTCACGAGCGGCGTATCCCCAATCAGTTGCGTGATGTTTTGAACTAGTCTGGCCATTCGGTTCTCCTCCTCAAGATAACAAAAAAACCTCTAAAATATCCGAGTATTTTGCTAGGTATAATAATGCCATCTTATCAAACGGCAAAGAAGGTTGTCAATATGCAATACCCTGCCGTTCCCTCTAAAACCCGCCCTGCACCTGGACTTTCCATTTTTCCCTCAGCTTTTCCACCGTCTGCTTCATGGGAGGCGCCTGGCTCAAAGCGATGTCCTTGCGCACCTGCTCGCGGACCTCTTGCGGAAGCCCTTTGGAGATCTCTTTGCGGTCCTGTACTTTCACAAGCACATAACTCCCATCCACCTGTACCGGTTTGGAGATCTCGCCCTTCTTCAGCGTCTTCGCCGCCTTCATGACTGCCGGAGGCAGGAATGGGTCCTCTTCCTCGACCCATCCGAGATCCCCGCCGCTGCTGCGGGTGGCATCGTCGAGCGAACGTTCCTTCGCAACTTGGGCGAAGTCCGTTCCCTTAGCCAGTTCCGCCGCCGCTTTTTGCGCCTGATCTTTGCTCGCCGAAACGATCTGCTGCAGCCTCAGCATGCTCCGCGGCCGAAACTCTTCTGCGTGCGCCTGCATATAAGCATCCACTTCGGCATCGCTGACCTGAATGCCTCGGATCGTCATTTTCTCGGCGAGCAGCCTGTTCTTGATATCCGTTATCAGCTCTTCGCGCGTCAGCCCGAGCTGCTCTTTCATCGACTCCCAAAACGCATTCTCGCTATCGTATCCCTGCTGCATCCGCAAAATTTCCTGCTGCACTTCGCTATCGCTTACTTGAACCCCCTGCGTCTCCGCCTCCATGCGAATGACGTACTGGTCAATCATATGGTCCAGCAGCTCCCGGCCATGCTTTTGGAGAAGCTGATCTTCCAGGTCCTGCCGTGTGATGATATGTTCCCCGATGGTGGCAACGGTTCGCGTCGGATCGGCCTGCTTCGGTTGTTCCGGATTCGGATTGGAATGGAGTAAGCCTACATAATGGGCCGTCAATACAGAGGAAAGGATGACAACGGCGATCAGCAACACAGCGATCATACCCATTAACACTTTCCTGTTTCGCATGTCCTTTTCTCCCCGTATGATCACGCATCTATGTTCGGACGGCCCGTTTCCGCCGTCCTGCTTGTGGAACCGCCTCTGCCGGAACTTACAACGCCGAGATCAAAGCTTTCAGATCTTCCCCGCTGAAAGCATACTTCTCATTGCAGAAATGACACGAGACTTCCGCCTGCCCGTCTTCATCGAGTATGGCCTGCAGCTCGCTGCGTCCAAGGGAAATCAAAGTCTGCTCGACCCGCTCCCGGGAGCACTTGCACTGGAAGCGGATGTCGTCTCTGCGCTCCAAGACCGATGCGCCCGGAAGAAGCGTAGTCAAAATCTGCTCCAGGCTATCACCCCGGTCGAGAATGCTCGTAATCGGAGGCAGGGACTGCAGTTCCTTCTCGATCTGCGTAATCTCCTCATCCGATAAGCCCGGAAGGAGCTGGATAATGAAGCCGCCGGATGTTCTCACGCTGTAATCCACATCGATCAGCACGCCAAGCGCTACGGCCGAATTCGTCTGCTCGGATTTGGCGAAATAATAGGTGAAATCGTCGCCCAGCTCGCCGGAGACGAGAGGCACGCTGCCGCGATAAGGTTCTTTGAGGCCCAGATCCTTGATGACATAGAGAAATCCATCCGTCCCGACGGCTCCGCCCACATCCAGCTTGCCGATCTCATTGAGGGGCAGATCTACTTCCGGGTTATCGACGTAGCCGCGCACCTCACCATGCGCATTGGCGTCCACTACGATCTGGCCGATTGGTCCGCCGCCCTTAACCTGAATCGTCAACTTTTCTTCGCCCTTCAGCATGGCGCCCATCATCAAGGAGGCCGAAACGGTCCGTCCCAGTGCGGCCGTCGCTGTCGGAGTCAAGCCGTGGCGGCTCCGCAGCTCTTCTACGATCCCGCGCGTATACACCGCGAATGCCCTTACCTTGCCGTCATACGCCGTCGCTCTTATCAAATAATCCTGCATAAGGAGGACTCCTTTGGGTTCATCCCGTATACCGGGTTTAGTTATTGTTGCGTTCGTAAATGATCTGCAGTCCTTGCAGCGTCAAAAGCGGATTCACCGTCTGGATGGAGCGCGATTCGCCGGAGATCAGCTCAGCGAGTCCCCCCGTAGCGATGACGCTCGGTTCGACGCTGAACTCCTGCTTGATCCGCTCTACGATCCCGTCCACCTGGCCTGCGAAACCGAAAATAATGCCCGCCTGCATGGAAGCGATGGTATTGCGGCCCACCACGCTCTTCGGTTTCACGAGTTCAATGCGCGGCAGTTTGGCCGCACGCTGGTAGAGCGCTTCCGTCGAGATCCCGATGCCCGGCGCCACTGCACCGCCCACGTACTGCCCCTGCTCATCGATATAATCGAAGGTTGTTGCCGTGCCGAAGTCCACCACAATACAAGGCGCACCGTACAATTCGATGGCTGCCACGGCATTAACGATCCGGTCCGCTCCGACTTCCCTCGGGTTCTCGTAGCGGATGTTGAGACCGGTCTTGATCCCAGGCCCTACGATCAGAGGGGTTTTCTTAACGTATTTTAAACATAATTGCTCCAGTACAAACATGAGCGGAGGCACGACCGAGGAGATGATGACGCCTTCGATCTGCTGCAGGGAAAGCCCCGCATGCTGAAACAGATTGTACAAAATGATGCCGTATTCGTCGGCCGTGGCCGACCGGTTCGTGGAAATGCGCCAGTCATGGCGCAGCTGCCTGCCTTCGTACATGCCCAGTACAATATTCGTATTCCCTACATCGACAACAAGTATCATGGGCGCGCCTCCTTCTGTTCGTTGAGATCCAGAGAGATGTCCAGCGCCTGTACGGAATAAGTGAGCCGTCCTACGGAAATGACGTCGACCCCGGTCTCGGCAATGCCCCGTACCGTATCCAGCGTTACGCTGCCGGAGGCTTCTACCAAGATATGCGGTGCCTCTTGTTTCATTCGCAGGACAGCCTGCTTCATCTGCTCGGTATTCATATTATCCAGCATCACAATATCAGGGCCGGCGGACAGCGCCTCCTCGAGCTGCTCGAAGTTCTCGACTTCCACTTCGATCTTCATCGTATGGGGAATCTGCGCACGTGCGGCATGGATGGCCTTGGTGATCCCGCCGGCTCCCTTAATATGATTATCTTTAATCATGACGGCATCGTAGAGCCCAAAACGGTGGTTGTGGCCGCCGCCGACCCGCACGGCATACTTCTCCAGCATCCGGTGGCCCGGCGTCGTCTTACGGGTATCCACAAGCCGTACAGGCAAGCCTTCCAGGCGGCTGACGAACTCGCGAGTCCGCGTCGCGATCCCAGACATCCGCTGCAGCAGATTCAGCGCGAGACGCTCGCCAAGCAGAATGCTGCGCGTGCTTCCCGTTACCTCGGCAAGTACAGTCCCGTAGACTGCCTGCTGGCCTTCTACAGCCTTGACTTCGAATCGCAGGGAAGGATCGACCATAGCAAACACCGCCTGTGCCACGGGAAGTCCCGCCACGATGCCGGTATCCTTCACATGAATGATGCCTTTCGATACCGATTGCTCGGCAATGGTGGTCATGGTGGTCACGTCCCCCATCCCGATATCTTCCTGCAGCCAGAGCTTCAGGCTCGCCTGCAGTTCGGAACCCGTCAACTCATACATCGTCATTCCGTCCTTCCGTTACCCCGTTCAACCGGTTGAATACGGTATGTTTGCGCCAGACGAGATCATCGCGCTCCGGGAAATCCTCCCGGAAATGCCCCCCTCGGCTCTCCTCGCGGATCAATGCCGCCTGTGTCGTCAGCAGTGAGCAGATGAGCAGGTTTGCAAATTCAAATTCCTGGCGCTTCGATAGACAGCTGTCGAAGACCGTTATGTGCCGCTTCAGCTCATCGTATCCCTTCTGCAGCCCTTTGGCATTGCGCTTTAGCCCCGCGTAGCGGAGCATGAGCTTCTGCAGCTTCAGCTTCTTCTCGACAATCGGCTGTGTCGGAGTTCCGGTCGCGCGCTCCGTCTCTCTCGTCTGCGGCCGCTCCTCGCTGTGAGGCAGTTCTAAGATGCGCTCTACGATCCGGCGGCCGAAGACGATCGCTTCGGACAGCGAATTGCTCGCCAGCCGGTTCGCGCCGTGCACACCGGTCGAAGAAACCTCTCCGCAGGCGAACAGCCGCTTAACGCTAGTTTCTCCGTGAAGATCCGTCTCTACGCCGCCCATCATATAATGGGCGGCGGGAGCGACCGGAATCCAATCGGACGACAAGTCGAGTCCGTGGCCCAAGCATACCTCGTAGATCGTAGGAAAACGGTTCTTCACCGTCTCTTCCGACTCATGCGTAAAGTCGATATACACGAAGGTCGACTTGGTCGCCTCCATCTCGCTGACAATCGCCCGGGCGACGATATCCCGCGGCGCCAGTTCCAACTGGGGGTGGTACCGTTCCATGAACCGCTCCCCGTTAATATTGCGGAGCACCGCGCCCTCGCCCCGGACAGCTTCCGAAATGAGGAACCGGGGTGCGCCCGGATAACATAATGCCGTGGGGTGAAATTGAACGAACTCCACATCACGGATATTCGCCCCGGCCCGGTAGGCGATCGCAATTCCGTCGCCTGTAGCAATATCCGGATTCGTCGTATAACGGTAGAGCTGTCCCGCGCCACCCGTGCACAGCACGGTAGACTGCGCGCGTACCATGACCCGCTGTCCGTCCGGCTTCTGCACAAGCGCTCCGAAGCATTCATTGCCATCGGTCACTAGATCGATCACAAAGTGGTCGTCCCATACTTCAATGTTGGGATCCTGGAGCGTCTTCTCGGACAACGCCCGTACGATCTCGGCTCCCGTAGCATCGCCCTGAGCGTGCAGGATCCGGCGCTGACTGTGAGCCCCTTCCTGCGTAAGCGCATAACGCCCATCCTCCATGTCGAACTCGGTGCCCATGCGGATCAGGTCATTGACACCGCCGGGCCCCTCATGGACCAGTATATCCACTGCTGCCGAGGAGCACAGACCGGCACCGGCGATCAGCGTATCCTGTCGGTGATAGGCGGGCGAATCCTCGTCGGAGATGACCGCCGCAATGCCTCCTTGGGCATAGCGTGTATTGCTCTCGGTCAGCGACTTCTTCGTGACCATGAGGACCCGCCGGGTCTCTGCAGCCTTCAGCGCGGTAAAAAGACCGGCGATGCCTGCGCCGATCACAATGACATCTGTATGTACATGCGGCAGATCCCGCACATCGAAATTCACCAAATAACGAGGTATCATGAGCCTGGCTCCCACCTGTCTATTCGAGTACTGTCCAGCGGCTTCTTACGTAAGAAAAGCAGCGCATGCTACTTTACCTGCAGCATGCGCTCCAAGGATGCCTTGGCTTGTTCAGCCACGTGCGGCGGCACGTAAATCTGCGGTTGATTCGTCTCCAAGCATTTTACTACCTTTTTGAGATTGTTCACCTTCATGTTCGGACAAACCAAGTACTTCGTGGCGAAGTGGAACGTCTTCTGGGGGCTGTCCAGCCGCAGCTGATACCCTGTTCCGTCTTCCGTGCCGACAATGAATTCCTGGCAATCCGACTCTTTGCAGTATTTGATAATGGCCGTTGTGCTTCCTACAAAATCACCGAGCTTCACCACTTCGGGACGGCATTCCGGATGTACGACGAACTGGGCATTCGGATGAAGCCTCTTCATCTCTTCCACGTCTTTGACTGTCAGCATGTCATGCGTGTTGCAGTAGCCCTCCCAGATGATCATCTTCTTGTCCGTAAACTTGGAGACATAATCACCAAGGTTTTTATCCGGCACCCAGATGATTTCATCGGAATCCACCGAATTAATGACCTTGATGGCATTCGCGGACGTACAGCAAATATCCGTCTCGGACTTTACTTCCGCAGACGTGTTGATGTAAGCGACGACTTTAGCATTCGGATGTTCTCTCTTTAAGGCACGTAGACCGTCCACATTGACCATGTCGGCCATAGGACAGCCGGCTCTTTCATCCGGAATGAGAACCGTCTTGTTCGGCGCAAGAATCTTTGCGCTTTCCCCCATAAAATGAACCCCGCAAAAAACAATAACCTCAGCATCGGTAGTAGCGGCCTTCTGCGCCAGCAGGAACGAATCCCCGCGAAAATCGGCAACTTCCTGAATTTCGTCCCGCTGATAATAGTGAGCGAGAATAATGGCGTTGCGTTCCTTCTTCAACTGAGCTATCCGCTTCTTAAGCTCCCGCTGTTGTTCTGCTTTACGCTCCAATGCTAATGCTTCCATGACGCACCTTCCTTTTCTTCAGCGCGTGAAATGATTCACAAGGTATATAAAGATTTACACCTAATTTACACAACCCGCCCCCGGCTGTCAATGCTCAAAAACCCACTAAAACCGTACATTCCCTGCCTCGGAAGCGGCATCCTATCCCTTATGCCCATTCGTAAGTAATGTTTCTTGTTCGCTGACTCTCTTGGAGTAGGTTTCCCCATCCGGAGGGCCGCATCCCGGACAATAACTTCCGCAGAAGGAGGCTGTAGATGGAAGATAAATGGCTGCGCCGTCCTTTACGGACGATGTACGTTTGTATCTATCGAAAAAGACCGGAGGCTCATCGCCCTCCGGTCTGTGTCCATCGTCGTTCTATTCTTCTTTCTTCTCATCCTTGTCATACAGTTGGTCGAGCTCGGACTTGCCGGACTCTTCCGTTTGACCTTGGATGTTCACCTTCAGATCCTCGACCTTCACGCCCGGCTCGCCGGCTACAGGGCCCAGCTTGCCCGTATCGATCAGTTCCTTGATTTGTTCCTTTTCCAAGGTTTCCTTATCGATCAGCGTTTCGGCAATCAGACGGACCTGGTCGCTGTATTTCGAGAGAATCTCTTTGGCCCGGTCGTAGCAGGCACGGATCATAGACTGCATCTCTTGGTCGATCTCGTAAGCAATGGCATCACTGTAGTTCTGCTCATGCCCGATGTCCCGTCCAAGGAATACCTGTCCCTGTGTCGTTCCGAACTGCATCGGACCCAGCTTATCGCTCATACCGAATTCGGTAATCATCCGGCGGATAATGCCTGTAGCCCGCTGGAAGTCGCTGTACGCCCCGGTGCCGATCTCGCCGATGAACAGTTCCTCGGAGACGCGTCCGGCCAGAAGGCCGGTTACCTTGTCGAGCAGCTCCGACTTCGTCTGCATCATCCGGTCCTCGCCTTCCTTCGGAAGCATCATGACATATCCGCCGGCACGGCCGCGAGGAATGATCGTCACCTTATGCACCATCTCGGCATTCTCTACGTGAATACCGACGATCGTATGGCCCGCTTCGTGGAAAGCGACCATCCGCTTCTCCCGCTCGGAGATGACGCGGGATTTCTTCTGCGTTCCCACGATCACCCGGTCGAACGCTTCATCGATCTCGGCCATCGAGATATCCTTCCGGTTGCGGCGGGCGGCAATGAGCGCTGCTTCGTTAAGCAGGTTCTCCAGATCCGCACCCGTGAAACCGGTGGTGTACCGCGACAATTGGTCGAGCTTCACGTCTTTGTTCAGCGGCTTGTTGCGCGCATGGACCTTCAGTACCGCTTCGCGTCCTTTCACATCCGGACGGTCCACCGTAATCTGACGGTCGAATCGTCCCGGACGAAGAAGCGCAGGGTCCAAGATATCCGGACGGTTCGTCGCGGCGACGATGATAATCCCCTCGTTCGCACCGAAACCATCCATCTCGACGAGCAATTGGTTGAGCGTCTGTTCGCGCTCGTCATGCCCGCCGCCGAGACCGGCGCCGCGCTGACGTCCAACCGCATCGATCTCATCTATAAATATAATACAAGGGGCATTCTTCTTCGCGTTCTCAAACAAATCACGAACACGCGAGGCACCTACACCGACGAACATCTCCACGAAGTCCGAACCGCTGATAGAGAAGAACGGCACGCCTGCTTCGCCTGCCACGGCTCTGGCCAGAAGCGTCTTCCCTGTTCCTGGAGGACCGTTAAGCAGTACGCCTTTGGGGATCCGGGCGCCAACCGCCGCGAATTTGCGGGGGTCCTTCAGGAATTCGACAACCTCGACGAGCTCCTGCTTCTCTTCATCGGCCCCTGCAACGTCCTCGAAGGTAACCCGTTTCTTCTCTTCGTTATACAGACGGGCGCGGCTCTTGCCAAAGTTCATCACCTTGCCGCCGCCACCTTGAGCCTGATTCAACAGGAAGAAGAAAAGGATGAAGATGATAACGAACGGGATAATGGAGGTAAGGAAACTGATCCAAACATTGTCCCCTTCCATTTTCTCGATGTAAACGTTCTCCGGGTTGATCTCGCTGTTCTCGATCAAACGGAATATTTCTTCTTCATACGGCGCCCGCGACTCAAAATTCAACTTGTCCGCAGAAGGTGGAGTCTTATATTTCCCCCGAACCAAATACGTTTGAGCGTCATACTTCACGATAATCTGGTCTACGTTCTTTTCAATTAAGGCCTGTCGGAGCTTACCGTAGCTGATGGTGTCTTTCTGTTCGTTCTGTGTGCTGATGAAGTGTACGATTCCGACGGTGACCAAGAAAATAAGCAGATAAAAACCAGTATTGCGAATGATGCGATTCATCCCCTACCTCCTCTCAACAAACGGCTTTGTATATTGTACCACAGCATGTCTCGGGTTCTCAAATGTCCAAGAACGCGCTAGTGGGAGTACACTTCGGGCTTCAAAATGCCGACGTAAGGCAGGTTCCGGTACTTCTCGCCGTAGTCGAGTCCATAGCCTACAACGAAGGCGTCGGGAATCACAAAGCCTTTGTAATCCGCGTCGAGATCAACCTTGCGTCCGGCAGGCTTGTCAAACAATGCGGCAATCGTGGTGGACAGCGCATTGCGGCGCTCCAATACGTCGATCAGGTAGCTCAGCGTCAGGCCGCTGTCAATGATATCTTCGACGATAAGCACATGGCGCCCCTCTACGGAAATATCCAGATCCTTGATGATCTTGACGACCCCGGACGATTTGGTGGAGGTCCCATACGAGGAGACAGCCATAAAATCGGTCTCGAGCGGGAGATTGATCCGCTTCACCAGATCCCCCATAAAGATGAATGCGCCTTTCAGGACACAAATGACGAGCGGGTTTTTGCCTTCAAAATCGCGGGTGATAAGCTCGCCCATCTCCTTCACCTTGTCCTGAATCTGCTGCTCGGAGTAAAGCACTTCTAATACGTCGTTTTGCAAGAGAGATCCTCCTACTTAGTTGGGTTGATTTGGCATTACCAGCCGCATGCGAAGCCGGCTTCGGGTATTCCCGGTGACAGCGCCGATGACCGACGTCCTGACTCCCGGAACCCAGATGATGTTTCCTCTTGCATCCGCGATCAACGGAATTCTCTCCCGTAAGGAAGGCGGCACCTTCGCGTCGATGAACATATCTTTTACCTTTTTCGTTCCGTTTAGTCCAAGCGGCTGCATCCGGTCGCCCGGTAGGCGGCTGCGTACTATTAATGGAAGGAAGAGTGCTTCCTCGTCGAAAATGGCTGTATACGGCTCCGGCTCGGAATCTTGCGTGTCCAAGACTTCGAGCCGCTGCAGCTCGATCCGGGTCCCAGTCTCGGGAACCGTGAAGGACTGCAGGTCCCCCTTTAGCTCATGGGTATAGGCAGAAGGGGGTACCACCATAGTATGTACCGCGATTCGATCGTATTCCTTGGCCAGCATAATGTCCTGTACGACCTCCCGGCGGAAGTTCACAGGCTCATGGGACAATACGGCCAGGCGAACACTTTCGATGTGAAGGAAATCCATGGAATTCGGATCCCGGGCAAGATAACTTAATATTAGTTTAATGAGGCGCCTTTGTAAAGCAATGTGTACCCCGGCAAACCAGCGGGCAGACCAGACGTAAGCCCCGTCCTCACGGCCGACATGGGCAGCATATAGGAGCCTGGTTTGCTCCTCCAGATAGCCGTCTTCCGCGGCGGCCGTCTCGGCCATACGGCCCAGTGCCTCCGGCAGCCGGTCATTGTACTTCCTCAGGAAGGGAAGCACCTCGAGCCTCACCCGGTTGCGGGCGTACTTGGGCTGCAGGTTGCTGCTGTCGCTGCAGTATTCCAGCCGGAGGTCATCGCAGTACGCTTCGATCTCTGATTTGTATATACGCAGAAGAGGCCGGACCAGTTCCAAATCTTCCGCCAGCGGTCTTCGCAGCGGAATGCCCGCGAGTCCCGCCAGTCCCGTTCCGCGCAGAATTCTCATCAGCACCGTCTCCGCCTGATCGTCGGCATGATGGGCAGTAGCGATGCGTCTCGAGCCGGTCTGCTTGGCTACATCGACCAAAAACGCATAGCGTCTTGCCCTGGCCGCGGCTTGTGCGTTCTCGCCCGTGGATGCCAGAACCTGCGGCATCTCGAGGCGGATCGTATGCAGCGGAAGCCCCAGACGATCCGCATGCCGGGCGACAAGCGCCGCTTCTTCAGCGGACTCCTTCTCCCGGAATCCGTGGTTCACATGAGCAATGACCAGCCTCCATTCGTAGCGTGCGGACAACCCAAAAAGGAGATGGAGCAGCCCGACGGAATCGGGTCCGCCCGATACCGCCACGACTACGCCGTCCCCCGGTGCAAGCAGCGCTTCCTTCTTAATCCACTTCTCAACCCGGGCGGGCCAACCTGCCCCTGTACTCATGCCTTCAGCTTCCTCTCCATCTCAGGCGCCTGAGCCCTGCCGGCGTTACTGTATATTACACTATTGGAAGACCAAGTAAACGGTGGCAGCGAACAAAATCAGGGATACGGCGAACGTCCAGGGGATCCAGCCCTGTCCCGCTCTCACGACGGTACGCCGGGCCGGGGTAAGGCTCCGGGCACGCCAGTCCGCCAGCATCTGCTTCGACGACGCATAAGTGCCCCTCAGGGCATTGCGGAGCACGCCGGCCACGGGTGCCAGGATGCTGCTGCCCTGCATTGCGGACACGAGATCGTCTACGCTGCGGTTCTGCGGGAGAGCCCCCGCCAATGTGCGGAACCTCGCTTCGGGGAGGGCGGTGCCGATCATCAGCACCGCGAAGGAGAACAGATCATACGCTTCGTCCGCGGTCCGCGAACCTCCGCCCCAATAGCCGCGGTCATACTGCTCCGTGAACTGCTTGACGGATCTGCCGACCGCCGTCACACCGCCGTAATCGATCAGTCCGACTTCCCCATGGGGAGATACGATGATGTTCTCCGCCTTAAGATCGCCGAAAACGAAGCCGCATGCATGCAGCTCCGTCAATTTGCGCAGCAGGCCCAGCCCCGTAACGTAGAGCCAATCCGTTCCGCTCTCCGTTATAAACTCGGCCAGCGGCTTTCCTTCAATGTAACGCAGCACGGCGAACGGATAGGAGCTATCGCCCCGCGTAAAGTCATCAACGTCGTGAAGCAGCGATCCGAAGGCGGCGGAAGAGCTAGACAGCGCCTTCAACGCATTCACTTCGGATTGATGATCCAGCGTGTCATATCCCAGCTTCAGCGCATAGCGCTTGCGTCCTTCGCGGACAAGATATACCTTGCCGTTGCTTCCCGCTCCGAGAAGCCGTTCGATCCGGTATTCCCTTCGATTCCATTTTCCTTGTATCTCAAAACCGGCCGGCAGGGACAATTCAGACGACATAATCACTCCAGATCCCTTCCTTGCGGGCGGCCCCTAACCTGTCAGGCAACCGTGTGCCTTCCGTGATCCGGGAGCCTGGAGCAGCCGAAGCCTCTCCCCCCGATTCGATCATATGCTCGATAACCTGCAGAAGGGCCGGCCCGGTAGGCGTCGTTCCCCTCATAGTTAATTTATAGAACAACCCCCTCAAATTTGCAAGGTCGGTCGTCCACTCGATATCGCAATGGGCCGCCTGCTCCTCCGCCGCAAGGCCGCAGGGAAAGTGAAACACGGACAGCAGACTGGTGCCCTGCCGGGATTGCAAGCTGAGCTGCAAATCCTGTATCGCATCCTTCACCGCCTGCAGTTTGGGCTTCATCGAGGAACTCGCATCAATGAGCAGCGCGATCTGCAGCCTCGCCGTCTCCGTGAGATCATCGATCACCCGCACCACCTCGGAACGCTGCTGCGGGGGAAGCCTATCCAGCTGCGAATGTCCGAGGATGCCGCGGAGCTCCTGTCCCACCACCTGCTGGATCGTCGATACAACCGATCTGCGCGTCATCATCTGCACGGTCTGCGCAAGCTGGGCGGACTGCACAATCCGGCTCATGCCTCCGCCCGCTTCCGCCGTCTCCCGGATTTCCTCTGAACCCAGCATTCCGATTTCCCCTGAATCCACGACGCCTACCACATTGACGATGATCCCCTCCGCTTTGGCCCTCGCAGCGGCCACCACCGGTGACACGCCCACATTCGAACACCCGTCGGTAATCAAGATGATTTGTTTCATGATGTCTACCCCCTTGTAATCTCTCTACTTCCAGCTTTGCCAGTTGGAAAGATTCTAAACGAGGGAGCGGCAGGGTGTGGCATGCAAAATACCGCCCCGCTGGCTGCGGGACGGTATTTCCTTCTCCTTAGGAGGAGAAGGGGATCTGGGCCGCCTGTGCCAATCAGGCGGCGGATGATTCCATTGATATGAAGTTGTGAAGCACGGCACTCTTCCGCTGCCCGGCCCCTTACCCCTCACCATCTCTATATCGGGTACCGATGCAGTTAAGCCGTGCAGGCTGCAAGAAGGGCTGCTCACCCCCTTACGTTGGTGCTGCAGCGAGCGGCGGTGCCCTCAACGCATCGAGGCTCTGAGCGGCCGTCAGGAGCGCCCGGCTTCTCTTGCTTGCCCCCCGCAGATCCTCTACCTGAGATCCTCCATGCCGGGTCTGCCCGCCACGGGTATCCGGCCTGCTTCGTCCGGCCTGCGATAGCAGCTGCTTCTTGTCCTCCCGTACGTTACCCTGCTGCAGCGTCCCCTGCCCTGACAGGATGCCTTGCAGCTTCCCGCTGGATTCCTCCCGCGCAGGAGGTGTTAAAATCATGACATTCTCTTGATCCGCTCTTATCTCCGTATTCCCGCCTGGGCTCCACTGCGGCATGCGCTGGAGTTCCTCCCACATCCGGTCTTTGAAGCTCTGCAGGTCTTGAATGATCTTGATGCTCAGAATGCTCGGTGCAGCCTGCCGCTTCGGCGGAAGTCCAGCCGTTCTCCCTTCCCCCATCTTAGGCACGAGCTTCCTTCGTTTCGTGGCCTTCGTACCTTGAGGTGAAGCAGGTTGAACCGATTCATCGGTTTGCGGCCGTTCAGCTGCTGCCATTGCAGCCATGGCAGACGGCACCGCCCCTTCTCTCTGGATCGGTACGATCATTTCCTCCACTTCAACGGCATCCACCACTTTTACGATATCGAGAGCTTCCAAAGCCTTGACGATCTTCATCATTTCCGCTACGCCGAGATCCTCCATCACCTTTACGTCCAGCACGACTTTCATGGCTTTTGCGACTACCATGGTCCCCATCTCCTTCACCATTGTCATCATCAGCTCACCGTCCTCGGCCGCTCAATGCGCTCCATTCCCGGCCACGAGAAGGTAGCCCATTCCGGCTGAAATTTATCTACCCGCGCCACGACAACCGTCATATCGTCATAAATTTCCCCGTGATGGTACCGGACCACCCGCTCCAGCAGAATATCCGCAAAATCCTGGGGCGTCTCCGCTTCAATCTCCGTAATCATCCGTTTCATCCACATTTCTTTGTTCACCGCATGCCCCGGCGCATCATAAATGCCGTCGGTCATCATGATGAGCGTATCCCCGTGCTCCAGCTGTACGCTGACCAGATCCACATCGATCTCGTGGAGAATGCCGACCGGCAAATTGTTCGCGGTGACCGGGAACACTTCGCTGCCTCTTTTAATGAAGCTTGGCGTCGACCCTATCTTCAGGAATGTCGTCTGCGCAGTGTACTGGTCGATCAACGCTACATCCACTGTGGCATAGACTTCATCGGACGAACGGAGCATGAGCACGGAGTTGACCGATTTGATCGCCAGCTTCTCGTCCATCCCCGACTGCAGCAGCTGCTGCAGAATGGACAACGCCGTACTGCTCTCCGCGCGGGCCCGTTCGCCGTTGCCCATGCCGTCGCTGAGCGCCACGGCAAACTTGCCGTTGCCAAGTTCAATGGTACTGAAGCTGTCTCCCGACAGCAGGTCGCCCCCCTTGGCCGCGCCAGCAATTCCCGTTTCCACCTCGTACTCCTTGGCAGAGGCGAATACTACCGTGCTGTACCCTTCCTTGCGTTCGAGCGATTCTTCGGACTTCACGGCAATGTGCTCGCCGACAATTTCGGAGAGAAGCGGCGCAATGATTTTGCGGCACTCGTCAAAGCCTCTTGTATATTGATGAACGATCTCGATCTCCACGTTGCCTTCGTCCAGGGAGATGACATCGATACTGTGGATCGAGAGACCCAGCTCCTCCAAGGCGCTGCGGATCTGCTCCTCCTGCATGAAGAGCTCCTGTCCTTCGCGCTTGATCTCCTTCGCCAGATCCTCCATGACCTGCGATACACCCGAAAGCTGTTCCGCCACAAGCTGCCGGGAGTCCAGAATCTGCTTCTTCCAATGCTGGTCATGCTTGTACAAGGCGTACTGCTGCTTCATCACCTCGAGCACCTGATCCGGCTTCACGCACTGCTTCTTCCAATCCGCCTGGATGTCTTTGCGGCTCATGTCTTCACGCAGCTCCACCTCCGTCATCATGTCGGTCATATATTTGTAGGTCTGATAAAACTTATCGTCCCAGCACTGCTTCTGCTTCCAGCAGGAGGCGCAGGACTTGGCCGCCACGGAATTCATGAAGTGGCTGACTTCTTCTTCCCTGCGCAGCGGCTGGGCGTCGGCGGTAATCTGCTTGAAACTCCGCGACAGCTGCTTGAACACCTCGGAGAACTGCTCGACCCGGCTGGCCGTCACATCCCGCACCCGGCGGGCATAATCCTGCTGTGATTTCAGGTTCTCTTGGGTTCCCGGCACATACTTGGCCAGCATCTGCGTAACGCTCCTCGGCGTAAGCAGGAACAAAGCCACGGCAGCCACGGATTCCCAAGTGGAATTGAGCACCTCGGCCTGATTGCCGAGATAGACGGAGAGGATCGATGAGCCGAGCAGCATCCCGAGCGCTACGGCCATCCGGCTGCCTTCACGCAGCAGTCCTGCGAGCATGCCGGCAAAAGCAAGCAGACTCATCTGGTAGATCGCGCTGGAATTCGCCAGGCTGAGGATCAGGCCGGAGATCACCCCTACCGATGCGCCCAAGGGGGCTCCCCCGACAAGCGCAAAGAGCAGGATCAAGTAACGGGAGAGCACATGCTCGAGCGTAACGGGGCCCACCAGCCAGCCCACCGTACCCGTCATCACCGAAGCTAATAAGATAATGAGACATATGACTTCCTCGTGTTTGAGATTGTAGTTTTTGCGTGATAAGGTGAACACCGGTATCGCCTGCAGAAAGATATGCGTCAAGATCAGGCTGAGCAGCGCCCCGACCCCGCTCATCGTCAGCGTGTACCAACTGAGCTCCGTGGCCGCGAGGTGCGAGAACAGTTGGACGAAAAAAGTGGAAGCGAATACAATTAGCGGGGCATAGGAGATATCCGAACGTTCGAAGCGCTCCACGCCTTTCTGGATGAGAACGAAGACGATCATCTCCGCGACGATATACCCGGTATGCATCGGATTGATGGAGAATAGGCTCCCGGCGGCTACGAATACCCCGGACCAGAACAGCAGCTCCCTTCGCAAAAAATACATGACGGCGAAGTAAGCGACGGCAAACGGAGCCAGCTGGTCTAGAATCATGGCCCTGCCGAGCAGGAAGGCCATCATCAGAAGGAGGATGGACCAGCGCTTCGCCACAAGCGATTGTACGAGACGGTTCTGGGCTACGGCGCCTATAGCCCCCTGCTTTACCCGATGAGTCCATCCGGACCCTACGGAAGTCAAACCGCTGAACATTTGCCGTTTATGCATAATATCTGAACACCACCCATATGCTTTGTTATGAGCCCAGTATATAACCCGGCAAGAGGAAAGTTTGTCATAATGAAGGAGGCGTACAAAAGTTTTTTGCGACAAAAAGAAGAGGCCCGCGAATCAAGGAAGATTGATTTGCGGCCTATTATGTAAGCGCTAACAATATAATGCGCTATTTCCCTCGTCACATCTCGTTCGTCCCTTGTTCCCCGAAACCCAGGGTGGGATTGCGTAACAACCTGTCGATTCCCCCGCCGCCGCCGAAGCATTCCGACAAAAGAAGTGCTTCGTGGATGGTTTTGACAGACAGCCGCTTTCTCATGGAAGCCATTCCTTCACGAAAATAAAAAAATCCGGGTCTCGAGGTCTCGAGATCCGGATTTCCATCGTTCGTTCTTATAATAGCGGCAGAGGGGATCGAACCCCCGACCTTACGGGTATGAACCGTACGCTCTAGCCAGCTGAGCTACGCCGCCACAACAAGCATGAGTATATCCTATTGCCAAGGGCTTGTCAAGCGGTGAAAATCCGCCCCCTCCTCCCTTCAGGCAGCAAAAAACCGCAAGGCCGACAGCCCTGCGGTTTTCGTTTATTTATTAGTCACGACGCGCGCCGCGGCCGCCACGCTTGCCCTCGGTGTTCTTCTTGAGGGAAGAGATCCGGTCTTCGCTGTCTTTCAGGAAACGCGCCATTTTATCTTCAAAGGTTGGCTTGCCAGCGGGCGGTTTGCCACCACGGCCTCCGCGATCTCCACGGCCGCCGAAGCCGCCGCCACCACCGCCACGACCACCAAAACCGCCGCGGTCGCCGCCGCCACCACCAGGAGGTCTATCGAAACGAGCGGGCCTTGTTGGAGGAGCAGCATCTACAGGCCGGTCCACCGCTTGCTTGATGGACAGTCCGATTTTGCCGTCTTTGTCGACATTAATCACTTTCACGGTGACGATATCGCTTAGCTTCAGATGATCGTTGACGTCCTTGACGTAGTTGTCCGCAATCTCCGAGATGTGTACAAGGCCGGTGCCTCCCTCGGGTAGCTCAACGAATGCCCCAAAGTGAGTAATGCCTGTCACTTTTCCTTGCAGCTTGCTGCCCACTTCAATTGCCATAAAGTAAACTGATCCTCCCTTAAATAGTTAAAAAAGCGAATCAACGAAACTATGCCGATTATAACGTACGGCGAACATACGGTCAACCGAAGGATTCGCCTTCACCCGGCCCAGTTACTGCTTAGGCGCGACGGGGGTGAAGAACAATCTCTCCCCCTTCTTGATGTAGTGCAAGTCTTTACGGATCTTCTGCGATACGTACTCGGGGTCGTTCAACCTGGCGAGCTCGCGCTGTGTCTCTTGGCTGATCTGTTCCGCCTCGGCTTTCTTTTGCTCCAAGGCTGCGACTTTATCTTTGCGTTCGCTGATTTTACCGATCTGATTCCACAGCGTGACACCGGCCCAACTCATAAAGCAAGCCAGCATCAGCATGACCAGTCGGCGCCGACGAAATGTGCCTTTGTTCTGCGGCTGCGTGTCCTTTGCTTGTAGAGCGTCTGCCTGCATGTACGTTAAAATCCTCCCACGTACGATCAAAACAGCCTTCGGAACAGGGCCGCCAGCTTTTGACCGGTATTCTTGATCCCGGAAGGAACGGTAAGATGCAAACGCATCCACCTGCCGAGGGGCCGAAAGAGCCATAACAGCAATTTCCATACAGGATAGAGCAATTGTAACACAATTCTGTAGATGAATATAGCGGTAGCCAGCAAAAATCCCAAAAAGATCAGCACCAGCCTATACAGCCCGATAGCGGGTCTGATCACAAAGAGTTCGATCATCCTCCTGCCGATGCGTGCCGCCGTGACGACAGCACGGATTGTAAATACGATTACCCGGATCACCGCTGAGCTAAACACAAGAAAATAAAAAAGGATACCGATCGCGAGCCCCATAAAAATAAAGGGCCTCACTTCTCCCCAGTTGCTCTTATATAAGAGAGCAAACACGACAAGCGTCCCGATGAACCAGTAGAGGAGATCGAGTCCCGCCCGCAGCCACGGGGGCACCTTCAGCTGGCCCGAAAGCACCCGGTAGAGGTCATATATTCCCCCAAGCGCAAGACCCCCTGCATACATCATGCCCATCGTCAAAAACTGTACGCTCAGCGTCACTTGAACAGCTTACCCAGAAATCCCTTGGATTTCCCTTGGGAGTTTGTATCCACATAGGCCAGCTCATTGACGTACCCTTCAATTGCGACCAACCCTTGCTCGAGGCTCAAGTTCTTGATATGCAGGTTCTGCCCCTTGATCATCAGGTAACCGCACTCGGTCTCCAGCAGAAACTCTTCACTGTCGAAGCTCTCGACGTTCAATACGCCGGACACCTCCAGCAGCTTGCGGTTCAGCATCCGGATCTCCTGGCGCTTCACTTTCCCCGGCTGTTCGACCATGGGCCGACTCCTCCTCCTTGGCGCTTGGATGGATTGGCGCTTTTCCAGACAACGGTGAGCTGCGGGATGATCCAGTCACCTCCGGCCGCTGTTGAAACCGGGTTCCTTCGATTTTAGATAGGATGGGGGCAACCCGGTTTCAAAGGCGGCGCGTAAACTCTGCGGTCACTGGATCACCCTCCGCTGCGGAGGGCTGGAAAAAGGCCAAACCATACCAAGCTTGTTTACTCTAAAGTATGGGGGTCGTCCGGGGTTTAGAACTCCCCGGACTCCGAAGGAGGGACAAGGCAAGAGCAGGGACAAGAACAAGGGCATAGGCAAGCATAAGGGCAGGTCCAAGGGCAAGGGCGGCTAGAGAAGCCAGAGCGGCCCGGCAAGCCGGGCAGGAGAAGGAGCAGACGATAAGCGGGAGATAAAACAAAAAGAAGCAGGAGAGTAGTCTCCCTGCTTCTTCTTATGGAGGAATCGGTTATAGAATGCTGTCCGACTCCCGCTTAATCGGTTCTTCGCCAAGCAGCGTGTACATCTTCGCGGCATCTTCCTTGCGGGTCGATTCGCTCAGCAGCTCCACACGCACGGTCACCAGCTTCTGGCCGAACTGGATCTTCAGCTCGTCCCCCACCTTGACCGTTGAGCTCGGTTTGGCCTCCCGGCCGTTCACCCATACCCGTCCCTGCTCGGACACGTCTTTGGCAACTGTACGCCGCTTGATAAGACGGGAGAGCTTTAGGAACTTGTCGAGGCGCATAATTATTTCACCGCTTCTTTAAGCTTGTTGCCCGCTTTGAAAGCAGGAACTTTGGATTCCGGAATCGAAATTTCTTCGCCCGTTTGCGGGTTGCGGCCCGTGCGGCCGGAACGCGTGCGGGTTTCGAATGTGCCAAAGCCGATTAACTGCACTTTGTCGTCGCGGGACAAAGCTTCAGAGATTTCACCAAGGAAGCTGTTCAGTACGGATTCCACGTCCTTTTTGGTCAGGCCGCTTTTCTCTGAGATGTTATTGATCAAGTCTGTTTTGTTCATTGGTAAATTTCCTCCTCATAAAAGTGAAGCTAAGCTAAAGTATTCTTTGTTTATCAGGAAAATCCTGCTATAGGCCTTGTTTTTTCAGAACTTTTTTTGCTTCCTGCCACAGGTTTTCCATCTCTTGCAAATCAGTTTGGTCAAAGGAAACGCCCTTTAAACGCAGCTGGGACTCAATATATCCAAATCGCTCAAAAAATTTGCGGTTGGCGGCCGCTATGGCTTCCTCCGGTTCCACCTTGAGGAAGCGGGCCAGGTTCACGACGGCAAATAACAGATCGCCGAGTTCTTCTTTCTGTTCCGCGTGGCCGAAATGCCCGATCGCTTCCTTCACTTCGTCCAGCTCGGACTCCACAACAGGCAGCACTTCCTCCAGGGTTTTCCAGTCAAACCCGACTTCGGCCGCCTTTTTCTGCAGCTTGTATGCCTTCATAAGACCCGGCAGGTCCCGGGGAACGCCGGCAAGCAGCGGCTGGGCGTCCGGATCGATCCCCTTGCTGCGCTTCTCCTCCGCCTTGACCGCTTCCCAGTTCGTCAGCGCCTCTTCGGCATCCTCCGCCCCAACGGTTCCGAAGACATGCGGATGGCGGCGGACCAGCTTCTCGTTCAGCTCCCGGATGACGTCAAACACGGTGAAGGTGCCCTCTTCGGCTTCCATCTGGGCGTGCAGCATGATCTGCAGCAGCAGATCGCCGAGTTCTTCGCACATATGCTCCGGGTCGTCTTCGTCGATCGTCTCAATGACTTCGTAGGCTTCTTCAATCAAGTTTTTGCGGATGGACTTGTGCGTCTGCTCGCGGTCCCACGGACAGCCCTCGGGACTGCGCAGAATCTCCACAATCTCATGAAGGCGGGCAAAGGTCTTGCTGCGGACGTCCTCCCGGTCGGTACGAGGCACCCAGACGAGCGACAGGTTGCCGTAGCCTTCTACCCGGTCGAGCTCATACAGCGGCACTTCGTAGACCCGCTCTTCACCGGCCACCCCGAGCGAATGACCGACCGTTACCGGGTAATCGTCGGGGTATAGTTCCATCAGCGTCAGCTTCACGTCCGAAGCGGTGAACTCGTCATAGACTTGTCCGATCAGCGTGTGGAGCTGAGGGTTCAAAGCATTGCCGCGCAGCGAGGTGGCGTCGAGCAGCTGGAAGCCTTCGATCGGGTCGAAGCCGAGACGCAGGAATGCTTGGTCGAGAAAGCTCTCGCCGCCCATCAGGCCCAGCATGACGCCTTCGGCCGTACAGCGCTCCCGGAGCAGCTGGACCGTCTTCTCGGCGACCATCGGATGGCCGGACACTGCATACAGCACTTCGCCGCTTGCGGATAGTGCCCGGGCGATCAGGTCGGTTGCAATCTGTTCGTAGACGCCTTCGAACGCCTGGTGCTCTTCGTACACCCGGTCGAACGTCTCGTACCGGATGCCATGATGGTCGAGCATAGACACCATCGGGTGCTCTTTGGTGCGTAGATAGATGGCGTCGCCGCGGCCGCTGGCCGCCTCGAGCTTACGCCATACGCCGAGGGTCAATTGATTCTCGTCGCCGGTACCGAGGCCGACGACCGTGAGCTGCGCTTGCGGGGCCATGGACATGTCAGCAGCGCCTCCTTCAAAGATAATGGATGAGCAGGGAGTGCCTGCCCTTACATTCGATATCAAGTGCACTTGTGCGTGCAGTCCCACCCGCGGCGTGCTAGCGCAGAAGCCGCAGCCGGCGCAGGAGCCGCAGCGGCCTTTGCACCAGCGAGGGCGCCGCCTCCAGCTCGGCGGCGGTCACCGCGCCGAGGCGCAGCACGGCGAGCGCATACGCGATCGCGCCCAAGGCGACGCCGCCGAGCGCGACGGCTGTGGCGGCGACCCGGGGGGCGGCCGCCACGGCCGGCTGCGCGAGCAGCGGCGCCGAGCCGTGCGTCACGGCCAGCAGGCCGGAAGCCATGAAGGCGGTGGCCAGCACCGCTTTCATGGCGCCGCGGCCGCCCGCAGCCGGGACGCCGGCGGCGCGCAGCGCGTGCGCAAGCGCGAGGCCGCCGGCCAGCGCGTGGGCGGCCACGGCCGCCCAGGCGGCGCCGTCGATGCCGAGGCGCGGCACGAGCAGCGCGTTGGCTGCGGCCTTGACGCCGGCGGCGAGCAGCAGGTAGATCGCCGGCGCGCGGACGGCGCCGAGGCCCTGCAGTACGCTGCTGCCGGCGATGTTCAGCACCGAGAGCAGCGCGGTCAGCGAAAGAATGGCCATGGCCGGGGTGCCCTCCGTGCTCTTGTAGAACATGAGATTCATCGGCCCTGCCAAGAGCGCAAGCCCCGCAGCAGCCGGAAGCCCGATCATCCAGGCCAGCCGCAGCGCCGTGCCCGCACGCTGCCGCAGCAGCAGAGAGTCTCCGTCCCGTTTCGCCGCCGCTATGGCGGGAACCAAAGCCGCGCTCATGGAGGAGGCGATCATCGCCACCAGCTGCACGAGTGGCTGCCCGTGATTATACAGTCCGAACTGGTAGAGCGCCCCAGTCTCATCGTAACCGGCCTCGCGCAGCAGGCGCGGAACCGTGAACGAATCGACCAATGTCAGCACCGGCAGGGCGACTGCACCGAGACAGAGGGGAATCGCGTAGCCCGCAATCCGGCGGGCCAGCGCCAAGTCAGCCTTCCATCCCCCAGGCCGGATCGTTCCTGTTCGAGCGACCTTCCGGCCCGGGCGGCGGCTCCGCCAGTAGAAGAGCATCAGAACCAAGCCGGCCGCCGCCCCGGCCACCGATCCGAACGTAGCTCCGGCCGCAATCGTCTCAGGAAGGGAGTCCATGCTCAAGAACATTAGGAGCAGCCCGAACATGGTCATCACCCTTATGAGCTGTTCGCCTACCTGGGACAAGGCGGTCGGTGCCATATCGCCATACCCTTGGAAGTATCCCCGCAGGACGGAGAGCACTGGGACGATCAGCAGAGCGAACGACACGCTGCGGATCGCCGGTGCTGTCTTTCCTAGCCCCATCCAGCCCCCAATGGTTTCTGCTCCTCCATACAAGAGGGCGAAGCACAGTACGCCGGTGCCTGTCAGCACGCAGGCAGCCACCCGGAGCACCCGAAGCGCTTCCTCCTCCTGCCTCAGGGCCGCATGCTCCGAGACAAACTTGGAGACCACAAGGGGAAACCCCGCCGTCGCCAAAAATAAAATCAAGGTATACAAAGGATAGACTGCATTATAAATGCCGAATACCGCGTCACCAGCCAGATTCTGCAGCGGAATCTTCTGCAACGTGCCGATCAGCTTGGAGACGACCGCAGCGATGCCGAGCAGTGCAGCGCCCTGCAGAAGCCCTGTCCGAACCTTGAGGGCTCCCCTGCCCTCAGCCGGGAATCCGGCGGAGTCCGGCAATAGGGCCGGGTCTGCGGATGAATCCGCCTCCACGTCTACCGGCAGTAAAGGCTCCTTGCCTCCGTTCATTCCTCACACGTTCCCCTTTACTTCTTGCGTCCCACCCGAGCTTCGGCCTCATTATACCTTATTTGGTGCCCCATGCCAAAGCCCGCCCCGCCCGGAGCCACGCAAAAAAACTTCCCGATGTCCCTTACGGCTGCAAGGGGATCATCAGGAAGCCGTGCTCGTCCTATGATTCGATGATTCAAAACTACTGCTCCATTTGCTTGGCCAGGAAGCCGGCAGCCGTCTCGGCCATCTTGAGTTCCATCTGACCCATTTTGACGCTCTCATCCTTGTTGATGAGGATGACGGAACCGATCGGGTCGCCGCCGGCGACGATCGGTGCGATGACATAAGAACTGTAAGCTTCGCTTATATCCTTCAGCATTTCATAAGTGCCCTGATTGCTTTCCATCGTGGACTTCCGGTTCTCCATACACTGCTCGATCAGAGGCCCCACGCTTTTCTCCAAATAGTCCTTCTTGGAACCGCCGGCCACGGCGATCACGTTATCCCGGTCGGAGATCATCGTAATATGGTTCGTGCTTTCATAAAGCGATTCGGCATATTCCTTGGCGAAATCGCCAAGTTCACCGATAGGGGAGTATTTCTTCAGAATAACCTCTCCATCGCGGTCCACGAAAATTTCAAGCGGGTCCCCCTCGCGGATCCGGAGGGTACGGCGAATCTCCTTGGGGATTACGACCCTGCCAAGATCGTCGATGCGACGAACAATTCCAGTTGCTTTCATAGGTTCTAGATGCCTCGCTTTCCTTGAAGAATGGGATAGGAACTGGATTACCCTTTTAGGCCTGTATGCTCATGGAGGGAACTCGACTAGACTAACCATAGTATTCTTCGATTCCCAGAGGCTTATGCATCTGCTGCTGCTGGAGGCCCCGGGCCGCCAGACACGCTATGTACCCTGGAAAGCCGCTGTTTACATTATGTCCAAAAATAAGAAAACAAAACAGGACCCCCTTGAAGGGGACCCTGGTAATTGTTACTTTGTGCCTTCGGTTTTCGGCGCGTCCGCCGCAGGTGCATCCGTCTTCGGCGCATCTGCTGCAGGGGCATCGGTCTTTGGTGCTTCCGTTGCAGGCGCTGGCGTCGCCGGCTTTTCTTCCGGTTTCGGCAGCGTATTCGTCTCGATGAGCGTAGGCAGTTCTTTCTCCACGAATTCGTAGACTTTCGCTTCCGCCGCGGAGGATTTCAGCTGCGGTTTCACTTCATCGAAGGTCTTCGAAGCACGGGAGTCCACTTTCATGACGTGGTAACCGTATTCCGTCTCTACAGGATCGCTGATCTTGCCGATCGGCAGTTCTACAGCGGCCTTCTTGAACTCGGGCACCCACTGGGACACGGAAGCATTCTCGTACTTGCCTCCCTGTTCCTTAGAACCCGGGTCATCGGAGTATTCCTTAGCCAGCGCTGCAAAATCCCCGCCGGCATCCAGCTTGCCTTTCACTTCCTGGGCACGCTTCAAAGCATCTTCCTTCGTGCGGTCTTTCTGTGTAGCCGTATCCTTCAGCCCGACCAGGATGTGGCTGACCGTAGCGGTCGTATAGGCAGCCGCATCGGTTTGGAGACTAGTGTCATAAGCGGTCTTCAGGTCCGCTTCGGACACCTTATTCTCTTCGGACACGATAGCCGTGATGCTGCGGCTTACAAAGTCTTCAAGCTCTTTTTCGGTCACATTGGCTGTCTTCAGCTGCTGTTCGAGGCCGCCTTCTTGTGCGCCGAGGAACGCCTTGATCTGTTCCATCTGCGTTTTCGTCTGCGCCGCCGCGTCCGTCTTCGCCTTCTCATCGGCACGGGAGGACAGAATTTTGAAGGTGACGAGCTGCTTCATCATGTCCTGCTGGAAAGCGGGATCGGCTTTGAACTGCTCGTACTGCTTGTTGAAGAACATATTGATGCCGATGAATTTGTCGAACTCTTCCCGTGTGACCTTCCCGCCGTCCTTATATGTCACAAGGACATCCGAAGGATTCCCGGTCGAAGCTGCGGGCGTTTCGGTTCCTGCAGGGGCTGGCGCCGGTGCCGCCTCTTCGTCTTTCTTCTTGCCACAGCCCACAGATAACCCGGCTACCAGCACCAGAGCCATCAGAGCCACCATTCCTTGACGCAGAGGCTTTTTCTTATTTTGCCACATCTTGCAGTTCTCCCTTCGATTTGAGCGCGCGCTTGTACTGTACCAGGAACTTCTCGAGGGTTTCGATGGATTGTTCCGGCGTTAAACCTTTGCCCTTCAGTTCAATGACGATTTGCGGTCCGCCGATCAGCTTCACCCGGTTCTCGAACTCGCCCGACAAGGCGAACAGCTTCTGCCCGTCGAGATTGGCGTTCTGTTCGGGATGGATCTTCAGCTCGTAATCCAGCCCCTTTTGCGAAATGGTCTCGATTGCATACTGTGCCCCATATACCTTCAGCCGGGCCGCGAGCAGCAGATTGTGCACCGCTTCCGGCAGGTCGCCGAACCGGTCGACGAGCTCATCGTGCAGTTCCGCCGCTTCCTCCAGCGACTGGACTGCCGCCACCTTCTTGTAGATCTCGATCTTCTGTACACTGTCGTAGATGTAATCGCCGGGGATGTAAGCATCGAGCTGGATATCGAGCTGCGTCGACCATGCCTTCGCCTCCGGCACCGCCTCGCCGCCCATCTCCTTCTTGCGCTTGCTGATTTCTTCGCCCAGCATTTGCGAGTACAAGTCGAATCCGACGGACGCAATGAAACCGCTCTGCTCGGCCCCGAGCAGATTGCCGGCCCCGCGGATGGACAAGTCTCTCATGGCAATTTTAAACCCTGATCCAAGTTCTGTAAACTCTTTGATCGCCTGCAGGCGTTTCTCGGCGACTTCCGTCAGCACCTTATCCCGCTGATACGTGAAGTAGGCGTACGCGATCCGGTTGGAACGCCCCACCCTTCCCCGCAGCTGATACAGCTGGGAGAGCCCCATCTTGTCGGCATCGTGGACCACCAGTGTGTTGACGTTCGGAATATCCACCCCAGTCTCGATAATGCTCGTCGATACCAGGACATCGAACTCCCCGTCGAGGAAGTCGAGAATCGTCTTCTCCAGCTCCTGTTCGGACATCTGTCCGTGGGCCACTGTGACCCGGGCTTCCGGCACCAGCGCTGAGATCTGCTCGGCCATCTGGGTAATGCCCTGCACCCGGTTGTACAAGTAGTATACCTGTCCCTCGCGGGCGAGTTCCCGCTCGATGGCTTCGCGCACCAGATTCGTGCTGTATTCGACGACGTACGTCTGCACAGGGAAGCGGTTCTCCGGCGGCGTCTCGATGACCGAGAGATCACGCACGCCGAGCATCGACATGTGCAGCGTTCTCGGGATCGGCGTCGCCGTTAGCGTCAGGACGTCGACATTCGTCTTGAGGCGCTTCAGCTTCTCCTTATGGGATACCCCAAAACGCTGTTCCTCATCGACGATGAGCAGACCGAGATCTTTAAACTGCACATCCTTCGAGAGCAGGCGGTGGGTACCGATCACAACGTCGACCGTACCAGCCTTGACGCCCTTCATTGTATCCGTCTGCTCCTTCTTGGAACGGAAGCGGCTCAGCACCTGGATATTGAACGGATACCCCGAGAAGCGCTCGCGGAATGTCTCGTAGTGCTGCTGCGCCAGGATCGTCGTCGGCACGAGCACAGCCACTTGCTTCCCGTCTATGGCAGCTTTGAAGGCGGCACGGATCGCCACTTCCGTCTTGCCGTAGCCTACGTCGCCGCAGAGCAGACGGTCCATCGGACGCGGCTTCTCCATGTCCGTCTTGATCTCCTCGATTGCGCGGAGCTGGTCCGTGGTCTCCTCGTAAGGGAACATGCCCTCGAATTCCTGCTGGTAATTGCTGTCGTTGTTGAAGGCATAGCCGACCGTAGCCTGCCGCTCCGCATAGAGCTTAATGAGGTCGTCCGCGATATCCTGCACGGAGGCCCGCGCTTTGCTCTTGACGCGGTTCCAATCGGTACCGCCAAGCTTATAGACTTTGGGTTCCTTGCCTTCTTCTGCGCCGACATACTTTTGAACCTGATCAATCTGATCGATCGGCACCGACAGCTTGTCACCGCCAGCGTACATAATGTGCAGATAATCTTTATGAATGCCGCCTACTTCAAGCGTGCCGATGCCGACGAACTTCCCGATCCCGTGGTTGACGTGAACGACATAGTCGCCCACCTTCAGTTCCTGGTAGTTCTTGATCCGCTCGGCATTCTCAATCTTCTTGTCTACCTTGCGCGCTTTGCGCTGCTTCTGCGTGAACATCTCGCCTTCGGTGATGACCACCAGATGAATCCCCGGCAGCTCGAAGCCCGTCTGCAGCGTACCGCTTACAATCTGCGGAGCTTCGATATCGTAGTCGGCCAGCACCCGTTTCATCCGCTCTACCCGCTCGTCGCCGCTGGCCAGCATGATGACATTCGCATTCGCCTTTTTCCACCGCTCCATCTCGCTCTTGAGCAGATTCATCTGACCGTGGAAGCTCTGCATGACGCGGGACATGAAAGTCACGATGTTCTGCGGCGCCGTCTGCGGCACTTGCCGCAGGAACAGGGACATATATACCGTAGGATAAGGCCTTTTGTGCAGCAGCGTTTCGTAAGGCTTCGAGAGAACGAGCGCCGGCAGGCTCTTGCCGTCCTGCAGCGAATTCGTCATCCACTCGGCCTCGTCTTTCTCCAGCTGCTTCGCCGTCTCGAGGAGACGGGCCGGTTCGTCCACGATCAGGATCGTATCCTCCGGCATATAATCCAGGAGCGTCTGCCGTCCGGGGAACAAGATCGACACGTACTTGAACATGGCCTGGAACGCATGCCCTTCGCGCAGCAGCTCGATCTCATGCCCGATGCCCTCGAGCAGCTTATCTTTGGCCGACCGGTCGCTCATCTTATCGATCTGCTCCTGCAGCAGTTCGTGAACGTGCTGGGCGGCGCTTTGTAACCGTTTTCGGTCCACAATGATTTCACGGCACGGCGGAATCGCCAAGGATTGAACCTTATCGATCGACCGCTGGTCGCTTACATCGAACGAACGGATCGAGTCCACATCTACGTCGAAGAGTTCGATACGGTACGGATGCGGCGATGTCAGCGGGAACAAGTCGAGAATCCCTCCGCGCACACTCAGCTCGCCTTTGCGCTCTACACGCTCTACCCGCTCGTAGCCGAGTTCCACCAGCCGCAGCACCAGCGCATCCAGCTCGACCGTTTCGCCGACGCTCACCGTCAGCTGGGCGGAGGCGATCGATGCGTGGTCCGGCAGCAGCCGGCGCATCCCCGCGTAGGGAACGACGACCAGCCCCCGGAACCCGGCTGCCAGCCTCGACAGCGCATCGATCCGCTGGGCAAGCATCTCAGGGCTTGCAATCGCGGCCTCGGCGGCCAGCAGCTCCTGGGCCGGGAACAGCATCACCTTCTCCGGCGGCAGCAGCTCCGCCAGGTCCTCGAACATCTTTTGTGCGGCAAACATATTATGCGTCACGACAAATAAAGGCTGCTGCAGCTCCTCAAAAAGCGAAGCCAGCATCACCTGACGCGATGAGCCGGTCAAGCCGGCGATTAACTGCTCTTTCATCCCCGATCGAATACCGGATATGACGCTCTTAAAGTCGTTATCCTCGGAGAAAGCCTGAATCAAAGCCTGCAAAACAGGACACCCCTCTCAACCACATCCAAAAGGTTCATCCGGTCGCTGCTCCCCGCAGTACCTCCGGGCAGCGCGCCGATTCCCCAATCACTAAAAAGGCCTAAGCGTATAACGCTTTAGGCCGGTCCTTCTACCGTAAAGCCGGATAGCCGGTAACAACCTCTTATTGCAGAGGATTCGCTATGAGCGACAGCTCCGGGTTGGCTTCCAGCGCTTCCTTGCAGTAATCGCATACTACCTTGACGGAAACATCCCCATTCGGGTTATACGATATTATATCTCTCCGCTCTTCGGGGGTCAAGAAATGGAAGCCGAGCTGGTATTCGCTCACGCCCCCTTGTTCAATCTCTCCGATCAGTGTCTGGCAGTGACGGCAGGTATACTTTACGGCCATGGATTGTTCCTCCTCCGTACTCCGGCAGACCGGAGCGCACTTTTCCATAGTATGGCCAGCTTGGGAGGAATTCATGCCGGATACCGGTCCTAGCAGGAAAACACCTATGCGTTGAAGATCGCCATCGTCTTCTCGAACGGATGCTGCAGCATATGCTCCATCGCCTCGGCGGTACGGTCCAGCACAGCCGGAAGATCCGGTACTTCTTCCTTTCCGAAGGGGCTCAGCACATAGTCTGCGATATTGCGCCCCGGCAGCGGCCTGGAGACGCCCATGCGGATCCGCTGGAAGGACTGGGTTCCGAGATGCTGGATCGTCGATTTGATCCCGTTATGCCCGCCGGGGCTGCCTTGGTAGCGGAGCCGGATCGAACCGAAGGGTGTATCCATGTCATCATAGACCACCACAAGATCCTCCAGAGGCGCTTTATAGAAATCCATGAACGCCCGCATGGACTCCCCGGACAGGTTCATGAACGTCTGCGGCTTAAGCAGATACACCTTCTGCCCCGCCACATGCCCTTCTCCGAGCAGCCCTTTGCATTTGTTCTGCGAGATCTGGATGCCGTGCTTGTCCGCGAACCGGTCAAGCGCCATGAACCCGATATTATGACGGGTCGTTTCATACTGCCGCCCCGGATTACCGAGGCCTACAAACCACTTCAACGCCAACTTCTCCCTTCACCTGCTCATGGTGCCTTTTTCCACTGGATTTATCATACTCCAAAAAACGTCCAGCGCCAACAGAGCCGAAGAAATTCCCGCCTAAAGACTTAGCTCTTCCGCTCTTTCCCCATAAACCGATCTTTTTCGAAGGGTTGCCGCCCGCGTCCCTAGCCTGCCTCTTACACGGCCATGAAGCAAAAAGCGCACCGGCTCAAGACCGGTACGCCCTCTATTCCACGAAACCCGCCTCTTAAGCGTTCTGTTCCGCCTTCTCTTCCTCCGCCTCTGCAGCAGGCTGCTCCTGTGACGCTTCGGCCACGGCTTCCTCGGCTTCCACCGTTTCTTCCGCTTCCTTCTGCGGCGTGAGGATCGTTGCGATCACATCGTTCTCGTCGGTCTTCAGTTCGATGCCTTCCGGCAGCTGAAGCTCGGAGACGACTTTGTTCTCGCCGACGTTCAGCGCGCTGATATCGATCTCGAGGCTGGCCGGAATATCACGCGGCAGGCAGCGGATCTCAATCTCATGGCGCTGAATCTGCAGGATGCCGCCTTCGCTGACACCTTGGGGCTCCCCGGTAAACTCGATGCGTACCGTCGTAGTGACCGGCTCATCCATATTGATTTGATGAAAATCAACATGCAGCACCTTACGGCTCAGTTGGTCGCGCTGAATTTCGTTAATCATGACCGGCTGTTTGCCGAACTGGGGCAGCTCCATGTCGATGATGGCATGCGGATTGGTTTTGAGCAGGGCAATCAGCTCTTTTTGGTCAATGGCAATGGAGGTCTGGGTCACCTTTTTTCCGTATACGACACCGGGAACCTTCCCCTGCGCACGCAGTTGGTTGCGCTCCCCCTTGGTGCTGATCGTGCGAGCTTCCGCTTTCAACGTTGTTGGCATAGAAAAACCTCCTTCATTTGGGTAAAACAAGCTTCCTCTATTTTACCCATATGAAGGAGGTTCAAATCATCGCCCGGCCAAAAGGGTGCTGTCTGCCGGGTGGAGGGAATGCGCTACTCCGTTTTTTTCGACTGCGCCTTCTTCGCCGCGAACCGCGCGCGCAGCTTATCGGCATACCCCGGCTTATTGACCTGCCGCTCCCGGGCAATCGCCAGGTCGCCTGCTTCGACGTTCGTCGTGATCGTCGAGCCCGCCACCACATAGGCGCCTTTGCCGATCTTCACCGGTGCGATCAGGTTGACGTTGCTGCCGACGAACGCATCTTCCTCCACTTCGGTCAGCTGCTTGTTGAAGCCGTCGTAGTTGACCGTAATGGCACCGCAGCCGAAGTTCACGTTACGTCCGATCACCGCGTCACCGATGTAGCTCAGGTGGGACACCTTCACATCGTTAGCCAGCTTCGCGTTCTTGATCTCGACGAAGTCGCCGATCTTCACATTCTCGCCAAGCTCCGCGCCTGGACGCAGATACGCGAACGGTCCGATTGTCGTGCCGGCACCGACTACCGCTTCCAGCAGCACGGAATGCTTGATCTCCACGCCGCCGGCAATCGTGCTGTCCTGGATGTCGGCCTGCGGCCCGAGGATACAGTCTTCCCCGATCGTCGTGCGGCCGCGGATGACCGTGCCCGGCAGAATGACCGTATCTGCCCCGATCGTGACGTCGGCTTCGATATACGTGCTGGACGCATCGATGAAGGTTACGCCGTTCAGCATATGCGCCCGGTTGATTCGCTCGCGCATCGCCGTTTCGGCGACTGAGAGAGCCAGCCGGTCATTGACGCCGATGGATTCCACCGCGTCCTTCATCGCATAGCCTTCCACGATCTCGCCCGCTCCCGCCAGAATACCGATGACGTCCGTCAAGTAGTATTCGCCCTGGACGTTCTCGTTCTTCACGGCGGACAGCGCTTCGAACAGCTTGCGGTTGTCGAAGCAGTACGTACCCGTGTTCACTTCCTGCACGAGACGCTGCGCTTCGCTGCAGTCCTTCTCTTCGACGATGCCGGAGACTAGGCCTCGTTCGTCGCGCAGAATGCGCCCGTAGCCCTTAGGCTCATCGACGACGGCCGTTAAGATCGTAGCGGCCGCCCCCTTCTCCCCGTGCAGCCGGATCATGCTCTGCAGCGTCTCTTCGGAGATCAGCGGCGTGTCACCGCAGATGACGACCGTCGTGCCTTCTTCCGCCCCGAGCAGGTCCCGCGCCTGCAGCACGGCGTGCCCCGTCCCGAGCTGCTGCGCCTGCAGCGCATACTCCGCACGGTCCCCGAGGTAGCCCTTCACCGCTTCCGCGCCGTGGCCCACAATAACGACTGTACGGCGGGTATCCAGTTTCTCCAGCACCGATACGACGTGTCCGACCATCGGTTTGCCGCATACGGGATGGAGCACCTTATACAGCTTCGATTTCATCCGTTTTCCCTGCCCTGCCGCGAGCACGATACCCATGATGTTCAACTCTCGTCCAACCCCTTACTCCCCTATTATCGTTTCCCTTAAGTGATGCGTACCAGAGCATTGCAGCTTTCCCGGCCCTTTTACGCCAAATCAAATAAGTCCTGCGGCAGCAAACGGCTGGACCCGCAGGACCCTCATAACTTCAATATAGCTTACTTCCCTGTAAAAGAAAAGAGAGCCGATTGGCTCTCTCCGGTATCCGAAATTAGGCACCTTCTTCTACGATTACTTCTTCTTCCGTAGCGGCACGTTCATACTCCGCTAATACCGCTGCTTGGATCTTCTCGCGAGTAGAAGAGGAAATCGGATGAGCGATATCTCTGAATTCGCCGTCCGGCGTACGCTTGCTAGGCATTGCCACAAACATGCCGTTGTTACCGTCAATCACACGAATGTCATGGACTACAAATTCGTTATCGATGGTAATGGAAGCAATGGCTTTCATTCTGCCCTCGGAGTTTACCCGACGAAGTCTGACGTCAGTAATTTGCATCTCTAGTTCACCACCTTTTTCCATCATCTTGGGGACTTAGGCTATAAATTCCACATTTTAGGTCAAATTCCTTCTTATCTTTTGAAATTTTTCCGGTATTTAATATTTATTTAAGGTTTTCGCCGTCATTCGACATGTAACGCCGCGATAAGCTCGATTTCGACAAAAACATCCTTCGGCAAACGGGCTACTTCAACCGTCGAACGGGCTGGTTTATGGTCACCGAAGTAAGAAGCATAGATGGCGTTGATCGCAGCGAACTGATTCATGTCCTTGATGAAAACGGTTGCCTTCACCACCTGCGAAAAATCCGTGCCTGCTGCCTCCAGGACGGCCTGCAGATTGCGGAACACCTGATGGGTTTGCTCCTCTACGCCGCCTTCCACCACTTGACCGTCCAATCCCAGCGGGATCTGGCCCGATGTGAACAGCAGGCTGCCCAAGCGCACGGCTTGCGAATACGGCCCGATGGCGGCAGGCGCCCCTTCCGTTGCAATCGTCTGAAGCTTCGTCATCTTACTCCTCCTCCGAATCACTGTCATAGAAATAATTCCCCGGTTCGGCTGTGATCGCACGGGTTTTGGGGTCCACGGCGGACAGCTTGGCCAGCGATATGTAATCTTCCACGAGATGCTCTTCCACTTCGCCCGATTCGACGAAGACACCTACGCCTTTTACAGTTGCCTTGAACTCCTGCAGCAGATCCATCATGCCGTGGATCGTACCGCCCACACGCATGAAGTCGTCGATGATAAGCACATTCGACTCTTCCTTCAACGCCCGGCGCGATAGAGACATCGTCTGGATCCGTTTATTGGATCCCGATACATAGTTGATGCTTACGGCAGAGCCCTCTGTCACCTTGTTGTCTCGGCGTACGATAACGACTGGAAGGTTCAAGTAGGTCGCCGTCGCATAAGCGAGCGGAATCCCTTTGGTTTCGACCGTCATTACCACGTCGATGTCCTTGCCTGCAAAGACGGAAGCGAACATCTTGCCGACTTCGTTCAGAATCATGGGCTGGCCCATAATGTCTGACATGTATAAATAACCTCCGGGCAAAATCCGCTCCGGCTGCTCAAGCTGCCGGCAGATCCCGCTGATAAATTGCAGCGAGTGCGATTTTGACACCCGGGGTATGAACTTTACTCCGCCCGCTGCGCCAGCGAGGGTCTGCAAATCCCCAAGGCCCTCTTCTTCAAACACTTCTTTGATGATCGCCAAGTCTTCGCTAATGGACGATTTGGCCGAGTTATACCGGTCGGCAAAGGTGGTCAAAGGAATCAGGGTATGGGGGCGAATCAGCAAGTATTGGGTCATCTCCACCAATCTTGCGCTACGTTTCAACTTTTTCATCGGCGCACCCCCTCTACACGACGGATCCTCATCTTTTGAAAAATCCGAATAATATAATGAAAATATAACATTTTTATACGTATTTGTTCAAGTAAGTTCATGAAAATTTTCATGACATCGATCTCACATAACCATGGACCTTTTACGTCAGCAGGCGAACCGCATACACATCCTTGCAGAAGCCCCGCAGCCCGTTGTAAATCCTGGCCACCTTGGACTCTTTGGATACGAGACCAAATACCGTCGGCCCGCTGCCTGACATGAGCACCCCATCGGCACCAAGGCGTATCATCACTTCCTTGAGCTGCCGCACCTCGGGATACAGATCCAGGGTCACTTCTTCGAGCACATTGCCGAGACTGCCGCACAGCGCATCGAACCGCTTCGTTCGGATGGCGTCAAGTACGGATGCCGTCGACGGATGGCTGCGGATCTTGGAAGCATTGAGCTTGCCATAGATCTCAGATGTCGACACATTGATCGGCGGCTTGGCCAGCACGACCCAGCACTGGGGCGGCGCCTCGATATGCTCGAGCTTCTCTCCCCGTCCCCGGGCTACAGCTGTCCCCCCGGTTACGCAGAAGGGCACGTCCGAGCCCAGCTCGGCTCCGAGCCGCTGCAGCTCCTGCGGCGCTATACCCAGCTTCCACAGCCGGTTTAGTCCTCGGAGCGTGGCTGCCGCATCGCTGCTTCCTCCCGCCAGGCCGGCGGCTACGGGAATCTTCTTGTCGAGATGGATATAGACTCCCTGCCTTACATCATAGCGGTCCTTGATCAGACGGGCCGCCTGGAAGGCGAGGTTCTTCTCATCCAGCGGAATATATCCGGCCTGTGAAGAGATGATAATCGTATCCCGCGGCAGCTCCTGCATCTCGATGCGGTCCGCCAGATCGACCATGGTCATGACCATCTCTACTTCATGGTAGCCGTCATCCCTTTTATATAACACATCCAGTGACAAATTGATCTTTGCCGGGGCTTTCTCGAATACTTTCATCGTCATGGGGGCACCTTCTTTATCCCTGTCTACATCCGAATTGTCGGCTCTTCAGCCATTCCTACTAATACTATACCAAAAACCCGACAAAAAAAAGCCGAAGCCGCCTGCCTGCAGCTTCAGCCTCCCCGGGCCCTCATTGTCCTTGATAATACGTGTACGCCCCGGGCTGACCCGGCTGCTGCTGTGAGATCATGTAAGGCGGCGGAACGAAGCTCCCCGCTTGCGGCTGCTGGACATACCCTTGCCCCTGCGGCATCATGGCTCTCGGTACAGGCACCTCGGCACGATAGGCCTGGCCCCGTCCCGGACCGTTCTGAATTCCCTGCTGCTGGGCGTACTGTTTCGCAAGAACCTGCTCGGCGATCTGGATCGACCGCTTCACCATGTTGCCGGCATCCTTGGCACGGATCCCTCCCCAGCCTTCCCGCTCTACGGTCTCATAGAATCCCAGATCTTTGGCCAGCTCGTATTTGAACTCTTCGGACATTACGCCTCTGCGGTTTCTGCGCCCCATCTCGCTGCCTCCTCTTGGTGTACGGTAGTAGTGTAGTAGTGGATAGTATGCACCCGCGCCCCAGGGATCATGCGCCCATTCTTGCAACCTTTGACAACCTTATATCGTCCAATATTTTGAAGGCCTCTTTACTGCAACCAAGCTTGTTTCCCTATAGCAGCATCCAATAGTCCATTCGATATACAATTCCATGTTCTGGGGGTTATCCAATATAAAAACGGCCGCCCGCTTCAGCACGGACAGCCGCGTATGTAATTGTTACTGTTCGATCGTAATTCGCACTTCACCGTCGTCGCTATGTACCGTCACTTCAACGGATTCCGTCAATATGTCCGCATAGCTGTAGGAGACCCGCTTGAACGCGTTCTGCTCTTGATCCAGCTTTACAATAAACACGGAAGGGTAGGTTTCCTCCAAGACACCGGATCGTTCGATTGTTTTACGGCGACCGCCATTCGCTCTTAACATAATCTTTTGTCCGACGTGAGGTTCCAAACTGCGTTTGATATCCAACAGCGAATTTTTAGCCATTGACCACTACCACCTCTTTCCTTGATCGATTATAACGCAACTGTAGTAGTATGTCAATTTAAGGCGAATATTATATCAGCCAGCCAAAACGATTGTCAACGGTTATTTTCCCTGAAAAGCCCATATTCCAAGGCTTTTTCCCTACTTTTTTACGCCCAAAAGATTCAAACAAAGAAAAAAAGCACCTTTCGGCGCTTAGTGGGAAGTGATATAAGGCATGCGCGGGACGCCCCGGCGGTAATTCCCCCGGGATTCGATGCCCCCGAGGCCTTCCAGCCCGCTGTGGGTCAATGCGATCACGTCGACAATATTCACGGTCTCCCGGATCGGCGTGTAGGCCACCTTGGCGGCGATACAGAGCGGGTCCAGCGCATGAATGAGCACGCGGCCGGGCGAGGAGGCAAAGTTGGCTCCCGCCTGCAGCAGCGCTTCGAAGTGAGATTGGCAGGCACCGGCAATAATCGTCAGGGCATCGCGGTTTTTCTCGTACTGCCGCGCCACCCGTACAGCATTTACGAAGTTATGCGAATTCTTATACGAACTGAGCTGCGAGATATCTCCGGGCGTCCGTTGCTTCAGGATCCCGTCATGTCCGGTCACGACCACGATGTCGGGATGCACCTGGGGGAGCAGGCGGTACAGGGCGTCCGCCATGTTGGCCTCGGCCACATAGTAGCCTTCCGCCGGCACGCGGAGCTCGCCGTACAGCGCCATGCATTTGCGGAGATAGTTCGGGTCCCCGTCGAGATGCAGTACTTTTCCGGGCAGCTCAAAATAAGCAGTCTTAGCCGCCTGCGCTGCGGCTGGGGATTGGGCGCTCCACGGTGTCCCCGCAGCGGCAGCCATCTGACTCGCTTGGGGCCGTCTCATGGCTTCCATCCACTTGGGTGGCTGGGTGATCGTATATTGGTAAGGGTCGAGCTGCGGCGCCGCATCCAGATCCGGCAGTGGAGCATCGGCAAGCAGCCGCATCTCCACTCCGCGCAATACGGCTAACTGCTGCCTGATCTCTTGAATTTTGAACACAATGTCCCCGCCGTACGATCTGCGGGTGACCAGGTCTCCTTGTCTCATGGCTGCATCGCCTCCTCGTCTATCCTATGGCGGCGATGGGCATTTGGTGCAGGTGAGCAAGGTTCTTCGGGGTCTGAGGCGGCTAACGGAATCCGAAGCCGTCCGTCGATCTATTCTTTCGCCGTCTTCAGATAAGCCTTCAGACGTTTGGACAGCTCTGCGTATTCCTGCATGGATAACGTCTCTCCGCGTCGGGAAGGCTCGATCCCCGCCTCCCGCAGCAGCGGCTCGAGCTCGCTCTTCGTTTCCTTCGAGAAATACTTAGCCCCCAGGTTGTTGTAGATCGTTTTGCGGCGCTGCACGAAGCTGGATTGGACCACATCGAAGAAGAACGCCTCATCTTCCACTTCTACTGCCGGCTGCTGGCGAATCTTGAGCTTGATGACCGCCGAATCGACATTCGGCTGCGGAATGAATACAGTATGCGGAACGATGGCGACGACCTCCGGCTCGCAGTAGTACTGTACGGCAATACTCAGTGAGCCGTATTCTTTGCCTCCCGGCTTCGCCGACATCCGCTCCGCCACTTCCTTCTGGATCATGACGACGATATTCTCCAGGGGCAGCTTCTCCTCGAGCAGCTTCATAATGATCGGTGTCGTCACGTAATAAGGCAGATTCGCCACCACGCTGACGCCGGCACAACCCGTGAAGTGCTCCCGGAACAAGTCGGCGAGGGAGACGCCCAGCACGTCCCCGTGAATGACCGTGGCGTGAGGGTACGGCTCCAGCGTCTCCTTGAGCAGCGGCAGCAGGCGCTGGTCAATCTCCACCGCGACGACCCGGCCCGCCGCCTTGGCGAGCTGCTGGGTCAGCGCACCGATGCCGGGGCCGATCTCCAGCGCACCTTTCGACGGATCGAGCTCCGCGGCGCTTACAATCTTGTTCAGTACATTGGTATCGATGAGAAAGTTTTGGCCCAGGCTTTTCTTGAGCTTGAGTCCGTGCCGTTTGAGCAGATCGTTGGTCCGCTTCGGCGAAGCGATATCTTCAGCCCCTGCGGGCAACGTTACCTGTGGATCATTCATGAGCTTGTCCCTCCAGTTCCTCCAGCTCGCGCCGGGCTTCTTCGAATTCTTCCCGGGATATATGGAACATTCGGCAGCGGTTATAGAACTGCTTGCCGTTGCAATAGCCGATACCGAGACGGTTGCCCATCGCGAGACGGCGTGCCGCCGCCTGCGGGTGCACGATGAGACCGGCCTGCATAAGGTCGTCCATCGTCACCTCGGATGCCGACGCCCCCCCGTCGGTCCGCACCGATGCCAGCGCCTGCCGGATCGCTTCAGGCGATGCGTTCTCCACGCCGATATCCCCCCGGCTCGTTGCCGCTTCCTGCGTCAGGAACGCATGCTTGCAGCCCGGCACTTCCCGGGTAATGATCTTGCGGATCCGCTCGCCTGCATGATCTGGATCCGTGAACACGATCACGCCCCGGCGCTCCTGCGCCAGACGAATGCGCCGGATCGTGTCCTTATTGATGGCGGAGCCACCGGTCTCGATCGTCTCCGCCTCCACCGCCCGCTTGATCGCTACGGTGTCGTCTTTGCCTTCGACTACAATAATTTCTTTAATCATAACCCATCCGGTCCTTCTTTCGCCAGAAAAGAGAAAAAGAAGAGGAATATGCCTCTTCTTTTTCCGTTCTATATAATGAGTCTACCCACATTGCATGCCCTTAATCGGCCGTTGGCTTTTTCGGACCGATGACGTATACCGTGTAACCGCGTTTGGAACCGAAGCGGATTGCATAATCTCTGCTCTCGAAATAAACGTCGATGTGGTTGCCCTTCACCGCGCCGCCGGTGTCTTCCGCCCGCCGGAAACCGAGCCCCTCGATATATACCCACCAGCCTATAGGAATGACTTTGGGATCCACTGCAATGGTGCGACCTTCCGTTACTCTCGTACCCGAAGATGTCAGACCGTATGCCGGATGACTGCTGCTCTTTCCCGTAGACGCAACGCCAGCCGTATAAGCGGTCATTTTGACATTGTTAAGAACCTGCTTATATCCGAATGTTACACCGCTCATGGTGACTTCATCCATATTGGGGGATGTCGAAGACAACACCACAACCGGATTCTTCGTCCCTACGGCAACGATCTTTTGTACACTTTGTGTCTGCACCTGTTGATCTACGACCTGCTCGGATATGAGCTTGCCGTCCTCGAATACTTTCTCTTTCTTCTTCAGCAGGATCCCTTCCTGCCCCTCTTGCACCACTTGTTCCTTACCTTTGAGCAGCTGCGGTTCGTTCTGTTTCACGGTCTCATATGCGATCGGTTCTTTGACTTCTTCGACTTCTTTCTTCACGCGGACCACTTGGATCCCCGTACTGTCTGTGATCTCCGCATCCAGCGCGGGAGTTACCTTGTCTAGTTCGCCCAGCTCCATATGTAGATCCGCCAGTGCGCCCTTCACCGTTTTCCCTGTGGTATAAACGGTTGATGTCTCTCCGTCTGCTGTTACCTGCACCGGTTTCGCCTTCTCAATCGTAATCCGATCTCCGGACTTTACCTTTGCTCCGAGCGAATGCGACATTCGGTCATATTCGCCGACAGCGATGCCTTGCTCATCCAGTATGCGCTGTAGGACGCCCTGCCGGGTCTGGAACGTCTGTTCCACGCCGTCTACAACAAGCGATACGCGTTTGGTCGCCGTACCGTACAACATCAATAAGAACATGAAAGTCATAGCGAATGAAATGAGGGCAATGATCGATATCATACGCAAGTTTTCATGCTTCCATCGCAATGCGAAGGACATGCTGGATGATCGTCTTACATGGGTTTGTTCGTGATTCACAACGCCCACTTGTTCGGTCCTCCTTAAAGCCTCGCCACCCGAGTGTTATGCATGATTTCCATCTGACGCGACTATGGTAAAATTGTTAAACCCAATTACCAACGTTTGCTGTTTCAGCCATCAGAACCGGACTTGCCTGCGGCAGCCCACCTCCTTCAAGGTTTTGATTTGGCTACGAATCCTAGTCTTCTGACAGGGGAACCCCGAATCTTTGGCGTCCATCGGACGAAGACCGTTCTGCTTTTTTGGCGTTGGCGGGAGCCGCTCACGGCGTATCCCTTTTTGACCGCACAAAAAAAGTCAGCGGAGAAGAGGAACCTTCCCGTGACTTTTTCATTTTGGAATAAAATGAAAATGATAGCTCACGACAATGTGTTACCTCTCTCATGACGCTTACGAGGTTAGCTGACGGATTCGGACTTGAGAGCAGCCCTACCTGAGACGCAATGTAGCAGCGCGCGTAATTTATGCGCCTATGTGTAGCATTGCGGCCAAGGATTCACCCCATAAAAACACCCCGGCGCCAGACCTTACTGCCTGACGGCCGCGATGCGGTTCCCCCGTTTCCCTTTCGGAAACTCAGCGATGTTGGAAATTTGGTAATCGTATGAAGTTAATATTGAGTTTACGACGGGAAGCAGGAAGTTGTAAAGTAGCCAAACTTTGAAAAAAAGGACGATTTGGAGCCGATTTTAACTTTTTTGATTCAATCTCCGATCCAAAACCCTATTTCTCTCCTTCGGACGTATCATTACACCATTATTTCTTCGATTATCTCGTTTGTGAATAAAAATAGGCTGTCCGAAGCGGGCTAAAAACCTACTTCAAACCGAAAAGTGCGGATGCATTCCTGCTCGTAACCTCCGCCAATTCTTCCAGTGTGAGCCCCTTGATCTCGGCTGCGGTTTCGGCTACAAGGCGAACATAAGAAGACTCGTTTCGCTTCCCACGGTATGGGTGAGGTGCCAAATAAGGCGCGTCCGTTTCGATCAAGAGCCGGTCCAGCGGAACCTTCTCCAGCACCTCTTTGGGCTGCCTGGCATTCTTGAAGGTCACCGGCCCGCCGAAGGAAATATAGAAATTCATATCTAGGCACATCTTGGCCGTCTCCCAGCTGCCCGAGAAGCAGTGCATGACCCCGCCGACCTCGGAGGCCTTCTCCTCCCGCAGCGTCTGGATCACATCGTGATGCGCGTCGCGGTTGTGGATGACGACCGGCAGGCGGACATTGCGTGCCAGCCGGATCTGTTCCCGGAACACCCGGTCCTGGACATCCTTAGGGGAGGTGTCCCAATGATAGTCGAGGCCGATCTCCCCGATGGCCACCACCTTGGGATGAACGCAGAGCGACTCGATCCACTCCAGATCTTCAGGTGTCATGTCCTTGGCATCCACCGGGTGCCAGCCGACCGTAGAATAAATCCAATCATACTGTTCCGCCAGTGCAATGGAGCTCGGGATGGTCTCCCGGTTGAATCCGACATTGATGATTCGACGAATTCCGCTCGCTCTCGCTCGCTCGATCACTTCCTGTCGATCTTCATCGAACGCCTCCGCGTTCAAATGGGCATGTGTATCTATCAGCACATCGATTCTCCTTCTTCTATTTAAGTATAGTTCCGGTTTGCGGCCAGTTGGCGACCCGGATATGTGTTATAACTGCAGTAAGTGCCGCAGGTCTCCATCCAATTCCGCTCCATGGTTCAAGGCAAATTCGGCCGGGTAATACAGATGGTATTTTCCCATGTGTATCCCGCTGATCGAGCGGACGATCTCCGACTTGCGCGAGATTTCCGTCAGCGTTTCCTTCGGGCCCAGCAGCAGAATCGGCAGCTTCTCGTCCCCGTCACCGGGACGGTATATATCATACGAGAGATCCGAAGGAAAATCGATTTCTATATAATAGGACGGTTCAATCCCGAAGCGCCGCATCTCGCTGCGCAGTTTGTCGAGCAGTTCGGCGTCAATCCGCTCCAATGTGACATATTTGAACAGCCGCCGCTCCAGGAACCGGGAGCAAAGATCGGCGAGGACCGCATCCTCCTCATAGGTCCACTGCATGAGCACGGTCTGCATGAAGGCTTCATCGAGCAAATGGTATTCCTGTACCGTCAGCTTCTGTTCGAAGAGCCCGAGCAGCGGGGGCAGCAGAAAGCGGAACCGGTATTTGTCTTCATAGAGCTGTTTGGCCCTCTGGAAGATCTTGCTCAGTACGATTTCGGCGCTTCGCGTGACCGGATGAAAGTACACCTGCCAGTACATCTGGTACCGGGACATCAAATAATCTTCCACGGCATGCATCCCGCTTTCCTTCACGACAATGTGCCCTTGGTAAGGTCGCATGACACGCAGAATGCGTTCCAGATCGAAGGTGCCGTAGTTCACTCCGGTGAAATAGGCATCACGCAGGAGATAGTCCATACGGTCCGCATCCAACTGGGAGGACACGAGGCTGACGACAATTTCACGGTCATAAGTTTTCGCGATGACATCGGCGACTTTTTGGGGGAAATCGGGGCCTACCTCTCTTAAGACCCGGTTGACTTCCGTATCTCCGAGAACAATCCGGCAAGACCACGCCTCATGATGGGTACCGAATGTTTTTTCTATCGAATGGGAGAAGGGCCCGTGACCTACATCATGGAGCAGCGCGGCACAAAGGCAGAGAAGCCGCTCATGACGGGGCCAATCCTCATATTGATTCCGTTCAAACTGCGAGATGATCTTCCGGGTAACTTCATACACGCCAAGCGAGTGGGAGAACCTGCTGTGCTCCGCCCCATGGAAGGTGAGAAAGCAGGTACCGAGCTGCCGGACACGCCTCAGTCTTTGAAATTCACGGGTATTGATGAGATCCCAGATCGTTTGGTCCTGCACATAAATGTATTTGTGGACGGGGTCCTTAAAAACCTTCTCTTCTTGCAATGGAGCGGCCATATACTTCCTCCTACAGGGTGCGGTATAAAAATTCTCTAATCATTTCGACAGCCACCCACCGAAACGATCACAATATTGTCGAACAGTGTCGTAACTGCCTTATCTTCTCTCTTTAACGTCTTCTTACAGGTCTCTTTACTGGTGAAAAATCAATTCGCCCCCTTGTCTTTTGTAAGGATTAGGAGGAGAAAACCATGATTTTAAAGCAATATTTTTCCTATTAACCCAACATATCGCGAACGATTCTACCAGAATATAACAAGATATTCTTGCATTTTCTAGTTGACTATTTTGGGAATGGTTGGTATCATAAGAATAAAGATTATGTCGAAACATGGCGATTAATTTTCTTCCCGCTGATCCATACTTTTTATACTTCTTGAGAGGGGCTTTTTATATGATGAAATCCACAGGTATCGTGAGAAAAGTTGATGAATTGGGTCGCGTGGTTATTCCTATCGAACTCCGTAGAACTCTGGGCATCGGCGAAAAAGACGCTTTGGAGATTTACGTGGATGGCGAGCGGATCATGCTCAAAAAATACGAGCCTGCATGTATCTTCTGCGGCAACGCTGAAAATGTATCTTATTTTAAAGGGAAAATTGTTTGTCACGAATGTTTGTCCGAAATGCCAATACCTGTGACAAAATAAATAAAATAGGTTATAATGAAATCAGCACTACTTCCATTTGGTAATTCTAACCTTTTTTATATCTCCTCTATTCCCCGATTCTTTGGAGTCGGGGAACTTTTTTTGTCCTTTCGGGAGCAGGCTGCAGTCAATGGTCCTTACCTAGACGCAGGCAGCACAGTGCTGCACCTTTCGAACGGAGATGGAATCACCATGTAAGTCTTACCGCCCACCCCTGCTCCGCTTACTCGCCATCCAACTCCCGCCAAAAGCCCGATAAGAGAACATTTGTTCGTTATGGTCTTATACTTGTACCCTCCCTTATCTTAGCCGGTTCCGTATGTATCTAATCTGTCCGTGTTTCTTGGACCAAGCCTAGGTCTATCTTGAAGCCCCCCTAGTGAACCTTGACTCTTGACTCCATTTACCTTTACCTATTACCCCTGACGTCTACAGGTGTAACGCCCGGCGGTCGTTTCATATACAGAACAACATCTTTCCCGATGTTCTCTCTGAAGAACGGCCTTCTTTAAGGCTTACTCTTGATGGAGCAGATTGTACAGCTCCCTCTTCGGAACCCCTCGGTCTTGAGCGGCACGCCGCAAAGCTTCTTTGTGGTCGAGTCCTTCGGACTCATACCGTGTGACGTGGTCCGCAGGCGAGAGCTCTGACCACCAGGCTGACTCCAGGGCAGCGGTCTCGGCGGCCGAGGCACCGCGTAAGATCAGCACATACTCGCCCTGCGGTGGATGCTCCTCAAGATGGGCCAAGCATTCGCGCAGGGTACCGCGAACCGCTTCCTCATAGCGCTTCGTCAGCTCACGTACAAGGGCCACCTCCCGCTCCTCGCCAAGCACATCGGCCATCGCCCTTAAGGTTTTGGCTACGCGGTGCGGGGACTCATAGCAAATGAACGTGGAGGGGTCACCCTTCAACGACTCAAGCTCCCGTTCGAGCGGCTTGCGGTCGCGCGGCAGGAAGCCTGCGAACAAGAATCGCTCCGTCGGCAGGCCCGACATGATCAGAGCGGACAGTGCCGCGTTGGCACCTGGTATCGGAACTACGTCGATTCCCGCTTCAATGGCGAGCCGGACCAGATCCGCTCCCGGATCGCAGATCGCCGGCAGCCCCGCGTCGCTGACCAGCGCGATCGAGTCACCACCTGCTATCAAGCGGACCAACTCCGGTCCGCTGGCCTGCTTGTTGTGCTCGTGATAAGACACGAGCCTCGTATTGATCTCGAAGTGGGTCAGAAGCTTGCGCGTCTGACGCGTATCCTCCGCAGCGATCCACTGCACTTCCCCGAGAATCCGCACCGCCCGGTAGGTCATATCCTCCAGGTTGCCGATCGGCGTCCCGACCAAGTACAGCTTTCCTTTTCCGCTGCCCGGCTCTCCGTAGCTCTTTTGAATGTTCATGGCTCACCGGTTCCTTCTATTATAATATAGGCAGCTTGCACGCTATCTTGGTCCATCCTTTAGCGTACTCCGCCTGCCGTAATACACTTCCATCAATTCTTCGGTATACGTAGTGCCTTCCTTATATACAATCAGCGGAGGGAGCATCCGTACTTCCGGTTTGCCGTCCCGCATTCCTTCGATCAGCACGATATTGGCCTCGGCCTCGGCTCGGGGATGAACGAAACGGATGCGCTTGGGCTCTATCCGATACTGCCGCATCAGCGTGCAAATGTCAACCAGCCGGCTCGGCCGGTGCACCATGCTGAACTTGCCTCCGCTCCGCAGCAGCCGGGCCCCGGTCCGGATTACATCCTCCAGCGTACAAAGCACCTCGTGTCTTGCGGCTGCCACATGCTCATTGATGTTCTGTTCCCCGTTCGGAACCGGAAGATAGGGCGGGTTCACCGTCACGAGATCAAACTGTCCTCCCGTCAGTTCTTCTCTCGATTCCCTGAGATCTCCCTGCAGCATCGTAATCCGGTCGCCCAGTCCATTGAGCAGGACGTTACGACGGGCCATGCCGGCCAGCCTTTCCTGAATCTCTATTCCCGTAATGTGAGCTTGGGTCCGCGTCGTCAGCAGCAGGGGAATCACCCCGTTGCCGGAGCATAAGTCCGCTACTTTCCCACGCACGGGTACCGAGCAGAAGCGTGCCAGCAGGACGGCATCCAGCGAGAAACTGAACACCTCATCGCTTTGTATGATCCGCAGGTCGTGTGTCAGCAGGTCGTCTATCCTCTCCCGCTCATAGAGAGATACGCCATTCATGATAACCCCGTTCGAAGCTTCGTTCAAAAGTCTGACCTCTTTCCTATCCATTTCGATGAATGACCGATTTCAAAAAAACCGTAGAGAAGTTTCCCTCTCTACGGCCTTTCGTTATTTATTCAAGAATGACATGCAGAACAGGCAGTCGCCTTCCATGCGGAGATGTCCGTAATATACGTTGCAGATATGAAAGCCTTCATGATAAATGCGTGCCAGGTTGTCATAGCCTTCCCCTGTCGGCTCTTTGCCGGGAACCGTTATGCCCGTTCCGGCGCCGGCAGGCTGCAAAATGGGGTGCAGCGGCTCTGCGTCTTTCTTGAGCAATTTTCGCAACTGTCCGTTTTCGATGCTAAGCCGTTTATTCTCTTCAATCAGCTCAATCATCTGCTGTTTGATCTGACCCAGCTCCACATAGAGCGTTCCCATCTGTTCTTCCATCTGATCGATCTGAACAAAGATATCTCGTTTATCCACGCTTTCCATCACCTCAAGCCGCAGAAGCATCAAGCCTTGATCTTCAATGCTGCTCCACCACATCATCCAAAGGAAGATCCATGACCTTTTTCAAATCGAACACCTGTACTTTAGCCATGCGCTCCGACACGTTGAGGGAGACCAGGCGCCCGTTACCGAACGAAGTCACTACTTCACTGCCGACACGCGGCAGATCGTCCTTCGCACTTTCATAATTATCATGCTCATATTTCAAACAGCACATCAACCGGCCGCACAGCCCGGAGATCTTGGTTGGATTCAGCGACAAATTCTGGTCCTTCGCCATCTTGATCGATACCGGCTCGAAGTCCCCAAGAAAAGAGGAGCAGCATAGAATCCTGCCGCAAGGTCCGATTCCTCCCAGCATCTTGGCCTCGTCCCGAACGCCGATCTGACGAAGTTCAATTCGGGTCCGGAAGATGCTCGCCAGATCTTTCACGAGCTCCCGAAAATCCACACGGCCTTCCGCCGTAAAGTAAAAAATGATTTTGTTGCGGTCAAATGTATACTCAACGTCAACGAGCTTCATCCGAAGCTGATGATCCTTTATCTTATCCTGACAGATCGCAAACGCATTCTTGGCCGCCTGCTTGTTATCCTCTACTAGCTGCGCATCCTGCTGATCGGCTACCCGAATCACTTTCTTGAGCGGCAGCACCACATCAGATTCTCCTACCGTCCGCCGTCCGATTACGACCTTGCCGTATTCGACCCCCCGGGCGGTTTCCACTATGACGGCGCTATCCTGCTCGACCGGAAGTTCGCTCGGATCGAAGTAATATATTTTGCCCGCTTTCTTAAAGCGAACACCCACTACAGAAAACAAACCTACACCCCCTTGAGACGCAGTAAAGTATTTTCAAGCGCTAGCTGGGGATTGGCATGAAACCGCAGACGCTTTTGCGTCTCTATCGCGTGTTCAAGACAAGCGATCCAATGGTCTATCGGATACGACAGCGCCTGCTGCGACATCCAATCCATTCCATCCGTGTATATGATATCATCCCTGCTGCCGAGACTCAGCTGTACCATGTCTTTCAGCCAGAGGATGAGCATGTCCATAAACTGCGGAAGCTGTTCGGAAAACTCGCCCTTCGCCAGCTTCTGCTGAGCCGTTAATAAAGCAGAGGGCAGGCGGGTCAAGCTTTCTCTAGCTAATTGTAACACTAGGTTTCGTAGTTCTGCAAACCCATTTGTTTGAATGAGTGCTCCCGCCGCCTCGGCTCCTGCAGCCATATGAACCGCAATTTGGACGAGCAGCGGTGAATGGCCTTCACCCAGCAGCTTTTGTTTCATATCTCTTCTTCCCGCGGGAAGAAACGAAATCCACTGCGACCGGGAACGTATGGTGGGAAGCAGTGCTTGTCCGTTATCCGTGATTAGCACAGCTACGACGTGAGACGTTGGCTCCTCCAGGAACTTGAGCAGCGAATTGGACGCCTGGACCGTCATTTTATCCGCTTGCTCCAGCACATACATCTTGGGGCCGGAAGCCGATGCCCTGTAGGCGAACTGCTTCTGAAGATCCCGGATTTGCTCAATCTTGATCGAGCTTCCCTCCGGAATGATCCAGTGCAGGTCCGGATGATTGCCGTGCTCCACCTTGCGGCAGTCCAGGCATTCGCCGCAGGCATCATCCGGCAGCACCTTGCAGTAGATGGCTTGGGCGAAAGCCCTCGCCATCTCCCGGCGTCCCGTCCCCCCCGGCCCGGTGAAGATATAAGCATGGGACACTTTGTCCGTCCGGAGGCTGTTCTGCAGAATCTGTTTGACCCGATCCTGCCCCTGTATCGATCGAAAAGACATAATCGCCTTAAATTCCTTTCTCATGCGGCGGTCCATCCCACCTGCTCTGTTCTTAGAACAGCAAGTTGATCAGCATACCGCGTATATCGCCGATACGCTGCAGCAGATCGATATGACCCTGCTCGGTTTCGAGCAATTCGTCCGCAAGGCCCAGCAGCCCCTGATCTATCTCTTCCAGCAGCTTGTACCGTTTTGTACGTCCCCGTCGGTCCCAGCCCTGCGTGTCGCGTAGCTGCACGCCCCGCCGCGCTGTTTCCTCAAGGAACTGTTTGATCATCATCCGGTACTGGCGCAGCTCCCTAACCGTCATCGATTTGGAGAGCCGCTGTCCCTGCAGGTCAATCTGCTGCAGCATCCGCTGCAGCTCTTCCCGGGTTGCTTTCACATCCTGATGCTGCATCATATCCGAGAACGATTTTTGCTGCAGCGGCTGGGAAGACGTTGTCTCGTTTCTGATCAGGTCTTTGCCGGCAGGACGCCAACCCGGGTTGATTTTCATCTGAGCTCTACCCCTTTATCTAGAAGTGCTCGAATCGTTCGACCGGCAGTACGAATACCGCTGCCCCGCCGACTTGTACCTCTACCGGGAATGGAATATAGGAGTCCGTTGTTCCGCCCATAGGCGACACCGGCGTGACCATTTGCTCCCGGATTTTGCAGTTTGACTTGATCACCTGCAGTACTTCTTGAACCCGATCATCGTCTGTACCAATCATGAATGTTGTATTACCGGCTCGGAGGAACCCCCCCGTACTTGCCAGCTTGGTGGCGCGAAAGCCCTCTTTGACAAGCGCGTTCGACAGTCGGTTGCTGTCCTTATCCTGCACTACTGCCACTACCAACTTCATACATCCAGCCTCCTCTGCCAACTGAATGAGGGATTATGCCATTCTACTATATATAATTAGACAAGAAAGCGATAAATTCCTTCCTATATATAGGCTGTTTTTTCCACTCATCGTTATTATACTCGCCCAGCCAGTCTTTGGTTCAATATCCTGCGAATTTCCCCAAGCACTCGGGACAGCTCGGCTTCCGCATCAATACGTACGATCCGTTCCGGATACCGCTCCAACAGCAGGAGGTACCCTTCTCTCACCTTGCGGTGGAATTCAATCTTCTCCAAGTCGAGACGGTTCAATTCGCGGCTGGTGTCAGCCTGGATGCGCATCAGGCCCACTTCGGGCGAGACATCCATGTAGAGCGTTAGATCCGGCATCCAGTCTCCTACGGCAAAAGCATTAACCGAAAGTACTTCCTCCATCCCCAGCCCTCGGGCATGTCCTTGGTAGGCCAGGGAGCTGTCGATGAAACGGTCGCAGACCACAACCTGGCCAGCTTGCAGGGCCGGCACGACTCTCTCCGATAGATGCTGCCGACGCGCCGCGGCATAGAGGAGCGCTTCCGTCCGTCCGTCCATGGCGGTATGGGACCGGTCCAGGATGACTTCACGAATCTTTTCCGCGATCGGGATTCCTCCCGGTTCCCGGGTAGACAGGGCGACTGCCCCCATCCCCGTGACCGTTTTGACGATTTCCCCGATGGCGGACGTCTTACCGGCGCCTTCTCCGCCTTCTACCGTTACAAAATAACCTCTTCTGTTCATAATGTCCCCTGTTCTCTGTATAACCATCAGCGTAATTGTAAAACCGGTGAATTATTCTTTCCGTACCGGAACCGTTCCAAGTCCGGACACATCATGTCCATGAAATCTGGATCCCAGCGCGGCCAGGCTGCCCAAATAGTCAGCCTGTTCCCTCGTGATCCTCTCTCCCGGGTACAGCAGCGGAATACCCGGTGGATAAGGAACGATCATTTCAGCTGCCCTATACCCTGCACACTCCGCGACTGGCACCAGTCTCCTCCTATCCGCCGCATTTCCATGAACCGCTTCCTCCCAGTCCATAAGAAGAGGGTCTGATGTTACTTGCAGTCCGGAGGGGGAAGATGGCATCAATGCTATGGTATGACGGTTTGGGCTTATCTGCGACTTCAATTCGGTTAAATCCTGAAGGGCTTCTATAAGGGCCGTGATGTCCTCAGAGGTCGTGCCGATACCGAGAGCCAGCAGTACATACCGAGGATCGGCCATTTCCGGATAGATTCCTTGGTTCTCCAAAGCACTTTTCAGCTGGAAGCCATCCAAGTTCCCTTCCCCATCCGCCAATACCATCTTCAGCCGATCCTGAGATCCCCCTAAAGCGGAGCTGGCTCTGTTGACCACCCATCTCTTCTGCGAGTTCACATATACATCTACACGATTCGCCTGCTGCAGCACCTTCTCGAGCCTTTCGGTACCCGATAAGGCCATCAGTCGACGGCTCCAATCCAGGCTGCCCAGAATCGGATAGGAAGGGCTCGAGCTTTGCAGCATAGCCAGAACCTTACGCAGGGCTACGCGATCCAGAAGAGCACCTTGCACATGCAGCATGGCCCCCATGGTCATGGCAGTTAGCATCTTGTGCGTAGATTGCACGGACGCATCGGCTCCTGCAGCCATAGCCGACTGTGGCAGCTCGTCGTGAAAACCAAAGTGTGCACCATGGGCTTCATCTACAAGCAGCAGTTTCCCTTGCCCGTGCAGCAGCTCAGCCAGCGGGACGAGGCCCCGGCTTACTCCGTAATAAGAGGGATTCGTAACCAAAAGTCCCTTCGCTTCCGGGTAACTATGGAGCGCTGACGCTACCGTACCCGGATCCACACCATGACTAAGGCCGGTTAGCCGATCCCACTGAGGAGTCAAAAATACGGTTCGTACTCCCGCCAGCATCAATCCGTGGAGCACCGACTTATGGACGTCCCTCTGCACCAATAAGAGATCTCCCCGCCGGCAAGCCGCCGCGATCATCGCAATATTGCCTACCGTACTTCCCCCTACGAGGAAAAAAGTCTCTTCAGCTCCAAAGCAATCGGCCGCAAGCTTCTGTGCCTCAAGAATCGCTTCTTCCGGATGATGCAAATCATCGAGCCCTGGGATTTCGGTTAAGTCCACCGAAAGGATATTTTTATAAAGTTCAACAGCATCCGCATCGATGGCGGATCCCGATTTATGTCCGGGAACATGAAAACCGTGTGCTTCCGAACGCTGATGAGCCACTAAGCTCTCGAGTATGGGAGCATTCTGATGGGCGTCTTCCTTCATGGGTACAAGTCCTCCAGCAATAATACCCGTATTGTACCAAACAAAAAAGCCCGCTTCCATCCCCTACAGGAGAAACCGGACCCATCTAGTGGGAGTTACGCATTCTTTTTATATAAGATCTGTTTCATTTGGTGAATGAAGAACGGATACTTGGCATCACTCACATCGGTTCTGACCATCTCACTTTCACAATCGCCGCAGATAAATTCCGAGATGATCATGATGCCTTCCTCTTTGTCTTGCCCGCAGATGATACAGGACTGTGTGTATGGATGATGCTGGCGCAAGTCGCCCATATCGCTTCACCTCTATTCCTTTTTCTACCAGTATATCCGAATCTCTTAAGCATTAAACGGGATCTACGCTATTATTATGAAGATAGAGCAGGTCCGGTGCAGGAATTCCTCAAAAAATTCTGAGCTTTTGCCGATAAACAAGTAGAGAATGTCCTATTTTGCCGCTTGGTGGGGGATTGCCTTTGTGAACAACAACCGGAAAGACCGTATGATGTCTCATAACTCTACGATTTACACGTATCGTCTCTTACAGAGAGTACACAACCAACCTTACTATTTTTACATCTACTCAGCAATAGGGATAGCTGGAGCAGTTTATTGTTTATTCTATATCTTGCCTCTTCAGTTTATAGCAGGAGCACTAGGGATCCCTCTGGCTCACTTCCTTTTTCTTATCCTTATGCTGCACATCAAGGAGAAAAGGGCTGCCAAGTCCTGGCGATGGTACGCCGGCTGGCCGTGGCTCGGTTATGCGCCCAGCGGTTATCTTTCTTTCTCTAAGCTTCATAGGCTTCATCGGCAGTTATTCTGGGTGTTCCTATTGATGCTGGGCTGTCTTTATCCTTGGCTTCCCGTACCTCTACTGGTTTTTCTCGGAAGCTACCATACTTATCTTCTCTTCCCTCGCATGTTTCTCCTTTGGCGCTTCCGAAAACATAGAGAGAATGGATATATCATCATCAATGAAAAAGACACCTCTTGCTATGCACAATAGCTTGAGGTGTCTTTTTCATTGATGCCTATTTCGTATCCGTTATAAGCTGATACCTCATGGCTTGGCAATGAAATAGGCAGGAACCAAAAAGGAAACCATTACCCAGGAGCACGCTATAATCGTTCGTGTCGTATTCGAAGCATGCGTCATGCTGCATTCCCCCTTATAGGAACAACTTCAACTTAATCGATCAACCGGCAAGCGAACCTCCTTGATTATTCTTCCCTAATCGCAACCGTTTCATGAAGCATAAGGCTGATTTTTCCCTTAGGCTTCACGCGGCCGTTTCCAAGGCGGGATTCCCCCAAGAAGCTCGTTCTTTGCACTAGAAAAAGAACCCTTCGGAAATTTTCATCTCCGAAGGGTTCCTGCATTTGCTTGGCGACGTTCTACTCTCCCAGGACCCTGCGGTCCAAGTACCATCGACGCTGGAAGGCTTAACGTTCGTGTTCGGGATGGGTACGCGTGGTTCCCTTCCGCCATCATCACCAA
>NZ_JAQAGY010000034.1 GCF_027533645.1 Paenibacillus caseinilyticus
TCCCCGAAGGAAATGATCCGCTCGACTTGCATGTATTAGGCACGCCGCCAGCGTTCGTCCTGAGCCAGGATCAAACTCTCCATTAAAGAAAAGCTGACTTGCTCATTTTGAAGCATGGCAGAATCTCATTGCTGAGCTTCTATATTTAACACTCACTCGATGTTCAGTTTTCAAAGGGCAATCATACAACAGCATCTTTGAATTACATTTTTCTTCAACAGCTGTCGTTTTATGTCACCTTCTCAAGCGGCGACTTTCCTAATGTAACACATTCACCCAAGTTTGTGCAAGTTCTTTTTTGAAGTTTTTAATTTCAATCTTGTTTGCGACAACTTGTCCGATAAATGAGAACGAGTAATAAGATACCACAGGAAAATTTAGTAGTCAAGACTTCTTTGAAATCTTTATTTTAATCTTCAGTGATACATCCGATTCCTCGCATATCTTGATATTTCTCGTGGAGACGCCAATCGGGCATACATACGAAAGATGACTTTGTATCTGGATTCAATGGCCACCTTAATGTCTGCATCAATTCTTTTGTCATTAAGATCAAACAGCATCTCATCCAGTTCTTTACGTAATACATAATCCAACTCTCTGCATTCGCGCTCATTAAACAAGAAGCCCAACATGCTCACTGAACTGCCCCTTTCGAGTAGCATAAGCCAGAAAAAAAGAGAATACTCTGACCCGCTTTAAGATTCAACTTTGGCTCGGCCAGTGCATCCCCTTCTCACGCCAACAAGCAACTACCATCGCTTTACTGTTATGCACAGTTTTTGGCATTTTTATGAGTGCGTCTTATGATATTTTTACTCCGGATGCTAACCAGAATGTCAGAGTGCTCTCGATTACCGCGGCAATAAAAAGGACCGCTACAAGCATAACCGCCACAACAGGGAGGGTACGAAAGTAACGTAAAAACTGCTGGGACACTATTCCTTTCCGTGCCGGGCTCGGTATAGAGATCAACCATTTGAGCACCAGGATCCCAAGTCTAAGCCCATAGGCACAAGCCACAATGACGGCCGGCAGTTCCAAAATGCCATGAGGGACGATAGTCTTAATTAATACTGTCCAAGATTCTTTCTCCACGACCAGCACACTGATATAACCAATAAGCAAACCGTTCACCACTAAAAAGAATAATGGCGGCAGACCTAAGAATGCCCCAAGTGCAATAATGATTAACGACTTAGAAGCATTATTCCAGAATATCAGCCAGAAAATCGACCACTGCTGATTGGGCGCTTCTTTCGTTGTTTCCAAGATATCCTTGAGAGCTTCCATCTGGCCAAGAATCATATTATCGAATCTTTCCGACGAAGCCGCCCCCATGTATATCCCTACCAGCATAACCAATGTAGAAGCAATAAAATAGTGCTTCATTTCCTTCGCTTGTAGCCAAGTCAGTTTCCAGTTCACTTCGTTATCCTCCTAGCACTTGAGCATAAATTAGTGGTACGAGCATACATTGTATCATCTTAAGTTCAAACAAGCCTTAACGTATGAGGCGGATAGGGAGGCCGTATTGTGAATTTTTTTTATGTGATGAACGGTAAAAAAGTTAAACAAGCACTTATCATTACCGTTGCATTTCTGTTTGCCATCGGAATCGTATATTCAGAAAGGGGCAACGTAACTGTCTTCTCTCAAAATGAACCTGCAGCGATCTATAACGTTCCCACCGAAAAAAAAGTGATTGCTCTAACCTTCGACATCTCGTGGGGCGATAAGAGAACCGAACCTATTCTTAAAGTTCTCGAAGATAAAGGAGTTAAACAAGCAACATTCTTCTTATCCTCCCCTTGGAGTAAAACTCATCCGGAGATGGTTTCCAAAATTGCAAAGAACGGATGGGAGATCGGAAATCATGGGCATAAACACGTAAATTACAGCTCTCTTAGCGATGAAGAAATCCGACAACAACTGCAGACTTCGAATCAGGTGTTGACCGAAGTCATCGGAACGCGTCCTAAATTACTCAGATTGCCTAATGGGGACTATGATAAAAGGGTCCTCCGTATTGCCAACGAAATGAATTATACGGTCATTCAGTGGGATACCGATTCACTTGACTGGAAAAATCCGGGCGTGGACCAAATTGTCAACCGAGTAGTGTCCAAGGCTCATCCCGGTGACATAATCCTAATGCATGCAAGTGACTCTTCCAAACAAACTCACGAGGCACTTCCCCGAATAATCGATGATTTGAAAGGGAAAGGTTACGAATTTGTCAGTGTAAGTGCACTTATTAAAGGAACCCACGTAGACAATAAATCCCCAGTTGAAGATCAGACTTTTAAGCATATAGAGTAATCCCAGGGTTCCCCCGCTCTCTTCAGTTAATAAACAAGGAAGAGCCGTTATTACAACGGCTCTTTGTTTGTTTTTAAAACTTTGCTTAGGATCAGAATCTGCCATGCATTACATGAGATCAGGGGGACCATCATAAAGACCGTAGAAGGCGCGTTGTTTAATCTTAACGAAGGTACGGCCTCAATGGCTGTAACGGCGATCATGAAGAATAAAGTCGGTATCCAAGAGGATGCATTGGTCATTCGCACTTTCCACCATGCTGCTCCGAATCCAGACAAAGCCACGAAAAGAGGCAGTATGAGAAAGGCCGTCCATCCCTTCTCGCCTGAGGATCCCGTATAGCGTAAATAAATCAAATCAAACATTACGATGATGATAACAATCAATTGGAGCATATTCCAAGTTCCCTTGTTGCGAATCATCCCCATAACCATATATCGAAAAATCAGATAAGCGAAAAATCCCATCTGACTAAGGACGCTGATAGTGGCTCCCCCAAGCAGCATGGTGGCTGCACTAAATCCCATTTCTTTACCGCCCCATGTTACTTCCTGGTCGCTTAGCTGCAAAAATAATCCAGCTACTAATGCCGTACCGGCCCCTATGAACATCGTTGTCCAGAATAGATAAAACCATTTACGCAAAGTCACAGTCCCGTACCCCCAACTCCAGTAGTTACAACAGTTAATTGTACCAACCTTCACAATAAAAAGCTAACAAGAATTGTGTTAAACTGCTTCTTTCGTACAAATACTAACCGCAAAACAATGAAAGGGGCCTGTCCCTGATGATCAAGCGTTGGAAGCGTATCGTACCCGCTGTCGTGATGGTCGGCATCCTGGCGGCCTGTGGCTCGGAACCTCAACAACAAGCTTCAGGCAGCAACAGCAATACTTACAAAGATACAAAATCTATGGTCCTCGATATTCTTAAAACGGAGGATGGGCGAAAAGCCATCCAAGAAGCAACGGTCAGCAATACCAGCAAATTATCCCTTCTTTCTGCTGGAGATACCCAGCAGCTGCAGTTGGCCGTCAAAGATGTTCTCATTGATACTGACAGTAACAAATTCCTTCAAACTATGATTTCGGATCCTAAATTTGCGGGTCAATTTGCCAAAGCAATTCAAAAGGATACGAAGCAATTGCAAAAGGACTTGTTAAAGGATCCCGAATACCAAAAACAGATGATGGATGCCATGAAAAGTCCTGAGTTTGAAGGGATGCTGCTCGACACGATGAAATCAACCCCTTATCGAACCCAGACCAAGACCGTTATCCAAGAATCGCTGCAGAGCCCCCTATTCCGGCTTGAATTGATGGAACTGATGAAGAAGGTGCTGCAGGAAGAATCGACGCCTAAAGCTCAATCTCAAGGTTCTGGTGGCGGTGGTGGAGAGAAGAAACAAGGCGAGGGGCAAGATCAAAAGAAAGAAGAGGGAGGCTCCGGCGGCGGAGGTGAAGGTGGCGGCTCCGGTGGAGAAGAAGGCGGGGGCGAAGGCGGAGAAGAAGGTGGAGAGAAAAAAAGTGAAGAAGGCGGAGAGAAAAAGAAACAAGAATAATACCTCCATCCGCCGCATTCAAACAAAGGACCGGCCAATAGGCCAGTCCTTTGCTATATTACCCAAGCTTTCTAATGACCTCTTGAGCAATTTCGAGGTAAATCTTGCCGGTTACCGTCTCTGCTTTATACACTGAAGGGGAATAATCCGGCTCAGCTACATGATTGTCTGGTACGCCTAATGGAATTTGTGCAAGCAAGCCGGTATGCAGCTCTTCTGCGAGCTTGGCACCTCCACCACGCCCAAACACATATTGCTTATTGCCGCATTGCTCACAAGCGTAATAAGACATGTTCTCTACTATACCCAGAATTTCATGTTCGGTATGGATGGCCATGGCCCCAGCCCGAGCCGCTACAAAAGCAGCCGTAGCATGAGGAGTCGTAACAATAATCTCTTTGCTGTGCGGGATCATCTGATGAACATCCAGAGCGACATCACCAGTGCCCGGCGGAAGGTCCAACAGAATGTAATCGAGTTCCCCCCACTCTACCTCACTAAAGAAATTCCTCAACATCTTTCCGAGCATCGGCCCCCGCCAGATGACGGGCGTGTTCTCTTCCACAAAAAAGCCCATGGAAATGACCTTAACGCCAAATTTCTCTACGGGTAAAATACGGTTGTCCACCATCTGGGGGCGCTCTTCAATGCCCATCATATCCGGAACACTAAACCCATAAATATCTGCATCCACGAGGCCGACTTTTTTACCGATTCGCGCAAGAGCCACTGCCAAGTTTACAGTGACTGTAGACTTGCCGACTCCCCCTTTACCGCTAGCGATCGCGATGCATTTTACTCCGGATTGTTCATCCAATACATTCATGGATTCTCGCTCAGATGCCCCCTGTATACCATTGAAGGTTGGCGAAGGCTCCTGTACTCTCTTAGCGGCCTCACTGCGGTCATAGTCCGTTAAAGTCCGGAAACGCAAATGGACATCCGCTGCACCTGCTTTCTGAAACGCATCCGTTATAGCATGCTGCAGGTTTGATCTATACGATTCGTCTTCCTGGGACAGCAGTACTGTTGCCGCAACCCCATTCTCTCTTATAACCATATCCCTTACAAATTGCAATTCAACAAGACTTAAGCCAAATTCGGGGTCTTTCAGCTGGCTTATGGAGGCCAGCAGCTCTTCTTTGGTTGCCACAGTGTCACCTCAGCGGTAGGTTATGGAATTCATCTGATGTTATTATATCACAATTTTAGCTTGGTCCCACTTTCTTACCCGAATAGAAACGAAGAATTCCCTGGTATATCGATGCGGCGACTTTCTTTTGATATGACGAACTCCTGAGCAGCCCCGCTTCTGTCGGATTGGATAGAAAACCAACCTCAACCAAAGCGCTTGGAATACGCATCGCCTTCAGCAAGAAAATCTCTTTGTCCGCCTGCTTGGCTATACGATCTGTATTCTCTAGATTCTTAATAATTTCGTCCTGAATCAGCATGGCCAAACGTGCGTTCTCCTTCCCGTTCTCTTCTGGATTAAAAAAGGTCTGAGCACCGGACCATTTGGCAGATGGAATACTATTCATATGAATGGAAATCAGCAAGTCCGATTTTTGCTGAACCACAAACTCCGCTCTTTTATGTAAGTCCTCCGTCTTCCGCCGGCTGTATCCCTTGGTCGAAGGATCAGCGAGATCCTTATCCTCTTCCCGCGTCATCACTACTAAAGCTCCGGCCTGCTGCAAATAATCACGTAAATATTTAGTTATTGCCAGATTAACGTCTTTCTCAACCAGACCATCTTTACTACTCGCCCCACCGTCCGGTCCTCCATGCCCCGCATCCAGAGCAATAACTTTACCTGACAGTGGCATCGTCCAGTAGGTCCAGGTTTTGGTACTCGGCAGCTCATAGGTAAACAGGAACAGCATTAATGTAACGAGCAATGCTGACATTCCGATCTTCAGTCCACCGTGCATCGTCAACCAGACAATGACCCTCTTCTTTCTTCGGAACATGAAAAATCCACCTCGCATCCCCATAGACTCACTTTCATCTTATGGGACAAGGTGGATTATTAGACCAATCAGATTAGACTTGGTATTCAGGTTCTTTCATACCTTCTATCAGCACTTCGGCTACTTCCGGACGTGTAAACTGTGGCGGCGGACACTGTCCGTCACGAAGCAATGCACGAACCTTCGTACCCGACAGGTGCATATGGTCTTCTTTGGTATGCGGGCAAGTCTTGCTAGAAGCCATGTTACCACATTTGGTGCAGAAGAAACTGTGCTCGAAGAACAACGGCGTAATGCCTAGTTCTTCTGCAGTGAAGTTGCTGAATATCTCTTGGGCTTCATATGTTCCGTAGTAATCGCCTACGCCGGCGTGATCGCGGCCCACAATGAAATGAGTGCAACCATAATTTTTGCGAACCATGGCATGGAAAATGGCTTCTCTTGGGCCAGCATAACGCATAGCAGCCGGGAAGACACCAAGGAATACACGATCCTTTGGATAATAATTCTCAAGTAAAACCAAATAACTGCGCATACGGACATCAGCGGAGATATCATCCGATTTGGTTTCGCCCACCAACGGATTCAAGAAAAGGGCATCCACAATTTCCATAGCGCTCTTTTGGATATACTCATGAGCCCGGTGTACCGGATTACGAGTTTGGAAGCCTACAACCGTTCTCCAGCCCTTCTCGGCGAAGATTTGACGTGTCACGGACGGATCATAATAAAAGTCCTCAAACTTCTCAGGCTTCGGCCGATTCAGTACTTGTACGGGACCACCGATGTACGTATGAGGACGAGAAAGAAGCTTTTGAACACCTGGGTGTTCCGTGTCGTCCGTTTTGAATACCTTAACGGCTTCATTCTTCTGATCAACTTGATAAATACTCTCAACACGGATCAGACCATACACTACGCCGTCCGCTTCCCCTACCAGGGCCACATCCTGACCTTCGCTAAGTGCGCCTGCTACCTGTTCTTCCACGGCTAGAGTAATCGGAATACTCCACACCGTCCCGTTAGCCAGACGCATGCTCTCTACAACAGAATGGTAATCTTCCTTACCCATGAAACCGGTTAGAGGAGAAAATGCCCCCACACCAATCAAATCCAAATCGGAGATCGTCCATGTGTTAATCTTGAGCTGGTAAAGCCCTTCTGCTTGCTTCAATAATTCTTCTCTTGCTGCGCCTTCAACCACGCGATTAATAAGTGTTCCGCCATGAGGCTGGATCGTCTGAGTCATGCTGCATCCTCCAAACTTATTTACTATTTATTTATGCAATCCGCATTCCGTTTTTTCAAAACCAGCCCAACGTCCAGCTCTAGGATCTTCTCCGACAGCAACCTGGCGTGTGCAGTGTTCACAGCCGATGCTTGGATAATTCATGTCATGCAGCGGGTTATAAATGATGTTGTTATTACGGATATAATCCCACACATCTTCCGATGTCCAGCTCGCGAGGGGATTAAATTTAACCAGACCAAACTTCACATCATATTCTACTTTTTTCGCGTTCGCCCGTGTTGGTGCCTGATCGCGGCGAATACCTGTAAACCATGCATCATAATTTTTCAAAATATCCGTCAGAGGATCCACCTTACGGATATTACAGCAATCTGTCGGGGATGTTTTCCATAACTCCTCGCCATGCTTCAATGCCTGCTCTTCCAAAGTTAATTTAGGGAGCACTTGTACAAATTGCATTCCATAATGCTGTTGAAGACGGTCGCGTGTTTCATATGTTTCTTTAAAATGCACGTTCGTATCAAGGTAGAAGATATCGGTTTTGGGGCTTACCTTCTGGAGCATGTCGACGAGAACTACGTCTTCAGCCCCGAAACTACAGGCGAGTGTGATATTGGGAAATCTTTCTACCGCCCAGGCTAAAAGTGCTTCTGGAGTCTGATCTTCAAATTCTTGGGCAGCTTGATTAATCAGCGCTTCTTTTTCAAATAAATTCATTGTTATTTACCTCCCGATCTTTAATTCCGAGTATGATAATGTGTTTTATGATATTTGATTCTAATTATAATGATGGGCCACTTTTTGTCAATTAGAATTTTTCGCTGGGCTTTATCCCTATCTTATTATTGGTAATCCTATTCGGTGAAAACAAAAAACCCTTTTCGTATAACCGAAAAGGGTTCTGAGTATAAATCTTAACGCTTGGAGAACTGAGGAGCGCGGCGAGCAGCCTTGAGGCCGTACTTCTTACGCTCTTTCATACGAGGGTCACGAGTCAGGAATCCCGCTTTTTTCAGGGCGCCACGGAACTCAGGGTCAGCCTTAAGCAATGCACGGGAGATACCGTGACGAATAGCTCCTGCTTGACCAGTAATACCACCGCCGTGTGCCAGAACAAGAATGTCGTATTTCGTTACAGTCTCAGTCAGGTTAAGCGGTTGTTTTACGATCAGCTTCAGGGTCTCCAGACCGAAATACTCATCCAATTCACGCTTGTTGATAACGATACGGCCTTCGCCCGGTACGAGACGTACACGTGCTACAGAGTGCTTACGACGGCCGGTGCCATAATATTGAACTTGTGCCACAAGACAATCCTCCCTTTAATTAACCGCGAAGTTCCCAAACTACTGGTTGTTGTGCTTGATGCGGATGCTCCGCACCTGCGTATACTTTAAGCTTCAGCTTGATGCGATTACCAAGACGGTTCTTTGGAAGCATGCCGTGGATAGCAAGTTCAAGCATACGCTCCGGCTTATTCTTCAGCATGTCTGCAGCAGACGTAACCTTCAGACCGCCTGGGTGCAAGGAGTGACGATAGTACATTTTGTTCTGCATTTTCTTCCCTGTGAGAACAATCTTCTCAGCATTGATGATGACTACGAAGTCGCCAGCATCAACATGCGGAGTGAATTCAGGCTTGTGTTTGCCACGAAGGATGCTTGCAGCTTCACTGGCCAGACGTCCAAGCGTCTTATCGGTAGCATCAATGATGTACCATTTGCGTTCTACTTCATTTGGCTTCGCCATATATGTGGTACGCATGTAAATGTTCCTCCTAGAATCTATCTTCGGTTCCATTATCAAACATGAGTTAGGTTAGGTATTACGTTGTACTGCTTTGGCAGCATTTCAAGACCCGGGGCCGTGGGATAGCCAATCAAGAAACACCAAAGATAATTATACTATACTTTAGAGAACTTTTCAAGACATTCGCACGGCTTCACCATAAAAAACTTCCCATAGCATCAGGCCATGTGCCATAGCCGTTGGCCCTGCCTTGGATCGGTTCCGGGCCGCAAGAATATCCCCGATGGCCGAGCTGGTCCGCTTTCCTTCTCCGACCTCCAGGATGGTGCCGACGATAATTCTAACCATATTATAGAGAAACCCATTACCCGTCACATAAAAATGAATAGCATACGATTGAAGCTCTTCATCTAGTGGTTCACATTCCAATCTCGCTTCGTAAATGGTACGAACATGAGTAGGAGATGCGGTCCGCGTGGAACAATAAGACGTAAAATCGTGTTCACCGACTAAATGCAATAAACCTTCCCTCATTCTCTCCACATCTAAAGCAGCGGGATGATGAAGTTCATATTGTCGTTTGAAAGGATCAAGCAGCCTTCCGCATCGAACGGTATACCGATATGTCTTACGTTTCGCAGAACGCCGGGCATGGAAGTTCAAAGGAACCTCTTGGGCACGCCATACTACAATATCATTCGGGAGCCGCGAGTTCATTGCATGGCACCAGCGATCAATTGGAATGTTAGATTCCGTATGTACGTTGATGACCTGTCCTCTGGCATGAACACCTGCATCCGTCCGACCTGAAGAAGTCAACTTCACTTTTTCTCCCGTAAGATAGAGTATGGCCTCTTCCAACTGGTCTTGTACCGTATTATGTTCAGGCTGAGTCTGGAACCCATGGTAAGCTGTCCCATCATAGCTGATACTCATGCTTATGTTTCTCAAGGCCTGTCCTCCATACATTAATCCAAAAGTACAAGAAAAAAAGGGTTTCATCAGAATCGTTAGATCCCGTCCACCCTTTCCCATCCTTTTCTCTTTAAGCGCGGTCTACCAGTTCGAGGTAAACCATAGGTGCAGCATCGCCGCGGCGAGGACCCAGCTTCAAGATCCGAGTGTAACCGCCTTGACGCTCCGCGTAACGTGGAGCCAGATCAGCAAAAAGCTTCTGAATGGCGTCTTGGTTCTCGTTAGCTGCCTCACGACGTACGAAAGATGCTACTTGACGGCGCGCATGCAGATCCCCACGCTTTGCCAGAGTAATCAGTTTTTCAGCGATCGAGCGAAGTTCTTTCGCTTTCGCTTCAGTCGTTTGAATACGTTCATGTATGAACAAGTCTGTTACCAGGTCACGAAACAAAGCTTTACGTGCGCTGGAATCACGACCCAACTTTTGGTATGCCATGTGTGTGCAACCTCCTTCTGCTTAATGGTGAGAGGGCACGCATACTTGTGGATGCTAGTCTTCCATTCTGAGGCCAAGACCAAGCTCTTCGAGCTTCTCTTGTACTTCTTCAAGAGATTTGCGTCCCAAATTGCGGACCTTCATCATATCTTCTTCCGTTTTTGTAATCAATTCTTGAACCGTGTTGATACCCGCACGCTTCAAACAGTTGTAGGAACGAACAGAAAGATCCAACTCCTCGATCGTCATCTCAAGGACCTTCTCTTTTTTGTCTTCTTCCTTCTCTACCATGATCTCCGCATCTTTTGCTTCATCGGTCAGACCGACAAACAGCATCAAATGCTCCGTGAGGATCTTGGCGCCTAAGCTGACGGCTTCTTCTGGACGAATACTCCCATCAGACCAAACTTCGAGAGTCAACTTGTCATAGTTGGTCACTTGACCCACACGGGTATTCTCTACGCTGTAATTGACACGGGTAATCGGAGTATAGATCGAATCGATCGGAATCACGCCGATCGGCTGATCCTCTTTTTTGTTCTTGTCTGCCGATACATATCCCCGGCCGCGGTTCGCATGAATTCTCATGTGAAGTCTGGAGTCGGAGGATAGGGTAGCAATGTGCAGATCCGGATTTAAGATCTCCACATCACTATCACCACGAATATCGCCAGCCACAACAGCCCCTTCACCCTCAGCATCAATCTCAAGAACCTTCTCCTCATCGGAGTGGATCTTGAGCGACAAGCCCTTCAGGTTTAGGATAATCTCCGTAACATCTTCCATGACCCCTGGAATCGTGGAAAACTCGTGCAGAACCCCATCGATCTGCACGGAAGTTACTGCTGCTCCGGGCAGAGACGATAGCAAGATTCTGCGTAGCGAGTTACCGAGCGTAGTTCCGTAGCCTCTTTCGAGGGGCTCTACGACAAATTTGCCATAAGAGCCGTCTTCACTCAATGATACGGTTTCTATTTTCGGCTTTTCGATTTCGATCAAGGTTTAACCCTCCTTCAAACGTCGTTTCCCTTTGGATAACTTAAGACGTATAGAACGCGCAGTATGCCTATCCAAATAGTATTCACACCTTTTGGATATTTATACCACCCAGCTTAGAGATCCTAAATTAGACACGACGGCGTTTCGGAGGACGGCATCCGTTATGAGGAATAGGGGTTACGTCTTTAATCAGGTTGACTTCCAAACCTGCTGCTTGCAGCGAACGAATTGCTGCTTCGCGACCTGCGCCCGGTCCTTTAACCATAACTTCAACTGCTTTCATACCATGTTCCATTGCAGCCTTGGCAGCAGACTCAGCAGCCATTTGCGCAGCAAATGGAGTGCTTTTACGGGAGCCTTTGAAGCCCAGGTTACCGGCACTTGCCCAAGAGATGGCATTGCCATGTGGATCCGTAATAGTAACGATGGTATTGTTGAATGTGGAGCGGATATGCGCAACGCCAGAGTCGATGTTTTTCCGGTCACGGCGTTTCGTACGTACGACTTTTTTAGGTTTAGCCATTTAGATGTTCCCTCCTTTACTATTTCTTTTTATTAGCTACAGTACGACGAGGACCTTTGCGCGTACGAGCGTTTGTCTTAGTGCGCTGACCGCGAACAGGCAGGCCACGACGATGGCGAACTCCACGGTAGCAACCGATCTCGATCAGACGCTTGATGTTCAGGGAAATCTCACGACGCAGGTCGCCTTCAACCTTCAGGGTTTTGTCGATCACATCACGGATTTTGCTTACTTCATCTTCTGTCAGATCGCGAACGCGAGTGCTTGCGTCGATACCTGTTTCTGCTACGATTTTTTGAGCCGTAGTGTTACCGATACCGAAAATGTAAGTCAAAGCGATGACTACTCGTTTGTCACGAGGCAAGTCTACACCAGCAATACGTGCCATTTAACTCAGCACCTCCTTAGCCTTGTTTTTGTTTGTGTTTCGGGTTTTCGCAGATTACCATAACGTTCCCTTTGCGGCGAATGACTTTGCATTTTTCGCAAATCGGCTTGACCGATGGTCTTACCTTCATGGTGGTTACCTCCTCAAAGTTTGCGGGAGCAAACTACTTCATAAACGTTACTAACGATTTATTTAAAACGATAGGTTATACGGCCTCTGGTTAAATCATATGGAGAGAGTTCCACTGTCACTTTATCTCCGGGCAGGATCCGGATAAAGTGCATCCTGATTTTCCCTGATACATGAGCAAGTATCTTATGGCCGTTCTCCAGTTCCACCTTAAACATTGCATTCGGAAGAGGTTCAATCACTGTACCTTCAACTTCAATCACATCTTCTTTGGCCACAGTCATTCTCCTTTCTCTTTTGCTTCTTAGGATGATGGTTCGACATATTTGTTCAGTGCAAACCGCAACTTGCCGTTCGTTACACGACCGCTGGAGCGGATGCTATCAGACACTTCCGTACTAAACACAGGCAAAAGCTCAAGATGAATCAAGTTCTTCTTCTTCGGTTCATCGAACTTCCGTTTGCTGCCGTCAGCGATCCACACGTATCGTTGGTCTACGACGCCGATTATGACGGCATGCTTCCCGGTATCCTGTCCCCGAATTACTCTGACGATCTGTCCGATCTGAGGCAATAGAGAACTCGCCATACTCTGAATCTACGATTGAATACGCGTCAAAATCTCGTATCCATCCGCCGTAATCGCTATGGTATGCTCGAAGTGAGCGCACAATGTGCCATCCACTGTGACAACCGTCCAATTATCTTCGAGGGTTTTTACATATCGTTCACCCACGTTAACCATTGGCTCGATTGCAAGTACCATACCCGGCCTTAGCCGCGGACCGCGATCCGGCACGCCGTAGTTCGGAATCTGTGGTTCTTCGTGAAGCTCGGTTCCAATGCCATGACCTACATATTCGCGAACAACTGAAAAACCTTCATCTTCAATCACTTTCTGAATGGCATGGGAGATGGTATACAGACGTACATCCGGCTTGGCTTCCGCCAGTCCAGCGTACAAAGAACGTTCCGATACTTCCAGCAACTTGCGAGCAGTATCCGAAATCGTCCCCACACCATACGTCCAAGCCGAATCCCCGTGATATCCCTTGTACTGAGCGCCGATATCAATGCTGATGATGTCACCATCCTTCAGCTTTCTCTGACCAGGTATGCCATGAACCAATTCATCGTTAACCGAAGCGCAGATACTTCCGGAGAATCCGTTATAGCCTTTGAAAGAGGGGATTGCGCCCTGACTGCGAATATAGTCTTCTGCGATCTGATCGAGCTCTTTCGTTGTAATATCGGGCTGAATGGACTGCTTGAGCAGACGATGCGTTTCGGCTACTATGCGGCCAGCCTCCCGCATCAATTCCAATTCAGCTGCAGACTTACAAATGATCATTACGCTTGCCCTCGCAATAGTGAACTGATTTGTGCAGTGACCGTATTAATTTCTTGCTCACCGTTAACCTCACGCAATATTCCTTTGTTACGGTAGTACTCAAGCAGTGGAGCGGTTTTATTGATATACTCGTCCAAACGAGTCCCTACTTTTTCCTCGGTGTCATCCGAGCGCTGATACAACTCACCAGAACACTTGTCACAAACATTCTCACGTGCAGGAGGGTTAAACAAGATATGATACGTCGCACCGCAGGATCTGCAGATTCGACGCCCGGTCAGACGTGCAAGCAGCAGATTCCGATCTACACTTAAGTTAACGACATGTTCAATGGATTTATCCATGGATGCGCCGATTTCATCTAGCGCCTCTGCCTGGGATATGGTTCTCGGAAACCCATCGAGCAAAAATCCTTTATTGCAGTCAGGCTGCTGGAGACGTTCGCGGACAATGCCAATGGTGATCTCATCCGGAACAAGCAAGCCTTGATCCACATATTTCTTTGCTTCCACACCTAACGCTGTTTCTTGCTTCATCGCGAGTCGGAAAGCATCCCCTGTGGAAATATGCGGAATCTGAAACTCATCAACGATTCTTTCCGCCTGAGTGCCTTTGCCGGCGCCAGGAGGGCCCATAAAGATGATATTCACCGCGACTTCCTCCCCCACAATCACCCATAGATGCTAACAGCACAATAGGTGCCGATAGCTAACAAGTTAACTACCAGTACCTATTTGCTATTTGTTAATGAACCCCTTGTAGTGGCGTTTGATCAACTGGCTCTCGATTTGTTTCATCGTCTCGAGACCTACGCCAATAACGATCAGCAAGGAGGTACCACCAATCTGTACGGATTGTGGCAGTCCGGCTACTCCCGCAAGTACCATCGGGAAAATCGAAATGGCCGCCAAGAAGAGTGCCCCTGATAAGGTGATTCTTGTCATCACCCTTGTAAGATAAACCGAAGTCGTCTTGCCAGGGCGAATACCTGGAATATAACCACCGTTCTTCTTCATCTGGTCGGCCATTTGAACTGGGTTCATTTGAACGAAGGTGTAGAAGTAGGTAAACCCGATGATCAGCAAAACATACAAAGTCATCCCTAGAGGGTGAGTATAGTTAAAGTTGGTGATAATCCAGTCTGCTACCGAATTGCCGGCCCAGAAGCTGGCAAGTGTCGGTGGAAACATGATTAGCGATACTGCAAAGATTACTGGAATTACACCGGCTGCATTCACTTTAAGTGGAATGTGTGTCGATTGTCCTCCAAACATTTTGCGGCCTACTACACGTTTTGCATACTGAACTGGAATTTTACGAACTCCCTGCTGCACGAAGATGACCCCCGTGATCATTGCAATGACAACGATCGCGATCAGTACCACCTTCAGAATGCTAAGGAAGAGCGCTCCTTCCGCACCGGTAAACTGCGTCTGATAAATCTGTCCGATTGAATTCGGAATCCCTGCGACGATACCCGCGAAGATGATAATGGAAATACCATTTCCAATCCCATTTTCGGTGATTTGTTCCCCTAACCACATCAGAAAAGCTGTCCCCGCGGTGAGTACAATGGCAATCAAGGCATACGTGGTCATTGTCGGATTGATAACCAATCCAGAATAAGCACGGTTGAACCCAACCGCCAGTCCAAACGCTTGAATTAAGCCGAGAACGATTGTCCCGTAACGGGTAATCTGCCCCAGCTTTTTTCTGCCTACTTCACCTTCTTTGGCCCACTGTGTAAATGTCGGAATGACATCCATAGACAGCAGCTGCACAATGATCGAAGCCGTGATGTACGGCATAATCCCCATTGCAAAAATGGAGAACTGGAACAATGCACCGCCAGAGAACGTGTTAAGCAAGCCGAATATACCGGTAGAGCTGGCTTGATCTTGAAGTTTCAGAATCTCTGTGTTGATGTTAGGTACCGGAATAAACGCACCAATTCTGTAGACGATCAGCACCAGCAGCGTAAACAAAATACGCTTCCGGAGATCGTCTACTTTCATAATATTGGATATGGTACGGAACATTAAATCACCTCGGTTTGACCGCCGGCAGCTTGGATTTTCTCTACCGCAGATTGGGAGAATTTGCTCGCCTTCACATTCAGCCCGACCGTGATTTCGCCGTTACCCAAAATTTTAATTCCGTCTCTTGGGTTATTGACAATACCAGACTCAAGCAGAACTTCTGGAGTAACTTCCGTACCCGCCGCAAACTTGTTCAGATCCTCAACGTTGATAACAGCATATTCCTTACGGAATGGGTTGTTAAATCCACGTTTCGGCAAGCGACGATAAAGTGGGTTTTGACCACCCTCAAAACCTGGACGCACACCGCCACCAGAACGAGCGTTTTGCCCTTTGTGACCGCGAGTCGACGTTTTGCCCATTCCGCTACCAACACCGCGACCTACACGTTTGCGAGCGCTGCGGGATCCTGGAGCAGATGTAAGTTCATGTAATTTCATCGTTTGCACCTCCTCTAGCTATATGGTTAAGCATTACGCTTCGATTTCTTTTACTTCCACCAAGTGAGTCACTTGGTTGACCATGCCGCGGATAGCAGCATTGTCAGCTTGTGTTACGGTTTGATGCAGCTTGCGAAGTCCGAGAGCGGCAACTGTACGACGCTGCGTTTCAGGACGACCGATCAGGCTGCGCTTGAGGGTAATTTGCAATTGCTTAGCCATGGTATCCCTCCTAACCTAAGAGTTCTTCTACGGTTTTCCCGCGAAGCTTAGCAACGTCTTCCGCACGCTTCAGGCGTTGAAGGCCTTCGAGAGTTGCGTTTACCATATTCATGGAATTGGAAGAACCCAGGGATTTCGTCAGAATATCGCCTACGCCTGCCAGTTCAAGAACAGCACGAACCGGTCCGCCCGCGATAACACCAGTACCCTTCGATGCAGGCTTCAGAAGAACTTGACCTGCTCCGAATTTACCTGTCACCAGGTGAGGAATAGTGGTTCCAACGATAGGAACATGAATCAGGTTTTTCTTCGCATCTTCGATACCTTTGCGAATCGCATCAGGTACTTCGGAGGCTTTACCGATTCCAGCGCCTACCCAACCATTGCCGTCGCCAACAACCACAAGTGCACTAAAGCTAAAACGGCGTCCGCCTTTTACGACTTTAGCTACGCGGTTGATCTGCACGACTTTCTCAGTTAATTCTAAAGTATTGGGATCAATACGCAAGTCCTTTACCTCCTTATGTGTAAATTTGAATTAGAATTCCAGACCTGCTTCACGAGCAGCGTCAGCCAGAGCCTTTACGCGTCCATGATAAAGGTATCCACCACGGTCGAATACGACTTGTACTACGCCAGCTTGCTTAGCGCGCTCTGCGATCAGGGCTCCGACTTTCGTAGCAGCTTCAGCGTTGCCGCCGTTGCCGATTCCGTCTTTCAGTTCCTTGTCCTGAGTAGATGCGGAAGCGATAGTTACTCCCTTCACATCGTCAATCAGTTGAGCGTACATATGTTTAGAGGAACGGAAGATGTTCAAACGAGGACGTTCCGTCGTTCCTTGAATTTTCTTACGAACGCGAAGATGTCTTTTCAAACGCGCTTTGTTCTTGTCCGCTTTAGTAATCATTCGAGTTTCACTCCTTTCAAGTTCGGTCCGAAGTACTGTAGCTAGGCTATAAGCCTATGCCACCTTACTTCTTCTTACCAGCTTTACCTTCTTTGCGAATAATTCTCTCGCCTTCGTATTTGATACCTTTGCCTTTGTATGGCTCTGGCTCACGTACGGAGCGGATCTTCGCAGCGATCGCGCCAACGGCTTCTTTGTCGATACCTTTGACGATGATCTTTGTGTTAGATGGAACTTCGAACTCGATGCCGTTCTCAGGCGTGATCTCAACCGGGTGAGAGTACCCAACGTTCAGGACAAGCTTATCGCCAGTCTTGTTAGCACGGTAACCTACGCCAACCAGTTCAAGGTTCTTTACAAATCCATCTGTTACACCACTAACCATGTTTTGAACAACACTACGTGTTGTACCGTGCAGGGAGCGATGCAGCTTGTTATCTGAAGGGCGCTCTACTGTCAGGACATTGTCCTCAACGCTGATCTTCATATCTTTGTGAAGCTCGCGGCTCAGGGTTCCTTTGGGGCCTTTAACCGTAATCAATGTATTGTCAAGAGTCACGTTTACTCCGCTTGGGATCGTGATCGGTTTGCGACCAATACGGGACATGTTTGCACCTCCGTTCTTTCTAAATCGGTATTACCAGACGTAGCAGATTACTTCTCCGCCGGCTTTGGTTTGACGAGCTTCTTTATCTGTTATAACCCCTTTGGATGTAGACAGAATTGCGATTCCAAGGCCGCCGAGTACGCGAGGTACTTCTTGGCTTTTCGCGTAAACGCGAAGACCTGGCTTGCTGATTCTTTTCAGACCCGTGATAACACGCTCCTGATTCGGACCGTACTTCAGGAACAAGCGGATAATGCCTTGCTTGCTGTCTTCGATATATTCAGCGTCACGAATGAAGCCTTCCTTCTTGAGGATCTCAGCGATTTCACGCTTAACCTTCGAAGCTGGAATCTCCACAGTTTCATGACGAACAACGTTAGCATTACGAATGCGTGTAAGCATATCTGCAATTGGATCGGACATAACCATGTGTTGTAAACCTCCTTCCCGTAACTATGAGTTTTACCAGCTTGCTTTTTTCACGCCAGGAATCTGGCCTTTGTATGCTAATTCGCGGAAACAAATTCTGCAAATTTTAAATTTCCGTAATACGGAATGGGGACGGCCGCAGCGCTCGCAGCGAGTATATGCCTGCACTTTGAATTTCGGAGGACGCTGCTGCTTAATCTTCATCGAAGTTTTTGCCACTTCAGTTTACACCTCCAAAGTTCCCGTAGGAAACTTGCTGTTTCTACTTTTTATTTGGAAAACGGCATGCCGAGTTGCGCGAGCAATTCACGAGACTCTTCGTCCGACTTAGCTGTAGTTACGATAACAATATCCATACCACGTGCTTTATCAACTTTATCGTACTCGATTTCCGGGAAGATCAGTTGCTCTTTCAAACCGAGTGTATAGTTACCGCGACCGTCGAATGCCTTGGTGGAAACACCACGGAAGTCACGTACGCGAGGCAGGGCTACATTAAACAGTTTGTCGAGGAAATGATACATACGCTCGCCGCGGAGCGTAACTTTCACACCGATCGGCATATTCTCACGAAGCTTGAAACCAGCGATCGATTTCTTTGCTTTAGTGATAACAGGCTTTTGGCCTGCGATCAGTTGCAGATCCGATACTGCGGTATCAAGAACTTTGGAGTTGGAAACTGCCTCACCAACACCCATGTTGATAACCACTTTCTCGATCTTTGGAACTTGCATAACCGTAGTGTAGCTAAACTTCTGCATCAGGGCAGGAGTGATTTCGTTCAGGAAACGTTCTTTCATTCTTGCAGCCATGAATCTGAGTACCTCCTTTCTTACCTTTACGATTAATCGATAACCTCGCCGGATTTTTTCGCGACGCGGACTTTCTTACCATTCTCAAGCACTTTGTAACCTACGCGAGTTGCTTGGCCGCTCTTAGGATCAACCAACATTACGTTGGATACATGGATAGGAGCTTCCTGGTTAAGGATGCCGCCTTGTGGGTTTTGCTGCGAAGGCTTCGCATGCTTCTTGATCATGTTCACGCCTTCTACGAGCACACGGTTTTCACGAGGGAATGCAGCGATAACGCGGCCTTTTTTCCCTTTATCCTTACCGGTGATAACGATAACCGTATCCTCTTTTTTCACGTGCAATTTATTGTTATGGGACTCGAGTTTTTTCGGTTGTTTTGGCATTGTGGTTCCACCTCCTGAACAAGACGTTCGCTACTGATATTAGATAACTTCCGGAGCAAGAGATACGATCTTCATGAAGTCTCTGTCACGAAGTTCTCGTGCAACTGGTCCAAAGATCCGTGTACCGCGCGGGCTCTTATCTTCTTTCACGATTACAGCTGCATTCTCATCAAATGTAATGTAGGAACCGTCTTTCCGGCGAGCACCACGTCTCGTACGGACAACAACCGCCTTTACTACATCACCTTTTTTGACAACGCCACCTGGTGTTGCTTCTTTTACGGAGCAAACGATCAGGTCACCAATGTTGGCCGTACGACGTCCTGTACCACCCAACACTCGGATACACATGAGCGACTTAGCACCAGAGTTATCAGCTACGTTCAAGCGTGTAAATGGTTGAATCATTGTGTATTTCCTCCTTCCAGCGTTGATTCCAGATCCGTATATTAAACGATAACCGCTTTTTCAACCACTTCTACCAGTCTCCAGTTTTTATCCTTGGAGAGTGGGCGTGTTTCCATGATTTTCACAACGTCACCAATCTTAGCTTCGTTGTTCTCATCATGTGCCTTAAATTTTTTCGTATATTTAATACGCTTGTGGTAAAGGTCGTGTTTTTTGTAAGTTTCTACAGCTACAACAATGGTTTTGTCCATTTTGTCGCTTACGACTTTACCCAGCTGCGTCTTGCGCTCGTTGCGTTCAGCCATGTGAGATCCTCCTCTCTCGTTCATTAACTAGTGATTCCCAATTCTCTTTCACGCAAAACAGTTTTTGCCCGGGCAATCTCTTTGCGGACTTTCTGAATTTGTACGGGATTATCCAGTTGACCGGTAGCCAGTTGAAAACGGAGGTTAAAGAGCTGCTCTTTAAATCCGGCAATCTTTTGTTCGATCTCAGCAGTGGTTAGGTTGCGAAATTCACTAGCCTTCATTTGCTTCACCACCTACATCTTCTCTTTTCACAAACTTCGTCTTGATTGGCAGCTTGTGAGAGGCAAGACGCATAGCTTCACGGGCGATTTCTTCGCTAACACCAGCAAGTTCAAACAGAACTTTACCAGGTTTAACAACAGCTACCCATTTTTCTACGTTACCTTTACCGCTACCCATCCGGACTTCAAGCGGCTTTTGGGTAATTGGCTTGGACGGGAAAATCTTGATCCAAACTTTACCACCACGCTTGATATAACGAGTCATTGCAATACGAGCAGCCTCGATTTGACGGTTGGTTACCCAAGCCGGCTCCATTGCCTGGAGACCGAATTCACCGAAATGAACCTCAGAACCACCTTTTGCACGACCGCGCATATTGCCGCGGTGCTCTTTACGGTGTTTTACACGTTTAGGAACTAACATGATTAGTTGCCTCCTTCCGCAGCAGCCTTTTTCTTAGCCGGTGGAAGAACTTCGCCGCGGTAGATCCATACTTTTACGCCGATTCGACCATAAGTGGTATGAGCCTCAGCTGTACCATAATCGATGTCTGCACGAAGCGTATGAAGTGGAACTGTACCTTCGCTGTAGCCTTCCGTTCTGGCGATTTCCGCTCCACCCAGACGACCGCTAACCGATGTTTTGATTCCTTTTGCGCCGGAACGAATCGTTCTTTGGATCGATTGTTTCAATGCACGACGGAAAGATACACGGCGCTCCAGTTGCTGAGCAATGCTCTCAGCCACAAGAATAGCATCCATTTCAGGGTTCTTCACTTCGGAGATGTTGATATGGACTTTCTTACCGTTCGTCAGCTTGGACAGGTAGCCGCGGATAACTTCCACTTCAGACCCGCCTTTGCCGATTACCATACCAGGCTTCGCAGTGTGAATTGTAACGTTCACGCGGTTAGCCGCACGTTCGATTTCAATACGGGAAACGGCGGATTCTTTCAATTTTTGCTTCAAGTACTCGCGGATCTTAACGTCTTCCATCAGCAGATCGCCGAAATCTTTGCCGGCATACCATTTGGACTCCCAATCACGGATAATACCGATACGAAGTCCCACCGGATTTACTTTTTGCCCCACACGTTGTCCCTCCTTATTTCTCAGATACCACTAATGTAATGTGGCTGGTACGTTTATTAATCCGGCTCGCACGACCCATAGCGCGAGGACGGAATCTCTTCAAAGTCGGGCCTTGATCTACAGTTGCAGTAGAAACGACCAGGCTATTTACGTCCATGGAGTAGTTATGCTCTGCATTTGCGATAGCCGAGTTCAGCAGCTTCTCTACGATAGGAGAAGCGGATTTCGGAGTATGACGCAGGATGGCAATAGCTTCACCTACTTGCTTACCGCGAATCAGATCAACCACGAGTTGTGCCTTACGGGGAGCAATACGAACATATCTAGCAATAGCTTTAGCTTGTTGCATGGAAGTACCTCCTCTCAATCAAGAAATCAATATATATCCGTTCGAAACAATTAACGCTTGCCCGTTTTCTTATCCGAGTCCGTGTGACCTTTATAAGTACGAGTTGGAGCGAATTCACCGAGCTTATGTCCGACCATATCTTCCGTTACATATACCGGTACATGCTTTCTGCCATCATAAACTGCGAAAGTGTGTCCGATGAATTGCGGGAAGATAGTGGAACGGCGAGACCAAGTTTTGATAACTTGCTTTTTCGTAGCCTCGTTCATATCTTCGACTTTCTTCAAAAGGTAACCATCGATAAAAGGACCCTTTTTCAAACTGCGACCCATGCGTTGTTCCTCCCTTCTTTAAGCAAAGCGTGAAACCTATTACTTCGTGCGACGACGAATGATGTACTGATTCGATGCTTTGTTTTTCTTCCGTGTCTTGTATCCGAGAGTAGGCTTGCCCCAAGGAGACATTGGGGATTTGCGTCCGATTGGGGAACGGCCTTCACCACCACCGTGTGGGTGATCGTTAGGGTTCATTACGGAACCGCGAACTTCCGGTCTCTGTCCGAGCCAACGCGACCGTCCAGCTTTACCGATCTTGATGAGCTCGTAATCCTCATTACCAACGGAACCAACGGTAGCGCGGCAAACTTTCAGGATTCTTCTCATTTCACCGGAAGAAAGACGTACGATAGCGTACTGTTCTTCTTTACCGAGCAATTGAGCTTCTGTACCAGCAGCACGAACCAATTGTCCGCCTTTACCTGGCTTCAACTCAATGTTATGGATAACCGTACCCACAGGGATGTTTTCCATAGGAAGTGCGTTACCGACTTTAATGTCAGCAGTAGGGCCGGACACTACCTGATCGTCCACCTTCAAGCCTTTTGGAGCGATAATGTAGCGCTTTTCGCCGTCCACGTAGTGAATCAGCGCGATGTTTGCAGAGCGGTTCGGATCATATTCGATCGTAGCAACGCGACCTGGTATTCCATCTTTGTTACGCTTGAAGTCAATAATCCGGTATTTACGTTTGTGTCCGCCGCCTTGATGACGAACCGTAATTTTACCCTGATTGTTACGTCCGGCTTTTTTGCTCAGTGGAGCAAGAAGCGATTTCTCCGGAGTGGATGTTGTGATTTCTTCAAATGTCGAAACCGACATCGCACGTCTCGCAGGTGACGTTGGTTTGTACTTTTTAATTGGCACGTGGATTCCCTCCTTACTTTAAAAAGTTACTTATACCGTTTCAAAGAATTCCAGTTCTTTGCTCTCCGCACTAAGGGTTACGATGGCTTTCTTCCACTCGGAAGTGTAACCGGAGTAACGGCCATAACGCTTTGGCTTAGCTGGCATTCTGAGCGTGTTAACATTCGAAACCTTCACTTTGAAAATCTGTTCGATCGCTTGCTTTACTTCCGTCTTATTGGAACGGATGTCAACTTCGAACACATATTTCTTTTCCGCCATCATTTCGCTGGTACGCTCGGTAATGATTGGGCGCTTAATAATATCGCGAGGGTTCTTCATTACGCAAACACCTCCTGTACCTTTTGCACCGCGTCCTGCGTAATGATCAGCTTATCATAGACCATAACATCAAGCACATTAATTCCTTCGGCCACTACAAACTTAACGCCAGGAATGTTTCGTGCGGAGAGTGCTACGTTCTCGTCATAAGCGGCCGTTACGATCAAGGCTTTACGATCCACTTTAAGGTTATTCAAGATTGCTGCAAATTCTTTCGTTTTCGGTGCTGTCAGCGCCAGTTGATCGAGAACGATAATCTCGCTCGACTTCACCTTGGAAGACAACGCAGATTTAATTGCCAGACGACGAACCTTCTTAGGCAATTTGTAGGAGTAGCTGCGCGGAGTTGGTCCGAAGACAATACCGCCGCCTTTCCATTGAGGGGACCGAATGGAACCTTGACGTGCACGGCCCGTTCCTTTTTGCTTCCAAGGTTTACGACCGCCACCACGAACTTCCGAACGACCTTTTGTCTTATGCGTACCCGCCCGAAGAGATGCACGCTGCATAAGAACTGCTTCGTTCAGGACATGAAGATGCGGCTCGATACCGAATACCGTTTCAGCCAGTTCCACTTCGCCCACTTGAGCACCGCTCACATTATATAACGCTACTTTTGGCATGAGTTATCCTCCTTTCCCTCTTTACTAAGCTTTAACTGTAGATTTCACAGTAACGTAGCTGTTCTTAGGACCAGGAATGGAACCTTTGATCAGAAGCACGTTACGCTCTACATCGATCTTAACAACTTGAAGTCCTTGGACCGTAACTGTCTCAGCACCCATATGACCCGGAAGGTTCTTGCCCTTCGGTACACGGTTAGCTTGGATCGAACCCATCGAACCTGGACCGCGGTGATAACGGGAACCGTGAGCCATAGGACCTCTCGACTGGTTATGTCTCTTGATTACACCTTGGAATCCTTTACCTTTAGAAGTACCAGTTACATCAACGAATTCACCTTCAGAGAAAACGTCAGCTTTGATTTCTTGGCCAACTTCATACCCGGAAATTTCAACGCCGCGAATCTCTTTAACGTAGCGCTTAGGTGTTGCACCAGCTTTCTTAGCATGGCCCAACTCCGGTTTCGTTGCGTTCTTTTCTTTCTTGTCGGCAAAACCGATTTGGATGGCCTCGTACCCGTCGTTCTCAGCGTCTTTCTTTTGCAGCACTGTGCAAGGACCCGCTTGAACAACCGTTACTGGTACAACCAATCCTTCGGGAGTAAACACTTGAGTCATTCCCAGTTTCTTACCTAAGATACCTTTAGTCATCGTTGACACCTCTTTTCTTTCTTGCTTTATTCACAATGTGTATATTACAGTTTGATTTCGATGTCCACACCAGACGGCAGATCCAGACGCATCAGCGCATCAACCGTTTGAGGCGTTGGATTTACGATATCGATCAAACGCTTATGTGTACGCATTTCGAACTGCTCGCGCGAATCTTTGTACTTGTGTACCGCACGAAGAATCGTAATGATTTGCTTCTCTGTCGGAAGCGGAATCGGACCAGAAACCCCTGCACCCGAACGCTTGGCTGTATCCACAATTTTCTCAGCGGATTGATCCAGAACTCTGTGATCATAAGCCTTCAAACGAATACGAATCTTTTGCTTTGCCATAGTATTCCCTCCTTCTATCGCCCAATTTAGTATCGGACATACTCCGTGAAAATCTCCTGACGCCGCCCCCTATGGCAAAGGGGCCGGGTGTGTCAGCAACCTCTCACTTCATCGCAACGTCACAGACCAACGTTCACTATTATATTAAATCCTGAATAGAAAAGCAAGTAAAAAATGATCATTCCGCCTAAAAAAAGAAAAACCCTTCATTCATTAGAATGAAGGGTTCGTAAGAGCTGGTATTACTTGCTGATGGAAGCAACTGCGCCTGCACCAACTGTACGGCCGCCTTCGCGGATAGCGAAGCGAGTGCCTTCCTCGATTGCGATTGGGGCAATCAGCTCAACCGTTACAGTGATGTTATCGCCTGGCATTACCATCTCAGAACCTTCAGGAAGGCTGATGATGCCTGTTACGTCCGTTGTACGGAAGTAGAACTGTGGACGGTAACCAGTGAAGAAAGGCTTATGACGGCCACCCTCTTCTTTAGTCAGAACGTAGATTTGTGCGGAAAAGTTCGTGTGCGGCTTAACCGAACCTGGCTTTGCCAGAACTTGTCCACGCTCGATATCCTTACGGTCTACACCACGAAGCAGTGCGCCGATGTTGTCGCCGGCTTGAGCGGAATCCAGAAGCTTACGGAACATCTCAACGCCTGTAACAATGGATTTACGAGTTTCTTCAGCCAGACCGATAATCTCGATCTCGTCGCCGACTTTGATTACGCCACGCTCTACACGACCTGTAGCAACTGTACCACGGCCTGTGATTGTGAACACGTCCTCGACAGGCATAAGGAAAGGCTTGTCTGTGTCGCGCTCTGGAGTTGGGATGTAAGAATCAACTTGCTCGAAGAGCTCAATGATTTTATCAGCCCAAGGACCATCTGGGTTTTGCAGAGCTTCACGAGCAGCGCCGCGGATAATTGGAGTGTCGTCGCCTGGGAACTCATACTCGTTCAGCAGGTCGCGAACTTCCATTTCAACCAGCTCGAGGAGCTCTTCGTCTTCAACCATGTCACATTTGTTCAGGAATACAACAATGTATGGCACGCCTACTTGACGGGAGAGCAGAATGTGCTCACGAGTTTGTGGCATAGGACCGTCAGCTGCGGATACAACGAGGATTGCGCCGTCCATTTGTGCTGCACCTGTGATCATGTTTTTAACATAGTCGGCGTGGCCTGGGCAGTCTACGTGTGCATAGTGACGGTTAGGTGTTTCGTATTCAACGTGAGCTGTGGAGATAGTGATCCCGCGCTCGCGCTCTTCTGGTGCTTTATCGATTTGATCGAAAGCTACAGCGGCACCGCCGTATTTTTTCGAAAGTACCGTAGTGATTGCTGCAGTCAGAGTTGTTTTACCATGGTCGACGTGACCGATAGTACCAATGTTAACGTGCGGCTTATTACGTTCAAATTTCGCTTTTGCCATGGAAAGAAAGCCTCCTTAAGTAGCTAATTTATATTTAGGCACCTTTGTTCTTTGCGACGATTTCGTCAGCAATGGACTTAGGTACTTCTTCATAATGGGAGATTTCCATCGAATAAACGCCGCGGCCTTGTGTACGCGAACGCAGAGTCGTGGAGTAACCGAACATTTCGGAAAGAGGCACTTTCGCCCGGATAATTTGCGCTCCGAAGCGAGCATCCATACCTTCAATGCGTCCACGGCGGGAGTTAAGGTCACCCATAACATCGCCCATGTACTCTTCAGGTACAGTTACTTCTACTTTCATGATCGGCTCAAGAAGAACCGGACGGCACTTCTCAGCTGCTGCTTTAAGAGCCATGGATCCTGCAATTTTGAACGCCATTTCACTGGAGTCCACATCATGATAAGAACCATCGACAACAGTAGCTTTGATATCCACAAGTGGGAAACCTGCGTATACGCCGTTCTTCATGGATTCTTCAATACCCGCTTGAATTGGAGCGATAAATTCTCTAGGAATCGATCCACCCACAACCTTGCTTTCGAACTGGAAGCCAGTTCCTGGCTCAAGCGGCTGGAACTCCACCCAACAATGGCCGTATTGACCGCGTCCACCGGATTGGCGAACGAACTTGCCTTCGACCTTTGCTGCTTGTTTGAACGTTTCGCGATATGCAACTTGCGGCTTACCTACGTTCGTTTCAACCTTGAACTCGCGAAGCATACGGTCAACGATGATCTCCAAGTGAAGCTCACCCATACCGGAGATGATCGTTTGGCCTGTTTCTTCGTCCGTGTGAGCACGGAACGTCGGATCTTCTTCGGAGAGCTTCGACAAAGCGACACCCATTTTATCTTGGTCCGCTTTCGTTTTCGGTTCTACAGCAAGCTGAATAACCGGCTCAGGGAAGTTCATCGACTCAAGTACTACAGGGTTTTTCTCATCACAAAGCGTGTCACCGGTTACGGTATCTTTCAGACCGACAGCAGCTGCAATGTCACCGGAGTAGACAATGCTGATTTCTTGGCGGCTGTTAGCGTGCATCTGAAGAATACGGCCGATTCTTTCGCGCTTGCCTTTGGTTGCATTCAATACGTAAGATCCGGAATTCAGAAGACCGGAGTATACGCGGAAGAATGTCAGCTTACCAACAAACGGATCCGTCATGATCTTGAATGCGAGCGCAGAGAACGGCTCATCATCGGAAGATCTACGGATAACTTCCGTACCATCTTCGAGTGTACCTTTAATATCTGGTACATCGATTGGAGCTGGAAGATAATCAATTACCGCATCCAGCATCATTTGAACGCCTTTATTGCGGTAGGAAGATCCACAAATGACCGGGAAGATCTTAACGTCGACCACGCCTTGACGCAGTGCGCCCTTAATTTCCTCGATGGTCAGCTCTTCGCCTTCCAAATACTTCATCATGAGCTCCTCGTCCAGTTCTGCAACCTTCTCGACGAGTTCAAGACGAAGCTCTTCCACTTTATCTTTGTACTCAGCAGGCACTTCGGATTCGATAGGATCTTTACCGAGGTCATCCTGATATACGTATGCTTTGCGCTCAACCAGATCGATTACGCCCACGAAGTCATTCTCAGCGCCGATCGGCAGTTGGATAGCAACTGCATTGGCCCCCAGCTTCTGACGCATCGATTCGATTACTTGAAGGAAGTCCGCACCGATAATGTCCATTTTATTGACGTAGGCAATACGTGGAACAGTATAACGGTCAGCTTGTCTCCAAACGGTCTCGGATTGAGGCTCGACACCTTCCTTCGCACTGAACACGCCAACGGCTCCGTCCAATACGCGCAGGGAACGTTCAACTTCTACTGTGAAGTCAACGTGGCCCGGGGTGTCGATAATATTGATGCGGTGCCCTTTCCACTGAGCAGTCGTAGCAGCGGATGTAATCGTGATTCCGCGCTCTTGCTCCTGCTCCATCCAGTCCATCGTAGCTGCACCTTCGTGAACTTCACCGATTTTGTGCACTCGGCCTGTGTAGAACAGAATACGCTCGGTCGTGGTCGTCTTACCGGCATCGATATGCGCCATAATCCCGATATTGCGCGTATCTTTCAGAGAAAACTCTCTTGCCATCAGGGAATCTCCTTCCTATACATAGGAATTTGAATTAGTATTCTACCAACGATAGTGCGCGAACGCTTTGTTGGCTTCAGCCATTTTGTGCGTATCTTCACGCTTCTTCACAGAAGCGCCAGTGTTGTTGCTTGCATCGATAATCTCTTGTGCAAGTCTCTCTTCCATCGTCTTCTCACCACGAAGACGGGAGTAGTTGACGAGCCAACGCAGACCCAATGTAGTACGACGGTCTGGTCTTACTTCGATTGGAACCTGGTAGTTCGCGCCCCCCACACGGCGAGCTTTGACTTCGAGAACCGGCATAATGTTCTTAATTGCTTGTTCGAACACTTCCATTGGTTCTTTGCCGGTACGTTCTTGAATCAGATTGAAGGCATTATAAAGAATGGCTTGCGCAACCCCTTTTTTACCATCAAACATGATACGGTTAACCAGGCGAGTAACCAACTTGCTGTTATACACCGGATCGGGCAATACGTCTCTGCGAGTAACTGGACCTTTACGAGGCATAGTTATCCCCCTTTCTCATGAAATCATGCTAAGATAATAGATTACTTCTTCACTTTCGGACGCTTAGCGCCGTACTTGGAACGAGCTTGTTTACGATTGTTCACACCTGCTGTATCGAGTGCGCCGCGCACAATATGGTAACGTACACCCGGAAGGTCTTTTACACGACCACCACGGATCAGCACCACGCTGTGCTCTTGCAGGTTGTGTCCGATCCCTGGAATATAAGCAGTTACTTCAACACGGTTTGTCAGACGAACACGCGCATATTTACGAAGTGCGGAGTTCGGCTTCTTCGGCGTCATCGTACCTACACGAGTACACACACCGCGTTTTTGTGGCGAGCTGATATCCGTCGATTCTCTTCTCAAAGCATTAAAGCCTTTTTGAAGAGCCGGGGATTTGGATTTTACAACTTTAGCTTCCCGTCCTTTACGAACGAGTTGGTTGATTGTTGGCATTTTGGCCACCTCCTTCATTGGAATGATTCATCATTTTCAAGCCCACAGATCCAGGCGAATCGTAAATGAACAAATGAAAAGTTTTTGCCTTTGAAAACAAGCTTCTCAGACAAAAACATTAGTTGTTCACTACGGCCGCTACAGCGGCGCCCACTTCGATTCCACACGCTTTACCTAACAACTTCATGGATTCCACGTATGTTACATTAACCTCCATTTTCTTGCAAAGGTTAACTATTTTTATCGTTATTCGCGGATCTGCATCTTTGGCAACAAAAACCTCCAAGGCTTTACCTTGTTCAACGGTCTTCGTCGCTTGCTTGCTGCCTATCGATAGATTCGCAGCCTGCTTCACTTTATCATAAGACATGTATCATATCCTCCAAAGCAGAACAGCTTAAAACCCATGACAATTGGCACACTTGGATATATTATCACTTCGCCCATTCGCTGTCAAGAAAGGATTGCTTGCCTTTACTAAAGAATTCATGATTCCCAGCAAAGGCAAGCCTTACCATCCTATTAATCTACAGTGACTGCTTCAGCTTCTGTTACTTCTTCGTCCAAAGGCTCTGCATTCGGATCGGTAATCCGAATATTGCGGTATCTTGCCATACCCGTACCGGCCGGGATCAGCTTCCCGATAATAACATTCTCTTTGAGACCCAGCAGTTGGTCTACCTTGCCCTTGATGGCAGCATCGGTCAAGACACGAGTAGTCTCTTGGAAGGATGCAGCGGACAAGAACGAATCAGTCTCCAAAGAAGCCTTGGTGATACCGAGCAGCACCGGCTTTGCCACAGCCGGCTCTTCGCCTGCAAACAGAGCAACCTTATTGGCTTCCTCATATTCATGCATGTCGACGAAGGATCCTGGCAGCAGCGTCGTATTCCCCGCATCTACGATACGGATTTTACGAAGCATTTGGCGAATCATTACTTCTACGTGCTTATCGTTGATTTCTACACCTTGGTTACGGTATACACGCTGAACTTCCTGCAAAATGTAGTTCTGAACGCCCCGGATGCCTTTGATACGCAGCATCTCTTTCGGGTCGATCGAACCTTCCGTCAGTTCATCCCCGGCTTCGACATTCTGTCCAAGGGTAACCCGAATACGCGAACCGTACGGTACGTTGTACGATTTGGATTCCGCCTCGCCTTGAACCTCGATTTCCCGGCGATCCTTGGCTTCGCGGATTTCTTTCACTACGCCATCAATCTCCGTAATGATCGCTTGCCCCTTAGGATTCCGGGCCTCGAACAATTCCTGAATACGCGGCAAACCTTGCGTGATGTCATCCCCCGCAACGCCCCCGGTATGGAAGGTACGCATCGTAAGCTGGGTTCCCGGCTCACCAATCGATTGAGCCGCGATAATACCGACAGCTTCCCCGATTTCGACGAACTGACCGGTAGCCAAGTTACGGCCGTAGCACTTTTTGCATACGCCATGTTTGGAACGGCAGCTAAGCACTGAACGGATCTGGATTTTCGTGATATCCGCATCGATAATTTGATCCGCAACAGACGAGTCAATAAGCTCATTGCGATTCACAATGATCTCACCTGTTTTTGGATGACGGATCGTCTCGTAAGAATAGCGGCCTTCAATACGGTCGTACAGGTCTTCAATGACCTCTTTTCCGTCCTGAATACGCGATACCAAGAAACCTTTATCCGTACCGCAATCTTCATCCCGCACAATTACGTCCTGTGCTACGTCTACCAGACGACGTGTCAAGTAACCGGAGTCGGCTGTCCGGAGAGCTGTATCGGCGAGGCCTTTACGGGCACCGTGTGTCGAGATAAAGTACTCGAGTACCGTCAGACCTTCACGGAAGTTCGATTTGATCGGGAGCTCGATGATCTTACCGGATGGGTTGGCCATCAGCCCCCGCATACCGCCGAGTTGTGTGATCTGGGACTTGTTACCCCGTGCTTTGGATTCTACCATCATGTTGATGGAGTTATACTTGTCGAGGGACTTCATCAGGATATCCGTCAGTTCATCCTTCGCTTTGCTCCAAATAGCAATAACACGGTCGTAACGCTCGTCGTCAGTGATCAGACCACGGCGATATTGGTTGGTTACCACACTGACCTTCTCATCGGACTCCTTCATGATCTGCTGCTTCTCCAGCGGAACTGTAACGTCCGCAACGGCTATCGTGATTCCAGCACGCGTGGAATACGTAAAGCCAAGCTGCTTGATATCATCAAGAATAATGGAGGTTTGAGTTGTGTGGTATTTCCGGAAGCATTCCGCAATAATCGTACCCAGGTAATCCTTACCCACGGCTTTGGTTTCCGGCAGTTCTTCCATGGCTTTACGGATATCCTGGCCTTTGCCGAACAGGAAGTACTTATCCGATGCACCGTTCAAGAGGTTGGCTTTCGTCGCCTCATTGATGTATGGGAAATCCTTCGGATAAATTTCGTTGAAGATGATCTTGCCCACCGTTGTGATCAGCATAGCTTCCTGCTGTTCAGGAGTAAAGCTCTCTTTGCCAAGCGCCTTAGCCGGTATGGCGACACGGGCGTGAAGCGAAGCATCTCCGCGGTGATACAACGACACGGCCTCGGCAACGGTACGAAGAATCGTGCCCGAACCTTTGGCTTCCTTGTTCTCGGTCGTCAAGTAGAAACTTCCGAGTACCATATCCTGCGAAGGAGTAACAACAGGCTTGCCGTCCTTCGGGTTCAAAATGTTGCCTGCAGCAAGCATAAGCAACCGTGCTTCGGCTTGAGCTTCTGCAGACAAAGGTACGTGCACAGCCATCTGGTCACCGTCAAAGTCGGCATTATAAGCTGTACATACGAGCGGATGCAGCTTGATGGCACGACCTTCAACAAGAATCGGCTCAAATGCTTGAATACCGAGACGGTGAAGCGTAGGGGCACGGTTCAAGAGGACCGGATGCTCCTTAATGACTTCTTCAAGCACATCCCAAACCTCAGGAGAGACTCTCTCTACCTTGCGCTTTGCGCTCTTTATGTTGTGGGCGAGGCCCTTATTCACGAGTTCTTTCATAACGAATGGCTTGAAGAGTTCCAGCGCCATCTCTTTCGGGAGACCGCACTGATACATTCTCAGGCTAGGTCCTACTACGATAACCGAACGGCCGGAGTAGTCTACACGCTTACCGAGAAGGTTCTGACGGAAACGTCCCTGCTTACCTTTCAGCATGTGGCTGAGCGATTTGAGAGGACGGTTACCCGGACCCGTTACAGGACGTCCGCGACGACCATTATCGATCAATGCATCCACAGCTTCCTGAAGCATCCGCTTCTCGTTCTGTACGATGATGTCCGGAGCTCCGAGGTCCAGAAGCCGCTTCAGACGGTTGTTCCGGTTGATTACCCGGCGGTATAGGTCGTTAAGGTCGGACGTCGCAAAACGGCCGCCATCAAGCTGTACCATAGGACGCAATTCCGGCGGAATAACCGGGAGTACATCAAGGACCATCCATTCAGGCATATTCTTCGAGTTCCGGAATGCTTCCATAACTTCCAGACGTTTAATTGCCCGGTTGCGGCGCTGGCCTTGTGCTGTCTTTAGTTCTTCCTTCAACATCTCGACTTCTTTCTCAATGTCGATATCCTGCAGAAGTTTCTTGACGGCTTCGGCACCCATGCCCGCTTGGAAGGCATATCCATACTTCTCGCGATAACTGCGGTATTCCTTCTCCGAGAGAAGCTGTTTTTTCTCGAGAGGCGTATCTCCTGGATCCGTAACGACATAGGAGGCAAAATAAATGATCTCTTCAAGCGAACGTGGGGACATATCCAGAGCCAGACCCATACGGCTTGGAATGCCCTTGAAGTACCAGATATGAGAGACCGGCGCGGCAAGCTCAATATGGCCCATACGCTCCCGGCGTACTTTTTGACGGGTTACTTCAACGCCGCAGCGGTCACACACGACACCCTTGTAACGTACACGCTTGTACTTACCGCAGTGACATTCCCAGTCCTTCGTAGGTCCGAAGATTTTCTCACAGAACAGTCCCTCTTTTTCAGGCTTCAGTGTTCTATAGTTAATCGTCTCCGGCTTCTTGACTTCACCTCGGGACCACGAACGGATCTTATCCGGAGATGCCAAACCGATTTTCATGTACTCAAAATTGTTGACGTCGATCAAGGAGCAACCCTCCTCCAAGTTTTGTGCAACAAAACTACATCGGAAGCATCCGTTGTAACCATGTGCTGTCTATTGTGCGGCTTACACCATTGCATTACGTCATTGTGACCGATGGGTGTTACTCAACACCCATCTCGGTGCCTTCCAGATTGAGGTTCAGTTTGTCGCTTGTGACCTCATCGTCGTCGTCCATTTCCTTCATTTCGATCTCTTCTTCGTTCTCGGACAAGATCTTGACATCCATACCCAAGCTTTGAAGCTCTTTAATCAATACTTTGAAGGACTCCGGTACGCCCGGCTCCGGTACGTTCTCGCCTTTGACGATGGACTCATACGTTTTTACACGGCCGACCACGTCATCGGATTTTACAGTCAGGATCTCCTGAAGCGTATAAGCGGCTCCATAAGCCTCAAGTGCCCATACTTCCATCTCCCCGAAACGCTGACCGCCGAACTGCGCTTTACCACCGAGCGGCTGTTGTGTAACAAGTGAGTAAGGACCCGTGGAGCGGGCATGGATTTTATCATCGACCATGTGCGCCAGTTTGATCATGTACATGACGCCTACCGTTACTTCACGTTCGAATGCATCCCCCGTACGACCGTCGAAAAGAAGGGTTTTACCATTACGCTGCATACCGGCTTCTTCCATCGTATCGAAGACATCGTACTCACGTGCGCCGTCAAATACCGGTGTGGCGGTATGAATACCCAGATACTTGGCAGCCATCCCTAAGTGAACCTCCAGCACCTGTCCGATGTTCATCCGCGAAGGAACGCCCAGCGGGTTCAATACAACTTGTACCGGTGTGCCGTCCGGCAGGAATGGCATGTCCTCTTCCGGAAGAATCCGGGCAATAACCCCTTTGTTCCCATGACGTCCGGCCATTTTATCGCCTTCAGAAATCTTACGCTTCTGTGCGATATAAACGCGTACGAGTTGGTTTACACCAGGAGGCAGCTCGTCACCGTTCTCACGGGTAAATACCTTCACATCAACCACGATGCCGTCAGTACCGTGAGGTACCCGCAGGGAAGTATCACGAACTTCACGAGCCTTCTCACCGAAGATAGCATGGAGCAAACGCTCTTCGGCCGTCAGTTCCGTTACGCCCTTAGGTGTAACCTTACCGACCAGAATATCGCCCGCTGCAATCTCGGCACCCACACGGATAATCCCGCGCTCGTCCAAATTCTTCAGCGCATCTTCACCGACGTTCGGAATGTCGCGCGTAATTTCTTCAGGACCGAGCTTCGTGTCACGCGCTTCGGATTCGTACTCCTCGATATGGATCGAAGTGTAGACATCCTCCTTCACAAGTTTCTCGCTCAGCAGGATGGCATCTTCATAGTTGTACCCTTCCCAAGTCATAAAGGCTACGACCACGTTACGGCCGAGAGCAAGTTCGCCCATCTCGGTTGAAGGGCCGTCTGCGAGAATATCGCCCGCGCGAACCTGTTCGCCTTTGTGACAGATAGGACGCTGATTGATGCAAGTACCTTGGTTGGAACGAAGGAACTTGTGAAGCTTATGCTTGATGATGTCGCCGTTAACCAGACGTCCATCCACCATCTCCTGCCGGCGCACCCAAATTTCATTGGCCGATACACGTTCTACCACGCCGTTCACTTTGGAGACGATACATACCCCGGAGTCCTTGGCCGACTTGTGCTCCATCCCTGTCCCGACAAGCGGTGACTTCGGTATGAGCAGCGGTACGGCTTGACGCTGCATGTTCGAACCCATAAGCGCACGGTTCGAGTCATCGTTCTCGAGGAACGGAATGAGCGCGGTAGCTACAGAGACGACCTGTTTTGGAGATACGTCCATGTAGTCGACACGTTCTTTGGCCAGCATCAAGTTATCATCTTTATAACGGACGATAACGATATCCTCGGCGAATTTACCTTCTTCATCGAGTTTGGCATTGGCTTGCGCCACGACGTAGTTATCTTCCTCATCCGCCGTCAGATATGAGATATTATCCGTCACCACACCGGTATGCGGATCAACCCTACGATAAGGCGCTTCGATAAATCCGAACTCATTGACACGGGCAAAGGTCGACAAGGAGTTGATCAGACCGATGTTCGGACCCTCCGGGGTTTCGATCGGACACATCCGCCCATAGTGGGAGTGATGGACGTCACGAACTTCGAAGCCCGCGCGCTCCCGCGTCAGACCGCCCGGCCCGAGAGCAGAGAGACGACGCTTATGCGTAAGCTCAGCCAGCGGATTCGTCTGGTCCATAAACTGCGATAATTGGGAGCTTCCGAAGAATTCCTTGATGGACGCAATGACAGGACGAATGTTAATGAGCTGCTGAGGTGTGATGGTGTTCACATCTTGGATGGACATCCGTTCGCGAACTACACGCTCCATCCGGGAAAGACCGATCCGGAACTGGTTCTGCAGCAATTCGCCTACAGACCGCAGACGACGGTTGCCCAGGTGGTCGATATCGTCCGTACTACCGATTCCATGAAGGAGATCGATGAAGTAGTTAATGGACGAGATAATATCTGCCGGGGTGATATTCTTGACGGTTTTGTCGATCTTACCGTTAGCAATAACCTTGACGACCTTCCCGTCCTCAATCGGGGAGTAGACATGCACGCACTGCATCGGGATTTTGTCCATATCCGCAATGCCGCTGGCCACAGTCCATTCCTTGAACCCAACATTGTTCTCCAGATATGGGAGGATGGTGTCGAGCAGGCGACGGTCGATCAATTGTCCGGCTTCGGCGATAATTTCGCCCGTTTCCGGATCAGCCAATGTCTCTGCGAGACGCTGGTTGAAGAGACGGTTCTTTATGTGAAGTTTTTTGTTAATCTTGTAGCGTCCAACGTTAGCCAGGTCATAACGCTTCGGATCGAAGAACCGGGCTACCAGCAAACTCCTAGCGTTATCAAGCGTCGGTGGTTCGCCTGGACGAAGGCGCTCGTAGATTTCAATCAAGGCCTTGTCCGTCGAGTCTGTGTTGTCCTTATCCAGCGTGTTACGGATATACTCGTCGTCCCCAAGCAGATCGATAATCTCGGCATCCGTTCCAAATCCAAGCGCACGAAGCAGGACAGTAACCGGAATCTTCCGCGTACGGTCGATCCGGACGTAGATAATGTCCTTTGCGTCGGTTTCAAGTTCCAGCCAAGCACCGCGATTCGGGATCACCGTAGCAGTGTAAGTTTTCTTACCGTTCTTATCTATTTTCGTGCTAAAATAGACGCTAGGGGAACGAACCAGCTGGCTGACGATAACCCGTTCAGCTCCGTTGATAATAAAGGTACCCGTTTCCGTCATCAGAGGGAAATCACCCATGAAGACTTCCTGCTCTTTAACCTCACCGGTTTCCTTATTGATCAAACGCACTTTCACACGAAGCGGTGCAGCAAAGGTGACGTCGCGTTCCTTGGACTCATCGACGGAGTACTTAGGCTCTCCCAAGCTGTAATCGATAAATTCCAACACCAAATTCCCCGTAAAGTCCTGTATCGGGGAAATATCCTGAAACATTTCACGCAATCCCTCATCCAAAAACCACTGGTATGATTTTTGTTGGATTTCAATCAGGTTCGGCACTTCCAGAACCTCATTAATCCGAGCGTATGACCTGCGTTTACGTCGACCTAATTGAATCAGATGACCCGCCAACTTAGATTCACCCCTTATGTCTACTCAATGGAACAAAATAAAAGCCTCTTAGGGAAGCCTTCTCGAGTAAATACTGCGCGAAGAGTCACTTCTTTAGGAAGCTTCTAGTTACGTACATGCGATGGGAGACTATCCTTTAATCTTACCATTATTTTCTTCATACTTTGTAGGTTTTACTTAAAATTTAGACATTATACGTTGAAAGCCCAAATTTTATTCACCCGAGCACGAAAAAAACTTCTTGACATTTTAGTAAACTAAAGACATATATCCCAATCCTAATGCTGACATTTAATTATGATATCACACTGGGCAACCCAAGTCAACAAATATCCCAAAATGTTATGCATAAAAAAGCCAATCTACTGCAGCACTAGGTTATCAAGAACTCTTTAATCAAAAGCATTCTATTTGGTCGCCTTAAGAATCCAATATCCCCGGTCACGTTCGACTTCCGCCACTTCCCTGAAGAGGCTCTCCAGCTTGGTCACTGCTGAGGGAGCCCCCTGCTTCTTTTGAATAACCACCCATAAGGAGCCTCCTTCCACAAGCACTGCATGCGCCTGCTCGAAGATCCGGTGGACCGTTTCCTTTCCTGCACGAATCGGAGGATTCGTGAGTACAGCATCAAACGATTCTTCCATGACTTCCGCCAACAGATCACTTTGCAAGATCTTTACATTACGAATCCCATTCCGCTCTGCATTCTGCCTGGCCAGCTCCACTGCGCGCTCATTGATATCGACCATAGTTACTTGACCGCGTCCCGCTAATGCTGCTGCCGTTATTCCGATAGGGCCGTATCCACATCCTACATCCAATACACGGGCATCTGCCGGCAAATCCATAGTTTCCACCAGCAGCTTCGATCCGTAATCCACACCCTTTTTGGAGAACACGCCTGCATCGGTGATGAATGTGTAGCTGTGCCCACGCAGATTCTCTTCGATTTTATGTAAGTCATGGCTTGCGCTCGGCTTGGCGGCATAGTAATGCTCTGACAATATATTCTCTCCTTTCCCTTCTCCAGTGACCGATCTTCCTCAATGCGAAAACCCCTTGAGAGGATGCCTCTGCAAGGGGTCGTCGGTGAATCAAAATTACTTCACTTCTACGGATGCGCCTGCTTCTTCAAGCTTCGCTTTAACCGCTTCAGCTTCTTCTTTAGCTACTTTTTCTTTCAGTGCTTTTGGAGCATTGTCTACCAGGTCTTTTGCTTCTTTCAGACCCAGGCCAGTGATTTCGCGAACAACTTTGATAACGTTGATCTTGGAAGCGCCAGCGCTGTTCAAGATTACGTCGAATTCAGTTTGTTCTGCTACTTCTGCTGCGCCGCCGCCAGCTACCATAGCCACAGGAGCTGCTGCTGTTACGCCGAACTCTTCTTCGATTGCTTTAACCAGATCGTTCAGTTCGAGTACGGTCATGCCTTTGATGGCTTCCAAGATTTGCTCTTTGCTCATGGTTAAACCTCCATTATTATTCCTAAAGTATTGGGTAATTCATTGATTTCAAAAAACTTACGCTTCTTGCGCGCCGCCTTCTTGCTTCTCAGCCACAGCTTTAACCGCAAGGGCGAAGTTGCGCATAGGAGCTTGGAGCACGCTGAGGAGCATGGACAGAAGACCCTCTCTCGATGGGAGCTCAGCCAGTGCCTTAATTTGGTTGAAGTCAACTACTTTGCCTTCAACTACGCCTGCCTTCACACTCAACTTATCATTCTTCTTCGCGAAATCCGTAAGGATTTTCGCTGGAGTAATGATGTCGTCTTTGCTGAACGCAATCGCTGTAGGTCCAGTCAGGAATTCATCCAGCTCGGACAGTTCAGCAGATGCTGTCGCGCGACGTACCAGCGTGTTCTTCAGAACTTGGAATTCCACGCCCGCTTCGCGAAGTTGTCTGCGGAGCTCAGTCACTTGAGCAACGTTCAGACCACGATAGTCAGCAACGATAGAGCAGGAGCTAGCTTTCAGCTTATCGGAGACATCCGATACTTGTTGCGATTTCAGCTCGATTACTTTTGCATTTGCCATTTTTGCACCTCCTACAAGTTTTCGTTAGAAAACTGACATCCTGTGAAAACTTACCATGGAATCGAATCCCGAGGGCTTAGTGCCCGCCTATCTGCCGGCATTTCCGCATAAATGCGAAAATGCCTTCGCAGACTAGCGAAGGCATGATGATTCAACTATTCTTGCGCTCGAGAGCAAAGAATACCGAACTTATATCATAACACCTCGGCAGGAAATTAAGCCCAAAGGCACCTGCTGTCTACGGTAAGCATATTCGTTTGTTAGTTCTTCTTAGCAACCTAGCATAGGTTAGCATGGATGACTAGAAAAGTCAACTCCCAAACTAATCCTAACGCAGATTCGCTGCGTTCACACGAGCACTAGGGCCCATGGTCGAGGATACTGCCACGTTCTTCAGGTATACACCTTTAGCTGCAGCAGGCTTCGCTCTGTTCAGCGCATCAATCAGTGCCTTGAAGTTTTCAGCAAGCTTTTCGGCATCGAAGGAAACTTTGCCGATTGGCGCGTGAATTTGACCGGCTTTATCGAGACGGTATTCGATTTTACCTGCCTTAATTTCCTGAACGGCTTTAGTTACATCAAATGTAACTGTACCCGCTTTAGGGTTAGGCATCAAACCTTTACCACCGAGAATACGGCCGAGCTTACCCACTTCACTCATCATGTCCGGTGTAGCTACGCAGACATCAAAGTCAAACCAGCCCTGCTGAATTTTGTTGATCATGTCCTGATCGCCTACGAAGTCAGCGCCAGCAGCTTCCGCTTCTTTTGCTTTTTCCCCTTTAGCGAATACCAGTACACGCTTTGTTTTACCAGTGCCGTGAGGCAGTACAACTACACCACGAACAGCTTGGTCTTGTTTCCTCGGGTCAACGCCGAGACGTACTGCTACTTCGACAGTTTCGTCGAATTTAGCACGTGCTGTTTGCTTTACGAGTTCGATCGCTTGTGCCGGCTCGTAGAATGCTTCAGCATCGATTTGCTTGGCAACTTCCAAGTACTTCTTACCGTGTTTTGCCACAATCTTGTCCTCCTAAGTGGTATTAGCGGAATATCCTCCCACTGATTGCACGCCCTGCAACGGCGGCACCGAAACTAACGATTCTATATCTTCAAGAAAGAATAGAGTACCGATTAGTCTTCGATTACAACGCCCATACTGCGAGCTGTACCTTCAACCATACGCATTGCAGCTTCAACAGTTGCAGCGTTAAGGTCAGGCATTTTTTGTTCAGCGATTTCGCGAACTTTCGAACGCTTAACCGTTGCTACTTTCTTCTTGTTCGGCTCACCGGAACCTTTTTCGATTCCAGCAGCAACGCGAAGCAGAACAGCAGCCGGTGGAGTTTTCGTCTCGAACGTGAACGAACGGTCCTCGAACACCGAAATTACAACCGGGATGATCAGACCAGCTTGATCAGCTGTACGAGCGTTGAACTCTTTGCAGAAAGCCATGATGTTCACGCCTGCTTGACCAAGTGCCGGACCGATTGGCGGCGCCGGATTCGCTTTCCCTGCAGGAACCTGCAGTTTCACCATCTTGATTACCTTTTTTGCCATGTGTGACACCCCCTCATCCGTAGTATGGCAGACTCTCTACAACCTAAAGTTTCTCAACCTGGTTGTAATCAAGCTCTAACGGAGTTTCCCTGCCGAACATGTTGACATGAACCTTCAACTTGGCTTTGTCGACGAGAATTTCTTCTACGGACCCGACAAAGTTCGCAAAAGGACCGACTTTCACGCGCACGGTTTCTTTGAGTTCGAAATCGATCTTCGGTTTCGGTTCCTCAATCCCCATGTGCTTGAGAATAGAGTCTACTTCCTCAGGAAGCAGCGCTGTTGGCTTCGATCCGGAACCGGTCGAACCAACAAACCCGGTAACGCCAGGCGTATTACGCACAACATACCAAGAATCGTCCGTCTGGATCATCTCCACAAGAACATATCCCGGATATACTTTACGCATAACCGTCTTTTTCTTACCGTCTTTGTTCACAAGCTCTTCTTCCATGGGTACGAGAACACGGAAGATCTTGTCCTTCATGTCCATGGATTCAACGCGTCTCTCCAAATTTGCCTTCACCTTGTTTTCATACCCGGAGTAGGTATGTACGACGTACCATCTTTTTTCCATTTCCATAGCGCCACCTGTAGTCATCATCATTCAAACACGAGGCGAAGCAGCTCAGAAATGCCCAAGTCTAACACGTAGAAGTACACCGTCACGAAGATGACCGTAAACAACACAACTAGCGTATAGGTAGTGAGCTCTTTACGGGTAGGCCACTTCACTTTCTTCAACTCTGCCCAGGCATCGCCGAAGAAAGAAAATGTGTTGCCGAATCCCTGCTTCATTCTAGCCAAAAAGGACACAACTACACCTCCAGAAAACTAGCGAGTCTCGCGATGAGCCGTTTGTTCATTGCAAAACTTGCAATATTTCTTCAACTCCATGCGGTCGGGATGGTTGCGCTTATTTTTGGAAGACGTATAGTTTCTTTGCTTGCAGTTCGTGCACGCTAGCGTGATGATCACCCGCATGATGTCACCTCCTACGGACCAGCCTCTAAATTTACCTTATGATACTAGAGTAATCGTTCTTTGCTTCTTCCACTTGCGTGGAATAAAAATCTAATAAAAATGAAGTAGCAAGCTTCAGATTTATCAAACCAGCAAAAAAACGCCTTTCGTCTCTAAGGCTACCTGAATACTTTAGCATACGCCCTTTTCCATGTCAAGAAAAAAGCAGAAAGTAAGCATCCGTCCCTTGCCGTTCAGTATGTACGGGGAACGATATTTTTAAACAAAGATTCCCAAAATCTCAGGGCGTTCCGCTCTTGTCAGGGACGAACAAACATTCTATAATGGAAGCAGATACTACCACGGCCCTCCGCCTAGGCTTATATTAATCAAGGATGTTGAAAATAAAAAAGCACCCTGCAGAGTAAATTGCAAGGTGCGTACTTTAGGCATCCCGTACTTCTAAATATCGTTCCAACTTGCGTTTGACCCGCTGCAGCGCATTGTCGATCGACTTCACATGCCTATCCAGGTCGACGGCAATCTCTTGATAAGACCTTCCGTCCAGATAAAGCATGAGTACGCGGCGCTCCAGATCGCTCAGAATTTCCCCCATCTTGTCTTCCAGACCGCTGAACTCTTCCTGATTGATGATCAATTCTTCCGGATCGGAAACCCGGGATCCACAGATCACATCGAGCAGCGTGCGATCGGAATCTTCGTCATAAATAGGCTTGTCCAGCGATACATACGAATTCAACGGAATATGCTTCTGGCGGGTAGCCGTCTTAATGGCCGTAATGATCTGACGGGTGATGCATAGTTCGGCAAACGCCTTGAAGGATGCAAGCTTATCGCCCCGAAAGTCACGTATTGCTTTATATAAGCCAATCATGCCTTCCTGCACGATATCTTCGCGATCGGCACCGATAAGAAAATAAGAACGCGCTTTGGCGCGTACAAAATTCTTATACTTGTTGATCAAGTATTCCAGTGCGTCACTGTCCCCTTCTCGGACCGCTTCGACAATATCTTCGTCTGCCTTGAGGTCGTATTCGGACATTCTCAACTCTTTGAGGTCGACACTCACCACAATCCCCCCGGCCTACGCTTGAAAGATAGGATTAGTATACATTATGTAATCTGCGATCGTCAACCGAATCCCCTGAAGAAAAACCTTTTTCTGACAGATAAGAACCCCGCCCTAATGGCCCCTTCTCCACTTCTCGAACAAGTCCCGTGTGTCCTTGTCCAGTTTTCCGTCAAAGGGATTCGTTCTGCGCTCCGTATCCTCTTCAATCTTGCGCCGGATATCTTGGCGTGCGGCACGAACCTTGACCAGCAATTCGGAAGCAGGGATGCGGAAGGCTCCTTTGCCGAAAATAACATGCTGTTCCGTCATGTCCGAGGTAGCTACATACACTTGTTTGCGCCGGCCTACATGAGCGATAACCAGCCGTTCGATTAACTCGTCCGCCGTTTCCTTTTCCTTCGTATAATACACCGGAAGCCGGCTTTGCAAATACTTGCCGCCAAGCCCCGGTACATAGTATGCGTCAAAAACCACAATCACTTTCATCCCTGAGAAGGATTGGTATTCCGCCATGATCTCGATCAGCCTGTCGCGCGCTTCCTCTAGACGAATGTCCTTCAGCCGCTGCAGCTGCGGCCAGGCTCCGATGATGTTGTAACCGTCCACGATCAGTATTTCTTGAATCATAGCGCTTCTCCGCTTTAGCGGGCAGCCATCCGCTGCCGCACGGTTTCGTACATGAATACCCCTGCGGCAACGGAAGCATTAAGAGAATTGATACTGCCGGACATGGGAAGCTTCAGGAGAAAATCGCATTTCTCCCGAATCAAACGTCCTATCCCCTTCTGTTCGTTACCGATCACAATGGCAAGAGGAAGGTTCAAGTTGGTCTGGAACACAGGCTGGGTCGCTCCTACATCTGCTCCTGCGATCCAGATCCCTTCTTTTTTCAGAAATTCTATCGTCTGAGCCAAATTCGTAACTCTTGCTACCGGTACATATTCCACTGCTCCGGCAGAGGTTTTGGACACCGTTGCCGTCAATCCCACCGAGCGTCGCTTCGGAATAATCACACCGTGAACCCCGGTACAGTCTGCCGTACGCAGAATCGACCCCAGGTTATGCGGATCTTCTATCTCATCAAGGAGCAGCAGGAAAGGTTCCTCGCCCTTCTCGCGGGCACGTGCAATGAGGTCCTCCACTTCCACATAGGCATATGCCGCTACCTGAGCGACTACACCCTGATGCTGTAAGCCCGGTGCAAGAGTATCCAATTTCCGTTTATCCGCAGACTGCACGATAACACCGAGCGCTTTGGCTTCGGTCAAAATAGGTGCAATAACCTGCTTTTGTGCTCCCTCAGCTATCCAAATTTTATTAATGGAACGCCCTGAACGCAGAGCCTCCATTACGGAATGTTTCCCGCCGATGATATCCTCATCCTTCTCTTCTTCCATCATGCTTCCCCCTCTCCTTTTGGCACAGCTTCCCCAGATTCCAGTGTTAACCGGAGCAGTTCTTGCAGCCGGTCCCACCTTCCCAAGTAATACAGGTAACCGATGAGACATTCAAATGCAGTACTGTGCCGGTACTCCAGAATGTCCGCGTTCTTGGCGGACGACCCCGACTTGGCGTTGCGCCCGCGCTTGACAATATCCGTTTCTTCTTCATCGAGCAGCGGCAGCCAACGCTCGAGCGCCTTCGCCTGTGCCTTGGCCGACACATAACGGGTACAAGTCTTATGCATGTGATTCGGCTTGTGGTTGGTTTGCGAGACGACATACTGTCTCACATATACCTCATATATGGCATCCCCCATGTACGCCAGTACTAGCGGGTTCAACAGCCGCGGTTCTTTAGCTGGAGGGAAAGCAAAGAGCCCTTCCCCCAGCTCCACTTCGGTCATTCTCACTGGATAATCCCCTATTTTCGGCGCCAGCGAATTCCCTGTGCCGTGTCTTCCAGCAGGATTCCCCGTGCTGTCAGCAGGTCACGGATTTCATCCGCACGCGCCCAATTTTTAGATTTACGTGCCTCGGTCCGATCGATAATGAGCTGCTCGACCTCGTCATCCAGCAGTCCCTCATCTTCCGGTGTTAGTATGCCCAGCACATTATCCATCGCCGCAAATTGCTCCAGAAGCAGCTGCAAGGAAGCCGCATGTACCGTAGCTCGTGCAGCATACGGATTCGCGAAGTTCACCAGCTCGAACATCGCCGTAATCGCATCCGGCGTATTGAAGTCATCATCCATTTTGGATTCAAACTGTTCTTTCACCGCACGGGTTGCTTCCGCTACTTCTGCTTCCGGTTCTCCCTCTACGGCCGATTGAAGACGGTGCTTAAGCCCCGCAATACAGTTCTCGAGACGAGCGAGACTGCCCTTCGCCTGTTCTACGGCTTCATCGCTGAAGTTCAATGGATTGCGGTAGTGTCCTGAGAGCATGAAGTAGCGGATGACCTCCGCGGGGATCGTCTGCAGGAGTCCGTTCACATTGATACCGTTGCCGAGAGACTTCGACATCTTCTCATTGTTGATATTCACGAAGCCATTGTGCATCCAGTAGTTCGACATAGCATGACCGGTCATACCCTCGGACTGTGCGATCTCACACTCATGATGAGGGAACGCGAGATCCTGTCCGCCGCCATGGATGTCAATCGTATCACCCAGGAATTTGCGGACCATGGCCGAGCACTCGATGTGCCATCCCGGACGTCCTTCGCCCCAAGGGGAGGACCAGGAGATCTCGCCTGGCTTGGCTGACTTCCACAGTACAAAGTCCTGCGGATTTTCTTTGCGCTCGTCTACATCGACCCGGATACCATATTGCAGCTCTTCCAGATTTTGGTGAGACAATTTGCCGTAGTCGGGGAAATTCTTGGTGCGGAAGTACACATCGCCGCCCGCTTCATACGCCAGATTCTTCTCCTCGAGCCCGGCTATAAAATCAATAATCTCGGTCATGTTCTGCGTGACCCTAGGGTGCAGCGTGGCTTCCCTCACTCCAAGCCCCTTCGTATCCTCGTAGTATTTCTGGATAAACAGATCCGCTAAGTCGGGTACGGTCATTCCCATATCCGCAGCCTTACGAATCAGCTTATCATCAACATCGGTAAAATTGACTATATAGGTCACTTGATATCCGATTGACTCTAAATAACGGCGTACCACATCAAAGAAAATAACCGGACGCGCATTGCCGATATGAATATAATCGTATACGGTAGGTCCGCACACATACATTTTCACTTGTCCGGGCTCGAGAGGCTTAAATTCTTCTTTGGTTCGGGACATCGTATTATAAATCTTCAGCGTCATTTCGTTACCTTCTCTCCGCTTGTGGATTTCATGGCTTCGAGCTCCATCTTCAGCTCATCGATTTGCTGCTGCGTCTGACGGAACATATCTACGACAGGATCGGGCAGCTTGTCGTGCTCCAGACGCCCTACTCTGACACCGTCCCGTTTGACAATCCTGCCCGGAATGCCGACTACCGTGCTGTTCGGAGGTACTTCGCTGAGAACCACCGCATTCGTACCAATCCGCGAGTTGTCCCCCACCGTGAAGGATCCGGTCACTTTGGCACCTGCCGATATGACCACATTATTGCCGATGGTCGGATGGCGCTTGCCCCGCTCTTTGCCTGTTCCACCAAGCGTTACCCCATGATAGAGCAGCACATCGTCACCAATCTCGCAGGTTTCGCCGATGACCACACCCATCCCGTGATCGATGAAGAAACGCCGGCCGATCGTGGCGCCGGGATGAATCTCGATCCCCGTCATGAAGCGGCTGACTTGGGAAATCACTCGCGCCACGGTGAACCAGCGGCTCCGATAGAACCAGTGGGCGATTCGATGCGCCCATAAGGCATGCAGGCCAGCATACGTGAACACGACTTCGAACCAGCCTCTAGCCGCAGGGTCGTTCTCGAAGATTGTTGCAATGTCTTCCTTCATTCTCCTAAACATACCAGCATCCCCACTTTCCCCGCCCTTATACCCATCGAATCAAGTCAGACCCTACCGCCTCCCCGACGCCGGGCCAATAAAAAAAAGCCCCTACAGCCTATTAAGGCTGCAGAGGCGTTCGAAGCGCGGTTCCACTCTGCTTGGGCTGGACTGGCAACGGAGGAATCCCCCAAGGCACAGCCTTCCCATCTTCATCGTTCGTAACGTGAACGTCACGGCACAGACTACCCTGCCTCTGCAGCTTGAATGCTCGCAGGCAGATCGTCTGTACGGCTCCCGGGTGCACTTCCGTCAGAAGGAGGATTGAGCGACTTGCAGCCAGGTCCCGCGGACCGGTCGCTCTCTCTGATAATCCTGCCCTCTGCGTACTTTCCCGTTCGTCGCCACGGACTATGATGTCGAAAATGTTATTGTCAGTATATCGGAAATCAAACCCTATTACAATAACTTCTTCAGCCTGGCCGCCACGGTATCCCGCCCTAACAAGAAGAGCGTCATATTGAGATCGGGTCCATGCATTTGTCCTGTAAGAGCTACGCGAATGGTCATAAAGAGCTGCTTGCCCTTGTAGCCCGTTTCGGTTTGTACGGCTTTGATCAGCCCTTTGAGCGCATCCACGCTGAATTCGGCGGCGCCCTCCACTTTGTCCAAGAAGCTGCGAAGAACTACGGGTGCATGTTCTTCGCCCAGCATAGCCTGGGCTTCTTCATCGAATCGGACATCCTCACGGAAGAAAAGCTCCGAGAGCGGCACGATCTCAGCCGCGTAGCTCAGCTGCTCTTGATAGAGTCCAATCAGGAAGTGTGCCCACTGCTGCTGTTCTGCCGTAAGCTCCTCCGGCAGCCGTCCAGCCTGCTGCAGATGAGGCAGCGCTAGCCCAACGATCCGGGCTGTGTCGGTCTTTTTGATGTAGGCATTGTTCATCCAATTCAGCTTATCCATATCAAATACCGCTGGACTCTTCGATACCCGGTCAAGATCGAACTGGGCGATGAGTTCTTCCTTGGTGAAGATCTCTTCTTCCCCTTTCGGCGACCAGCCGAGCAGCGCAATAAAGTTCATGACGGCTTCCGGCAAGTACCCAAGCTCGCGGTACTGCTCGATGAATTGGATGATCGACTCATCCCGCTTGCTCATCTTCTTGCGGTCCTGATTCAGAATCAAGGCCAGATGGGCAAACTCCGGTACGGGAAGGCCAAGCGCCTCATACATCATGATCTGACGCGGCGTATTCGTCAGGTGTTCTTCCCCGCGTATGACCAAGTTGATCTTCATCAGGTGGTCATCCAGGATAACGGCAAAGTTATATGTTGGGATCCCGTCAGGACGTACGATAATAAAGTCACCGATGCCATTCGTCTCGAACTCCACTTGCTCGCGGATCCGGTCTACGAACGAAATCGTCTTGTTCTCCGGCACACGGAAGCGAATCGACGGCTTGCGGCCTTCCGCTTCAAATGCGGCAACCTGCTCAGTCGTCAAGTTACGGCAGCGTCCGGAATACATTGGCATTTGCCCCGCCGCCTCCTGGGCTGCCCGCTCCTGCTCCAGGTCCGCCTCCGAACAGTAGCAGCGGTACGCATTGCCTTCGCGCAGAAGCTGCTCTACGTATGGCTGGTACAAATCCAGCCTCTCCGTCTGCCGGTAAGGACCGTAGGGGCCCCCGACATCCACGCTCTCGTCCCAGTCGACCCCCAGCCACTTCAGACCGTCAAGCTGGCTGCCGATCCCCGACTCCAAATGCCGCGTTTGATCCGTGTCCTCGAAGCGGATGATGAACTTGCCGCCTTCTTTACGCGCAAGCAAATAATCGAACAGAGCCGTTCTTGCCCCGCCGATATGTAAGTGTCCCGTGGGACTTGGAGCATACCTTACCCGAAACTCAGCCATTCCCCGTCTCTCCTCCCGGCCTTCCGCCGCGCTTTCCGCGCTGCTAGAAGGATATACCTGTCCAAAGTTTATTTGTTATCATAGCACATCTCGAATTAAACAAACAACCGCCTGTGCCGCGATCCCTTCTCCCCGGCCCGTGAACCCAAGCTGCTCCGTTGTCGTCGCTTTGACATTCACTTGAGAGGTCTCCGCTTCAAGCGCTGTGGCGATCCGCTCCACCATCGCCGGAATATGCGGGGCCATCTTAGGACGCTGGGCAATAATCGTACAATCCGTGTTGCCAAGCCGGTACCCCGCCGCCTTCGCGTGGCCCCATACCTGTTCGAGCAGTACGTAGCTGTCCGCATCCTTGAAGGCGGCGTCCGTATCCGGAAAGTGCTTGCCGATATCCCCGAGCCCCAGGGCGCCCAGGATGGCATCGCTTAGCGCATGAAGCAGGACGTCCGCATCGGAATGACCGAGCAGCCCTTTGTCGTAGGGGATGTTCACGCCGCCGATAATGCAGGGACGCCCCTCTACCAATTGATGCACATCGAATCCTTGACCCACTCGTATCATTGTGACACCTCTCCTCTCGCCTGACGCAGGATCCATTCCGCCCAAGGCAGGTCTTCCGGCGTCGTAATCTTGATATTATAGTAATCCGAAGGTACCACGGAGACATCATGGCCCAGCCACTCGACCAGCATCGCATCATCTGTCCCCTGGAACCCTTCCTGCTGCGCCTTCTCGTGGGCTTCGAGCAGCAGAGCAAAGCGAAAAGCCTGCGGGGTTTGGATCGCCCACAAGCTGCTTCGGTCGGGGGTAGATTCGATCGTTCCGTCTTGGCGGACGACCTTGATCGTATCCTTCACCGGAACGGCCAATACGGCCGCGCCCGTTTCTTTGACCCGCTGAAGGCAGGCGAGAACATGGTCCTCATGGGCAAATGGCCTTACCCCATCATGCACCATTACCCATTCTGTCGATGCATCCAAGGCAAGCAGCCCTTGGTGCACGGAGTCCTGCCTTTCTTTTCCCCCCGGTATAATATGCTTCAGTTTCGATAGTCCGTATTGAGCCGCGTAAGCACTGCAGCGCTGGAGGTCTTCCCTGCCGGTGACCAATACGATTTCCTCCACCGCACTTATCTTCTCGAACTGCTCCAGCGTATGTACGATAATGGGTTTGCCGTCCAGCAGCAAATACTGCTTGCTTTCCTTCGTTCCCATCCGCGATCCGCGGCCCGCCGCGACGATGATGATTCCGAGCTTATCCGCCATCTTGTCCACCTGCCATCGTTCTTGGCTTTAGGCGTTGCGGCCGGCGAATGCCGAGACGCGAGCATCCTAAGCGCATCCACTCTATCATACCGGATTAGAGCGCTTTTTCCAATAGCTTCGGCTTGGCGAAGATCATTCGTCCGGCGGACGTCTGCAGAACACTGGTCACAAGCACATCGAGCGTCGTACCAATAAAGTCTCGGCCTCCCTCGACTACGATCATCGTACCATCGTCCAGATAAGCAACGCCTTGACCGTGCTCTTTACCGTCTTTAATCACTTGCACCAGAATCTCTTCACCTGGCAGCACCACAGGCTTTACTGCGTTGGCCAGGTCGTTGATATTGAGCACCGATACGCCTTGCAGCTCGCATACCTTATTGAGGTTGAAGTCATTGGTGATAACCTTGCCCTGCAGGACCTTGGCGAGGCGAACCAGCTTGCTGTCCACTTCGGAGATCTCGTCAAAATCCCCTTCGTAGATCAACACCTTCACATCAAGCTCTTTCTGAATTTTGTTCAGAATATCCAACCCCCGCCGACCCCGGTTGCGCTTCAGCAGATCCGAGGAGTCCGCAATATGCTGAAGTTCTTCAAGTACGAACTCGGGAATCACGAGCGTGCCTTCAATAAAGCCGGTTTTGCATATATCTGCGATACGGCCGTCGATAATCACGCTGGTATCCAGTATTTTATGCTCCTCGAAGCCTTTGGCTTCTCCCTGATTGCCCCGGCTGCGATCTTTGCGTTTGTTCTCCACGAAGGCAACAAATTCATCCTTCTTGGCCCGGCCTAACCGGAAGCCGGCATACGTCATCACGGCGACACAGAGCATCAAGGGCAGCGGGTTCAGCGCCCCCGTCCTCTCCAATGGATAGAGCAGTACGGAAGAAACGACGAGTCCGATAACCATGCCTGCCGAACCGGCCATAAGGTCTGTAACCGGTACATTCGTGATTTGTTCTTCCCCTTGCTGTAGCAGCTGAAGCAGGCTGCGATAGATCCAACCGCTGAGCGCTCCGAACAGAAGCCCCCCGAGCACGAACATCCAAACCTTTTCTCCGCTTACTTCCAAACCCGTTACGGATGCTATGACGTCAAAAAGCGGAATTCCGATCATATCACTGCATTGAACACCCAGCACACCGCCGATAACTGAAAACAGAAGTTGGAACCCTTTCTTCATCATAGACTTCACCTCCATCAATTCCATATCATTTGATTGCCTCTCGTTACAATTATGAACCAAAACCTTCCTGCCTAATCCTGCTTGCTTCCAGAAAATAAAAAAACGCCGGTTTCCTGAAAGGAAACCGACGAGTATGGTACATCCGCCGTCACAAAAACATTAAATCGTAGTGGTTTTCGACTCAGCTTCTTCTTTCTTTTTTCTTCGGCGGCCGAGGAAGAAGAGTCGATCAACGTTTTTTTTTAGGCCGTACAGCGCGTAGAGAAGCAGCGGTACAAAAATCATTTTGGATAACGTACCCGGGAATTGAACGGCCACAACCACAGCGGCAATGACAACAACGGGCGTAATCCAGATCGCGGCTTTCGGAATACCGACTTTCTTGAAGTTCGGGTATTTCACGGTGCTGACCATTAGGTAAGAGAGCAGCAGCGTGGAGAGCACGAGAACGATCGTATTCAGTTCTTTATGGAACAAGGCCAGCGTACACAGGACGCCGCCAGCTGCCGGAATCGGCAGACCGATGAAGTAGCCCGGCGTACCTGCAACGACATTGAATCGGGCCAGTCGGAGCGCGCCGCAGATCGGGAAGATGGCTGTTACAATCCAAGCGGCTGCAGCGTTCATTTCGGTAAAAGCTACTACGTACATGATAAAAGCGGGGGCTACACCAAACGAGATGACATCGGACAGGGAATCCAGTTCTTTACCAAACTCGCTCTGAGCGTTGAGTGCGCGTGCTACTCGTCCGTCCAGACCGTCCAGAAGCATGGCTACGATGACCATAATGGCCGCCAGCTCCGGTTTATTATTAAACACCATGATAATTGCGATGATTCCTAAAAACAGGTTCCCGACGGTAAATACGTTCGGCAGGGATTTTGTTATCATTAGTTGGCTCCACCTCTGGTTATACTGTACCCTAATACTCCGTATTATATTAGGCTACCCTCTGATTGTATGCACTTTAGATATGTCTGTCAATGAGTACCTGATCTTGGATCCGCTTGAGACCTTCCTTAATGGCACGGGCACGCACCTCACCTATGCCGTCCACTTCATCCAGTTCTTCAATGGTGGCCATCATAAGATGCGGCAGCGTCTTGAATCGTTCAATCAAATTATTGATGATAACAGCAGGAAGTCTAGGAATTTTGTTCAGCACCCTGTACCCTCTTGGAGACACGCTCTCCTCGGCGCTTCCCGTAGCGTGAGGATATCCGAGTACCCGGGCGATATGCGAATGATCCAGCATCTCGTCTGTAGCCAAACGCTTTAAGGTGGCGAGTACTTCGCGGATTTTCTCTTCGCTAGGTTCCTTGATATAATCTTTTACGAGCAAATACGCTTCGAGTTCCGTATTTCCTACTAATTCTTCCAACTGCATCGAAATCAGGCGTCCTTCATTGCCCAGTTCGTTAATATAGCGCTTGATCTCCGCCTTAATCCTCAGAACCATCTCGACCCGTTGAATAACACCCGTTACGTCGTGAAGTGTGACCAGCTCCTCGAATTCCGATGCAGCCAAATTCGTCATCCCCTGGTCGAGAACGGATTTGTACTTCTCCAGCGTCTGGATGGCTTGATTGGCTTTGGTCAGGATCACGCCGATATCCTTCAATGCATACCTAAGCGTGCCTTGATACAGTGTGATGACATTCCGCCGCTGAGAGATGGATACCACCAGCTTGTGAGTCTGCTTGGCTACCCGTTCCGCAGTCCGATGCCGAATCCCCGTCTCGGTCGAAGAGATAGAGGAGTCCGGGATCAGCTGTGTATTGGCATAAAGAATCCGCTTGAGATCCTCACTTAAAATAATGGCGCCGTCCATCTTGGCCAGCTCATACAAATAGTTCGGTGAAAAGTCGCAGTTGATGGAGAAGCCGCCGTCGACAATCTCCATAACTTCCGGGCTGTAACCGACTACGATCAGCCCGCCTGTCTTCGCCCGCAGGACATTCTCCAGTCCGTCCCGGAAAGGTGTTCCCGGCGCAACAAGCTGCAGGAGCTGGCTCATTACATCCCGTTTGGCTTCTTCCTTGTTGCTCAAGGGTGTCCCTCCTATACTAAAGCAGCCGATAGCGCCTCGGCTACGGTGTTCACGCCAATAATCTCGATCCCCGCGGGGGGTGTCCATCCCTTGAGGCTCTTGTGCGGCAGGATGATCCGCTTGAAACCCAGCTTCTGCGCCTCACGGACCCGCTGGTCGACCCGGGAGACGCCCCTTACCTCGCCTGTGAGACCAATCTCGCCAATGATCACATCGAAGGGTTGCGTAGGCTGGTCGCGGAAGCTGGAAGCTATGCTTACGGCTACAGCCAAGTCCACGGCCGGCTCATCCAACTTCACGCCCCCGGCAATGTTCAGATATGCATCCTGGTTCTGGAGAAACATCCCCATACGCTTCTCTAAGACTGCAATAATTAGCGCAACCCGGTTGTGATCATACCCTGTAGCCATACGCCGCGGGGATGGAAAGTTCGTCTGGGAGACAAGCGCCTGCAGCTCGACCAGGACCGGACGTGTACCCTCCATGGAAGCTACTACCGTCGAGCCGGCGACCCCGAGCGGGCGTTCCGAGAGGAATAGCTCCGAAGGATTGCTCACCTCCACGAGCCCCGATTCCTGCATTTCGAAGATTCCGATTTCATTCGTCGAGCCGAAGCGGTTCTTGACTGCCCGAAGGAGACGGTACGAGTGATGCCGTTCTCCTTCGAAATATAGCACGCAGTCGACCATATGCTCCAGCATACGGGGGCCGGCAATGGCTCCTTCTTTGGTAACATGGCCAACGAGCACGGTGGCTATACCTTTGCCCTTGGCTATCCTCATGAAATGGCCCGTGCATTCCCGGACCTGCGATACGCTCCCCGGTGCGGATTCAACCGCAGGATGATAGACCGTCTGTATGGAGTCGATGACGACAAAATCCGGGCGAATTTCATCGATTGCCGCTTCGATGAACTGTGCGTTGGTTTCGGACAGGACAAAGAGCAGGGGTGAAATGGCCTGAAGGCGATCCGCACGCAGCTTAGTCTGGCGTATCGATTCCTCGCCTGAGATGTACAGTACCTTACAATCCTGCTTAGTGAGTTCGTAGGAAGTTTGGAGCAGGAGCGTGGACTTACCGATCCCTGGGTCGCCGCCTACCAGAATCAGGGAGCCTGGAACGATTCCTCCCCCGAGTACCCTGTTCAGTTCACGGTTCTCCGTGACGATGCGTTCTTCTTCACTGCTTTCTATGTTTATAATGGAAACGGCCTTTTCTTTCTTCTCCGCGGATCCGCCATGGAATCCCCGTCTCTTGGATACCGTCTCGATTTCCTCCACGAATGAATTCCATGCCTGACAACCGGGACATTTACCCAGCCACTTCGGCGATTCATATCCGCACTCCGAACAAAAGAACTTCGTCTTGGTCTTTGCCATGTTGTGATCACTGCCTTTCAGTTCCATTACAAAGTTTACCATGGTTTCCCATGGCTTGAAAACCCTTGCGTTGCCTATACGCAAAAAAAGAAGCCCTGCAGCCAACACGTGGACTACAGGAGCTTCCTTTGTATCTAAAACGGACACGCTTAGCATTCAAACGTGCAGAGAACGCTTATGCCTGTGTAGTGACGCCTTGCGTACGTTCCACGATCAAATCTCCGTCTTTCTCATCAATGGTGAGCGTATCGCCTTTGTTGATATTGCCGCGGAGAAGCTCTTCGGACAACCGGTCTTCGATGTGCTTCTGAATTGCCCGGCGCAGCGGTCTCGCACCGAAGGTAGGATCGTACCCTTCTTTGGCCAGGAATGCTTTGGCTGAATCGGTCAGGATAAAGTCCACTTCCTGCTCCTTCAGACGCTTACGCAGCTCTTCCGCCATCAGAGACACGATTTGGCCGATGTGGCCTTCGTCCAAAGAATGGAACACGATGATCTCGTCGATCCGGTTCAGGAACTCCGGACGGAAGCTTTTCTTGAGCTCGCCCATCACTTTATCCTTCATATTGCCGTATTCCTTACCGGCATCAATCGTCGCCGTGAATCCAAGCGTCGAGTTTTTCTTAATGACATCGGCCCCTACGTTGGACGTCATAATGATCAACGTATTCCGGAAATCCACCGTGCGGCCTTTGGAATCCGTCAAACGGCCGTCTTCCAGTACCTGCAGCAGGATGTTGAATACTTCAGGATGGGCCTTCTCGATTTCGTCGAGCAAGACTACCGAATAAGGCTTGCGGCGTACTTTTTCGGTAAGCTGGCCGCCCTCTTCATAGCCGACATATCCTGGAGGCGCTCCAACGAGACGGGAGGTAGAGTGTTTCTCCATGTACTCCGACATATCGATACGAATGACCGAGTTTTCATCGCCGAACAAGGATTCAGCCAAAGCTCGAGCCAGTTCCGTCTTACCTACGCCTGTCGGGCCCAAGAAGATAAAGGAACCCATCGGACGCTTCGGATCCTTGAGGCCCGCTCTTGCGCGGCGGATAGCACGGGAGACTGCCTTGACCGCTTCGTCTTGGCCGATCACCCGGTCATGCAGGATGGACTCCATCTGCAGCAGACGCTGGGTTTCTTCCTCGGCCAGCTTCACGACCGGAATGCCGGTCCAGCTAGCCACCACCTGTGCGATATCATCTGGTGTAACCTCTGAGTCCGTACGGCCCTGCTTTTCTTTCCACTCGTTCTTGGTCAGATCCAGTTCTTCACGCAGCTTCTGCTCCGTATCGCGAAGGGAAGCAGCCTTCTCGAACTCCTGGCTCTGCACCGCAGCGTCTTTCTCCTTGCGGATATCCTCCAAGCGGCTTTCGAGCTTCTTCAGATCCGGTGGTACCGTGTAAGAGCGGAGCCTTACCTTGGAGCTGGCCTCATCGATTAAGTCGATGGCTTTGTCCGGCAGGAAGCGGTCCGTGATATAACGGTCCGACAGCTTCACTGCTTGTTCAATCGCTTCATCGGTAATCTTCACGCGGTGATGCGCTTCGTAACGGTCACGCAGACCATGAAGAATCTGAATCGCTTCATCCGGGGACGGCTGATCGACCGTAATCGGTTGGAAGCGGCGCTCCAGCGCTGCGTCTTTTTCAATATATTTGCGGTATTCATCAAGCGTAGTGGCCCCGATGCACTGCAGCTCCCCGCGGGCTAGGGCCGGCTTCAGGATATTGGAGGCATCGATCGCGCCTTCCGCTCCCCCTGCACCGATCAGCGTATGCAGCTCATCGATGAACAGTACGATGTTCCCTGCTTGACGAATTTCATCCATGATCTTTTTGAGGCGGTCCTCAAACTCACCACGGTACTTTGTACCGGCCACGACCGACCCCATATCCAGCGTCATGACGCGTTTGTCACGAAGCGTTTCGGGGATTTCGTTAGCGACAATCTTCTGGGCAAGCCCCTCAGCAATCGCGGTTTTACCAACACCCGGTTCACCGATAAGAACCGGATTGTTCTTGGTCCGGCGGCTGAGCACCTGGATGACACGCTCAATCTCCTTGCTGCGGCCGATGACCGGATCCAAATTGCCTTCCTTCGCATAGGAGGTGAGATCGCGGGCCAAGCCATCCAGCGTAGGTGTATTCACATTGGCCGAGTTACCATGATTCGGCGAGACTACTTCGCTGCTGCCAAGCAGCTGGAGCACCTGCTGGCGAGCCTTGTTTAGACTCACTCCAAGATTACCGAGCACACGTGCAGCTACGCCTTCTCCTTCACGGATCAGACCGAGCAGGATGTGTTCCGTCCCCACATACGTATGTCCCAGCTTGCGGGCCTCGTCCATCGACAATTCGATGACCTTCTTGGCACGTGGAGTGTAGGCAATATTCGAAGGTTGTTCTTGGCCTCTGCCGATAAGGGATTCCACCTCATCCTGGATTTTCTCCAAACCGAGTCCCAGAGCGATCAAAGCTTTCGCCGCAATCCCTTCGCCTTCGCGAATCAGGCCGAGCAGGATGTGCTCCGTCCCAATATTGTTATGTCCCAAGCGTACCGCTTCTTCTTGAGCCAAAGACAACACTTTCTGTGCGCGTTCCGTAAATCTGCCAAACATCATGTATAACACCTCCATGGTTGGTATAACGAATAAGGTAGTTTCATTACTAAGTCAGCGATTCAGCCGGTTTCCGAGATTTTCTCACGGATAAGCTGAGCCCTTCTTATGTCTCTTTCTTCAGGAGTAAGCTTTTCTCCTGCTGTTTGTTGTAAAAAACCGGGTTGCGTCATAACCAGCAGCTCATTTAGCACATGCGGAGATACATTCTTGATGAAACCAAGGTCAATCCCGAGCCTGACGTCGGAGAGCCTTTGGGCTGCCTCCTTCGAATCCATGATGGCTGCATAGGACAGCACCCCATAAGAGCGGCTTACCCGGTCCAGGATTTTGGGCCGCGTCTCATACACAAGCTTCTGCCGCGCTGCACGCTCATGCTCTATGATCTGACGAACCACGCTGTACAAATTATCAATAATCTCTTCTTCCGACTGCCCTAAGGTAATCTGATTGGAGATCTGGAACAAGTTCCCGAGGGCCTCGCTTCCCTCTCCGTACAAACCTCTGACCGCGAGTCCAACTTGGGTAATCGCTGATAGGATCCGGTTAATCTGCTGCGTCAAAACAAGCGCGGGAAGATGAATCATCACCGATGCCCGAATCCCCGTTCCCACATTCGTCGGACAGCTTGTCATATAGCCACGCTTCTCATCGAAGGCGTATTCCAGTTGAGACTCGAACACATCATCGATCTGTCCGGCCAAATCCCATGCTTCCTTGATCTGAAAGCCCGGGCACAAGCATTGTATTCGAAGGTGGTCCTCTTCATTCACCATGATCGAAATCGACTCATTATCACTAAGAATAACGGATCCATTCCTCGATTCATTGGCCAGTGCCGGGGAGATCAAGTGCTTCTCCACAAGTACGCGTCGCTCAAGCTCGTCAAGATCGGCAAGAGGCAGCAGCGTAAAGCGCGAGATGGTATTCAGTTCTTCACTGTCCATCGCCTTAGCGGCCAGCTCTGCAACCTCTTTGGACTGTCCGTTCGTTGCAAGCATGGGAAAAGGGTAGGCCCGGATATTACGGGCAAGACGGATCCGGCTGGAGATGACGATATCCGAATCAGGCCCTTCTCCCCTCATCCATTCACTCAGAGCATGCTGGGTGAAACGGCTCGCTTCCGTCATATGCATTCCTCCTTCGGCATAAGCGGGTTACCCTTCGGCAACCTTCTTCTCCAGTTCACGGATTTGATCCCGAATCTGAGCCGCCTGCTCGAATTCTTCATTCTCTATGCTAACCAGCATGTCTTTCTTCAACTGGTCGATGTCTCGTTTGTACTTAATTAACCCTCCCGAGCGCCTTGGAACCTTCCCCGTATGGACGATATTGCCATGCACTCTTTTAAAGAGCGGGTCCAGTTTGTCTCCGAAGTGCTTATAGCACTCACTGCAGCCGAATCGTCCCACCTTGCTGAATTGGCTGTAGGTTAACCCGCAATGCTCACAACGCGTGGGCTGAGGCTTGCTTGCTGCTGTACTATGGGTTGACGGTTCGAAATCCAGAAGCCCGCTGAGCAGATTGTGAATCGAGAAGCCGTTAGGCGTGCCTGGAATCAGTTCTCCCTTTTCCCTCGCACAGGATTCACAAATGTGAAACTCCGTTTTTTCACCATTCAGGATTTTTGTAAAATGCAGAGTTGCCTGCTTTTTTCCGCATTCCTGACAAAGCATCCGGTTCCCTCCTTTACAACTGCCATAGGCAGTGCCGCATGGTACATTCATGAACTTATTTGCTTAGTAATGCAATGAGCATCGCTTTCAGCATCCGGGCTCGAAGTTCGTCTCTCGCCGGCAGTTTCAATGCAATTACTTCACGGGCCACTGCCGCCTTCATGATGCCGGCCTCCCGTGTCGTTATGAATCCACCTTCTTCGAGCTGATACAATAAGCCTTCTGAAGCGGTTTGATCCATGTGTGTCGAGATGGTTTGGAAAATATGATCGAGCACCGCACCATGAGAATGAAGCTCGATCCTCTGGATTCGTATGTAGCCCCCGCCTCCCCGTTTGCTCTCGACAACGTATCCCTTCTCGAGCGTAAAACGGGTACTAATTACATAATTAATCTGGGAGGGCACACATTGAAACTGATCTGCCAGATCGTTGCGCTGAATCTCGATCACGCCATCGGGGCTCTGCTGCAATACCTGCTTCAGATACTGTTCGATCATTTCTGAAACATTACGCATCCATTCGACCTCCAAAGGCTAAGTATACGAAGAAAAACGCCTACGGTGCCTATTTAGGCACAAGTGATGAGGTACGCACAGTGAACTTGCGACATAAGCACAACAGTATACTCCTCACAATTAACCAAGATCACTGACTTTGACTTTCTTTGACTTTGAATACATTATAGCAGATTTACACAAGATTGCAACAGGTCTGCCATGCCACAGCTCTAAGTTGATGATGCTTCTAAGTTCATTATTCCCCAAATTGAGTGCAAAAAGAACCCCTCTAGATGAAAACATCTAAAGGGGTTCTATAGTTGCTTGGCGACGTTCTACTCTCCCAGGACCCTACGGTCCAAGTACCATCGACGCTGGAAGGCTTAACGTTCGTGTTCGGGATGGGTACGCGTGGTTCCCTTCCGCCATCATCACCAAACGGTTTGTGATGTATCTGCCAGGATACACCGGTCTTTC
>NZ_JAQAGY010000035.1 GCF_027533645.1 Paenibacillus caseinilyticus
ATAATTTACCAATTGGACAGAGCTACCCTTGAGGAGATCTAGTCCTTTTGGCAGTAAGAGCCGAAAACTTAATTCTGAATATTCCGTCTTTTTAATAGGGTTAAGTTTATGCAACGCTAGTGTCTTAACATACGTGCCCTAAACAAATAGTTCATATCAAAAGCGTACTATATACAGCATTTTCTTAGCCATACTTCATTCTTAATTAAATGAAGATAACCTCCCTCTAGGTTAATGCGGACAGGGAGCAGCTGCCGCTTCGGCGCTCTGCTTCCTGGTTATTGTGCGCAACGTCTCCCGGTAGCTTAACGGCTATTTATAATACGGTTCTTCGTATCATCTATTCAGTGAAATCAGAGTGCCCCCAATCGGATGCACTCTGGCCTGGAACTTCAAATCTCTATTTTTGACTCCAAAAACTCAAGGTACTTCGGGTCATCTTCCATAAAAATCGCAATTCCGGCACCCATGTAAGCCCGGGTCAGCTCGTCTGCCGCCTTTTCAAGCTTGTCCTGTTCGTAATACAATTGTCCTAGCCTAAGATGAATGTAGGGATTCCCCAACCCCTTCGGACACGTTGCCGCATTAACAAAGCACTTGAATGCCTTGTCATAATTCTTCATCTGAAAATGGACATCCCCAATAGCCACATATATCCACGTTGCGGCCTCCCATTCTCGATGATTTTCCGGCAATAATCGGAGGGCCGCAACGTACTTACTCTTGCCCGCCTCAAGATTGCCTGCTCTCATCAAATCATCGCCTTGTTTACATAGCGCGGTAATTTCGGCATGGGTGGAATCTGAAAGTTGCATCGCCATCTCTCCTATTCGATTTGAAGCTGCTGCATTACTTCAATGAAAAAAATTGGGCAGCTGCCGCGGTAAACTGCTTCTGGATCATTCAACTATCGTTCTCCGTTAGCTCAACGATTCTTCGGTTATGAAAAATCCAACAGGATAGTTCTCATCCTCTTCTGCATCAACATCAGGGTGACGATTAAAGACTGTATGGAAATACTCGTGTTTGATCAAATGGTCGATTAGTTGTTCAATCCTTTCCCTGCTTATAATATCAATCAACACCATGTCACTGGACCAAAAATATGCGCCGTTCATGCATTCACCGGTCTGCATATTCTTTTGCCTCAACGTCTCGATATTTTGGTACGTGAAAAAGCTGGCAATCCATTTGGAACGATCCGGAAAGACAACAATAACATCGGAATTATGATTCTTACAATCCCATGAGCCTACGGGCCATATCTCAGCTTCTATCCATACATAACGTTTCGAAGAGTTCATGCCAATCTCCTAAATAGGTAGTACTTAAGCTATCGTCTCCCGATAGCTTAATGAATTAAACCAGGCAATGGGAGTCCTGCTGTCCGCTAATTTATTTCAATTGAAATTCAAGAAGATCCAGGTTATCTCGAACGAGGATCGTTTTATCCTTATAGTCCCAATTGGCTATTAAGTTAGACAGCTTAAGATTGTAATCTTTATTCCACGCTAGCAAGTTGTGGATGCCCTCGAGCGTCTCCTCGCGGTTGCAACGAAAAGACGCCTCTCCTCACCTGCTAGTGAGAGGAAAGCGTCTTTTGGTGTTTTCATAGAAGATCGTGCTGCTGCGGTTTCCTCTGGACCGGGTGCTCTCTGTTCCTGGAGTTCTTTCGCGTCCTTCCTTAGGGTCCGAGCAGCTCGTAATCCCACCAGAATTTCGTTTTCTTCGCCGAGATCGCCGTGATCTGGTTGACCGGCGTTTGCCAGGCGTTTCGAAGCTCGGCATGCAGAAGGTATAGATTCTGCTGGCGGTCGGCGAAGGGATATCCGCTATCGAAGGTATACACCTTCTGCATACGGAGCTTCGTATCGATGGAGTAGATGGTGCCGCCCGGCTTCAGTAGGGAATCCATATTCGGATTCTCCTCAGCGGTATCGATGAGCAGGGTACCCTCGGCACTGGCGGGACGGCTGGCATCCGGATATTCCGCTCGGAGCACGTTCACGTATTTCGCGGGCACGAGGTCGTTGATCAGATGGAAGGTCCCGGCCTTGTCGAGCAGCGCCAGCTGAGCGGAGCGGGTGAAAATATCCCGAAACGGCGCTCTCCGGTCGATATGGACATAAATCCAGTGGGAGCCGTCGGGGTTGGAAATGACACCCTCGGGAAGATCCCGGAAGCCCTGGAGCTTCACGGCCGTGCCGTTCTTCACATGGAAGAGCTCCGCCCGGTAGGGAGGAGTCCGAGCAGTGATGGGGATGGGCAGGTCTTGGCTCTTGAGCGACAGCAGCCCCTCGTCTCCCTGCAGCGGAATCCACCAGGCTTCGCGCTGCTGCTGCGGTTGGACGGCCTCCTGGGCTCCGGAGTTGGGCTCCACTGGGAGCAGCAAGTCCTTGTAGTACAACTTATCTCCTTCGATTCGGAGGCTGCTGCTGACATCCGTACCGATGGTCGGACTCGGGTATTTGTCGATCGACGGGACGGCACGTTTGGCCTCCTCCCGAGTCATCCACACCGGCTTCCCGGTCAAGTCTTTGCGGATCTGCAGTACGCTGCGGCCGTTCGTCCGCGTCACCGAGGTGTTGAAGTAGAGATGGTCGACATCATCGGTAACGAACCAGTTCAGGATCTTGTCCTGCGGAGAGCGGATGGACAGCCCCTCCTGCGCGCTCCACTGCAGATTAAGGTGGAGCAGCTCATTAGCAAAATGCCAGGTGAGCGGAAAATACGTAATGTCCCGGAAGGTCAGCAGGGGATAAGTTTCCTTGGCGTTGTTCACGACCTCTTCGCCAATTTGTACAGGGAAGCCGGGCAGCTGCGCACGATAGGCGGTTCCCGCCCGATTGGAGGCCGACAAATCCTGCTGGAGCGGCAGCTTGACCGCTTGGTATTCTCCTATATAATAGACGGACCCGGGAGCCACCTTCAGCCCTTCGACGGCGTTCCAGTTCACCTGCCAATTCAGCGCCTGTGCCATCTCCCAAGTCAGCGGGAAGTAGGTAATGTTCTTATAGAGCAGCGGCGGATACTTGCTCCGCAGAATATCAATCTGCGTTCCATTCACCTGTATAGGGAAGGGCGCGAGGATGGCCTGCACCGATTTGGGTTGAGCAGCGGATGCGGGTACAGGCACCGCCAGCGAGGCGGCCAGCAGCAGTGCGCTCGCGAGTTTCCAACATTGGGGTGATTTCAACGTTAGTACCTCCATTTCCGGAATGTGGGATAGTAAGATTTAACGATTTATTGGGGGAAAAGTCGCGGCGGCGCTCGCCCAGGGTCGTTTTTACGCAGCGTTGAACTTCATTCAAGGCTCCAATAAAAACGAATGGCTATAATATCGCATCGTTCTCGATGATTAATGCACATGCACGAAGTCGTATCTTCTCCAAACAATCACACCCATTATTTATTATTATGGAATATTATACTACCTTCTTACCTTAAGATCAGTGGCTTTTTTAAGATAACTTCTTGTTAAAAAATTAAGCTGCCGATCATGTGCCGGCAGCTTCGTCCCGATTGTTATTAAGCTATCGTTCCCAGTTAGGTCAATTTGTTACTGTAATCTTCCAACCAAATTTTTTCAATCCATGCATCTTTATTATTTCTTGCTATACAATCAAATGCCTTTTTTGGACTTAAGATATTCATGATAAGTGGTCCAAACTTAACTACATTATCTGCGATTTCATTGAGTTGATTAGTAAGTCCCTTTGAATCTTCGACAGCTGTGTCGCCATAATAAATGGATTCGTAAGGAATTTGACTGCGGGGTCTTAGGTAGTTAATAGGGGTATATGTTACTTTAAAGAGGTCCTCTTGTTTGAATGACTTAATTGAGAATCTAAATGGATAATCAATTGCGTCCATAGGATAGCTTCCATTAGTCAATTTCAAATGTTCTCTAAGGAATGCGTGCCTTATACAAAAAACTATGTCCGAACCTTGCTCACCTCTAAACGTGCTTCTCAGTAGTGCGGCTACGGTCGTTTCTTTTTGAAAGAACAAACTCTGTCCTTTTGTAGCATATCCCTGCTCTTGAAGCTTTTTTATTACGATGTCCTCATATAAACGATTAAAATCAGCAGCATTCAAGAATATCACCCATTCAGTTCGAAATATCGAATTACCAATTCAATATTATCACATACATCTCCATTCGAATATTTGCTCCACGTTAAACTGCCCTTTAGTTTAACGCGAACCAGGGAGCAGCTGCCGCGCGGCGATCTCCTCCCTGGTGTTGTGCTATCGTTCCCAGATAGCGAGAGCGAGATTCGAAACTCGCCCTAGGCCCTTGTAACGTTTATTTAAAAAATCTCTTCAATAAAAGCCTAGAAATAATCTGATAAGCGAAGATTGATGTTATCAAGCCTACGCCTAGGCTATTAATGTTGCTACAAATAAAATAAAAAATTAGTACCATAACAATTATATCAATCGAAGTATAGATAATTTTGCTTTCTTTTTTCACTATTAATTCCGCCTTCTCATAGTTAGTAGTGTGATTTCAACTATTCCATTATCTAACCTTATAACCTTGTAATATTCGCATTGGTCATCACGTTATCCTGCCCTTTAGTTCAATGAAATAGGCAGCCGATCACGTGGCCGGCTGCCGTCATGTCTTTATTGAACTAACGTACCAGTTACTTGAGCATTTTGCAGAATTCAGAGTTTAAGAATAGAATCTAGAGGTCAGCCAAGGGGGGGGGGGATAATCCATATTTAGGAAACCTAGATGAAAAATGGGCAGACCTGCAGAATTTTTGCTCTATTAAAAATTTTAGCGGCAACCTTATTGGACTGACGAGCTATCGCCAGCGCGGATGCCAGTAATACAATTGCGTTCAGATATTGGTGCGTGGTCACCTTCTGGATCCCCCAGATGTGCATAGAATCCGCGGTTAAATAGGCCTTCATTCGTGAATTGCACCGTTCTACCCTCGTTCTTTCCTTGTAAAGCTCCTTCCAGCGTTTCGTATCGCGATGTGGGTTTGAATAGCGGCGTAAATCGCTTTTCGTATCGACTTTGACGACCATCCCATAGTTGGAGGACGAGCATGCGGCCATACCGAGAGGACGGTCGACCTTGCCTGTGGCATGGGGACATCGGAATTTCAGGTGATCCCCATCCGCCCCCCCATACGTCATGGCAAAGCCTATCGAGCAGCACGGCGTACCGCTCGCTGTCATAACCCGCAGGCGGTTCCTTCTCATTGCGTAGGTTCAATGGGATAATCGCTTGTGCTTTTACACTCCGTGCAGCTTCGTAGTTTTTCAGTTGGTCATAGCCGGCATTAAGCACAAAGAATGCCACTTTCGTACGAGAAGCGACTTGTTTCATAAGATAAGGAGCCATGTCTCCATCATTGACATGAGCCGGTGTTACCGAGAGCGCCATGGGCAGCTCGCTTACGGTGTCGACGGCAAGATGAAGCTTGTAGCCGAACCACTTGACCTTGTTTGCCAAAGGTGTCAAGCTTTACGCCCCAGTTGGCATTTCCGGTCAACTCGCTGCTCCGTTTTGGCTCCTTCTTCTCATAGGCATGAATCGCTGCACTGTCGATCGCTACATGACTTCCAATGATGATCTCTTCTTGTTTAGAACGTGTGACGAGATCATCAAATAGACGCTTGGCCAATCCCTTCTTCGTCATCTCGGTGAAGACGCGGCTTATTGTCGCTATAGAAGGGGCTTCCCGATCAAGCCGAAGTCCGCATTGGTAACGGAAGCGAAGATCCAGGTCCAACCGGCGATGCAGACCTGTGAATGTGTCGATGTTTTCAAGTGGTGCTGCAAGAAGCGCTCGAAGAATCCCTTGTCTACAGTGCCCATCAGCCCCTCGGGGTGAGTTACTTCTTAATTCCTTGGCATAAGGTCGTAAGTCAAGGGCACTGAAAAAGATAGGCAATCGTTCTTTCGATTCAAGTTTTTGCAATTCCTCAAAGGAAAATAGACTTTCTTGGAGAATATACAAGTGACTTCACTTCCTTGGTTGTTTTCGGGTTTGGTCGCTTGAAAACTTCTCCAAGTCGGGGTGAAGTCCCTTTTTTATGCTCAAAAAACCTTATCCAGCAAGGGCTCGGGTGTGTGCAAAATGCTCAATTCTGTAACGTCATCCCAACATCCGCACTATTGGCAATCACTTTTGATCGGGCGGCATCAAAAAAGTACAGACTCCTCGTCCTCCATGCTAAAGCCTGTATCTGTTTTGCTTGTGTTGTTAACTTTTTTTCATAACCTTTTCAAATCTGAAAAAGTCAGCACCACCCGGTAGGGGCTTGTCAGTTTCGCGTCCATTGTGATGCAAATGCGGTTCAGAGTGATGTTCATTAAAAAACTCTACGATTTGGAATCCGCACTTATTCACATAGAAGTTGATATTTCGCTTTTCAAAATAAGGTGTCACGGTCTCCCAGATCACAGTATCCGGGTACTGTACTTCAATGGCTTTCCAAGCAGAAAGACCAATCCCGTGGCTGTGATATTCTGGAGATACATAGATCAAATCCAACGAATTATTATTTGTTTCGCTGTTGATCCGCAATACTGCACCACCGACCTTCTTACCATCCTGAAGAAAATGATATACGACCGCCCCGGGAGCATCGAAAGACTCCTGAACATCATTGTCCGATGGAATCGGCTCATCTTCGCAATCACCGAACGTTTCAATCACAGCAAGTGCAAATGCTTCCTGTAATTTTTTCCGAAATTCCGGTAGGTCAGATTCCTTTGCCAGTTCCAGTGTAACTTTTGGTTCCTTTTCCATTTTCATGATTTCTTACTCCTTCATTTGCTGAAATTCCGAGTCCAGTCGTTCAGTAAAACATTCCAATTGCTCTACGAGGCCTTTTCCCAAAAGTGGTTCCATGGCTTTTTCTTCCGCTTCAAAAATCGGCGTTAAAATACTTGCTGCAAAAGCTTTTCCGCTGTCTGTTAGTACGATTTCTTTTTCTTTGTTTCCTTGGGAAACAAGCTGAATGTAACCTTTATTTACACACTCGTTCACTACCGTATTAAGTGTCGTACGCGGGATTAGCCATTCCTCGCATACTTGTTTCTGGGAGTGAGACTTCCCATCGGAAATCGCATAAAACAGTACGAATGTGTTGTCCTTGACTTTGAGCATACGTAATGCGCGGTAATAAAGCTCATCAATGCGGTTCACGGCAATCATCAACCGACGAATTTCATTTCGACTATCTTTCATCATATCCCTCCCCAACATTCAATCCGAATTCGGATTGAATGTCAACTTGGACGTGGTTGTTCGATAACTGTAAGTTTTAACTGCCCATTAGCCATCCATGCCGCACAACGCGCATCACCACAGAATCATGAAAATTAAAGGAGCGCCTCCTTGATGGTGTATTGGACAAACCCATCATACCGAGGCGCTCCTTTTTTGACAAAGCGGTTTTCTTAGGCTATACAGGAATGGTTAGCTTAATGAGTTATGACTCCCACACCTATATGAGGAAGGAATAATGTAAACTAACTCGGTCTTTTAGCCATTGAACCCATCTAAATATTGTTTTCTTATAAGTGTTTGCGTTGCTGAATCAAATAGGACGATTCCTTCTTTTATATCATCAAGCTGATCAACTAATTGTCCTTGATTACTCCATACCGCTGATTGCCCAACACATTCAAAATTGTCGCAAGGCCCAATACAATTCGCCATCAAAACCGTCATTGAATATGTTTTTGCAATGTGCGGGTAATGTCTCATTGCTTTGTCGACTCCGTTTTGAGACTTAGCCACGCTCGCTAGGTAAACGTCTGTCCTCAGCTGATTTGCTAGTTCTGCATGTTCTATCTGTAGAGACTCATAACAAATGGCTGGAGCAATCTTACTACCATCGAGAGTCAAAGTTATTTGTTCACGGCCGCCAACGAAGTATGGTAATTCATCGGCATGTAATTTCTGCTTCGAGTACGTTTGCCTGGGTTGGTTCGGTTGAAAAATGACCATGCTGATGAGAATATCTGAATTGGATTTTGTCGGTACGCCGATCCCGATGGTAATACAATGTTTATCGCTAATGTACTGGAAATCATCAAATCTTCGATCATGTTGGTCTGTTGCTAGATCCTTCGCAAGTTCTGGTTCATAACCTGTCACAGATAGCTCCGGGAAGAAGATTGCATTGGCTTGGCCAGAGATTGCAAGAGAGATCAATGCTTTATGTTTTTCGATATTGTTCAAGATGTTTCCCTTTTGGGGCTTTATTTGAGCCACCGCTATTCTCATTGTTATTACCTCCCGAAATCCAAGGTACCTATATCCCAAGTTTGCTCCAACTTTGTTTTTAATTCAATAGAAGTTTTCGTCAGGAATCTCATTTTGCAACTTAGCCACTCCTAATTAAATAATCCATGTTTATTTAACTGTGTGCAGAAAATCATCCTGATTTCCATATCGCTAAATCGCAACTCATTAATAATCTTCTCATAGGGCTAACACAAAAAGGCAGCCGATCCATTCTTGGACTGGCTACCGTGCTAACGCTGTTCAACTAACGTTCCTCGATAACATAACAACTACTTTTATCATTTTGGCTTCAGCAGTAGGAAGTAATGACCACCCATACTACACCTCTTCTGCCTTTAGCACGAATAAGGCAGAATTTACGCTTCTGCATTCATGAGACCGATGAATTCCCGGATCGGCTGTCGTCTATATAAACGAAGGCGTAAGTGAACACAAACTAATTTGAAGAAGAGGTGTTTTGAAAATGGCATTAATGTCCTCATTCACGAGCTTTAACCTGCCTGTAAAAAACGTAGAACAATCGAAAGCGTTCTTCACCGGACTCGGATTCGAGCTCAACCCGCAATTCCCCGAGAACGAGAATTCGATAGCCATCGTAATCGGCGACAACCTGCAGGTCATGCTGATCAATCAAGCATTCTTTAATACGCTCACGGAGAAGGAATCCGTCGATACGAGCAAGTATGCGCAGATGACGATCGCATTGGCCTTCGAGAGCCGGGAAAAGGTCGATGAAATCGTGAATACTGCGGTCTCCTTGGGTGGAAAATTGCACGCTGAACCTGAAGATCATGGGTTCATGTATCATTGGGGCTTCGTGGACTTGGACGGTCATCTGTGGGCTATTAACTACATGAACATGGATGCCGCACAAGGTTAAGGCTAACGGAGGGCACGCTCGTACCAGGGTTCAAAAAGAAAGACGCCGAGCATCTTCCCCGGCGTCTTCTTCGCGATGATTAGTTTTGTAGCTTTGAAATTATCCATGATCGCTTGCCAGCCTCCTTGCTGGAACTCGACGGGGATTGGAGCTTTCCGCGTCGAACTTTTCAATGACCTTCGTCTCATTCTAGTCGCTGCAGCAAAGCGAAATCCATTCAAGGAAACAGCATTTTCAAGCCACTTAGTTTCATTGGAAATGCTCATCAAAATACTTCTTCAATACGAGGAGCATGTGGCCGCACTTGAACAATCGGTAGAAGCCCTGGCCGAAGAGTTAATGGAATAATTAATCCAATCCATTATTGGCTGAATTAAAAAATGACTATATAAAAAATACCGCTCTCAGGCGGTATCTCAAAACCGGAACTTATCCTTCTAGTCAAAATCGTACCTCTGCTCCTGCCACGGATCGCCGTACATATGATATCCGTTCACTTCCCAGAAGCCGGGCTTGTCCTTCTCCATAAACTCGATGCCGCGCAGCCACTTGGCACTCTTCCAGAAATAGAGGTGGGGGACGACGGCGCGCACAGGATACCCGTGTTCGGGCGACAGCCGCTCGCCGTTATGGCGCAGCCCGAGGAAAGAGGTCTCCCGTACGAAATCCTCCAGTGGAAGATTCGTGGTCCATCCTTCCTCCGCATGCAGCATCACGTACCTGGCCTCCGGCTTCAGCCGTATCCGATCCACCAGGGCGGTGACAGGCACGCCCTCCCAGACATTGTCCAGCTTGGACCAGGTGGTCACACAATGAATGTCGTTGCGGAACTCACGCTGGGGCAGTGCCAGGAACTCCTGGTATCCGAACTTCACTTCCTCCTCGACCAGGCCGAAGATGCGCAAGTCCCACTTGCCCATGTCGTTATAATACGGAACACTGCCGTAGTGCAGAACCGGGAATCCTTCCGTTACCGTCTGTCCGGGCGGTACCCGGTCCGGGGCTCCGGACTCCTTGCCCTTCTCTCTTTCATCCATGACCGCTTGCCTCCTTCCCCTGGCAGCCCTTATGGGGCAGCTCATGATTGGTAACCCTTTCTCTTCAGTATACCCCAAAATCAGCCGCATGCCCCTGGCCGGAGGCCCGTCCTGGCTTCATCCTGCGGCTGCCGGCAAGCTTACTTCGATCGAGGTGCCTACCCCCATCTCGCTGGAGATACGGATGCGGCCGCCGTGGTTCTCGATAATTTTGTGGCTGACCATCAGTCCAAGCCCCGTACCTGCTTCCTTCGTGGAATAGAACGGCTCGCCGATCACCTGCAGCTGCTCCTCCGCTATCCCGCAGCCCTGGTCGGTTATACGCACCACGGGGAACCGCTCCTCCGCTTCCCCTCCGGCTCCCTCCACCTGAATCCGGATGACACCGCCTTGAGGCATCGCTTCCATGGCGTTCTTGAGCAGATTGATGAATACCTGCTTGATCTGGTTTGCATCACAGCGGATGCAGAGATCTCCCTCAGGGCGGCCGATGGCGATCTCGATGTTCTGCAGAGCCGCCTGCGTTCCCAGCAGCAGAGCTACGTCTTCCACCAGCGCCGCAAGGTCACAATCCTTCATCTGGAGCGCCTGCGGCTTCGCCAGCATGAGCAGCTCGGAGATAATGCTCTCGATGCGCTCCAGTTCCTCTCTCATAATTTCCAGATAGAGAGCGGCGCTGCCGGTGCCCCGGCTCATGAGCTGGACGAAACCCTTCAGGGCGGTAAGCGGATTGCGGATCTCATGGGCGACTCCGGCGGCGAGTTGTCCGGCGATCGAAAGCTTCTCGGACTTCAGCAGGAGCTCGTCTTTGCGCTTTTGTTCCGTGATGTCCTTGACCAGAATATAGCAGCCGACCTGCCGGCGGTTGACGAAGATCGGAGCGGGCGTCACCAAGAGATGCAGCCCCCGGCCCGAACGGTGGACGGCCCGGATTTCGGAGGCCTCCAATCCCACTTCATTCAGAATGCGGGGGAAGATGACCTCCGCCCGTTGATGCTCGGAGGGATGGAGCAGATCGGTGAAGTGCAAGCCGATCATATCAAGTGTTGAATAACCGGTAATCCTCTCGGCTGCAGGATTCGCCGAGGTAATCATACCGCTGATATTGAGCGACAAGATGCCGTCCAGGTTATAGTGCTTCAGCGAAGTATAGCGGTCCACGCTCTCTTCGAGCATCTGCAGCATGAGCTTCTGCCCGGATACATCCTGAACAGTCCCTTGCAGCCGGATCCGGCTGCCCTCTTCCCCAGCTCCCGCGGCGCCCTGGACGCGGATATGCTTCAGAGACCCGTCCCGGTTCCGGACTCGTCCTTCGAAGTGAAACGCTTCACCCCGGAACGCCGTGCGCAGGGAGCCGAGAGCCGGCCGGCGGTCTTCCCGGAGCAGGAGCCGCAGCAGTGTCCGGAAGCACGGCCGATAGGATGGGGGCTTCTCGAGAATCCGGAGCAGTTCTTCGGACAAGTATACTTCTCCGGCGGTAAGATCCCCCTCCCAGCTCCCGATCCGGGCCATCTGCTGCGCTTGGGCCAGACGCCGCTCGCTATTGCGGAGCGCCTGATGGACCCGCTCGGACTCCGTCATATCCCGGCCGACATAGACCGCTTTATAAGATCCGTCTTCCCCGGAGTGCATCCGCTTCACGGCCACCTCGAAGGCTATATACCGGCCCTTCTTGTGGCGGAGCCGGCACGTCACGAGCCTCGATTCTCCAAGGAACTCCTCCTGCAGCCTCCACAGGTCGTCAGGGTGCGCAAAATCCGAGGCTCGCTGTCCCAGAATCTCTTCCGGTTCATAACCCAAGAGCAAGCGCAGCGAGGCAGGGGACACATATTCGAGGATGCCGTTCTCGCCATAGGCGATAATATCCCTTGAATGGCCGGAGATCAGCTCGTAGAGCTCCGAGGCGCAGGCCGGGTCCTTAACAGATGTGCCCGATGATGTCTCCTTCGCCTCGCCGGCCTCCAGCAGATATACGCAGGGGGAGTTGTTTTCGGCTTCCGACAGCAGGGAGAGCCGGGTCGAGAACCGGATCTCCCTCCCGGACCGGTGCACATAACCCTTGACGATACCGTACGGCAGCGCTAAGGCCCCCGCAGCGGCGTCCCTCAAGATTCCTGCAGCCCCGGGCTCGCCAGGGCACGTGAACGCGGATTCGCTCCGGCCCAGTAGCGCCTCCTCCGGATAGCCGAGCAAGGAACAGAAGGTCCCGTTGGCCCTCAAAAATTCACCGTCACCGGTCACCAAGGCCATGCCGGAAGCAGCTTGACCAAAAGCCCGTTCAAATAATGTTTGCTTCACCACTGTGACCACCTGCCCCCTCCTGCCGGTTGTAACTCCTCTTGAACCACTTAGCCGCATCCGCTTCTCTCATAGACTAGGTGGCCCAGCTTCCTAAGGATGAAGCTTCTCTATGAGCCGGTGAACCGGAAGCACCCGGTCTGCACGCACCGTACAGCTCTGCGGGTCGGTCAGGGAAGCAAGAACATGCGAGACGACGCCTGCGAAGCCTCTGCGCTGCAGAAGGGTATCCCAGGTTCCGAAGGTCATCTGCCTCGGAGCTGCCCCCGCTTCCATCCATATGGCTTGCTCCAGGTTGACCACCTCAGCCGAGCGCGATGCACCATGCAGCTCCAGGCGTTCCAGATCGCTGCCCGCCTGGCGGACCATGCCGAAGTGTGCGCCGGGCCCCTCCTTCGCTGAACCGAACACCAGGCTCCCCGAACAGTGCAGCAGCTGCCCGCCGGCATTCGTCCGCTCGAGGTAAGACCCCACTTCAGCCTCATCCCCGCCCAGCCACAGCAGCAGGTCCAGCATATGGATCAGGTCATCGTACAGCGTTTGTTTGGCGCTGAGGCCCTGCAGCTTCGTCCGATGCTTGACGGCGACCGCCTGATCGAAGCCTCCTGCCTCCTCGAACCAGGCCTTGACCGCCGTGTAGAGCGGCGCGAACCGCCGGTTGAAGCCTACGGCCAGCAGCAGTCCCCGGTCCTGCGCCAGAGCGGCCATCCGCTCCGAAGCCTGCAGCTCGTAGGAGAGCGGCTTGTCCACATAGACATGCACGCCTGCCTGCAGGCAGGCCGTCACGAGGTCTTCGTGCGTTTCGGTCGGACTGTGGACGAATACGATGTCCGGACGCGCGCGTTCGAGCAGCTCCGACGCCGATGCATACCGGCCCTCGATTCGGTACTGTTCTCCCGTCCGATGCACCGTATCGGCCGAACGGGAGGCAATGCCCGCGATCTCAACAGACTCGTCGCCGGATAGGAGCGGCAGGTATACTTTGCGGGCAATATCGCCAAGCCCGATGATTCCGATTCTGGTACGCATGATGGTCCCCTCCGCTTTCTGTGAATAGCCTGCTGCCGCCGGCCCAAGACATGTTTCGCGCTGGGCCCGCTTATGACGGCAGCCGTTTTTTCCGATAAGGTAAGGAGGACCGGAGGGCTATGGAGCACTCTCCGCTTCCTTCCTTACAAAAAATTGACATACCGCTTCCCCACGCTCTGCTTTAAAGCGCCTGTCCCATATGGTAAAATAGGAATGCTGCCCGAAATACCGGGCTTTCCCTTCGTGCCGCAGACCTCGTATTGCTTGATGATTAGCGTTTGAACGTTCTGGAGGATTGTAAACCATGTCCAAATCGAATATGTATTTTGGGTTATCCGTGCTCGTGTTTCTTTCGCTGCTCGGCTTGTCTTACCGCTTCGAATCGATCTACCTGCTCTACGCTGCCAGCGCCATGCCAATCCTGATCACAATGCTGCTGCCGAACCGGCAGGGGCATCAATTCATCAAAGCTTCAAAGCGCTACCGGTTCCGTCTGGAGCCGATGGGCGGCGATCCCTCGCTGTCCGTGACCTTCGCGCCGGGGGATGTCCGCTGGACGCGCGGCAAGCTGTATCTCCCGCTCAAGACCGTGCGCAAACTGAAGAGCACAGCCGGCGACAGCCCGGAAGCGGCGAACGCCCCTTCCCTCTCCGTGCTCCCTTACGACCTCTCGCTCCATCCGTCCAAGAAAGGATGGGTGGGCATCGATCTGCTCCAGCTCGCCGAGCGTACGCGCAGTCTGTCGTACACGACGCATGAAGTCTCCCGCCTCGTCATCCGCATCAGCGATCTGGAAGCAGCCGCGGCCGTCAAGCCGGGCACTTCTCCCCTGCCGGCGGCAGCAGCGGGCGAGCGTCTTCAGGCCTGAACTGCCGTGCCTTCACCAGCGGCCCCTGCTTCGCCACCCAGGCGCAGCAGGGGCCGCTTTTTTTCATGGGGACAAAGGCTCCCCCGCATTCCGGCCATCCCCAGGATAGAGATACTCGGCAAGCGTACGCACCATAGCGCCCGTACCGCCGGCAGGCTCGGTCCCCCGTGGACTCCACAGCCAAGCCGTCCCGCCGGTATCGAGGTGGACCCAAGGCGTCTCCCCCGCAAAATAACCGATAAACAACCCGGCCGTAATGCAGCCCGCCCAGCGGTCCTTCGAAGAGGAATTCTTAATGTCGGCGACCGAGCTGCGGAGCATCTCGCGGTATTCCGGATAATTCGGCAGCGGCCACACTTTCTCCCCTGCCCGGTTAGCGGCAGCCAGTACCTCTCCCAGCAGCGGTTCATGATTCGCGACCGCCCCTGTAGCCACATCCGCAAAACTCATGAGCACGGAACCTGTCAGCGTAGCGACATCAATCAGCAGAGTCGCCCCAAGCTCCTTGGCATAGAGCACCCCATCGGCCAGTACCACTCGGCCTTCGGCATCGGTGTTCAGCACTTCGACCGTCTGGCCGTTCATGACGGTGAGAATGTCGCCCGGCTTGAACGCAGCGCCCGACGGCATGTTCTCGGCGGAAGGAATCACGATCACCACGTCCCGGTCCGGCCGGCGGCGTCCCAGCAGATGCAGCAGGCCCAGCAGGACGGCGGCCCCGCCCATGTCGCTGATCATCTCCTCCATGCCTTCAGGCTTCTTCAGCGAGATGCCCCCCGTGTCGAAGGTGATACCTTTGCCGACGAGCCCGAGCACCTCGCCACTCTCGCCTGCGCCGCGGACGCGGACCGTGATCATCCGGGGCGGATGAACGCTGCCGGCACCGACCGCATTGAGTCCGCCCATGCCCTTCCCGCGGATGCCGTGTTCATCCAGCACCTCGCACTCCAGCCCATAGCGGGCCGCCAGGCCCTGGGCGATGCGGGCCAGCGTGTCCGGCACAAGATAGTTGCCGGGCAGGTTGGTCAGGTCCCTCGCCGCGCATACCGCCAGTGCAGCGGCATACGCGGCATCCACCGCGCGCTCCAGCTCTGCGAGCGCGGCCTCCCCGGCCGTCCCGCCGAGCAGGACGGCCTCCTGCAGCGCAGGCTGCGGTGGCTGCGCCCCGCTGCCGCGGGCAAAGCTCGGCAGGCGGTACGCGCCGAGCCAGAGCCCCAGCGCGAGCGCCTCCGCCAGCTCGCGCGAAGCCGCGCGCCCGTCGCGCGGCAGCGGCGCCGCTAGGCGCCCAAGCCCTTGCGCGTGCGCGGCGCGTGCCGCGTAGACGCCGGCGTCGCGCCAGGCGTCCGCCGCCCCGCTGCGGGCGGCTTCGCCGAGCCCGCAGAGCAGCACGGCCTGATAGCCCGGCAGCAGGCCGAGCGTCGGCAGGGCCGCCGCTTCGCCGAGGCGGCCCGTGAACACGCCGCGCGCCGCAAGCGAGCGAACCTCGTGCTGCAGTGCCTCCGGCAGGCCTGCGGCTCCGGCCTCCGCCGCCAAGGCTTCCCCTTCCTGCTCCGCAAGGAAGAGTACCAGCGCCGTTCCTGCCTCCGGCCCCGTTCCAGCCTCTCCCTGCGGCCCTTTGGGCTCTTCCGGGATAACCCGGATGCGCAGGCTAAGTTCCTGCGTAACGATACGTTCCAGCTCTTGCTGCTCCATGCCTGTCCTCCTCGGCCCTTGCCCCAACGGCGAGCCTATCTTATTTATTCATTGATATGCCCCGCCGGGGCCTTCGGTATGAACCTTACGCTAAGCCGTGGTCTTCCCATAGAGATGGGCCGCCTCCGTTACCATCTGCTGAATCGGCAGATGATAGGGGCATTGCTGTTCGCAGAGCGGCTTCTCCCGGCATGGCTCGTGATCCGCACAGGAGACGATGGGCTCCCGCTGCTTCTCGTAGAAATCGCTGCCCTTCGGCAGCAGGCCGAGCGTCCGCCGGATCTGGCTTGAGATCATGACATCCGGAATCTTCACGTCGACCGGACAGGAGCAGTAGTTGCAGCGCCGGCAGTTATGGCTGCCGAGCTCCCTTGCCAGCGCTTCCAGCTCGGTCTTCTCTTCCTCCGCTATCTCGGCTTCCATCGCTGCGATGTTCTCTTGCACCTCAGCCACGGAGACCATGCCCGATATCGTCGTATGCACATCCTGGCTGTACGGATACCGGATGGCTTTCGATACAGGCTGTACGAACCCGCCCGAGAGCGGTTTCATCGCAGTTTTGCCCATATTCAGCCGGGTCAGCTCCGGGATCAGTTCGTCCAGCGCGAACGGTTGGACGAGACTGAGATGGAACAGCACTTGATCGAACTGTCCCTTCGCGATCCACTTGGCGAGCAGCTCCGGCCGGTGCCCGGTCAACCCGATGAACCGTACATGACCCCGTCGCTTCATCTCCAGGGCAGCCTGATAGGCCCCGTTTTCACCCATCGCCGCTTTAAAATCCTGAACCGTATTGACGTAGTGAATCTGCAGAAGATCGATGACATCGGTTCTCATCCGGGTCAAACTGCGCTCGATCTCCTCCAGCGCTCCCGCATAATCGCGCTTCGCCGTCTTCGTGGCCAAAAAATATTCGGAACGGCGGTGCGAGATGCACTCGCCAATAATTTCTTCGCTGTTGCGGTATCCTGCTGCAGTGTCGATATAGGTAATTCCGTGATCCAGCGCATAATTCAAGGTCTCCCGCGCCTGCTCCAGCGGCACGCCGGGAAGATTCATCGCCCCGAACCCCAGGGAAGACACACGGCAGCCTGTACTGCCGAAGATCGTATAACGCATCGTAGACAACGCTCCTTTTTTCTCCACATGCATGTGCTCGTGCACTCTTGTGACCATTATAGTCCAATCCCTGCCAAAAAAACAGACGGTGCCCCGCTCATCTGCCCCTATCCCGCGCGCTGCAAACGAGCCTGCTGGAAGCGGGAAGAAGCAAGGCTTGCGCCCGTTATTCCCGGGGTGCGCCGCCTTCGCCCGCAGCCTCGGCTTTCTTCCGGGCCCGGAACCGGCGCACCTTCATAAGATTGCCGCACAATTTATCGTCGCAATACCGCTTGGACCGGTTGCGCGTATCGTCATAATAGATCCAGCGGCAGTCCCGGTTCTCGCAGATTCGGATCCGCGTGGGATCGCCGTCTGCCAGGATGCCGGCGAAGGAAGCCGCCGTCTCGGCCATCACGGAGACCCAGGACCGGCTCGGCGTCTCGTGCTCCAGGCGGTACGCTTCCCCGCTCCGGACAAGCCGGCGCAGCACCGCCTCCTCCGCCAATACCCGGTTGAACTCATCCAGCATCCCTTCGGTAAGCGCAGCTCCCGAGACCAGACACCGCACCATCTCCTGCATAAGGCGGCGCAGCCCCTTCAGCGCTTCAAGCTCTTCCTTGTCCGGCGGCCCTCCGGCCTCCAGCTTGTGCTCGTCCAGCCACTCCCGGATCCATTCGTACTTCTCCAGCCGGTCTTCACTTCGGCCGCTGCCCCGCCAATCATGCCATTCGCTGTTCAAAAAATCGTCCCATATCATAACCTTCGACCCCGCTTGCCCTTCATGATGTACCGCTGTCTATTTTTACTATTGTAACAATCAAATCAGACCAATACCAGTTACTTGCATGATTTTCCAGGGTGTGCTACACTAATTTTGTAACGTTCATTAACATTATAACTGGTTACATCAACACAAGGAGAATCCGCTCACACCACACAATCCAATCCCTTTAGGGCCAAGGAGGCTGCACGCTCATGAACAAGACCGACCTGCTGCTGCACGGATGGGACCACTGTCTGGACCGGGAGGACTGGTATCCTCCCCTGCGCGACGTGCTGAAGGACCTGACGGAGGAAGAAGCATCGTGGCGTCCCGAAGGCGCCGCGGCCAATACGATCCGCGAGAATCTCGAACACCTGCTGTTCTATAAAGAACGCCTCTTGAAACGCCTGACCGGCGAAGAGACCAAGAACCCGGAGGGTGTGACGAATGACGATACCTTCGAGCCACGGGGCACGGAAGGAGGCTCCTGGCAAACCACTTTCGCCAAGCTGCAAGCCGTGCACGCTTCCATCCGTCAAGAGCTGGCGGTGCTGTCGGACGAAGAGTGGGAGAACCGGACGCCGGACAAAGAGCTGGACTTGTGGGTGAAGGCGCTCACGAACCATGATGCATACCATACCGGACAGATTGTGCTCCTCCGTAAGCTTCGGGGCTCCTGGCCGGCCCGCCGATCCTTCGAATAACAGGCGGCGTGAGGCAACCAAGCGGGATAAGCCGGCTGCTCCGGGACTCTGCATACCCGGCTCTTCCGCTGCCGGACAACCGCCGGCTGCTCCCGGTTCTCCAGCAGGCAGACCGCCGCTCCGGCAGAACCGGACAGCCGCCGGCAGTTCCTCTATCTCCTTCCGCGCTTCCCAAGGTAGTGACTCTATGTAATCGCTTTCAAAACAAAATGCCCCTCTACACCCTTAACGGGCAGAGGGGCTTGCTTATGGCCGTGAATCCTGCTTTTATCTATCCGGTTCTTTTCCTTCCGATGGCCCGGATATCGTTTACTCCGGCCGGTCCTTCCGGATCCGGATTAAGATTCGTCTTTCTCCCGCTGATCTTTCTTCGGCTTTTCTTCATTTTTTTTGCTTTCTTTCTTTTCCTGCTCTTCTTTCTTCTTTTGCTCTTCCTTCTTCGTTTGCTCTTCTTCTTTCTTCTTCAGCTCATCCCGCTGTTTCTGCTCTTCTTTCTGTCTCTCGAGCTCCTTGCGGGCTTCTTCCTGCTTCTTCTTCAGCGCGTCTTCGACCTGTTCCTTGGCCTCTTCCGCCTTCTTGCGTTGCTCTTCCTGCTTCTTCTTCCACTCTTCGGAACGCTCGGCTGCTTCTTCTTTCCGGCGTTCCTCTTCCTTCTTCGCGTCTTCCTTCGACCGGCCTGCGCCATCTTTCTCTTTGTCTTTATCTTTATCGTCGCTTTTGCCGGACGTCTTGCCGGAAGAAGATCCGGCTCCGTTCTTCGCACCGCCGTTCTTCTTCTCGTCATCCCGGCCGCTTTGGGTTTGTTTGTTTACACCAGGCACGTTCGATGAGCCGGAAGATTCCGGCTTTTTCGAATGGCTGTTGCTGCTGTTATTGCTCTTCTTCTCGTCGTCCCCGTCGTCATCCTTGTCGTTTTTACCGCCTGACGCCGGTTTCGCCGAGGTCCCGTTCTTGTTCCCGCCGGTCTGCTTTTCTTTCTGCTCCTGCAGCTTCTTGTCCAGCCTGCCCGCTTTTTCTTCCTTCACGAGCTCTTTCATCGCTTCCTTGGTCGGCAGACGGTCCTTCTTGATGACCTCCGCCACTTCCGGCTTCTCCTTGGAGATTCTCAGCACAGACTTCTCTCTGAGCTCCTGCAGCGTGACATCCGTCCCGTTGTTTTTCGCATTGAGATATACCGTATATTTGCCGGCGGAGACTCCGTTCTTCGCTGCTTCTTCCCGGACTTCCTGCGGCGCGGCGAACGCGGCCACCTGATAAGTCTGCGTCTGGTCCGGATGCACGGCCTCGATATGCTTCGTCACCTGCTGTTTGACTTTCTCGGCAATAGCCTCATCGTTCATCGCTGGATTGGTACCGACGACGGTCGAGGCAATGACAATCTCCGCTTCACCCGTCGCCAGAGGCTTCTTCTCCGCCCTGTCGAGCAGCACATCGGTTACGTTCTCCAGCTTCTTGCCCTGGTAATCGACGTTCTCGATCAGCGCGTTGCCGTCTTCGTTCAGCCCGCGGAGCTCGAGCACGTTCTCCTCGATATCGATCCCCATCTCAATGCTCGGGTTGATATCCATGGAGACATAGGCGACGACGTCCGGACTGCCCAGCTTGCCGCCCCAGGAAGCGAACAGCACGATACAGAAAATAACCGCGGCCGCCATGGCCGAACGTGCAGCAGCAGACGGCGTACGCCAGCCCCCGCTTTCTTCCGCGTAGACGATCTCTTCGCCGATCTCGCAGGAGCGCTTACGTCGCGGCACCCGGTCGAACTTGCCGTCCGGCCGCATGACGATCAGGTTTTTCTCCGTGATTTCCATCACGATCCCCTTGTTCAATGTGCGTCCCCCCCTTCTTCTTCCGGTTGGTCTTTGATGTGGAGATAATCTCTAAGGTACGGGAACGGCCCGTGATAGACCAGTGATACAGCGATAATGAACTTGCGGTTGCGTTCGAGCGTCTTGCGCGATACGCCGGCGATGTCGAGCAGCTCCTTGATCGGCAGCATCCGCTTGGTCAACATAAGCCGCATGAGTTCCGTATCCGACGACAGCTTCTTCGCTATGCCGAACAACGCCTGCCGCGAATCGTCGTGCTTCGGGGAAGCATCGACGAGATCCGCGAACTGGATGCCGAACTCGGTGAGTGCCCGGTTCAGGTCCATAATCTCGCCGCGGCGCTCTTCCATGCCCCGCTGCTTCTCGTACTGCTCGATCGCCTGGTGCACCTCGACCGGATTGACGACATTGTCCTCTTCGTCCTCTACATCGAAGGCGCTGTAAGGCAGCTGCTGGGAGAAGCGCTGCTCCTTGCGGACATAGTCGATCAGCCGCCGGCGCATGACCTGCTCCGCGAAGCCGAGGAAAGAGCGCCCGGCCTGCGGAGAGAATTGATTGATCGCTTCGTTGAAACCGCTGAGCGCGATGCTGAACTCATCGTCGCGCGACGGGTCCACGTAGCGTTTACAGAATCGGCTGGTTACCTTTGCAACATACGGCTGGTAATCCGTAATGAACTGGTTGCGCAGGCGCAAATCACCCTCTTGAATGCGAATGACGATTTCCTCCGGTGTATCCGCGGGTTCCGGGTGGTGAGACTGGCGTTTTCCTAGAAATTTCTTAAATAAAACGAGCAGCAATCGTTCCACCTCACACTACAAATTTTCGCTGTCCCGGGTGCGATTACGGGGGTCAGCGGGCAGAGGCCCGGCCAACATTTTGAGCCTGTTCTCCGGCGGGCCTCCGCCTGTGCCGGCACGCGGCGCATCCATGCAGGCATCCGGCCTGCCGTGTGCGCTGATGCGAAGAGACCGGACTTTTGCACCCAAGGTGCATGCAACAAAAAAAGGTCCCCCGCCGGCCGCTTGTTCTGCAGGCGGGGCCGCTGATTGCGCGGCACAGCACCATGAGAGCCATGAATGCGGCGGAAGCGCAGAGCGGACGGACGTGCAGGGCCGCTTGGGACCGCTGCCCGTCCGCCCCGCAGACAGGCGATCGGATGAGGACACTGATTTAGAAGTCGGACGGTAACCTACGAGAGGCCCCGCATGGTTTTCTTATTCTTGAGCTTGCTGCGCCGCTGGCTCAGCACGTTCAATCGTTTCTTAAGCTGTACTTCCCACTCGGTATCCCCGATTTCCTTGGCTACGGTGAGCAGATCCAGCGCCATATCGATCTGGCTGCGGACGACATCGAACGGATCTTCGTTCTCATGGTTCACGCAATTCTCGTAGAGTTCGGACTGGTCTCTTTGATCCACATATTCATGGAAGTCCACTTCCGGTGCTCCGTCGCCATGGGCGTACTCCGCCAGGATCTCATATTCGTTCTCCACCAGATGATGCACCTCGACACGATGGCATACCGGGCAGAATAACAGCGGCACATTATGAATTTGGGTCCGGATGTGTTTCAATGTCCCCTTTGTTCCAAGCATGCTGGCTCCGCAGCAGAAACTCATCGAAATTGCCCCCTGTTCTTGTATGGCAGGTCGCCCGAAGGAGAAGCCGACGCTTCCGCTTGGAGTCCCCTGAGTAGGTTGGATTGGTTGTTGCGAACACGGCGTGACCCGAAGTAGGGTCTGCAGCTGCCGGGGCGGCGTTTGCGCCTCATTCCCCGCTGTTCTATCGCTCTAACTACTATATCGGACAATCCTGTATGTTCTTTCAGAGGGAAACCGCGTCTAGATTCTGGATGGAGTCCCGCATAGGCAGGCACCGTCACACGTATTCGACTTCCGCCACCAAGAATCCTCTTTTTATGCCAAAAAACGGTCCAGGAAAAACCTTCCACGGGGGCCCCCTGCCCCAAGTTTCCGGGACCTCCTACCCGATATCCGCTGATTGCCCTTCCCTTCGGCCGAAGCATGAACGGCGCTCTGCCCCGCATAAATTCCCATTCTTCTGCAAATTCTGTAAGGGACCGTTATTCTTATGTAGGTGATTCTTATCGGATGAGCCTTCCCTGGACCTCAGGGAAAGAAGGGGGGATCCCGCTTGAACTCCATGCCTCTCTCGGGTTATGAGATACCGGGGCGCTATCATCACGACCGAATCCAGCTGCTGACACAAGGGCCCCATACCCTCTTCACGTACTGGGAGGTCAGCAACCGCAAGCGCTGGCTCTGCTCGCAGCATTTCCAAAGCGATTACGGCGCGCTCGCCACATCCCTTCGGATCTATGACGTTACCGCCGTTTATTTTAATGGACACAATGCTCACGGATTCCGGCAGATCGAGACGATGCCCGGCGCCTCCTCTTGGTACATACATGAGGTGGAAGCCGGCACGGTCTATATCGCCGACTTCGGCATCTCCACGCCGGAGGGCCAGTTCATCCCGCTCCTGCGCTCGAATGCGGTGATGACGCCGAGAGACCGGCCGGCCGGCTGGGGAGCCCCGCTCGTCTCCACCGTAGAGGAGGTCCGCGAACCCGGCAGAGTCCATGGGCTGCTCCGTCCCCATGACTTCGAGAATTTCAATGCTTATTCCAACTGTATGAAATGAGGTCACGCGTTTATGATCAACCGCGTAAAGCCGAAGCCGGAGCTGAAGGGCTACCTGGCTCTGGTTCTGCATGCCCATCTTCCTTATATCCGGCATGATGACCGGGATGACGATCTCGAAGAGCGCTGGTTCCATGAAGCGATGACGGAGACCTACCTGCCGATGGTCGAAATGTTCGACCGCCTGCACGCGGACGGCGTCGACTTCCGGCTCACCTTCTCCATGACGCCTACCCTTTTGTCGCTGTGCAGCGATCCGCTGATGCAGCAGCGCTACGCGGACCATCTGGGCAAGCTGATCGAACTGGCGGACAAGGAGACGGCCCGGCTGCGGGAGGACCCCCGGCTGCTCCCGCTCGCCCGGATGTATGCGGAGCGGTTCCGCACGCTGCAGCAGGTCTACGAAGGGGCCGGCCGTAATATCGTTAGGCGGTTCAAGGCGTATCAGGATCTCGGCAAGCTCGAGATTATCACCTGCGCGGCGACTCACGGCTTCCTGCCGCTGATGAAGACCGAAGAATCGATCCGGGCGCAGATCCTTACCGCCGTGCGGGATTACGAGCGGCACTTCGGCTGCAGACCGCGGGGGATCTGGCTGCCGGAATGCGGCTTCACCCCCGGCATCGACCGGATCCTGAAGAGCTGCGGCATCGACTTCTTCTTCACCGATTCCTCCGCTGTGGCCTATGCCACCCCAAGACCGAACCGGGAGCTCTATGCGCCGCTGATGACGCCGTACGGGGTCACCGCATTCCCGCGCGATCCCGAATCGTCGCAGCAGGTATGGAGCTCACAGAACGGCTATCCCGGCGATTATAACTACCGCGAGTATTACCGGGACATCGGATGGGACCTCGGCTGGAACGATCCCGAGGAGTGGGAGCATATCCGCCCTTATGTGCTGCCGACCCACGAACGCGTGAATACGGGCATCAAGTACTACCGGATCACGGGCCGGGGGAACCACCGGGAGCCGTACAATCCCGAGTGGGCCCGGGAGCGGGCGGCCGAGCATGCCGGCAACTTCCTCTATAACCGGCAGAAGCAGGCGGAGCATGGGTATGCCCACCTGGACCGGCGTCCGGTCATCGTCTCGCCCTACGACGCCGAATTGTTCGGCCACTGGTGGTATGAGGGCCCCCTGTGGATCGAGATGCTGTGCCGGAAGATCTTCTATGACCAGCACGAGCTGGCCCTCATCACGCCGTCGGGCTATCTCAAGGAATATCCGGTAGCCGATACCGGCAAAGTGAACGAATCGAGCTGGGGCCGCAGCTCCACCGCCGAAGTGTGGCTGCAGGGGGTCAATGACTGGATCTATCCCCACCTGCACGAGGCAGAGATGCGGATGGTCCGGCTGGCCACGATGCACGAACACTTGGAGAACCGCGACGGGTTAAGCGCCGGGCTTCTGAAGCGTGCGCTGAACCAGGCCGCCCGCGAGCTGATGCTCGCGCAGAGCAGCGACTGGGCGTTCATCATGGATTCGAAGACCGTGGTGGACTATGCCTGCCGGAGGACCAAGGACCATCTCGGCTGCTTCCGGCTCCTGTGCGACGGCATCGAATCAGGAAGCCTGGACGAAGCTTACGTGGCCGAGCTGGAGGCGAAGGACAACCTGTTCCCCGCAGTGGACTACCGGGACTATGCCAGCGTCTGCCGCACGTCGCCCAATCCTTTGATCCCGGACCCGGGGCAGTGGAAGGCGCTGCTCGCGGCCACCGCGGACCGGCCGAACGTGTTCATGCTCGCCTGGGAATATCCGCCGAAGTCCGTCGGCGGGCTTTCCCGTGCCGTCTGCGACCTGTCGGAAGCTCTCGCGGCCCGCGGCCAAATCGTGCATGTTGTGACGAGCTCGCATGATGGAGCCCCTTATTTCGAAGTCAAGAATGGCGTGTACATCCACCGGGTTCCGGTGCAGCACTCCTACGATACCGACTTTTATCATTGGACCTTCGAGATGAATCTGGCCATGACGGATTATCTGGTGAATTGGAAAGAACACGGAGGACGGATCGACCTGCTCCATGCGCATGACTGGATGGTCTACCACACCGCGCGCGAGATCAAGATGAGCTTCGGCCTGCCGATGATCGCCACGATCCACGCGACCGAGTGGGGGCGCCATGGCGGACGCCTGTCCTCCCCGCTGTCCGAAGCCATCCACCGGCTGGAGGGCGCACTGACCAGAGACGCCGACCAGGTGATCGTCTGCAGTCCTTATATGAAGCAAGAAATCCAGGGCCTGTTCCATCCACCGGATGACAAGCTACATGTCTTTCCTAACGGGGTCCGGCTGGATAAAGTTGCACCGGCGGAGAACGATTCGGAGGACGCCAAAAGGCAGCTCGGCGTGGAAGGCAGGCGCGTGCTCTTCTTCATCGGGCGGCTCGTCTTCGAGAAAGGCGTCCAGACGCTCATTCACGCCATGCCTTCCATCCTGTCCGCCGCGCCGGACACCGTGCTGTTCATCGGCGGGGCAGGGCCCATGGAAGGTCCGCTGCGCGGGCTGTCCGCCCACCTGGGCGAGAAGGTCCGCTTCACCGGCTTCGTGGATGACCCGACGAAGGAGCTGCTCTACCGGGCTGCAGACGTCTGCGTGATTCCGAGCCATTACGAGCCGTTCGGCATTGTGGCGCTGGAGGCGATGAAGCACCGGCGCCCGGTCGTTCTCTCCGATACGGGCGGTCTCGCCGACATGGTCGAACACGGCGTGGACGGCTACCGGGCGCTTCCCGGCCATGTCGATTCGCTCGCCTGGCATGTCAGCGAGCTGCTGTTGGACCCCGGGCTCGGCAGCCGCATGGCGGAGCAAGCGTACGCCAAGCTGCAGGCCCTCTACACGTGGGACCGTATCGCCGAAGAGACCGCCCGGACTTACCGCGGCTTGACCCATTATCAGGAGCCGGTACAGGCTGCAGCTCGGCCGGCCGATTCCCCCGACGCGATATCGCTGGTACCCAAATAACAAGGGAGTGTTAGCCAATGAAAGCCGTCATTATGGCAGGGGGCAAAGGAACCCGGCTCCGACCCTTAACCTGCCATGTCCCGAAACCTATGGTGCCTCTGGCCGGCCGCCCCTGTATGGAATACATGATCGAGCTGCTGCTTGCCCACGGGATCGAAGATATCGCCGTAACCCTTCAATATTTGCCGGACGTCATACGCGATTATTTCGGGGACGGACAAGACCATGGCGTCCGGATCCGCTATTTTGAAGAAACCGTCCCTCTCGGCACGGCCGGCAGCGTCAGGAACGCCCGGGAGTTTCTCGATGAATCGTTCATCGTGATCAGCGGGGACGCCCTGACGGATTTCGACTTAACCGCCGCCGTCAGCTTCCATAAGGCCAAGGGGGCGCTGGCCACCCTCGTCCTGACACCGGCCGAGCACCCACTGGATTACGGCGTGGTGATGGCCGGCGAGGACGGGCGGGTGCTGCGCTTCCTCGAGAAGCCTTCCTGGGGGGAAGTATTCAGCGATACGGTGAATACGGGAATCTACATTCTGGAGCCCGAAGTATTGGACCGCTTCGAAGCGGGCACCGAGTACGACTTCAGCAACCAGCTCTTCCCGGACCTGCTGGCCCAAGGACTGCCCTTGTACGCCTATGTGGCGGACGGGTACTGGTCCGATATTGGCAGCCTGCAGCAGTACAGGCAGACCCAGTTCGATATGCTGGACGGACGGGCCCAAGTCCGGATCCATGGGCAGGAGATCGCTCCCGGTATCTATGCCGGCGAGGATGTGTCCGTCTCCCCGGGAGCGAAGCTCGGCGGTCCGGCCTATATCGGAGACGGCACCCGGGTCGGCCATGGGGTGGAGATCGGGGAATACTGCATCGTCGGCCGCGGGAACCATGTGGCGGACGGCAGCATTCTCGGGCGCGCCATCCTCTGGGATTACAACCGGATCGCCGAAGGCAGCGAGCTCCTCGGCACCACGCTCGGCTCCCGGATCGTCTCCCGGGCTGCCGCCAGCTTCGGCGACGGCAGCGTAGTCGGCAGCCACTGCACCATCGGCCCCAAGGCCGTCGTGCATCCCGGCGTGAAGATCTGGCCGAAGAAGCAGGTCGCGGAGAACGCCCAGCTGAATGCCTCCCTGATCTGGGGCGATACCTCGCGAAGCTCCCTCTACCGGTCAGGCGTCGTATCCGGCACGCCGAATGCCGAGATGACGCCCGAGTTCGCGGCCCGCTTCGCTGCCGCGTACGGGTCGGTTCTCGCGCTGGGACAGGCGCTGACGGTCTCCTGCTCTGCCGGAGACTTCGCCGAGATCATGAAAGCCGCGGTCACCGCCGCCCTGCGTTCTGCCGGGGTCCATGTCATCGACCTCGGTTTCGTCCTTCCGCCGGTCGCCCGGTTTGCCGTCCGGCAGCTGAGTACCGCAGGCGGCATCCATCTCTCCGTCAGCGGGGATGGCGCCCTCTGCACCTTCGAATGCTTCGACGGCGAGGGCCTGCCGCTCGCAAGGCGTGCCGAACGCAAAGTGGACCATGCCTTCTGGCAGGAAGACTACGGGAGGGTCTCCCACGAAGAGGTCGGGAGCTATCATCAGGACGAGACGCTGACCGAGCTCTATGTCCAGTCGGTAGCGGGGGCGGCCCGGCTGGACGGCCCGGCGGACGAAGCGAGTCCGCTGCGGGTGGCGGTCTCGGCGCGGCCGGACGTCTTCCGGCTGCTGCATCCGCTGCTCCGCGCGCTCGCCTGCGAAGCCGTCCACCTGCCGGAGGCATCGCAGAGGGATGACCTTGCAGCCCTGGTCCCCCGGCTCCAGGCCGATCTCGGCCTCTGGCTCGGCGGCGACGGGCGGGAGATGAGCCTCGTGACCGCCGAAGGTGAGTCCGTCTCCAGAGACAAGCTGACGCTGCTGCAGTATCTCTCCTACTTCCACAGCTTCCCGGGCAGCTCCATAGGCGCACCGGTCAGCGCCCCCCAGCTGCTAGAGAGCCTGGCTGGCGGGCTCGGCTGCCGGGTGGTGCGCACCAAGGAGCATCTGCGCAGCATCATGGAGGTCTCCGGCAGCATGGCGCTGCACCCGCTCTATGATGCCTTGTTCGCTGCAGGCCTCATCGTATGCAACATGCACCGCAGCGGCGTTCCGCTTCATGGCCTGCTCTCCCTGATCCCCTCGTTTCATCTCCAGCGGGAGACGGTCGGCTGTCCGTGGGACCGCAAGGGACACGTGATGAGGCGCATGATGGAACGGACACAGGGGCAGCAGGTCGATCTCATTGACGGCATTAAGTTCTATCATGACGGAGGATCGGTGCTGCTGCTTCCCGATGCCGATGAGCCCCTCTTCAGCGTCGTGGCCCAAGGGGAACACGCGCAGCATGTCTCCGAGCTGCTCGAGCACTACCGGGGCCATATTCTAAATTTTCTGGAGTAAGCATAAGGTATAGTGACCTGGCGAACACGGCGGGCGGCTTCGGCCGCTACGCGGCCCGTGCGGGAATCCCGCAGCCGCGCGCCGCGCCATGCCATCCGTACGGAAGAATCCCCTATCCCGGAAGGAGATGTCTCATGAAGCTGATTCCGATCCCCTCCAAACAGATTGCCTATGTGAGGTATGACGACCAGGCTTCGCAAATGCATATCCAGTACCATACCGGCCAGACCTATACCTGCAGCGGCGTGCAGCCGGACCAGTACCAGCTCCTGCTGCAATCCCCGAACCGGTACGATCTGGTCATGAAGATGACGGCCGTGGGCGGACCGATCGCCGAGGGATAACCTGGAGCGCTCCTTCTTCCGGGGTCCGGCCTCTTCGGGTGATCGGCGCCATCCCAGAATCTCCGCTTCCGGGCCGGAGATTCTTTTTTTCGGCCGTATAGTTTTCTTCAAAGCGGAAATAGTAGGTTAATAGTGAGAGTGTCTTAGGAGTTGACCGCAGGCAGGCCGCCGCCGCAGCGGAGCCGGCGCATCCCTCCCAACCCTGGTCTCCATACGTTTTCATTATATTTTCATCCGTTGACCCCATTGGCATAAAAAGGTACTCTTAAGATAGAGAAAGCATACCGGATAGAAAAGGATGTGGAACCATTGCCTAGACAGTTAGTCATCGGAAACGGGAAGTTCTTGATCAATCTGGACCGCCATACGTACATGCGCGACCTGTATTATCCTTATGTAGGGCAATTGAACCACGTCGGCGGCTATCAGTGCAGAGTCGGTCTGTGGGTGGACGGCGCGTTCTCCTGGCTGTCGGACCCGGACTGGAGCTTTGAGCTTTCGTACGTAGAAGATTCGCTGGTCACGGAGGTCAAGGCCACGCACTATCACCTCGGGATTACCCTCGTGATCAACGACGGCGTCCACCAGAGGGAAGATATTTATCTGAAGCGCGTAACGGTCCACAACCACTGGGACCAAGTGCGCGAGGTGCGCATGTTCTTCAACCAGGATCTTGTGATCAACGAGACCGAAGTCGGCGATACGGCCGCTTACTATCCGCAGAACAACACCGTATTTCATTACAAAAAAGACCGGTACTTCATGTTCAACGGCCTCGCCGGAACGGAAGGACTCTATCAATATACAACGGGCGTGAAGCGGTTCTATAATGCCGAAGGCACATGGCGCGACGCCGAAGACGGCCATCTCATGGGCAACGCCATCGCCCAAGGCTCGGTGGACAGCACAGTATCCGTCCGGATGCATGTGCCTCCCCTCTCGGAGGAGACGCTCTACTACTGGATGACGGCAGGCAAGAACCTCGAAGAGGTGAAGAAGCTCGACGCCTACGTCAAAGACAGCCATCCGGGCAAGCTGCTCGACCGGACCCAGATCTACTGGCAGCGCTGGGTCAACAAGTCCGAGCGGGACTACGGCAACCTGCCCGAGGAGGTCATCCGCCTCTACAAGCACAGCCTCCTGATGGTCCGCACGCAGACCGACGTCAACGGGGCGATCATCGCCGCCAACGACTCGGAGATCATGCAGTCGAACCGCGACCATTACAGCTACATGTGGCCCAGGGACGGCGCCTTGATCGCATACGCGATGTCGATGGCGGGCTACCAGGGCATGATTACGCCGTTCTTCCACTTCTGTGCGAACGGCCTGTCGCCCGAAGGGTACCTGCATCACAAGTACAACCCGGACGGCACGGTCGGCTCCTCTTGGCACCCCTATCTCAACGGAGGCAACATGCAGCTGCCGATCCAGGAGGATGAGACAGCCCTTGTGCTCTTCGCCCTGTGGCAGGACTACGAGCGCCACGGAGTGATCGAATTGCCGCAGTCATTGTACCGCACCCTGATCCGCCGGGCGGCCCGCTTCATGTCGAGCTACATCGAGCACGATCTGAACCTGCCGAAACCGAGCTACGATCTGTGGGAGGAACGGTACGGCATCTTCACCTTTACGGCTTCGGCCGTGTACGGCGGTCTGATCGCGGCCGCGAACTTCTGCTCCCTGTTCGGCGACGAGGAACGCTCGAGCCGTTACCGCCATACGGCGGAGAAGATCAAAGCCGGCATCCTCAAGCACCTCTACGATGAGGAAGAAGGCCGCTTCGTCCGCGGGCTATACCTCGACGGCGGCGTCTGGACCCAGGATAAGACGCTGGAGAGCAGCGTATACGGCATCTTCGAATTCGGTGTGCTCCCGGCGGACGATCCCCGTGTCGCTTCGACGATGAAGGCCAACCGCGACGGACTCACGATCAAGACCGAGATCGGCGGGGTGGCCCGCTACCATCACGACTACTACTTCCAGCGCTCCTCGGATATCGAGAACATTCCCGGCAACCCGTGGATCATCTGCACTCTCTGGATTGCCGAGTGGGAGATCGAGTGCGCGAAGACGCTTGCGGACCTCGAATCGCCGCGCCGGACATTGGAGTGGGTCGTGAAGCATGCGATGGAAAGCGGCGTGCTCCCCGAGCAGCTCGATCCGTTCGACGGGGGACCGGTTTCCGTGGCCCCGCTCACCTGGTCGCATGCCACCTACGTGCTGTCCGTCGTCAAATATACGGAGAAGTACAAGAAGCTGCTCTCCTCCGCGGGCAAGCAGGCCTAGCGAGAATAAGATAAAGGCGCATCGTCCTTTACAAGGACGATGCGCCTTTATTAAGAGATGCAAGAAGACAGGATCGAGCTCTGGCAGATATAAATTCTAGTATGTGCACAAAAACCACCCCATTCCCGGCCTAAGCCGGAGAATGGGGTGGTTTCTTATATTGTGAGGATACGGGCCGAATCGGATCATGCCCTGCGCAGCCGACCTTCCTCTCAAGAAAGGAATACCTGCAGGCCGATGAGCTCAGGCTGCCTCTCTATTCGTGCACATAGGTTTGTTCGTACTTGTCCGCATCCCACAGGCGCTCCAGCTCCGCCTGATCGCTCATCTCCACTACCAGCAGCCATCCGTCACCGTAGGGCGCCATGTTAATGAGGCTAGGGTTGGCGGTCAGCTTGGGATTGACCTCCAGCACCTTACCGCTCACCGGCGCATACATCTCCGTCACCGTCTTGACGGATTCCATACTGCCGATCGGCTGCCCCGCCTTCAGTTCTTCTCCCACTTCCGGAAGCTCTACGAAGACGATCATGCCGAACTCTTCCTGTGCAAAATCGGTCAGGCCGATCACCGCCCGGCTGCCTTCAACCCGAATCCACTCGTGCGTTTCACTGTACTTCAATCCTGGTATGATATCCATATACAGGCACCGCTCCCCTCTTCCCCAGCTTAACCTATCCTTGAAGCCAAAAACCCTCTGACCCGCCCAAAAACAGGGGCAGGCCGAGGGAGATCGGAGCCTTATCTAAGACTTTGGAACTTACTTCGCTACGAGGTGCTCGTCGCCTTTTTTCCAGCCGATCGGGCACAGGCCGCCGGACTGCAGAGCTTCGAGAACGCGGAGCGTTTCTTCTACGCTGCGGCCCACGTTGTTGTGGTGTACCACTTGGTACTGCAGTTCGCCTTCTGGGTTGATGATGAACAGACCGCGAAGCGCGATGCCTTCTTCTTCGATCAGGACGCCGTAGTCACGGGCAACTTGCTTCGTGATGTCGGCAGCCAGAGGGAAGTTCAGCTGGCCCAGGCCGTTTTGGTCCACTGGCGTGTTGATCCAAGCGCGGTGGGAGTGAATGCTGTCCACGGATACGCCGAGGATTTCAGCGTCTACTTCTTTGAACTGGGCAGCAGCATCGCTGATGGCCGTAATTTCAGTCGGGCATACGAATGTGAAGTCCAGCGGGTAGAAGAACAGAACGAGCCATTTGCCGCTGTAATCGGACAGGGATACTTGACCGAATTCTTTACCGTCACCGGAGACAGTTTGCAGTGTGAAGTCTGGAGCTTGTTTACCTACCAAACGTTGAGACATGGAAATTTCCTCCCTAAAATAAGGTTTACCGTAATTGGTGATCACGTTATAAATCCTACCATTATCGGCGAATGCCAGTCAATGTTTAAACTAATTTTATTTTAATAATTATTATAATCTGACACGATTTGGACACAAATATAAACAAAAGGAAGAACCCTTAAGAAACGGCTGTTCTCAAGAGTTCATCCTGCTGTCAGGTATGAGGTTAATGACTGGGGGCGTTAACGATTCACGCCATTATCCCTTCGTCATCCTTACTTGCGTACCGCATTCACGATGAGCTCGCCCATCGCGGTCGTACCGATGGCCGATGCCTTGTCGACAGCAATATCGCCTGTCCGGTGGCCGGCATCCAGCACTTCTTTCACCGCACGCTCGATCGCCTCGGCTGCTTCGTGGTAACCGAAGGTCAGGCGGTACATCAGCGCTACGGACAGGATCGTTGCGATCGGATTCGAGATGCCCTGGCCCGCGATATCCGGTGCGGAGCCGTGTACCGGCTCATAGAGGCCGAAGGCGCCTTCGCCGAGGGAAGCGGAGCTCAGCATCCCGATGGAACCGGTCAGCATCGCCGCCTCGTCGCTGAGGATGTCGCCGAACATGTTCTCCGTCACGATGACGTCGAAGGAAGATGGGCGGCGGAGGAGCTGCATCGCACAGTTATCGACAAGCACGTGCTCCAGTTCCACGTCCGGATAGTCGGCTGCCAGACGGTTCACCGTTTCTCTCCACAGACGGGAGGTTTCGAGCACGTTGGCCTTATCGACGGAAGCCAGACGCTTGCTGCGCGTACGGGCGATCTCGAACGCTTGGCGCACGATCCGTTCGATCTCCGTCACGTTGTAGACGCATGTATCGACGGCTTCCTCGCCGTTCGCGCCTTCCCGGCGGAACTTCTCGCCGAAGTAGATGCCGCCGGTGAGCTCGCGCACGACGATCAGGTCCGTGCCTTCGAGCACTTCGGGCTTCAGCGTCGACGCTTCCTTGAGGCAGTCGAACACCGTCGCCGGACGGATGTTGGAGAAAAGGCCGAGCTCCTTGCGGATGCCGAGCAGGCCCGTCTCCGGACGCAGCTCCTTCGAGTTGTTGTCCCACTTCGGTCCGCCTACGGCGCCGAGCAGCACGGCATCGGACTTCTTGCACATCTCCAGCGTATCTTGGGGCAGCGGGGTGCCCTTCTCGTCAATGGCGATACCGCCGAAAAGTCCATGTTCGAATTCGAAAGAAAGGCCGAACACTTCCTCGGTCTTCTTCATGACCTTGATTGCCTCCGCTACGACTTCGGGACCGATCCCGTCGCCCGCGATCACGGCGATTTTTTTGACTTCTGCCATGCGTTTCAACTCCTAGTGGTTGTCATTACCTCAGTTGTAGCATACTTGCGCCCCCACTGACAAAGATATAAAATCTATCATCTTCATAGGTAATGACTATAGACACTCCTCCCTTAGCAGCAGATCGGCTCAAAAACCGCCGCCGGTGCTGCAAGTTGTCTTTCGCCGGGCAAAGCATTAAAATGAACACATATGAACGCCGAAACTCCACTTCACCTAACTGTAAAGTCACTATAAAGGAGCCTTACGCCATGGACTACCGTTTCTCCGATACCATCGAAAGCTTCAAATCCTCCGCCGTGCGCGAGATTCTTAAGCTGACGCAGGGCAAGTCGATCATTTCTCTGGCAGGCGGCCTGCCGAACGAGCAGTTCTTTCCGCTGGATGCGGTCCAAGCGGCCTTCACCCGAGTCTTCGAGCAGGGCAAAGGGGTGCTGCAGTACGGCCTGACCGAGGGCTTCACACCGCTGCGCCAGAGCTTGTCGAAGCATCTGGAGCGCAAGGGCATCCATGCCCCTATCGACAATATGCTGCTCACTACGGGATCCCAGCAGGCGATCGACCTGCTTACGCGTGTATATATCGATCCGGGCGACGTCATCCTCGTCGAGAAACCGACGTATCTGGCCGCCATCCAAGTATTCCAGTCGCGCAAGGCCCAGATCATCTCGGTGGACTGCGATGCGGACGGCATGAACCTGGGTGACCTCGAGGGCAAAATTCAGGCGCACTCGCCCAAGATGGTGTATGTGATCCCGACCTTCGCCAATCCGACGGGCAAAGCCTGGAGCCCCGAACGCCGGCAGGGCACGCTCGACATCTGCCGCCGTCACGGCGTGCTGATCCTCGAAGACGATCCGTACGGCGAGCTGCGGTTCGGCGGCGGGGATGAGGCCTATCCTTCCATCTTCTCGCTGGCCGGGGAAGCGAACGGCAGTCCGGTCGTGTATACGAGCACCTTCTCCAAAATCGTCGCTCCCGCCCTGCGCACGGGATGGGTCGTGGGAGACCAGAACGTTATCACCCATATGACGCGGGCGAAGCAGGCCGCAGACCTGCATTCGAGCACGATGGACCAGCAGGCGCTGCATGCGCTCATGGAGAACTTCGACTTGTATGCCCACATCGACCTCATCCGTACCGAGTACGAAGCACGGATGCGCCAGATGGTCGGTCTCCTCCGTTCGAAGAACTGGGAAGGCATGCGCTTCCTCGAGCCGCAAGGCGGCATGTTCGTCTGGGTCGAGATGCCGGAGGGCATCGATACCCAGCAGCTCATGAAGTACGCCGTCGAGGAAGGCGTCGCCTTCGTACCGGGCATCGCCTTCTTCGCGGACCAGCCGCAGTACAATACGATGCGTCTGAACTTTACGCATACCGACAGCGAGCAGATGGTCATGGCTTTCGACCGCCTCGACCGCGCCCTGAAGAACATGCAGGCGGCAGCGGCACACTGATTCTGCAAGGAACGGAGCGATCCGGCAGCCCGAGATACCTCGGCTGCCGGATTTTTTGTTCTGCTCCAGGTTGATCCGCAATCCTAGTGATAATAAGAATCATTCTTGGTTATACTTGCAAAAGAAGGGAGACAACGGCGCATGGAGATAAACACACGCCTATGCTCTCCTTATACTTTCTGACAGCGAGAACGGCTTCGTCTTCCTTCAAGAACGATGCGTGTTGATTAAGAAATACCAGAAGACAGGGTCGAGCTCCGGTGAGATATACATTCTAGTATCGCAAGATAAAACGGCAGCCCGCAGGCCGCCGTCGTCCGTTCTTCCTAGTGTCCTATAATCCCAAATGGACCGTCGTTACAGCTTCGGTTCGAACGTCTTGCAATCCGTTTCTTCCGAATCTCTCGCTTGTCTGCCTCGATGACTTACTACATAGATGGCGGAAGCGCTGCATTTGTTGCCCGCCGCCCAGTATTTACAGGAGTTCACTTCACAAAGTACGTCTTGTGCCATGGTCTGTCCACCTCCTCTCTCTCTTCTCTAGGATGGGCAGACTCCCTGTTCTTTCATACCTTCTGCCCCGTGCGATAAGACAGAATGAACTCTGCGTGATGAATTTTGTGCGATGTCCAAAAAAAAGGACATGCCCGCGGCATGCCCTCCTTTGGTCGTTCGATCATAAACCTTCGATACGATGGAATCGTTCCTTATGCCCGCTGCAAATGATTCGTCCCCTGCGGGAAATACCCGATCTCCGCTGCATACTGAAGCATCAGCCGGATGAACTCTTGGCCGGCCGGCGGACAGGCAATGTCCGTGCCGCGCAGGAAGGCAGACGTCACTGTGCAGCCGTAGCGGACCTCCGAGTCTTTGGCCCCGTCGCCTTCGAGCTGCGCCATCGCCAGCTGCAGCGCTTCGGCCGGCTTCGGAATGCCTGCATCGAACAGCCAGTCCATATACCGCTGGAACTCTATCGTTTCGACCTCATAGCCGCAGTCCCGAATCATCTCGATCAGGTCGGAGTAGAGGATCTGCTCCGGGTTGCATATGTGGAAGGTCCGACCGACCGTATCTTCACGGAAGGCCAGATGGACGATCGAACGGCTGGCATAATCGATCGGCGTGAAGTCGACGTACCAGTTCGCCTTCGGTGCTTTGCCGAGCAAGAACATCGCTTTGAACATCCGGTAGAACGCGTTGCTGTCGATATTCCGCTGGAATCTGCCGGTTTCCGAGTGGCAGGTCAGGTTGCCCGCCCGGTACACATTGACGGCCACTCCGCGCTTCGCCGCTTCGTAGACCAGCTTCTCCGCCTCGAGCTTGCTGTTCGTATACAGATTTTCGAGCCGCAGCTCCGGCGAGAACTCGCTCACGCGAAGTACCTCTTCCCACTGGCCGCTGAGGAGCAGATCCTCCGGTACCCCCAGGGTGGAGACATGGTGGAACCGCACACCCGGCTTCGATTCGGCCAGCTCGAGCAAATATTTCGTTCCAAGTACATTGGTCTTCTCGAACTGTGCGCTGTCCCCGAAGTGGCGCACATCGGCAGCCGCATGGAGGATGGCATCGACGCAGCCGGCGAGCCTATCCCAATCGCTTGCGGCTAGGCCCAGGCGCGGCTGCTCCAAGTCGCCTTCGACTACCTCGACGCGCCCGCTCATCGCACCAAGCACATCCCCGCCGAAGTACCAGCTCATGAGCTCCTCGAGCCGCTGTCTGGCTGTCCCTGCGGAAGGCTTGCGCACCAGGGCATAGACTTTCGCCTCGCTGTGCTGCAGCAGATCATAGAGCAGATGGGAGCCGAGATACCCGGTGCTGCCCGTCAGCAGAATATGGGAAGGAGCGTGGTTGCCTGCCCATGGAGCCGGGGTGGCGACTTCGACCGGGTGCTCGTTCAAATCGGTCACTTGCCATACGGCCGATTTGGTTTCCACTGCCGGTGCGCTGCGGACGAGCTCCTCCATCCGCAGGGCCAGCTCTTCAAGCGTCTTGTATTGGAAGAGGTCGCCGATCGTCAGGCTCGGCACCTGGGGCTTCAAGAGCACCAATACTTGAATGACCATCAGCGAGTCCCCGCCGATCTCAAAGAACGAATCGTGCAGCCCCACCTTATCCATGTGCAGCGACTCCTGCCAAGCGGAAGCCGCCAGCTTCTGCATCGGCGTAACCGGCGCGATGTAATCCGCGCTGTTCTCCGCCGCCGCATCCGCATGCTCATACGACACCAGCTTCTTGCGGTCGATCTTGCCGGTCGGCGACAGCGGCATCTCGGCGAGCTGGCATACATGCTTCGGCACATAAGTGCCCGGCAGCTTCTCGGCCAGGAAGTGCTTGACTTCCGCCGGCGGGATCGCGGCCCCATCCTTCGAGGTGAAATATCCGACGAGCATGTTCTGGCCGTCGCCCTCTTTCTTCGGGATCACTACGGCGTCCTGCACATTCGGGAACTGGGCGAAGCTGTCTTCGATCTCCCCGATCTCAATGCGGTGGCCGCGGATCTTGATCTGGGAATCGCGCCGGGACACATATTCGATCGTGCCGTCCGCCAGCAGCTTGGCGATATCCCCCGAGCGGTACACCTTCTCCCCGTCAGCCAGCGGGCTGAGGACGAAGGCCTCCGCCGTCTTCTCGGGCTGATTCAAATAACCTATGGCCCGTCCCACCGTGGCAATATACATCTCGCCTGGTACGCCTACGGGACACAGCTGTCCTTCCTCATTCACCAGATAGATCCGGTAGTTCGGGAGCGGGCGGCCGATCGGGACATTCGCCATGCCGTCGGCAATATAGCCTTCGATCGTATGGGAAGTGGCTACCACCGTCGTCTCCGTCGGGCCGTACAGGTTCACGACCTGGATCCCCGTGCCGAACTTGTGCTGGAACCCCCGTACCTGTTCGCCGTAAAGCGCCTCGCCGCCGACCATAATCGTTCTCACCTTCGCCAGCCGCCGGAAGCCTTCCTGCGACAAATAAGCAGCGAGTTGATTGAAGAACACCGTAGGCAGAATCGCAATGATCGTCGTGCCGGATCTCTCAGCCGCTTCGGCAAAGGCCTCTACCGATATACGCTCCTCAGACGACAAGAGATACAGCTCCGCCCCGGAGAACAAAGCGCCGATCGTGTCCCATACCGAAGCATCGAAGCTGTACGTGGCGAACTGCGTCAGTACATCATACTCCGTAATGCCGTAGTCGCGCCGGATCGCGGTTCCCAGGTTGACGACGCCGCGGTGCGCAATCATGGCGCCTTTCGGTTTGCCCGTCGAACCGGAGGTGTAGATGATATAGGCCATATCATCCGGCTGCGTATCCGCCGACGGATTCGCTTCGCCGTACTGCTCCATCCCGGGCCCATCTACCGGAAGGAACTCCTTCACAGTTCCCAGGGGCTCCGTGAGGCGGCTAGCTTTCTCCAGAAGCGATGATTTCGTCAGGATCAAAGGAGCTGCTGTATCCTCCAGGATATAACGGCAGCGTTCTTCCGGATGGTCCGGATCGACCGGCACATAGACACCGCCTGCCTTCAGTACGCCGAGGAGAGATACAACGGTATCGAGGCTGCGCTCCATATAGATTGCCACACAGTCCCCTTTGTTCAGCCCCTTGGCAAGCAGCAGATGAGCCACCTGATTCGCGCGCCGGTTCAGTTCCCGGTAAGTATAGCGGCCTTCATTCGAAGAAAGCGCAGGCCGGTCGCCGAAGCGGACAGCTGCTTCCTCCACCATGCCGTGAATGGTCATATCCAGCGGGTAGGCCCCGGCGGTATCGTTCATCCGCCGATAGAGCTCGGCATCTTCCGCCGTAAGTATATCTACTGCACCAAAAGGGGTCTCTGGCGACGTCAGGGCCGTCTCGAGCAGAGTCACGTAATATCCCGCATACCGGCGAAGCGTCGACTCTTTGAGCAGCGAGGCATCATACTCGGCCAGAAGGCAAGAGCGTCCTTCGCAGGTTTGAATGCCGAAGCGGAGGGTCTGCGAAACAGGACCCGCATGAGTGGGCGCGTTCCAATGGAACAAGGTATCCACAGCGTCCACGGAAGCCTTCTCCGCCCGCTCCAGACCTTCCCGGATGTTGTGCTGAAGAGAGCTGAATTTTTGACCACGTGCTAATTCAAGAGACAGAAGGAGGGCCTCTCCGCCGGCTTCAACGCCGATGGTCAGCTCCTTCTCCCCGGAGAGCCGGTAGAGCCAGGCAGCAAAAACCGTCAGGGTCAGATGAAATGCTTCCTGATCCCGGCTTACGCCGCTGAGCATACCGCTGAGTTCCCCGGGAAGCTCAATGGCCATGCTTTGGTATTCGAATGTACGGGTACGGCGGGAAGAATCTAATGGAATCTGCAGAATCGCGAGTTCGGGCGCTCCCTGCAATGGATGATGGGGTTTCGATGTCATGGTGCTTGTCTCCCTTGATGTAATGTCCGAGGCCGGGTAGCCTGGGGGTCGGCTGGGCATCGTAAACATAGATCGTAATCATAGATCATGATCATAGTTACCGTCCGTCAGCAAAACCCCTCCCCCAAGAGGAGGAGGGGTCAGTGTTACCATGGATGAATCTACTCTCAGTTCTTCTTGACGTGGAACTGCTCGAGAAGACCTTTCAAGTCTTGGGACATGTCCGACAGCGTGTTCGAAGCATCTACGATCGACTCCATATACTGCTTCTGCTCGTCAATCGACTGTGCGATTTCGCTTGCACTTGCTGCAGTCTTGCTGACGGAAGTGGTCAGATCGCCGGCCGTTGCCGAAATCTCATCGGTTCCCGCAGAGATCTGCTGCGCAGCGGCGGACACTTCTTGGATCTGCGAAGATACCCGTTTGGTTGCGTTGCGGATTTCGGAGAACAGCTGCCCCGTGGCTTCCGCTACCTGCATGCCTTTCTCCACTACGTGCGTTCCTTGATCCATAGCTACGGCCGCACTGCGGATTTCGCTCTGGATTTCTTTGATCAGAACGGAAATTTGATTGGCCGAAGACTGGGATTGTTCTGCCAGCTTGCGGACTTCACCGGCTACAACGGCAAAGCCTTTGCCGTGCTCGCCTACCCGCGCCGCTTCAATGGCTGCGTTCAAAGCGAGCAGGTTCGTTTGGTTCGCGATGCCGGTAATCATCTCGAGAATGCTGCCGATTTCCTGGGAACGCTTTTCGAGCGAGTTGACCGCAACGGAAGTGCTCTTCACCGTTTGCGTGATCAGGAGCATTTGGTCCGCCATCGTCTGTACGACTTCGTCCCCTTGGATCGACTTCTTCTCTACGGCATAAGCTTCATCCGACACGTCCGCCGAATTGGTCGCGATCATTTGAATAACCGATGCCATTTCGGAGATCGCCCGGGAAGCTTCAAAGCTGGATTGCTCTTGAACCTTGATGCTGCCGGCGATTTCTTTGATATGTCCGCCGATATTCTCCGCGCTCTTGCTGCTGCGGTCGGAGTTCGAGTAGAGCGCCTTGGCCGAATCGGCCACCTGGTGCGAGGTTTCCTGCACTTTCAGCATCGTCTCGTTCATCTTCTGAACCATCAAGTTGAATTTCTCGTTGATCAGACCGAGGTCGTCGGTGCCCGTTGCGATCTCCACATCCAGGCGCCCTTCACTCACCAGGTCGATCCCCTGCATCAGGTTCTTGATCGGCGACAGTGTCTTCCTCGCGATGAGGTATTGGGCCACAAGCGTGATGACCATAAATACCGCCATGATCAGCAGGCTGTACAGAATCAGGGAGTTCATTCCTTTTTCTACCAGGCTGGCATCCGTATCAACGCCGAAGTAAGCAAAGATTTTGCCGCTGCTGTCTTTGAGCGGATAGACGATGGTCACCCAAGTGCCATAATCGTCCTTATAAAAATCGGATAATTCCGGCTTGCCGGAAGCAATCATTTCTTTCACGGTCTCTGCAATTTCAGTTGGCTGCTCATACATGGTACCTACGAGCAGGTTGTCTTTGACGAGCATTTCCATGACATGGGTCGGCATGGCAACCACGGATGTTTTGTTCCCGTCCTGCAACTCTGTTCCGAAGATATACGCCTGGGCGATGTTCGGATTATATTTGCTCACCTGGTCCAACATGGCTCGGATCTTCGTCTGTACCGGTCCTTCGTAGCTCTTCTCTTGTACAGCGGTTTGTACTTCGGATGTAACGATCTGACTGTTCCATTTGCCTGTAATCGTCTCGATCTGATTATGCAGCTGGCTCACCAAGACATTTCTTTGAATCAGGTAGCTGGATACGATGAGAATCACGCCGACCAATACGATGTTGATCGAGGTAAACAAAAGGTTCTTGGCAAAAAATGACATTCCCCTTCTTCGCATATCATTTCATTCCTCCGATAAAATATAATTTGGTCTTTCTTTAGGATCTAAACTTGGAGTGCGCTGCCCCCTTTAGGTCCCTTTAATGCTTCCTGTATATATATCGTTCAGCCTCTCCCCAAACGTTATAGCTGGACTACGGTTTTCGACAATATCCATTCGATCCCAGCTCAATTTCATGAGTCCTGAGAACTATATAACTATGACCTTTGTATAAAATTTGGACAAAAGCCTAGAGAGTCCAGGCGCTGAATGGAATATGCTATGATAGCCTGCTGCCTAAGGGAGGAATGGATCATGGCTTATGTATGGGGTGTCGACTCGGCTTCGCCGGTGGATGAGAAGCTGCTCGGATGTGTGACCGAACAGTTCGGGAAGCCGCGGTTCTGGGGAAGATACTTGACAACAGTTCAAGGCGTCGCTTCGGGGCTCAGCAAGGTAGAGATCACTCTCCTGCACCGGCAGGGAATCCGGATTCTGCCGATTTATAATGAATTCCGGCAAGCGACCGGTTATGAGAACGGCAAAAAAACCGCCCAGTTGGCGGCTCAGCATGCCCGTCGGCTTGGCATCCCGCGCGGGAAGTTCCTGTTCGGCAATGTCGAACGTTTTTTTTCGGTAGACGCCTTATGGATTCTGGGCTGGGTGAATGCCATACGCTCGTCGGGTTACAAGTCAGGCCTCTATCACGACCCCGTACTCGGCTCCTTCAGCACCGCCTTCTGCGAGGCGGTCCGCCGGGACTTTCGGGTCACGGCCGAGACGGCGCTGTGGAGTGCCGAGCCTCAACGTCCGGCCTCCGGTCCGGATGCCCCGCCGATCTATGCTCCGAAGAAGCCCCCCTGCAGCTCGAATGTATGGGCTTGGCAGTACAGCCGGGATGCCCAGGGATGCCCGGTGGATACGAACTTGATGGACAGCCGGCTGTTCGGCCAGTTGTTTTAACCGTTGGTAAAATCAACACCTTCGCTGTCCATGGGAATCAGGACATATCCTCACACAAAAAAACTCCGGCTCCCGCTGGAATAAAACCAGTACGGGAGCCGGAGGCTTGTAGGAGCGGGATGGGCAAGCATCCCTCTGTTTCTCCGCTGCTTATCGCACAGCAGCGCTGCATATTATGGGCGCCGCTTTCCTTGCGTTATCTTAAATCAGCGTTACATTATCGCGGCCGCGGGCCGGCGTCTTGCGCTTCTCCACCAGCCGGTTCACGGCATCGACGTAGGCGCGCGCACTCGCTTCCAGGATATCCGTGCTGACGCCACGTCCCTGTACGGAGTAATCCCCTTGGCTCAGGACCACATGCACTTCGCCGAGTGCGTCCTTCCCTTGGGTTACGGACTGGATGGAGTAGTCGCCTAGCTCCACCTCTTCCTGCGTTGCCTTATCGATAGCCTTATAGATGGCATCGACCGAGCCATTGCCCACCGCCGCTTCATCCAGCGTGCTGCCATCTTGCAGCCGCAAGCGGACCGTAGCGGTCGGCGTCGACTGGTTGCCATAAGAGACCTGGATGGTCTCCAGCGCATACACTTCCGGCGTCTCGATCAGTTTCTCCTCGATCAACGCGCGGATGTCCTCGTCGGTTACATTCTTCTTCTTGTCGGCGAGGTCCTTGAACTTGCCGAACGCCGTATTGAGCTGCTCGTCCCCAAGATCGTACCCGAGATCCACGAGCTTCTCGCGGAAGGCATGGCGTCCGGACAGCTTGCCGAGCGTCAGCTTGCTTTCCTTAAGGCCGATTGTCTCCGGCGACATGATCTCGTATGTCGTTTTCTCCTTCAGCATGCCGTCCTGATGGATTCCGGACTCGTGTGCAAAAGCATTGGCGCCGACAATCGCCTTGTTGCCCGGTACCGGCATGCCCGTCAGCTTGCTGACCAGCCTGCTCGTGCGCGCGATCTCCGAAAGGGTCAAGCCCGTCTTCGCCTGGAAGAACTCCTGGCGTGTCTCGAGGGCGAGGGCCACCTCTTCAATCGCAGTATTGCCGGCCCGCTCACCAATGCCGTTGATGGTGCCTTCAATCTGATCCGCGCCATTCAGGATGGCTGCCAAGGCATTGGCGGTAGCCATTCCGAGATCGTCATGGCAGTGGGCGCTGAGCTGGATCGTCTCGATCCCCTTCACATTCTCCTTCAGGGTCTTGAAGATATTCCCGTATTCATAAGGCGTCAGGTAACCGACCGTATCCGGAATATTCACGACCGTTGCTCCCGCCCGAATCGCCATCTCCGTCACTTCGCACAGGAAGTCCAGCTCCGTCCGGCCCGCATCCTCCGGAGAAAATTCGACTTTGCTGAAATACTGCTTCGCATACCGGATAGCCGCTTCGGCCGCTTCGAGCACCTGATGCTTCTCCATCCGCAGCTTGTGCTTGCGGTGTATCGGCGACGAGGCGAGGAACAGGTGAATGCACGGATCCTGTGCACCCTTGAGTGCTTCCCGAACCGCATCGATATCCTGGGTGCGGGAGCGGGAGAGGCCGACGATCGACGCATTCTTGACCGCACGCGCTACGGCGTTCACACCGGCGAGGTCGCCCGGCGACGCGGCAGGGAATCCGGCTTCGATCCGGTCTACACCGAGCTTCTCGAGCTGCAGCGCAATCTCCACCTTCTCCTGCATATTCAGGTTCACGCCGGGAGACTGCTCTCCGTCACGCAGCGTCGTGTCAAAAATATAAATTTTCCTCATAAGGTTTCACCTGCGCTTTATAATATAGTTTGGTCTTCAGTAAGCAGAAAAAGGTACGGCCCGGACAGCGGGGAAAACGCCCCGGCTGCCCGTACGCTTCCTGCCCGCTCCCAAGCCGACCTTCTTCTAAGTCTTCCCTATTTCGGGAAAACGGTTCTGGAGCCTGATTACTTCTTGATCCAGTGCATCATTTCGCGCAGCTGGGAACCGACTTTCTCGAGGCCGTGCTCGGACTCCAAGCGGCGTGTTGCCGTCATGAAGGCGAAGCCGGATTGGTTCTCAAGGATGAAGTCGCGGGCGAATTTGCCCTGCTGGATATCAGTCAGTACGCGCTTCATTTCGGCTTTGGTCTCGCTCGTGATGATGCGAGGACCCGTTACGTAGTCGCCGTACTCAGCCGTGTTGGAGATCGAGCTTCTCATGGAAGCCAGGCCGCCTTCATACATCAGGTCGACGATCAGCTTCAGTTCATGCAGACACTCGAAGTAAGCCATCTCTGGAGCATAGCCTGCTTCCACCAGCGTTTCGAAGCCGGCCTTGACGAGCTCGGAAGCGCCGCCGCACAGAACCGCCTGCTCACCGAACAGATCCGTTTCGGTTTCTTCGCGGAAGGACGTTTCGATTACGCCCGCACGCGTGCAGCCGATCCCTTTGGCATACGCCAGACCGATCGCTTGCGCTTGGCCCGTAGCGTTCTGCTGTACCGCGATCAGGCCGGGAACGCCGAAACCTTCCACGTATACGCGGCGCACCATGTGACCCGGGGACTTCGGAGCGACGAGCAGTACGTCTTTGTCCGGGGACGGCTTGATTTGGCCGAAGTGGACATTGAAGCCGTGGGAGAACATGATCGTTGCGCCCTGCTTCAGGTTAGGCTCGATTTCATTCCGGTATACGCTCGCCTGCGTCTCGTCCGGCATCAGGATTTGTACCACGTCGGCGATCTTAGTAGCTTCCGCAACGGAGTATACATCGAAACCGTCGTTTTTCGCCTGGTCGAAAGAGCGCCCTTGGCGAAGGCCGATGACTACCTTCAGGCCGCTGTCACGCAGGTTTTGCGCTTGGGCGTGGCCTTGGCTTCCGTAACCGATGATCGCGATCGTCTTGCCCTTCAGAACGTTCAGGTCTGCGTCTTTTTCATAGTACATAGTAACTGCCATGGGATAATTGCTCCTCCTTTAAGTTAAACCCTGTGAGCGGGTGCCCAAAGGGACAACCCTGCCTGTGCGGCATGCCGACCGGCTGCTATCCGCTTGGGCTCCCGCTCACACGGGATATGCCGATAAAATGTTGTATTGAAGATATACCGTAAACCTCTGCCTAGCTAACGTTTATTTGCCGCGGATCATGGCGGTAACGCCAGTGCGGGACAGCTCCTTGATACCGTAAGGCTTGAGCAGCTCGGTCATCGCGTCGATCTTCTCGGAGTCGCCGACCACCTGCACGATCAGCGAGCTCGGTCCGATATCGACCACCGCAGCGCGGAAGGTCTCCACTACGCCGAGGATCTCGGGACGGACGCTTGGCTCTGCGGCAACTTTGATCAAAGCGAGCTCGCGGCCCACCATCGGGTTGGCGCTGAGGTCGACGACCTTGATGACATCGATCAGCTTGTAGAGCTGCTTCGACACCTGTTCGAGCGTCTTATCGTCCCCTGTCGTCACAATGATCATCCGGGAGAGGCCCTTCTCCTCGGATTCGCCAACGGTGATGCTCTCGATATTGAATCCCCGGCGGCCGAACAGGCCGGATACACGCTGCAGCACACCGGGCTGGTTATTCACTAGTACGGATATGGTATGTTTGTAGCTCATTTACGAATCCCCCATTATCATTTGGTCTATCGTCGATCCCTGCGTGACCATCGGGAACACATTCTCGTGCTTGCGGACCACGAATTCGACGAGTACCGGACCTGGGGTATCCAGCGCTTCCTTCCATGCAGTGCGTGCTTCATCCTTGTTCGTTGCGCGCAGCCCCTTCACGCCGTAGGCTTCAGCCAGCTTGACGAAGTCCGGGGAACCGGCAAGGTCGATGTGGCTGTAGCGGTTATCGTAGATAATCTCCTGCCACTGACGGACCATGCCGAGCACCTGGTTGTTGATGACGACGATCTTCACCGGGATCTTGTTGATGGCGCAGATCGCGAGCTCCTGCGAGCACATCTGCATCCCGCCGTCGCCGTTGATCGAGATGACGAGGCGGTCCGGATTGGCCACCTGTGCGCCGATCGCGGAAGGGAAGCCGAAGCCCATCGTGCCGAGGCCGCCGGAAGTGATCCAGGAGCGCGGCTTGTTGAACTTGTAATACTGTGCCGACCACATCTGGTGCTGGCCGACGTCTGTCGTTACTATAGCTTCGCCGTTTGTCGTCTCGTGCAGCATCTCGATCACGTATTGCGGTTTCAGCTCCGTATCGGAATCCTTGTAGCTCAGCGGATACTTGGCTTTGTTCTCCTTCACCCAATCGACCCAAGCGGAGGTGTCGCCAGCCTTTACTTTCTGGTTGGCCAGCTCAAGAACCGCCTTGACGTCTCCGACCACAGGGATCGCCGTTTCGACGATCTTGCCGATCTCCGCCGGATCCACGTCGATATGCACGATCTTCTTCGCCTTAGGGGCGAATCCGTCCACTTTCATCGTCACCCGGTCGTCGAACCGGGCGCCGATGCCGATGAGCAGGTCGCAGTTCTGCAGCGCATGGTTCGCCGTATGCGTCCCGTGCATACCCGGCATGCCGAGCCACAGCTCATGCGCACTCGGGAAGCCGCCGAGTCCGAGCAGTGTCGTCGTGACCGGAATCCGCGTGGCTTCCACGAACTTGATGAGCTCTTCCGCAGCGCCGGAGTAGACCACCCCGCCGCCGGCCAAGATCACAGGACGCTCGCTCTCGGCGATCGCTTCGAGCATACGGTCCACCTGAAGGCGGTTCGGCTGCACCGTCGGGTTGTAGCCGCGAATCTCCACCTTCTCCGGATAGTAGTACGGGAAGGTGTCGTTCGATACGTCCTTCGGAATGTCGATTAATACCGGGCCTTTGCGGCCGGTCGATGCAATATGGAACGCCTCTTTGATGATGCGGGGCAGATCCCGGACATCGCGCACGAGATAGCTGTGCTTCGTGACCGGCATCGTAATACCCGTGATGTCGGCTTCCTGGAAAGCATCCGTTCCGATTACCGACGTCGCCACGTTGCCTGTAATGACCACAAGCGGCACCGAGTCCATGTACGCCGTCGCAATCCCCGTAACCAGGTTCGTCGCTCCCGGTCCCGAGGTGGCGATACAGACGCCGACTTTGCCGGTCGACCGTGCATAACCGTCTGCTGCGTGGATCGCCCCCTGCTCATGTCTTGTCAGCAGGTGGTTGAAGTTCGGATTGCCGTGCATGGCATCATAGATGTAAAGCACCGCACCGCCGGGATAACCGAAGACGCAGTCCACGTCCTCCAGCAGCAAGCTCCTCAGGAGCGCTTCCGATCCGGTGACGACCTCTGGCTTCAGCAGCTCTTCGCGCAGCTGCTCCTTTGATTTCTGTGTTGTTTGAACGATCATCTTATGGCCTCCTCTCGAAAATCCGACAGTCCGACAAATATGCATCAAAAAACCCCTCTCGCCCCAAATGCAGCTTGTGCATTTGAAGGGACGAAAGGGGTTGATCTTCCGTGGTACCACCCAAAGTTTGTTAGATGCCTCTCGGCAAATAACCTTAGCAGGTCTCAAAGACCGTTCATGGCAAGGCGGCAGCTATCGGCTAGCACGATAGAAGCAGCAGCGCAAAGAACGCTTTAAGGAACCTTCGGCACGGTAACGTGTGCCCTTCCGATTCTCCCTAATAACTACATCGCTTTCCAGCGGTAAAGCCCGCTTTTAAAAAAACGAGTACTTTTCAGGAAAACAGCTCCGAGGTGAGCTCGTAGATTAGGGATTATGGCATTGGTTTCAGCATCTCCAAATGCTCTCTGAGCATAAGAGCCCTTATCACTTCGTCCTCTTCATAGCCGTTAGCAACTGTTGTACTTTTTGATAATTATATGCCCTATCCCTTATTTAGTCAAGCGTCAATCTGAATACTAGGAAAGACACACTGGCGTCATTGTGCAGTCTGCAAGGCTTACTCGGCGTCATTCTGCAGTTTCTTCGGCTCCGGAGGCTTCACTTCGTACGCAGGCTTCCTATGGCTACCAGCTTCTCTCGCAGGATCACCTCTAAGGTTCGCACTATCCTCTTCTAAGGTTCCCCCTATCCGCTCCGTTTGCATTCCAAGGCGCCTATCTCCATCTCTGTCGTATCTTGTCGCGTTAAGTTAAGACCTCGTGGACCCTTCCGTTTTCTTCACAAAACCTTCGTCCCCCCTTTACCCCTCGATGACACGGCGGGGTTATGGTTAGATCGTTACTGCGAGGCTAATCCCCTGTTCCTTAGGTAACGATACGAATAATAAACGAGACGAATCATGAAGGAGTGGAAGCTTCCGTGCGCCAAACGTTCCTGTCCGCCGCCTTAACCGCTGTCCTCCTGACCGGTGTCCTTGCATCGGCAGCCGCCGCCCCCCTTGGATCCCAGCCGAATTCCGGCCCTGTGGGAGGCAGCAAAACGCTGGAGAACCCAGGTGCCGCCGAGCGCTCCGCCGAATCTTCACTCGGGCCTCCAGCGGGCTCAGCCGGCAGCAAGTCTCCCGCTTCCGAAGACGCTGAACAGCGCAACGAGCCGAGTGGGGCGGGCAGCCCGCTGGACAAGAAGGACCAACCCAAGCTTTCCTTCCCCGTACTTAGCGATATTCATATCCAATCCTGGCATACCCCTTCGCATGAGAAGTTCACGCAAGCGCTGCAGGACCTGAACCAGATCCGTCCCAAATCCGATACCCTCGTTATCAACGGCGACCTGACGAACGGCATGCCGGCCGACTATGCCAAGCTCCGCGAACTGCTCGCAGGACTGCCGCATCCCCGCAGCATATTCTATACCATCGGCAATCATGAGTTCTATAAAGCCTGGTTCGACGCTTCCGGCTACTGGAATCCCCCCGCCTTCCCGAACGGAGAGACCGAGGAAGCGTCCATCGTCCGCTTCCTGGATTTGACCAGAGAGAACAACAAAGTGTATTATGACCAGATGGTCAAAGGTTATCATTTTATTTTTCTCGGTTCGGAACAATACCGCCAATCCGACCCGGCGAACCTCGAAGACGCCTACCTCTCCCAAGATCAGCTGAACTGGCTCAAGAAGACGCTCCGCAAAGGAGCCTCGAACGGCAAGCCAATCTTTGTCTTTCTGCACCAGCCCCTGCCGTACACGGTAGCCGGCACCCATTTTTGCTGCGTCAACAACCGTGCCATCGTGCAGCATGAAGAGCTCACAGCCATTCTATCCGCCTATCCGCAGGTTGTCTTCTTCTCCGGCCACAGCCACTGGGAACTGAAGCTCCCCGGGACGATGGTCAGGGAGAAGTTCACCATGGTGAACTCGTCCTCCGTCGTACAGCCATGGACAGATAATGGAAGCGGCGGCGAAATGCAGACGGCACCGGAAGAGAGCGAAGGTCTGTACGTCGAAGTGTACAAAGACCGCGTCGCCATCAAGGGACGCGACTTCTACCGGCACCGCTGGATCCCGGAAGCAGACTTCACGATTCCCTTGAAAGACTAGCAGCGCGGCATTGGATGCAGTATGGGAGAGCCGAAGGGAGCGTCGATGCCCTTCGGCTTTCTCCATGACCCCCTGAAGGAAGGACAATCATACTTACCGCAGCAACAACCGGGAGCAGAGGCCATGACCATGCCCAATCCTACTTAGCCGGGCCTTGCCCGCCGTCCAGCGGATGATTCTGAACCTGCGTGTAAAGGTTATTGGATAGAAGCATCCTAAACTTACATAAGAAGGAGTGATTCCTATGCGACGACGTTTCCACAACACCCTGTTATCCCTTTCCCTGCTGCCCGCTCTCATCGCCTCCTCCGCAGCCGCTCCTCTTCTGCATGGGCCCAGCCTGTTTGCCCCTTGGGACGGGAGGAGCGGAGCCGCCAAGGGGGATGTACGTTCCGTACAAACCCTCTCGGCTTCTACAGGCCCTACGGCTCGGCCTGCGCCTCCGATTCCGCAGGCCGAGCCTACCTTTACCTTCGCTGTCCTCAGTGACGTTCATGTCCAATCCTGGCACAAGCCTTCCCACCGGAAGCTGAAGCAGGCGCTCACCGACATCGAGAACATCGACGCGGGTACGGATGCACTGGTGCTCAACGGGGATATGACCGAAGGCATGACAGAAGACTACATCAAGCTGCAGGAGCTTCTGCAGGAATCCCCTCTCCCGGAGACCATATTCACGACCGTAGGCAATCATGAGTACTTCAAAGCCTGGTATACCGGCGGCCGGGAATGGAACGGCGGCGGATTTCCGAACGGAGAGACGGAGCAGGACTCGCTCTCCAGATTCCTGACTTTTGCAGGCAGAGAACGGGTTTACACCGCCCAGAAATTCCAAGGCTACCAATTCATCTTCCTCGGCTCGGAACGTTACCGCCAGTCCGACCCGAATAACGGGGAAGACGCCTACTTGTCCGATGCCCAGCTGAACTGGCTGAAGAGCACACTGAAGGCCGGCAGCGAACCCGGCAAACCGATCTTCGTCTTCCTGCACCAGCCGCTGCCCTATACGGTATCCGGCACCCACTTCTGCTGCACGAATACCCGCGCCGTGATTCAGCACGAAGAGCTCAAGAAGATCCTGTCCGCATACCCCCAAGTCATTCTATTCTCCGGGCATACCCACTGGGAGCTGAAGAATCCGCAGACCCTCGTACACGATGCCTTCACCATGGTGAACTCCTCCGCCGTCATCGAGACATGGAGCGACAATGGGCAAAAAGGGGAGAAAATGAACGGACCTGAGGAAAGCGAAGGTCTCTATGTAGAGGTTTATCCAGACCGTGTGCAGATCAAAGGGCGGGATTTCTACCGTCACCGCTGGGTGCCGGAGGCTCAGTTCACCGTCACGCCGGAGTCCTAAGGCAGCTGGCCGATTTCCCTCAAGCATCCCAAGTGAAGCACCTTCCCTAAGCTTACCCCGCTGCAGAAGCACCTTCCCTAAGCTTACGCCACCGCAGAAGCTCATCTGCTGGCGGATGCAAGGGAAGGTGCCTTTTTTGTGCACAGCCGCCGGTATTCCGTGCCTTCAGCGAAATTTCGGTGGACGCAAAAACCCCCGGTTCGGAAGCTCTCGCGAGCTTTCAAACCGGGGGTTTTTATTTAAGCCTTACACAAGCCTTACCCCAATTAAGCGTTAAGCTTTTGTTTGGCTGTGTCAGCGAAGGAGTTGAACGCTGCGATGTCGTTAACCGCGAGGTCAGCGAGCATCTTGCGGTTCACTTGAACTTCAGCCAGCTTCAGGCCGTGCATCAGCTTGCTGTAGGACAGGCCGTTCTGACGGGCAGCCGCGTTGATCCGTACGATCCACAATCTGCGGAAGTCGCGCTTGTTCCGACGACGGTCACGGTATGCGTAGACCAGGGATTTCATAACCTGTTCTTTAGCTGTTTTAAATAATCTATGTTTGGAACCGAAGTAACCTTTTGCAAGTTTCAGAATCTTCTTGCGACGACGGGTGCGGATGAAACCGCCTTTCACTCTTGCCATGAAAATCTACCTCCAAAGTGGTCTAAGTATCGAAAACGTACAGACGTAATGCGGTATGAATTAGATGTTGCCGAGCTGCTGCTTCAGGCGTCTTACATCGCCGGGAGCCATAACCGGGTTCGTGCCCAATACGCGCTTTTGACGGGCGGACTTGCCGGACAACAGATGGTTTTTGTGCGCTTTATAGCGTTTTACTTTACCGGTACCGGTAATTTTGAAACGGTCTTTCAAGCTGCTGTGAGTCTTCATCTTAGGCATGGGGTGTTCCTCCTTAAAGAATAAGTAATTACTACTGTGCTTTCGGAGCAAGAATCATGATCATGCTGCGACCCTCGAGTTTCGGTCTACGCTCAATCACGCAAAGTTCTTCCACTTCGGCAGCCATGCGTTCCAGGACCTTCTGTCCGATCGAAGCGTGGGCAATCTCACGTCCGCGGAAACGAACCGAGAGTTTCACCTTGTCGCCGTCGGTCAGGAACTTCTCGACATTGCGCAGCTTCGTCTGGAAGTCATGTTCATCGATGGTTGCACTCAGACGGATTTCCTTCAGTTCAACGATCTTCTGGTTCTTACGGGCTTCCTTTTCTTTCTTCTGTGTTTCATAGCGGAACTTCCCGTAGTCCATCACCCGGCATACCGGCGGTTTAGCCGTAGGAGCCACGTTCACCAAGTCCAAATTCAAGTCCAGCGCCATTTGAAGCGCCTCGCGAATCGGCATGATGCCGAGCTGCTCTCCGTCCGCGCCAATCATACGAACTTCTCTCGCCCGAATTTCATCGTTAATCATGTGCTCTGTACTGATAACCTGCCACCTCCAAAAGGGATTATAAAAAAAGACGTGGGCGCTTAGTACGCCCACGTCGGTTTGGTTTCAAGTGATAGCCATCCAAATAAATCGGACAGACTGTTCAAGTCACTCTAATCATAACCAGCCAACCGGGGTCGGACAGGTGAGAAGCGGGCGCTTCTTCTTTTGCACCAAAATAATATATCACAAATGCCTAACCCATGTCAACCTGTTTTAGGAAGCCTGCTTGCTCTGCATCTCTTCAAGCCGGATGACCCGTGTATGCTCGGTGTGGCTCCACTGCTTGTTGTTTTGGGTAAAGAACGCATAGAACGTAATCGGCCACCAGGACAGCAGGTACACCGGGAAGGCAAACAGATATTTATACGTTTTGAGCGGCGCCTTCTCCAAAACCAGGGCAACCACGAACTGAGCGTAAGTAAGAACAGAGAAAATACCGAACGCATAAGGCGCCATCTCATACAGCGAAGGGAACTTCTCCACATCCGGAATCACCGCGTTGATCCAAAGAACAACCGTGACGATGGAACCGATAAACAAGTTGTAGACGTTGAGCGCATAGACGGCCGTATCGATCTTCGCCCAGCTGCCCTCTTTGATCCCTCTCCAGAACAGCGGGAAAAAGTAGCGTCTGGCCACATCGAAATGACCCTGCATCCAGCGAAGGCGCTGGCGTGCCGAAGCCTTGAAGGTCAGCGGCTTCTCATCGTATACTTTCGCATCGTAATTGAACGTCGGATTAATGCCCCGCATAACGCAGCGCATCGTGAACTCCAAGTCCTCGACAAGGCTTGTAGCCCCCCAGCCGATTTCTTTCAGCAGGTTGGTCTCGAAGCACATGCCCGTCCCGCCAAGGTAATTGGCGAGTCCGAGGTTCGTACGGGGCAGCTGCCACAGGCGGTTGCAGTACCAGTACGTAATCGCGTAAGCCGCCGTGATCCAGGAATCGTGCGGGTTCTTCGTATCGAGATAAGCTTGGATGACCTGGGAACCGTTGCACAGGTCATTGTTCATATGCAACAGGTAATCCGGGCTGACGAGGTTATCGGCATCGAACATCACGACCGCGTCATATTGGCGCGGCATCTTCCAGAGCTCTTTGAGCATCCATTCGATGGCAAAACCTTTGCCCCGCAGCTGCGGATTATGCCGTTCGCAGGCATGCACGCCGGCATCCCTGGCGATCTGAGCCGTCTGGTCCGAGCAGTTGTCGCAAATGACGAATATATCATAAAGCTCTTTCGGATAGTCGAGATTTTTGAGATTCTCAATCAGCGCGCCGACCACCTGCTCTTCGTTATGAGCGGCCACCAATACGGCAAACGACTTTTGCGGAGCGTGTTCGGCCCGGTTTCTGCGGCGATACCAACCGAAAAACGTCAGAACCAGCTGATAGGCCCCGATGCAAGCCAGCACAATCTGCAGGCCTAACAGTAAACTGTCTAACATGCAACATCCCCCTTTTTTTGTATGTACCCCTTATGTCTTTTTTGATAGCGCCATAGATCCATTTCGATAGGGAGTCCCCTCTTTACGAGGGTCGCCGAATATGATTTTCCTCTCTTTGCATCCATTTGTCAAAACCTACAGGGTGCTCCCTGCCCTCATTACCGCGTCATTTCGCGCAAAAACGGCCGATAATCCCCGCAGAGACTCTGACATCCAGCTTTTTACGTCTTATTTTCATCGATTTTCAAACTTTTTATAAGCCAGGGCTGGAAAAAACTTTCTGCTTGATCGGCGGAATGACCGGCATCGGCTTACACGCGCCCAGGTATTCAGGGGAGGCTCCGCTCATTTTTCCGCTCACTTATACGAAACTTTTCTTCCGCGCTCGCGGGCGGTGGAGGAGTCCAATACTTCCTTGTAGCTCGCAAACAAGCCGTCAAAAACCGCCCCCCACGACTGCGTCAGGCTGTAGGCCCTTCCGCCTTGGGCAAGTTGTGCACTCAGAGAGGGACTTGCGTACAAACGCTCGACCGCATCGACAAAATCCGCGATGTCCCCCGGGCGGCAAAGCAAGCCTGTGGACCCATGCCTGACGGTATCCTGCACCCCGCCTGCACGCGCTCCGATCACCGGCGTTCCAGAAGCCATGGCTTCCAGGACGACATTGCCAAAGGTTTCCGTTGCCGAAGGAAACAAAAACACATCCGCCGCGGCATAAAGATCACTCAGGGATTGGCCCTCGCGAAAACCGGTGAACGTGATGTTGCACCTGCTGCCGTACTGCTCCCGAAGCGGCTGAAGCAGCGGACCGTCTCCGGCGATCACCAGATGCGCCTGGCGCCGGATCGCCTCAGGGAGCGCATCCATCGTGCCGAGAAGTACATCCATACTCTTTTCGACAGCCAATCTCCCCACATAAAGCATGACGAACTTATGCGGTGGAATGTTGCATGCCCGAAGCACTTCATCCCGGTTCACCAGCGGATGGAACCGCTGTATTTCCACCCCCCGCGACCAGATCTCGAGTTCTTTCAGCCCCTTGGTGCGCAGATGCTGCAAAGTCGAATGTGACGGCACAAAAATACGGCGGCAGTCTTGGTGGAACCAGAGCATATACTTCCATAGCATGGGCTCCATCCACTGCAGCTTGTAATAAGCGAGGTATTGGTCGAAGTGGGTGTGGTAGGAGGCAACCACGGGAATGTGATTGCGTCTCGCGTAGTGAAGCCCGGCGAGTCCCAGGTTGAAGGGCGTGGCCAGGTGGATCAGATCCGGTGCAAATTCCTTCAAGGATCGCTTGAGATTCAACAGGTTCGGGATCGCCATCCGGCACTCCGGATACAGAAGGAAGGGGATACTGTAGAACCGTTCCACCATCCATTGGTCCGCTTCCGAAGCCTCGGGCCCTTGAGGAGCGAATACCCTGCACTCTACTCCCCTTGATTCCAGATCCTTCACCCAGCGGCCAAGCGTCTTCGCCACACCGTTCACATCCGGCACAAACGTATCTGTAAACAGGGCTACTCTCATGATTAACCTCCTACAAGTTTTGTTGAAACACCTCAAATTTGATGAGATTGTGAACAAAACCGCATGGGAAGATGATTTCGCAGTAGCAGGCATGCCCAGGAGCCTGATCGGGCATCGGAAGAGATGGGTGCTTCGGGGTGCGGGCTTTGCGTTAATGAAACATATGGACACTTTATTGCGTAATAAACTGGAGAGGATCGGGCCGAGTGAAACCGCTCTCTCTATATTAATGAAGCGAACGAACCCTGCTTTCATCCGGATTCTTTGCCATCGTAACGGAGCACTGTTAAGAGAACATCAAGGCTGCGTTAATTTTGGGCTTCGCCTTGTTTCATATCCTGTTGATACTCCAATAACAAAAAGGATGTACAATGAATGTATATGAATGCTTAGGAGAGCTTATCCCACTTTCGAGGAGGGTTATGAAATGGGCCGAGTGGTTTCGTGGCTGGTGCAGCATGAAAGGAAGATGTTTAGCTTTGTAAACCGCCGGATGCAGCATCGGATGCTGGATCTTTTCTTTAACGGCATTACCCATCTGGGGGGCGCGACGGCGATGATCTTTATTGCGCTGAGCGTGGCGTTATTCGGGAGAGGGTCGTGGAAGCTTGCGGGGCTCGAGAGCTGCATAGCCTTGGCCGTCAGCCATATCCCGGTGGCGGTCATCAAGAAGAAATACCCGCGTCTTCGTCCTTATCTTGTTCTCCCCGACACGATCACATACAAGAATCCGCTGAAAGATCATTCCTTTCCTTCGGGCCATACGACGGCGGTCTTCTCCGTTACCGTCCCGCTGATGCTCATGTCTCCTTGGTGCGCCGCAGCCTTGCTTCCGGCCGCCATACTCGTCGGAATCTCCCGCATCTATCTGGGGCTGCACTATCCATCGGATTGTCTGGTTGGATCGGTGATCGGGACCGGCGCGGCGCTTGCGGCTGCTTCCATCATCGGATAGATCACGTGCTGCCGCGCCGCTTCCAGAACCAAGGTATGACTACAATGGTACGAGGTATGGTGAGTGTCCATGCGCAAAAAAAGGATTCTGATTCTCTCCGAAGGATTCGGAGCCGGCCATACGCAGGCAGCCAAGGCGCTGTCGGGCAGCCTGCGTAGGCTGGCCCCCCATATCCAGACGCGCGTCCTTGAGCTCGGCACCTTCCTTCATCCGACGCTTGCCCCATGGGTCATCGGCGCTTATCACAAAACGGTAACGACACAGCCAAAGCTGTACGGCCTGGTGTACCGGTCTCAGGATAAAAAATCGCTGAACCGGTTAACCCAGCTGGCCCTGCACCGGATCTGCTACGCCCGGACCGCGGGGATTATCCGGCAGCTGCGTCCCGATGCCATCGTCTGCACACACCCTTTTCCCAGCGCCGTCATCTCCCGTCTCAAGCGGTTCGGTCTCGAGATTCCGCTGTGTACGGTCATCACGGATTACGATGCCCACGGCACGTGGGTCAGCAGCGAGGTGAATACCTATCTCGTCTCTACCCCGGATGTTAAGCACAAACTGGAAGGTCTAGGCATTCCATCTGAAGCCATCCAGGTCACAGGCATTCCCGTGCATCCGGATTTCTGGGAGCCTCAGAACCGGGAGGTACTCCGTTCCAGGTTCGGACTGCGTCCGCTGCCCACCGTGCTTGTCATGGGGGGAGGCTGGGGGATGCTCCAAGACCGCAGCTTTCTTCACAGACTGGTCCGCTGGCGCGAGGAGATTCAACTGGTCCTCTGCCTCGGCTCCAACCGTAAAATGATCCGTATATTGGCTGACCATCCGCACTTCCGCCATCCGAACGTCCGGCTGCTTGGCTTCACCCAGGAGATATCGGAGTGGATGGACGTCTCGGACCTCCTAATCACCAAGCCTGGAGGCATGACCTGTACCGAAGGGCTGGCCAAAGGGCTTCCGATGCTCTTCCACCAACCGATCCCGGGACAGGAAGAGCGCAATCTGCAGTACTTCACACAGATGGGCTTCGGGGAAGCGATCCGGTCATCCGACACTGTCGACCTCTGGATCCGCCAGCTCATCGACGGTTATCCCGAGCTGGGGGGATCCAGGCCCCCCCGCTCTGCCGGGGAACATACCTACCATCCTTCCCTTTGTTCACAGGCTATTTTGAAGATGGTTCCTTAACGAAAAAACCCCCAACCGGCCAGGGAGGCCACTGAAGAACTAACGCTTTTTCACCGGGAGTCTCATAGAAGTTACAAAAAAGACATCTGCCTCCATTTTTTAGGGAGCAGATGTCTTTTTTAATGGCTCAAAATGGGTTTGCCCGACTCGTTTTTTCATTCTACCAGTTTCAATATC
>NZ_JAQAGY010000036.1 GCF_027533645.1 Paenibacillus caseinilyticus
CTGAGCCAGGATCAAACTCTCCATTAAAGAAAAGCTGACTTGCTCATTTTGAAGCATGGCAGAAACTCATTGCTGAGCTTCTATATTTAACACTCACTCGATGTTCAGTTTTCAAAGGGCAATCTTTTTCGCCGCATTTCGACTTGTTTTTCGCATAAGCTCAAAAGCGACTTTTGTAATTTACCACAGATCCAATTCTAAATGCAAGCTTTTTTTTGAAATCTTTTTGTTTTTTCAATTCACATTTCCTGACCTCATTTGGCCGGAAGAACAATATAGCATGTACCAAGCTATATTGCAAGCATGGAAAATAAAAACACAAGCCGGCAAGCTTGTGTTTGTACATTGATATCAGAAGCCGGTAGCCGATGCTTCGACCAGTTCTTTTTGGAGCTCATCATGAATGTGCCCGTTAGATGCTATCACATGACGGACACCCAGATGATACGGATTCCCCAAAGTGTCCGTCACTTTGCCCCCGGACTCTTCTATTAGCAGCGCTCCTGCAGCCATATCCCATGAATTCAAGCCAATCTCATAGAATCCGCTTAACCGGCCAGAAGCAACATAGGCCATATGCAGAGCCGCAGACCCGGCCACCCGGATATTCCTTACTTTGGGGCTGAGTGCCTGCACGCCCCGGAGGTTAGCTGGAAGAGACCCAAGACGATCTGCCGGGAAACCAGTGGCAATTAAACTTTCGCTTAAATTCTTCTCTGAAGAAACTTCCATCCGCTTCCCTTTCAGGTAGGCGCCTTTGCCCTTCTCGGCTACATACAATTCGTTATGGATCGGATTATAAACGACCCCGACGATGACTTCACCTTTGTGAGCCAAGGCAATGGATACGGAGAAGAAAGGAAACCCGTGCACAAAATTCGTCGTACCGTCAAGCGGATCGACGATCCACAAATATTCGGCCTCGCTGAACTGCTCCAATGCTAATCGGGAAGCCTCCGGTCCAGGTTCGACTCCCTCTTCGCCCAGAATCGAGTGATGGGGGAAATGTGTGAGAATCAGGTTGCGGATCATCTTCTCAGCACCTTTGTCTACTTCCGTGACCAGGTCCTGTGCGGAAAACTTCGTATGTAGACTAGTAAAGTCCCCCACCTTGCTTTGGATCCACTCACCGGCTTTGGAGGCCGTATTAATCGCTACCGCGGTAAAGCTCTTACTGCCTACGGCAAATGCCGGAATATTGGATGTAGACATAACTGTATCATTCCTTTTGTGGAATTGAATCAAACCATACTCTCAACCATCTCTGGCGCAAATCTTCTGCTATATAACTAGTATATTGAATATACGAACGATTGGCTATGGCGTTTCATCCAAATTGGTGTAGCGTCAGTGACAAAACCAATAAAAAAGACCATCCTGGCTGCAATAGACAGGGACGGTCCGGGATATGGCTATACTCCAACGATGTGATAGCCGCTGTCGACGTGTATTACTTCTCCGGTTACGCCCCGCGAGAGTGGGCTCATCAAGAATAATGCCGTGTCTCCGACTTCCGCTGTCTCGGTCGTCCGGCGCAGCGGCGCCTTTTCTTCAACGTTTCGCAGAATCTGATTAAAATCCTTAATGCCCTTCGCTGCCAGAGTCCGGATCGGTCCGGCAGATATCGCATTCACTCTAATATTGAATTGGCCGAGGTCGTTCGCCAAGTAACGGACGCTGGATTCAAGTGCCGCCTTGGCGATCCCCATAACGTTATAGTTCTTGAGTACTCTTTCGGCACCCAGATAAGTCATTGTCATAATGCTTCCGCCCTCAGTCATCAGCGGATAAAGTTTTTGTGCTACGCCGACAAGAGAGTATGCACTGACATCATGCGCTAAAGCAAACCCGTCTCGGGATGTATTCACGAACATGCCTTCCAGCTCTTCCGTCCGGGCAAAGGCAATACTGTGTACAATTCCGTGAAGTGCGCCGAACTGCTCTTTCAAGCTCCCCGCAAGACGCTCCAGATCCTCATCCACAGTCACATTGCATGGAAGGATAACGGATCCCGGGATGGTATCGGCCAGTTTACGAACCCTCTCCTCCACCCGTTCATTCTCGTACGTGAAAACCAGTCTTGCCCCTTGAGCTGCCAATGACTGGGCGATGGCCCATGCGATGCTGCGGTCATTCGCGACGCCCATCACTACAATATTTTTGCCGGCAACCAAACCCATAGCATAACGTCCCCCTGTCTTAAAGGCTCGTACCCTAATCTTTCCTCACGGTACCGCATTTTGCCAGAAGTTTCAAGAGAAGTTTGGTCACCTCCTGTTCTACAGTTCAAATGAGGCTTGAGACAACTGTGTAACGCCCGGTTCCTGCCCAAGGTCCTCCATCAGCTTGAAGAGGGACCCGTCTTTGGCCTTGGCCTCTAGCATGATGTCGAGCCTCGGGGTAAGCGGTGCGATCGCACGTAAAAACGACAGCAGCCTCCCTTTTTCGATATAGTCGGCGTGCCCTCTCGGGTCACTCTCGCTTTTGGGACTGGAGACATGGATTTTGGGCGGCAAATCCTGGGGTACAATGCCCTCTTCACTCTGCTCCTTCTGTCCCTCCCAGGTCTTCCTGATTCTCGGCCATAAGTCAGCAGCCGAACTCTCACCGGGGTTAACCGCATCATGATGTATATCGAGCACCATCGGAACCCCTACTTCTTCGCAGATCTCAAGCGTCTCTAGCATGTTGAACGTCTTGTCGTCATTCTCCAATGTGATCCTCTCCCGGACCCGTAAGGGCAGCTCGCTAAAATTGTCGATGAACCGGGCACGGGCAGCCTCCTTGTTGCCGTAAGTCCCGCCGACGTGAATATTGCACTTCGCGGAGGCATCCAGGCCCATGGCTTCCAACATGCGGACATGACGCTCAAGATCAGCTCTCGAACTGCGAAGGACATCCTGCCGCGGTGTACTCAGCACGGTAAAATGATCCGGATGAAAGGAGAGCCTCATCCGATTCTTGCGGGCATATTCACCCAACGCAGTAAAGTCGGCGGCTAACCGTTCGATCGGATCCCAATCTCCTAGTGCTTCATGTCCCAGTAACGGAACAAGCTTCGAGGATATCCGATACATTTCGATGTCATGCGCCCGGTTATGCTTAAGCAGCCGCAGCGTGTTATGGATATTCTCTGCAGAGATGCGTTCCAGTTTCCGGATGGCGGCCTCCCGGTCTCCCAGCTTTTCAAAATGCGTGTACGTCATCGTTTTTGAAGGTGAAGCATTCTTCACCACAACGGACATGGCTACATAACCCAACCGGACGATCAATTTCCCCACGCTCCTTGGCCGTTTTTTTGGCCTTAGGATGCCCAAAAACAAAAAGCAGGCCTCTCCTATTAGTCAGGAAAGGCCTGCTGCAGGTCTTGCTATAAAACCGAGCTGAATCGGCGACTACTCCTGCTCTCCGAAAAACATTTCGTGAGCTAAGGCCGTCTGGACCCTCGCTTCTTCCTCCGTCAACTTGCGCACAAGCTCCATCTCCACCTGGGTCACTTCTTCGCCCTGGAAGTTAATTTCCGCAATGGACGCCAGAATCTTCACGATGGCAATCGCTTGATTCTGCGGTGTGTATGCGACTACCTTCTGACCGGCGGGAAATACCCGAAAGCCGCTTTTGACCATTTTGCCCCGGCCGTATTCGAGAAGCTCGTACAGCTCCTGCTCCGATTTAAACTTGCAAACGGAATTGAATTCGGTTTGGAATCCCATAGACCGACGCCTCCCTCAAAATGGCATACTTTGTATTCCTAGCATAAGGGATGGGATGAAACGAAGCAAGCCGCAGCATAGAAGCGGCGGCCTGCAGCAAAGCTTAGGTGATATCGAATGAATATTGAAGACGCTGCTTCTCTTGGTGACGCTCGATCGCCAGCCGAATCAAATCATCGAGAAGTTCGCTGTAGGGCTTGCCGGTTGCCTTCCACAACAGCGGGTACATACTGAAAGGCGTGAACCCCGGCATGGTGTTGATCTCATTAATGTAGATATCACCGTTATCCCGGCGCAGGAAGAAATCGACGCGGGAGAGCCCCGTTCCGTCGATCGCTTGGAACGCCCGGACCGCCAAATCGCGGATTCGCGTGGATACCTCGCTTGCGACTTCTGCCGGGATGATCATCGAGGACTTCCCGTCGATGTACTTCGCCTTGTAGTCGTAGAATTCGCCCGACGATACCACCTCGCCGACGACCGAAGCCTGCGGCTCATCGTTGCCGAGCACGGCCACTTCCAGCTCGCGGGCTTCGATGAACTCTTCCACGATCACCTTCCGGTCATAACGGAGCGCTTCGCCGATGGCGCTAAGAAGCTCTTCGCGGTTGCGGGCTTTGTTGATTCCGACACTCGAACCCAGGTTCGCCGGTTTGACGAAGCAAGGATAACCGACGGCAATCTCGATCTCCATAATGAAGAAAGCATTATCCTTCTCCCACTGGCTTTTCGTAAAGTGACGGAATACGCACTGCGGCAAGCCTTCCTGGGCGAATACTTTTTTCATCATGACCTTATCCATGCCTACGGAAGAAGCAAGGACGCCTGTTCCTACATAGGCAATGTTCGCCATCTCCAGCAATCCCTGAATCGTACCATCCTCGCCAAAGGTTCCGTGCAGCAAAGGAAGTACGACGTCAAGCGGTGCGGCGGCGGATGAAGAAGCGTCCACGGAAGAAATAGTCGCCTGCGTGGCGGAAGCTGCCGAGGAAGAAGCGAACAAAGGCTGCAGGGCAAAAGAGCCGGGATCCGCGGAAGCCGTATCCGATCCGAAAGTAAGGGCGGCCACGGATTCGGCAGGTGCCGTCAGCTGCGGGCCCGAGCGCCACTGGCCCTCCTTGGTTATGTAAAAAGGCTGAACCTCGTATTTGGTTAAGTCAAAGGCCTTCGTGACGGCGAGTGCGGTCTGGAGCGAGACCTCATGCTCTCCGGATTTGCCTCCGTAAATCAGGCCCACGCGTATTTTGCTCATATATACCCTCCGGTTAGTGAAGTCGATTCCAATAACATTAATCCATAAAAGAGTGCATGGGCCCGCCCTTAATAGCGAACCCTACCTACGGTAAAGGGATGCTGGCGCTTCGTCGTCATTATAATGAGTCGGAAATATGAATAAAGCGGTATTGTGTCCGCGCCGTCCATGCATGTGAATCGGTATAATCCCAGTACCGGTGCTTGCTGCTGACCGTGTGGGCGTTGACGAGCGGCATGCCGTTCGCGTCCTTGGCCGTGACGATCGTGCTGTGCTGGAATCTGCCGTCTCCATCCCAGTCATATGCAATGACATCGCCCGGTACAAGTTCGGCCGCGGAGGACACCTCTTGTCCCCGTAGTCCGCTGCGGCTTGTTCTCAGGTGAAACTGCAGGCTCTCCGCAACGGACCAGGAAAAGCTCCACAGCTCCTGGCCGCCGAGCCTGCCTTTATACCACCAGCCCGAATCCCTTTTATCAGTATAGTTCATCGGCGCCCCCCCTGCAAAGAGGCATTGGGAGATATAGCTGGTGCAGTCCACTTCAAAGGCAATATAAACCGGATTGCTCCCATCCCACCAGCGGTTGGCGTAGCGGACAGCCTCTTCCCGGTTGTAGGGCCGGCGTACGGCTCCTCCAGCGTATGGCAGTACTCCCGGGCTGAGCAAGGGTACCGAGGGGGCGCGCATCAGGCCGGCTCCCTCGAATTCATCCTCGGCTTCCAGGAGGGCCCCCGGAGCCGTCTGCTTCAAGCGGAGTCTCTGCTCCCCCTGTATCGGCTCGATCCTGCGGATGATCCACTCCTCCCCATCAGAGGCGGGGACCAAAAAAATCCGTTCATGCTCAACCCGCTGTTCTTCGTAAGCGTCGCTGCGGATTTGCCCCACAGTCACCCGTCTTAGGATGCAATCGGCGGCCAGACCGTTCTGATATGGCGCGGTCTGCCGGATGGAAAGGCGCGTTTCGCTTTTGACGGGAAGCAGGCCTCTCTCCTTGTCACTGTCGCAGCGGCGGGCAAGCCTGGACTGCTGGGCGGCCAAATAGGACTCATCGTTCACAAACGGCAGCATCGGCTCTACGGCATTCTCAATGTCCATCCGGTTACGGTGATGTACATAATCGTAGAGAGTCGTTTTCCAAGTCAAAGGATTGCAGCCCCTTTCTTACATTATAGGAAGCGCCCGATCGGACGAGCCGGGCAGAAGAGAACAGACGGGCGGCTGTAGTCCCAGCGTATGCGCGGAGAGTTACAAAAATGAACGAATTCGATCTTTACGGGAAGGGTCTCCCATTGTATACTGTTAGTAAAGCTAATTTTGAAATCGTGTTTCACGTAGTGGAACGGGAGCAAAGCGGCTGATTCATATCATGAAGGAGGAACAAGCTACCATGTCTAACCAAGACCAATTCTCGGTCCGCAAGCAGCTGGAAGTAGGCGGCAAGACTTACAACTACTACAGCCTCCAGGCGTTCCAGGAACAGGGCAGCGAAGTATCCAATCTGCCTTTTTCGATTAAAGTTCTTCTCGAGGCGGCTCTCCGCCAATTCGACGGCAAAGCGATCACGGAAGAGCACGTCAAGCAAATCGCTAACTGGGCTTCCGACCGCGATCCGAATAAAGAAATTCCGTTCATTCCGGCACGTATCGTGCTTCAGGATTTCACCGGCGTACCTGTAGTCGTTGACCTGGCGGCAATGAGAGACACCATGAAGCGCGCAGGCGGCGATCCAAAGCGGATCAACCCGCTCGTACCGGTCGACCTCGTTATCGACCACTCCGTCATGGTAGATGCGTTCGGCTCCAGCGACGCTCTCGAATTCAATGAAAAAATCGAGTTCGAACGCAACGAAGAGCGCTACCGCTTCCTGCGCTGGGCTCAAACCGCGTTCGACAACTTCCGTGCGGTTCCGCCGGATACGGGTATCGTTCACCAAGTAAATCTCGAGTACCTCGCGTCCGTTGCGGCTACCCGTACAATCAACGGCGAAGAATTCGTATTCCCGGATTCCCTCGTAGGTACGGATTCCCATACCACCATGATCAACGGTCTCGGCATCGTAGGCTGGGGTGTCGGCGGCATCGAGGCGGAAGCCGGTATGCTTGGACAGCCGCTCTATTTCGTAACGCCTGAAGTTGTCGGCTTCAAACTGACCGGAACGCTGTCCGAAGGCGCTACGGCGACAGACCTGGCCCTGACGGTTACGCAAACGCTCCGTAAAAAAGGCGTGGTCGGCAAATTCGTCGAGTTCTTCGGCCCTGGCCTCAGCAACATCTCTCTTGCAGACCGTGCCACGGTAGCTAACATGGCACCGGAATACGGCGCAACGATCGGCTTCTTCCCGGTTGATGAAGAGTCCCTGTACTTCCTCCGCAATACAGGCCGCAGCGAAGAGCAAATCGCTCTTGTCGAAGCCTACTATAAAGCGCAAGGCATGTTCCGCACGAACGATACGCCGGATCCGGTATTCAGCGACGTGCTCGAGCTTGACCTCGGTTCGGTCGTACCAAGCTTGGCGGGTCCGAAACGTCCTCAAGACCGCGTAGAGCTGACGAACATGAAGGAATCGTTCAACAGCATTCTCCGCACGCCGATCGACAAAGGCGGCTACGGCCTGTCCGACGAGAAGATCGCCGAAGTCGTAGATGTGCCGCATGCGAACGGTGAAGTAAGCAAAATGGGCACAGGCGCGGTCGTGATCGCGGCGATCACATCCTGTACCAATACATCCAACCCAAGCGTAATGCTCGGAGCAGGCCTCGTGGCGAAGAAAGCCGTAGCCCGCGGTCTGCGCAAGCCAGGCTACGTGAAGAGCTCCCTGACGCCAGGCTCCCTGGTCGTAACGGAGTATCTGCGCAAAGCCGGCCTCCTCGAGTCCCTCGAAGCCCTCGGCTTCCACGTGGCAGGCTACGGCTGCGCAACGTGCATCGGGAACTCGGGTCCGCTGCCGGACGAAGTATCCCGCGCTATCGCCGACAACGACATGACGGTCGCTGCCGTTCTGTCCGGTAACCGGAACTTCGAAGGCCGTGTGCATGCTCAGGTCAAAGCCAACTACCTGGCATCGCCTCCGCTTGTCGTAGCCTACGCCCTCGCCGGCACAGTAGACATCGACCTTGCGAACGAGCCGATCGGCTATGACCAGAAGAACGAGCCAGTCTACCTGAAAGACATCTGGCCAACGGCCCAAGAAATCGCCGAAGCGTTCACACAGGGCATGAGCGCAGACCTGTACCGCGAAAAATACGCGAATGTATTCCGTTCCAACGAGCGCTTCAACGCGATCAACGTACCGGAAGGCGAACTGTATGCATGGGACGATGCGTCCACTTATATCGCTAACCCGCCGTTCTTCGCGAACCTCGGTCCGGATCTGAACGACATTGCCGACATCCGCGGCGCCAAAACGCTGCTCCTGCTGGGCGACTCCGTCACGACGGATCACATCTCGCCTGCAGGTAACATCAAGCCGGATTCCCCAGGAGGTAAATTCCTGATGGAGCACGGCGTGAAGAAAGAAGACTTCAACTCCTACGGTTCCCGCCGCGGTAACCACGATGTGATGATGCGCGGTACCTTCGCGAACATTCGGATTCGTAACCAAGTGGCCCCGGGCACCGAAGGCGGCGTAACGACTTACCTGCCAACCGGCGAAGTCATGTCCGTCTACGATGCTTCCATGAAGTATCAAGAACAGGGCACGAACCTCGTTGTTATCGCAGGCAAAGAGTACGGCACCGGCTCCTCCCGTGACTGGGCTGCCAAAGGTACGTTCCTCCTCGGCGTCAAAGCCGTCATCGCCGAAAGCTTCGAGCGGATCCACCGCTCCAACCTCGTCGGCATGGGCGTACTTCCGCTGCAGTTCCAAGACGGCCAAGGCTGGAGCACACTCGGCCTGACCGGTACCGAAACGTTCGATATCGTCGGTCTGAGCAACGATGTACAGCCGGGTCAAAAAGTAACGGTCAACGTAACCCGCGAAGACGGCACAAGCTTCTCCTTCGAAGTCATTGCCCGTCTCGACAGCTACGTGGATGTGGACTACTACCGTAACGGCGGTATCCTCCAAACCGTACTTCGCCAGATCATGGCTTAAGCTTAAGTTAACCACGATGGACGCCATACCAAAAAGCCTTGGGCTTCTCTTCCGACAGGAGAGAGCTCAAGGCTTTTTTGGTAAGTTCCCTTTTTATTTAATACATTCATTCGATGCGTTCATTCGGGGGAGAAGGAAAGCAAGGAAGACGCCAGCCGTGCCCCGTCGGTGGAAAGCCTGCCCGAAGGCAAGCATACCGCTCGCACACCGAATGGCCAAGGCCGCTCAGCGCAGCATCTTGCCCATGCGCCGGGCGGCTTCCGTGAGCACCGGCGCATGCTCTTTCATGAGCTCCACCGTCAGCCGGTTGGAGGGGCCGGACACCGCGAGCGCGGCGACCAGCTTCTCTGCCCGGTCAAAGACCGGCGCAGAGACGGCGGCAGCGCCGGGTTCGCGCTCTTCCACGCTGGTCGCGTAGCCCAGCGCGCGTACTTCCGCCAGCTGCTGCGCATAGGCGGCGGGGTCTACGGCGCGGGGCCAAGCCGGATCCTCGAGCAGCGCCTGCTGCTCGGCCGCCCCGGCGAAGGCCACGAGCACTTTGCTCGAGGCGCCGACGTAGAGCGGCAGCCGGGCTCCGATCGGGGCGACGCGGCGGATGGCCTGATTGCTCTGTACGGCCTGAACGCGTACGCGTTCAAAGCCGTCCCGCACGTAGAGCGAGACCGTCTCGCCGAGCTGGTCCCGCAGACGCTCCAGCTCCGGCAGCAGGATGACAGCCGGGTCGTCACTGTGGGTGAGGTTCGCAGACAGCTCCCAGATCCGGAAGCCGAGACGGTACCGTTCCGAAGCAGGATGCCGAATAATAAAGCCTTTGCCTTCCAGCGAAGCCAGGAGCCGATGCACCGTACTCTTGTGAAGACCGACCCGGGCAGAGATTTCCGTCAGGCTGAGATCGTCTGCATCCGTGAAGCAAAGCAGAATATCAAGGGCTCGTTCGACCGCCCGGACCGTTAATTTGCCATCTTCCATACTCTTTCACTCCCCGAAATAACGTTTCACTAGTTGAAATCTATTATAGCCCATATTTGTTCATTTTCCTATATCGTTTCCACTGCTATCTCCCTATACCCAAACCCTTTTTGTTCCTAACATACAGAATATTACGGAAAGATTACAGGTCGTTTACAATTTTCGACGAACATTGACGGGAAGCCCCCGTCCTTATACTATAGAAATAGAAGTAAATTATCTGATTATTCAGCCTTTATGTGTTACAAATTCCACCTCCAACCGATATATAGGAAAAAGAATCCGCGCCCGCTGCTTGTTTCCCGCAGGCGTTGTCCGAGCTCCCTTATGTCGCTCTCGTGGGAATCAGGATGGAGTCCTCCAACTGTTATTATCATGGAATGTTCCCAGCCGATTGCAACAGCCTCTCCCTTCCGGCCTACCGGACTGAAAGCTGCCAGGATCGAAGTGGATCAGGGCCCTACCTGCGTCGTCCGCCGCACTCAGTCATCTCAGCTCACTTCTTGGGAGGGATCCGCTTATGGAATCCAATTCGTATTCACCCGTACCTCTTACACCCACCACCACCGTTGAAACCGCTGTCAGACGAACGACTTTTGTCCGCCGGCATAAAGGCCTGCTGATTGCCCTGCTGTCCGTTATCCTGCTCTTATTCAGCCTCCTGATGGCATTTCACGCTTATATCGCCTGGACGCTGGCGCGTCCGCATATCGATCCTCTGCGCTCCACTCCGGCATTGTCGATCGGTACTGCATATGAAGATGTAACCTTCCCGAGTCTGAACGGTTCCTCCACCCTCTCCGGCTGGTATATCCCTGCCGAGCTGCAGGCCGCGAACAGCCGCAAAACCGTAGTCTTCTCTCACGGATACGGCGGCAACCGCGAAGAAATCTGGGTCCCGATCTATGAACTCGCCAAAGCCGCCCACCGGATGGGCTTCAATGTCGTCATGTTCGATTACGGCTACGTCCAGCCCGACTGGAACGTAACCGGCGGTCTCCGCGAGTCCCAGGAACTGCTCGGTGCCGTCAAATATGCCAAAGACCGCGGGGCCGAACGGGTCTATGTCTGGGGCTTCTCCATGGGAGCCGGCACCGCCCTGCAGGCTGCCCTGCAGACCAAGGACATCGACGGGATGATTCTGGACAGCACGTTCATTCTTGAACCCGAAACCTTGTATCATAATATGAAACAGGTAGCGAATCTTCCGAAATTCTCCCAGCCGCTCGTTCATATGTTCTTCCCCCTCCTGAACGGGGTGAGCCTGAATCAAGTGCCCTATCAGACGGTGAAGGAAACCAAGTACGAGATGCCGATCTTCTTCATTCACGGGAAAGAGGACTTGAAGGCTCCATGGAACATGGTAGAGAGCATCTATCAGCAGCAAAAGGACGCTTCCGGCTCCCAGTTGTGGCTGCTCGAGAAAGACGGACACGAGCTGATCTACCGGGCCCACAAAAAAGAATATCTGCAAATGACCACAGGGTTTCTGCAGACGCTCTCGACCACGACAGAGGAAGTCGTAAAGTACGGCCACAGCCGCTAATCCATGCCCCAAAGCCTCCCCGATTACGATGTTCCTGGAACTGGGGACCGGCGTTTCTTCCGCTTCACTGCTACGGAACTTACGGGGAGGTTTTGAGGTTCATGCTGTCTGTGTGCGGGGGCCTCAGGACGCTCGGACTCCCGAAGGAGATACGGAGGCGGAAGTGGTGCCCGTTGGGAGTACCGCTCCGCAGCGGACAAGATAAACGGCTTTGCCGTCCTTTAAGGACGGTGCGCGTTTATAAGATATATAAGCTTACAGGATCGCAGCCCTGGCGAGAGATAAATTCAAAAAAAGCGCAGAACCGCTCCCCAAAGGGAATGGCTCTGCGCTTCTGCTATACATGCCTCTTGATTGCTTACGGCCGGGCTAATCCTTAATCAAGGACAAGAACTCCGCCCGGGACGACGGATCCCTGCGGAATACGCCGCGTACGGCCGAACTGACCGTCTTGCTGCCCGGCTTCTTGACGCCCCGCGCGCACATACAAAGATGCTCGCCCTCGACGACGACCATGCAGCCGTGCGGCTCCAGTTCGCTCTCGATGATATCCGCGAGTTCCGAAGTAATGCGCTCCTGAACCTGCAGGCGCCGGGTGACCGCTTCGACCAGCCTCGCGAATTTGCTTAATCCGGCGATCTTGCCGCTGGGAATATAACCGATATGGATCTTGCCGAAGAACGGTGCCATATGGTGTTCGCATTGGCTGTAATAGACGATATCCTTCACAATGACAAGCTCTTCGTGCTTCTCGTCGAATGCCACACCCAGAATATCTTTCACGTCGGCTTCATAGCCTGCAAAAATTTCCTCATACATGCGGGTTACCCGTGCCGGGGTGTCCACCAATCCTTCACGGTCCACATCTTCACCGACCAGCCGAAGAATCTCGCGGACATGATGTTCGATCTGTTCGCGGTTCTCGGCTACGCGGGTATTCCTGTATTCTTTGGCCGGCATGGCCTGTCCCTCCTCATTCGCCCTTAGGCAGGAGATCCCCTATGACAAAGCATACCTTCATTGCGGGGGAGCCTCAGCCCTTATTATGGACGAAACTTCTGTTTCTTCATCATTTGCTGCATCTTCACCATCTGCTGCTTGTTGAGGTTATACCCCATCTGCTTGGCCATCTGCTGGAGCATCTCCGGATTGCTCTGCATCTTCTCCATCTGCTTGCGGAGGTACATAACCCCAATGTAAAATCCGGCCGCACCCCCGACTAGAAGAGCGACTACCGCGGTAACGACATATCCCCACATGACTGCTTCCTTCACCTCTACCGTTAAATTTAGATTTCCTTATCATAGCATGCCTTCCGGGCAAGGACAAATGGGTTCTTACAAGAGGACCGACTCAATAAAAACGGTTGTCAGTTTAGCCAGATCGACTTCCTTGACTTCCAAATCGTCCCCGCTCCCCTTCACCACCCGGACTACCGGACGCCCCGGGAGCCCACGGTGCTGGCCGACCACAACCCCGGTCTCCCGCGTCGTAAGCTTGACCGAAATGCCGGTCGGATACACGGACACCGTACGAAGAAACTGGATGACGATCTCCCGGTCCAGCTTCTGGCCGGCGAGCACCATCATCCGTTCACAAGCATCGTGAGGCATCACGCGCTTGCCGCTGCGCGCATCGTACAGCAGGTTGTCATACGTATTGGCGACCGCCACGATCCGTGCATAGACATGGATCTCCTCTCCGGGGATCTGGCGCGGCACACCCTCGCCGTCCATCGTCTCATGATGCTGGAAAGCAACGTGGGCGATGAGCAGACTGAGCTCCCGCTTGTTCTTCAACACTTCGAACCCCCGCCAAGTATGATGGCGGCGCTTATCCCTGTTCTCGTCATCCGTAATCAGCTCGAGCTTGCCCACGTCATGCAGCAGCGCTCCGATCGCAAGTTCCCTCAACTGAGCCGCCGACAAGCCCATCTGAATGCCGATGAGCACCGACATCATACAAACGTTCAACGCATGGACATACATCGCGTTATCCTCGGTACGGATATCCGTGAGCTGAACCATCACCTCTTTGTTCTGCATAACTTCTTCCAGCAGGGAGTCGATGCTGAGGTTGATGTGTTTTGTATTAAAATCCTTGCCGGAGCGGATCGATTGGAACGTATCGGTCATCCGCTTCATCACGGCCCGCTTCGTTTCCTCCGAAACCAGTTCGTTCAGCTCGATATCGTTGAACTGCTCATCCTTGATGTAGATCATCGTGACGCCGATGCGGATGAGCTGGTTAATCATAAATACGGTAAGCTGCACCCCTTCGGACAGAAGCACGGACCCATTGGCCGTAAAGATGGTCCTCCCGAGGTATTGGCCTGCTTCTACGCTCTCGATATGTACGTATCTCATATCAGCTCTCCTCCCGCCTCCGGCGCAAAACCTTCCAGGCCAAGGAGGAAGGTCTTGATGTCCAATCCGCCTCCGTAGCCCACCATCGCTCCGGCCGCCCCGATGACACGGTGGCAGGGCACGACAACCGGCACGGGATTGCGGTTGTTCGCTCCGCCCACAGCCCGTACCGCCTTAGGCGATCCGATGGCTTCGGCTACCCGCTTATACGAATGCGCCGCGCCGTAGGGAATCCCGGTCAGAGCCTGCCACACTTGGAGCTGGAACGGAGTGCCGCGGAGATCCAGCTCCAGATCGAAGGTACGCAGCTCCCCGGCGAAATAACGCTGCAGCTGATCTTCCACAGCGGCCAGCGCCCCTGGTTCCCTGCGCCATGCTTCTGTGCCGAAATATCGCCGGGACCAACCCAGCAGACGGTGTTCCTGGTCCCCATAAGCGCCGAATTCAATCTGGCACAGTCCCTTCTCGCTGCAGCCCAGCGTCAGGATCCCGATGGGGGACTCCATTTCATGATACCGGATGACCGTCATGTGCCTCTGTCTCCCCCTTATGGTGTCCCTGCGCCTTCATGATCTCACGCCGAGCCGATTCGTCGTTCTCCCGCATCAGAGCCTCCGCCAAGGCTTGCTCCGCCTCTGGGCCGCCAATTCGGCCGACCGACCAGGCAGCCGTGGCCCGAATCTCCGGCCGCTCATCGGTCCGAAGAACCCGAAGCAGCTCCGGCAGGGCCTCCCGGTCCCGGAAGTTGCCGAGGGCCAGAATGGCGTTGCGCTGCATCGGCTTGCGGCCTCTCCAGGATGCGGCGCTTGAGCCGAACTTCTCCTTGAACTCCCGGTTCGTCATCTGCAGCAGCGGTACCAGCAGCGGCTTGACCTGTTCAGCGTCCGGCTGCAGTTCGGGATGATGATCTGCATCCATGCCTTTATTCTTCGGGCATACGATCTGGCAGGTATCGCAGCCGTACAGCCGGTTGCCGATTTTGCGTTTCAATTCATCATCTTCAATGATGCCCTTGGTCTGGGTCAGATAGGATACGCAGCGCTGCGCATTGAGTTGGCCCGGACCCACCAGCGCATCCGTCGGACAGGCATCGATGCACAGCGTACAATCCCCGCAGCTGTCCAACACCGGCTGATCCGCCGGAAACGGTACATTCGTCACAATCTCGCCGAGATATACCCAGGACCCCCACTCCGGCGTGATGACCGAGCAGTTCTTGCCGACCCAACCGATCCCGGCCCGCTCCGCGACGGCACGGTCGACAAGGACGCCGGTATCGACCATGGAGACCGTCTGCGCTCCCGGCACCTCCGAGCGGATCCAAGCCTCCAGCCGCTGCAGACGGTCTCGCAGGACATGATGATAGTCGGTTCCCCAGGCGGAGCGGGAGAGGATCCCCCGGTAACGCCCTGGCTCGGAACGCGGCGGGTTCTTCAGCTTCGAAGGATAGGCGACCGCGATTGAGATGATCGAGCGGGGCGACTCCATCGTCAGCGACGGGTTCACCCGCTTGTCAATATCCCGCTCTTCGAAGCCGGACTCGTACCCTTGTTCCCGGTGCCGGACCAGGATGTCCTTCAGCTCCGCGAACGGCTCCGCCGAAGCGAAGCCGATCTTGTCGATGCCGAGTCCGGGGGCGGCGCTTCGCAGCTTCTCCCTCAGCCTCTTCCACGGATCCGAACTGACGGCCGGCAGGGAGGCTGGGGCGGCATGCGGCAGGTCTCTATGCTGATCTTCTTGAGGCTTCATGCGCCTACCTCTCCCTTCCTATGTATAAACCACTCACAGACGATGCCACTTCTCCAGCGGCCATACGATCCATTCGGCTTTGCCCACTACCTCGGTGAGAGGCACCTGTCCGAAGCTGCGGCTGTCATTGCTGGCGTAACGGCCGCGGTTATCTCCCATGACGAACAAATACCCCTCATCCACCGTATACGGTTCGAATTCGCCATCCACAATCGGAGAGCGGGTATAGGGCTCCGGCAAGGCTTCTCCGTTCACCAGAAGCTTCCCTTCGCGGATATGCACTTCATCCCCTGCGACAGCAACCACACGCTTCACAAGGAAGGACGGCTGCCCGGCCTCAGACAGGCGGCGGATTACGATGACATCCCCGCGCTGCAGGGAGCCTCCGAACCGGAGCGTCTTATTAATGAAGAGCCATTCGCCTTCTTCCAGGGTTGGCTCCATGGAGATCCCCCGCACCGTGGAGAAATGAAAAAAATATTCGTGAATAAAGACAACGATGAACAGAACCGCAATGGTCAGCTTCATCCATTTCCATATTTCACGAAGGGAACTCTCGCCGGTCGAAACAGCAGCCCTCTGCCGCTCCGCCCGCTCCCCTTTCCCGTCCTCGGCAGGAAGCAGCCCCATGCTACCCCTCCGCCCCATATTCTTTCCATCGTTCATAGTAAAACATAACAAGGTCATCCCTGAACGGGGCTTCACCCGCCCGGACTCTCGCAAGCAGCGCGTTCAGTCCCTGCTTGACCTTCCCGTCTACAATGGAAGAATAATGGTACAGCGTCTTATGCTGCTCGTATTCATCCTGGTCGACCACATGAATATCACCCGCCGGCATCCGGATGACATCCAGGTCATAATCAATATACGTGATAATGCTGTTGTTCACATAAGGCGGAGACGCCACATTGCAGTAATACCGGACGCCATGCTCTTCGATCAGCGCCACCACATTAAACCACATCTTCGGTATAAAAAAAGAAATTCCGGGTATCCGGCTGACCCATTCCTTGCCGTCGGCCTCCACGATCTTCGTCTGGCTGTTGATCAGCACGAGCATCGACTCGGCCCGATGGGTATCGTGCAGGAGATCGTCCGGAACGAGCCAGTTCTTGAGCCACATCCGGTGCAGGTGCCCATCGTGCTTGAAGCTCTTGATCAAATATGGATGAAATGCTCCCATGAGTGCCTGCCCTTCTGCATCGGACCGCCTTGGTGGCGAGTACGCTCTGCGTATGCTGAAATTCTATCGTTTTCGTTGGTACATGTAAGAATCTTGCTACTAGCATAAACTTATGTTGTTCCGCTTTCAAGGGAGAAGAGGGGAGCCCTCCAATAAAAACGCATTTCTAATAGAATAACAACAAAAAAAGCATTCCCGAAACAGCCGCAGCCTTCCGGTTATGCTTATATCGTCACTTTCATTGAAGTTCCGCAGGTGGGGGTTCTATCCGTTTACTATACTGAGCCGGTGAGGCGTACGGGAAAAATCCCCGTCTTGATAGCCGGCCTTCTCATACACCGGCAGCACCATTTCGTTATGCACATCTACGGTAACGAGAATGCGGCGAACCTTCCGCCCGATAAAGCGCTGGCGCAGGGATTCGATCAAAGACTGCCCGATGCCCCGGCGTTGATGCTCCGCTTCTACGGCTATCCGGTAATAGTATCCGTTGTGGTTATCAATCGTACCGACGATGATGCCGACGATCGCCCCTTCTTGTTCTGCGACCAAAACCAATTCACTGTCCCAAGACAGTTGTCTCGCAAATGCTTCCATCGTTTCTTCGTAACATTCTTCCGTCAGCACACTTTCAAGAAGGCGAGTCACCGTTACATAATCGGACAATTGAAACGAACGAACCTGGTAGGAACCCACAAGCATAAGTCGAACTCTCCCCGCCACTGAGATTGGTATCATAGTAAAATACGACAAATCCGTCCAAATTCCTGCCTAATCTTTTAAAAAACGCAAAAAATCTTCACATTATTTTGAATATCTTCTGAAAACGCTTTATTTGAAGCGTTTTCACGAACATTATCACTTTTTGACGCTGTACTGAGAGTTCTAAAACGAGCTCTGCAGGTTAGGTTACCTTTCTGTACACCGGACAAAAAGCCGCTTACGGGACTCCGGTCCCGGCAAGCGGCCTGCTTCATCTCTTCTATGACACATCCGGATCCAGCAAACGGTACAGCACCGTAACGGCCTGTGCCCTGGAGGCATAGAAGCCCGGTCTGAACGAACCATCCGGCATGCCTTCCAATAGGCCCGCACTAGACGCCTTCCTCACCGCTTCCGACGCCCAGGGGCTGACTTCCCCCATATCGCTGAACGACACGGTCTCCACCCCCGCCAATACCGCTCCGTTCCCCGGACGATCCCGATAGGCCTGTGCATTCGCCAGCATGACCGCCATCTGCTCGCGGGTGATCCGGGCATCAGGGGCGAATGTGGTATCGCTCATCCCGCTGATGAGCCCGGCGGCCAAGGCCTTCTGCAGCGCCGCCTTGTACCATGCATCTGCCGGTACGTCTCCAAAGGGAAGCTCCGCCCCTCCGGATTCCGGCAGCTGAAGCGTACGGGCGAGGAGCGCCGTAAACTGGGCCCTCGTCACTTCGGCATCGGGAGCGAACTCCGTATCGGTCATCCCGTCCGCTACGCCTCGGGCTGCCATCCGTTCGACGGCAGTACGCGCCCAATGCCCCTCCAGGTCGGCAAACTGCCGGTTCCACTGCATAATGGCAAACCGGCCAAAGCGCTGGAGCTCGACCCGGAACTGGCCTTCTTCCGATCTTCCCCCCGTATACTCCCATACTCCGCTTTCCGGTTGGTAGCGGTACGCTCCCGAACGTTTTGGATCAGTGATCTTCTCTTCTTCGAAATCGGTGGTAACCAGTACCGGCTTCTCGAAGGAAGCCAGCTCCTCACCGTCCGCCTCCAGCCGAATATCATAGACCGGGGAAGCCAGTACGGCATGCCCGGGTTTGCCCGGAACCTCGGGAACCGAAACCACACGGAGTCTCACCTTGGATTCATCCTTGACAGCATAGGCCCCGGGAGGAAAAACAAAGGAAAAACCATTCCCTTGTAAGATAAGCTTGGTGCCTGTCTGCTTGGCCAGGTTCCATACTTCTCCAGCCAATTCAAACACCCATCCGCTGGTTCCCTTATCCAGCACATCGACCGTCACCGGTGCGCCCTTGGCCGAAAGAATACGCTCCTTCAACTCTTCCTTGGGCGGTGCAATCGTAACCGGCACCGGGACGGGGACGCTTCCTTCCCCAGAGGCCGGAGTTCTGCCTGCGCTGGAGGATGAGCGGTTGCTGCTGCCGTCCGACGTCGAGCCCTCTCCGTTAATCGTATATTTGTAGCTTCGGGGCTCGCTCGAGATCCCATTCTTGACGGCATAGGCAACCAGGGTACGGCTCTCGTCCAATGTGACCGGTCCGGTGTAATCATACAGGGCGGTACTGCCCGCAAACCCGTAGACGAGTCTGGCACCCGCCGCCGCCGTCTTCAGCACGACACTTTGCTTACCCGTATAACTGCCCGCAGCGGGGAAAGCTTCCGGGGCACCCGGCCGCTTCGTGAGGACGAGGGGCGCTGCAGGGACGTACCGGTCAGCCCATTCCTCCGGCAGCTTCGCCTGCAGTTCAAGCTGGTAGACCTCCTCATCGGCCATCGGCTCTTCCAGTGTCCGGCCAAGATAGACGTCCCGCGTCACGGTCTCTCCCGAAACGGAACGGCCGGTAAGCACTACGCGGACCGGCTCCTTGGAATCGCTACCGGCCTCCGGGACGATTGCGCGGCCCCTGTCGTCCTCTGCCCACAGCCTCACTTCCAGAAGCGACTGCCCGGGGCTGCTGCCCGAAGAACGGGTTGCCGACAACCGCAAACGCGGCTTCAAAAACGCATTCTTGCCGTTAAGGAGCCCGCCGCCGTAGTAGGCTGAAGCAGCGTATGTACTTCCCCCTTTGGACTCCGGCATCTCGACACTCTTGCCCGTGTGGGCGAGAATCCGCTCTACATCAGCGGAAGTCAGTTCCGGGTTCTGCATCTTGAGCAGAGCGGCGAGCCCGGAAGCAAGCGGCGCCGAAAAGGAGGTGCCGTCGCCGATACCTATCGCATCCGCAGCCGTATGTAAGGTCGAGTAGATCGACGTGCCGGGAGCGGTGATGGTGACCTTGCCGATATTCGAGAAGTCGGCGATCGTAAGCCGGCTTCCTTCCAAGCGTGTCACAGAGCCCACCGCCACCACGCCCGGCATACTCGCCGGAAACAGGGTACGGTAGACTTTGCGGGGCAGCTCGGCACCTTCTGCCGCCTCTTCCTCACTCAGTACATTCCCCGCTTCGTTACCGACCCAGTGGTTGCTGTCATTACCTGTCGCTGCTACGACAACGACCTTTTTGCCCAGCGCATACTGGACCGCATCCTTGACCGCCTGCACTTCGGCCGACATGCCCAGGCTCAGGTTGATCACGTCCGCCCCGTTGTCCGCAGCCCAGTAGATGCCTTCGGCCACATCCGAGCTCTCGATGTCCGAGCGTCCGCTCCCCCCTACCTTCACGGGCAGAATGCGAACGGGTCCCGGCCCGGCCGCCCCTGCAATGCCCAGACCGTTGTCCATAACCGCTGCCGCCAGACCCGCCACCATCGTGCCATGCCCGTTCTCGTCCTCGGGATTCCAATCCCGGTTCTTGACGTCATATCCCCGCAGCAGCACGCCGCTGAGATCTTTGTGATCCGCCCGGACACCGGAATCGATCACAGCGATGGTCACAGGCTCACGGGCGGTATTCTCCCGCACTCTCGACCATCCGTACGTCAGCTCGGTAACGGACAGCCCCCATTGATATTCGAGATAGGGATCATTGGAAGCCTTGGCTTCCGCCGCCGTGCTGCTGCCCTTCAGGGCACCGAGAAGCGACCGCATCTCTACCGGCTCGGCAGGACGGTAAGGCAGGTCCGTGTAATGAAACCGGTACACAGGCTCGGCGTACTCGACCTCCGGATCCTTCAAGAGCCTCTCCACAGCTTCGGAGACGTTCTCCCGCTCCTGCACAGGCACCGTTACCGTGCTGCTGCCCTGCGCCGCCGCTTTCAGCATACGAGCCCCGTGCGGGGCTTCGGCCGTTCTCTTGTATTTCACGAGCACCTTGCCCGGCACAATCTCCGGGGGAGCGGCAGGAATCTCCAGCTCTTTCGCCGTCGCCGGTTCCACTTCCGGAAGTACGGCTCCGGCCGCTGCGTCGGCTGTGCACGACAAAAAAGGCGACAACACGAGAGCCGCCGCCAATCCTGCGCAGGCGAGTCGTTGTTTGGGCCCGTCCATAGCGGTTCCCTCCTCCATCTATAACTGTAATACAGACATAAACTCTACTAAATGTTTCCATACAATAGTATAAATGGAGCGGCTACTTCTGGCAATGATCCCCTGATGATTTCAGGAAAGCTTTAGAAACCAGACGCCCGGGCACTTCGAAATTGTAAAATAAAGGAACTTTTTGGCAAGTCTGGCGTAGTATCTTCCTATCAGGCCATATCATCTACCAGAATGGGGCGATTCCTATGAAACCTGAACCTGCTTCCCTGTCCACGCGCCGCCATCCCAAACTGTTCACGCTGTTCGTAGCCGCCACGCTGACGGCCGGAGCCGGCTGTACCCCGGCCGCCTCTCCGGCCCGGCCCGCGCCTTCGCTTCCTGTCTCCCCTTCCACTTCCGGCGGTGCCCTGCCGTCCGCAACGTCCGGCGGATCATCCGCCGCACCCCCGGCACCGCCTGCCGATACCTGTCCCGATGCCGACCGGGACCTCAGCTGCGATGATGGCAGCGGATCGGTAGATTCATCCGGAAGCGCGCATTACTATGGAGGGGCTGGCCCGTATTACCGCCGCAGCCCGGGCACTCAAGCCGCGCCCGCCCCTTCATCGCCGTCTACGGCCGCCCCCTCCGCAGGCGCCGCCCCCGCTCCGGCCGTGCCTGCTCCCGATACAACGAAGCGTACCGGATCGTTCAACAAGAGCAGCCCTGCGGCGGACGGTGCTCCGTCCGGTACAGCAGCCGGGAAGGGCTCCCCTGCTGGGGGAACAACGGGGACAGCGGGAGGAGCACCGGCGTCACGGGCCGCAGACGCCGGTGCTGCCGGGGCAGCCGCAGGAGGTACCGACAGCTCCGGCTCCGCCACCGGGAACACCTCTGCAGGCAGCGGCGGTTCGTTACAGTCCGGCGCCCCATCCCGCCCCGCAGCATCCTCGGGCATCACCTCGGGCAGCTCCGGCTCCCATGGAGGCGTCGGCAGCTCCAGTTCCGGGTCCTCCGGCTGAAGCCGTCTTTTCTCAGAGGATGGAACCGGCCCGCCCTTTTGCATAAAAGAGAGCGGGCCGAGTTAGAATAATCCGGTAATGCGCAATGAGCCGACTACTTGGACGAAGGAGGGGCCTGACATGACGGAAGCCATCCGCCCGATCTACGAGCTGAACGACCAGAAGACGAAGGAGTGGACGAGCGAAGAGCTGCAGTATCATCAGCGCGTCATGAGCGACATGTCGCCCTGGCTGAATGCACAGGGTACAGCCATACTGGGGCAAATCATTCACGAGATTGAACGACGCAGCGGGTCATAGAGACATCCGCTGTACGCCTTTCTCCTAGTCACGAACACTTAACATACATACATGTTGATTTTATATGGAATATAGGCGATAATAAATCTTGGAAAACTTATACTTTGCGGGAGGTAGATTAGAAGATGGCACATCAATTACCGGCACTGCCTTATGCCAACAACGCACTTGAGCCCCACATTGACGAAATGACGATGATGATTCACCACGATCGTCACCATAACACTTATGTAACGAACCTGAACGCTGCGCTGGAAGCTCATGCCGATCTTCAATCCAAAAGCGTGGAAGAGCTGATCTCGAACCTCGACGCTCTGCCTGAAGGCATCCGTACTGCCGTACGCAACAACGGCGGCGGCCATGCGAACCACTCCCTCTTCTGGGAAACCATCGGACCGAACGGCGGCGGCGCACCAAGCGGCAAGCTGGCTGACGCGATCAACGCGGAACTCGGCGGTTTCGATAAGTTCAAGGAAGATTTCGCTAAAGCGGCTACAACACGTTTTGGCTCCGGCTGGTCCTTCCTGTCCGTAACCAAAGACGGCAAGCTCAAAGTAGCTTCCCTGCCTAACCAAGACAGCCCGATCATGGAAGGCGAAACGCCTGTCCTCGGTCTGGACGTATGGGAGCACGCTTACTACCTGAAATATCAGAACAAACGTCCTGATTACATCGCAGCTTTCTGGAACGTTGTCAACTGGGAAGAAGTCGGCAAACGTTACGAAGCAGCAGTGAAGTAATTCACGGAATCAGCGTATACACGAACGACAAAAGAAGACCCGCCGGAGCCATCCGGACGGGTCTTCTTTTGTCGTTCATATCTTGGATTTTGGAGCGGGGAAGCCCCTTTCCGCCTCTACGCTACCGCTGCGAGAATACGAGCCTCAGGCCAAGCGCCGCATACAGTATCGCCTTGGCCTTGTGAATCCACGGCGGCATGCCGCTGCCGCCGGTCAATTTGCGTGCCAGCCAGCCCGAACACAGGGCCACCAGCGTGAAGATGACCATCGCCTGCACCAGGAACAGGGCTCCGAGCACCAGCATCTGCATGGCGGGCTGTCCGCCGCCCGGGGTGACGAACTGCGGAAGCAGTGCCAGGAAGAAGAGCGAGACTTTGGGATTAAGCACATTCATCAGGATCCCCCGGCGGAACAACGCCCAGGCCGGCTGCACCGGAGGCCTGGCGAGCCCCGAAGCCTGCGTTCCCTCGCGCCAGGCCATCCACGCCAGATAAAGCAGATAAGCCGCCCCGGCGATCTTCACGAGCTGGAAGAGAACGACGGAATTATACAGCAGTGCCGAAAGGCCCAGAGCAGCGGCGAAGGTATGGGCCACGACTCCCGTACTGAGGCCAAGGCCTGTGGCTATGCCGGCCCTTCTCCCGTTCGCCAGGCTCTGCGCGATGACGAAGAGCAGGTCGGGGCCGGGAGCCAGAGTCAATAAGACGGCAACCGCCGTGAAAGATATCAGGTAACCAGGATCCAATGCAGTTCACTTCTTTCCTTGGTATGGAGATGGGAAGTATAAAGTTTTCTATAGAATTCGCGGCCATTCTAGCCGCCTGACAAGAAGACCGATATAATTATAGGTATTCTATCCTACACACAAGAAGACGACCGGAAAAGAGTGAACTCTATTTCATGAGCAAATTGATCCCGCTTCTGCAGAACGTCCCGCTGTTTCAGGATTTGTCCGCCGCCGAACTCGAGTCCGTCGCCCCCCTGTTTCAAGAGCGCAAGTTCAAGAAGGGCACCATCCTCTTTTTGGAGGGAGACCCCGGTGATGAATTTTATCTGATCGGCAGCGGTGTCGTCAAGATTTACCGGATCGACAACAACAAAGAGATCATCCTCTCCCTGTTCCGCCAAGGGGATTTCTTCGGAGAAATGTCGCTGATCCAAAAAGGGCTGCTGCGGTCCGCCGCGGCCGAGACGCTCGAGCCCTGTTCGATCTATACGCTGATGCGCTCGGACTTCGCAGGCTTCATGGAGCACAGTCCCAAGCTCTGCATGCGGCTGCTTGAAGTGACCATGGAGCGGCTGCGCAAAGCCAACGAACAAATCTATAATCTCACCTTCCTGGATGTACGCACGCGGACGATTAAGGTGATATCCAAGCTGGCGGAAGAACACGGCCTGCCCCGCTCCAGCGGAAGCCTGATTAATATGAAGCTGACCCACCAGCAGCTCGCCAACATGGTAGGCACGGTGCGCGAATCCGTAACGAAAGTGCTGCAGGAGCTGCAGGAGGACGATATCATCACGATCGACAAAAAGTATATTCTTGTAAAAGACCCCGAACGGATGGCAAAGCTTATCTACTGAGAACTGCGGCGCTGCCACCGGCAATCCGGTTTCCACCCGTCTCCTATATAGGCATTGCTCGCCTTCCGCTAAGCGTAGTCACTGCTGCCGAGAGGATGAGCCGCACTATGCAATCCACGAACGACGCTCCATCTCCGATTGACGATCCGTGCCAAGATTCTTTGCGGATTCGAACTCGCCTTGTTCTTCTCTCTGCTCTCTACCCTTACCAGCTACTCCTCGCTTCAACGCGTGGGGGCTATCATTCCAAACGTTTCGCCAAATAAGATAAGTACGTCTGCTGGGTATAGCCCACAAAGCCCGCTCCGAAGATCTGAAGCTCGCCTATGCAGTCAAATGACTCATGCACGGCTTAACGTCTACAGACTGCGCTGCTGCCTTGACGCTCTCATCGGGGAATATCCCCAACTCCGGGGACTATTCGCGGGTCTTCTCGAAGAATCCTGCACATCCGTTCCGAAGCATACACTCGAAATGACGGGCACGAGCCTTGAACCCATCCGTTCGGCCTCGCAGCTCGGACTCGGGGCCTTGGCGCTCGCATTCTACCGGCCCTTGCCATCGCATTCCCTGATGTCCAGGCTCATAGTGAACCGATCCGCCGCCATAGCCAATCTAACAAAACACCTCCTGACCCCTTACAGGGAGCCGGAGGTGTTTTGTTAGAAGCGCTATCTGCGGATGAAGCTCAAGAGGCATGGGGTCAGATCCCGGCTCCCCCTAGCCCCGCTGCTTCCTGCCGGTACAGACCGATCAGCCGCTGCAGCTTCGTATGCAGCTCTTGCAGCGATTCGGGCAGCTGCCTGGCTTCCACATCAACAGCACGGAGGAGCCTGGCCAAGCTCAGCAGGCGATGCAAGCGGTAGAACCAGGGGAGACGCGCGGACAGCCCCTCTTCGCGAAGCGCCGATTCCTGCCGGTACCCTTGGATGAAAGCCCCGTACAGGGGACCCTCTAGCGAACCCCCCGATTCCCCCAGATCCCGGAGGGCGTAAGCGATATCCGCCTCATACCAGAGCCGGCAGCAGTCGTCGAAATCGATGATCCCTACGACGGCCTCATCCTCCCATAATAGATTATCCGTCTCGAAGTCATAGTGGATGAGCCCGTACTGCTCCTGATCTTCCCCGAAGGTGTTCAGCTTCGCTCTCACGGCAGCGAGCTCCTGCCGCACATCAAGGGCTTCCCCCGCGAGAGTGAGCTCTGCCGTGCCGAGCAGCTCCCGCCAATCGGGACGGGCGTCCGCCACAACGCCGGGCAGGGCTTTCAGCGCCTGATGCAGCCGGCCAAGCGCAGCTCCCCAGGCCGTATACTCGGCGGGTGTCATCCTGCCGCTGTCCGGGTGCCGGCCTGGCAAGCCTTCGAAGGCGCACACGTGCCAGCTTCCCCAAGGCGTATCGCAGACCTCGACCATCCGCCCGGCTAAGGAAGGCACAGGCTGTGCTGCCCGCATAGACGCTCCATTTTCTTGCGCCGCCGCCAGTTGCTGTAGAACTTGAAGCTCAGCCTCCAGCACCTCTATGCTGCGGTCATCAGCATCCGTAAGGCGCAGGAAGCGCACCTTCCCTTCCTCGCGGTAACGGAAGACCGCATTGGCGCTCACCCGGATATTCACGGCGGTGCCCGGCTCATGCGGCCACAGGCTTACTGCCCTATCCGCAAGCGGGCTCTTCCACTTCCCGTCCAGCGTACGGACCACATCGGCGATTCGGCTTAATCTCATCAAAAAGGCATCTCTCCCTTGTCCAGCTGCTCGGCCTCTTTCCCGGCAGGGGGCTAGTCTCTCCCTTACCATAACACCCCTGTCGAGACCAGCACAGGGAAAGAACGCTTGCTACTAAAAAGATACTAAAAAACGGCCGCGGCCCGTATACGCACGGACCGCGGCCGAACCCAATTCCTCTCTAGCTGCTTACGCTTCGCGATCTTTGAAATAGGCTCTTAGGATACGCAGGAACACGTTCGGGAAAGCATACTGCTCCATCTCCCCCTCGGAAAGCCAACGGTAATGAGACGGCAGAGGAGCGGACGATTCAGGCCGCAGCGGGGAGGCCTCCACGCTGCCGAGGAATACGTCCAGATCCCAATGGATATGGCTGAACGTATGCTCCGCCGGCATCAGCCAGCGAAGCCGTCCAAGGCCGATTCCGTCTTCGGCGAGGTGCCCTGCCAGCGCTTCATGCGCTGCGGCAGGATCTTCACCGGGTCCGCCTGCGTATGCAGCTTGGCCCTCGGCGGGGACCGCCGCAGCAGCAGGCGCAAGCGAATGCGGCAGCTCCCACATCCGTGCGAGCAGCCCCTCCGCCGGCCGCTGGCGGATGAGCACCCGGCCCGCCTGTCCGCCGGTGCCCTCGAGCAGCGCGACATAGCGGTTCTCCGGCCGAGGCGGCTTCGCCTTCTTCTTGACGGGCAGCTCCGCTTCCATGCCCGCCGCCCGGCCCGAGCAGTGGAGCATCACGGGACAGGTGAGACAGTGCGGCGACTTCGGCGTACAGACCATCGCCCCGAGCTCCATCAGCGCCTGGTTGAAGTCGCCGGCCGCCCCCTCCGGGATCAGCTCCTTCGCCAGCTTTTCCATGAGCACCCGGGTGCTGCCCTTCATGATATCCTCCTCGATCAGGAAGTACCGCGACAGCACCCGCATGACGTTGCCGTCCACGGCAGGCTCGGGCTTGTTGTAGGCGATGCTGAGGATGGCTCCGGCCGTATACGGCCCGACGCCCTTCAGGGCGAATACTTCCTCCTTCGTGTCCGGAACGACGCTGCCGTACCGCTCCTTCACCTCACGGACAGCGCTCTGCAGGTTGCGGGCACGGGAATAGTAGCCAAGACCCTCCCAGGCCTTCAGCACCTCGTCTTCCGGCGCATCGGCCAAGGCCTCGACGGTCGGGAATTTGTCCACGAATCTATGAAAATACGGGATCACCGTCTCGACTCTCGTCTGCTGCAGCATAATCTCTGATATCCAGATATGATACGGATTGCGGCTGCGCCGCCAAGGCAGGTCTCGCTTGTGACGGCGGTACCACGACAGCAGCTCGGCCGAGAAATACGCTTTTTGTTCTGTATTGTACATGAGTTCTCCTTCGCTTAGCGCACGTTGTCAGGCTATAATGGAGAGAAAGAATCCGAAGCGAAAAGAGGACTGCCGATGCTGACTCCCGGAGAGCTGGCCGCGCGTCTCAACAAGCTGGTCGTGTCGATCCTGCTCGTCGGCCACCAGAAGTGCGAGAGCCACTGGCATCAGAAATCCCGCTCGATCAAATATCATTCCGTCTGGCTGATTATCAAAGGCAAAGGCACGTTCACCATCGGCGGCACCCATTACCCCGCGGAACCCGGCAAGCTGTTCTGCTTCGCGCCCGGCATGGTGGTGGAACGGACGACCGATCCCGAGCAGCCTCTCGAATACTACTTTCTCCGCTTTCATTATACGGAATGTTACGAGGAGAAGGAACAGTGGATTTACCGGGGCGCCGGCGAGTCCCGCTTCCCGCTCGAAGGCATGTATACCGTGACCAATACGCCGCAGCTCATCTACCAGATGGAACAGCTCCATCTCTTGTGGAAGCGCAGGGGGCATATGACGGCGATGCGCCGCAAACTCGTACTGCAGGATTTCTTCCTGACCCTGGTCGCCGACTTCCGGGCTCAGAAGATCACGGGAGATACGACGGCGGCCATCGAGCTCACGCAGGATTACATGGTCGGCCACTACCGGGAACCGCTCACGCTCGAAGCCCTGGCCCAGATGGCAGGCCTCAGCGTCAGCCACTACTCCCGCCTCTTCAAAAAATATATCGGCTACAGTCCCATCGATTATTTAACGCACCTGAGGGTCGACCGGGCCAAGGAGCTGCTCGTCCTCTCCGATTACCGGTTAAAGTCCATTGCCGGGAGCGTGGGCTATACCGACGAATTCTATTTCTCCCGGATCTTCAAAAAAGTGACCGGCGAATCCCCCCGGGAGTATGCCAAAAAGCACCGGTTCTCCCCTGCGCATTGAAGCTGCGCCGGTTTGACTTTCCCTCCGGGGACAGTGTACGCTACCTAATAATAGATGAAGCTCATGTAGCTGTGTAGGAATGAAGGGATGCCGAACATGAAACAAGGAGATCTGATCGCGGAGAGCCGCTCCGGCGAGAGGCTGCGGGCCGCGCTCCGGGACCGTCACCGGCTGGCTGCGGCGCCTTACGCCCTGTGGCTGGTCGTCTGGGGCGCAGAGAGAACCGCGAACGCGGCCCTGCGGTTCACCGAGCCGGCCCGGGACTGGGGAAGGCTGCCCGCAGGCCTGTTCCTCGCGGCGCTCGCCTTGTCGCTCGGACTGCTGCTGCATCGCAAAATCCGCTTCCGGCGGACGTCCGGGGCCTTTGCCCCGCTGCTGCCAGCCCCCCTGGCCCGGAGCCTCGCTGCCATCGGCGCAGCCGTCCTGATCCTTCTCGCGGCTGCGCGGAGCGGCTGGTGGGGGCTGACACCCTACGACAGCGCCCTGCTGCCCGGCTTCGTCTGGGGAACGGCCTATCTGGTACTAGGGCGCAGACTGGGCTGGCCGCTGACGCTTCTCGGAATCTGGATGCTGGCCCTTACGGCCGTCACCGCCTGGAAGTATCTCGGCTTCGCGCCGATTCTCATCTCCGGCCTCGGAGGCTTATCCCTGATCGCGGCCGGATGCCTGCTTCGCTTATGGACAAGGGGGATGCGATACCAATGAAGATGCCTGTGAACCAACGAAGGAACACCCTGCGTACAGTCTTGCTGCTCGGCGTCATCGCCGCGCTACTTGCGGCCTGCGGGCCCAAGAACAGCCCGGAGCCGTTCGGCGGCACCAAGGGGGCCGACTCGGCTGCGGCAGCCAAGGCGATGGAGGGTGCGGCCGAGCCCGTGCAGGCGCTCTATAAGCAGCGCTGTCTCTCCTGCCACGGCTCCGCCCTCGAAGGCAAGGTCGGGCCGAGCACCAACCTGCAGCAGGTGGGCGGCCGGCTAGGCAAGGACCAGATTGCCGCGCAGATTGCCCGGGGCGGCGGCGGCATGCCGGGCTTCCAGGACAAGCTGTCCGCCGAAGAAATCGACGGGCTCGCGGCCTGGCTGGCCGGCAAAAAATAAACTGGCCGGCAGCTGGCCGGGCCGAATACAAAGAAACCTCCTTAACCGCACAGCGGATAGGGAGGTTTCTTTGTATTCGGGGGCCGCGTAACGCCCTCGGAGACCGCGGAACTGCGGGACTGCCCCAAGGCAAGGCCGCCACCGCAGAGCTCCGGTATCTTGCGACCCTGGGCGCCGGACAACCAACCGGCTAGACCAGTGCGACTGGTGGTGGTTCCGGCACTGCCAGTCGGCGCCGCAACGCGTTACTCGGCGCCAAGGAGCGCTCTGCCGCTTACAAACCGGCCGTCGGCAATCCAGACATGGCGGCCAAGGGGTGCCCTGCTAACCTGCATTCGCCCCCTTGCCCGGCAGCCCGGGCTTCTCACCCGCGCCGCTCCGCCATCGCGTACGCCATGGCGGCGGTATCGCTGTGCGTGATGCTGAGATGCACGATCAGCCCGCGCACGTCGGTGCCGCCTTCCGCCAGCCGCTGCAGCGCAGCCTCGGACAGCCGGCAGTGGGGCTTGCCCTTGGCGTCCGGCAGCACCTCGATATCGTGCAGGCCCACTTCCTTGCCGATGCCGCAGCCGAGCGCCTTCACGACCGCCTCCTTGGCGGCGAAGCGGCCCGCCGTGAATTCAGCGAGCCTTCCCCTGCGGGCGGCGGCAAGCTCCCGCTCCGCGGGCGTCAGGACGCGCTGGAGGAAACGCTCGCCGGCCGGCTGCTCTAAGATGGAGCGTACGCGGGCAATGTCGAGCAGGTCCGTTCCGATGCCGATAATCATGGGAGGATGTCCTTTCTTTTCTCTCTTCTGGTACAATTAGGGATGCATTCATGGTATCGGATCTGAAGCGAGAGTTCAAGGAGGATGAACAATGGAACCAATGGAGCGCACGCGGCTGCTTGAGGCCGACCGCCGTTATGTCTGGCACCCCTTCACGCAGATGAAGGACTACGCCGAAAGGGATCCGGTCCTGATCGAGAGGGCCGAGGGCGTCTATCTCTACGATGCCGCCGGCAAGGCCTATTACGACACGAATTCATCGTGGTGGGTCAACGTTCACGGCCATGCCCACCCCCGCATCCGGGAGGCTGTGAACCGCCAGATGGCGCAGATGGACCATGTCATGTTCGCAGGCCTCACCCACGGGCCGGGCATCGAACTTGCCGAACGCCTGGCGGAGCTTACGCCGGACGGTCTGACCAAAGCCTTCTACTCCGACAACGGCTCCACCGCCGTCGAGGTGGCACTGAAGATGTCGTTCCAGTACTGGCAGCAGACCGGCTCTCGGGCCAAGACCCGATTCGCTTTCGTCCAGCACAGCTATCACGGCGATACGATCGGGGCGGTCAGCGTGGGCGGCGTGGACCAGTATCACTCCGTCTTCCGGCCGCTGCTCTTCGAAGCGTATCAAGTGCCCTCGCCTGACCCCCGCGGACGGGGGAAAGGGGGCGATGAGCAGGCCGCAACCGAGGCACTGGCGGCCGTACGAGCTCTATTCGATACCTCGGCGGATGAGATAGCAGCGCTTATTGTCGAGCCGATGATCCAAGCGGCCGGCGGCATGATCCTGCATAGCCCCTCTTACCTGCAGGGGCTGCGCGAGCTCTGTACGCAGTATGGAGTGCACCTGATCGCCGACGAGGTCGCCGTCGGTTTTGGCCGGACCGGACGGCTGTTCGCCTGCGAGCACGCCGGGATCGCACCGGACTTCATGTGCCTCTCCAAGGGGCTGACCGCCGGGATGCTGCCGCTCGCCGTGACGATGACGACGGCCGGGATCTATGATGCCTTCTATGACGATTACGAGAAGCTGAAGACGTTCACACACGGCCACAGCTTCACGGGCAACCCGCTGGCGTGTGCCGTGGCGCTGGAGTCCCTTCGTATCTTCGAGGAGGAAGCCGTCCTGGAGCAGGCCTGCTCCTCCGCCTCCCGCCTGCAGGCGGGCATAGGGCGCTTCGCCGCCTTCCCGGGCGTCGCCGACCTTCGCGGTCTCGGCATGGTGGCTGCCTTCGAGCTGTATCAGGACCGGGATGCCCGCCGGCGCTATCCGTTCGAAGAACGCATCGGCTTCCGGGTCTACCAAGAAGGGTTGGCGGAAGGGTTGTTCCTCCGCCCGCTGGGAGATACGATCTACTACTGGCTGCCGCTCTGCACGACGGCCGCACAGATCGACGATATTCTCTCCCGTACCGAACGTGTTCTGGGCCGGATGGGGTTATAGCCCGCCCCGCCCCGGCCCTGCACGCCTCCCACTCCCCTTGTCCGCAAAATGCGGCATCGGCTGTGCAGGAGCTGCTCGGAGGCAAATTCGGCGAGATATCGACGCTGACGCTGAATAATTATATGTTCCAATCGCACAACTTCCGCGGAAGAAAAAACTCGAGGCCCAGGAGGTGCCGGAAGAGTTCGCACCGGGCATCTCTGCCGAAGACTTCCTAGAGATTGCGAAGAGACTGCAAAGCAATGCCGGGATGAAGTAGCCGGGCGCAGCATGCCCCCTCCCCGAAGCTGGAATGGCCGCAGGCCGATGCCGGCAATTCACAGGCCACCCACCTTCCACAGACGCAGCGTGTACAAAAATAAGACCCTATTCCTTCGTAGGAGGAACAGGGTCTTTGGGGTGCGGCCCCACTCACGGGTCCACCGAACGCTGCTGCTTAAATGCCGGGAATGTCCGTACGCTTATGTTCTGTACGCGTATAATGCTTCTCGAGCTTCTCGCGGACCTCATCCGGGATCTGCTTGCCCTCGAGATAATCGCTGTTGTCCTCGTAGGAAATACCGAGCTCCTTCTCGTCCGTCTGGCCTTCCCACAGGCCGGCAGACGGCGCCTTGTCGAGCACGCTTGCCGGTACGCCGAGTTCGCGGGCCAGCGCCCGCACCTGGCGCTTGTTCAGTGTGCTGAGCGGTGTGATGTCGACTGCCCCGTCGCCCCACTTCGTGAAGAACCCGGTAATCGCCTCCGACGCATGGTCGGTGCCTACCACGAGCAGATTCAGGTCGAACGCCAGCGCATACTGCACGACCATCCGTGTACGGGCTTTGATGTTGCCTTTGCCGCCACGGCTGACATGCTGGTGGACGCCGATGGATTTGAGCGCATGCTCGGTCTCCAGGGCGATCTCGTTCACCGCTTCTTCGATGTTCGTCTCGACCTTGTACTTCAGGTTGAACGCTTCCGCGGTCGCATAGCTGTCGGCGATATCCTCCTGCGTGCCATACGGCTGGAACACACCCAAGGTTTTGTATTCGCGGCCCTTCTCTTCGGTGAGCTCATCGGTTGCAAGCTTGCATAGTCCGGCAGCCACCGCACTGTCGATCCCTCCGCTGATGGCGATCAGAAGCCCGTCGACACCCGCTTTCAGCACATACTCTTTCAGAAAATCGACGCGCTTGCGTATCTCGGCTTTCACATCAATCTCGGGCTTCACACCCAGCTTGGCAATGATCTCCTGCTGCAGACTCATCCGAGCACCACTCCTTCTCATATCTAAGGTGACGAGCGGGCCCTCTTGATGTTCATTTCGCGTGTATGTACTCCCGCTGTCAAGTTTGCTTACAGTATACCACGATCTCTACATTGGTTAAACTTGCCCGGCCGCTTCTGAATCAGGGAGGCAGGTACAAAAAAACTCCCGGGATCCGGGGAGCGGATCCAGCGGGAGCGGGCGGCGCTTACTTGCAGTATGTCTCGAAAGCACCGATCAAGTCATTGGCAATCATCTCGGCGGACCGGTCTTCGACCTGGTGGCGCTGGATGAAATGTACAAGCTCGCCGTCCTTCATCAGGGCGATCGACGGGGACGATGGAGGGTACGGCGCAAAATACTCACGCGCTTTGGCCGTGGCTTCCTTATCCTGGCCCGCAAATACGGTAAACAGGTGGTCCGGCTTCACTTCGTGCTGAAGCGCCTTGGCCACGCCCGGACGGCATTGCCCTGCTGCACAGCCGCAGACGGAGTTCACGACAACGAGTGCCGTGCCCTTCATATTGTCGAGCGCTTCCGCCACCTCTTCAGGGGTGCGAAGCTCCTGTACACCGATACGCGTGAGATCGTCTCTCATCGGCTGCACCATATCCTTCATGTATCTGTCAAATGACATCGACATTGTTCTGTTCACTCCTTCTATCCCATGTTCCGCAAGGGACATTAACGTTATGTCCTATTATACATCGGCTCATGGGGAAAGCAAAGTGCTGCAGGCTGAATAAGCCTGCAGCACTTTGCGGCAGCCGAAGACTCAAGCATCGCCTTCGGTACGCTGCCCATCCGCCTCTCCCGGCTGGAACGCATCATAAGCGACATCCTTGTCCGGATGCATGAAGCGGTCTCCTTTGGGCGGGACACCCCGCTCGAAGATATCCCGGTTCTCCGCTGTCTGAAAGCCGACGTCCTTATACGGATGCACCCACTCGTCGCCGGACATGATGGCCGGATCCGTATCCTCGGTCCACTGCTCCAGCGGGGAGTTCTCAGAGGTGTAATCATGGTCGCCGATGAGCACCCCGTGCTCATTGACGAAGGCTTCCCGGGGCCCGCGCCCCGATTGGTATTCCGGTTTAAACTCGATTTCGAAGGGATCGAGCTCCGGGTTATTTTTGGCATTATACTCTATGTCGGTGTTCGCATGGTTATAGCCCTCGGGATCATGTCCCTCAGGGCGGGATGGAGTGGTCACGGAAGCGTTCCTCCTATTCGGCCGGGCGGTTAGGCCCGCTCAGTCTCTTATCCTGAACTCCCGCCGCATTCGCCTGCCCGTTGCTGCTCTCGTGCAGCTCCTGTTCTTTGGAGTTGTTCGAGCGGTTCTTGTTCTTGGCCATGATAATCATCTCCCTTCTTGTTCCTAGTATGCGGTAGGCTGCCCCCAATCCATGCGGCATCCGCCCCCGCAGAAACTGGAAAAGGAGGCCGCATGGATGGGGCCCCTGACTCAAAGAAGCCGCTGCGCCAGTAACACGGTAAGCCCATCCGGGCCGGCCTGCGCCGTCGTTACCCTGCACCCCCGGGACTCTAGCTCCCGGCACAGCCGCTCCGGATCCGGATCATGCTCCGCCCAGAGCGCGGCCCGTGACCCTGAGCAAGCCGTCCGCGGTGCCGCTTCCCTGCGGACGGCCATCCAGTCCACCACGGCGATCCGGCCGCCAGGCTTCACTACGCGGAGCATCTCGGCTAGACCGAGCGGCTGCTGGGCTTCGGTCAAGTGATGCAGCGCGAAGCTGGAGACGGCCAGATCGAACATGCCGTCCCAGAACGGCAGCGCCAGCAGATTGCCGAGCCGCGTCCGGACCCCGGGAGCCCGCGTGCTGCAGCGCCGCAGCATGGCGCGGGACTGGTCGACGGCCGTCATGCTTACCCCAGCCTCCTGCAGGCGGAGAGCAAAACCGCCCGCACCGGCTCCCGCATCCAGACCAAGCTCGCCCGGTCTTGGCTCCAGCATCGCCGCGGCACAATCCAGCGCCTGCGAGTAGAACGGCTCGGAGGGGACATGCCGGGCAGACTGCAGCGCAGGCTCCGCCTCCCCGTCCTCCGGCAGCCCGTCAAAGTTCCATAGATCGGCCCAGCCCTCTCTCACCTCCCGGCCCTCCCGGGAGCGTTCCGCAAGCGCGTGCCAAGACTCGGGCAGCACCGGCTCCCGGCCGAGCCGTCCGATCATCTCCTCGAGCAGCAACAGCGTATCCCTCCCCCGCAGCCATTCGCGGAAGAGCACCGAATGCTGCATCTCGAGATATTCCCTGACCGCCTCCCCATCCGAAGCGTCAGCGGAGCGCAGCACGTGGCGTATGTCTTCTACCGCTACCCCGGCTTCACGCAGTGCCAGTATGGTCTGCAGCCGCCAAGCGTCATCATCGGTAAACCGGCGGTATCCGTTCTCCCGGTCCTTCGCCGGAGCGAGCAGCCCTTTCTCCTCGTAGAACCGGATGGCCCGGGGAGTCACCCCGAGCCGCTTGGCCAACTCGTTGATTTTCACGGGTACCGCCCCTCTCTGCTTCGTTTCATTATATGTAGACGGCAGCCGGCCGTCGGTCCATCGGTCAATCCATCGGTCCATAGGTACGACAAAAGCCCCAACCGGATGGCGTACGCCCCTGGTCAAGGCTCTTGGATGTGATGCATGTTCTGCTGGTATGGAACCTATATCGCGCCGTTCCTGCTTCGTAGGCGGCGTACCGAACCGTCAACCCCTGGTATTGCTTGGCGAATCTGTCATGATGCTGTGAAACTAAAACAATAGAAGCCCTGCCTCTCTTCCATCCTTGCGGCTCCGAAGACCGCGCCAGTGTGAATCAGTACAAACCACAGTGTTCATTCATGGGAATCCTTGAGAATTGTTGTTCTTCGATGTGCGGTCAATCTGATCGTTTGGGTTAAAAATTCGAGGGGATTCAAATTCGTAGGGGTTATTTGAGGTTCCTTCATATGCAAAGCATAACACCCACAATATCAGATATATCGGCGGAAGTCAAGTGAAAGTGTAGAGTAAGGTGCAGTTGAGGGGACCCCTATTATTCCCAAAACAACCGACTCCAGCTCCCTTGCCGGACGGGACACGCCTTCCGGATCGGATGGGTCCTACGTCCTGCGGCGCCAAACCGTGCGGGCATGCTAAAACGATACAATAGGGGGCTCCTCAGCCCCCGCCCTCTTCCCGGCGTTCCTCGAGATTCCAGGTTTGAATGCCGTTATCTTCAATGATGCCCAGCGTTACGTCGGCGATATCCAAATCGGCGAGCAGCTTGTCCCGTACGCGGAACTTGATATCGTCCGCTTCCGCAAGCGCCAGCCCGCGCCGCAGTTCGATATAGCCGTCCACATGGTAGAACCGTCCTTCTTGGATAATCCGCAGCGTACTGATGTCCCGGACATCGGGATCGCCGAGGATGAGCTCGGACACCTTCGTCTCCACTTCCACCGGTGCAGCGACTCCGATCAGCCCGGCCATGTTGTCGAAGCCTACCTTGAAAGCGACCATCAGCATCAGCCCGCCAATCAGCATGGTCGCCACACCGTCGAAGATTTTCAGCGGCGTCAGTTCGCCGATGAGGATGGCTGCAAGCGCCAGCGCGGCCCCGGTCGTCGCCACGATGTCTTCATAGAAAACAAGGCGGGTCGGCGGCGCTGCACGTCCTACATTTTTGAAAGCGGCAGGGATCACGCCGAATCCGCTCGCGGGGACACGGGCTTCTTTGACGATTTCATTCATCGCCTTGATCAGCACCCCGCCGTCTACGGCAATGCCTGCCAGAAGCACGACCAAGGAAAACCAGAATCCCCCTGAGGATTCGGCGGGATGCTGCAGGAGATGAACCCCTTCTTTGATCGTCTCATAAGCCATCACGGTCACCACGATCACGGCTATCATACAAAAAATGTTGATGACGCGCCCAAAGCCTGTGGGAAAGCGCTTCGTCGGTTTGCGCTCCGCCAGCACGCTGCCGGCGAAGACGAAGCCCTGATTCACCGCATCCGCCACGGAGTGCATCGCCGAAGCAAACATGGCGCCGCTGCCGCCGAAAAACGCCGCCGCTCCTTTCAATACGGCCAGTCCCGCATTTCCGAGCGCCGCAATGCCCGAAGACGTATTCCCTTTTTTGACTGCCTGCCACAAGTTCGGCATTCTGCTCAGCTCCTCTGCCCGGTTTTGTGCAGCAACTTCCGGCTGACGTTCGTTTCGTATGGAAAAGATCAGGGTAAATACCCTTAAACTAACATCTTGAAAAACATGATTTTGAACAAATTCGGTCAAATTAACAGCGTACGGGTGGAAAACAGCCATTCCCGGGAACAAACGAAGCCGCAGCCTCTTCTGCATACACCTCAAGCACTCCCACACCGTTTGAGCACCATTTGCCGATTCGGTATAATAATTTATAAACATTCTTTATGCTGGTCAAACTGGAACTGGCTCAAAAAAAATTGCTTTGCCCAAGGAGGTGTACCTATCCGCCTCACGCAGGGGATAGGGAATGATTGAGTAGTGACCCGTTACCTTTATTGCTTAACGTGGTTTTGATTGTGGTGCTTGTGCTCATGAACGGTTTCTTTGTCGCAGCTGAATTCGCTATGGTGAAAGTTAGGAACAGCCGCATCGACGTACTGGCCCAGTCGGGTAACCTCAGCGCTCGTCTCGTCCAAAAAATTATGGGCAACCTGAACGCTTATCTCTCAGCCTGCCAGCTCGGAATCACCCTTGCTTCGCTTGGTCTCGGCTGGGTCGGTGAACCGGTTATCGCCCGGACACTGGAGCCTCTGCTGAGCGGGTGGCTGGGCCTGAGCGAGACGGTCGTCCATACGGTCTCCTTCCTGATCGCCTTCTCCCTCATCACGACGCTGCATATTACGCTCGGCGAACAGTTCCCGAAGACGTACGCCATCCGCCAATCCGAGAACGTCACGTTGTGGACGGCCCTGCCTCTGATCGTGACGTACAGAGTGATGTATCCGTTCATCTGGATGCTCAACGGGATCTCGAATTGGATGCTGAAGCGCGTCGGGATCGAACCGGCCACCGAACATGACTCCGCCCATACGGAAGAGGAAATCCGGGTGCTCATGAAGGAGAGCCACAAGAGCGGGTTCATCGACAATACCGAATTGACGCTGTTTGATAATATATTCGATTTCTCCGAAACCAACGCCCGGGAGATCATGATCCCGAGGACGGAGATGGGCTGCCTGTACGCCAATCTCTCGTTCTCTGAGAACATGGACATCGCCCTGAACGAGATGCGCACTCGCTATCCGGTCTGCGATCCCGATAAGGACAATATCGTCGGTTTCGTCCATATCAAAGACCTGCTCAAGGCCCAGACGAAAGTGACCGACATCCGCTCGATTCTGCGTCCTATTACCAAGGTGCCGGAGTCGATGCCGATCTCCACGCTCCTGAAGCTGATGCAGAAAAAGAAAAGCCAAATCGCCCTCCTCATTGACGAGTACGGCGGCACTTCGGGCCTCGTCACGATCGAGGACATCCTCGAAGAGATTGTAGGCGATATTCAAGACGAGTTCGCCCCCGAGCAGCGCCCCAGCGTAGAGCTGAGGGAAGACAGCTCCTACTCGATCGACGGCCGGCTTCTGATCGACGAAGTCAATGATAAATTCGGAATGGAGATCGAGTCGGAGGATTACGACACGATCGGCGGATGGATATACTCGCAGGTCGAAATTCCGCCGAAGCAGGGCCAGAGCGTCCGTTATGGCGATACCTACGAATTCGTCATTGAGGAAACCGACGATCTGAGGATCTCGCGGCTGACGGTCAAGAGGCTTGAAGCGCAGAGCCAATCGGCCTAGCGGCATCACAGTCTCCCTCGCGGAACACACCAGCCGCTTGTCATAACAGTCCTCCGGGCTCCAAGGCCCGTACATCGATTCAGTGATGAACAGCCTGTGGGAGAGTCCGGAGGGCTGTTCATATCGAACCTAAGAAAAGGATAGCAAAATAAAACGGCCGCCCCCGGATGGAACACCGGAAGCGGCCGTTTTATTGCTGTACCTCGTAATGCTAAGCGTGTCACGCTCTTATTTATTCGTCTTGAATCGCGTGAGCACTACGTTCAGTTCTTCCGCCAAGTGCGCCAGCGATTGGGAAGATGCGCTGATCTCCTCCATCGAAGCAAGCTGCTCCTGGCTCGAAGCGGCATTGGTCTGGGACACGGTGGCAAGCTGCTCGGAAGCCGTGCTGACCGTCTCGATCGTTGCCGTCATTTCCTCGCTGGAAGCGGTCATGTCTTCGACCGAATGGGTTACCTCTTCGACTTTGACCGACACCGTCTGGATCGATTCCTTAATTTCCGTGAAGGCGTCTCTTACGTCTTCCGCCTTCCGGATTCCTTCATACACTTTATCCGTGCTCTTTTCTACCGAAAGAATTACTTTGTCCGTATCCCGCTGGATCGAATCAACCAGCGACGTAATCTGAGCGGCGGATTGGACGGACTGCTCGGCCAGCTTGCGCACCTCGCCTGCCACAACCGCGAACCCTTTGCCCTGCTCCCCTGCCCTGGCGGCCTCAATGGCGGCGTTCAACGCAAGGAGATTCGTCTGATTCGCAATGCCGGTAATCAGCGTCACGATATTGCCGATCTGCTTCGATTGTTCCCCGAGCATCCGGATCATCTGCGACGATTCTTCCGTGGTCCGGTTGATCTCGTTCATCTGGTCGGTAATCGCCTGAACCGCCTTCCCGCCGCGATCGGACAGTTCATTGGTTTCCCTCACCATCGTCAGCATCATCTCGCCGTTGCCCGAAATCTGCTGCATTCCTGCCGACACTTCGGACAGAGCGTTGAACAACTCTTCTACACCCTGCATCTGCTTCTCCGTGTAATCCGAAGCTTCCTGGGAGCTGTCCGCTACGGACTCCGCCGCCTTCGAGCTTTGTTCAGCCGAGGCCAGAAGCTCTTCTGCCGAAGCGGCCACCATCTCCGAAGATACTTTGATCTGGGAGACCATGCTGTTCATATCTTCCGTCATCCGGTTGAAGGATGCGGCCAGCTGCCCGACCTCGTCTTTGCTCTTCACGTTCAGCGGCTCTACCGTCAGATCCCCTTGGGCTACGCGGCCAAGGGCTTCCGAAGCCTGGATCAGCGGACGGGAGATGCTCCGGGAGATAACATAAGCGAGAAGGAGGCCGATCAGCAACGAGAGGCCTGTCGCTCCCCAGATGATCGAGCGGCCGCCGTTATTCGTGGCGTCCGACTCAAGAACCGCTTTGGCCGCCCCTTGTTCGTTATAGCTAGTGATCTTATCCAGAATTACTCCGGTCGCAGCCAGGCTATCGGTAATCTTGCCGATGATCCCGTTCACCTCATTGATCCGCGCGCCGGCCCCCGCTTCGAGATTAAGCTCGGTGCCCAGCTTTTTCCCTTCCTCTACGGCCGACTTCAGATTGGATAGTTCCTTTTTGAGCGCATCCGTATTCTGCCGATCTTCCGTGTCACCAGGCAAAATGGTTTTTTCATAATCTTGTACCTGGACATTAATGTCTGTAAACTGCGTATCAATCTGTTTGGACAGGTCCGCCAGCTTCTGCGGGTCGGATTCCACAGTCATCATCAGTGTTTTGGCTACAATCTCCTTGGTTACCGTTTCGATCTCCTTGCTCGCCGATATGCCGGGCATCCAGGAACCATTGATCAGCTTAGTCTGCTGATAGAGGCGGTTCATCTGATTGACTCCGAAGATCCCGACGGCAAGCAGCAGCACCAACAGGAGGGTGAAACCTCCAAATATCTTTTTCCCCACAGTGATTTTCACGATTAATTCCCCTTTCGGCTTATCTATATCCTTATGTTTCGGACGATCACTCCTTCTTTGTTAATGAAAATCATTGCCTTTCATCGTCTGCAGCATAAATACCGCCCCCCTCTCCTGAAGCTCCATCCGGGAAGAGAACGCGGTATGATACGCCTCTATGCTCACGGAAGGCAGCCGCCCGTGACTCCCAGTCTAAAAAAGGGTAAGATAGAGGGCATACCAGAGAGCGATAGCAAGGAGTCATACGTATATGAGTTACGATGTCATTATTATCGGCGGGGGGCCATCCGGCCTCATGGCTGCGATTGCAGCCTCCAGGCACGGCGCCCGGACCCTGCTCGTCGACAAAGGGGACAAACTGGGACGCAAACTCGGGATCTCCGGCGGCGGCCGCTGCAATGTGACCAATGCCAAAGAGCCCGACGAGATCATCAAGCATATTCCCGGCAATGGCCGGTTCCTCTACAGCGCCTTCGCGACATTCAGCAACCGTGACATCATGGCTTTCTTCGAAGACTTAGGCATTGCACTGAAGGAGGAAGACCGGGGCCGGATGTTCCCCGTCAGCGACCGGGCGAAGACGGTGGTCGACGCCCTCGTCGGCCAAGTACGCCGGCAGGGCGTCACGATCCGCGTCCACACGCCTGTACGGCAGGTGCTGTACCGGGACGGCGCGGCAGCCGGCGTGGAGCTGCGCGGCGGGGAGCGGGTGGAAGCGCGGGCGGTCATCATCGCGACCGGCGGCAAATCGGTGCCCCAGACCGGTTCGACGGGTGACGGGTACCCTTGGGCGGAGGAAGGCGGGCACACGATTACTGAGCTGTACCCGACCGAAGTGCCGCTGACCTCCCGCGAGGGCTTCATCAAGAGCCGTGAGCTGCAGGGACTGTCGCTGCGAGACATTACCCTGTCGGTATGGAATCCGAAAGGTAAGAAGATCATCGAGCATGAGGGCGACCTGCTCTTCACCCACTTCGGCCTCTCGGGCCCTACCGCGCTTCGCTGCAGCCAGTTCGTGGTGAAGGCGAAGAAGCAGTTCGGTGCGGGTACGATCCGCGTCACCATCGATCTGTTCCCGGACCGTACGGAGGGAGAACTTTATGCCGAGACGCTGAAGCTCTCGGAGACCGAGCCGAAGAAAGCGGTCAAGAATGTGCTCAAGGGCACGCTGCCCGAGCGGATGATTCCGCTCATTCTCTCGAAGTCCGGAATTAAGGAGGACACCACGTTCGACAACATTCCGAAGCAGCCTTGGCTCGAGATGGCGAAGCTGCTCAAGGCGTTCCCGGTCGAAGTGAACGGAACCCTGTCGCTCGAAGAAGCGTTCGTAACCGGCGGCGGCGTGAATCTCAAGGAAGTGGATCCGAGGACCATGGAGTCCAAAATCACGGCCGGACTGTATTTCTGCGGCGAAGTACTGGATATCCACGGCTACACCGGCGGGTACAACATTACGGCCGCCTTCACCACCGGCTATACCGCAGGCAAGAGCGCCGCGGAACATTACAGGAGCTAACGGCCGGCATCGGTATGCTCCCTGGCTCCTTTGGAAGCCCTGCCCTAACGGGATGGGCTTCCTTTGGCGTGTGTCCGTTGCGTCCGGCAGCGGCAAACAGCCGCCGGTTCGAAGAGCCAGCAGGCGGCTGTTTGCCGTATAGGCTGCATAGGGCACGCTTACGGCGCTTCATCCCCTATAGAGGCGCATCTCTCATCTCCGCGAAAGATCCCCCCCGCCCCTGGTACTACAGAAAGTTAGTACTACTGTTCCAGCCGAGAATCCATATACTTATATTTAGAACCAAGTACTAAGATCATCTAATAACCGCAGCAAGCTTCACGTCACTGTAGTCCGCTGCGATCCGGAAGCTGTCACATCAGCCCCGCTCGAATTTCAACCCGTCAACAGGAGGTTACCCTTATGATGATACTTATGTGGATGCTCAAATGGTGCCTTACCGCCCTCTTCCGCCTCCGGATCCAGGGCCTGCAACAACTCGACTTCACCGGCCCCGCGCTGCTAATGCCGAATCATCTCTCGCTGCTCGACGCCGTTCTGTTGGCCTTGTACCTGCCGAAGGAAGTCACGTTCGTCGTCAACACACGGATTGCGGCGCGGTTCGCCCCCTTCCTCAAACTGCGCAGCCATATAGCGGTCGATCCGGTCAACCCCTACTCGGTCCGCCGCATGGTCAAAGTGGTGAACAGCGGCACGCCGCTCCTTCTCTTTCCAGAAGGACGCATCACCATTACAGGCGGCCTCATGAAAATCTATAACGGCGTCGGTTACATCGCCCTGCGTACGGGCGCTTCCCTTTATCCCATCGCCTTGAACGGGCTGGAGCATTCCAAGGCCTCGTATCTGGGCCGCAAGCTCCGCACGGTCTGGTTCCCGGCCGTCACTATCAATATCGGCTCACCGATCCGGATCGAATGGGACCGGAGCCAGAGCATGCGCCGGCAAAAGGAGGCCGCAGCCGACCGGATCGGCCGCGCGCTGCAGGAGCAGCTGCTGCACAGCCGTCTGAAGCCTGAGGCGAACCTGTTCGACGAAGTGCTGGAGGCCGGCCGCCGGCACGGAATGAACACCGCCGCCTGCGAGGATCTATCCGGCGTGCTGTCCTACCGCAAGCTGCTCACCGGCGCCTATGCGCTCAGCCGCGGCCTCGAGCCCCTGCTGCGGGAGGAGCGGCACGCCGCCGTGCTGCTGCCGAATGCCTCGGCAGCCGTCGTCACCCTCCTCGCCCTGTTCCGGCTCCAGAAGACACCGGCGCTGCTGAACTTCTCGGCCGGCCGGCAGGCGGTCCTCGATGCCTGCGAGACCGCCGGCGTCCGGACTGTGCTGACCTCCCGGACCTTCATCGAGAAGGCCGGCCTGGAGGCCATGGCAGCCGACCTCTCCGCCAGAGCGCGCATGGTCTATCTGGAGGACTTGAGAGCTTCCCTCGGAGCCGGCGTGAAGCTCGGCGCCCTCATCGATCTGCTGCGTGGCAGGAGAGCCGACCGGTCTGGCGAACGGCCGACCGTGATCCTCTTCACTTCCGGCAGCGAAAGCAAACCCAAAGGCGTCGTGCTCAGCCACGGCAACCTGCAGGCCAATGTACAGCAGGCCCGGGCATCCATCGACTTCACACCGGCGGATGCCGTGTTCAACGCACTGCCGCTGTTCCACAGCTTCGGCCTTACAGCCGGCACCCTGCTGCCGCTGCTGACCGGCATGCGGGTGTACCTGTACCCGAGCCCGCTGCATTATAAGGCCATTCCGGAGCTGGTGTATGACCGTAATGCTACGATCCTGTTCGGCACCTCTACCTTCCTCGCCGCTTACGGGCGGACGGCCCACCCTTACGATTTTCATGCCGTACGTTATGTCGTTGCCGGTGCCGAGAAGCTCAAAGATGAAGTACGCGCCTTGTGGACGGACAAATTCGGCATCCGTATCCTCGAAGGGTATGGAGCGACCGAGACGGCTCCTGTGTTGTCGCTGAATACACCGCTGCATTACCGCAAGGGGACCGTCGGCCGTCTGCTGCCCGGTATTACGTACAAACTTGAAGAAGTACCGGGCGTAGCCGGAGGGAACCTCTTCGTCAAGGGGCCCAATGTGATGCAGGGCTATCTGCTGCATGGGGAAGGGTTCGTCCCTTGCCCCGAGTGGTACGACTGCGGCGATGTGGTCGAGATCGATGAGGACGGATTCGTCCGCATCACGGGCCGGCTCAAGCGCTTCGCGAAGATCGGCGGCGAGATGATCTCGCTGAACGCCGTAGAACAGACCGCCGCGGCCTGCTTCGGCAGCGATAGCGTAGCAGCCGTAGCCGTCCCCGATGCCCGTAAGGGAGAGCGGATTGTGCTCTTCCATACGGCTCCGGAGTACGAGCGCTCCCGTCTCAGCGCCTATGTGGCCAAGGAGGGAGTGACGCCGCTGCTGCTGCCCGAACGGCTCGTGCCTATCGTCAGCCTGCCCCTGCTCGGCAGCGGCAAGACCGATTATGCCTCGCTGCAGCGGCTTGTTTTGGAGCACCAGGGCGCCCCATCCACTACATTCCAATCACAGAAAGAAGCGTGAAGTCATGAACCGTCCTCCTTCTTCCGTCTCCCGTTCCCTGCGCTCCCTGTATGTGTCCCAGTTTCTCAGCGCTTTCGCCGATAATGCCGTGTTCTTCGTCATTCTGGGCGTCCTCTCCGCCCGGGGAGCGGCGAATCCGGAAGAAGGGATGCTGGGCGTGCAGATCGGCTTCCTGCTCGCCTACGTGATCTTGGCTCCGTTCGTCGGGACCTTCGCGGACAAGAACCGCAAATCCCGTGTACTGTTCATTGGCAATCTCCTCAAGACGGGCGGAACGCTGCTGCTGTTCACGCCGTTGCCTCCGGCAGCGGCCTATGCCTTGGTCGGCGTCGGCGCCGTCGTCTTCTCCCCCGCCAAGTATGGGGTGCTCTCCGACATTGTTGGCGATGACACCACGCAGCTGTACAAAGCCAACGGCAACCTCGAATCTTACACGATTCTTGCCATTCTGCTCGGCACCGTCGGCGGAGGCTGGCTCGCCTCCTTCGCGCCGGCCATCGGCATTGCAGCATGCGTGCTGCTGTATCTGGTCTCTTCCGTGCTGACCCCCCTCATCTCCTGCCGGGAGGGGAACTCGCATCTCCGTTACGGCGACTCGGCGAAGGCGTTCTTCCGCGAGGTACGCATCCTGTTCACCGAGCCGAAGTCCCGCTTCTCGCTCATCGGCACCAGCGCCTTCTGGATGACCTCCTCCGTGCTGCGCATCACCTTCCTGATCTGGATCGCCCAGTATCTCGGGGTGCAGAACCAGCTGCTGCAGTCCGGCATCATCGGGGCCACCGGCATCGGCATCGTGATCGGCGCCCTACTGACCCCGCGGCTTGTACGGATCGAGAAATTCTACCGCGCCTACTTATTCGGTTTCCTGATGCTGGCGGCGATCCTGCTCGCCCTGCTGCCCGTGCATCTCGTGCTCACCGTAATTCTGCTGCTGCTTATCGGCACCCTTGGCGGTTTGTTCATCATCCCGATGAACACCGTGCTGCAGGACGAAGGCAAGCACCTCGTCGGCTCCGGTAAGACGATCGCCATCCAGAACTTCAGCGAGAATCTCTTCATGATCGGCGGCGTCGGGCTGGCGAAGCTGCTCATCGCAGGCGGCGTGAACGTTTCGCTGACGACAGCCGGCATCGCCCTGATCTTCGGCAGCCTGGTCTGGTACCTGAAAGGCATGGTGCCGCGGCTGAAGCAGGCGGTGTAATATCAAAAAAGGCCCCGGGCTCGGCAGTAGTCACTGCTGAGCACGGGGCCTTCTTGTTTCCTTGCAATGCGATTACGCTAACAGTAACCCGTTATGCGGCTCTTCTTTGCGGAAGCACAGCCGCAGCTGCGAAGGCTTGGTACCTGTCTTCCGAAGGGGTCGGATTATTCTGATCGGAAGCCGAGTCTCCCCCAGTCATGAATCCGTACACCGATCCGCTGACACTGCCTCCACCGCCGTACACATTGCCTCCTACAGAGGAACCGGTGTACGGCAGCGTGATGTAGACGGCTTCGCTCACGGAGTAGTTGTTACGCATGGCTGTAAGGATCAGTTGGCTCCCATGAATCTGGTAGCCAGGTATATTCCATGAGAAGCTGCCGCTTGCGTTGTAGAACAGATCCAGGCCGTAGGCGTCACGAACCCGAAGTTGCGTTGGCTGATACACGTAGCCTGACAAGGTATACGTAGATCCATAGACACTTACGGATACGGAGGGCGCCGGTGTTTGCGGAGAAACAACCGGAACGACCAGCGGCTCGCTGACCAGCTTGCCGTACGTATCCGCCGTCACGGTAAGACTCAGGCTGCCGGAAAGCCAATTGTAACCATAATAGAGGTCAAAGTATCCATACTCTCCTGAGGATCCGGTAACGAACTGCCCGTCATCTCTCGTTGCCTTAATCTTCGAATAAGGCTCCGCATAGCCGCTAAGCCTGTAGCTGTCCATTTGATATACAGCACCACTTACGCTTGGCTTGGCTGTCGTTCCTTGAACCGGAAGCACACTCAGAAAAACCCTGTAACTCGGGTTAGAGCCGGAAACCTGCGCTTCCACGCTCAGACTCTCCCCCGCAGTAAACGAATATGATGTCAGATTGATCCGGTAACCGCCCCAGTAATCCGCGTACCCTGTAGTTACAATGGAGTTATCGGCTCTGTACACCCGGAGGTATGCATTGCTTGGCGCCGTTCCTGTAAGCACGCCGCCATCTTCATATACCGTGCCATAGACCGATGGGGTCACGGTTAAGGGTGCAGCTTGAACCGTATACACGACCGGCTCGCTTTCGAATTTGCCGAAAGCATCTCCCGTGATATAGACCTTCGTTCCAAGCCGCAGCGAAGGAGTCGAGACATAGCGGTCCCACCCGTAATAGTAGTCACCGGTCCATTCTGTAAATAGGGTCTGATCCTCCGTAACCACGCGAACCCATTGGCGCGGACCCGCTGCAATACGGAGGCTTCCTCCATTATCATAGACAGAGCCGGTGACTGTTGGCTTCACCGTCTGCCCATTGATGCTTCCCGTCACCGTGATGGGATACGATTCGCTGACGCTCTTACTCCAAACTTTGGCCGTAAGGGACAACGTTTCTCCCTTCGCCAGCTGCTGAGAAGGGGTTACCAGATTAAACGCCCCATCGGAGAAGGCAGAACCGCTCGCGATAACACTGCCGTCTGCGCGTTTCAATTCTAGGGCTGCGTAGGATTCCGTATAACCGCGAACCTCTCCCCCGTCCTCATAGACCGCCGCGGATACTGCATACGGCCGTGTGGTTGGAGGCACGGGCAGAACGTGAACCCATACGATCTCGCTTACCGAGCGGCCGATCATGTCGGCAGTAAGCCTAAGGTCCCGTTCCGAGTTGAAAGAGAATGGAAGATCGGCAATACCCTGCTTGTCTGCTTCCACCCGGGCTTCTTCCTTATTCAGCGACTGAAGGGTAACCACTGCACCAGGCAGCGTCTGAACTTTAATCCAATTCGAATTCTCGTAGACCGCTTCGATCACATGAGGAGCATCCGTATAGCCTTGGATCGGCTGAACTGCGAATTCGACTGGCAGACTGGTGGACTTAAAGGGCTCACGGCTTGTGACCTTGACCACATCACCCGATTGGAGCCTGCTGTATCCATTCCCGTTCCCGTACAACTCGAATTGTCCGTCATAGTAGTTCGCCTGGGTTTCATCCAGAACGGTTCCGTCCTTCATCAGTGTAAGACGTGACTGGGGAATGGAAGTGCCCTCAAGCCGGTAACCGTCAATATATACCGTACCTGTCACGCTAGGCGGTGAGCTTTGCCCTTTGGGCAGCATCTCAAGCACATACGGCAGGCTCTCTTCCATATAGAAGGATCGTGCAAAAATATACAGCTTGCTGCTGTCGGAAGAATACGGGCCTAATTCAATCTCCGTCTCGCCCGAATAATCCGTCATGGTCCATTGAAGCATGCTTCCCGTCTCATCCTTCACCCAAATTTCCGTATTCGGGTTAGATAAGATGTTTAGCTTGTTCACGACACCATTATAGAGAGATGTCGTTACGGAAGGGGTCGGCGTCCTCGGAGCGGAATAGACCTGAACGGCTGCCGAATCGCTCCTGATCTTCCCGGGCGCATCCGCTGTAACTTGAACGATTTCTCCCGAAGTAAGACCACCCTTGCGATCGAATATAGGAATAGAGAATGCTCCGGAGAGATTGGTAACCCCTGCAAATTCATTTCCGTTAGACTGGGTCAGCCAGACATAGGCGCCAGGCTCCGCCGTACCTTGAGCAGACCCTTGCTGGATATAGACACTCTCGATTACAGGCATGGAGGTCATGATATCAGAATTTTTCTCTACACGCAGGATCCGGGGAACACTCTCCTGATTATTTGAAGCACGTGCGGTTACATAAATCTCTTCACCGACCTGATAGCTTCCGCGGAAGCTTACAGATGATGAACCGTCAGAATTATGGGAGCTTACGGTCTCAATTAGCGTACCGTCTTTCTTCCATACCCGAAATTTCAAGTAGTCTCCCGTCTCCGCTTTCCCTGTAACGGTGCCTCCGTCTTCATCAACGTTTCCGACAAACGACTGAAGCTGCGTTCTTTCAGCCTGAAGTACCTTCAGAATGACCGGCTCGCTCTCACTTTTGCCGATCTCGTCAGCCGTTATCAGTACCTTGTCACCTGGGTTCAACAGGAAACCGCTGATATATATTCCATCGAACTCCACATATCCCTGCCAGAGGAGTCCGCCATTCTCCCGCTTCAATGAAATCAAAGCCCTAGAATTTCCTGGAGTGACGGTAATCGTACTCTCGGCATTCGTGATATCTCCGGACACCGCCGGGATGCTACTTTGTCCTTGAGCAGGCTTCACCGGGAACGTTTTGGGAATGCTTGCGCTGAAGCGCCACGACTTGATTCGGACCGTTACATGATCCGTCTTCTGCAACTGGGCAGTTTGCCAAGCCTTATCCAGCGTTAGAGTAGCATTATAATCGTAACCGGGAGAACTAACATACTCCTGTTCCAGGACACTGCCGTCTTCCGCAACTACCTGAATTACGCCTTCAAACCCTCTCGGAAGACGTATGATCCCACCGTCCTTGTAGAAGTCTGCATCCAGTTCCCGGGCATCGGTCTTGGGACCTGCTGCCAGAACAACGGGTACTTCCTGACTTTCTCTCCTGCCCGCACTTTTGCTGGATACATACAGCGTGGACCCTGCCGTACCTACGAACAAATTCGGAAGCTGAAGTAAAAAGAATCCGGAATCATCGGCTTGAGCGAAATTCAGTATACGGCGTTCGCTATCTTTGAGGTATACAGAAGCGTTCGGCTCCGTTCTTCCTTCCAGCAATCTGTTATCATAAAACTCGGGCCCTACTACAGGAGCTTCGGTCTGTATCCCGTCCGGGACGATAACTACGGCAGACGTGGCTTCTGTCGTCCCTTTTAAGGCCGAGATATAGATAAGATACTCTCCATGCTCCAACGCTTGACCAAGACTGTCTACTGTCGACTCGATTCCAGTCCATGTGTGGGTCGTATTATCACGGAATTCAGCCACGGGCTGGTGCTTGCTGCGGTCCAGTTCCGTAGCGGCCGGGAGAATAAAAATCTCTTGGCGCTCGGCACCTTCCCATAGGGAGGGAGTCCAGGTGACCGTAAAGTCACGTCCGTCGATCCCCGGGTGCTCGTCCCGATCCTCTGCCTTCAGACCCGTAGGTTCCAGGCCGATCTGGAACGTCTTTGATCCGGCAAGCTCACCTTGGGATGAAATCAGCTCCAGCCTGTATCTTTGTCCCGGGTTAACGGCCGGTATACGCCCGTAATTCAGCTGAGCATACAGCATATGCCGGTCAGCCTGCGGTGTCTCGTCAGAGAGATTGAGCGGCAGGCGGAATGAATTCTCACCTTCCTGCCACAGAACGAGCTGATACGCATCCCTTGCCAACATAATACCCTGCGGCGCATTCCACTTGTCCTCGACAGGCAGGGTAAATTCCACCTGCAGATCCGAAAGCTTCAACCCGTGCCCGGAGGACGAGTCGGCGACCGTGCCGGCTTGAACGGCACGGATCAGCCCGCTCGGCTGGGGATCCGGATGCGGCGCAGGAGCGGCCATCGCCTCTACCGTCAAGGCAAAATGACGAGCGGCCTCGGTGTTCCCTACTCGTATCGAAGCGGTTAACACAACCTGAGCATTCGCCTGGCCTGCCCCCGGCCGGTTGACCCGGCCGTCTGTGCCGACAATTTGCGGAGAGCTCGAGGTCCAGATGACTTCCGACGTTTTATCTTTGGATCCTTTATAACTAAGCTTGACGGATAGGGGCAGTGTTACGCTGCTCTTCACGCCTTGCTCATTCTCACCTGCCGCATAACCGACTGCGAGCGATGACAGGGCCCCATTCAAGACCTGGAGGCGCTTCTCGTTCAACTGCTTCTCAGCCTGCTCCAGCTTCTCAAGCGCGGCACTCCCCAGATCGGTTACTTCCGCTCCGAACAGCTGGGCCCCACGGTAGTAGGCTCTCGCAGAAGCGACAGCAGCCTCGAGTTCTTCGGAGTAATCCGTTACTTCCCCCAACGCTTCAATGGCCTTCCGGGCCACTGCTGCAGCAGACCCCCTCAAAGCTTGTCTCAGAAGCTCATCTTCCACCGCCAAGGTAACGCCTTCTTTGGCTTCGAAAACTACCTTCTTCAGCGTTTCGATATCGCCGGAAAGAGCTGCATTAGCGTTAAAAATCATCCTATGCACTCCCGCTCCGCTGCCAATAGCAAGCTTGCTGCCCGCAGCATGCTCGGTGACCGTAACGGATGCGATATTTCCGCTGCCTTGAAGCGAAACGGCCGTATTAGGCGCATCGACGTCCAGGCGTTCCAGAGAAGCGTCCGCACCGGCATGAAGCTGCAGGGGGCCGCGCGCCAAGATGCCTGTAGCGCGTGTTCCTCCCGCCAAGGTAAGGTTCGCAGCATCCCCCGCCACTGTAATCAAACCGGCAAAGGCACCGTCCAGAGTTACTGGATCACCCCCCTGAGCTACAGAAACTTCGATATCCCCCATGGCGGCTTCATTCCACTTGGATTCCAGGATAGCCTTCGATACAACCTTCGTCTTGCCAAAAGCGGATCCGGATTCAGCGACTACACGAACCGGATGACTCTGGCCGGCAGCATCGACCGTCAACGTCCCTTCGACCTTCACGCCTTTGAAATGAAGCGAATGCTCGGCTCCCGAGCGGATGGTCAGGTTCGAAGTTTTGACGTTCTGCAGATGCACATCCGAAGACGCCCCCGGATCCATTACAAGTGTCCCGTTAACAGTTGTTCCGGTACCTTCGGCCCGGCCGAAGGTGCCTTTCTCCGTAAGGGTAAGATCCCCCTGATAAGTCCAGCCGCTGTTCAGCACCGCTTCCACGCTCGGAGCCTGAAGGCGTACATTCGAATCCCCGCCCTTGTAGCTGAGAACGTAGATTTGGCCGGCTGTCAGCTGGCTTGTTGTAAGTACGACCGTGGTGGAGCTGCCGGCTTTCAGGGAAGCACCCGTTACGCTAAGACCGTTACTGAAAGTAAAATCACCGGCTTGTGGCCCGGAAACTTCATTGCTGAACTGAACTTCAATGGTTGTCAAATCCAAGTAACTTGCTTTGGTCGGCTTCGCCTTTGTACTGGAAGGAGCTCCCCCTCCTCCTCCTCCTCCGCCACCACCGGCAGCCGGAGCAGCAGGTGGAGCTTTCGGTTCTTCTTTATCCGCAGGCTTTACCGGAGCAAGCAATGCTTTGGCCTTCGCCAAATAGGCCTCTTTTCCATTCATATACTCATAAGCCAAGCGGGCTAATGCTTGCCTCTCGGCATTGGAGCGAGGGTCGAAGCGAAGCGTACCGTCCCCGTTGTCGACTCCACCGATGAATCCCATACCAGAAGCCATGTGAACATGCGGCAGCGCCCAGGGGGAAATCGTTCCCTCATCAGTGAAGATGCCTGCGCCTTCGTAGGAAGCCGCAGCTTCTTCCAAGCCAAAGGCCCGGATGAAGAAGACGACAAGCTCCTCACGGGTAACGGCACTGTCCGGACTGAAGGCCGAATCCGATGTGCCCTGCGTAATACCCGCTTTGGCCAATGCGCCGACATATCCTTTGTACCAGCTATCCGATGCCACATCCGTGAATTTGTCCGCATAAGCCGGGTCCTCGGAGATGCCCATAGCTTTTGAGATCATCTTAGCCATCTCGGCACGATTCATGCCCTTGGAAGGAGCGAACGTTCCGTCTTCGTAACCGGAAACCACACCGGCTTCGACAAGAGCCTCTATTTCCTTCTTTGCATAAGAGTCCTGCAAATCCTTCAGCGTGACCCGGGCACCACCGCTTCCGTACACTGCATTCCCCGCGGATGACTGGGCATCTGAAGCATAGGCCGAATCCATGCTTCCTAGAGCAGCCGACAGCATCGTAGTACCCAGCATACAGGTAACGATGGTCTTGCTGACCATGCTGCTGGATTCCCGGAAACTTCGGTACATCCAGGCCGCCATATCAACTTTAGTTGACTTGGTAAAATTAGTCATTCTGTCCTGTTTCTCCTCTATTCATATGATGTTATCAAGGAACATTGGCACCTTCTCGTTCCTGATACATGCAGGGCACGAATGACTTTAGTACCAACTTTTATGATTCAAACTGATTATATAATGAATTTCGGAGGCTGTATCCTACCTTCTGACAAAATATTCTAAGATTTTCTTTAGAATGAGGGGAAAAAAGTCGTAGTATGTCGATAAATAAAAAAACTGCCCCTTCCAGGACAGTTCACAAGTCGTTATTCAGATCTCCTGCTGATGCCGTTCCCGCTCATTCTCTGTATACGGCTCAATATGCACATGCACATTACTAATGTGATGCTCGTCCGCCATGCGTCTTTCGATCTCGTCGCTGATATCATGGCTCTCGCCTACGGACAATTCCGCGCTGACCTCCACCACTACATCGAGCAGCACATGACTGCCGTGGACGCGGGCACGGATATCCTTGATCCGTTTGACCCCCGGGGTCGACTTCACCGTCTCCTGGAACACCTCCAGCTTCTGATCGTCGAACCCATCGGTCAGCGCATGTGAAGCATCCGAGAAGACACTCCAGGCGGTCTTCAGGATGACGACACCGACGGCCAGCGCCGCAACGGCATCGAGAACCGGAAATCCGAGCCGCGCACCGATGATCCCTGCAGCCGCCCCCACACTGACCAAGGCGTCGGACCGGTTATCGTAAGCGGCCGCCATCAGCGACTGGTTGTTGATCCGCTGGGCCAGCCTTTTGTTATACAGGTATACGCCCCACATAATAACGGCGCAGGCCAGTGCAACCCAGGCTGCCATTAGGTTCGGCGCGGCATGCTCCCCTGCCAGGAAGCTGCGCCCCGCCTGGATGATGACCTGCAAACCAGCAAGCGCCATGATAAAAGAAGCCACGAGAGAGGCAATCGTCTCCGCACGCATATGTCCATAGCGGTGATCCTCATCCGGAGGCTTACGGGAAATGCGCAATCCCGCCAGTACGGCCACCGATACGATGATGTCCGTCGTATTGTTGATTCCATCCGCCGTGAGCGCCTCAGAACCGGTCATATAGCCCATGCTAATTTTGAAAATGGACAAGAGAATATAGGCGGCAATGCTGAGCCATGCCCCCCTCTCGCCTTCTTTCAAAGAATCATAGGTTTCCACAGCGGTGTCCCTCCATCATCCTGCGGCGTTCGTCCGCCTCAAAGTCCCACCCATCATAACAAACGCCGAGCGTGTGGGTCTAGAGAAACAGTGTTTTCCGCGTTAATAAATATAGGCCCTGTGCAACATTGTTCACCCGCTGAAATCTTGTAGGTCTTGTCCAATATTCATGATGTTGTAGGTCTTGTCCAATATTCGTCATGTGAACAAAAAAACAGCGGTTCCCCCTTACCCGCGGAGAGACCGCTGTCCTTAAGGCCAGAGCGGCGTCGAACCTAGAGATGGATGCCAGCGCCGAACCCGTTATAATCGTCTCCCGAAGGGTCGAAGCTGTCGTCTTCCGTACTGCTCGCTGCGGTTACATCATATTCATCCGCTCCCACGAGGTGGGCAGGGATAGGTATGCCCCCGTCCGGATCGTAGGCCAGCGCAAACACGGCCGGCTCGCTCGGAAAATTCGCCGTCTCGAGCAGACGGCCGCCGTGCGCCTCGGCGATCTCCAAGGCGGACGTCAGGTCCCCCCGGTCCACAATGACATGCAGCAGCGGTTTCTGCGGCTCATCATGCAGGGCGGTGCGGTAGCCCAGCTCCTCCAGTGTATCCATTGCCAGCAGGGCGGTTTTACGGGTTTCGAATTCGAAGGTGATCGGTGCGCTGTTCATGACTTTCCTTCCTTTCCGCCCGCTTGATCCGGGATCGTTTTCCATTATAGTTTGGCCCCGGAAGAGGAAGCTTATTCCTGCCCGGCGCACATACTCGCCTGCGAACAAACATATGATGTATCACTATCCCTTAAGCCCGAATTTGACGAAGAAGAGGTGATTCGAACATGAGCACCGATCCCGTGCCCCCTCCTAAGCCGGACGACGTCCAAGCGAACAAATGGATCGCCGCCGCTGCTTACCTCTTGTTCTTCCTGCCGCTGCTGGCGGCCAAAGAATCGCGATATGCCATGTACCATGCAAACCAAGGGCTGATTCTGCTGCTGACCGCCATTGCAGCCAATATCGTATTGGGTCTCATCCCGCTCCTTGGTCTGCTGCTGCTCCCTATAGCCAATCTGGCTCTGCTGGTGCTGATTCTGATCGGTATCCTCAATGCCGTCAATGGACTGATGAAGCCTTTGCCGCTGATCGGGAACCTGATCCTCCTCCGATTGCCATAGCCTGGCTGCACTGCTAACAATCGAGTAGGAGGGGGCGCCTAGCCCCCGTCCTCTCACACCACCGTACATGCGGGTCCGCATACGGCGGTTCCAAAAGGTTAACGAAGTTCCAGATATCGAGAAAGCAAACTCTTCAGCC
>NZ_JAQAGY010000037.1 GCF_027533645.1 Paenibacillus caseinilyticus
TCGGGCAAACCCATTTTGAGCCATTAAAAAAGACATCTGCTCCCTAAAAAATGGAGGCAGATGTCTTTTTTGTAACTTCTATGAGACTCCCGATGAAAAAGCGTTAGTTCTTCAGTGGCCTCCGTGTGCGGCGGGCTCCTTTTTTTGCGTAATTGCGCGCCTAGCCAAGGTAGGCACGTTCGAGCCGGTGCAAGTCCGGTCGAGGGAAGAACCTAGTCGCCTCCCAGCTGCGCGAAGGCTATGGTATGCGTGAAGACCTCGGAATCGCAGGGCGGAAGAACCTGCGGTATAAGGGGGAGCTCTCAAGCGCCTCCACACCAACCGTTCCCCCGATACAGCCTATCGAACTGCTGCGGCTGGTGGTCAGGTGCGGCCGGGAAAACGGGAGCCCGCAGCGATGCCTTTCGGCGAGATGCGCTCGATCTCCGCCAGATCGTCTGGCGTGAGGGAGATCTGCAGCGCACCGAGGTTCTCCTGCACCCGATCAAGCCTCTTCGTTCCAGGAATAGGAACGATTTGCTCGCCTTGCGACAGAAGCCACGCCAAGGCGAGCTGGGCAGGGGTGCAGTTCTTGCCTGCAGCCAGCTCTTCGATCAGGGAGACGACCTCCAGGTTTTTGGCAAAATTCTCGCTTTGAAACCGCGGGTAGAGGCGGCGGTAATCGTCCTCCGGCAGATCGTCGAACTTCTTGATCTGCCCGGTCAGGAAGCCCCGGCCCAAGGGACTGTAAGGCACGAAGCCGATACCCAGCTCCTGCACAACCGGCAGGACTTCATCTTCCACTTCCCGGCTCCATAAGGAATATTCGGTCTGGACGGCCGTAACCGGGTGGACCGCATGCGCGCGCCGGATCACTTGGGCGGGAGCTTCCGACAGGCCGATATACCGGATCTTCCCTTCCTTGACGAGATCGGCCATCGTGCCGACGGTCTCTTCGATCGGGGTGTTCGGATCCACCCGGTGCTGGTAATACAGGTCGATATAATCGATCCCGAGATGGTAGAGGCTCGCATCCACGGATTTTTTGATGTAAGCCGGATCTCCCTTGGGGCCCTGGGTGTGTGTGACCCCGAATTTGGTTGCAATCACGGCCTCATCCCGGCGGCCCTTGAGCGCCCGGCCGACCAGTTTCTCATTGCCTCCGAACCGCTGCAGCGCGTATTCTTCGCCGTACAGATCGGCTGTGTCGAACAGCGTGATGCCGAGATCCAGCGCTCCGTGTATCGTACGCACCGATTCATCGGTATCGGGCATCATCATCGTGCCGAGCCCGAGGGCCGACACTTCGAGTCCGGCATGTCCCAGTGTCCTCTTTTGCATGGTAAAGCACCTCGTTTCTCTAGAATGATGAAGGGTGGAGCATTAGCCCATTCTAATCTCCCCGCCGGGAGTCAGCCACAGTATGTTTATACTAGTATTCGGATTACCCGGAATAAGGAGAGGACGTCCGTCCGGCGGAGGACATTGGCAAGGCCGCGTTTAGAGAACAGCGGAGCAGAATTTGAATATTATATATTTTACGTTGTCTAATTTGTTGTATTATGTATAATATGAATTATGTTACAGTAAGTACAATGTCAATGTTATTATTATAATACAGTGTAAGCATTTTTGGAATCGCTTTCCTACAATGCCTCCTGCATGCAGTCAAGGTATAAGCTCCACCGGAGTTTATATATCGATACCCCTGGAAGAAAGGAGGCGTACGTAGACGGCCGGTTCAGCAGTAGAAGCTGCAGGTTCCGGTCCTTGTTTGGAATGAAGGGTTTGCCGCGGATAAGGGGTGGACCTGCGGATAAGGGAGGTGATGCGGGTATTGGCTGCCATTCGTTTTGGCGTAAGGGGTTTAGGGATCTCATTTATTCATTAAAAGGAGGAAGTTTACATTGACTACACTGCGTTTGTCTTCATTATCAAGCGGGGCACGTGCCCTGGCTGCCGGCGGCATCATGACGGTAGCCGCTGTTGCTGTGCTATTGGGATTCGGGGATCGGGCTTCCGCCCATGGCTACATCGATAATCCATCCAGCCGGGCCGCGCTGTGCGCCAGCGGTACGAACAAAAATTGCGGATTGATCATCTACGAGCCTTACAGCCTGGAGGCGGCTAAAGGGTTCCCGGCAGCGGGACCAGCCGACGGTAAAATTGCAAGCGCTAACGGCTTGTTCGCCCCGCTGGACGAGCAGTCGGCTTCCCGTTGGACCAAGGTGAATGTGAAGCCGGGACCGACCACATTCCACTGGACGCTGAAGGTTCCCCATGCCACCGCCTCCTGGAAGTATTACATGACGAAGCAGGATTGGAATCCGAATGCTGCGCTTACCCGCGCTTCCTTTGACCTGACGCCGTTCTGCAATGTGCCTTACCGAGGACAACCCGGCAATTCTTACTCGGATACGTGCAATATTCCAGCCCGCACAGGCTACCAGGTGATTCTCGCCGTATGGGAAATCTCGGACACGGGCAATGCGTTCTATAATGTCATTGATGTGAATTTCGGCGGCGACGTGGACAGCTCGGCTCCGACGGCTCCCTCCGGCGTGACGGCTTCCAATGTCGCGGCAACCAGCGCCACCGTGACATGGAAGGCAGCCACGGATAATGTAGGCGTCACCGGCTACCGTATATTCAACGGGACTACGCAGATCGCTTCGACGAACGGTGCGCTCAGCGCCAATCTGACGGGCCTGACCGCAGCTACGGCTTACAATATTACGGTCAAAGCGGTAGATGCCGCAGGCAACGTATCGGCTGCGAGCAATGCGGCTTCGTTCACGACGCCGAATGTGACGGGGCCGGATACCGCCGCACCAAGCGCCCCGACAGGTCTGCACGTGATGGGCGCGACGACGTCCACTTCCGTGCCCCTGATGTGGAGCGCTTCCACGGATAATGTGGGAGTGACCGGCTACCAAGTTTACCGCGGGACCACGCTGGTCGCTACCGTCTCCGGCTCGACGCTCGATTATGTTGTGACCGGACTGACGGCGAATACGGCGTACGCCTTCACCGTCAAAGCGGTGGATGCCGCAGGCAATGTGTCGGGGGCAAGCTCCACGGTGAACGTGACGACGCCTGCCGCTCCTGCGTCTTATCCGGCATGGAACGCGTCCACCGCTTATGTGGGCGGCAGCAAAGTGACGTACAACGGCGTGAACTACGAAGCGAAGTGGTGGACGCAAGGCGAGACGCCTGGATCCGGCTCCGATGTATGGAAAGTGATCCCTTAATCGATTGTACTTTATCCTCTCTGGAGAGGGCTGCCGTGTGCAGCCCTCTTTGCCGTGCTCATCAGGGGTTGGACATCGTTCATCACCTTACTGTCAAGCAGGAGTTTGGGGGCTTTCATCCGAATCCAAGTTACATTCAGTTACATTCTATACATATGGAGGGAAAGCATGCCAACTCCCCGATACTCCGAAGTCAAGCCCCTGTTCCGCCGGTATGTCAAAGGCTTTCATTCCATTGCCGTACAGCTGTATCTGCTCTTCTTCATCTCGATCCTGATTCCGGTGCTGATCGGCGGGTATCTGTCTTACCAGAAGTCGGCGCGGATGATCGAGGAGCAGGTGAATCATGTGGCCACGCTTACGATCAAGCAGGTACGGGATAACCTGGACTTCGTGTTCAAGCGGCTCGACGACACGTCCATGCGGCTGTTCAGCTCCCGGACGATCCAGGAGGCGCTGCAGGCCGAAGCATCCGAGCCCTTCGAGCTCTATAAGAAGAATGACGAAGCGAAGCAGTTTCTCTACCAGCTCATCATGAACATGCCGGAGATTATGGATATTTACATCCTCGATGTGAACCGCCAGAACTCAGTCATCTCCTCTTCGATCCAGAGCTTGACGGACCCGTGGACATCGGAGTGGTACAGGAGGGTGGTGGCCGCGGACGGGATGACGGTGTGGTTCGGGCTCTCCAACACCTCTTATCTCAAGGGCATCGATATGGGCATTCCGGTCTTCGGGCTGGGACGGGCGATCAAAGAGGTGGACACCGGCCGGATTATCGGGGTTATGTTCATCGAGGTCCGGGGCAAGATGCTCACCGATACGCTGGATGAGCTGCGGTTCGGCCGAACCGGGTATACCTTCCTTGTAGACGAAGGAAACCGGTTCGTCTACCATGGGGACGCATCCCTGTATGGACAGCCGTCGGATCTGCGGCTGCCTTCGCAGACGGAGGTGCTCGAGGTGAAGGGCCGGGAGCAGATGGTCATTCCTGCCGTTCTCGGCAACGGGTGGAAGGTGACCGGTATCGTACCGCTCGAGGAGCTGGTGGCCGGCACCGTGGAGATCCGGGATCTTACGGTGTGGATCGCCCTGGGGTCGGGACTGACGGCCCTCATCATGGGCTACTATGTCGCCCAGCGCATCGGCCGGCCGCTGGTGCATCTGAGCCAGCTCATGCACCGCGGGGAAGCGGGAGACCTCACGGTCCGCTCCCCGATCCAGGGCAAGAATGAGATCGGACGGCTCAGCCGAAGCTTCAACAAGATGATCGCACGGATCCAGCAGCTCATCGAGCGGATTGCCGAAGAGGAGAGCGAGAAGAAGAAGGCGGAGATCCGGGCCCTCCGCTACCAGATCAACCCGCATTTTCTGTACAACACGCTCAATACCATCCGGTGGATGGCCAAGCTGCAGCGCACCGACGATGTGGAGAGCACCATCTCGACGCTGGTCCATATTCTCGAGGCGAGTCTGGAGCGGACCGGACCGATCGTGACGCTGGGAGACGAGCTTCAGCTGCTCGAGAAGTATATGGTTATCCAGCAGTACCGTTACAACAACGGGATCACGCTGAGCGTGCAGTGCCCGCCGGAACTCTCCGGCTTGACGATGCCCCGGATGCTGCTGCAGCCGGTGGTGGAGAATGCAATCTTCCACGGCATCGCGCCCCGGGACGACAGGGGGGCGGTAGGGATCACGGTGTACCGGGATGGGGGAGACGCGGTCGTGGTGATCGAAGACGACGGGGTGGGCATTCCCGCTGAGAAGCTGCCTTACCTGCTCGGAGGGGCGGTAGGGAGCCGGACGGGCGGCATGACGCGTATCGGCTTGTCCCACGTTCACCAGACGCTGCAGCTGTATTACGGAAAGAAGTACGGCGTACAGGTGGAGAGCCGCGAGGGCTGCGGAACGCGCGTACATCTTACATTTCCGATCCAAAAAAAGGAGGATGCTTATGTACAGAGTGCTGTTGGTTGACGATGAGCCTCTGGCGAGGATGGGACTTCGGGAGACCTTCGACTGGGAAGGCCACGGCTACCGGGTCGTCGGCGAAGCGTCGAACGGCCGCAGTGCGCTGGCCTGGATCGAGCGGGGCGAAGTCGATATTCTCATCACGGATATCGCGATGCCGGTTATGGACGGGATGGAACTGATGCGGGAGGCCCGCGGGCGGTTTCCCTCGGTCAAAATCATTCTGCTCAGCTGCCACAGCGACTTTGCCTATGTCCGTGAAGGCATGCGGATGGGGGCCACTGACTATCTGCTGAAGCCTACCATGCAGCCCGAGGACCTGAAGGAGGTGCTCGGGAAGGCCCGGAGCCAGGCGGAGGAAGAGCGGGGGATCCGGGAGCTCATGGAGAGCCGGGAGCAGGCCCGGCGCCGGGAGGAGCTGGAGAAGAGCTTCACGCGGCTGCTCCTGGGGGAAGCGGCGGATGTGCCGCCTTCTGCCGGGCTCTCCTGGTTCGCGGAGAGCTACCGGGCTGTCGTCGCCGAGCTGGACGGGGCGACGAAGCTGCGGTCGGAGGAGGGAGGAATCTATACCGAGATCATGCTGGAGGAGCTGCAGGAGAGCTGGTACGAGGTCTGCGGGGAGGAAGGCATCGCGCTGCGGGCCGGTGCCGAACAGCTCATCCTGGTCGTGCGCAGCATCGACCGGCTGGAGCGGTTCCAGGCGGGGGCGGCCGGGCGAGGCTGCTCGCTGACCCTCGGCGTAAGCGGGCCGGCTTCCGGGAGCGGGGCATTCCGCCAAGCGGTCCGGGAGGCCAGGGCGGCGGCCCGCCTGCGGTTCTACGAGGGTCCCGGGGCCATCCGGCATTACGGGGAAGCGGATGCCGTGAACCCGGGGAGCGGGACGGCGGCCCAAGAAGCGGCCCTGACCCGGCTGGAGGCTGCCTATGCCGCGGGCCGGCCGGAGGAAGCGCAGGCCTTGCTCGAGGAGCTGGCCGCCTCCTGGGCGCGGCACCGGACGGCGCCCTCCGAAGTGAGGCGGCAGGCCCGGTGCCTGCTGGCGGGACTGCGCAGCCCGGCGGAAGCGGGGAGCAGGGCCGCCGAGCGCATCGAATCGATCCCGGGGCTGGAATCGGTCGAGGAAGTGCGGCAGCTGCTTCGCCAGGCCCTCGAGCCGCTCCGGGAACCGGAGGCTCAAGCGGGAGGGGCCGAGGAGGCCGGGCTCCACCGGCGGATTGTCGCGCAGGCGCTCACCTACCTGAAGAGCCACTATACAGGCAATATCTCGCTGCAGGATGTAGCAGACCATGTGGCGGTGAGCCGCAATTATTTTAGCGAGCTCTTTAAGAAGGTGACGGGACACAATTTCATCGACCACTTGATCCATCTGCGGCTCGAGCATGCGTGCGGGCTGCTCAGAACCACAACGCTGCGGGTGTATGAAGTGGCGGAGCTCTCCGGCTTTAATGACGTCAAATATTTCAGCAAGGCGTTCAAGAAGGTGATGAAGGTGTCGCCGGCGGATTACCGGGAGAAGGGGCAGGGGGGCGGGGAAGGCGCCTCCTAATCTAAGGAAATCAAGACACCATTTCGGAATAAAAGAAGTTACATGCAAGAGGACCGGAGGGATATACTGAAAGCGTATTCAAAAACAGGGGTCGAAAGGATGATCGGGATGAAATGGAATGCACGCGTACCGTTTGTGATGGGGGCAGCCGTTCTGGCTCTACTTCCGCTGCTGCAGGCTTGCGGCACCGAAGGAGGTTCGGGAGGCCAGGCGGATTCGGGCTCGGGCTCCGGTTCGAAGGTCAAGATCAAGTGGTCGACTTGGGGCAATCCGGGCGAGCTCGGACGGTTCCAGGAATTCACCAAGGACTATAACGCCAAGCATCCGAACGTCGAGGTCGAGCTCATTCCGATTCCGGCGGATTACGACCAGAAGATCCTGACGCAGCTCAGCGGCGGCGCGGCTCCGGATGTGTTCTATGCCGGGGATGCGGCCATCGTCAAGATGATCGATAACGGGACGGTCGCGGATCTTACTACATATATGAAAGAAGATAGCAGCAAAATCAAGCCGGAGTCCTTCTTCCCTGGTCTGTGGGGGGCGGCAAAGAAAGGGGAACAGATCTACGGGGTCCCCGTCGACTGTAACCCGATCATCCTGTGGTACAACAAGAAGCTGCTGCAGGATTCGGGCGTCAGCGTTCTTCCGGCCGACCTGCACGAGAAGGGGGAATGGACCTGGGCGGCCTTCCAGGAGGTGCTGGGGAAACTGCGCGCGGCAGGCAAGCACGGCTTCGTACTCGATAATTCTTGGACGAACTACTACAGCTTCGCCACCTCCAACGGCGGTTCGATCTACAACGAGAAGGGGGAGTTCGTCGCGGACAAGGATCCGAAGACGGTGGAGGCGTTCAAGTTCCTGTATGATAACGTCAAACAGAAGAACATGACCTTCGCAGGCACACTGCCCAAAGGCCAGGGCGGGGATGCGATGTTCATGTCGAACCAGGTGGGCTTCGTCACAGCCGGCCGCTGGTACCTGCCGATCTTCAAGCAGAACAAGGACCTGCAGTTCGATATTGTGCCGTACCCGACCAACACGGGCAAGAAGATCGAGCCGGCTGCGGTAGCCGCAGCTTACATGGTCATGAACAAGAGCACGAAGCACCCGAAGGAAGCCTTCGACTTCATCAACGAATATATCGCCAAGGAAGGCCAGACCTTCCGTCTGCAGGGTGGCGGCAATGCGGTGCCATCCGTAGAGGGAGCCGACGAGGTGGTCATGGAGGGCAACCTGCCGGAGCATGCCAAGTACTTCCTTGACACGCGGGGGATCGGCTATGCCCTTATGCCGGCCGAAGCGGGGGTACCGGGCCTCAGCAAGGTCATCACCGATGAGATGGAGACGCTGTGGCTCAAGGACGGCAGCTTGGACGGAACGCTGAAGTCTCTCGGTACGAAGGCGAACCAGAAGATCCAAGAATACAAGTCGGGCAAGTAACGGAGGATGAGGCTATGAACAAACGCGTATCGGAAGGGCTGTGGGGATATCTGTTCATTCTCCCCCAGTCCCTCGGCCTCCTGGTGTTTGCCCTGATCCCCCTTGTCTCCGCTTTTATGCTCAGCCTGATGAAATGGGACGGCTTCGGGAGCAAGCAGTTTGTCGGCCTCGATAACTTTGCCGCCCAGTTCGCTTCCGAGGATTTTCGGCTCTCGCTCTTCAATACGCTGTGGTATACGGTGCTAGTCGTCCCGACGGGCATTCTCCTGGCGATCCTCGTCGCCGTAGCCCTGAACAAGGTGCGGGGGAAGGTGATCTACCGGCTGTTCTATTATATGCCGGTGGTCACCGGCTCCATCGCCGTCTCGATGGTATGGCTGTGGCTGCTCAATTCGGAGTTCGGCATCATCAATGTGTATCTCAAAGCGTGGTTCGGCATCCAGGGGCCGAATTGGCTGACCGACCGGGCGATGGTGATCCCGTCGATCGCTCTGCTCAGCGTCTGGTGGGGCCTCGGGGGCAACATGGTACTCTTCCTCGCCGGGCTGCAGGGCATCTCGTCGAGCTACTACGAAGCGGCCCAGATCGATGGGGCCGGCAAGTTCCGCCAGTTCTGGCATATCACGCTGCCGCTCTTGTCGCCGACCACGTTCTTCGCGACGATCATGACGATCATCGGTTCATTCCAGGTGTTCGACCAATCGTTCGTCATGACCGGCGGGGGTCCGGCCAAGGCCAGTTATACGATGGTATACCATATCTACCAGTTGGGCTTCGTCGACTTCACCTTCGGCAAGAGTGCGGCCGCGGCCGTCCTGCTCTTCCTGCTGATTCTGACGCTGACGCTGATCCAGATGTATACCTCGAAGCGCTGGGTACATTACGGCGATTAACGAACCGGAGAGGAGGAGATGATTACTAATGGAAGCCAATATGGAAATGCAATCGCCGCGCAAAAGCAAAACCGCTTCCGCCGGCCTGCTCCGGACGGACCGCAGCGGGGCGAGCCCGCTGGCCGGCCTCCTGCTGCATGCGGTGCTGATCGCCGGAGCCGTGCTCATGACCGGGCCGTTCATCTGGATGATTCTCAGCTCGCTGAAGCAGTTCCACCAGATTTTCTTAATCCCGCCCCAGTGGATACCGGATCCTTGGGAGTGGGGGAATTACAAGCGCTCCTGGGAGGCGCTGCCATTCGGGCGCGCGTACTTTAACAGCACGTACATCGCCGTCATCTCGGTGGCCGGCAAGCTCCTTACCTGCTCGATGGCGGCCTATGCGTTCGCGAAGATCCGGTTTCCGCTGCGCGAGCCGATCTTCGTCCTCTTCCTGGCCACGATGATGGTGCCGGGACAGGTGACGATCATTCCGCTCTATCTCATGATGAAGAGCATCGGCTGGATCGACAGCCATCTGTCGATCATCGTGCCGGAGACGCTGTTCAGCGCCTTCGGGGTGTTCATGCTCCGCCAGTTCATGAAGAGTGTTCCGGACGAGCTGGCCGAAGCGGCCGTCATGGACGGCGCGAACCGCTGGACGATCTACTGGCGCGTCATCCTCCCGCTGGTGCGGCCGGCGCTGGCAGCCCTCGGTATCTTCACCTTCCTCGGGCTGTGGAACAATTTCTTCGGCCCGCTGATCTTCCTGAACACGCCGGAGCAATTCACCGTGCCGCTGCTGCTCAACATGTTCCGCGGCATGTACATCACCGACTGGACGCTGATGATGGCCGGCTCGGCGATCGCCGTCGTTCCGGTACTTGTGGTCTATATCATCGGCCAGCGGTATATTATCGAAGGCGTGACGCTGACCGGAATCAAGGGGTAGCGCAGCGCAGACAAGCTGAATATCAGCACAAACAAGAGGCGAACCGGCACTGCTGCCGGTCCGCCTCTTTGCTATGGGCACTTCCTGCCGAACGGCTATTTCCCCTTAGCCTCCGCCGCGAGGAACGGGGCCTCGTAAGGTGCCTGTTTGCCGAGCAGAATGGAGTAGATGTTCTTGTGGGTCTCCATCACACCGGACAGGAAGGTCTTATATGGCCGGTCCGTCACGTTGAGCAGCCCGAAGTTATAGCTCTCGCCGCTGGGTCCTTCGAACCAGCGGCCTGTAGCCGGCTGGTCGAGATAAGAGAACCAGTGGGTGCCCACCACATATCCGAGAGAGGCTGCTTCCTCCACATAGGAGCGGTAGAGCTGGGCACGCTGCTCCTCGTCGCTGGCGAGCAGCGGAGCAGTGAGGCCTTGTTCCCGGGTGCCGTAGCCGAATTCCGTCAAGAGGATCGGCCTTCCGCCGGACTTGTCATACACATCCCGGAGCATCTCCCGGTCGAGCTGCCTTGCATAATGATTGATCGAGATGACATCCATATACTTCCCGGCGGCCTCGGCGAGCATACCCCGGATCTTCGGATGGTTCGACGGTGTGGTCAGCCAGCGGTCCCCCAGCAGCAGATGGTTGGGATCATATTTGCGGAATACCCGCTCGACCGTACCGTAATAGGTATCGAGATACAGCTTCATGAAGTCATCCATATCGCTGCGCGCCTGAGTTGACGAAAGCGGGAGGGACGCTTCATAGAGGGCGTCGAAGCCGTTGTACTCCGTTTTCCAGGCGGTATTGAACCGGTCTATGCTTCCGTACCGGGACTTGAGCAGTTCCACCAGCTTGCGTTTGGAGGGGGCCTGGCTGCCCTTCAGCTTGGGCAGCTCGTTGATGATGAGATGGTAATCGGATTCATTGCCAAGGAAATAACCGACAATGTACGGGTTATCCTTGTTCTGGGGCAGGTTCTTGGCGAAGAGAGCATCGATCTTGGCTTCGGCCCCCTCGGCGAAAATATCGAAGATCTTCAGTCCGTCCACCTGGGCTTCGGGAATCTCCGAGAGCGGGAGGAACGGGAAGTGAGGCACCTTGAACTCTTGGGCATAGTTGGCCGGTGACCAGCCGCCTGCGCTGTTGAATCCCCACTTGCGGATGCGGGAGATGCTCTCCTCGTAGAATTCGCGGGAGGAATACGGTTGACCGGTTTTGCGGATGCGGTTCGCCACATAGAAGGAGAAGGTGTCTTTGGAGTTCAAAAAGGCGGAGCGGTACTCCCCTTCGTAAGGGGGCATCCATTCGAAGCGATCTTCCTGTCCTTTCAGCTGGGTATAGGTATCGTTCGCGGTCAAGCCGTTCACGCCCAGAGAGAAATACAGCGTTCCGGCCGGCGTCACCATGACTTTGCGGTTCTGCAGCGCTTCGATGTGGTAATAGCCCGTCGCCTTCAGCCCGTAGGTTTCGCTGCTGCCCTTCAGTCCGCCGTACGCGTCCCAGCCCGGGGCCTTCAGGCTTCCGTAATAAGCGTCATCGGGCTGCGTGTCCCCCTTCAGCGACGCCTCGCCGGCTACCTTGCCGCTGAAGGTGACTCCGGCGACCTGGCCGAACCGATCAACGTGTATGGGGCCTGTCTGCTCCTTGGCGCCGGGGTCTTTTTTGCCGTCATCGTCAGAGACCGCTGCCCCCGGTGCTCCGCCGCCGGGCAAGCCGGGGGGCGAGGTGAGCAGGCCGGCGGCTACCGCAATAGCTGCAAGGGTAACGACGCCGGCGGTAAACCCGACGGCCGGTAATTTGAATGGCATATAGGCTTTGGATAATGATGCTCTTATTAAAGACACTTTCGATAACGCCCTTTCTCGCTGCATGGAGTAGTGACTCCATTTTACCAAAAAAGATCCGTAATGTTCCAAAAAATTAGGGGGGTACGGGGAGTCGGAACCCATGAAAATCAGATAACGCTCACATCGGGTGATAGGAAAAGAAATGTGCAGCAGTGAAAGGTCTCCCCACTCGGAGAGAGCAGTTGTTAGTCGTCTAGGACCAGCAGGTATAGTTTAACAACGAAAACAAGACCAATTTCCTACTTTCTCGATGTTTTCATCCTGATATGGGAAAAAATTCTTGGAAAATAGACAATTCCAATATTTGATCATAAAAAAATACACGTTTTTGCGACAAAAACAGTCATTTGGTCTATAATATACCCAAAGAGATGGCGAAATAGTAGAGAGAAACGTCACATGAAGGTAGGACTATATGATGAGCGGCATACCTAAAGATTACAGTACAGCATCCAAGCGATTCTGCGCAGAAGCCGGCATGGACTCCAAGGTTATCCCTGCACCTGCCGTGGTGATGACGCAGGAAGAACTTGAAACCAAGCGCAAAGAATACGACGAGATTCTTTCCGTCGTCCAGTTTTTTGGCAACAAGGTGCTCCACTCCCTGAAAGGGACGCCGCTGCTGCTTTCGGTAGCCGACGAGAAGGGTTTTATCCTTCATATGATGGGGGACGAAACGATCCGGAGCATGGTGAGCGAGCTGGGGATCCGTCCGGGGGTGCAGTTTACCGAGGAAACGATGGGCACCAATGTGGTGAGCCTCTCTCTCAAGCACAGCGGGCAGCCCATCGAGCTGATCGGTCCCGACCACTACCACGAATATCTGCATGCAAGCGCTTGTTATGCTGTGGCCTTCCGGTATACGGATAATAACAATCTTCTGGGCTCTGTCTCGATTATGACGGCCATTGAGCTTCAGAATCCCCTGATGATCACGATGCTGACGACCACGATTGATTCGATTGAAAGGGAGCTGCTGCTGCGCAAACAGAACCGGAAGCTGAACATCATGAATCAGGTCATGCTTCAGAATACCCGCAACGGAATCATTATCACAGATAAAGAGGGTGTTATAACGGATTTCAATCAGTTTGCCAGAGAGCTTACCGGCCTTACGCTCGAAGAGACGGTGGACAGGCCGGTTCTGTTCCTGGATCCCATGGGAGGCTTCATCCACTCGGTCATCCAGGAAGGCAGACAGTACGAGGATATCCAGATTGAATTCGGAGGCAGGGACGGAAAGCGCAAGACGGTCTGTCTCTTCGATGCCTTCCCGATCTATGACGAGTATCGCCGGATTGTCGGCGCGTTCGGCCAATTCCGCAATATTACCGACCGTTATGAAGCGGAGGAGCGGTACAATTACCTGGCCAATCACGACGATCTGACGGATATTCCGAACCGGCGGTATTACAAGACCAAGCTGAATACGATGCTCGAGCAGGCTAACCAAGACCTTCATCCCTACCGGATTGCGGTTCTCTATCTCGATCTGGACCGGTTCAAGCTTGTGAACGACACGCTGGGCCATACTCATGGCGATCTGCTGCTGAAGCTGGTCGTCGAACGGCTGACGGCCCTGCTCGGTCCCGAGGATGTCATTGCCCGGATGGGCGGGGACGAGTTTATGTTCATGTTCCCCCGCATCCGGGACGCGGAAGATGTAACCCTCCGGGTGGAAGAGATTCTGAAGATCTTCCATCAGCCTTTCAATATGAACGGCTATGAATTCCATATTACGGCGAGCATCGGGATCTCCATGTATCCGAGCGACGGTCTGGACAGCGACAAGCTGATGATCCACGCGGACACGGCGATGTACAAGGCCAAGGAGCGCGGCAAAAACCAGTATCTCCTGTATTCTGCAGAGATGCAGACCAAATCGCATGAGAAAATCCGCATGGAAACCTCGCTGCGGAAGGCCATCGAGAACGAAGAATTCGTCCTCTATTACCAGCCCCAGATCGACCTGCGCTCCGGCGGGGTCAAAGGGGTAGAAGCGCTGATCCGCTGGCAGCATCCGGAGCGGGGCATCGTGTCGCCGTATGAATTCATCCCGCTGGCGGAAGAGACAGGGCTTATTATTCCGCTGGATCAATGGGTTCTCCGCACCGCCTGCCACCAGAACAAAAAGTGGCAGGACATGGGGCTCCCGCCGCTGCGGATCGCCGTGAACCTGTCTTCCCAGCAGTTCGCCAAGGATTCGCTGGTCGATATCGTCCGCCATGCCCTTGAAGAAAGCGGGCTGGCCCCCGAATATCTGGAGCTGGAGATCACCGAGACGATGACGATGGATGTGGAACACACCATTCCTACGCTGGAGAAGCTGCATGCGCTGGGGGTTCAGATTTCCATCGACGATTTTGGCACCGGCTACAGCTCGTTGAATTACCTCAAGAAATTTTCCATCGACCGCTTGAAGATTGACCAATCCTTCGTACGCGATATCATGTTTGATGCCCATGATTCCGATATAGTCGGTACCATTATTGCAATGGCTCACGGAATGGGGCTGGAGGTAATTGCGGAGGGCGTCGAAGAAGCGGGGCAGCTTCAGTTCCTAAGAGAACAGAAGTGCAACGAAGTTCAAGGATACTATTACAGCAAGCCGATCCCCGCAGAAGAGTTTGAAGCGAAATATGAACACCTGCAGCTCATGTCGGAGTCGAATAACGGATAAAGGCATCTTAGAAGAAGGAGTACAACTTATGCAGACCGTGGCGCAACTGATAGTGACGCATCTTGCGGCTTGGGGGGTAACCCATGTATTCGGGATCCCGGGCAAGCCCGTGACTCCGCTGGTGGCCGAACTGGACCGCCAGGGAATCATGTTCGTTCTTAGCAAGCATGAGGGAGGGGCAGGGCTCTCCGCTGCTGGGTATGCGTACGGCGGGAGGACCCTCGGGGTGGCAATCGGTACGGCGGGACCGGGAGGCGTGAATATGCTGACGGCCGCCGGCCAAGCCATGGCGTCCCATCTTCCGGTATTGTTCCTGACCGGACAGCCTCCGATCCGCGAGATCGGCAAGGTGCTCGGGCAGGACAGTACGATATTCGGAACCGATCTTGTGAAAATGTTCGAACCTGTAACCAAATTCAGCAGCCGTGTGGAACGGGGCGACCTCCTGAGGACTTACCTTCAGCATGCGGTGGAGCAGGCATTCACCGGAGTCAAAGGGCCAGTCCACCTGTCCATCCCGGCCGATGTACTCATGGAAGAGACGGAGGAGTTCACTCTGGCGCTGCCGACCCATTACCCGGCGGTACTCTCCTCCAACCTGCCGCAGGCCGCCGAGCTGCTGCGGCATGCACAGCGCCCGCTGCTCCTATTGGGCGGCGGCGTGCACAATCAAGGGGCATATGACGAAATTCAAGTGTTCGCGGAGCGGTGGAATCTTCCGGTGGTCACGACGCCGGGAGGCAAAGGGGCATTCCCTTCGGTTCATCCGCTGTCCATCGGGCCCTTCGGACTGGGTGGAACAGACGCTGCCCGTGACTATCTTGCGCGGGGCGTCGATGTCCTGGTCACCGTAGGCACGCAGCTCAGCGATATGGAGACCGCAGGCATGACCTCCGCGATGTATCCGGGGCAGCTCATTCAGTTTGATTATGATGCCCGATTTGTAGGCAAATCATTACCTGTGGCGACGCTCGCGGTGTTGGGCGATCTCACAGCGAACCTCCGCAAGCTGGTGGAACTAGGCGCAGAGCGCGGGGCGCAGAGCCAGCTCGAAGCCGCAGCAAGGGAGGCCGTGGCAGCCACGCAGGAAGCGGTCCCGGCCCTCGAAGGGCAGGAAGGGATGCTCAGCGGAGAGCAGGTCATGAAGCTGCTTCGGGAAGGGCTGCCGGCCGGCAGTCAGATGTTCGGGGATGCAGGGAGCCATTCGTTCTATGCTGTGAGGCACTTTGAAATCCTGGAGGCAGGTACGTTCCACTTCGAGGAGGTCTATGCCACGATGGGCCGTGCGATCGGCTACGCGATCGGCGCACAGCTGGCGGAGCCGGAGCGTGTTGTCGTCTGTCTGACCGGCGACGGATGCATGTTCATGAACGGAACCGAGGTATCCACCGCAGTGAACTACGGTGCTCCTGTGCTGTTCGTTGTGTTGAACAACGAGCGTTTGGACATGGTAGATAAAGGGATGGCTCGCCATCTCGGACGGGCGATTGGAACGGTCTACGAGACACCTCTGCAGGCGGCTCTCTTCGGGGAGTCCATGGGAGCTAAGTCTTTCCGCTGCCGTACGGCGGAGGAGCTGCGGGCAGCCGTGGCGTCGGCCCTGGCTTCGCGGGAGACCGCAGTCATCGAAGTGATGGTTGACCCGCTTGAGATTCCGCCGACCATGGCCCGGGGATAAGAACGGGCGTCAGCACGAACAGGAGTGAGGGAATACGATGAGCAATCCAATGCAAACCAATGAAGACCGCTACCGTCAAGGGCGGGAAACCCTTGTGAAGATGGTGGGCGAGGAAGGGACGAAGACGATCGAGGGCCTGCGGGAGTTCTTTCCTGATTTCGGCGAGATGCTGGTTTCCTTCGGATTCGGAGACTTGTACTCGCGCAAACGGCTGGACCTGAGACAGCGGGAGATTATCACGCTGACCTCCCTGATCACCCAAGGCGCTACGGACCAGCTGGGCTTTCATGTCCACGCTGCGCTCAATGTGGGCCTCGAGCCCGAGGATATTCTCGAGGTCGTCATGCACTGTGCCGGGTATGCAGGGTTCCCTAAGGCATGCGGGGCCCTCAATGTCGTCATGGGCGTCTTCCGCGAGCGTTCGATAGAACTTACGCTGTGATCGGGCATTCCGCCGGCAGCACAAAGAAGGTCCGTACCTCTTGGGGCGGGCCTTTTTTGTGCATATCTAAGAATTTCTTGTGTGTGATTAGGCGGCTGCAGTGCCGGCATAGGCCAAAGGCCGGGGCCCTGGGGAGGGCGCTTCGCCGGCATCCGCTTGCCGGAAGGCTGGAGATGTTACGGCGAAGATTCCATGGCCCTGCGTTCTTCTTGGACGGCGGCGAGTATACGGAAGCCGTTCATCACGCGCGGAATCCCGACATGGGGAATGCAGTGGAGCAGAATTTCGGTGAGTTCCTGTGCGGTCAAGCCTACATGCTGTGCCGCGTGAAAGTGGAAGTGCAGCTGGTTGGCGGTATCCCCCTGGCCGAGGAGCACGGCGATCGTCAGCATCTCCTTCTGATGCAGGCTGAGTCCTTCTCTGGCGTAGATTTCACCAAAACCGAAGCCGACTACGTATTCTGCCAGCTCCGGCATTTCCTGCTTCAGCTTGTCCACGATCTGGCTGCCGAGCGTTCCGGCCATCAGCGAGAGCTGTTCTTGTCCTTTGTTCATCTGTTCATGGTTCATATCTGCATCCCCTATCCGCGGGCTAGAGTGGGAGGAATCTCCTCCGGATCGACCAATACTTCAATAACGGCGGGACCGCCGGGCTTCAGGGCCTCTTGCAGCGTCCGTTCCAGCTCCTGGCGGGTCGAAGCGGTATAAGCGCGGGCACCTAACGCGCGGGCCAGCAGGGTGACTTCCAGCGGCGTTTCGTAGACCGTCCCATCGCTTCGTCCGGTAGCATGGCGCATGCCTTTGTTCACCATGTCGAGCCGTCCGTTGTTAAGAACGATGAATACGACATCCGCTCCGTTGTTCACGGCTGTCGAAATCTCGGTGCCGTGCATGAACATGCAGCCGTCACCCGTCAAGCAGACGACGGTCCGCTCCGGCGACGCCATCTTCGCCCCGATCGAGAAGCCGATCGCATGGCCCATCGCCGCGAACACATCATCGAATCGGAAGGAGCCGGGCTGGTGGATTTCCAAGTGGCGGATGGCATGGTAGCTGTGGCTGCCGTCATCCCCGAACAAGATCGCCTCGGGCGGCAGGCAGCGGCTCAGGACATCCATGACTTCCACGGCCGTGATGAGTCCGCTGTGCTCCAAAATTACCATTGATTTCGCTTTCATAATCATATTCTCCGATGCCCGGGGGCTCTCCAGCGCGGCGGCGGATTCGGCGAACCCGCCCTCCCGGGGAAGCCGTTCGGCCGCAAGTTCCAGGAGGGTCTCCAGGTTGGCCCGCGCGTCCCCTTGAACGAACAGAACCGGTGCCGGGAGGCTTTTGCCGACGAAGGTTCCGTCGACATCGAAGTGAAGCACGGCCTGCGGGATCATTTCGTCCGTCACGGTCGGGAGGGACATATCGCTGAGTTTGGTGCCGATGGCGATGAAGAGGTCGATCCCGCTCTTCATGTACTCGGATGCTTCCGGGCAGCCTCCCAGACCATAGGGGCCGATATGAAGAGGATGGCGTGAACGGAAGGCTCCTTTGCCGCCGGGCGTCGTAATGACGGGCAGCTGCCATCTCTCGGCGAACGCTTCTACCGCTTCATAAGCGCCGGAGATGTGCACGCCCTTGCCCAGCAGGAGAACGGGCCTGCGGGCCTGCTCAAGCAGCTCGGCGGCTTCCTTCAATCGGGGGGAGCGCATGAGCGGGTAGGGGTCCGGCAGCTCGAGCTGGAACGGAGCGACCGGCTCCATGAGGACATCTTGCGGGATGGAGAGGTGAACGGGGCCTCGAAGGCCGGTGAGGGCTTTTTCGACCGCATGCTGCAAATACATAGGGAATTGTTCGCTGCGCTCCACTCTGGCGCTGAACAAGGTCACCGCTTCGAACATGCGGGCCAGGTCGGCTGCGAAGAAGGTGGAGTCTTGGCCCAGCGGACGGCCGCTGTCCTTGCTTGACGCGTGTCCGGTAATGAACAGCACGGGCAGATGGTAGGCTTTGGCCTGCCCGGCAGCGGTCAGCATGTTGGTGCCTCCGGGTCCGGAGGTGCCGACAGCGACGCCGAGACTGCGGTTCATCAGCGCATAGCCTGCGGCTGCGAAACCGGCGCCGCCTTCATGGCGGCTCAGGACGAATTCGACTTCCTGATTGCCCAGCTCCAGAATGAGCGGAACGATAGCTTTGCCCGGCACGCCGAAAGCGTGCCGGATTCCCCAGTTATGAAGATGGCGGACGAGCGATGATGCGACAGTTTCCATGGATTACCTCCTCGGCGGGACGAATACCCCGATCTCCTTATATGGGAAGATCTATGGTAAATTTCGTGCCTCTTCCTTTTTGGGATGTGAATGACAAGATGCCTTTGTGATTCTCGATGATCCGGTAGCAGGTCGATAAGCCCAGGCCGAGCCCAGCTTCTTTAGTAGTAAAGAATGGGTTCATCACCTCTCTCATTTCGTCATCGGTCATGCCAGTTCCTTCATCCGAAATGGTAATTAAGTAACGATTCTTGGGATGAATCAGGAGCCTCGACTCCACTTTAACGTCCCCCCCGTCGGGCATGGCTTCCAAAGCGTTCTGGACAAGGTTGATCAGCACCTGTTTGATCTGGACCGGATCGATCCGCATCTGGGTGCCCTCTGTCTGAATCGCGTCTGTGATGGTGGATGAATTCAGCTTGGCCTGGCTTTCCATAAAACGAACGGTGTCCCGCAGCAAATCTTCGATAATGACATCCTTGCGGTCGGGCGAGCCGGGCTTGGCCATCATGACGAAGTCCGATACGAGATGCTTCATGGATTCGAGCTCAGCATAGATCAAATCGAGATAGCCGAGCTCCGACTCCGATGTGGACCGCTCCCGGAGCAGGTAGATGAACCCCATAACCGACGTCAGCGGATTGCGGATTTCGTGGGCCAGCCCCGCGGCAAGCTTGCCGATCGCCGAGAATTTCTCCGACGTGATGATCTGCTTCTCCAGATCATACCGCTCCGTAATGTCGCGGAACTGGGCATAAGCTCCGATCAGGCTTCCCCGGTCGCCGAAGATCGGCATGGCGTCGAAGAGGCAGATAGTCCGGTGATCCAGCGAATTCGTGAAAGTCAGCTCGATATCCTGGAACCGCTGCTTGTTCTTCAGCACATTATAGATATAATTGCCGAACTGCTCGAAGGCGAAGATCGGGTTGCCGATGACGTGATCCCGGGAGCGGTTCGTAATCTTCTCGGCGAACGAGTTGAACTCCTGGATGTTGCCTTTGGCATCGGTGATGATAACCCCGTTGTTCATCGTGTTGATCATAAGGTCGTTGATAATGGTCTGGTCCCGGCTGGCCTGACGGAGCAGAAGCTCGCGTTCCATGGAGTCCACCATGCTGGTAAGCAGGGGGAGGATGAACGGAGAGTGATACTCGGTCGCCGTCATGATGGCGATCGTACCGGACAGATTATTGACTTTGTTGAATTGAAAAGGAACGCAGTAGCAGGCGGTCTGCCACAAGACCTCGTGAAAATGCTGGGGGCCGACTAACTGAATGCTCTTGTTGTGGAGCATGGCCATGTGGACGACGTTCGTTCCCATCTCCTTCTCGCTGAACTGGATGCCTTCGTTAATGCCAAGCTGGTTCATCATCTGGCGGATATTCTCATCGCCGAAGAGCGAGAGGACGAATCCCTCGTGATTCGCAATCAGAATCATGATGGGGGGACCGTCGAGAAGCTTGACGAGCTTCTTGCCAAAATATTCGACCACCGAAAGAATCGCATGGTATTTATCCTGGCTCCGTTTCAGTTCCTGCGTGGTAAGGACCGTGACGGGAACTGGGATTTCATGCGGCTTCATGCCCCATTCGATACACCGCTGTTTCGATTCGGTAACGATATCTATGCTCATGAGACGTCTCCCTTGCTATGAACGATTCAGATTTTACACTACTATACATCGGTACCAAGGATTGGTTTGTTTAACGTCTCCCTGCCCGTTGCCGGGGGAGGAGGGATACATAAGTAGGTGTCCCTATTATTTTACATTGTTTTGAGGCGTTTGACACATAAAGAATCGGGCGCTTCGTGCTTAGCATACGGGATCGTACGTTACATGGGCTTCCCGTGCCATGGGGGCTACGTCGCGGCAGGGCATGCCCATCTGCGGGGACCTGCATGCGAACGGCAAGGACGGAGTGATTCCCTTAAGAGAAATGTCTTGGCTGCAACATCGTAACTGGCGTAACAAAAGGTCTGCGGCGGTTAGCCGCAGACCTCATTAGAGTTGAGTAAGCTTGCAGGAGGTATAAGTAATCTTTTTTGAAAATAATGAAATGGGTTTGCGAAAAAAACTGTCGAATCTTATATTACTTTGCCGATATATATAGCATACTGAATCAATTTCATAATGATCTTTGTTTAAGGTTGTAGATTCAGGAAATCAGGGTTCTATTTCAAAAAAAGATTACGCAGCAACGTTACCAGAACGACGGAGCTTCACTCGATCAATGGTTAATTTACAAGCTGTATACACCAAACAAGATAACTGAAAATCGACTTTAGCTAGCTTTCCACGATGACGAATATTGGCAAGTTGAAAGTATTCCTTCAAATAGGCGTTTACTCGTTCCACTGCCGTTCGCTTCTTGTACAACTCATGGTAACGATCGCTGCCGCGAGCCGGAACCGTATATTTCCGAACATCGGATGCCACTTTCACCTTATGAACTTTCTGGCACTCTCCATCGTTAAAGGGGCGGGTGGCACATTCTTTAGGTGTTGTGTACTTGAGCGTTTCGTATTGGGGATCGAAGCTATCGTAGCGATAGCTATGACCTTCCTTGCAGACAGGACGGAAATACTTGTCCTTCCCTTCTTTGGGTTGTTCGTTGCGACGGTTGTAATCAATAAGTGCCCTGGCCCCGAGAGTTTGCGACTGCTGGTAAACCGGAACCAGGTCGTATCCGGCATCCGCAAGCACATAATCAATCTTCAGATATGAATGGTGCTCGGCCAACGATTTTAGTAAGGGAATGGCCAGCTTTGCATCATTGACATTACCGGAAGACAGCAATGCGGTCAGTATATACTGGCTTTTACAATCGACGAGCAGATGTCCTTTAAAGCCATACCAGAACACGTTCTTACCTTCCGAGTTTTTCTTTACGCCCCATTCCGGCGCAAGGGGAATCTGTTCGGACAGTTCAGCGAATGAATATGGAAGCTGCGCTTCGACCTTTTTCTCAAATAAAGACCGATTTGCCTCCAACTCCATTTGCTCTTGCAGCCACTGATCTCGTTCTGCTTTAGATTTGCGACCGCGCTTCTTCTTCGGAAGTTCAGCAGGCAGTGCATTGGAGTTTTCCGTTGCTTGTTTTTTGGGCTGACGGTCTCTTGCCTCGATATGTGTAGCATCCATAGCAACAGCCGTCGCATCAATAAAGCCTTCTTGGAACGCCTGATGGATCAAGCGGCTATGCGTTTCTTGAAACACAGAAGATCCCTGCAGTTTCCGGATCATTCTGCTGTAAGAAGCCTCGCTTGGAATACGATCCGAGCCCAGGAACCCGCATTGTAAACTGAATTCCACACTTCGGGTTAATCGTCTAATGAGATCTTTCATTGTGGGAATTCGCTCCATAACCCTGTACATAGGGAGTTCATCCTTTCATCTCTATGTGTGGTTGTGGTGACCTAACACTTCGAGATTTGGGGAGGTACTCCTTTTTTGATGCCTCAAAAACTCAAGCCTAGCAAGACTTAGGGATTATGAAATTCATTCATACTATAAAAAAATGCGAGGGTATCCTATGAAACAGAAAAATACAGGGCACTCCAGGAGCGTATGGAGCCTGAAAACGAAATTTATGACGGTATTTGCAGGCATTCTGCTGCTTCCGAGCTTGACGATCGGTATTTTGTCTTATACCAGCGCGAAGAATGAGATCAACACCAAGATTCATGGAAGCGCCATGGACAACCTGCAAATGCTGAACTCGACGATCGACAACAGTATGAAGGCCAAGGTTCATGATATGAATTATTTTGCGAAGACTCTGGATGCTTCGCTCTACACCCCGGCGCAGCTTCCTCAGCTTGAAACAAATTTAACACAGTATGTGGCCCTGCATCCGGATATCATAGCTGCTTATGTCGGTACCGAACAGGGCAAGATGTACGTCTCGCCCAAAGAAGATCTGCCGCCTGACTTCGATCCCCGGCAACGGCCTTGGTACCAAGACGCGATGAAACAGGGGGGCAAGGTTGTCATCACCGATCCGTACGTAACAGCTTCCACCGGCGATGTGGTCGTCAGCATAGTGCAAATGCTCGCCGATAAGTCCGGCGTCATCGGGATCGATATCAATCTGAAGAACATCATGGAGTTCACAAAGCTGGCCAAAATCGGCGACGAGGGCTACTCGTTCATTCTGGATAAAAACCGCAAGACGGTTGTCCATCCCGTAATCAAGAGCGGAACGGAGTCCAAAGAAGCCTACTTTGACCAGGTGTATACCGGGCAGCAGGGCGAATTCACTTATATGTACGAAGGCGCCGAGAAGAACATGGTCTACTACACGAATGAGCTGACAGGCTGGAAGCTCTTGGGGTCGATGTTCAAGTCGGAGGTGGAGAAGTCCACGCAAGGAATCTTTAACACGACCGTGCTTGTTGTAGTAAGTGCGCTTCTCTTAGGATTTCTTGTCGCCTTCTTCTTTATCCGCTCCATTCTCGGGCCGATCCGCGTCATGCGTGCCGCTGCCCAGAAGATCAGCGACGGCGATCTGACCGAGACGATCACGATTCGCAGCAGCGACGAACTTGGCGAACTGGCCTCCGCGTTCAACCGCATGTCGGCGAACCTGCGTGAAGTCATCTCCCGGGTCAGCGGGAATATGGAGCTGCTGGCTTCTTCGGCCGAACAGCTCACTGTGGGGGCCAATGAGACCGGCACGGCTACCGAACAGATCGTGACGATCATTCAAGAAGTCGCTACAGGCTCCGATAAGCAGGTGCAGTCCGTAGAGTCCAGCGCTCATGCGATGAAAGAAATGACCTTGTCCGTCCAGCATGTAGCTGCCAACACTTCCGATGCGGCAGCTTCGGCCGTACAGACGCTGGAGAAGTCCCGCGAAGGCAACAAGGTCGTCAGCTCGGCCGTGGATCAGATGAAGTCCATCCGGGAAACGGTAGGCGGCTTGGCAGGAGCGGTGCAGGGGCTCGGCGCCCGTTCCGACGAGATCGGCAAGATCAGCGGCATGATCTCGGGCCTGGCGAACCAGACGAACCTGCTTGCGCTCAACGCCGCCATCGAAGCGGCACGGGTAGGCGAGCAGGGCAAGGGCTTCGCCGTAGTAGCCAGTGAGGTGCGCAAGCTGGCCGAGCAGTCGGCCGCTTCCAGCAAGCAGATCGCCGAGCTCGTGTCCTTGATTCAGGCCGAGACGAAGATGGCTATCGGCAGCATGGACGTCGCCGTGCAGGAAGTGGCGGACGGGATTGTGGCCGTGCAGACGGCCGGCGAGAAATTCGAAGATATCGATCTTTCCGTCAACGATGTAGCGGGCCAGATCGAGCAGGTCTCGGCAGCTATCCAGCAGATTGCCGCCAGCGTCGAGCAGGTATCCCACTCCATCGACCAAGTCGCCGGCATTGCGGATGCAACGGCTGCCGGAACCGAGACGGTATCCGCAGCGACGGAAGAGCAGCTGGCCTCCATGCAGGAGATGTCCCATTCCGCGTCTTCCCTCCACAAGATGGCGCAGGAACTCAAGTCGATTACTTCGAAGTTTCAAGTGTAAAACGGCACAAACCCAATAAACACATAGCATGTGCTGTGCCTCCATTCTAAGGAATGGGGGCCTTTTCTGTTGTCCAGGTACTTTTTCCCTTGTATAAAAATGGATATTTAGCCTCATGCTTTGCATTTTATACCAAGCTATTCTGTATACATAGAATAACATAGTAGGAGGCGGGTCATGCGCAACGAGATGATCAAAGGCTATATCGATGCGATCATCCTCTCTGTCCTGCAGAACGGGGATGCCTATGGGTACGAGATTACCAAGATCGTGAATGCCTCGACCGAGGGTGCCTTCGAACTGAAAGAAGGTACGCTTTATCCTGCGCTGAAACGTCTGGAGGCGAACGGCTTTATAGAAGGCTACTGGGACGAGCGGGAAGCGGGACCGCGGCGGAGGTATTACCGGATTACGGAGGAAGGGCAGGGGAAGCTTGCCGGGAGCAGGGAATCCTGGGTACGCAATACGCAGATCATTAACCAATTTCTTGGAGGGCTGAGGCATGGACAAGGCGGACCGCTATCTGAACCGAATCCTTAGGGGAACCTTTCTGACGGCAGGGGAGAAGGCGGAGTGGAAGGCGGAGATGCGGACCCATATCGACTGTACTGTCGAAGAACTGGCTGCTGAAGGAGCCACCGGGGATGAAGCGCTGGAGCGGACGCTGCGGCAGTTCGGCGATCCGCGCATGCTGCGCCGGGATCTGACCCGGCAGACGTACGGGGCGAGCGTGGATGTCATCCTGCAGGTATCCTTGCTGCTTCTGGCCTCGTTCGTCGCGTGCTATCTTCAGAACCAGTTTCGATTGTACGACGATACCTTGGTGCTGCCGCTTATTCCGCTTACGCTCCTGGCTCCTGTCTTGTTTCTGCTGGCGACCCGCAGCCGCATCGACCGGATTGGCCTGCTGGCCGCGCTCCTGCCCTATGGGTTCCTGCATGTATGCCTTGCGATCGGGCTGCCCGAAGCCGTGCAATGGTTCGGCTCAATGATGAGCAGCTACGCTCCGGATTGGAGGAGTTATCAGGTGTTCCTCGCGCTGATGTTCCTGTGGGGCCTTCTGCTGCTGAAGATGACGAAGAACATCGGCGTCTCCGCGCTTCCTTTGTTCCTTGCTCTACTGTACGTTACTTTTGGGATGTTCAAAAGCTTGAATGTATACGGGTTCTCCGTCATGGATGGAGTTCACCCCCCTGCTTGGGGCGAATTGCTGAATTGGCTCGAGGGAGTCTTGATCCGTCTCTTCGTCCTGGCGTGCTTCCTTGCCTTCGCGCATCTATACGTGCAGTTGCAGAATCACAAGCCGGTACGGACAAGAGGGGATTGACATGGGAAAGGTGACGCTTCGGCTGCATCGTCTGCAGATGAGCATGATGTTTTACTTTCGGATTGCCGGGTTATTCGGCGCCCTGCAAGGGGCGCGCATTCTGATTCAAAAGGCCGAGGGGAGTGAGGCCGGCTACGGGAGGCTGGGCATTCTTACGCCTGTGACGGATGAGGGAGCGTTGGCCTATGCTGCTTTGCTGCTAGTGGCAGGTATAGGCTGCGCGGCAGTTGTTCCGTACATCCTCAGCCGGAGGTCCCTGGGGGCGAGCCTCCTTTCGGGAACGGTGCTCTCGCTCGGTCTGGGTCTGCTCTGCGCCAGGGCGGCCGTCGATCTTCCTCATCTGCCCGGTGTGGACGTGTCTCTTTTTGGCATGCTGGCGCTGAATAGCACGGAGGAGCAGGCACGCTATGGCTGGATCATGGGAGGACTGGCCGTGGTGTGGCTGGTCATTCTTCCGGCCGTCTTCTTGAACAGATGGCATGCATTGGCACCTCCACTCCACCGCAAGGCGGCATGTGCGCTTATGGTGTGCGCTGCGGGAATGGTCTGGTGGGCAGGAGAATGGAGTCCTGCTGATGCAGAAATGGAATTGAAGAGCGTGGTTCGCGGGTATGCAGCTGCTTTGCTGCAAGGGGACCCGGAGGAGGCTGCCAAGTATGCCGAGAGCCGGCTAGTCCCCAGCAAACAAGCTCAGATTCAGGAAGACAAGCGCATTGCCTAGATGTACGCGGAGGCTGCAATCCTATCTGTGCAGCCGCTCGGGAAGGGGGTAGCGGAAGTGAAGCTGCATACGGTCTCGGAGGGCAGGCCATATGACTATACGTATCCGGCCGTTCGCAAAGGGGGCCGGTGGGTTCTTATAGTGGGAACGATGATCTCAGCGGAGGACTATAGGCGGATGAGCCAAATTGTGAAGGATGTGAGGGCAGCGAAGCTGCCTGCGGAAGCCTTGCGGGACGCGCAGCCTTTGCTCGACCGGATTCCTTATGCAGAGCGTGCAAGATACACGGGAGGGAGTTCGTAGGCACAGTGCACGCAGGAACGAAGTGCTTAGAGGCTCGGGGAGAGGTGATTATCGTGTTCGGTCAAACCGGACAGGTTCTTGTTCTTATGATGATTCTGCTCGCCTCCCTGGGGGCGGCTGTCTTCGGCGCGGAATATTGGAAAAGCACCCAAACGCCCGAAGAACGAACAAGCCGGCCTGCAGAAGCTGTGGCAGCAGATCCGGAGGAACAGGGAGAAGCCATCGTCCGTGACTATTTCACGGCGATGATGAACGACGAGACGCAGGAGGGGCTGGCGTTAACCTCGCTCGAGATCGGAAAGGCGGATGCCTCCGATCCGGACCGGATACGCGTATCCGTAACGGCTCACTATTCGGATGGAACGGAGTGGCCTCCCATAGACTACTTTGTCATCCGTAAGGGGGACCGCTATAAGGTGCTTAAGCGGCTCTGTATACTGGATGCCGATCCGAATTCACCGGGGAGAGGCACAGCGCGCTGCACATCGGACTATACCGAGCAGAGCGACGGCACGATATCCGTGCCGGGAAGCGGGAATCCGTGAGAGGAGCCGGATGTCCATGCTAAAAGGGCGTACAAAGGGGCAGAGCCCGATTGTACGCCTTTTTGGCATAGGAGGACTTCATCCATCCGGAGCGAGTCGAGCCTCCATGCGGATTAATACGTCGGCCAGCCGGCGGAATCCCACAGCAGGTCGTTGATCAGCAGCTTCGGCGCGCCGTTGTCGTTCGCGTCGTATGCATGTCTGACGATGATATTGTTATTATACACATCTTGATGGCCGGGGCCTTTCCACCTGGTGTTGCCGCTGTCCAGAACCGTGCCGCCGTTGTTCAACATAGAGACGCCGTTCTTGTCGACATACGGGCCGGTGATGGAAGTCGAGCGGCTGTACACCATCTTGTAGGTGCTGTCCACGCCGCGGCAGCAGTAGTCGATGGAAGCGAACAGGTAGTAGTATCCGTTGCGGTACGTGATAGTAGGAGCCTCGATGGCTCCGCCGTTGGTTGTGCGCTTCGCGATGGTCGTGATGCTGCCGGTCGGCTTCATCGTGGCCTTATCGATCTTCACCAGCTTCAGTCCGCTGCCGAACGAGCCGAAGGACAGCCACGGCTGGCCGCTCGCGTCGATCGTCAGGTTCGGATCGATGGCGTTGTAATCATTGCCTTCCTGCGTAGTGCGGATGACGAGGCCGTCGTCGCGCCATTGCCCGGAGGTGATGCTGGCTGTCGACGTCAGACCGATCAGGGACGTGCGGGAGCCGAAGGTCGAGATCGAATAGTAGAGCCAGTAACGGCCGTTGAAGTAGTGGATGTCCGGCGCCCAGACGTCATTGTTCGTGTTGCCCGGCACATAGGTCTTCCACCATGATAGCGGTTGCAAGAAAATCTGCGGCGTGCGGTACCAGCTCGTGCCGTTATCGGAGCGCAGCACCTGCAGACCCTTGCCGGTCGAGAAAGTATAATAGGAGCTGCCTTCTTTGATGATGGACGGGTCATGTACGCCGATGTCGCCGGTCAGATTCCAGAAGGCCGCACTGGCCGGAACGACGGAGGTCAGGAGCATCGTGCAGCCGAGAACGGCGGACATCAGCCATTTTTTCTTTGTTTTGTTTTTGTTCATGAGTATCGCTTCCTTTCGGGATGGGATAATGGGGAATGCGGTTGAACGGGCCAGCGGGCGGGAGACTTCACCTTCTTTGTGGATAAGAATGAAAGAGAAAGGATGGATGCGCTGAGGTGTAGAAAGTAAATTCATTAACCTGTAAGCGCATCCATTCTTAAATATATGTTAATTAATTCATATTATTTTGTCAATATTTACTTTTATTAGTTTATATATTTATAAACATATGTAAAATGGCTGCAAAGGAGCTCTGCAGCCTGTCCATCGCGTCTTCATGCGACATGCCTCAGGGGATGGAATAAGAGACCCAATTCCCCCTCCTGCCGCCCCATTCATCAAACCGCTGCTGGGCGCGCACGTTCCCGGGAGCCGTAATCCAGGTCATCGAGGCATAGCCCTGTTCGATGGTATAGTCGCGGCACGCGGCGAAAAGCAGCGATTCCGCCTCCGCTTCACGGTACGGCTCCCTTACGAACAGGTCGTTCATGACGGTAATGGGTTTCGCTTTCATGGTACTCATGGAGAAGTACAGCGTGGCGAACCCGATCAGCCGGCCCTCCTGCTCCGCGACAAACTGCACGCCGGCCTCCTCCTTCAACAGCCTCTCCGCCAAAGCTTGGATGGTCTCCTGTCCGGGCCAAGGGTTTTGATAAAAACCAACAATATACTCATACATCAGCCCGGTGATGTCGGATACATCTTCCCGAGCCGCTCTTCGAATGCTAACGGACATGCGTTATCCCTCGCTTGCTATTTTATTATAATTATACATAATTATGAATAAAAATACAATAAATTCACGACTAAAACGTGTTTTAGCAGGGAAAAGCGGGGCCTTATACGTATAGCATCCCAATAAGGGGAGCGTCCGGAATAATAACCGACGGTTTAGGAGCAGCAACCTCAATTATGAAATATTTTATTACTATATGCGTTACATAATCTTACATTTAAACGTGATATTCATCATTGAAAAGTATCATTTTTAGTTGATTAGACAGATAGATGGCGGGGGAGCAGACGGATACAATTAAGACATGGAAACGGCAGTGGATCAAGGCAAGAAACCAGCCCATTGCAGGAAGGAGGCGTAGAAGTGGCAGAACTTACGGTAAGCGGCGAAGCCGCCAAACCCCGCTCCAAGCAGGGACCGCTGAAGCGGTTCATGGGGCAGCTGGATATCCAGCTCATGGTGTGGCCCCCACTGCTCCTGATCTTTGTCTTCAGCTACATTCCGATGTACGGCGTGCTGATGGCTTTTCAGGATTACAACATCTTTGGCGGCATGAACGACAGTCCCTGGGTAGGGCTGAAGCACTTCAACATGTTCTTCCAATCTCCGGAGTTCATGACGGTCATGCGCAATACGCTCGTGATCTCGCTCCTCAAGCTCATCGTTGGCTTCCCGGCACCGATCCTGCTCGCCTTGATGCTCAATGAAGTGAAGCATGCGATGTTCAAGAGGGTCGTGCAGACGGTATCCTATCTGCCGCACTTTCTCTCTTGGGTTATCGTGGCAGGCTTCGTCATGTCGATGCTCTCGACGGATAACGGAAGCGTTAACATTGCTCTGGTAGCGGCCGGATTGATCGATGAGCCGGTGAATTTCCTCTCGCTGCCCCAATACTTCTGGACGGTGCTTGTGGCGACCGGCGTGTGGAAGGAGATTGGGTTCGCCTCGATCGTATACCTGGCGGCCATCGCCGGCATCGATCCGCATCTGTATGAAGCTGCGGAGATGGACGGGGCGGGCAAGCTCAAGCAGATGTTCCTGATTACGATCCCGTGCATGATGCCGGTCATCATCATTTTCCTGATCCTCGCCATCGGCAACCTGCTCAACGCGGGCTTCGAGGATATCCTCCTCATCGGCGTCAACCCTGTGCTGCGGGAAGTGTCGGACGTCATCGACACGTATGTCTACCGCGTGGGGATTCAGAACTCCCGGTATTCATACGCAACCGCCGTCGGATTGTTCAAAGCCGTGATCTCTGTAGGACTGCTCGCCGTGGCGAACTATGCGGCTCGCCGTTCGGGGAATTCCCTGTGGTAGGAAGCCCCGGCCGGCTGCCCATGTCCTACACGAATATGGAGAGGAGAGAGGTCATATGATCCGGCACAGCACTTCGGACCGCATCGTGCTCGGCTTGATTTATGCGATGCTGGCCCTGCTGGCTTTTACTACATTCTATCCGTTCTGGAACGCGGCCGTCATCTCGGTCAACAAAGGCGCGGATACCATGCTCGGCGGCGTAACGTTCTGGCCACGGGCCTTCACCTGGGAGAATTACGACGTCGTCTTCAATGATAAGCGCATTCTGAATGCCTTCGGCGTCTCGGTGCTGCGTACGGCAGCGGGAACCGTATTATCGGTCCTGGCCACGGCTCTGTTCGCCTACGGGCTCTCCAAGCGGGAGCTGATGGGCCGCCAATACTATATGGTCATCTGCATTGTCACCATGTATTTCAGCGGGGGGCTCATCCCGACCTTCCTGCTCATCCGCGGTCTCGGCATGATGAATTCCTTCTGGGTCTTCATTATCCCGTCGCTGATCTCCGTGTGGAATATGATCATCTTCCGCACCTTCTTCCAGGAGCTGCCGGCAGGTCTCGAAGAATCGGCGAAGATCGACGGCTGCGGCAACTGGGGTACCTTCCTCCGTATCGTCATGCCGCTCTCCGGTCCGGTTGTGGCGACACTGGGTCTCTTCACGGCAGTGTACCACTGGAACGAATGGTTCTTGCCGAGCATCTATATCACCAAGCAGGAGCTGTTCCCGATCCAGACGATGCTGAGGCAGATTCTGAACTCCAATATCATGAGCGAACAGATGGCGCAGATGGATTCGGCGGCCCAAGGGCGGATCGGCCAGATGCAGACTGTCACGACGAAGTCCTTGTCGATGGCTACGATGATGGTGGCGACCGTTCCGATTATGCTCGTGTACCCGTTTGTGCAGAAGTATTTCGTCAAGGGCGTACTGGTCGGCTCGCTCAAAGGCTGAGAATGCTGTCGCCCCGCGTGGCTCCGGTTTTACAAGCAAGTGCTGTTCACATATAATTCCGAATGATGGAGAGGGGTTAACGGCAATGAACAAACAAAAAACCTGTGCAGCCGTGAATGCGGCGGTGCTTACCGTGGTATCACTGCTGGCCGGATGCAGCGGCAGCGGGAGCCAGACGCCTCCGGCAGCGAGTCCGGAGACGGGCAAGGCGGGGGCGGCCGTAGAAGTAGGCGGGAAACCGCTGGAGTTTACCTTCTACGGGCACTATGACTGGTACACGATGCCGCCGTGGGGCGAGGATGCCGCTTCGAAGTGGATCAAGGAGAACAAGAAGGTCACCGTGACCGCCGTGAATTCGGGCGGCGCAGCCAAGCAGAAGCTCAATACGATGATCGCGTCGAACGAGCTCCCCGATGTGATCTGGGCGGACCGGGGGGCGGAAGTGGAGAAGCTGCGCGAAGCCGGCATGCTGGTGGCGTTCGACGATTATCTCGCGAAGTACCCGAACCTGAAGAAGTGGATGGGCGAAGAGGGACTGAATATGCTCCGTTCCCCGGACGGCAAGATCTACCAGTTCCCGAACTGGTACACGAACCAGCCGAACGGCAACGCGGGCTATATCGTCAACAAGAAGATCTACAAGGAACTCGGCTCGCCGAAGCTCGAGACGACGGACGACCTGTACGTCTACCTCAAGGCAGTCAAAGAGAAGTACCCGAATGTCATCCCGTTCGAGACGCATCTGGCCAAGGACGGACAAGGACTCAATGCCTTGTACACGGCCTTCGGGGAGAATCACCTGTACGATTATCCGGGTCTTGCCGTACGTGGCGTGCCAAGGGGCGATAAACTGACCTCGATCTTCGCCGATCCCGTGTTCCGCGAATCGACGCAGTATGCGAGCAAGCTCTTCCGTGAGAAGCTCATGACCCAAGATGCCATGACCCAGACGCTCGACCAGATTACGGAGAAAATCATGAACGGCAACGTGGCGGTGTTCGCCGGATCCAGTCCGACCGATATCGGGCTGAAAGCCCACACGGCGCTGAAGGCCAAAGACCCCGAAGCCGGCTATTTCATGATCTGGCCGATCCACAAGCCGGGCCTCGACAAGAACAAAATCTTCCCTGGCACGTATACCCAGCTCGGCTGGAACGTATCGCTGATCACCAAAGCGGCTAAGGACCCGGAAGCGATCTTCGCCTTCCTCGACTGGTACACCGGTCCGGAAGGCCAGCGCATCCAGATGTGGGGACCTCCGGGAACGTACTGGGACGGTGTCGAAGCGGACGGCATCACGCCTAAGTTCACCGAGAAGTATGCGACCGATGTGGCAGGCTTGACGAAGCTGCAAGGCGTGACGACCAACCTGATGTGGAACGGCAACACGGTCTATATCGATTCGACCAAAGCAAAGTACGAGAACACGCTGCCGGAAGAGAAGCGCAACTGGGCAACCCGCTGGCAGTCCGAGATCGCCTGGAAGACGCAGGCGAATGCGACCGAGTTCATCAACCTCAGACCGTCTCCGGATTCCCCGGAAGGGATTCTCGACCAGACGATCAGCGACCTGTTCCTGGAAGTGCGGGCCAAAGCCCTCTTCGCGAAGAGCGATGAGGAAGTGACCGCGATCCTGGACAAGGCGGAGAAGGATGCGATGGCGGCAGGCTACCAGAAGCTGCTTGACTACAGAACGCAGAAGTGGCAGGACAACCTGAAGAAGATGAAGGGCGGCAAGTAAGCGTTAGCCGATATTGCCAAACCGCAACGGAAGGGTATACTGAAAAGTATATCCTTCTTTTGTATGAATACTAGAATTTATATCCCGCCAGAGCTCGATACCGTAATCTTGTATTTCTTATAAACGCGCATCGTCCCTCAAAGACGGCGAAACCTTTTATCATGGTATAATAGAATTTATAGCAGTTCGGCGTGCAGCTTTAGATTAGAGAGGGAATAAGTGGAACCCCATGCCCATTCCCTACGGTGCACCAACAGTATGGACTGGCACGCAGAGATCTTAAAGGACGCCGACAGGCGGGATATCGGATCCGGAGGAGGTGGATGAGGATGTACAGAGTGCTGCTCGCGGATGACGAAAACCTCGATCTCGAAGGAATGAAGACCTTCATTCCCTGGAAGGACCTCGGGATGGAAGTCGTGGATGCCGTAACGAACGGCTTCGCCGCCTGCAAAGTGCTCGAGACCGAGAGCGTCGATATTCTGGTGACGGATGTCCGGATGCCGAATATGTCGGGCCTGGAGCTCGCCAAGCGGGCGATCGAGAAGCAGGGGGAGCTTCGCGTCATCTTTGTAAGCGGATACCAGGATTTCCATTATGTAAAACAGGCGATCGCGCTCAATGCGTGCAGCTATGTGCTGAAGCCGATGGATGACCAAGAGCTGATCGATTCCCTGGTGAAGGTCCGGGGGCAGCTCGACCAGGAGCGGGCTAGGCAGGCGGCGGATCTTGCTTATAAGCAGCTGATTCCGGTCGCGAAGAACGAGTACATGGTCCGGCTGCTCGAAGGCAGTCCGGGAGCGGAAGTGCTGCAGACGCTCGGAAAGGACTATGGCATGAGCGGCTGGGAGTGGCCGGGACGTGCGGCCGTACTGGAGATAGACGACCTCGCATGGAAGCTGGGTCTGCCTGACGGCCTCGACACTGCCGGGGAGCTGCAGCTCTTCTTCTCGGAGGTCATGGAGCTGAGCGGCCGGCTCGGGATCGAGCACGTATGCAAGGTAGGACGGCAGCGGATCATGCTGCTGCTGCCGGAGCGGGGGCCGGATCTGGCGGAGCAGGTGCTTCGGCACTTCGACGACGACAGCGCCTTCACGGTCACGGTAGGCCTTGGAGATCCGGCCCTGTCGCTCACGGCCCTGCAGGCTTCGTATGCACAGGCTTCCGAGGCGCTGGATTACAAGATGTTCTACGGCAAAGGCCGGGTGATCCCGTATGGCCAGCTCCGGGTGGCGCAGCGCGAGGATTCGCGTAAGCTCGACCTCCAGCTTGATGCCCTGTTCGAGGCGATGGCCAATTACGATCTCGTCCGGATCCACGACGAGCTGCAGCGCTTCTTCCAGGTGGCGATGAACCTCAAGTCCCGCTTCACGATCCATAACTTTGCGCTGGCGCTTCTGCTGAAGCTCGATGAGCGGCTCCGGACGATGAACGAAGACCTGTACTCCCTGCTCGGCATGGAGCTGCAGGATCTCGATATCCTGCACCGCTTCGAGACGATCTCGGATATTCATTCGTGGCTGCGCCGGCGGGTGTTCGAAATCTCCGAGCGGCTGCAGCTGAGGCGGCAGAACAAGAACTGGAAGCTGGCCAGCGAAGTGAAGGACTACCTGCGGACGCACCTGGCGGAGAATATCACGCTGAAGGATGTGGCGGAGCAGTTCTCGTTCTCACCGAACTATCTCGGCCATCTCTTCAAGGAGGAGACGGGGCGGGGCTTCAGCGAATACCTGATCGCACTGCGGATGGAGAAGGCCTGTGAGCTGCTCCGGGAGAGCAAGCTCAAGATCTATGAGATTGCCGAGAGTGTGGGCTACCGCTATCTGCCGTATTTCTCCCGGCAGTTCAAGGAAACGTACGGCATGACGCCGCTCGAATACAGGCGCAAGCATTAGCCCGCGCGATGCGGCTGGGGGGACAATCATGAGAACATGGCGGCAATCGAAGTATCTGCCCTTCGGCTATAAGCTTATGCTGAGCTTCTGCGTGCTGATCCTGATTCCCGTGATGCTCGTCGGCTACACGGCCAACTCCATCTTCGTGAGTTCGATCCGGGAGCAGACGCGGGAGAATATCCAGGGTACGCTTCAGCAGATGAAGGATAATATCGGCTACAAGATGGAGGACACGAAGCGCATCTCGGACCTGCTGTACTTCGACACTACGCTCGCCGCCCACCTTCGGCATTATCAAGATGGGTGGGTGAGCTACGAGGCGACCACGAAATTCCTGCTCCCGAAGCTCCGCTCGACGCTCGAGACGTCCTCGGGCCGGCTCTGGCTGTCCGTTTATCTTCATAATGAGACGCTGCCGGAGGTGTATTTGAACTATGGCGGGGCGGACCCGCTGTCGATGAAGAACCAGCTGTTCGATCTCTATCACATCAGGAGAATCACGGATAAGCCTTGGTACCAAGCCTATCCGGCCGAGAAGTATGGGGTGACGATGAAGTGGCAGCAGGTGGAAGATGATGCGCAGTACGGACGGATCTCGCTGCTGCGGCGCCTGGTCGATACGAGGAATCCGGTGGACCTGAAGGAGATGGGGTTCATCCGCGTCTCCGTCCGGCTGGCGGATCTGTTCAAGAGCGTCGATTATACCAAAATCGGCCAAGGGACGACGCTGCTCGTGGCGGATGAAGAACGGCATTCCGTCGTGATTTCTTCGGGAAGCGATGCGGCGCAGGGGGACGACTTGTGGAGCGGGGAACCTTCGGGCCGTCTGCTCATCGGGGAGGAGCTTCCCGGGCTTCCCTGGAAGCTTACGGCGGTTGTCCCTCCGGACATTACGGAGCGGGATACGGAGAGGGTGCGGACCCTGACGCTGCTCACCTGCCTTGGATGCATCATCGTCTTTTTCTTCATCGGGTTCTTCATCTCTCGCTACTTCTCGCGCCGGGTGTCGAAGATCGTGAAGGTGCTCGACTCGTTCCAGGAAGGGGAGTTCGACCGGCGGATTCACTTCAAGGGCAAGGATGAGTTCACCCAGATCTCGGAAGCGCTGAACGAGATGGGGCAGCACACGGGCAATCTCATCCAAGAGGTGTATCTGACCCGGATCGAGAAGAAAGAGGCGGAGCTCGAGTCGCTGCAGGCGCAAATCAATCCGCACTTCCTGTACAACACCCTCTCGTCCATCTCCCGGCTGGCCAAGTTCGGCCAAACGGACAAGCTGCAGCAGATGGTGCTCGACCTGGCGAAGTTCTACCGGCTCTCGCTCAACGAGGGGCGTACGGTGATCCCGGTGAGCGACGAGCTCACCCAGGCGCAGGCTTACCTGAACATCCAGAAGATCAAGTATGAGGAGCGGCTGCGCATCCTCTTCGACATCGAGCCGGACATCCTGCCGTTCACGACCGTGAAGCTGATCCTGCAGCCGTTCATCGAGAATGCGTTGGAGCATGCGTGGTGCGGGGATCACATCCACATCCGCATCGTCGGAAGGCTGGAGGAGGGGGCGGTGGCGTTCAAAATTATCGATGACGGCATCGGCATGGACCCCGGGCTCATCCGGCAAATTCTCGACCCGGTGCAGGGCCAGAACGTGGGGTACGGCATCCGCAATGTCGACCAGCGCATCCGGCTGCATTACGGCGCGGAGTACGGCGTGTCGATCGCGAGCCGCCCCGGGATGGGAACCGGGGTGCTGATCCGCATACCGGCACTGGCGGGGGAAGCAGCCGGTGCACAGGAGCCGGGTCAGGCGTCGTAAGCTGCTGCGCCCCGCCGGAAGGGCGGTTCGTACGGGGGGGGGGGGGGGGGGGGGGGGGGGGGGGGGGGGGGGGGGGGGGGACCGGTCCCGTCCGCCAGGCTCCCGCGGGGAGAGCCGCAGGCAGCAGTGGGGCCTGCGCGTCCGAGTCCGGCGGAGAGGCAAGGGCTCCGGGGCTCCTAGGCGGAGCAGTGCAGCCGGTCTGGCAGGGAAGCCCTTGTCCCGTGTCACGTCGCGAACATCTGGATGAACCGGCGGGCGGTCTTGGATAAGTACCGGTCCGTCAGCCACAGGATGCCGACATCGGATTGGACATCGGTATCCGCGACCCTCAGCGTACGGATTTGCGGCAGCGGGAAGGAAGCCATGACCGATGCCGGAAATACGGTGGCGCCGATCCCTGCCGCAACCAGCGCGATAATAATGGCCACGCTGGAGCATTCGCCAATGACCCGGGGCTCGAAGCCGTGCAGCCGGCACTCTTTCATCACTTTCTCGTGCATGCCGGTCGTCTTCTCCGTCTTAAGGCTGAGGAACGGAACGTCCGCGAGCTCCTGCATGCGGATGCTCTCCCCCGAGAAGCGGTCGCTCCAGTGAGGGGGAATGACAGCGACGAACGGGTCAGAGGGCAGGCGCAGCACGGCATGCTCGGTATCTCCCGCCCCTTCGAAGGGAAGACGCGCGAGGATCAGGTCGATGCTGCGCTTCTGAAGCTGCTCTCCCAGCTGGTAATGGTCCCCTTCTTGGATCTTGAAGGTGATATCGGGATGAAGCTCCCGGAACACCTCGATCTTCGGCGGCAGAAGCGAGATGCAGGAGACGACCGAGCCGATGGATAGCACGCCTCTTACACCGTCCTCGAGCTCCTTCACTTCCTGCAGCGTCTCGTGAAACTGCAGCAGCAGGCCCTGCGCCCGGTGCCTGAGCCGCTCGCCGGCCGGCGTCAGCTTCAGACGTCCCCCGCTGCGGTCGAACAGGGTGACGCCGAGCTCCTGTTCCATCTGCTTGAGCTGGCGGCTGAGCGGCGGCTGTTCGATATTGAGCACTTTAGCCGCCCGGGTAATGCCCCCTTCTTCTGCAATGGCCATAAAGTAGCGCAGCTGCCGGATATCCATGGTACACGCTCCTCTTCCATACCTTTTGGGTATGATTATCCCATAAAACAGATCCTTTTCATATGGGTCGCCTAGTGGTATTATACAACTCAACCAAACCAATTCGAGAGGGACGTTAACTTATGACCTACACGATAAAGATCGAACGCAGCACCGCGCCGAAAGCGAAACCGCAGGAAGACCAGCTGGGCTTCGGCAAGCACTTCACAGACCATATGTTCGTAGTGGATTACGAAACGGGCAAAGGCTGGCACAGCCCCCGTATTGTCCCGTACCAGGGGATTACGCTGGATCCGGCAGCGAAGGTGTTCCACTACGGGCAGACCGTCTTCGAAGGGATGAAGGCTTACCGCGCGGAAGGGGAGCGGCTGCTGCTGTTCCGTCCGCAGGACAACTTCGAGCGGCTTAACCTGTCGAACGACCGCATGCATATCCCGCAGATCGACGGGCAGCTTGCCCTGGAAGGACTCGAGGAATTGATCCGTGTGGACCATGACTGGATCCCGTCTGCACCGGGCACCTCCCTGTATATCCGCCCATTCGTGATAGCGACGGAGGCGTCGCTGGGCGTCGCCCCCTCCGCCAAGTACCAGTTCATCATCATTATGTCGCCTGTGGGAGCGTACTACGCCGAAGGCATCAATCCCGTGAAGATCTACGTGGAATCCGGCTATGTGCGTGCGGTGAAGGGCGGCGTAGGAACGGCGAAGACGGCAGGCAACTACGCGGCCGGACTCAAAGCCCAGGAGGAAGCGGCCAAGAGAGGCTGTGCCCAGGTACTCTGGCTGGACGGTGTCCACCGCAAGTATGTGGAGGAGGTCGGAAGCATGAACGTCTTCTTCCACATCGACGGCAAAGTGGTCACGCCGGCGCTCAGCGGTAGCATCCTGGACGGGATCACCCGGCGTTCGGCCATCGCCCTGCTGCGGGAGTGGAACGTCCCTGTAGAGGAGCGGGCGCTTAGCATCGACGAATTGTTCGAAGCGTCCCGGAGCGGGAAGCTGACGGAAGCGTTCGGTACGGGGACGGCGGCGGTGATTTCACCGATCGGCGGCTTGTATTCGGCAGATGGCGACATCGTCATCGGCGGAGGGAAGACGGGTGAGCTCGCGTCGAAGCTCTACGACACGCTGACCGGTATCCAGCTCGGGAAGGTTGCCGACCCGTTCGGCTGGACTAGCGAACTGCAGCTCGTGCCAGCGAAATAATAGAACGCTGCCGCGGCTCACAAGAGGCCGCGGCAGCGCAGGTTAGAGGGCCGCTGGCGGCATGCCGGCGGTTTTTTCTTACTGTTTTAGAATTTTAAAATTTCGGGGTGGAGCTTGTTTTCCGCGTTGTTCTTGTTCTTCTGGGTAAGGTAGGAGCCAAGCAGAGAGTAGATTAGAGAGGAAAAGGGTATGGGGTGGAAGAGCGTAGCGGCCGCCTTTACAGTCATGTGACTACCGCTAGAAAACAGATTCATGTCCACAGGACTTTAGCAGCGGCTGGAACCCCATACCCATCTCTCCCCACGCACCAACGTTTGGACAAGCACGCGAAAGGACCGTACGGACATCCGGCTGGTTTTTCTTAACCGGGACTGATTTCTCATGCCGGGCAGCGGAGTGTGGCAGCAATTGGAAGTGGGGATTATGCGAGATTAGGCTTGTCAGCCGGCTCGATCCCCCCTTATAGTGATAGAGACAGTTACATAGAGGAGAGGTTACTACTAGATGAACAAACGTTGGTTAGCTTCCTGCTTGGCCGGTTCGCTTATGGTCGTATCGGGATGCGGTACGGTGGGCGGATTTGATCCGAAGAGCATGTTCGAGAAAGAAAAGCAGGTTGTGTCGTATGAAGGCGCCATGTCGCTGTCCTTTGCATTCGATATGGATGCGCCGCCAGCGGCCAATTCCAGCTCTTCCGAAGAGGAGGGCTGGGAGGCTGAGCAGCGCGAGAAGCGGCTGGAATCTTATCGGACACTGAACGGATTGAAGCTTAGCGTCACTTCCTTTGCTCTGAATCATGCTGACGGCAAGGTGTCGGCCAAAGGGACCTTGGAGAAAGCGGACCGAGTGATTCCCTTCGAGCTTTCGGCCGATCAGAGAACCGTAGTCGTGAAGGTGGAGGGGCTGAACCGTCCGCTCGTCATGGATACCTTCGGAGAAGCTTCGGCGATTCCTGCGGATCTCGCCGAGGTGGCTGCCAAAGCGACTGCGGCGTCGAACGAACTCGGCAGCTATCTGCTCGCCAATCTGCCCAATAGCGCAGACATCAAAGCGGAGAAGAAAGGCGAGAAGCTGCAGGGCGGCGACGTGCAGGGAACCGCTATATCGCTGTCCGTGCGTGACGACGAGTTTCGGGTGCTGCTGCAGAAGTATCTCAAGAACATGACGTTGGACGATACCGGGCTGCATAAGCTGGCCGAGAAGGTCTACGAAGTGGCCGAGATGGCAGCGGCCTCCGAAGGGTTCAAGCGGCTGCAGGCCGAGCGCGAAGAGCAGGGAGACGAGGGAACTGCTGTACCGGACGAGTCGGTGCGGCCGGTCGTCGAGAGCTTCTTCTTCGACAAGGAAGTGACCGTGGAAGGGCTGTACGGCTTCGGCAAGGCCATCTTCGCTGTGGCAGCCGCTTCTTCCTCGCAGTGGAAGAAAGAGGATGCGCCGAAGGATACGAAGGCTGTCGTGTCCCTGTTCGCGGATGAAGCGCAGCAGTGGAGAAAAGCCGGCTTCGAGCTCGAGAGCAAAGATGCCCGGTTCCTGACGGACGGCGTGAAGAGCGGCAAGGTCTCCTTCTCCATCGAGCGCTGGAATGTGAACGGGAACGTGAATACGTCCGGGCTCTCGGCCGAGAACGGTATTGATCTTGAAGAGTTCGAAGGCAAGGAAGAGATCCTGGGCGCCCTCGACGAGCGTTCGCAGCTCCATCGTTTCCTCAAAGAAGACCTGAAGTACATGCGCCAAGAACTGAGCCTTTATCGAATGGAGAAATCCAAGCTGGAGGCGCGGATGGCTGGCGATACGGATCCCGCCTACTTTCAAGATATGTATTACATCACCGATGGTACCGGCTACGGATCGGTGAGAGAGATGGCTGAAGCCTTCGGCGGTCAAGTCACCTGGATTGAATCGGATCGCACAGTACGGATCGAATCGAATGGCAAAGTTATGATCTTGACACCGGGCAGCTCCACGGCGCAGGTGGACGGAGCCTCTGTCGAGATGAATGGCAAGGCCGAGTGGACCGGTTCCCTGTTATTCGCGCCGATCCGGTTCCTTGCGCAACAGCTGGGTGCCGAGATTAAGCCTCAGCACAGCGAGTACCGCAACCTCACGATTACGAAAGATTAAAGGATAAATCGTGCCGGAGTCCTCTTTTCTTAGGCTGGTATTGACAGTGTGCAGCACGGATGGTAGGATACGATTAAGTTTAAAGAATATTTCATCGGAATAATCGGATTATTGTTCTTACACCAAGACCCGGTTGACCGGTACCCCGGAGACCCACGCCCGCAAGGAGCATGGAGTCTCCTTTTTTGTATAATCCGCCGGGCTGCACGCGCTAACATGAGCTGCGACCGGTCGTACACCACAACTGGGAGGCTGAACTTTATGTCCACGAACGAAAGAGTGCTTAGACCCGAAACGCTGGCTGTCCATGCCGGCCAAGAGATTGATCCCGCTACGCTGTCGAGGGCTGTGCCGATCTACCAAACGACCTCTTACGGCTTCAAAGATACGGAGCATGCCGCGAATCTGTTCGGGCTCAAGGAGTTCGGGAATATCTACACCCGGATCATGAATCCGACGACCGATGTGTTCGAGAAGCGGATCACCGCCCTGGAAGGCGGGGCCGGTGCGCTGGGATTGGCTTCCGGCCAGGCGGCCATAACTTTCTCCATCCTGAACATCGCCGAGGCGGGGGATGAGATCGTGTCCTCGACAAGCTTGTACGGCGGCACGTATAACCTCTTCGCGCATTCGCTCAAAAAGCTTGGCATTACGGTCAAGTTCGTCGATTCGAGCGATCCCGAGAACTTCCGGGCGGCCATCACGGAGAAGACGAAAGCGCTGTATGCCGAGACGATCGGCAATCCCAAGGGCGACGTCCTCGATGTTGAAGCGGTGGCGGCCATTGCGCACGAGAACGGGATCCCGCTCATCGTCGACAATACGTTCCCGAGCCCGTACCTGCTCCGCCCGATCGAGCACGGAGCGGACATTGTCGTGCATTCCGCGACGAAGTTCATCGGCGGGCACGGTACCTCGATCGGCGGCGTCATCGTGGACAGCGGCAAGTTCGATTGGGCGGCCAGCGGCAAGTTCCCGGGACTGACGGAGCCGGATCCGAGCTATCACGGCGTCGTGTACACCGAAGCCGTCGGCCCGATCGCCTATATCATCAAGGCGCGCGTCCAACTGCTGCGCGACCTTGGAGCATCGCTCTCGCCGTTCAACTCGTTCCTGCTGCTGCAGGGCCTCGAAACGCTTCATCTGCGCCTGGAGCGCCACAGCACCAACGCGCTGGCGGCCGCCCGCTTCCTGGAAGCGCACGAAGCGGTCGAGTGGGTGAGCTACCCGGGGCTGGAGAGCCATCCGTCGCACGGGCTGGCACAGAAATATTTGCCGAAGGGCCAAGGCGCCATCCTCAGCTTCGGCATCAAGGGCGGGATCGAATCCGGCAAGCGTCTGATCCACGCGGTGAAGCTGTTCTCGCACCTGGCGAACGTGGGCGACTCGAAGTCGCTGATCATTCACCCGGCGAGCACGACGCACCAGCAGCTCTCCGAGGAGGAGCAGCGCTCCGCCGGGGTTACTCCGGGGCTCATCCGTCTGTCGATCGGGACCGAGGCAATCGAAGACATTCTCTATGATCTGGAGCAGGCCATAGCAGCGAGTCAAGCTGCGGTGACGGCCTAAGGCAGGGGCGCCGCTCGGTCTTCCGCGTGTTCTGCGCACTATAGCAAGAGGCCGGCCTTTCGGGGCCGGCTCTTTTTTGGACAGTGCGTGTTCCGCAGGGAGGAATTTGCAGGCTGGACAGGGAACTTAGGTATGAGGAACGTAAGGCCGGTCTAGTGAAAGAATGCGAATCCAATAGGAAACGGAGTGTGAAGTCATGAGCGAGGCAACGTTGGAGCTGCCGTTCATTCTGGAAGCCGGGGAGCTGGAGCCGCAGAAGCCGCTTCGAATCCGCGGAGAGGTGCGGGTGAAGCCTCTCGGGCAGGAGAAGCAGCCTGTTCTGCTCATCTGTCACGGGTTCAAGGGATTCAAGGATTGGGGATTCTTCCCTTACGCCGCCGAGCGGTTCGCTGCGGAAGGATACTATACCGTAACCTTTAATTTCTCCTGCAACGGCGTGGGCGAGCGGGACTTCGACGAGCTGGACAAGTTCGCGGTGAACACTTACTCGAGGGAGCAGGAAGATCTCGGCTTGGTGCTGCAGGCCCTGAGGGAAGGAAGCTTGCCGGAGGCCGCGCAGGCGGACCTCTCCCAGGTGTACCTGCTCGGCCACAGCAAAGGGGGAGGCACCAGCCTGATCTTCGCGGCGGATCATCCGGAGGAGATCGCGGGAGTCATTACGTGGAACGGCATCGCCCGCACGGATCTCTTCGGCGATGACTTCAAGAAGGAGATCGGAGAGCACGGCGTCGCTTACGTGGCGAATGTGCGGACGAAGCAGGAGATGCCGATTCGCGCCGTGTTCTATGAAGATCTGCGGGCGAACGAGGAGCGCTTCGATGTGGCCGTAAGGCTTGCGGGGCTGACCCGGCCTGTGCTGCAGGTGCAGGGCGACCAGGATTCGGCGAGGCTCCGGGAGGGCTTCCAGCGGTTGAGAGAAGCGGCTCCGCAGCATCAAGCGCTGACGGTGGAAGGCGGCAATCACACCTTCGGGGCGGTGCATCCCTTCGCCGGGACGACGCCTTATCTCGAGACGGCGCTGCGGGTATCGCTGCAATTCCTCGAAGGACTGCGGCGCGGGCGCCGACAGGAGCAGGCGGCCGAGTAAGAGGCAAGTATGGTGAGGTGTTGCAGACCGGATTAGGGGCGTGTGTGCATCTAAGAGTCCAAATGCAAACTCCACCGAATGGAAGGAAACCGGGCAACGCGCGGATCAGAACTGCCCCGCCCTCAGACAGGCTGCCCGGGCGCAGGTTATTCTGCGGGCGGGGCAGATCGGGCAGCCGTTCCCGCAGAGCCTTCGCCATAGGGTTCACATGTGCCCGATTTTGCTATATACTTTCCTTCGTAAGGGGGGACGGTTTGTCCCGTACCCACCGCTGAAGCTTCGTACGAAAGGAAAGAGAATGCCTGATGAAATTCGCCGATTTTATGCTGACCGAACCGTTCAGCCGCTTCAATAATGTGGACACGCCTGCGGACCGCCCCAAATCCCAGATGGACGATTGGGACAAGGAGCGGCTGCTCGATACGCTCGGCAAGCTGAACCGGGAGCTCCTGCGAAGAGATACGTACGGCACAGCCGACAGTCCGTTCGAGGAGAGCAACGCCCAGCTGCATGTGATCTCCTACGCGCTGCTGACCATTTTGAAGTCGAAGATGTAGAGAGGCCGGTTCGGCCAAAACGAAAAGCGCTGCCTGTCTCCGCGAGGAGGGGCAGCGCTTCTTGTTATGATTTTTACCTGAGTCAGCTATTGTACAATGATTTCGCTTGCCCGAACGTGCCGTAACCCTACATCATCTTCACTCGATACAGCACCTTCGTAGACGATCTTGCCCTGCTCCAGCTCGGCGATGGCCACCCCTGGAGGCGCTGTCGTGGGCATGTCCGCATTCAGCAGCATATAGAGGCGGTTGTTGGTTATGAAGCCATAATGGAGGATTGCATCTGCCGGCAGAGGCAGTCCTGCTAGGGAAACCGGCAGATCATGGGTAACCTTCTTCTGCTGGATGTTGTAGCGCAGGACCCGTGGCGCCAAGCCATCGGCCCAGGAGGTGAGGAAGATCTCTTCATCGCTTGAGCTGAGGCTAATCTCCGCTGTGCCCTTCAAGAGCCCGGCCATAGGTTCGGCCGACACCTGCTCCAATACGCTCGTCTGCAGGTCGTAGACGAACAGTTCGCGATAGTCAGATACCAAGAGGCCCGTGGTGGAATCTATAGTGGAATGTCTCTTCTCAAAGGCGGCATAGCGGCTTGGCTTGGTAGGATCGATTGCACTCAGGTGGTTAACTTGGATGGATGTGCGCTCCTGTTCGTCGCTGGAGAGGAGAATGCGGTCATCCATCAGCTGCTTGGACCCAAGGTCCACACGGTACAGATGAATTTCCGTATGGGTGCCGCGCCCCTCTGTGCGTTGATAATTAGAGGTGAGCAGGCTCATGGTCTGCCCGCCGGATTGCACGTCCATCTGCACGTCGATCAGGTTGATATCATGGAAGAAAGCTTCACTCGGAATGGAGACCTCGAAGGACGTCTTCTTAGCCGCGTGCTTATCCCTAGAAGCTATGTAACAACGGAACTGGTTACCTTCTCGCATTCCTGCACCACGGACCGGTTCGGATTTGATCTCCGCATACCCGAGTCTGTTCGCATCTTCATAGATTCCGTGCAGGCTGCTGACACCGCGCATGAAGCTGCGGTTTTCTTGAATTAATTTTTTCCACGTTTCGTTCATATAGGAAGGGTATCTCCCATTGAGTATCACTTCCCAGAGCGGCTTGTCGGAACTGTACTTGCTTCCTGAGGCAGAGATATGGACATCGCCTTCTTCCGAATAAGCTCGTATGGCGACAGGCGCGGCTTCTTTGGTATCTCCCATCAAGGGATGAAGTACATATACAGGATTGCCTGCGGACGCATTCGCGTAATAGATGCCGATCGTGAGCAGGATGAGCGGAACGAACACGACAGGTTTCCAGTAACGCAGCATGGTGTTTCTCCTCCTCAGACCGTGATTTTGCGGCGGATTAAATAGGAACTGAGCCAAAGGGAACCACAGACGATCAGCAAACCGATAACGCATGTCATCCAATTCAGTTCATCGAAATAGAAAAAGTAAGGGTAAACCTCATGGATGACCGAAGGGGTCACTAGGAGGAACACGACACATAGAATATAGAGAATCCCGGCGATCAAGCCTCTGATCCGGTAGCTCCTCTCGAGCAATATGACTGTAAAAGCAACGATCAATCCTGCCAAGCCGAGTCCATAGAAGAAGATATAATCAGAAGCGTAACGGGGGATAAGCAAGATGAAAAGGTCGTTCTTCCTTATCACTGCAGCGACATCTGCCGCTGTCCGGTACTCTTCCGGCACGATCGCTTGAAACGTATAGAGGTGCAGCGGAAGCGTGGCCAATTGGAGTGCGATGAGCCCCAGGACAAACAGGAAGATGGCGCTGAGTTTGGCCCAATAGACGTTCATACGGGAGGAAGGCAGAAGAAGCAGGCGGTAGATGAACGTGTGCCGGCCGAACCAGTCCCTGTACCAGATCAAGAAGACATAGAGAATGAGGGCTGCCGCGCATAAGGCGACCGGAGCAAGGAAGAGCGGGTTCGTGCTGAAGGTTGTGAAGCTGTGGCCCGAACCGGCGATGAGTCCGTCCCGAATCCGGTTCACCAGGCTTCTGGCCAACCAGGCGGCAGCGGCCGACTGCAGGAGCAGGGTCAGGATCGCCATCGCCCCATAGATCCGGCTGAACCGGTCGATCTCATAATTCAGGAGTTTCCAGTAAGCGTTCATGCCCCATACACCTCTCTCATCACATCGACAACGGATTTGCCTTCCTGCATCCGGATCTCCTCCGCGCCGAACTCCCGGAGCACCCGGCCTTCACCGAGCAGGACAACCTTGTCGATGAGATGCTCGATATCGTGAATCTCATGGGTCGTTATGATCACGCCCCGGTCCTCGATGAGACGGGAGGTGAAGACGCTCGCAATCTGTTCTCTGCTGAAGATGTCGATCCCAGAGAAGGGCTCGTCCATCAATACATACTTCGCATCCAAAGCAAGACAGAGGGTCAGGTTTACCTTGGCTGCTGTTCCTTTGGACAAGTTACGAATACGTTCTTTCCCGTCCAACTTGAAGAAGTCGAGCAGCTCTTCCGCGCGTCGGGCGTTCCAGTTCGAATAGAAATCCGCCATGAACCGCAAGGCCTCTGCGATCCGCATGGAGGCAGGCATCGTCAGGGAGTCGGGGATGAAAGAAACCTTCTCATAGAGCCCGGGACGGAGCTGCTCGCCGTCGATGCGGATCACTCCGCTGCCGGTGGGGGTGAGCCCCATGATGGCCTTCAGGATGGTGGACTTGCCTGCTCCATTGAGGCCGATGAGACAGGTAATCTGACCTGGTTCCGCTGTGAAGGATACCTCCTGCAGCACTTTTTTTCTGCCGAATTTTTTGCTGATTCGTTGGACCTCGATCATGGGCGTGACCTCCTACTTCATTCGCTGTTTCTCTTCATAGGCATCCCGGACGAGGGGAAGCAGTTCCTCTACCGGCACCGAGATACGGCTGACTGATTCGACGAAAGCCTGGACGGCTTCGCGGAGCAGCTCCTCCCGAAGCAGGGCCAACAGCTGTTCGTCCATCGTAATTCGGCTCGGAGAGTTGCCTTCCGTTGTTATCAACCGCTGTTCCTCCATTTCTTTGTAGGCCCGCTGAGCCGTATTGGGATTGATCTGCATAAGGGACGCCAGTTCCCGGCGCGAGGGGATTTCCTGTCCTGCAGCGAGCCTGCCGGTGACAATCTCTTCCTTGAAGTAACGCGCCACCTGCAGGTATACCGGATCACGGTTGTTGAAGAGTACATTCATGGGTTGATCTCCTATGTGGTGTTCTGGCATTGCCGGCCGCGGACTGAAGTGTGTGTATTACGTGGTTCATACACAAACTGTACTATAACCCTGGCACGCAAAATTTGTCAACAAAAAATGGAAAATTAAATACAGATACCCAGTTGCAGCGCCATCATCATGGGGAGATTCCGCACCCGATACGATACAGCATCCTTGAGCGGTCGGGGCCTCCCCTGCTCCAACTCCAGCTTGGCGATGGCCCCCCCTGGCGGCGCTGTCGTCGGCATCTCCGCATGGAGGGCAGCCCACCACCCAAATAAGCGCCCCGCTTCATCGCGGGACGCTTGCATTAACGCCAGAGCCTCATCTACACTTCCACAATAATCGGGAGAATCATCGGGCGGCGCTTCGTTTGGTCGTAGAGAAACTTGCCGAGGCTGTCCTTGATCTTCTGCTTGAGAATGTTCCACTGGTTGACATTCTCCTCCTGCAGCTTCGCCAAGGTGCGTACCACGATCTGGTTGGCCTGATCCATGAGCGCTTCGGATTCTCGGACATAGACGAATCCGCGGGAGACGATATCGGGCCCAGACAGGATGGTGCCGAGCGATTTGCTCATCGTGATGACGACGATCAGGATGCCGTCCTGGGAGAGGGACTTGCGGTCGCGGAGCACCATGTGCCCGATATCGCCGATCCCGAGCCCATCCACGAACGTGCTTCCGGCGGAGATCTTTCCGGCTTTGCGGCCCATGCCGTTCTGGAATTCCACCACATCGCCGTTGTCGACGATGAAGATATTCTCGCCCTCGACGCCGACCGCTTCGGCCAGCAGCCGGTGCTGGTGCAGCATGCGGAATTCGCCGTGAATCGGGACAAAATACTGCGGACGCATCAGGTGGAGCATCAGCTTCAACTCTTCCTGGGAGGCGTGCCCGGAGACGTGCATGCCGGTAACGGAGCCCGGGCCGTAGATGACGTGCGCGCCGAGCTTGTACAGGTCATCTACGGTCCGGGAGACGTTGCGCTCGTTGCCGGGAATCGGCGTGGCAGAGACGATGACCGTATCGCCGCGCAGCACCTCCACCTGGCGGTGGTTATTGCGGGCGAGACGGGAGAGGGCGGCCATCGGCTCCCCCTGGCTGCCCGTGCAGAGGACGGCGACCCGGTCCAGCGCATACTGCCCGACGTCCCCCGGGTCGATCAGCATGCCGTCCGGGATGTTCAGATAGCCGAGTTCGGCGGCGATTGTAACTACGTTGACCATGCTGCGTCCGATGAGCGCCAGCTTCCGGCCCGTGGCGTGCGCCGCGTCGATCACCTGCTGCAGCCGGTGCACATTAGAAGCGAAGGTGGCGATGAACACCTTCTGGCGCGCCTTGCGGAACACCTCTTCGAGGTGGAAGCCGACATTGCGCTCCGACGGCGTGAAGCCCGGCCGCTCCGCGTTCGTGCTCTCCGACAAGAGGGCGAGCACGCCGCCCTTGCCGATCTCCGCCATCCGGTGGAGGTCGGCGGATTCCTCGTTGACCGGGGTCAGGTCGAATTTGAAATCCCCGGTATGCACGACCCTGCCTTCCGGCGTGTCGAAGACGACGCCGATACAGTCCGGGATGCTGTGGTTCGTCCGGAAGAACGAGACGCCGATCGAGCCGAGTACCAGCGTCGATTCATCGGTAACCACGTGCATCTTGGTGGAGCCGAGCAGGCCCTGCTCCTTGAGCTTGCCCTCGATTAACCCGAGGGTCAGCCGGGTGCCGAAGACAGGCATGTCCATCTGCTTTAGGATATAAGGGAGCCCGCCAATATGGTCTTCATGGCCGTGCGTAATGATAATACCCCGGACTTTGTCCCGGTTCTCAAGTAAGTAAGCGATATCGGGTACGATCAGATCGATGCCGGGCAGGCTCTCGTCGGGGAACTTCGAACCGCAGTCGATCGCTATGATGTCATCCTTGTATCGAACCACATACATGTTTTTTCCAATCTCGCCAACTCCCCCTAAGGCGACTATGGATAAGGCGCTGCCCTGACCGTTGCTCATGAATGGAATCCTCCCTTATGGGTTTGGAAGTTCGGCATAACGTTACTTTTTCCCATACCCGGGATAATTATGAATAGGGGGCCATCAGGCTTCTTGCGATTCAAATTTGTGCCGGCAGTGGGCATGGTAGAGGGAGTCTGCCAGAAGCCCGAATACATAATTTCAGAGGGCCGTCCACGCAGTACCGTGATCTCATCCGCGGCATTTTTCTGGAGGAGATTTCCCATGTGGAGCTCGTCCATATGACGATCAACCAGCTGCTCGACGGATCCGGCAGCAAGGGGCCGGACACGGGGGAGGCTCCGCTGCTTGCGGAGGCACCGGGGGACGGATTGACTTACCATTACATCATCGGCGCGCAGAGCTCTCTGCCGGTCGACTCGTCGGGCAACCCGTGGAACGGCTCTTGGGTCTACGACCACGGGAACCTGGTCAGCAACCTGCTCGATAACCTGGTGCTCGAAGCGACAGGCACGCTGCAGAAGTCTCGGATCTACGAGATGAGCTCCAACCGGACCTTCCGCGAGACGCTGGCGTTCCTCATGGTGCGTGACAGTGCCCGCCAGAATGCGTATGCCAAAGCGCTGGAAACCCTAGGGGGCAACTGGGGCAAAGTGCTGCCGGTGCCGGAGTACGACCTGTTGCAGTATCCGGAATGCCGCAAGTATATCGACCGTGCCTGGCACAACGTCCAGTTCAACTTCAGCCTGGACCCTACACACATCGGCGAGATCTTCCAAGGCGAAGCGCCGGGACGGCATGGCGGTACCTTGAGCGTGGAGCCGCCGCCGGCGGGCTTCCCGGTGCCGGTCCTGCCGGAGAGGGAGCGGTCCGAGCACAGCCGGGGCATTCCCCGGTCCTTGTAGGAAGGTGCAGCGCCGGAATCGGTACAGACAACAACAAAAAACCGGAGGCCTCGGGCCGAGGCCACTGAAAAAGTCCGTCCTATAAAAAAGCACAGCACTTCAAGAAAATTGAAGTGGCTGTGCTTTTTTTGACGTATAATTGAGTCATCACGAAAAGTGGGTGAGACGGATGATCCAA
>NZ_JAQAGY010000038.1 GCF_027533645.1 Paenibacillus caseinilyticus
GTTGGATCATCCGTCTCACCCACTTTTCGTGATGACTCAATTATACGTCAAAAAAAGCACAGCCACTTCAATTTTCTTGAAGTGCTGTGCTTTTTTATAGGACGGACTTTTTCAGTGGCCTCCCGGCCAGGTTGGGGGTCTTCGTATGACAGCCGCGTGCCCGGAAGGCTTACGCTTCGGTATCTTCTTCAGGCTCTTCCTGCGACAGGGCTTCCGCTTCTTCCCGGTCCCGCTGCTGCAGCTTCTCCAGATGCATCTCCAGCGCGCGGCTGCCAATCACGGCCTCCAAACGGAAGATCGGCATCCCTTTGCCGGAGAATTTCGTCTCGTATTCTGTCATCACGAGGTCGGTCCGGAGCTCGTCCGCATGAAGATCAAGAGATATATTGCGCAGCCGGAGCCCCATATCCGAGAAGGAGTTCAGCGAGAATTCGAATAATGACCGTGAATCCGTCTTGAAATGGATTTCCCCCAGATCGTTCAGGATCACTTGATACTTGCCGACAAACCCCGCATGGGTGAGACGCCGTCTGGCATGGCGCTTCTTCGGCCAAGGATCGCTGAAATTGAGATAAATGCGCTCGATTTCTCCAGGCTCGAACATCTTCTCGATATGCTCTATATTGAATCGGACGAGCCTCAGGTTGCTGAGGTCGCCGCCATGCTCCTCACGGGATTCTCTTGCCTTCTCGCTGCCCCGGCGGATCAGCTCGTCATACATATCTACGCCTATGTAATTGATATGGGGATTCAAGGCGCTGAGCTGGGAGATAAACCGCCCCTTGCCCATCCCGAACTCCACGTGAATCGGCCGGTCGTTGCCGAACACCTCGGACCATCTTCCTTTATAGGCTTCCGGCTCCAACACTACCAGCTCCGGCTGGGCTTCCAGTGCTTCCTTGATTCCCTTACGTCCTCTTAACCGCATTGAACTGCTCCTCCAGATGCTCTTGATATGGCTCGATTATACTCTCTATATGGAAGAATGAAAAGACCGGTCCGTACCGCAGGGCGGCAGAGGGAACGGTCTTCACCCGTACAAGGCGGACGGCTAGACTTCAATCAGCTGATGATAAGCAAGTGTATCGGCCTTGGGAAGGAGGTAAGTCTCCAGCTTGGAACGCACTCTCTTGCGGGCATCCGCCGCGATCTGCGGCTGGGCATGAAAATGAACGCCCGATGCCAGGGCCATGGCTTCCTTGACGGAAAGCTCAACCATGATCCGCTGCTCGCCGTTCGGTATCCGGGAGTTGTTCATGGCGGTTCACCTCACCTAGGGTCTGAAAAGGTGCTGCTTAGCGCTGTTGCTGCTGGTTCTGATTCTTGTTGCGCATGCCGGCAAGGCCGAGAAGACCCAGCAGACCGAGCCAGCCCCAGTCCATATCATTATCTTTGGTGTCTGCCGCCTTCGCACGGTACGAGTTCGTACCGTAGTTACCGCCGTAGCCATAGCCCGTACGGTCGTTGGCGTTGGTATTCGTATTCATCCGGTCCAGCAGACCGCCGCGGTGATTGTTCCCCGTGCCGGTTGTCGTCCCGGTAGTGGTGCCCGTACCCGTACCTGTGCCGTAGGCTCCGGAAGTACCTGTGCCCGTACCGTACGTTCCAGTCGTACCGGTACCCGTAGTTCCCGTACCCGTCGTACCGGTACCATAGGTCGACGACATGCCGGTACCCGTGCCAGTGCCCGTTGTACCCGTACCGTAAGTCGACGTTGTACCCGTACCTGTGCCCGTCGTAGTCGACGCCAGAGCTTCTGCGCTAAACCCGATCGACGCCGTCAACGCCAGTGCAACCACCGTTTTACCGAACTTGTTCATGTGATGTGTAATCTCCCTTCTCAAGCTGGATTGGTGTTGCCGCCTTGCCACCATAGCATGGGCCCCCCGCTATCTTCTTATCCGGCGGGGCTACAGGTGTATGTTGTCAAGGGAAGGTTCGCTTTTACGGCCATTTTTCGGTAGAATAAGAAGAGAACGATCAGGATGGCCCCGGCCTGCAAAGGAGTATTCTTTATGGAAAGAACGATAACGCCCCCCGAACGGATTTGGGGAGACAAACGTTTTCATACATGGAATTATGAAATGCGCGAAAACTTCGGCACCAAGGTTTTTAAAGTGATGCTTGATGCCGGCTTTACCTGTCCGAACCGCGACGGCAAGATTGCAACAGGCGGCTGCACCTTCTGCAGCGCCCGGGGATCCGGCGACTTTGCGGGCTCCCGCCGCGACGATCTGGTGACGCAGTTTAATAAGATCCGTGATCTGCAGCATCTCAAATGGCCCGAAGCGAAGTATATCGGATACTTCCAAGCCTATACGAACACTTACGCTCCCGCCCAGGAGCTTCGGGAATATTATGAAGCGATTCTAGCCCAGCCTGGCGTGGTCGGTCTGTCTATAGCGACTCGGCCCGATTGTCTGCCGGACGATGTCGTGGATTATTTGGCCGAATTGAACGAGCGGACCTACCTCTGGGTGGAGATGGGCCTGCAGACCGTGCATGAATCCACCTCTACGCTCATCAACCGGGCCCACGATACCGATTGTTACCTGGAGGCCGTCGCGAAGCTGCGGGCCCGCGGCATCCGGGTATGTGCTCATATCATCTACGGCCTTCCGCAGGAAACGCACGAGATGATGCTGGACACCGGCCGTGCCGTAGCCGCCATGGATGTGCAGGGCATCAAGATTCATCTGCTGCATCTCATGCGCAAGACGCCGATGGTGAAACAGTATGATGCCGGCCTGCTCCGCTTCCTGGAGAAGGACGAGTATGTGAACCTTGTGGTCGATACGCTCGAACTACTGCCGCCTGAAATGATCGTACACCGGTTAACCGGCGATGCGCCCCGCGATCTGCTCATCGGCCCGATGTGGAGCCTCAAGAAATGGGAAGTGCTCAACAGCTTCGATGAGGAACTCCGCCGGCGCAATACATGGCAGGGCAAGAAATGGCATCCGGCAGGGTAACATGCCGGGGGAAAGCTGTCCGAAAGCTGTCCGTAAGGACAGTCTTGTAAACTAGACCGGACACGCGGAGGAGGAAACAGGATGAAAACGATGCATTGGCTGCTCGCGGCCGCCCTGCTGGCAGCGCCTGCCTGCAGCAAAGGTCAGTCGCCGAAGGCCCCCTCCGCGGAAGAGACGCCGCCGGCCGCCCCGCAGACTGGGGAGACGGGCGGCAGTAACGCTTCGGAGCCCGCCGGGACAGGCGGAACGGCGGCTTCAGGCGCAAGAGGCGGGGAAAGCAGCGGTACAGGAACAGCGGCGAATGGCGGTACCGAAGGCGTAACGGGCGGGAGCCCTGCTACCGGGAACGGGTCAGACGCCGGCAGCAGCTCGGGCGGTGGTGAAGCCGCCACCGGCAAGGCTGAAGGCAAGGGAAGCTCGGGCAGCGGAGCGGGCGCGGGGCGCGGAGCTGGTGCCGGCACCAGCTCCGGTACCGGCGCGGGTGCTGGCACCAGCTCAGGTGTCGGCAGCGGCTCGGGTGCTGCGGGCAGCAAGAGCAGCAGCGGCGGGACGAAGCAGCCGGCCGCGCCCAAGGCGCCGGTCGTAGCCCCCACGCCGCCGGCCCCGCCGAAGCAGCCGGCGGCACCGCCCTCGCCGGGGCAGACCGATCAGCCTGCCTCCGGCCCCGGTGCGACGGCGCCTACCGGCGATGCGGTGATCGAGGTGCCGACCGGGGAGCTGATGGAGCCCCCCACCGCCAACTAGAAGGAGGCTTGCCTGGTTTGGGATTTCTTTCGATACTTAGTTTTGCCCATAAGCTCGTGGAGGAGCGGGTACGCCCTCGCGATACGGCCGTCGATGCCACCGCGGGCAACGGCAATGATACGGTCTTCCTGGCCCGGCTCGTCGGTTCCGAAGGCTCCGTCCACGCTTTCGATATCCAGCCGCGTGCCATCGAACAGACGGCACAGCGGCTGCGCAAGGAACTGCCGGAGCTGGAACAGCGGGTGCATCTCCACCTGCGGAGCCACGGCGAGATGGACCAGGCGCTGCCCGAGATGACGGACGGACTCGCGGCCGCCATGTTCAACCTCGGCTACCTGCCCGGAGACGATCATGCGACCGTGACGCTGCCCGAGACTACGCTCGAGGCACTGGCGGCCGCGGCCCGGCTGTTGCGCCGCGGCGGGATCATCACCGCCGTGCTGTATACAGGGCATCCCGGCGGCCTTGAAGAGGCCGAGGCTGTGGAACGCTGGGCCGCCGCGCTGCCCCAGCGGGAGTATCAGGTTCTGCAATACCGCTTCATCAATCAGGTGAACACCCCTCCCTATGTCATTGCCATCGAGAAACGCAACTAGCCAGTAGAACCGTATCCCCGGTGTGGTCATGACCACACCGGGGATACGGTTCTTTTGGAATTATAAGAAATTCAATCCTGTCATCTTATAGTTTTTATAAACGCGCATCGTCCTTTGAAAGGACGGCGAAGCCGTTTATCTTGGGGTATCCAGAAGCCTTCCTGGCGGGTCTGCCATACGGGCAGGAATCGCCCGCCTCTATCATTACGGCTTCTATCCTATAGCCAACCCCGGCAGGGGTTGATATAATGCAGATTAGAAAAACATGGGGGCCTGCCTCATCTTCACGGCAGGACATCACCCAATAGACCAGGAGAGTGGAATAAATGAAGCCATATCCGCTGCAATGTCAACCTGAATTCAAAGAACGCGTATGGGGCGGCCGCGCCTTAGAGCAGTTCGGACACCAGCTGCCGGACGGCCCGATCGGCGAAGGCTGGATGATCGGCGATCATCCGAACGGTACGACCAAAGTAGTCAACGGCGAGCTTGCCGGCCTCGGTCTCGATGAGATCCGCGAGCAATACGGCGCAACCTTGTTCGGAAGCAAAGGCTTCTCGGAGAAAAACGGACGCTTCCCGCTGCTGATCAAACTGCTCGACTGCCAGGATGACTTGTCCGTCCAAGTGCACCCGAACGATCACTATGACCGGCTGCCCGAAGGCGAGCTCGGCAAAACCGAAATGTGGTACATCCTGGATGCGAAACCCGGCGCCAAAATCATCTACGGCCTGAAAGACGGCGTTACCCGCGAATCCCTCGCAGCGGCCATCGAAGAACACCGAATCATGGATGCCCTCAATGAAATTACCGTCGAAGCCGGCGACTCCTTCTATATTCCTTCCGGTACGGTCCACGCTCTCGGCGCAGGTGTCCTCGTGGCCGAAATCCAGCAGAACTCCGACAGCACCTACCGTTTGTACGATTATGACCGCCTCGGATTGGACGGCAATCCGCGCGAGCTGCATATCGAAGATTCCCTGAATGTCATCGCTTATGAGAATGCCGGCTCCACCTATATGAAGACCGACCTCGCTTCCTCCGGCGAATGGCTGACTTTGGCGAAGTCTCCTTTCTTCGTAACGGAAAAAGGCCGGGTCGATGGCTCATGGAGCCTGCAGACCACGCCGGAGAGCTTCGTCATTCATATCGTATGCGAAGGGACAGGCAAGCTTCGCTGGGCTGACGGCGAGCTCTCGCTGAAACCGGGCGAATGCTACCTCCTTCCTGCCAACCTCGGCGATTATTCCTTCGAAGGCCAGCTGACCGTTCTACGCAGCTATCTGCCCTAGGACAGGGCTGCCCTCCCTGCCCTGACTGAGCAGCATACAGCAAATACCCCATCGAACCGCCGATTGCGCGGAAGCGATGGGGTATTTGACATGCCAAAGCATACAGGCAGTGAATGGTTGGGGTGGCCGATCATTCATGGGGCTAAGAACCCCGTCCCCGATCAAGTGTGCATCTACTAAGCTAGCGTCTCCTGCATATCCATCGTAAAGTACTGCACGCCTTGCGATGTATCCGGCGGGAAATAGACGATGAGGAGCTGCTCGGCCGTGTCCGTCTCTCCGGTCTGCAGATACGTCTCCAGCCGGAAAGGAAGCACTTCGACCATAACGTGCTTGTGCAGATCCTTCTCGCTGATCCGCAGCTCCGCGAACGTCCCGGACACCAACCCCGGCCGTTCGGCGAGCAGCCGGTACAGCTCTGCCTGTCTCGCTTTGTCCAGGGAGAACTCCCACCAGATTTTGCGCGGCTTGTACTTATGGTTGCCGTAATAGTCGAGCTTCATCAGCCCTTCGATGACTTGCTGCTCCCGCGTCCCCCGGTCCTTCAGGAAGGCTTGAAGCCTGGTGAAGAGATCCTCGAGCTGGTGGCCGATCTTTTGCCAGCCGCGCGTCTCCCAGTAGTCTCCGAACTCCTGGAAGAAATCGAAGGCAGACGCGAACTCGCGGCGGATCAGATAGCGTACCGTGTAATCCATCCGGTGGGCATTCCAGTATTTCTCCAGAACATCCTCCACCCGCTTGATCCGGACGAGATCGGAGAACGGCAGGATATCGTTGCCGAGAATCTCATACGGGGCATGATCCATATAGATGTAGCCGTATTTCTCCGCATCGTGCCGCATGCCCGTCCCCCGCAGCATCTTTAGGAAGCCAAGCTGCAGCTCTTCGGGGCCAAGGTCGAACACGTCATTGAACGTTTTGCGGAACGAATCGTAGTCCTCTTCAGGCAGTCCGGCGATGAGGTCGAGATGCTGGTCGATGAGTCCGCTCTCCTTAACCTTGGTCACCGTCCGCGTCAGCTTCGAGAAGTTCTGGCGGCGCTTGACGAGGGAGTTCGTCAGGTCGTTCGTCGACTGGACGCCGATCTCGAAGCGGAAGATGCCTGGCGGCGCATGCTCAGCGAGATAGTCCAGCACCTCGGGACGCATGATATCCGCTGTAATCTCGAATTGAAAGACGCAGCCGCGGTGATTCTCGATGAGGAATTGGAACATATCCAGGGCATAGTCCCGCTTGATATTGAACGTGCGGTCCACGAACTTGATCAGCTTCGCCCCCGAATCGATCAAGTACAGCAGGTCGCTCTTCGTCCGCTCGATATCGAAGTACCGGACGCCTACCTCGATGGAGGAGAGACAGAATTGGCATGAGAACGGACAGCCCCGGCTCGTTTCAAAATAGACGACGCGGTTGGCCAAGGTCGGCACGTCCTCCGGGAAGCGGTGCGGCGTGGGGATCGCATCCAAGGCCAGCTTCGGACGGGGAGGGTTGACGATCACCCTCCCTTCCTTCCGGTACGCCGTGCCGAATACGCTGTAGAAGGCCCGGCTCTCCGACAGCTCCGTCAGCAGGTGATGGAAGGTCTCTTCCCCTTCGCCGACCACGATAAAGTCCACTTCCGGAATCCGGTTCATCCAGTACTCGGTGTCGTAAGAAACCTCCGGGCCGCCGAGCACGATCGTGACCTCCGGCATAATCTTCTTGAGCATCGAGACGACGACGATCGTCTCTTCGATATTCCATATATAACAGGAGAAGCCCACCACATCCGGCTGCTTCTGATACAGGTCCATGACGATATTCATCGCAGGATCCTTAATCGTGTACTCGGCAATGCGGATGCCCGGAAAATCCTTCTCGCTGAACGATTTCAAATAGCGCAGGGCCAGCGACGTGTGAATGTACTTCGCGTTAAGCGTCGATAAGACGATCGATTTCATGAGTTTGGCTGATACCTCTTACTTCCCGTTTGTGATGGCAATATATTTTTATATTCTACACCGAATCGCCGGCGAAATCGAGTAGGAGGGGAAGCTGGCTCCATCCTCTCCATCCACCATGCGTTCGTGTCTTGCCTACGGGGATTCCAGCAGGGTAACAAAACTCCGGTCTATACGTTCGCCGTATTGCTTAGCGGAGCGTCATTGTCTGCCGGTCCCGCTCTTCAACGCCTGCTGTTAATGGATCGTGCGCCCCTGCTCGTCCGCGATGCCGCTCTTGCGGTAGAAGTACGTATTGATGATGTCCCGCCACTCCCGGGCATGCTCCGCCTGATGCGAGAGACGCTCGGCCACCTGCGCGTGCAGTCCCTCCGGGATGGCCCCGGCGAGGCCTGCCCAAGCTTCTTTCAGGTGGTCCGCCCGCTCCACACCTTCAAAATGCGTATCGTAAATATGCTGAATGACGGTTCTGCCTGAATGCAGCTTGTGCGTATATGGCACATGGTGGAAGAACAGCAGCAGCTCGTCCGGGCAGTCGGCCAGCGATTCGTAGACCGCAGCATGGCTTCCCTTGTACTGCGCGGTATACCCTGTTCCCGAGGCCACGGTGCGGTCTACACCGATCCCATGGCAGTCGGCAAAATGATACGTACCCCACTTCGAATACTCGTAGCCGTCCACATTCGGCCCGTAATGGTGATCCGGATTGACCATCCAGCCTACGCCGAGCGGCGCCGTATACGATTCATAGATGCTCCAGGAATCCATAAGCATGCCCATCACGGTGCGGACCACCCGCTCATCGGAGCCGAACGTAAGCCGGATCCATTCCCCGGCAATGTCCTCGGCGGACAGCCCGGGGTTCCAGGCCAGCCGGCCGAAGCCGTACAGGTTCGCCTGCGCCAGCAGGTGCCCGGTCCAGTTCGCGTCGCCGCCGATATTAGAGACGGCCGCGAAGCCGCTGTGGCGGCTGCCGAACAGCGTGCCGTCCACGATCCGCCTCACTGTGGAACCCTCACCCAGCGCATAGGTATCGAAATCGAGCACTTCCTTCCACTGCGGCACCAGGTAGCAGAGATGGCGCTGCTGCCCCGTGTATTCCTGGGTAATCTGGAATTCAATGACCTGATTGGTCGCCGCAAGCCCGCCGAAGAGCGGGGATACGGGCTCCCGCACCTGGAAGTCCATCGGGCCGTTCTTGATCTGCAGGATGACATTGTCCAGGAACCGTCCGTCCAGCGGCTTGAAGTGGTCGTAAGCCGCCCGGGCCCGGTCCGTCTGGCGGTCGCGCCAATCCTGCTTGCAGTTATACACGAAACAGCGCCAGATCATGATGCCGCCATAAGGCTGCAGGGCCTCCGCCAGCATGTTAGATCCGTCGGCATGATCGCGTCCGTACGTGAACGGGCCGGGACGGTTCTCGGAGTCGGCTTTGACCAGGAAGCCGCCGAAGTCCGGAATGGCGGCGTACACGTCGGCCGCCGTGCTCCTCCACCAGGCGCGCACGCCGGGGTCGAGCGGATCCGCAGTGGACAGTCCGCCGATCTCCAGCGGGCTCGCATAGTTGATGCTCAGGAACAGCTTGATCGCGTAAGCGCGGAAGACCGCCGCCAGCTTGGCGACATCCGGCAGGTACTCCTGCGTGAGCAGCTTCGTTTCGTGCCGGTGCACGTTCACGTTGTTGACCGTGATCGCATTGATTCCCGTCGAAGCCAGCAGCCGGGCATAATCGCGGATACGGTCGAGGTTCTCCGTGATCCGGTTGTTATCATAGAAAATGGACCTGCCGGCATAGCCGCGTTCGATACTGCCGTCCATGTTGTCCCACTGGTTGATCATCCGGAGCCCGCCCGCCGGATTCTCCGCCACATTCAACTCCTCCGGCGATGCCCCGGTGCGGAGGAGCCGCAGCAGGTGGAACACGCCGTAGAGCACGCCGGCAGGCGTCTTGGCGCCTACGGCGATCCGGCGCCGCTCCCGGTCGGCCCGGATGGCGAAGCCTTCGGGCCCCGTCACGGAAGCCGCGGCCGGGCCGAAGGCTTCGTCCAGCTGGGCGCTGCTGCCGAACGTGCCGAGCAGCACGCCGCCGGACGTCCCCTCCCCGCCTGCCTGCAGGACGGACGGATTGATGCCGTACAGGCCCTCTACAGCTCTGCACCATTCCGCAGAAGCCGTTCCGGTCACTTCATGCTGATCCGTCACGGTGACCGTGCCGAACCATGCCCCGGCTTGATCGATGCCCTGATTCCCCGCTGCCGCTTGGGTTCCTAGCCACGCGTCATATCCCGCAGCCTGCCCTCCGGTACCGTTTGCGTTCATTGTCCTACTCCCTCTGCTGCGGTCAATGGGATCAGCCGGTTGCCTTTATGTTCGAACAGCCATAGAATGGCCGTGACGCCGCGCGGATAATATTTGCTGCCGATAATCTCGCCGGACAGAATCTGGTCGCTCCAGCACCAGTAGGACAGCTGCGGATGGAGCAGCCAATTCACGTGTGCCGCGTCGGCCTCCGCCCCGCGCTCATCCCAGGAGACGCCGAGGATCGTTCTCGCAATGAACTGGCACAGGTAAATCTTGCTGAGCCAGGAGTTGTTGCTCGTCGACGACAGCTTCCAAGCCCCGTCCTCGAACAGGCAGACGCCCGGCGCGAGCACGGTCTCCAGGTGCTTCGTGAGCGCCTGGATGTAGGGCCCGAAGCGGCCCTCCGGATCCAGCGCTTCCCCGCAGCCCGTGAAGTACGGGAACACCAGGCCTTCGATCGCCGGAATGATCCGGGAGTCGTTATTCTCGCCGATGACGGCCGGAATATAGCCCTGCTCCGTCAGCTGGGCGGCGATCGTCGAAGCGCAGCGCTCCGCCTGCAGCCCGGATTCCCGGGAGAGCTCGCCAAGCCCTTCGCTGGCGAACAGCTTCTCGAGGCCTACATAGACCGCCCAGCACTTGCCGGCCAGGTAGATGTTATTGCGCGACTGGCCGAGCGACACGTCCAGGCTGTCATAGGTCGAGATCTCCGCGCCGCCCTGCGTGCGGGTGCTGTCGAGTCCCATCAAGCCGTTCCTCTTCTCCGCTTCGGGATGGTCCCGGTTCAGCATGCTCTCGAAGCACTGCTTAATCACCGGAAGCTGCTTCGACGTGAACTCGCGGTCCTGCGTCTGCTCGATATAGACGAGCGCGCAGACCAGCCAGTTGACGAGCTCCTCGTGGCTCATGTAGGAGAAGCAGTCGCTGATGCCGGCCAGCTCGTAAGCGGAATACTGCGGGCGGGAGAACACGTTGGCCACACCCATATCGTGAGTGAACGTAAGGCCGCCCGGATATTCCGCCTTGTCGCCCGGGAAGCGCACCTTGTCCTCGTAGCTGTACCGTTTCACGAACAGCTCGAGCTCGTTGCGCACCGTCCAAGGATTCATGATAAGCTCGTAATACAGCTGGTCCGCCGTTAGATCCAGCGTGTTCATCATCCGGTACTCGCCCTCGTTGACGACCCAGATCGCTTCGCCCGCGGCATCCAGCAGCTGGGTGCTGCCGTAGTAGCTGTGGATCGCATGGTCGAGCATGAACCGCTGATCGCCGGACAGCTGCTCCGCTCCGATCCAATCATCGGCGGCGGCGCAGGAGGCCGTCAGCTCGGGGAACCGGTCCAGCGCATACCCGGCTACTTCCTCAATAGAGTGGAAGTAACGCGTATAGTAGTAGGACGCGTCGATCCCCGACGTCACTAGTCCGCCGCGGTAGAAGCAGACCGCGAAGCGGTAGGTGCGCTTCTCCCCGGGGGGCACCTCCATGAGCAGTGCGCCGGTTCCGCCGAGCCCGAAAGCGTAATTGTGCGGCAGCGTGGTCTCGAGAATGCGCTCCAGCGAGAAGCCGAGCGCGCTGACCACCCCTTCGTCCCGGGTGACAATCGCCGTGGAACGGCCCTGTCCGACCCCGGTGAGCCCGCCCTGCACCGGCTCGTCGAGACGGCGCATCGCGCTGTAGGGGTCGCTTCCCTCATAGCCGAAAAAGCCGCGGCGTGCGGTGGTGCCCTGCGTATTGTCGAGCGTCAGCTCGGCGAAGACGGCAGGCACGATCGCTTCCTTCAGGAGTACAGGGTCCGCCTTCCCCGGCTCAGGCAGGGAGCGGACCGGCGAGTATACGCGGAACTTCAGATCGCCCGCCTGCCATGTATCCGTGCCGGTCTTGAACTCCCTCTTGACCGAGCTCTCCTCGAAAGAAACAATGCCGGTCACTTTACCCTTTTCTCCCGCCTTCTCGACGTCATAGCGGGCACTTGCATCCTCTACCTCTTCATAGAAGGGCAGCGCCTCGTAATATTCCCCGCCTCGGGACTGGAATCCGATATAGATATTCTCATCGGCTGGCTTGCCGAGCTCCAGGCCCAGCCCTCCCTTCTTGCCGCGAAATCCTAAGGTAAAGCTGGCAAAAGCGCCGATCGGCGCATGTTGTGCGTTAAAAAACAGGTTGGCATTCGACATCGCTATGTTCCTCCCTCAATATGGCCGGATCTTGCGCCGGTTCGCCGGATCTGGACGATTACGTTCATCCTAGCACAGCCGTCTTCGGCGGAACCATTGTCAAATCGCGCAGTAATTTACCCAAATCAAGCTGGCGTGCTATACTGTATGGAAAGCATGGTAAGCGCATACACCACACGCTATGGCAAATACCGCATACTGCAAAGGAGCTTACAACGATGGCCGGCTCGTATCCTCCGCCCTCTCTCGGGCACATCCTCGAAGAAGTCCTTCTTCCCGATGTCAATACCACGATCAACCTGTTCGGGATTCACCTGCGCCAGGTGAGCGGAAGCTGGGATTATCCGATGCACGAGCATCCCCAATTCGAGATCAATTATCTCCTCGAAGGAGAGCAGCTTATGAAGGTAGAGGGCGTCCCGCTCCATCAACATGCAGGGGATCTCCTGGTGATTCGTCCCGGGCAGGCGCATTCCAGCCGGAGCGCGAACAGTGAGCTCTTCACGTATTTCTGCATCCACTTCAGCATCGACGATCCGGTCTTCTTGTCCATGCTGGGCCGGCTGCAGCAGACACTGTTCCTCCGGGACAGTGCGCTGACCCGGCAGGTCGAGCCTATGCTCGCCCGCCTGATCGCGATCACCCGCCTGGCCGGCACGGCGACGATGGCCCAGCGGATGCGGCTGCATTCGGCGATCTTCGATCTGTTCGGCGCCTTGTGGGAAGCGGTATCCCAGGAAGCCGATACGCTCTCCGGCTCGTACGTGAAGGTCGAGCTCGCCCATCAGATCCGCAGCCGCCTGCAGGGACTGGCCAGCCAGCACTTCAAGCAGGGCATCCCGCTCGAGCGCCACTATGGCATCGACGACATCGCTGCGGAGCTCGGGATCAGCACGTCCCACTGCTCCCGCGTCTTCCGGCAGGTGTACGGGACCGCCCCCCGGATGTATCTGTCGGAGCTCGTGCTCCAGGAAGCGAAGATGCTCCTGTCGAACTCCCTTCTCTCCATCGAGCAGATCTCCTCCGTGCTCGGGTATAAGGACATCGCCCACTTCAGCCGCCAGTTCAAGCGGTGGACGGGGAGCTCCCCGAGCGAGTACAGAAGGCTGCACGCCCAAGGAGAGCAGGAAGCGACATAACAAAAGAGGCGCTCCAAGCTTGGCTGGAGCGCCTTGGTGCGTGGGGAACGCCAGTCTGGGCTCAGGCAGCAAAGGGGCAGGCGAGCTCCGCCCGCTGCGGTTTGCGAAGGCGGGCGGGCACGGTTCTTCGGTACACTGCCGCATGCTGCACGCTGACACGGAGTCAGCAGACAACGACCTCACGTTTGCCGCATCCGCTTTTAGCCGTGCTCCCACAGCTCCTGCCGCTAATGCTCCTCCCGTACAGATCGGCACGCTTCCATGGCCTCGTATGTCACAGGAAGTCATCCGGTTGTTGTCCTCACACCACCTGGAACACCGCTTGATCCGACAAATAATGGACCTGCACTCCCGGGAACCGGCTCTTCAGCTCCTCCGCCAAATACCTCATGCCGGGCTCCTCGCTCTCCGCATGGCCGAGCATAATGAGCCCCTTCGGTCTGCCCTGGTGGACGGCATCCCGGACGTACTCGGGCGTCTCCCATTCCGGACCTTCGCCGGCAATGATGAGGTCGACCTGCCCGTTCCTGAACAGCGGGATGGCGCTGCCCCCTCCGCCCCGATAGCCGGCCAGCAGGCCGATGCGTCTGCATGTCATGGACAGCTCGCCGCTGACCCGGACAAAGGACAGGCCGAGACGGCTTTTGACATATGCGGCTGCCTCCCTGACTGTCATGGCCGGAACCTCGACAATTGAAGCTGCTGGCTGATCCTCGGCAACGTACTGCTCCCAGTCCAAGCTCAGGAGCAGACCGGTCATAATCCCGTCGGGCCGGTAGCGGTGCCAGTAGTCGTGAAAGCGGTAGATGGCCAGGCCCGACGCCTCGATCCACCGACGCTTCTCCAGGTACACCGGGTCCTCCTCCAGGATCCCGGTCGGATCGTGGTGGCTGTAATAGGCCCCCTCGTGGGTGATGACCAGGTTGGCTCCTAACGCCACGGCCTGCTCCAGGACGCGCTGCGTGGGCATGAAGGCCGTCACGATTCCGGTGACCCGCTGGTCCGGACTCCCGGACTTCAAGGTGTCGACGGTCGATTCCAGCAAGCCGACAGGCTCTTCCAGTGTACGGATAACCTCTCTTATCGTCAGGCTGCTCATAGACTTATACCCCCGAGTAGGCCATGAACCCGCCGTCCACGGGCACCGTGATGCCGGTCACGAACCCGGACATGCTGTCGTCGGCCAGCCAGACCAGCGTGCCGATCAGGTCGTCCGGCCTGCCGAACCGGCGCATCGGGGTGTGCGTGATGATCTTGTGGGAACGCTCGGTGAGCGAACCGTCCTCGTTCGTCAGGAGCCTGCGGTTCTGCTCCGTGAGGAAGAAGCCCGGCGCGATCGCGTTGACCCGGATGCCGACGCCGGCCATATGCACGGCGAGCCACTGGGTGAAGTTGTTGATCGCCGCCTTCGCCGCACTATAGGCCGGTACCTTCGTCATCGGACTCGGTGCGCTCATCGAAGAGATGTTGATGACCACAGTCCCGGGCTTGTTCATCATCTGCTTCGCAAACACCTGCGTCGGAATCAGCGTCCCCAGAAAGTTCAGGTTGAACACGAAGCCGAAGCCCTCATCCGTCAAGTCGAAGAAAGTCGTAATCTCCTTGTTAAGCAAATCGTCCGGTTTCAGCGTCTCGTTGGTCGTGCTGCCCTTCGGATGGTTGCCGCCGGCGCCATTGATCAGGATATCGCACGTCCCGAGCTCGGCGCTAATGACGTCCGCCGCCTGCTTCACACTCTCGGTGCTCAGCACGTCGCAGGCCACGGCAAGCGCCTCGCCCCCTGCCTCGCGGATCCGCTGCGCGACCGCCTCCCCCTTCTCCGCGGTACGGTTCAGGATGGCCACTTTGACCCCATGCCGGCCCAGTTCTTCAGCCATCGCGGAGCACAATACCCCGCTGCCGCCCGTTACGACGGCCACTTTTCCCTGCAGATTCGTATGGATCGGTATCATCTCAGGCACTCTCCTTTCGGCCGCGTTCCAGCGCGTCCCATACGCCCCACAAATACATGATGCCCATCGCCCGGTCGTACAGCCCGTAGCCCGGACGGCACTGCTCATCCCAGATATGGCGGCCGTGATCCGGTCTTGCATAGCCGGTGAATCCGTTCTCATGATAAGCTCTGACAATGTCTACGATATCCACGGTGCCGTCGCTGGCGCGGTGCGATGTTTCGATAAAATCTCCGTTCTCGTACACTTTCACATTGCGGATGTGTGCGAACGGAATCCGGTCGGCGAATTCCCTGACCATGGCCGGGATATCATTGGACGGATTGGCTCCCAGCGAGCCGCTGCACAGCGTAAGCCCGTTGGATGGGCTGTCCACCAACCTCAGCAGCCTTCGGAAACTCTCCCGGCCGGTCATGATCCTCGGCAGTCCGAAGATCGGCCACGGCGGATCGTCGGGGTGAATCGCCATCCGGATGTCATGCTGCTCCGCCACGGGGATCACCCGCTCCAGGAAGTAGTGGAGGTTGTTCCACAGATCCTCCTCTGTCACCTCTTTGTAGGCGTCGAAGAGCGGGGCCAGCCTGCGCAGCCTCTCCGGCTCCCATCCGGGCATCGTGAAGTCGGGGTTCAGCGCGATTTTGCTCACGAGCTCCTGAGGATTCATCTCTTCTACCTTGGCCTTTTCGTAGAAAAGGGCCGTCGATCCGTCTTCATGCGCCTTGAACAGATCGGTACGGATCCAATCGAAGACCGGCATGAAATTGTAGCAGATCGTCTTGACGCCGACCTTCGCCAGCTTCCCGATGGTTCTTATGTAACTGTCTATATACACATCCCGCGTGGGCAGGCCCAGCTTGATGTCCTCGTGGACGTTGACGCTCTCGACGACTTCCAGATGAAGTCCGTACGCGTCCGCCTGCCTCTTGTATGCCTCGATTTTGTCCATCGGCCACTCTTCGCCGACCGGCACATCATGCAGCGCCCATACGATGCCTTCGACACCGGGAATCTGCTTGATCTGCTTCAGGGAAACCGTATCATTGCCCTCCCCGTACCATCGGAACACCATTCTCATCGTCCAAGTCCCCCCCTTATTCCTGAAAATAGTCCGGATATGCGCTCCGCAGCTCGGGGAGCTCGACATCCAGCTTGCCCAGGTGAAGCTCAAGCCGCTCGGTCACAAGCGCCTCATCGCCCTGCTCGACGGCTTCCAACAAACCCAGATGCTCTTCGATCATCTGCGGCATGTAATGGTACTGCCTCAGGGCCAGACAGCGCAGCCGGTTGAGGTGTCCCCGCATCTGGTAGATCATCTGCAGCAGCGTTGCATTATTGGTAACGCCGATCACTGCCTGGTGGAACGCTTCGTCGAGCTGCAGGAACAGCGGCGCATCCCCGGCTTCGGCAGCCGCCCACTGCTTCTCCAGCAGCCTCTCCGCTTCCGCCTTGACGCCCCCGTGTTCCCCCAGATCCCACAGCCGTGCCGCCAGCCGGAACGCGCCAAGCTCGAGCTGCTCGCGGATGAATCTTGCCTCGGTAACCTTCCGCACTGAGATCCGGGCGATCCGGGTCCCCCTCTGCGGCAGCACCTCCAGCAGCCCTTCGCTGACCAGAAGACGGATCGCCTCACGGATCGGCGTGCGGCTGACGCCGAGCTCTTCGACCAGCTCGTTCTCATAGATCATACTCCCGGGCGCCAGCCGCAGGGACACGATGTCGTCACGAATGGCTTCATACACCCCCTGCGATTTGCGCTGGGCCGAGACTTCCGAGGTTATTTCGGTCATGGGTACCCCCTCCCTTCTTCTTAGCGTTTAGAGCATTTGCAGCTGCTCCACAACTTGTATACAAGATACCTAATAGGGCTATTGTAAACGCTCATCAACTTGTATACAAGTATAAATTTAACACCATCTTCTTTCACCTCAGATATGCCAAAAGCCCCCCGGCTGCAGAACAACAACCAGAAGGCATTCCGCCTTACAACCGCATAGGACACAATCCACTTCAACGCCCCGCTCCGGCTCCACTGCCTCCAGTTTCGTACTATATCCTGCGCTCCCTGAATGCCCATTTTTTCTACATTATAGCCGACCCCCTGGAGAATTCAAGGAAACGGTTTCAAATAATGGAACCTCGCAGCTATGGAGCTCCCGGCTTACCTCCCCTGCCGCTCCAGGCCTTCCTGCATCTGCCGAACGGCTTGATCCAGCCGTATAAGCATACAACAAAGAGGAAGCCGGGCGGGCCGGCTTCCTCGAACTCATGAAAGGGTGCATCTCCTTGCGGATGCTTCATCTGCTCGTCACGCGGTCAGACTGATGCGGCCCCGGTGCTACTTCAGCTTGCCGGACGCATCGGTCACCGCAAAGTTATAGATCACGGACCGGGTCACCTTCTCGCCGCGTTCATTGGTGCCCTCCACATCCAGGGACAGGTTATATACCCCCGGCTCCTGCGGGGCTTCAAATGCAAGGGACAGCTTGCCGTCCTTCAGGCCGTCCGTCGCTCCCAGCCCTTCCTGCCGCTGCTCCCGCTGTGCGGCTGTGCCTTTGCCTGCGGCATGCAGCTCCGCCCGCTTCAAGGAGCCCTGCACCCGGGTGCCGAGATCGACCCCCAGCTGGGCACGTTCGCCTTGACGGTACACTTTCTTCGGAGCCGTCACACGTGTCTTCGCCTTAGTTCCTTCCTCCAGGCGGGCCGCTGCAAAATAGGCATCATTCTGTCCGGCAGCCTCCAGTGTCCATACGCCCGCTTCCGGCTTCTCCACCTTGAAGGCGTGCCGGACGGCGCCGTTGAATACAGCCTCCGTCTCCGCATCTGCGGACGCCGGGACCGCAGCCGGAGCATAGCTTCTACCTGACGGCGAACGCAGTACGAGGGACGTGTCCGCCTTGGAGGTCAGCACCTCCAGGGACACCGCCTTCAGCCCGCTCTCCAGCGGAAATGAAGCTGTGGCTGTGCCGGCGACCTCGCCGCCGCGGAAGATGAAGCCCCCGGCTTCGTCCGCCGAAGCGGCAGACCCGCCGAGTCTTGGGCCTACCGGCAAGCCGGCTGCAGACGCAGAACCCTGCGGGGAGGCCGCCATGGCTCTTACCCCGCTGCCCGCGCTGAGTTTGGGGCGTACCAGCGACCACGTCTCGGACGCCTTGGCCATCGCGCTGTGCGAGATGTCCTTGCTGAAGCTGCGGATGCCGTTCGGCAGGCCGAAGGCCGAGTCCAGCGAGACGGCCCCGTCATCCTCGCCCGGCAGAATCGCATGCGCGAACCAATAGCCGGTGAACCAGCCGTCATCCCCCATACCGCCGGACGTGTAGGTAACCGTCGCTTTGTTCTCCGCCCTGCCATCCGTCTGGGCGCGGAAGTTCGCCATATACGAGGTTTGCAGCGAATACACCGCATCGTCGTTCTTGCCCAGAATATCCGCCAGCCAGGATGCCCAAGAACTGTAGGCGAGGTCGGCCAGCTCGGAGCCCTTGTTCGGAGTTGACAGCTGGTGTACGACGTTCACATAAGGAGCGGCGCCGTAATGCACGAGGGCCGTCTGCGTATCGATCCCGCCTTTGGAGTGGGCGATGATATTAATCTTCGATACTCCGTAATGCTCGGCCACCTTGCGGATGACCTCCGCCAGCTTCGCTCCGTTAGTCCACATGCTGCCACCGGGTCCGTCCGCATCCTGGAGCTGGACGAACGCTGTGCGGTAGCCTGCATTGTAAGCGGCTTCATAGTAGCGATCCGCCCCCAGCCAAGTGGAGTAATTGGAGTGAAGACCCTGGACGAATAGAATGACCGGCTTGTCCGCCGATGCTCCAGGAGGAACAGCCCCTGTGTACCAATCCCCCGCATTGGCGCTTGGGTTATCGTTATGGAGGATTGGAGCGGGTGCGGCTGCACCCGCGGCGGCAGGGACAGCGAGGACGGCAGCGGTGATCAGGAGCGTGGCGACACGTTGGGCAGGACGACGAAACATGAATACATCTCCTCTCAATAATTACTTAATTATGTAATTCATTCCTTTATGAGTATATCCGAGATATATTCGTGCTGTATATGGCGGCGAGGCTTAACTTTTTGTAAAGAAACAGAGGCAAGGGACCCCTATGTCCGCCCCTCTGCACACAAAAACGGAGCGGCTCCCCCCGCTCCGGGTTCACCGCTCCGTCCTCATCTCATGGCCTTAGTGGCCTTGCTCTTCACTTAAGTCCATGCCTGCTGCATGTCATTCCATTCGCTTTCGGGCGGCAGCTCGGTCAGCATGAATTCATCCTGCCCCTCCTCGGTCCAGACGCTCGCCTGGGTCATGAGCTGCTCATCCACCTGGTCCTTCTGAGTCTGCAGTTCCTCTGCCACTGTGCCTTCGGACCGTTCAATCGTTTGCTTCAACCGTTTGCGCTCCGCGAGCCGCTTGGCCATTTGATACAGAATCATGCCGGCCTTACTTCCCTTCGCTTCATATTTCTTGTCCTTAGCTTACGGTACGAAGATTAAGGCAAGATTAGAGGAACATAAACGTACCGTTAAAGATTCCCCTCTCCACGATATGCAGCTTCATAACGTAGCATTTCCCATTTTTGTCTAAATCATGCGGATGCCCCTGCCCGAATCGATACGTGCAGGAAGGAACGTGCTTCCTGAAGGCGGCGGTGAATACGTGTCCTGCACATCCGGCCGCAGCACAAAGAGGAGCCGCGCCGGCTCCTCTCTCCCCTGGGCTTCTTCCGTCAGATCTCAATACGTATTGTAGATCGCATCGCAAATCCCGGCCTTCGGCTCGTAGTAGCAGTGCTTCTTATACCGCCCTACGTGGGGTTGGCCGTACCAGGTGGGCGGACAGTCGACCGGAGGCCGCCAATACCACAGGCTGAACTTCGACGGCCACAGCCTCTCGCCGTTCACCGCCCGGCGTGCCAATCGCCGCTCCCTATCCCTTGGCTTCTGATAAAAATAGCCATGCAGCGTCGCCTCAAACGCATGCGGCTGATATACCATCTGTTCGATTGTGCGGAGTCCCTTGAAGTCCGAGCAGTTCGAGCGGATCCGGTTGATGCCCACATTGCCCACCATCATCATGCCCGGCTCCCCCTCGCCCTCCGCTTCCGCCCGAAGCAGCCTTGCCAGCAGATCGATGTCTTGTTCCCTGGCCTTTACCACCGCCATGGTTCTCACCTCATTCGATGTAGCGTTCTCCCTAGCATATTAAGCAGGCAGGGAAATAATTCCGCCCCCCGCGAATAACGCCGGTTTCACGGAATACCGCGAATCATGGTATAGTAAGGGCAGCATCGAATGAAAGAACGGAGTGAAAGTAGTGATCAGAAAACACACGCCTTCCCGCGGGACAAGCCGCCCGGGCAGCTCACCACAGCGCAGCGCCAAACCGGCACGTCCGCCGGGCAAAGCCGCCGGACGTCCCCAGCGCCCACCCGCCGGAGGAGCCCCGGCGCCGCAGACCGCCCCGGGACGGACCTACACGGTCAAAGAACCGGGGGAGCTGCTGAGCTTCCTGCTCTCCACCTTGAAGATGGGCCGCAACAGCGTCAAATCCCTGCTGGCCCGGGGGCAGGTGTCGGTGAACGACCAGACCGTGACGCTGTACAACCACCCCCTTCAGACCGGGCAGACGGTGAGCATCCACAAGGAGCGGACCGCCGAGGCTCCGCCGCTGATCGGCCTGTCCATCCTGCATGAGGACAAGGACCTGATCGTCGTGCACAAGGAGGCGGGCCTGCTGTCCATCGCGTCCGCGCAGGAAAGCGAATTGACCGCCTACCGCCAGCTCATGGCCCACGTGCGCGTCGGCAACCCCAGGGGCCGCATCTTCGTCGTCCATCGGCTCGACCGGGACACTTCGGGGGTCATGCTGTTCGCCAAGAGCGAGGAAGTGCAGCAGACGCTGCAGAATGCCTGGCAGGATATGGTGAAGGAACGCACCTACGTCGCCTTGGTCGACGGCAGCGTGAAGAAACCGGAAGGCACCATCAAGTCCTGGCTGAAGGAGAGCAGCACGCTCAAGATGTACTCCAGCCCCTACCCGAACGACGGCCAACTGGCCGTCACCCATTATAAAGTCCTGCAGACCTCCAGGGACTTCTCTCTGCTGGAAGTGAACCTGGAGACCGGACGCAAGAACCAGATCCGCGTACACATGCAGGATATCGGCCATCCGGTTGCCAGCGACAAGAAATACGGTTCAAAATCCAGAGTGCTGAACCGCCTTGGGCTTCATGCGCGGGTGCTGGCCTTCGTCCATCCCGTGACAGGAGACCTCATGCGTTTCGAAACCGACATTCCGAAGGCGTTTCTCAGTCCGCTGAGAAGCGCCGGACCCAGAGCCTAGGCAGCCCCGCGGCGGCTGTCCCTATCAGAGTCAGGCATCCCACGCCTGACTCTTTTTGTGCATATATAAGAGTTTATATCTCACCAGGGCTCGATTCTGTAATCTTACATATCTCATAAACGCGCATCGTCCCTTATGAGACGGCGAAGCCGTTTATCTTGTGTCTTCCTTCCCCGACTCGCTGTCGCCCAAGCCAAAACCTCTGAATTTTAAACGAAACATGACTGATTTTTGCCTGTGGCTTCAAGCACCGTTCCCCTATAATGAAAAGGAATTTCAACACCGGACCCGCACCTGAAGGAAGAAGGGAGGACGGCAGAGTCATCGTTGTAAGCGCACTCATGAATGTATGCTCTATTACCCTATAAGGATGGTGACCTTTCATGTCTCCGAAGAACAAAACCCTGCTGACCCGTAGAATGCTGGCCCTTACAGCCGCTGTGCCTCTGCTGCTGACCAGCGTTACCGGCGCTTCCGCCGCCGGCCTAGAGCAGCACCGCCCTCCAGCGTCCATCAAGGGCAGCGGCGTCCAGCTGGAATATCTCGACCGCGGACTCGTCGCTGCTTCCACCTCCCAAGGCGTATTCCTCAGCTGGAGGCTGCGTGCAGGAGAAGTGACGGGCGCTTCGGCAACCGGCCTGACCGGCGCTGCATTCAACGTCTACCGTGACGGCAAGAAGGTAGCCACCGTGACGGATAGCACGAACTATCTGGATGCGGCAGGCACAGCCGCTTCCCGCTATGAGGTCGCCGCCGTGGTGAACGGCAAAGAAATCGACCGCAGCGACACCGCCGCCCCGTGGGCCGGCGCCTACTACGATCTCAAGCTGAATAAGCCCGCGGACGGCGTGACTCCTGCAGGGGAAGCCTATACCTACTCGGCGAACGATATGAGCGTCGGCGATGTGGACGGGGACGGGCAGTATGAATTTTTTGTAAAATGGGATCCGAGCAACTCCAAGGACGTGTCCCAGGTCGGCTACACCGGCCAGACGTATATCGACTGCTACCGGTTCGACGGCACGCTGCTGTACCGGATCGACCTCGGGGTGAACATCCGTGCAGGAGCGCATTATACCGACTTCATGGTGTATGACTTTGACGGCGACGGCAAGGCGGAGATGATGTTCAAGACCGCTCCGGGCACCCAGATCCACAAGTACGATGCGCAGGGTACCGTGACTTCGTCCACCTATATCACGATGCCGAAGGAAGACCTCCGGGCCGGCTACCGCAACACGGACGATTACCGCCTGAGCAAGCAGGGCTACTACGAGCATGTCGTGAACATGTTCATGAACTGGCATAAGCACGAGGAAGTGGTCGCCGGCAACTGGCCCGCCACGCTAGAGGAATGCTTCGGCATCGAGAAGAAGTATACGTATCCGCTGTCCCGCGCCGACGCGCAGAGCCTGACGGATTACTTCATGGACGTGTATGCGCCGAGCCGCAGCGCCCGCAACAACCTGAGAGCGTTCGAGGGCTTCATTCTGAGCGGTCCCGAATATCTATCCGTATTCAACGGCGCTACGGGGGACGAGCTGCAGACCATTCCATATACACCGGACCGGGGAGACGACGGGCTGATGTGGGGCGATTATGCGATGGGCCGGATCGAGCCTGGCAACCGGGTCGACCGCTTCCTGGCCGGCGTCGCGTACCTCGACGGCAAGAAGCCCTATGCCGTGTTCGCACGAGGCTACTATACCCGCTCCACGCTCAAGTCCTACAGTTGGGACGGCAAGAAGCTGAAGGAGTATTGGAACGTGGACAGCGGCTGGGTACCGATGACCAACCCGTTCAATGACGGCCCGCACGGCCGTAATGGCCGGGATCCGGAGTATGGCACGCTGACTACCCAAGGCGCCCATACCTTGACCGCAGCGGATGTGGACGGTGACGGCGCTCAGGAGATCGTCTACGGCTCCGCGACGATCGACAACGACGGCAAGCTGCTTTACAGCTCCATGGATACGATGCCGGCGGGCAGCGCGACACCGGGCACCACGGCAAGACTCGGTCACGGAGATGCGCTTCATGTGACGGATATCGATCCGGACCGCCCCGGCCAGGAGATCTATATGGTGCACGAAGGCGCCACCTATGCGCCGTACGGCTACTCCCTGCGTGACGCGAAGACAGGCCAAGTCATCTACGGCGGCTACACGGGCAAAGACACCGGCCGCGGCATGACTGGCGACGTCGACCCCGCACGCCGCGGACTCGAGACTTGGGCTGTCGGGCTGTGGACGGCCCAAGGCGAGAAGATCGACACGACCGCACCCGGCACCAACATGAATATCAAATGGGCGGCCGATATGACGACCCAGATCGTGAACGGGGCCATTGACGCCACGCCGTCCATCGACGATTGGAAGAAGGGCCGGCTGCTGACGGCGGAAGGCACCCGGACGAATAACTATACTAAGGGCAACCCCGGCCTTGTCGCCGATATCTTTGGGGACTGGCGGGAAGAGCTGCTCGTCCGCACTGCCGACAGCTCAGCGATCCGCATCTACCTGAGCACGGAAGTGACGAACCGCAAGCTCTACACGCTGATGCACGATCCGCAGTACCGGGCCGAAGTCGCCCGCCAGAACACCGGCTACAACCAGCCGTCGTACACGAGCTATTATTTTGCGTCGGATACGGACTTCAAGAAGGTGCCGGTGCCTTCCTACTGGACACCGGGACTGCTCACCGTACTGAGCGGTCTCACCCAGGAATACCGGGCATCCGGCGAGCTAGGTGGATCTCTCGCTTCCCGGCTCGAAGACAGGCTGAAGCAGGCGCAGCGGGAGTGGGAGCGGGGCTCCGTGAAGGATGCGGTCAAGAGTATCGACAAATTCCTGGATCAGCTTGAGAAGAGGGGCAAGAAGGATACCCTCTCCGCCCGGGCCGACAAGAATCTGTCCTATCACGCAAAGCTGTTCATCCGCACGTGGGACCAAGACAAGAAGTAATCCGAATCTGCAGGAAAGCCGCCTTGATCATAACCAAGGCGGCTTTTTTCCTGTCTATGCCGGGAAATAGCCCTTCTTTAGCACCGTGTACCACTCCTGCAGCTTTTCTCCTTCGAGCACGCCCAGCTTCTCCAGAATGTGGGCCGAGAACTCCAAGGCCCCCGACCCGTTCGCCGTAATCAGGTTCCCGTCGCTCACGGACTGGGCATCGGTATAGAAAGCCTCCCCGCGGTAACTCGGCGCCCCTTCTTTGAGAAAAGGCAGCGTATTGCCCGTGTGCCCGGTGTGATCCAAGAATCCGTGCCTGGCAAGGAAGGTCGTTGCATCGCAGATCGCAGCCACCGGAATATCCTCACGGGTACAGTAAGCCACGAGCTCCTTGAGCTGCACGTGTTTGTCCTCTCCCCATCCGGTTCCACCGGAGATGATCAGCATCGCCGGCTTAGCCTCCGGAAGATACTCCTTTACACTGTAGTCGGGTAACACGCGAAGGCCGCCCATCGATACTTTGGGCTCGAGATCGATAGCAATGGTTCTTACGCGGAAGCCCGTACCCGGCTGGTTCAGCTCTGCCGTCACATAGGCTGCTTCCCAGTCCGCGAACCCGTCCGTAATCATCAACAGCACTTCTTTCATGGAACTGCCTCCTCGAATCGTACTTGGTTTCTATAGCGATTGTATCACCCCAACCCTGACAACAGGCTGTCAGCAGAGTTCTCGCCCCCCTCAGCATCATGCTCTGTTGCGCTGCCGAAGCCTGTACTGGAGGACAACCGCCGCCGGGCACAGGCTCTCTCCGCGCGGAACCAGGTATAGCGCCGACCACACAGGCCCAGGGCCAACGGCTGCATACGCCGCTCTTTCCTATGGCTCCGCCCCCACAAGGAACAGCCTTGCCCCTCTCCAGCTGAGAGGGGCAAGGCTGCTTAGGCCAATCTTATCCGCGCGCCGGTTCCACCGCATCCACAGACACCGTACCGCTGGTGCGGCGGCGCTTCACGTATCGGAAGCAGAGCACCGCCGAGACGACCGCTGCGGCCGCCATGACCCAGTACAGCCCCGCGTAGACGCCGGACGCCGGCTTACCGGCCTGCCAAGCCAGCACAGTGCTGGTCAGGGCCACACCCAAGGCTCCGCCGAAGAACTGCGTGAGCTGCGACAGGCCCATCCCCGACCCGACCTCACTTGGGGCGAGGATCCGGGACATCTCGTTGGATACGCTCGACCCGATCGCGGAGACGGAGACGCTCAGCACCATATAGGCTCCGGCGATGGCATAGACGGATTGGGCAGAGAACAGCGCGAATCCGGCTGCCGCAAGGATCAGGCCGGCATGGCCGGCGGCGATCACCGGCGTATTCCCTGCCCGGTCGATCCACCTGCCGATGCGCGGCGACAGCAGGGCGGTCAGGATCGCGCCGGGGAAGATCAGGAAGCCTGTCACCGTGGAGCCTGTGCCGAACAGGCGCGAGAGCATCATCGGCATGAGGAAGAGCGACGAGAAGTTAAGGACATAAGCAATAAAGCCCATGAATAACAGGCTCGTATAGCTGCGGTTGCGCAGCAGGGCCGGTTGGACGAACGGATCCGGTGTCCGATGGATCCTCCACCAGAAGCCGGCCAGCGAGACGGCCCCGACGGCGAGCGTCAGCCACTGGCGGCTCGTCAGAAAGAGCAGCAGGCCGGTCACTCCCAGGCCAATGAGCAAAGCGCCTATCCCGTCGAAGCGTACCGGTGCAGGTGGCTGCACGGGCAGGCTGCGGTAGAACACCGGAAGAAGCAGAAGTACCATGGCGGTGACGATAAACAGCATGTTCCAGCCGAAGTACTGCGACAGCGTGCCGCCGACGATGGGACCGAGCCCGAAGCCGAAGGAGGCCGCGGAGATGATCGTGGACATCGATTTGCCGCGCCGCTCCACGGGAATGTACTTCGTCACGAGGACGACGCCGAGCCCCGGGGCAGCGGCTGCTCCCGCCGCCTGCAGGAGCCTTGCGATCAGCACGCCGTAGAAGTGGTGCGAGAACAGGCCGATGACGGATCCGGCGCCCAGCAGGAACAAGCCTATGGCGAGCAGCGTCCGGATAGCAATGAAGTCGGACAACCGGCTGTAAGTGATCGAGGCGATGGCGAAGAGAATCGAATAGCCCGTGACGATCCAGGAAGCGTTCGTGGGGCTTAGGCCCAGATCGGAGGCTACCGTCGGCAGCGCCACATTGAACATGGTGGTATTCATCACCACCAGCAGGACGGTCAAGCTCCATAAGGGAATGACCAACGATTCCCGCAGTGAAGCGGATGGCGCGGAATTCATGGGGGATTCCTCCTTCAAGGGTTTTACTTCTTTCATAATAGTATTATAATAATAATATTCTTAGAAATATATATGACGCCTTCCTCCTTGTCAATCCCTTTTCTTCCCGTTTTCCATTGCTTTTTCTTTCCGGAGTCCTGTAGTAAAATTGGAGTATGAATTGTTAAAGGTGGTCCGCTATGCCGTCCAACACGATCAACGCCTTATGGCGCAGCCTTCTTGAACTCAACCGGAATCTGAAGCAGACGCTCTGTCTGCTGAGTACGGAAGCGGAAGTTCCGCCTTCCGCCGTATCGGTCATCTTTAAGCTGGAGCACGAGACCAGCATGAAAATCAACTGTATCGCCGAATACCTCGGCATCACGATCGGAGCGGCTTCCAACCTGATCGACCGGCTGGAGGAGAAGGGCTGGACGCAGCGGCTGCGCTCCGAGGAGGATCGGAGGATCACGTATGTGAGCCTGACGCCGGAGGGAATGCAGCAGCTGTTGACTTGGAGGAGCGGCTTCGCAGATCATGCGGAGGCGATCTTTGCGAAGCTCGATCCGCAGCGGCTTCAAGGATTGGATGAGGCCGTAACGGACATTTCCCTCTATCTCGGCAATTACAACACCTCCTTCGAAGAGCAGAAAAAAGGCCGAAGCTAGCAGCCGGCTGTTCACAAGTCCCTGCTCTATTGAAGGGAGGCGTTACCCGTCATGACTTGACTTGGAACAGTACGCCGCTCCAGTCGGGAGGAAGCCCGCCCTTCAGCTTCTGGACGCCGGCCCGGCATTCCCCGCCAGACGGATGGCATCTGGGCTCCGGGCGGATCGGAGGGCGGTTCATCTTTTTTCCCCCATATAAGCAAACGCATAGAAGGCCGGACACAGCCGCTCACGGGCTGTCCGGCCTTCTATGCTTATCGCTCGCTTTCTTATGCTTCTTACTTGCCTTCCCTGCTTTATACCACGTCGTACCCCTGGTCCTCGATGGCGTCCTTAATCGCTTGAAGCGTTACCTTGCCCTGCTCGTAATCGACGGTTACCGTCTTCGAGGCCAGATCGACCTTCGCCGAGCCTCCGGCTTCCTTCACGGCCCCTTCGACAGCACGGACACAATGATCGCAAGACATGCCCTCCACTTTCAACTTTACACTCTCCATACGACACCCTCCCCTAGGTTTGTTCTTCTTGTATGTTATCGTACCCAACCTGATCCTGGAACACAAGCGGACGCGGCTTCTCAGTCCTGCTGCATTCGCCTTCTATCCCTGAAGCGGGTTGGCTTGTTGAAATCAACATACAATACCCCCCTACCCTATGTCAATAGAGATGATCACTTGATTTCATCGCATTTTGTAACATTTTGGAATACCCAAGAGTCTATAGGTATGGAAGCGCTGCTCCACTTTCCATCTACTCATACAAGGAGGCGTTACTATGCATCGCGAAATCGAAACGGACATCGCCATTATCGGCGGGGGAGTCGGCGGGTATGCCGCGGCCCTCTCCGCCTGCCGGATGGGCAGACAGGTCATCCTAACCGAAGAGACCGACTGGATTGGCGGACAGCTTACCAGCCAGGCTGTGCCCCCTGACGAGCACCGCTGGATCGAACAATTCGGCTGCACGCGCAGCTACCGTGAGTTCCGTCAAGGCGTACGCGCCTATTATAAGCGTCACTTCCCTGTAACAGCCCAGGCCCAAGCCGCCTACTATTTGAACCCGGGCAACGGCGGGGTCAGCCGGCTCTGCGCCGAACCCCGCGCCATGCTCGAAGTGCTGCAGGCGATGATCGCGCCCTTCATCCACAGCGGCAGGCTCACCCTGCTTCTTCGCAGCCGCCCTGTAAGCGCGGAGACGGACGGCGATACCGTGCGCTCCGTTACCGTGCAGGAGGCCTACGGCCGCAGGCTGACCATCCGGGCGCCTTACTTCCTCGACGCCACGGAGTGCGGCGATCTGCTCCCGCTGGCCGGTGTCGAGTACGTCACCGGTGCGGAGTCCCGGGCCGATACGAATGAGCCGCACGCGCTGGAGGGGCCTGCCGATCCCCACGATATCCAGGCGTTCACCTGGTGCCTCGCCATGGACTACCTCGAAGGGGAGAACCATGTGATCGATAAGCCGAAGGATTACTCCTTCTGGCGGAAGTACCGGGCCGACTTCTGGCCGGATCAACAGCTGAGCTGGGTATCCCCGAATCCGGTGACACTCGAACCGAATGAAGAAACTTTATTCTGGGGCACCGATAAGTATCCCCTCTTCATCTATCGCCGCATCATCGACCGGGCCAATTTCCTGCAGGGAACGTATCCCGGCGACATCAGCATCATCAACTGGGCCCAGAACGACTACTGGCTCGGACGGATCTACGACGTGCCTCCACACGAAGCGCAGCGGCATCTCGAAGGAGCCCGGCAGCTCAGCTTGTCCCTGCTGTATTGGCTGCAGACCGAGGCTCCGCGGCCGGACGGCAAGGCAGGCTACCCCGGACTCAGGCTGCGCCCCGACGTGACCGGGACGGCGGACGGCTTGGCCCAGGCGCCGTATATCCGCGAATCCCGGCGGATCCGAGCCCAGTTCACGGTACTGGAGCAGCATGTCAGCGCAGCGGTGCGCGGAGACCAGGGCGCGGTCCCCTTCGCCGACAGCGTCGGCATCGGCTGCTACCGCATCGACCTTCACCCCAGCACGGCCGGCAGGAATTATCTGGACATCTCGTCCCTGCCGTTCCAGATTCCGCTCGGCAGCCTGCTGCCGGTCCGCGTCCACAACCTGCTGCCCGCCTGCAAGAATATCGGCACGACGCACATTACCAACGGCTGCTACCGCCTCCACCCGGTGGAGTGGAACATCGGGGAAGCCGCCGGCGCACTCGCCGCCTTCTGCTTGGATCAGGCTGCCGAGCCGCACCAGGTGCGCAGCGATGCCGCCAAGCTGGAAGCTTTCCAGACGCTGCTGACAAGCTACGGCGTCGAGCTCGCCTGGCCGAAGATCGGCGCGGTCTGAGGCCCTCCAGCCGCCGGCCGGCGGCCAGGGCCGTCCTGCTCCCCGTTCCGGTCACATGACGAAGCGATGACCTTGAACACTGGTCATATGACGAATGCCTCTCTATCATGGATGGAAGAAGACTTACATGAAGAAACATTCGGATAGGAGCAATCTGCCATGAGAAAGAATGCATTGACGCTAGCTTTGACTTTGGTGGGAGCCGCACTGCTGGCCTCCGGCTGTACCGCGGACGACCGGGTTACCCTTCCTATAGCGGACGGAGGACATGTAACTATAGACGGAGGAAAGGAGGTCTCCACCATCACCACGGATCAAGGTACCGTCACCTTGGCCGGCGAGAATCAACTCCCGGAAGGGTTTCCTAAGGATATCCCAATTCCCGGCAAGGCCGTCATTCAAGCTTCGATGAAGTCGGAAGGAAAAGACGGGGGGGAGATCTATACTGTGGCTTACGACATCGAACAACCTTTCCAGGAGGCCAAACAAGCGGTGGAAGATTACTTCCGGGGATCCGGCTATAAGGAATCGACGCAATTCTTGGACGATTCAATGTACATAATCGCCGGTAAGAAAGAGCTCCTCAGCATTCATTTTACCGTTAGCAAGGACATGGAGGAAGACCGCCGTACGTCCGTCACCCTGGTGCATGAGGTGAAGCATTAGGCCAGGAAGCATCCTTCCTGCCAGACGCCTCCCCCATAAACCTGCCGTCTCCGTGTGTCCGATACGCAGCAACCCAGCTTCCGCCGAGGCGAACGCTGGGTTGCTTTGGTATAACTCTCATGAAACGATGCCTCATTAATTGAGAATAACCGCTTTCTGCGGATCGTGCAGGTACTCGAACATCGTGAGAATCTGAGCCTTCGTGTTCCGGCCTATAGAAAGCTCCGGCAGCTCATCCGGACCGAAGAAGCCTACGTCAGAGGTTTCGATGCTGCCCTCGCTTCCGAGACCTTCGCCCCCTACGATACGGCAGAGGATAAAAATTTTGTAGATGTGCCACAGATCCGGGGGATGCTCATGGAACTTCTTGTCCAAGACGGCCAGCAGACGGACCGTTTCGGTCTCGTATCCAGCCTCTTCCCTGATCTCCTTGACGGCAATCTCGGCGGGAGACAATCCGATATCCGCCCACCCACCGGGCAGCGACCAGGCGCCGTCCAGCTTCTCCCGGACCAGGAGAATGCGGCCCTCCCGGAAGACGACGCCGCGCACATCTACCTTCGGGGTCGCGTAACCCTCTTCGCTCGCGAAGGCCAGACGGATCGGTTCTGCGCCTGCCCCCGTATGCCGCTCGACTATATCAACTGCCAGCTCCCGCAGCATTTCGAAGCGTTCCAGATCATACACATCCTTGGAATAGGCGAGGCCCGCCTGGGCAATCGACTGTATCTGCTTGGCCCATGTCAACCACTGGGGTTCCATCTTCTTCCTCCTCTGTAAGTAGGGATAATGAAGACATTATACCTCAGGGTTCCCTTTACTTCTATCATGTTTAAGGAGGCCGCCGCCTTGCATACGATCTACCTGATCCGCCACTCCCAAGCGTCCGGCCAGGAGCCCGAGGCCGAATTGACTCCGTTAGGCCGGCAGCAGGCCGAGGCCCTATCGCACGGCCTTGGGGAGGCAGGAATCGAATTCCTGGTCTCCAGTCCCTACCGGCGCGCCTTAGCTACAGTGAGCCCCCTGGCTGCAAGGCTCGGTCTTGACATCACTACCGATCCGCGCCTGGTGGAGCGGGTGCTCTGCTCGGGGGACCGACCGGAGTGGCGCCACATGCTCCGCCGCACGTTCGAGGAGCCTGAGCTTTGCTACGAAGGCGGGGAATCGAGCCGCGCGGCTGCGGCAAGAGCGTTAGCCGCGGTCCGGGATCTTCGCTTGCGTCCCGGCCGTACGGCCGCTCTCGTCACTCACGGCAATCTGCTCGCCTTGCTCCTCCGCTCTTACGACAGCACCTTCGGGTATGAGCAGTGGGAGAAGCTCACCAACCCCGATGTATACCGGGTCCGCTTCCAGGACGGGGACGCGGATCCATCCGAAGTGACACGGGCCTGGCTGCCTTAAGACGACGGAGGCCGAAGTAACCGGCAATCCGCTTTCTCCGATCCCGGGGAACGGCCATGGGCCGCTCCCCGGGATCGGAAAGCGGCCCATTTTTTGATCGTCCTCAGCCGGCCCAAGAGGAAGAGGATATCAGCCTTGCCCTTGGTTAAACTGCTTGACTAACGCAATACAGTCGGCGGGATGCTGCGGGCGGGAGATCAGATAGCCCTGCGCCACATCGCAGCCGAGCTCTTTCAAATAACGGAGCTGCCCCTCCGTCTCCACTCCTTCGGCAGTCACCAGCAGCTTCAGGTTATGGGCCATCGCCATAATAGTCCGCACAATTTCCGCGTCGTCTTCATCGGTCAGCATATCGCTGACGAAAGACCGGTCGATTTTCAGAATATCGACCGGGAACTTTTTGAGATAAAGCAAAGACGAATAGCCTGTACCGAAATCATCGATAGCTATACGTACACCGATCTCTTGGAGGGCACGCAGCCTGGCGATCATGAACTCTTCCTTGTTCATGGCAAGATTCTCGGTAATCTCGAGCGTCAACAGGCCAGGATCGATACCCGTTTCATGAATTATAGTGCGGATGTCGGCCACCAGATTCTGCTGCTGGAACTGTCTTGCGGACAAATTCACGGAGATGCCTAGTCCCGCACAGCCCTCCTCCTGCCACTGCCTGTTCTGAAGACAAGCTTCACGCATAGCCCATTGTCCGATCGGTACGATAAGCCCGGTTTCCTCGGCAATGGGAATGAACTCCGCCGGCGCGATAATACCCAGATCCGCATGCGTCCACCGCATAAGAGCCTCGTGCCCCTGGATTCGGCCTGTTCGCATATCCATCAGCGGCTGATACAGCAGGAAGAATTCCCCCCGCTCCAGCGCGCGGCGGATGCCGATCTCCAATTGAACGCGGCGCTGAACCTCCACCTTCATCTCGGAGGAGAACCGCTGGATGTCGTTGCCTCCGCCCTGCTTGGACCGGTACATCGCCGCATCGGCAGAGCGGACGAGAAGATCCGGTGTATCTCCATCCTGCGGATAAGAGCTCATGCCGATGCTCGGCGTGAGCAGAAGTTCATTGCCTTCATAGAGATAAGGCATAGACAGCACCTTCATCATACGCTTCATCAGTACCGAAGCGTCATCCGAGGACATACCCGGCAGCAGGAGGATGAACTCATCCCCGCCCATACGGTATACGCTGCCCTGATTCCCGAGAGCCGCTTCCATGCGTTCCGCAGCTGCCGTCAGCAGCCGGTCCCCAAGGGAGTGTCCGAACATATCGTTCACTTCCTTGAAGCGGTCCAAGTCGATGAATACCAAGGTCACATTTCCACCACGATCCCGTAGGCCAGCAAGGCAATGCCCGATCTCGGAATTGAAAGCGAACCGGTTCTTCATTCCGGTCAAAGGATCGTGGGAGGCCTGGTGTGCAATTTCCAGGTTTTTTCCATGCAGCTCACGGGTATACGAGGCCAAACTATCAGCCATCGCATTAACCCTGCCGGCCAACAGACCGAGCTCGTCCTTGCGGTTAACCCGCACCTGCGTTTCGAAATTCCCCTCGGCGATCTCGTTCACCTTCCGCACAATGACGTTCAGCGGACGAATCAGATAACCGCACAGCACATAGCTTCCGACAGCCACGACCACAAGCACCACTGCAGACAGCCAGGTATCGTGAAGCAGCTGCCGCTGGACTACTTCTTCGATCATCTGGTCATCCGTAACTATCGCTATAACGAACGGGTCAGGCACATCCAGGACAGGGATATAACTTTTGAATACATTCCTGCTTTGGGCTTGGGTTACGAAGCTTACCTGCTTGCCTGTACCCATGGCCTCATGTACCCCTTGCAGGTCGCGGCCTTCATCCTTATATTCGTAAGTACCGAACCGGATAGCCCGGTCGGCCAGCTCGATGAATTTGCGTCCGTTATTCTCCGTATAGATCGGAGGCTGACCGAAGGTGCGGGGATTGATTCCTGTAATCTCCAGCGTAAAGCCGCTATCCTTGAGTTGTTCCCGGATGAATTGATCCGGACCGACGGCCTGCCGGAAGGAGGCGATCCCTTCATCCCTCACGTAGGGATTAATGATATAATTGGTAGTGCCGTCATAATAATAGCCCCACTTGTCTACATGACTGGGGTCCGAAGAAGACACCTCCGCGGGCCCGCTCCAATAGTTCGCGAGCTTCTGGCCCTCCGCAATCGTCACCTGATGCTTGTCGAACAGCTGCTCGAGAGCTGTATACCAATAGCCCCAGTCCTTGGTGCTTAGGTTGATCTCCAGCGGATCGGACGACTTTACGCCAACAATGTCCCCTTCGGTGCGCGCCAACAGCGTAATATGGGAGACGCCGACTTTCCTGCTCAATTCCGTGAGACGCTCGTTGGATACTTCCCGGTAATCCGCAGGCAGCGCATGAAGAGCGGCTACGGAAGCAGCCCGGATCTGCACGCCAACCAAGTTTTCCACCACCCGTGCCGCATATTCCGCCTGTTCGATCGACAGACTGAGCTGCTTCGAGAGGATCTCGTGCTGGTGGGTCAAGTCTTCGCGCAGCAGGTCCTTTACGGTGAAATACGACAAGATATTATGTATGATAAGAATGGCGGCCACCGTCACAGAGAACACCATGGATAATTTGGAACGAATAGACATCAGCGTCCCGCGCCTCACTTTCCTGCCTGACTGCGAAGATGCGCCGGGTCTGTAGGAACCGGCGGGCTTCCATGCGCCCTTCCATTGCCATCCTTGTTCTGTGTTTGCTCTACCCGGCCGAGATCCTTCGGGGAGCCCCCAGCAGATCAGGGTATGGAAGCCTGGCTGCTCTACTTTCCGGCAGGCAGTTTCCCATCAGATGTAGGGTAGCCTGCCGATGTTGGAAATATGTAGCGCCGTGCCGCGGACGATGGGGGGCAGAGGGGACCGGACCTGCCGTAAGCGGTTGCACTTTGCTCCAATCGGGTACCCACCTATCACCCCTTCGGGGCCCTGCCCGGCAGTGAAATCCGCTTGTTTACTGCAATACTGCTTTAACCCTGCTCCATTCCTAATATCTTTATGGAGGATGATCCTATGCCCCATCTGCTCATCCGGGGTGTTCCCGCCGAACGCCTCTGCACTGTAAGCATCCCGCTGCTCGAGGAACTCGCCGTCCTGTGCGGCTGCGGGACCGACAATTTCACGCTCGAGTGCCTGCATACCACTGCTGTCGCCGGAGGCCAGATCGTCCCCTCCTTCCCCTTCGTCGAAGTCGGCTGGTTCGAGCGGGGTCCCGCTGTACGGGATCTCTTCGCGCAGACAGTGACCCGGCATCTGCTCTCGCTCGGCTATCCCGAAGTGGAGACGGCCTTTACCGCATACCGGGAAGAAGACTATTACATCAACGGTGTGCCGTGCTCCCGGTAGAAGGCTGCGAAGCCCCTCTGCCCGGAGGTCCCGGCCGGTAGTTTTGGTTCGCGGTGGACCCTGCGTTATAATGGGAGAACAACCTGTAAAAGGCATCCCCATTTATTCCTATACCAAGAGGTGATCCCATGAGTGACAATCGTACCGAGCTTGCGACATTTGCCGGAGGCTGCTTCTGGTGCATGGTCAAGCCATTCGATGAACAGCCCGGCATACACAGCGTAGTCTCCGGTTATACCGGCGGACATACGGAGAATCCGACCTACCAGGAGGTCTGCTCAGAAACCACCGGACATTTGGAAGCCGTCCAGATTACGTTTGAGCCCGATATCTATCCTTATGAGCAGCTTCTGGACATCTACTGGCAGCAGATCGACCCGACAGATCCCGGCGGCCAATTCGCCGACCGCGGCACCTCCTACCAGACAGCAATCTTCTACCACTCCGAGGAGCAGCGCGAGACAGCGGAAGCGTCCAAGGCGCGCCTCGCAGCCAGCGGCAGGTTCGATGCCCCGATTGTGACGCCGATCCTCCCGGCTTCCGTGTTCTACCCGGCCGAAGATTACCACCAAGGCTTCTATAAGACGAACCCGCAGCGCTACAATGCTTACAGCAAAGCGTCAGGGCGTGTCGATTTTATCCGGACCCACTGGAATTCGGTCGAAGACCAAGAAGAGCTGCGCCAAAAGTTAACGCCCATGCAGTGGAAGGTCACACAGGAGAATGGAACAGAGCCTCCGTTCCAGAACGAATATTGGAACCATAAAGGCGAAGGCCTGTATGTGGATATCATCTCCGGCGAGCCCCTCTTCAGCTCCCGTGACAAATTCGACTCGGGCTGCGGCTGGCCAAGCTTCACCCAGCCTGTCAGGGCGGCCGGGGTGACGGAGAAGGCGGATTACAGCCACTTCATGGTGCGGACGGAAGTGCGGAGCAGCAAGGCCGATATTCATCTTGGGCACGTATTCAATGACGGCCCGCGAGAGACCGGCGGCCTGCGTTACTGCATCAACTCTGCCGCACTGCGCTTCGTACCGAAGGAAGACCTCGAGAAGGAAGGATACGGAGCCTACCGTTCTCTCTTCGAAGCTTAGGTTCGGGAGATCGCGGCTTTTCCCGCTCCTGATGGACACATCAGCCCTATCTGCTGCCGGCTTGTACAAGAGATCACGGAAGGGGGCGCTCGCATGTTCAATTATCGGATTGACGGAGAAGTGGAACTGAAGGTACTCGAATCCGGAGATGCGGAAGAACTGTTCCTGCTCACGGATGCCAACCGACGCTACCTGCGGCAGTGGATGCCATGGATCGACGGCACACAGACCGTAGAAGATACCCGGACTTTCATAGAGCATGCCCGTCAGCGATGGGCCCAGGGCGATGGCATCACCGCCGGCATTGTCGTGGCTGGCAGCCTCTGCGGCGTGATCGACCATCACGGGCTGAGCACGCTGAACCGGTCGGCGGCGATCGGCTATTGGCTGGCGGAATCCCACCAAGGCCGGGGCATTATGACCCGTGCCTGCAGAGGAATGGTCGATTATTCATTCCGCAGCCTCGGTCTGCACCGCGTCGAGATCCGTGCCGGCACCGAGAACCGCCGCAGCCGGGCGGTACCCGAGCGACTCGGCTTCACGCAGGAAGGAATCGCCCGCGGGGCCCAGCGGCTGTACGGCCTCTATATCGATCTTGCGGTGTACAGCATGCTGGGCAGTGAATGGCCGCCCGCCGGCCCCGCAGTTGCCGAGGCCGGCCCTTCCTAGAATTTCCGCAGAAGAGAGCAGGGACCCCTTTCCGGGTTCCTGCTCTCTTTCCGTTTGCCTGCACCTCCAGACCGCACCGCGAGCCGTTTACCAAATCCTTATTCTCCTCTTCCTTTCTTCTCTTCTTCTCCCTTCTCCTCACCATCGCTCTTCCCCTCCCTACTCTCCCCATTGTTCTTCTCCCCACCCGCCGCGTGAATTCCACGCCCGCTCCTGCTATAATGAACCCAAACAACCACTCGTTCGTGAGAAGGGACGTTCACTTATGGCTTTCGGCATCACCCGTGCAGAGCTCACCCGTTGGAAGGAAGCCGTCTCCCGCGGTGATATCGCCTACCTGACCCATTACTGGCTGGACCCTCGTTTTCCGGGCATTACCACGGTAACCAAGGTCGGCTGTACGGACCTCGGGCGGCTGTCGGCCTGGTGCCTTGCCCACGGCCTGGATCCTAATTATATTCACCATCGCCCTCCCTACCCGCATTTCGACTTGATCGGCCCCAAACAGCGGGAGATTCTGTTGGCGGCGGGACTGACGGAACAGTTGCAGCGCTTTCGCCTGCTGTAGCTTGTCTTCGAATCCGGGCAGGAGTAATTCCTGTTCTTGGTACGCATCTTAACCTTAAGCGCTTAAGGAACAACACGATTACCTGCTGCGTCTCATGACGGAGTACGGACGTCAGTCCTATAGGGAGGCTCTCATGGCGGAACAACCCGCGTGGAAGGAACCCGGATCGCACCGCTGGAACCGGACGATCCTTACGATCTTCTGGATCACTCTCGCAGTCATCTTCTTGTGCCAACTGCTGAACTTTATGATGGTCCGGGCGGTACAGGCCGATTATCCGCTGCCTGATTACTTTCATCGCTATGTCTTGTATCCCGATCTGATTCTCGCCCTTCTGGGCGCTGCCGCTGAGTGCTTTCATGCGATGCGGAGCCGTTACACCGAGATCGCCATCTTGACGGTGGTTCATGCCGCTGCCATCGTACTCATCCAGTTCATCAGCGTCAAGATTCATGCGGCCCCCGCCGTCATGATCTTCCCTGTGCTGGCTACAATGCTGTACTTGAAACGCAGCTTTATGATAGGCTCTGCCCTAGTCACAGGATTATACTTTGCTGTGCATCTCTTCCTGCTGCCTCAAGGCGAGATCGCCCAGTATACGTCTATTATCATGATCACAGGCCTCTTGATTGCTGCCGTTCTGACGGGACTTGCCATTATCCGGAGAGGAACCGAGATCCTCCTCCATCTGCAGAGCGTCATCCAATCGGAGCAGGAGCTCCGGGTTCAGAACATGCTCATGGATCATATTTCCAGAATCGATGCCCTTACCGGCTTATTTAATCACAAGACCTATCACGAAAAGATCGAGTCGCTCATCCGTCAGGCCGAGCAGGAAGGCAGCGTCTTTCAGCTGGCCGTCCTGGATATCGATAATTTCAAAAAGGTGAACGATACGTACGGCCACTGGGTAGGGGACATCGCATTGAAGCACGCAGCCGGTATCCTAAAAGAGCGGCTGGGTCCGGAGGACTTTGCGGCACGATACGGCGGAGAAGAATTCGTTCTTCTCCTGATGGCGCAATCGCCGCTCGCCGCTTACGAGAAGGTGGAAGCCGTGCGCGCAGCGGTAGCCGTGTCCCCGATTCCGGAGATGGATGGCCTTCCGGTCACCCTTTCCGTAGGTCTTCACGAATATGTGCCCGGCGAGACCCGAACCGAAGTGTTCCGTCAAGCCGATGCTGCACTCTACGAAGCCAAAAAAGCAGGCAAGAACCGGACGATAACCCGGTAGTGCAGATGAAGGAGGTTCCCCTGCCGGCTAGCAGCGCACAAAGAAACCATGAGCAGCAGGGCTCATGGTTTCTTTGCTGTCTTCCATCCCTGCCGGCTAGCGCTTCGTGCCGGCGCCTTTCATGCGTCTGAGGATTTCATGCCTGGTCTCTGTCAATAGGGCACGCAGTACGGTATTACCGGAGGGGACATAAGCCAGCACAGCCTCCATCTCCCCCGGTGCCTCTCTGCCGAAGCTGTCGAACTCCAGCAGTACTTCGCACAAGAAAGCCGCTTTCTCTTCATCCGCCCTCTGCACGGATTCGCGAAGCTGCCTCAGGATCTCTGGCACAATATCCGCACCGCTGTCTGCCAGTGCTTCCACCGCTTGATAATCCGTGCGTACCGTGGAGGTGAGCAGCCCCTCCGGATTACGGTCCCGGTTCTCCCGTACGCATTCATACCAGAACGACACCTGTTCACTGTACGAACATCTGCTTATCTTCTGGACCGCAGCCTGGAATACTTCGTCATGAATCCGCATCTCTGGGAATACCGAGTAGAACCGCTGTGTTTCGATAGTCTGCCGCATCGCCACACTATAGTCGACATATTCGCTGCCGCTGCTTGCAAAAGCGACAAAATCCGGCGTGGTCTGCAGCAGCCATACCGATTGCGCGGTCAGCCGCTTCGTTACCTGCAGCGCTGTAATATACTGCCCGCCCCCGAATAATTCTGCCGCGTAGACATAGCGGACGTGGTCGGGGCTGCCTCTATAGACTTCCACTGCATCGAAGCCGCCGGACACGGCTTCCGCCTTCACCACATCATGATAGGCGGCATACTGCGAAGCAAACGGCCCGGTGAATGAAGCGTAGCTGAAGGCAAAATCCCCAAGAGAATATTTGAGATCCCGCTTTTGCTCCTGCGTATACTTGGAGTAATGCGGGCTTTCCGTTATCGTCCGCTCCAGACCTTCAAGCGTGTTGAAGCAGAGCTGGAAGGTATGGCGGTCGTCGCTGTACACGGACAGCGCATATACATTACGGTTCTGAGACGTATGGGCAAAGCGGCGGATATGCTCGGAATAAGCATCGGTTAAAGCCGTTTCGAAGGCTTTTCTGCCGATCGCCTGGTGCCCTTTCGGCACTTCCCCCGAGATATAGACTTCTCTGGAATGAGTCACTACCAGGTAGCGGTGATCCTGCCTTGTACGTTTTCCTTTGATGATACGGCATGTGGAGATTTCGTGCCTGTTCACGTGCAGTCCTCCTGCAGCCTTCCTGATGGAGGCAGCCTAATGGTTGTTTCCCCCATCATATCCCTTCCGGTAAGATTGGGAAGAAGCTCGGAACAAAAGGCGATTTCGCTAGGATAATGTAAGCCCGTGTCGAAAAATAGAATGCTCCTTCTCAGCCGTTAAGCGGTAATGTCATCCGAAAGGTGCTGCCGCTTCCTTCTTCACTCTCGAACGTCAAACAGCCGCCATGGAGCTCTACCAGCTCCTTCGAAAAAGACAGCCCGATCCCGGTGCCATGCGCCCCGTTGTCCACCTGAAAAAATTTGGTGAAAATGTGAGGCTGCTTCGACTTAGGGATGCCGATTCCATTATCCCGGACAGCCACCGTCAGCATCTGTTCATCCGCATGGAAAGTAACTTCAATCAAGCCGTAAGGGGGCGTAAATTTATTCGCGTTCGACAGCAGATTGATCAGCACTTGCCGTATGCGCAGACGGTCCAGCTTCAACTGAATGCCCTTCGCTCCGGATACGTTGACCTTCTGCTCCTTCTTGAGAAACAACGGCTCGAGCATGGATACCGCTTCCTCCACGACCTCGCCGAATACGGCGGGACTCCAGGTCAAATCCAGCTTGCCGCTGCCCAGCTTAGCCAAGTCGAGCAGGTCATTAATCTGTTCGAGCAGATGGGTCACCGAGCTCGAGGCCATCTGAAGCAGCTGCCGCTGATCTTTATTGACGTGACCAAGAATATCGCGAAGCAGGATGTCGATGGTACCCTTGATTGAAGTGATCGGGGTGCGAAGCTCGTGGGATAAGGAAGAGATGAACCCATTCTTGATCTCATCGGCGCTGCGTAGCTCCCGGACCAATTCTTCGAGCTTCATGTTCGCCTGAAGCAGCTCCGAGGTACTGAGTCTGACCGCCTGATCCAGGTGAGCCGTATGCATAACATTGTACAGCGCCGCAGCCGTCAATTCAGAGATCAGCTTGCAGACCTCGGTTTCTTCCGGCGTACAGACCGGTATTTCTTTTGCGAATAAGGTTAGCATTCCAATCATGCGGTCCTTGGTGATCAGGGGAAGATGCATGAGACTGCCAATCCCATATCTCTCACAGAACGCGGCATTGAGCGTATAGCCCTGCACCCGTGGGGCCGCATCACTGCAGGGCACATACCGCTCGAAGCAGGGGATCCCCTCCCGGCGGAGTGTTACCTGGAATACATCCTCCTCGATGTCGGTCCAGAACAAATCCTCCTCCCCGCTCCCACCCTTTCGGTGATAGAGCGGCTTGAAGGTTTGCGACTCCTCTTCATACCTATGGACGAACAAACCGGAAGCACAGCCGGCCTGCAGCACCCCCTCGGCACAAACCTGCATAATCTGTCCGATGGTGGTAGATACCGACAGACGGCTGGAGAGATCGAGCAAGTTCTGCTGCTGTTGGATCCACCGCTGCTTCTGCTCGAACATATAATGATTGCGGATCGCCACGCCCGCCATGCTTACGAAAGCCTCGGCCAGCTCGATCTGTTCACGTGTAATATTCATGGGCCGCCCAAAGTCATGGGCAAACGCCATGCCCCAGACCTCGTCATCGAGTATCAGAGGGATACCCAAAATGGACTGTATATGGAACGTCTTCTTTTTCAAACTGTCTATACGGTCATCCAGGGCCACATTCTTGATATAATCCGTCGAGCGGGTCTCCAGAATTCGTCGAACGAATTGATCCTCCTGCGGATCGATGTACTGCTGGATGACGACATCGGGCAGGATATTGCACTTGAGCCCCCGGTACCCCGTACCTTCCCTCACAAAGAAACTGACCAGATCGGCCTGAGTGATCTCCGCAGCCAGCGTATTGACGAGGACCTGCAGGATTTCTGCGATATCAAAGCGGGAGTGAATCAGCTTGGTCATCTCGATGACATTGTGCAGCTGCCCCGTTCTCATATGCCCCCTTCCCCCATTTCTCCTTTCAGGAGGAAGGTTTTCATGGAAGCATAGGGGACCAAGACCGCCTCGACGTCGGCTTCCACGGGCTTCCCGTCCGGAAGACGGTGTTCCTTGTTGTACTGATCGATCTCTTCCTGAACCCGCGAAGCCAGCCCTTGACAGCCCTGACGGCTCGTACGAAGCACCCCGCAGCAGGTATCCTCCCCAAGGCGGAACAGAATGCCCTGATGCTTTTGGACCAGAACGGCACAGAGCCCGGCAATCTCTTTCAGGACTCGGCTTCCTCCGTCCTCCTTCGTAGAATGCATGCCGTCTTCCAGACCACGGATCCTTACGGTAATCACCGCGTTGTATTTTTCGTTCAATGCATCCAGCACGCCTTCCAGATACAACCGGTTGAATAAGCCTGTGGCGGGATCCACGTACATCTTCTGTTTTAGCTGGTGATTCTCCCGCTGCAGTTCCCGCAGCTGCTGTGCCGAACCCAAATGCAGGGCAATCTTGCGGGAGAGAATATCGAGATCGAACGGCTTGGTAATATAGTCCGAGCCTCCGGAGGACAACCCTTTCAGGATATCTTCCTTCTGCGATTTGGCCGATATGAACAGAATCGGAATCCCGAATTCACGGAGCACCCTCGATAGAGCGAATCCGTCGATATCCGGCATCATCACATCCAGCAGGATCAAGTCCGGCTTGTCGTGATGAACGATCCGTACCGCATCGAGAGGGTAGTCGGCGAGCATCACCTGATACCCAAGCGAGGTGAGAAAGACTCTAAGAATCTCCAGGTTGCTCCGCTCGTCGTCCACAACCAGAATAGACGGCCTTCCGTTCTTCCCGGTACTTTCTTCGCTAATATGCAAGGTTATTCGCTCCTTCTAGTGCGTAATGCCGTCGAGCAGAATCCGGCTCATGAGTGTATTCGAGAATTCCTTGGCCCGCACAAAGTTCGGGTACATTTTCTTCGACAGCGGGATGGACAACCCATAATGGTTTTTGACCAGGTGAATATCATAATTACCCGAGATCTGCGGACTCGCTACGACATATTCAATATACTTGATGTTGACGAGAAAACTTTTGTGCGCCTTGAATACGCCGAGGGTGCACTGGCTCTGGATATCTTTCAATGTGGAGTTAATGTGGTGCACTTTGCCGTTCGACAGGAACAAGCGGGTCACGTACTTGTCCTTCTTCTGTGCGAAGACGAGTACACGCTCGGGGATTTCGATAGGCTTTGCCTTATAGTAGCTCTTGACCGTATTGACGAAGCCTCCCCCTTCCAACAGAAAGGGCCTCCCAGCGGCCGTACCACAGCGTGCAACCGCTTCCCCTAATGATTTTGATAACCGTTCGCTGTTCCAAGGAACCATAAGATAATCGGCGAATTTCAGTTCGTGGTTACCCAGCAGGACGGGAAGATGCTCCTGACCCGCCATACCGATCCATTCGGGGGAATGCCCGCGGGAGATGACTTCTTTGGCGGCGGAGAGGCCGTCCTTGGCCTTCAGCTTCACGTTCAGGATCACGATTTCCGGCTGATGACGGTCGCATATCTCAACCAGCCGGTTACCCGAGCTGACGGATCTGATCACGTACAGATCCGGATGCCTTGACTTGATGTGCCTCTCGATCGCTTCCCGGTTAGCCCGGTCCATATCTGCGATCACAACGCGATATTTGTATTGATCCATCTGCCTGTGTTCCTCTCTGCGTCTATCAACCGTGAATAGTATACCAGAAAAATGTCAGTTTTGCGGAAGAGATTTTGTTCTTCCATCATTTGGTTGCACTTACGTTTCAGTTGGATTCTTGAGGGGTAATCTAATAGTAAGCAAGCGTATTTTCTACAACAAGAAGGTGAAGGCAATGAAAAAAGTGAGCAGGATGCAGCACGGAGATATCTCCGCTGCCGAACGAATCGTCTACGATGTCTTGGTCAACCATCCGCACTTGTCGACGGGCGACGTAGCCCAAATTGCCGCATTCAGCAAATTAACTGAACTGGAAGTGAGCGTCGCGATTCAACTGCTCACCATTAAGAATGATTTATTAGCCTAAGGAATCAACAACCTCAATCCTGCGGGAAAGAGGTTCTTTTTTATTTTCCCAGTATTCCTGCAACTCTGCCTTGGTTTCAAAGCCGATTGGACTGTAAGCCAGCTTTCCTTGCTTACGTTCCATTCTGCACAGAGCTAGCGCCGATGATGAGGCCCCCGCTTCTGGCATAGCAAAAAGAGACCAAGAAGTGATCTTGGTCTCGTTCGGCTACTTCTGCGGCGTCCCCGTCGGCTGCTCTTGAGGAGCTGGCGTAATCGTTGCCCGCTTTCTTCTCGGCCTCGACGGCTTCCGGCTCGGTCCCTTGTCCTGGCGTTCCAGGTGGGTGAGGATCGGAACGATCAGCGGCGTCCGCTGCATAGTCTTCTCCAGATGCGAAGACAGTACCTCTGTAATTCGCGACTTCCAGCCTTCCTCCGTGTTCACACCCTGTTTAATGAGACGCGATACGGCCCGGCGGGTCAAGGCGGTGGCTCTCTGGATAATCTCACTGGCTTCCTTCACGAAGACGAACCCGCGGGAGATGAGCTCCGGTCCGGAGAGAACCGCCGTCCAGTCTTCGTTGACGACCATCAGGACCAGAATAACCCCGTTGTTCGACATATGCCGGCGGTCAGCCAGAATATCGCCTCTCACTTGGCCCACTTTGTTACCGCTGACAAGCATTTCGCCGGACGGCACTTTGCGTCCCTTCCGAGCCTGTCTGCGGTTCAAATGCAGTACTTCGCCGATGTCGAGTACAAACGATCGATCCTGTGAAATACCCACTTCTTCGGCCAGCTGGGCATGCTTCAGCAGCATCCGGTATTCTCCGTGAATCGGTACAAGGAATTTCGGCTTGATCAAGTTGAGCATCAGCTTCAGGTCCTCTTGACAGCCATGTCCCGAAGCGTGGATATCTATGACGGAACCATAAATGACGTTTGCTCCTGCACGGAACAACAAATCAATATTCTTGTTAATATTCTGCGTATTCCCCGGAATAGGAGAAGAGGAGAAAATAACAGTGTCTCCCGGGTGAATCTGTACCTTGGAGTGAGCTCCGCTGGCGATACGGGATAAGGCTGCATTCGGTTCGCCCTGGCTGCCCGTACAAATAATGACAATACGGCGGTCTTCGAACTTGTCCAGCTGTTGAATGTCAATTTGCATCCCTTGTGGAATCCGGATATAGCCCAGCTCTTGAGCAATACGGAATACGCGTTCCATGCTCCGGCCCTGAATCGCAATCTTTCGGCCGGTGGCCTCCGCCGCTTCCACTACCTGCTGCAGACGGTGAACGTTCGATGCGAACGTCGCGAACAGAATGCGTCCCTCGCAGGTGCGGAAGGTGTCGTATACCGCTGTACCGACAGATTTCTCGGAAGGCGTATAGCCAGGCTTCTCGCTGTTTGTGCTATCAGCCAGCAGAGCTAGTACCCCTTGGCTGCCGAGCTCCGACATTTTGAAGATGTTAGCCCGGTGCCCGACCGGTGTCATATCGAACTTGAAGTCACCGGTATGGACGATGATGCCCTCCGGCGTATCCACAGCTACTCCAAGCGAATCGGGTATACTATGGTTCGTATGGAAGAAGTTTACCTTCAGCTTCTCGAGCTGAATCTCCGTTTCTTCCTTTACTACGATAAGCTGTACCTGCTTGTCCAGCTTATGTTCCTCAAGCTTTGCTCTAACCAATCCGATCGTCAGCGGGGCCCCGTAGACTGGAACGCGCAGCTCCCGAAGTACGAACGGCAGTCCACCGATATGGTCCTCATGGCCGTGCGTCAAAAAGATCCCTTTAATCTTTTCCTTGTGCTGTACCAAATATTCGATATTCGGAATGACATAATCGACTCCGGGCAGATCGCTTCTCGGGAATTTTACACCTGCATCCACGACAACAATTTCGTCGCCGTATTCGATGACATACATGTTCTTCCCGATTTCGCCAAGCCCGCCAAGCGCGATGATCTTTACGTTATGTTTCGGTGTTCCTCGTTCTTCTGCATTTTGAGTCTTTACGCTGATCTCGTCCATGTGCAATCCTTTCACCTGCTCTATTTAGTATGAGAGCCGTTCGCCTCGCTTCAATTTCTCAATGACTTCCTGCAGGTCCTCTTTCTTCACTCTCCAGTGTCTACCGATCTTGAATCCGGGGATGGCTCCTTCATTCACCAGCTTATATGTGGTAATTTCACTGATCTGTAGGTATTTGGCTACCTGGGCAACCGTCATAATTTCGTGTTCCTGATCCATCGGGGGGAGCACCCTTTCGTACGTACCTCTTCCATTCACCATCTCATTATATGGGTTTAATTGGACAACGTCAAAGTAAATCCAACAGGCTCCTGAATAAATGGGAATATACGATTTAAAAAACGTTATACTCGGTTATATTATAATTAAAAGGGAAACGATCCGGAAAATCGATTTCGCTCGGGACAGCCGCTTTCTATCTGCAGATTCCCCATATCGATACTTCCCATTTCCGTGCCTATAGGCAACTTATGCCAGTATAGTATCATTCTTCCCCTTTTTTCCTCACTCATTCCGAGGCACCCCATTCTTCCAAGCTCTTTTTGTGAGGTATTCTATTCTTACTTGGAACACAATTGAAGCTGGATTCGAAAAAGCAAATCCCAAAAGCGCTTACAAATAAAAGCTTGGTCCCCACTACTTCTCCTTCACCAGAATACGGTTGATTCGAATCGCTCTAGACCCGGCAGGGCCTAATCAAAAAAACGTGCTCTATCGCTAGAGCACGTTTTGATATTCGTATATTCCTGGTCAGGCAGCATGGATCTAACCGATCCTATTCAAGAATGGTCGGGACGACACGATTTGAACATGCGACCCCCTGGTCCCAAACCAGGTGCTCTACCAAGCTGAGCTACGTCCCGATAGATAAAATAATACGTTCCCTGAGAGATTCGAACTCCCGACCTTTTGATTCGTAGTCAAACGCTCTATCCAGCTGAGCTAAGGGAACAAGATAAAGAATGGAGCAGAAGACGGGAATCGAACCCGCGACCCTCGCCTTGGCAAGGCGATGCTCTACCGCTGAGCCACTTCCGCAACATGATGCGCTCGAGAGGACTCGAACCTCCACGGCTGTTACCCCACTAGAACCTGAATCTAGCGCGTCTGCCAATTCCGCCACGAACGCATATGAGTATATCAAGTATAACATAAAAAGTGAGCCATGTAGGACTCGAACCTACGACACCCTGATTAAAAGTCAGGTGCTCTACCAACTGAGCTAATGGCTCATGCAAATGGCTGGGGATCTAGGATTCGAACCTAGGCATGACGGAGTCAAAGTCCGTTGCCTTACCGCTTGGCTAATCCCCACCGAAATTGGCAGGGGCAGCAGGAATCGAACCCACACCAAAGGTTTTGGAGACCTTTGTTCTACCTTTAAACTATGCCCCTAAGATGCCATATAGAGATTGGTTGCGGGGGCAGGATTTGAACCTGCGGCCTTCGGGTTATGAGCCCGACGAGCTACCGGGCTGCTCCACCCCGCGGTAGTATGGTGAACGCTGACGGGATCGAACCGCCGACCCTTACCCTGTCAAGGTAATGCTCTCCCAGCTGAGCTAAGCGTTCAAGACAAATGGTGACCCGTAGGGGATTCGAACCCCTGTTACCTCCGTGAAAGGGAGGTGTCTTAACCCCTTGACCAACGGGCCGAAAACAAAAGTTTGGTGGGCCCTAGTGGACTCGAACCACCGACCTCACCCTTATCAGGGGTGCGCTCTAACCAGCTGAGCTAAGGGCCCTTACGTAATATAGATACAATCCCATCAAAGGGATACCGCTTGGCGACGTTCTACTCTCCCAGGACCCTGCGGTCCAAGTACCATCGACGCTGGAAGGCTTAACGTTCGTGTTCGGGATGGGTACGCGTGGTTCCCTTCCGCCATCATCACCAAACGGT
>NZ_JAQAGY010000039.1:0-26351 GCF_027533645.1 Paenibacillus caseinilyticus
TCGTAGAACTCGCTTGATCGCATTTGCATGTTGCCATCACTCCCTTTTGTCCAGGATACCTTCACTATACAAGATATCATTTGGGAATGTAAGCGATTTCTTGTCGAATTAGATCCTTATTAGTTTAAATGACAGGTGCTGTTTGAAAATTTTAAAATATTTGCTTTGGGATGATAGTGTAAGAAATGAATCCCGGTGTTGTTGGTATCAAACCAGACATTAGTATTTGAAGATAATTGGGTGAAACTCCCAATAATTTTCGTAATAGCTCCTCCGTGAGAAACAATGGCAACTCTTTTATATTGACTGCTATTCTCTTTAATATAAGAAAAGATTTGTTGGATTCGCTCATGAAATTTCAAGTCGCTTTCATTAACTTCCTGCTCACATAGATCTTCAAGATATTTCACTTCGCAACCAACGATATTCGCTAAAATCTCCGCCGTTTGCTGTGCACGTTGAAGTGTACTTGACCATATTAACTCAGGTGGAAATTCTTTTGAAACACGGACGGACATTTTTTTACTTTGTTCAATTCCTAAGCTTGTTAACGGTTCAAGTACATTTACGCTCTCATCCTCTGATTCTCCATGCCGAATTACTAGTATCTCCATTCGTTTCACCTCAATTATTTGATTCCCGCTGCTCGTCCGACCGCCTGCAAAAGTGTATTGATTCAAATATCGTTATCCGCTACTCGTATACCTAGACGAGCCAACTCTGTAATCGCCGCCTGCACATCCCGCCCAGGATTCAAACAAGCAATGATCTCTGCCGATATGGCAGTTCCCCCGTAAACTAAGCGAACAGCTTCGAGTTGGACAGGTATATCATAATAGGCCTCAGCCCAATCCACGTAATTCTCAGGAGTGTATTCAATATATCCAAGTAGATAATCTGAACCATCGTTAAATTCCTGAGGATTCTCAATATCGTCAGTTTTCCATTCAGAATCCCCCTTCTTCCACCACAAACAGAACGTAACGTCTTCTTTGTCAAACCTATGGTCGTCCAAATAGGTAAGTAGCTCTGGCGGCGTCTCTTCATACATCCCCTGACCAACTCCATATTCATCTGCCGCATGGGGGCTAAGTGGCGATTCATGGTCAAATCCCTTTATAATGGTCCCCTCCAGTGCGAAGACGATATATAGATCATCCCCTGCGCCGTTATCGATAATCCCCAGTGAAGTATTCGCTGTCCAATTCGGTTCATAACGATGAACACGCAGCCACTCTTCCGGACACAAGATAACATCCAAAACAGCCAATACCAACAAATGCTGTCTTAAAGTCTCTGGATCAGGAAGTGGTTTCATCCATTTTTTCATGTTCTCACCTGTCTCTCGCTTAAACAGTTATGTACCGGCTTTCCCTTTGGCAGTGAATGAGAGGTCAGCCGCCCGAGGAATGAGGATGCCGGTTTGCTCGTTCATTGTAAAGATCTCCCCATTCTTTCATCAGCAGAATAATGGGGTTCAAGGTTTTACCAAATTCAGTAAGTGAGTATTCTACCTTTGGCGGCACCTGATTGTACGTTTTGCGCTCTATGATTCCTTCACGTTCGAGCTCACGTAGTTGTAAGGTAAGAATATGATGCGTGACCTGAGGGTAAATTCTGCGGAGCTCGCCGAACCGCTTCGTTCCGCTCATTAAGTGATAAAGAATTACCCCTTTCCACTTTCCACCAATAACGTCAAACGTCGTTTCGACTGGACACTTAGGTTCTGGAGTATTTTCCATCCCGTGACCCCCTTGCATAGTATTATTTTTGTTACTTAGTATTATTTATTTGCGTACTTTAAGTATATTGCTAATCTAAATATAATGAAATGGCCAACGGCATCCAATAGGTGAAGGGGAGATTGCAATGGGGAACGCGAACGACATGAAGAGATTTGAGGGCAAGACAGCGATTGTCACTGGAGGCGGCACCGGGATGGGCCGCGCTGCAGCGTTAAGGCTCGGTAGAGAAGGCGCCAATGTTGTCATAGCGGGTCGACGGACGAAAGAGCTTCAAGACGTTTATGAAGAAATTGTCTCTCAGGGAGGTAAGGCCCTCGCTGTTCAGACTGACATTGCTGATCCTCGTCAGGTCGAAGCGCTTGTAGACAAGACGCTGGATGTGTTTGGAAGTCTGGAAATGGCTTGGAACAACGCCGGGATTCTTGGTGCTTTTTCACCTGTGCACAAACTAACCTTTGAAGATTTTGATACCCTGATGTCGGTCAATCTGCGCGGTGTGTTCGCCTGTCTAAAATACGAAATCGCAGCAATGCTCGACCGTGGAATCCGAGGCTCGATCGTTAACACTTCTTCGTGGACGGCGCATGGGGCAATGCCTGGTACTTCAGGCTACGCGGCCTCAAAGGGAGCACTCGATGCAATGATGAGAACCGTGGCGTTGGAGGTTGGTCCTAGCAGCATTCGAGTTAACAATGTAAGTCCTGGAATGATTGCAACCCCGATGTCTCAGGAGGTTCTAAGCGACGAGACTACGGCGCGTCCCTTCGTCAAGCAAACGCCCTTACAGCGGGTGGGGCAATCCGAAGACGTGGCGGATGCAGTGGTCTGGCTTCTCTCTGACGATGCTCGTTTTGTTACCGGTCAGAGCATACTCGTAGATGGCGGTTACACTATCGGTGGTTTGCGCCCGTGACAGAACGAAGCGATTGTTTGGAGCCAAACGGCAGCCGAATGTGAATTCCCGGCTGCCAAGGTGCCTTAATTGAGCTATCGTGCCCAATAGCTTATCTGCTAGACTTCACACAATTGTTGCACAGTAACCTGTTTTCTTACCTTTTTCAACTGCATTGATATAACCATCGAAGTAATAGGGTATCTCATCTTCTTTGCCATTCTGAATTCTACCTCTAACCTTATCGAAAGCAAAAATTGAAATTGAAAATTCCGGCTCACCAGTAACTAAAACAGGTTGTTCTCTATCTTGCATCCAATAGTACTTCCCGCCATAATTCCTTCTAGCTACTTCGAAAATGTAACTTCCAAACATAGAAGCAACAGAATCCAAAGAATCATTATCTATTTCATACTCACATAATTCTTCAAGAATATCGTCTACTTGACGTAAGCTTTGTACACTAAAATCGAAGTTTCCTTTATCGGAAAAATGATTTGTGAAGCTTTCTGCCGTCGAGATCATGTCTTGTTCTAATCTGCTTTGCATAAATTCTAGCCTCCGATATTGAATGCAATGGAATATGGACATATCCGAAAATGTCTAATTTTCACTTTTACACCCCAAAGGGCTGGCTATGATTTCATCCCAAACCGGCGGTTTTCCTTGCCACGTTGATGAATTAGTCCCGTATTCAAAAAAAGTATGTATTCAGCCGGTAAGGTCCGCCACAAGTATGAAATGCGAAAGTGTTTATATTGAATTCGTGACTGCCCGCAGATTACCTGCTTTGGAAGAAAACTGGGGATACCCGGGGGAGACGGCCCGTGCGGAAAGGATGCACTGGGGCCGGCGGGAGGGAGGGAAGGAGGGAAGGGGGGGGGACGCTTGATTGGTTATTCAACCGGGAGCACGATGGCTAACCGGCAGCCGTCCGGTTCGCCGGCGGAGAGGTCCAAGGTGCCGCCGAGCTGCCGGACCCGCTCCTTCATGGCCGTGAGGCCGAAGCCCATCGGGGCTCCGTCGTAAGGCCTGCCGTCATTGGTCAGCAGGAAGTGAAGCGCCTGCTCTTCCTGGGCGAGACGGAAGGAGAAGCGCCGGCTCTCTCCATGCCGCATGCCGTTCGAGAGCCCCTCCTGCAGCGCTTGGTAAATGACCTTCTTCTGCAGGGGGCTCAGCGGGGGAATGAAGGAGATCAGGTGATCGACTTCGATGCCTGCGGTATCCTGCGTGTCATGGAGCAGCCGGCGCAGCGCATCGCCGAGATCGTATTCCGCGGAGCCTGCAGAGAGCAGGTGGACGGAATGGCGGATTTCATGGAGGCTTTTGCGCACAAGCTCCTGCGAGACGTCCAGCTTCAAGAGCCCTTGGTCATCGTGCTTGCGCAGGAGCCGCTTGGCGGCTTCCATCTGCACGACCGCGGTTGTCAGCGTATGCGCTACAATATCGTGAATCTCGCGTACGATGCGGCCCCGTTCTTCGGCTACCGAGAGGGCGGCTTCGGCTTCGGCCGTCTCCCGCAGCGCTTCGCACAGCCTCCGGTCCGCTTCTTCCGGCAGGCAGGCGGGTCCGCCTGCGGTTTCCTTTACCTGAGGAGGCCCATCCCTAAGCTGCTCGGCCGCCGGCGCTTCGCGATTCGCAGTCTGACGCAGCCCGGGCGCCTCCTTGCTCCGGCGCTGCCGGTAAGCCCGTAAGGCCGCCCAGGCCGACATGACGAGGGAGAGGAGCAGCAGGGGAGGGTACAGCACGGGGATGGTTTCTTGATACAACACCCCGTCCAGGAGGGCGGCCCCGAGGCTGAAGAGGAAGCAGCCAAGCAGGAGCCGGCGAATCCATCTATAAAGCCGGGGCAGTGTGCTGCCGTACAGGGTGCCGAGCATCGCAGGCAGGGCATAGGCCCCGGCGGGGAGGGCCAGCAGGCTGAGCTCGCGCACCCGGTACGGCAGGAGAATCGCAGCGGCTTCGGCCGACAGCAGGCAGCCGCAGGCTGCTGAGCCGGTGAGGAGAGCGGCATACAAGGAAGCCGGTTCCGCCTGCCTTCGGAGGAACCGCAGGCAGGCGGCGGCCGCAGCCGCCAGGAGGAGGGTGCCGGACACGAGACGGGGGAGGTCCTGGCGGATCAGCCCCCGCCATAGGTTCTCCCGGCTGTCCATGACAAAGCTTGCGGACGGCAGCCCCCTGCCGTCGTGGTATATGCGTACATAGAGCGTCTGCGGCCCGGGCCGTCCGGCGGATGGCGCCCCCGCATCCAGCTCCGTCCATGGCGGCGAGCTCTCCAGGCGCCGCTCGCCGAGGAAGAGCTCGTATGCCGGCAGCCCTTGGATATACAGTGCCGGGTGATCTCCGGGGTCTTCGGGCAGAAGGCGCTTCAGCCACAGGTAGCCCGTATACCGCTTCCCTTCGTACTGGGGAGCGACTTCGTTCCATGGCATCCAGCGTCCGGCGGATGCCTGCCCGCTCTGGCCGCCTTCAGCGGGAAGATCGCCGATATGCACGGACCATCCGCCGTTCTGTAGGCTCAGGTCGTACCCGGCGGGGGCGGGCGGCGGAACCGGGAGGAGACCGAGCAGGCCTGCTCCCGTGCCGAGCAGGGCGAGCAGCAGCCCGGCGGCCAAGAACCGCCTGAAGAAGGCGGTAATTCGGATATACATAACGGTAAGGCCCCCTTCCCGGCGATCGGGTCTGCCGTCCGGGGGAATGGCGGAAGAGTCCCGGGCCGCACAGCCTGATGAATGGTGATAAACCGCACAGTTTCCGATGTATCCTCTCTACTATGAGGCATGGGACAGTCACATGATAAGTGACCGCAGTCATAAGTTCCTTCCCGGGCGGCAGGACGAACCGCCCACGCCCCAAGAACCTGCCCCGGAGGGCAGCGGGAGCGAGGCGGGAGGGGCGCTGTACTTTCGCAGCACGCACCCAAAAAGGCAGGCCAAGCCGGTGCGCTTGGTCTGCCTTTTTGGGTGCGGTTATATCCTTGGTTTTGTTTCCAAGGTTTCTTTTTGATGCTTCACGGAGGCTTGCTCTACAGGTTCATTCTCTAAGGCGTCATCCATTCTTTCAAGGCCAGGATGGCCTTCGTCCGGTCGTTGGTGCCGATCTTGTTGTATATCATCGACACGTAGTTCTTCACCGTGCCTTCGCTCATGAACAGGTGCCCCGCGATTTGGCGGTTATTCTTGCCTTCCATCATGAGCGAGATGATGTTCTTCTCCCGTTCCGTGAAAGAGATTCCTTCCGATTTGAGCCGTTTCGGGTCGAATTCGGCAGTGGCTGCAGCTGAGGCTGAAGAGAGACGGGCTGCGAGCTTGGAGGCGATCACCGCCGGCATCATCAGCTGGCCTTTGACGCAGTCGCGGATGGACTGGATGAGCCTATCCCCGGGCATATCCTTGAGCAGGAACCCCGAGGCGCCGTTTGCAAGCCCTTCCACGATATAATCGTCTTCCGCGAAGGTGGTGAGGATGAGGATGATCGTGTCCGGATAAAGCTTCTTGATCCGCTTGGTGCTCTCGATCCCGTTCATAATGGGCATCTGTATATCCATCAGCACGAGATGCGGCCGCAGCTGCTCCACAAGCTCGAGGGCCTGCTGTCCGTTCTCGGCCGTACCGACGACTTCGAGGTCGTCTTCGAGCGTCAGGATCGTGTGCAGCCCGTCACGCATCAGGGTTTGATCGTCCGCGAGGACAATGGTCGTCACGCTGTTCATGGTATTCACTCCATTTCATGCTTCCCATTATAAATCAATCAGGAGGCAATGAGAATGCCCGGTTGTCCTCTTCCCCACAAAAAATATGACCGTCCGCATGATGCCGGTAACTGGTCATTATGACTCTGAAGGTCCTATGATGAGTAGCAGAGGCCGCGGCTGCTGCAGCCGGTCCATCCCATAACGATTGAGGTGTTACTGAAGTATGAATCCGATAGAACCGAACCGTCCCGTGTCCGAAGCCGAAGACCGGGAGCGGAACAAGACGGCCGCCGTACTGGCCTATATCCTGTTTTTCCTGCCGCTGCTTACCGCCAAGGATTCCCGCTTCGCCATGTATCATGCGAACCAGGGCCTCCTCCTGCTGCTGGGCGCCATGGCGTTCAATATTGTGCTCGGAATCATTCCCGTCATCGGCTGGCTGCTCATGCCTGTAGCCAACCTCGCGGTATTGGCGTTCGCCGTCCTCGGGATGATGAAGGCGGCCCGGGGCGAGTGCAGACCGCTGCCGGTGGTAGGAAGCATCACATTGATTCCTTCGCCGGAGTAATCCGTCCCCTCGCATGGTGCGGAAGTGACTGACCGGCATCGCGCCCGCTCTTATAGGAGGGCAATCTGTTCCTCTATGGCTATCTAGCCCATAGCAGGTGGAAGGAAGAGCCTCTCCCCGCATGCAGGGCTTCACACAACACCTGCTGACGTACCCACCCGAAGCCCATAAGACGCTTATCAGATGCTTATCAAATGCCTAGTAGACTTCCGGATCTAGATAGCCTAATCGGTCGTCCCCAATCGACGTCTTGTCTTCTCCTTTCCCTTGTCTGCCGCACCGTCTCCCCATCCCCCCACAAAGGAGCGATCCCCATGTCCCCGAACTTCCCGCCTCCCGGCGGCTCCAGCGCGGTCCTGCCGCGTCCCCTCCCCGGCCGCCGCATCTTCGCGGCGCCAGTCCCCCTGGCTCCCCCGGTTCTACCGGCCCCTGCAGCGGATCCCCTGCTGCTCCCCCCGGGAGCTTACTCTGAGCTGCGCTCGCTGCTGGCCGCTGCCCTGATCGGCCCCGAGGCGGCGGCTGTGCGCCTGCAGCGCTGGCTCGGCAGCCTGCCGCAGGGCGCACGGCTTCCTGCCCTGTGGGGCGCCGCGCTGCTGCAGCGGCTCGACCCCGCCGCAGGGGCGGCTGCGCAGCGGCAGCTTGCCCTGCCGGCCGTGCCGCAGAGCGCCGGGGCCGGCGGCCTCGAAGCCGCAGGGCACCACGCAGCGGCCGGCCTGCTCGCGCGGTTGACGCCGCCCGGGGGCGAGCTGCGGCTGCTGCTGCTCGGCCCCGGCAGCGCCGGCGCGGGCGCCGCACTGCTCGAGCAGCTGCGCTCGGCGGGCCGCACTCTCCCCGCGGGGCTCACCGTATACGCCGCGGAAGCGGACCCGGCGGCCCTCCGCGAGGCGGAGAGCGGGCTCCGGCAGGCCGGCAGAGCCTGCGGTCTGCCCGTTCGCTTCCATACACTGCCGCTTCACAGCACCATAACATTGCTGCCGGATGCTCTGCCGGCGGGGCTGTCCGCAGGCCCCGGGACGCTGCTCGCCTATGCGGCGTGCGGCCTGCCGGGCGCCGCGTCCGGTCATCCGCCGCTGCCAGCGGAGGCGCTTACGGCTGTCGCACGGCTGCGCCCGCGCGCGCTCGTGCTTAGCGCGCCGGATGCGGACTTCGCCGGCAGCAGCGATGTGCTTGGCCGCTTCGAGGCCGCCTGGCCTTATTACGAAGCGCTCTTCCGCTGGCTGGGCGACCGCATGCTCTCCTCCGGCGTACGGGCCGGGCTCCACGCCCGCTACGGGGCGGGGCTGGCGTCGGTCCTAGGCCCGTCCGCCTCCGCTGCGGCATTTGCGCGGGAGGGCGTACGCACGGCGGAGTGGATCCGCCGCCTGCGTGCGGCAGGCTACCGCCCGGCTCCCATCCCGCCCGGTACGGGGGGCGGGAGCACCGGAGCGGACGGGCTCCGGGAGCAGCCGCACCCGTGGTATTACGGCTTGTCTTACGCCGGGGTCAACCTGCAGTCCGTCCTTTGTGCTATTCCTGCTTTTTGACCGGGCTTCCGTGGGGTATAATGGAGGAAGGTTATGGCAATAACGGAGCAGAGCCGTCCGCCGAACCGGAGGTATCATGCCCTTTTCCAAAATATTCTTCATTAACATTTCCCTGCTGGTCACGATGTCGTATCTGACCAATCTCCTCTATAAGTACGGCGCCAGCCGGTTCCGCTGGTTCGGCTTGATGTCCTCCAGGATACGGAATGTGCTTCTCTCGGCCCTGCTGGTGGGTGCGGGCTGGATCACGATTGCCTTCGGGCTGCAGATCGGCGGTTCGATTATTTTTGATATGCGGCTCGTGCCGCTGATCGTGAGCATCTTCGTGTTCCGGCACCCTGCGATGCCGCTGTTCGTCGGAGTCGGCATCGGACTGGTCCGTCTGTCCTTTGGCTGGAATCATGCCGCCTTGGCCGGATGCTTGAACTTGGCGCTGCTCGGTATCGCCGCTGCGGGACTGCATGTAGGATTCAGCCGGAGTAAGGCGGGTTATCCTGCGAATATGCTGGTCTCGCTGGCTGTGATCAATATGCTGAATGCGGTGAATCTGGCTTTGTTCGGGGCCATGTCCTCCTGGGCATACCTGACCACCGTCATGCCGTACACCCTGCCGCTCGGGACAGGACTCAGCGCGCTGTTTCTCTTCATGCTGCGGGACTTCTATCTGGAACGGCGGCGTACCATGGAGCTCCAGGCGACCAATGCGCTGCTGCTCGAGCAGAAGAGCGAGCTCGAGAGGGCCAAGGCGGTGCTCGAAGAACAGGCGCGCGAACTGAAGGAGTCCTCCCGGTACAAGTCGGAATTCCTGGCGAATATGTCGCATGAGCTGCGGACACCGCTCAACAGCATCATCACGCTCTCGCAGCTGACCGCCGACGGGCACGAGGGCCGTTTCACGGAAGAGGAATTGCAGTTCCTCGGCATCATCCGGTCTTCCGGCGAAGCGCTGCTCGGGCAGATCAACGACATTCTCGACTTGTCCAAGCTCGATGCAGGCCGGCTGGAAGTGTATGAAGAGGAGGTGTCCGTGCACGAGGTCGCACAGATTCTCGAGCATACCTTCGGCTGGGCCGCCGGGCAAAAGAGACTCGCCTTCTCCGTTGCGGTAGCCGGGGATGTCCCCGAGATCATCCGTACTGATGCGGCGCGGGTGCACCAGATTCTGAAGAATCTGCTCTCCAATGCGGTCAAGTTCACGGCAGCCGGCCGGGTATCGCTCGATATCCGTGCAGTCTCCCAAGGACCCCAGGGGCAGGAAGGCGGCTGGGTGGCGTTCTCCGTGCTCGATACGGGGATCGGCATCAGCGCGGACAAGCATACGCTGATCTTCGAAGCGTTCCGCCAGGCGGACGGTTCGATCTCCCGCAAGTACGGTGGAACGGGCCTTGGGCTCTCGATTTCGCTGGAGCTCGCGAAGCGGCTCGGCGGTCATCTCGGCGTAGTCAGCGGCCAAGGAGAGGGAAGCGCCTTTACGCTGTATCTGCCCCTGCGTGCCTAGATTCGTTCAGCCCGGACCCGCGAAGGGCCCGGGCTCTTCGCGGGTCCGGCGGTATGCGTCCGGGGTCCTGCCTTACTGCCGTATAAAATCCTGGCAGGCTGGTCAAAGTAGGAAGGCTGAAGAAGGATTTTGACGATATTTGTAAAGAAAAATTTACGAATGGTTATGTACTTTACAAAAGTAAGCGTGTGGGGTATGATGGAAAAAACGAGATATGGGAGTGAGTTTGATGAGCCAAGTAAACCAAACAATCAGCGCGGAAGAGGCCATTCTGTCCCGCCATTCCGTACGTAAATATGAGCGTGACGTCGTGATTCCGGAAGCGGAGCTAACCGAGATTCTTTCGCTGGCCCACAGCGCCCCGTCCTCGTGGAACCTGCAGCACTGGCGTTTTCTCGTAATCCAGGAGCAGGCGAACAAAGACCGCTTGCTGCCGATCGCCTTCGGCCAACAGCAGGTGTCCGACGCCTCCGTCGTCGTAGTCGTCCTGGGCGACCTGGAAGCGAACCTGAACGCTCCTGTCGTCTATGAGAATGCGACACAGGAGATCCGCGACATGATGGTCGGACAGATCAACGGCGCGTACGCGAACAACCCGGCTGTCGCCCGTGACGAAGCGATCCGCAACGCATCGCTGGCCGCCATGCAGCTGATGCTCGCAGCCCGTGCCAAGGGTTACGATTCCGTGCCGATGGGCGGCTATAACCCGGCTGCTCTCATCGAGGAGTTCAAGATTCCGGCCCGTTACGTACCGGTTATGCTCCTGCCGATCGGCAAAGCGTCGAGCCCGGCCCGCGCGACCGAGCGTCTGCCGCTGGATCAAGTTGTCGTGAACGAAAGCTTCTAATCCCTTATGCTTCGCAGAACCCCTGACTTGGGCCATCCGGCCGGGCGGGGGTTTTTGACTTGCACTCCTTTTTGATTTGCTCCCTTATTCCGAAGCAGCCCGCTCCCGCATCTTCGGCTGCCTCCTCCGCCCATGTCTAATTTGCAGGGGAAAAGATGCGCACTAGGCCCTGTAGGCACAGGATAGGGCTTGGAGTATAATACAGGGTAACATTACCGGACATACGGACATCCACGCCCTCAAGCCCGAAGGTAAGCGTTATCATCCTATTCAGCAGGCCGCCCCGGGTGGACAGGGCACTTCGTCCGGTCTCGAGGTGACAATTATGAATCCGGTTACAGCGGTGATCCGATGGTCCAATAACATCAACATCCGCAATAAGCTCATCCTCTCTTTTGTTCTCGTGGTATTCATCCCGGTCATGCTGGTCGGCGGCTTCCTGACGTACGAGTTCCGGGAGACGGTCCTCGACCATGCGACACAGCAGACTTCGAACAACGTGGACAAAATCAAGCAGCGGACGCTGGAGATCATCCGGATCCCGATCGACGTATCGAACAAGCTGCTGGTGGACTCGCGGCTGAGCTCCTTGGTCAATACCCGTTACGATTCGACTTACCAGGTAGTCGAGGCTTACCGCAATTATTCCGAATTCAGAGAGTATAACCAGCTCTATAAAGAAATTCTGAATATCCGGCTTTACACGAGCAACCCCACGCTAATCGACAACTGGGATTTCATCCAGCCGGATGCTGCGACGACGGGCTCGTTCTGGTACCGTAATGCGATGGCCAACAACCGCGATACGATCTCCTGGCATTATATCGAAGACGAGACGCAGAACCGCGAGAAGTATCTCAGCCTGGTGAGACGCGTCGTGTTCCATGACTACCGGACATCGGGGGTGCTGGTGATCCCGATTAACGCGGACTCGCTCAATGCGGTCGTCCGGCAGGAACCGTTCGATACGATGATCATGGATGAGCAGGGCTATATCGTAGCGGCCAAGAATCCGTCCTGGGTCGGCCGCAACGCCGCCGAGCTTGATCTCGGGCCGGACCTGCTCGGCCGGAAGACGGGAACCTACGAAGCCGAGTTCGGGGGCAAGCCGTCGAAGGTGCTGGTGGAGGATCTGCTGCCCGAAGCGAGCGGGAACGGGCTGAAGATCGTTTCGATTTTTACGATCGAGAGCATCGTCAGCGGGGCGAACCGCATTGCCCTGATGGGGCTGGTCATCATCCTGACGAGCTTGTCCATCGCGATGGTGCTCATCTTCTTCTCTTCGAAGCTGCTCTCGAGCCGTCTCTTCCGGCTGAAGGAACAGCTCGTCCAGGTGTCCACCGGCAATCTCAACGTCGCCTCCACGATCGACGGCAACGATGAGGTGGGCATGCTCTCCCGCCAGTTCAATTACATGGTGGAGAGCATCCGGACGCTGATGGAGGAGGTGAGCGAATCGAACCGCCAGAAGAGCAGGCTCGAACTCCAGCAGCGGGACATCAAGCTGAAGATGATGGCGAGCCAGATCAACCCGCATTTTCTGTTCAATGCGCTCGAATCGATCCGCATGAAAGCCCATATGCAGGGACAGGCGGAGCTGGCGGCGATCGTGCGGTCCCTCGGCAAGCTGCTCCGCAAGAATCTGGAGATCGGCGGGGGCCGCATTCCGCTGACCGAGGAGCTGGAGATCGTCAGGTGCTATCTCGAGATCCAGACGTTCCGCTTCGAGGACCGGCTGACCTTCAAGCTGGAGCTCGATCCGCTGGCCCGCGATGTGCCGCTGCCGCCCCTGATGATTCAGCCGCTGGTCGAGAACGCGATCATCCATGGGCTCGAGAGCCGCGAGGAGGGCGGGGTCGTCGAGGTGCGGACGAAGCTGGAGGAGGATCACCTGCATGTCGAGGTGATAGACAACGGGCTGGGGATCGGACCGGAGCGCATGGCCTTCATCGAACGTTCTCTGGCGGACCGGGATGGGGAAGAAGGACAGCGTATCGGTCTGCGCAATGTGCATCAGCGTCTTCATCTGACGTATGGCGAAGGGTACGGCCTGCAGATTACGAGCCAGCCCGAGGCCGGCAGCCGGATCCAATTCATGATCCCGATAGGAGGCTAACGTGATGTGGAAAGTGTTGATTGTCGATGACGAGCTGTCGATCCGCAAAGGGCTCCGCACGCTGATCGACTGGCAGCGGTACGGGTTCGAAGTGGCGGGGGATGCCCCGAACGGCCGGGAGGGGCTGCGGCTGCACGGGGAAGTATCCCCTGACCTCATGGTTGTCGATATCAAAATGCCCGGTATGGACGGCCTGCAGCTGCTGGGGGAGATCCGCAAGACGGACCCGGCGTGCCGGTTTCTCATTCTGAGCGGCTATGCGGATTTTCACTATGCGAAGCAGGCGATCGGCTGCGGCGTGGACGGCTATATGCTGAAGCCGGTCGACGAGGAAGAGGTGCACCTCCAGCTCGAACGGATCGCCGCCGAGCTTGAACGCAAGGCGCAGACGCACCTGCGGTCGGGCTCGAAGTTCCGGGAGGAGCTGCTGCGCGGCGTGCTGACGGGCGGCGCAGCGGCAGACGAGATGGACAGCGCGGAGCTGCTGGAATTGACCGGTGGTCCGGGAAGCACCTGCGGTATTGTCCTGCTCTCGCTGACCCCGTGCGACGGCGGGGAGACGCCGGTGGAAGCCCACGGAGCCGCCAGGCGGTGGCTTACGGAGCGGTTCGACGGGGCGGGCTTCGTCTTCGCCGCCGAGCCTTACCTCGGCCTGCTGCTCCGGGAGAACCCGGGCATGCCGAAGGTGCGCCAGCGCTTATTCGAAGAGCTGGGCGAAGGTCTGGCCCCGCTGGGGCTCGGCTTCAAGGCTGCCGCGGGGCCTGCCGCAGGCCATCCGGCGGGCCTCGCCGCTTCCTATGCGGGGGCGTACCGGCTGCTCCGCCATCGGTTCCTCTTGGACGGCAAGGAGATCCATACCCGTCTGGAAGCGGAGCTGGAGGCTCTGGCGGCAGGGGAGGCGAAGCCGGCAGAGAAGGCAGCCGCCGCTGCGGCTGTGGAGAAGTGCGCCGAGAAGCTGTATTTTGCCTTGGATCTCGGGGACAAGGCAGCGGCCCTGGCTGCGCTGGAGGAGGCCGGGCGCCATATGCTGCGGCAGGACCCGGCTGAGCAGGCCGTGAAGACGCGGTTCGCCCAGCTGGTGACGGTGGTGCTGGGCAAATGGTCCGCGGGCGGAACCTCGGCCCAGCCGCGGGTGCAGGACGGTATGCCGGTCGTGGCCGGCCTCTACGGGCAGCCAAGCTACCAGGCGATGCTGCGGTACATCGGCGCCGCTTTCGAGCAGCTGATCGATGAGGCCGGCAGTACCAGCAACGAGCCGGTGCTGAAGCAGATGCTGCATTTTATCCAGCGGCATTACAGCGAGAACCTGAAGCTCGAGACCTTAGCCGAGCTCTTCAAGTACAACAGCGGCTATCTTGGCAAGCTCTTTAAGAACTACACGGGAGACAGCTTCCACACCTACCTCGACAAGGTGCGTATCCGGCGCGCGATCGAGCTGCTCGGCGAAGGGCTCAAGGTGCATCAGGTCGCCCAGCTGGTCGGATACGCCAACGTCGACTACTTTCACAGCAAATTCAAGAAGTACGTCGGCATGCCGCCGTCCGCGTACAAGGAGAAGCCGCAGCGTACGGAGGTCCGTGCGGGCGGACAGGTATAGACGACCTGTGAGGCAGGAAGGAGCGCCGCTCCGGACATCTTCGAAGAGAAGACGGACCGGCAGCGGCGTTCTTTGGGGTGCATCCCATTATAAGTAAATGGACACTATTCAAATCTCCCCCCTCATGTTATGTTACTGGGATAGAAAAAGGGGGGGAGCGCATTGAAAGCCAAAGGGGTTCCGATGGTCATCACCGCCGCTGTCGCCTGGGGATTGTCGGGCATCGGGGCGCAGCTGTTCTTCTCGCACTTCGGCGGGGAGCCGGGCTGGCTCGTATCGGTACGGATGCTGTCCGCCGGCATATTGATGATAGTGCTGGCATGCCTAAGGCAGGGGGCGACCGGCATATTCGCGGTCTGGTCGCACAAGAAAGACCGCCGCTCTCTGCTCCTCTTCGGGCTGGTAGGGATGCTTGGTGTGCAGTATACGTTCTTCGAAGCGATCGACTCCGGCAATGCCGCGACGGCCACCCTGCTGCAGTATTTGGGTCCGGTGTTCATTATCGCCTATATTTCCCTGCGGGTGAGAAAGATGCCCGGCGGCCGGGAGCTTGCCGCGTTCGCCCTGGCGCTCGCCGGAATCTTCCTCATGACGACCGGGGGTTCCTTCGATTCCTTGACGATGTCCCCCGAGGCATTCGTATGGGGCATCCTGTCGGCCTTGGCTGCGGCGGTCTATACGCTGTACCCGGGCAAGCTGCTCGCCGCCTGGGGATCCGTACCCGTCGTAGGCTGGAGCATGCTGATCGGCGGCACCGGACTTGCCCTGCTCCACCCGCCTTGGGCGTTCGATTGGAGCCAAGGCTCGCTGTACTTGTTCGGGCTGCTTGCTTTTATCGTGGTCATCGGGACGATTATCCCGTTCTTCCTCTTCCTCGAAAGCCTCCGGTATGTGACGCCGGCCAAGGCCAGCATCCTGAGCAGCGCCGAGCCGCTCACCTCGGTGCTCGTAGGAACGGTGTTCCTCCATATTCCCATGGATGCGGTACAGCTGCTCGGCAGCCTGTGTATCATCCTGACGGTGATCGTACTGACGGTGCCCTCCCGCCATAAGGCGGAGGATGCAGGCGAGCGGACCGTCTCGGGGTAACGAAGGTCTCTGCCCATAGGCAGGGGCCCTTTTGCTGTTCAAGACGGGCGGTCCTCAGGAACGTATGGCATGTGAGGGAAGCGGCGCACCGGCCTTTTGTGTGCGTGCAGAGAAGGAGACGAAGGCGGCGAGCAGGCTGAGCAGGGCCGCGAGGCTGCCGATCCAGGGGTTGAACTGGACCGTGTCCGTCCAGTCCACGACGGCCCCTCCGGCCCCGGCCCCCACCGAGATTCCCAGGTGGATCACGGACAGATTGAGGCTGAGCACGAGATTGCTCGACTGGGGCGCCTGCTGGATAAAGTAGGTCTGCAGGGCCGGCGCACTCATGAAGAGAAAGCTGAACCAGAGTGTGATGAGGAGGACGCTGGCGGTCAGCGAGGCGGTGACCAGGGGAAGCAGCCCCAGACTGACGGTCGTCAGGGCCAGGGTGGCGGTGAGCATGAACACGCTGCCCCGCCGATCAACCCCGATCCCGCCCAGCCGCGAAGCGAGCATGCCCACGACCCCGAGCATCAGCATCACGGCGCCGAGCAGGGAGGCGTTCAGGTGGAGCACCTCTTGGAGGTAAGGGGTGAGGTAGGTCAGCAGGACCGAGTTGCTGCCGTTGCCCAGCAGGGATACGAGCAGGCCGCTCAGAATGACGGGGTTGCGAAGGACCGAGAACCGCGCCCGGAAGGAAACATGCGCATCTCCTTCTATCTCGGGGAGCAGCCGGAGGAGCAGCAGGGAGACGAGCAGACTGACCGCAGCCAGGGCCGCGAAGATGGCCTGCCAGCTCCACCATGCGGTGATGACCAACTATACTTTGGTAAGCGGGTGAGGGCATGGAGCCTTGTCGTGAGGTACAGAAGCACTCGAACATCTGCGACGTCTTGCAAATTTTGGGCGCCAAATGGGCTTTTCTTGTGATTGACGAGCTGCAGAGGGGGCCGCAGCGGTTCAAGCAGCTGCAGCGCAGTGTAGCGGTGGTCAAAACCCAGTCCCTGACCGATACGCTGCGTCATCTGGAGCAGACGGGCATTGTCCTCCGCGAGGTGTTCCCTACTGTTCCCGTGACGGTGGAATACTCGCTGACCGAGAAGGGGCAGGACTTCCACCGGGTGCTGAAGGAGATGGATCAGTGGGCGCTGAAGTGGAGAATCCGGGATAGCCAGGTAACGTAAAAAAGGCCGCTCTCTGAAGAGCGGCTTTAGAGCGGTTCCTCTCTGGAGGACACAGCTTGATTGTATTTTTCCAAAGAGAGGAACTCCAGTTCTTCTCTTTTCTTTTGTAGGTGGCCCGGGTCACTCTGTCAGCCGTATGGGACGGCTTGTTCCGTGGAGCAGCCAGCCGGAGCGGCAGGACAGCATCCTCTGCTGCAGCGTGAAGCACCCCCGCTGAAGATCAGGATGCTGCCTCGGTCAGCAGGGAACGCACTGCGGCTGTCCGGATGCCGTTATCCTCTGACGGCCACCAGCGCGGAACGCGGTGCCGAGCTTCCCGGCAGGTGCTGCCACGAGCTGACCACGGCCTTGTCTGCGCCGCCGGCAGTGCCTGGGTGCTGCACGGACAGGAAGAGCGTCTGTTCTCCCGGCGTGAACGCCGGCGAGGCAAAGGCTGCCCCAACGGGAGCCGAGGCGAACGGGGTGATTCCGCTGCCGGACGGGGCGAGCAGATCGAGCACATAAAGACCGTTGCTGCCGTACCGGCTATAGGCCGAGCGCAGCAGGCGGTCCGGCGCCACATCGGCGGCGATCCACAGCCTGCCGCTGCGGTCGAAAGCGAGATGCCCCGGCGAGGTGAACCCGCTCTGCGGACCGCCGGTGGCTGTGATCTCGAACTCGAAGGCCCCGGCTGCCGCATCCCCTTGTTCTTCCACGATCCGAAGAATCTGGCCGTGCACGCTCGTGTCCACCAGCGACACGTACAAGCTGCCGTCCTGCGGATGGAGCGCTGCATCGCCTTGGCGGCCCAGCGGCGTCGCACCCAGCAGGAGAGCGGCTTCGGCGGCATGGACCAGCACGTCCGCCGGCTCCCGGAACAGAGCCTGAAGCTGCTCCTGCGTATACTTGACCGCATGCGGCAGATCTAGGCCGGGGGAGCGCAGCACCTGCTTCAAGGTGCCGAGCGAGAGCTCGATCCACCGTCCGTTCTCCAGGTCCGCCGCATACAGAGTACCGTCTGTGAGCAGCTCCGAATTGGCTGTTCCGCGCGCCTCATCGAACCGGCCCCGGCTCACATACTTGAACAGGGGCGATTCTTGTGCTGCATCCCCCATATAGACCACCACGCGTCCGTCCCGGGCCAGCTTCATCGGTGCGCCGGAGTGGCGGAAGCGGCCGAGTGCCGTATGCTTGCGGGGCTTGAAGGCAGAGCTCGCAGGATCGATCTCCGCAGCCCAGCCGTAATGGCTCGGGTCCAGCCCCGCGTCGTGGCAGGTGCTATCCCAGCTGCCTTCGGAGGTCAGTATCGTTCCCCATAGGGTCACGGCTCCGGTCCGGTTGCCGAGCGTCCCCTGCACTTGGACAGCGCCGCGCACCGCAGCGGTCCCCCGCACAGGCCCGGTCAGCTCGAACGGATCGAGGCCGGTAATGCGTCTGGCCGCTGTGGAGGCCGTATCCATCCGCCAGCGCCCGTCCGCACCGCGGTATACCTCAAGGACGGACGCCCCCTGATTGTACAGGCAGCTGCGGATCTGCTCTGTTGTGTAGGCGCCCTCGCTGCGGCCGCCATGTGCCCACTGCGGGCTGGAGGTTTCGTGGTCCACGTACAGAAGGCCCTTGACGCGCGAGCCTTCCTCCGGGAGGAAGACAGCGGAGGCGCTGTCATACCCGAACGTATCGCCCTTCGGATTGATCACGTCCCCGTATGCTGCGATGACATCGTAGGCAAAGCCTTGGGGAAGCGTCAGCTCATCGGTGGAAACGGGCTTGCCTGCGAGGGAACCGGAGGTTACGACCGGTGTCTCCTGGTCGAAGAGCAGCGAGGCCGCCTTGGCCGTGCCGCTTCCGCCGAGAAGGGAATCGAGCCCCGAAGCCGCCGTTACAAGCGTAGCTGCACCGGTGCCGAGATAGGCAAGAAAATGGCGTCTGGAAATAGGTTTATGGGTACTCATATGCCCTCCGATTGTCGATTATTGTTTTTTCATGTCGCATAATGGGGGATTAAGAAAAAAATATAGTAGGATCGTACTGGTTTCATATATAATAGATTAGCATAAATATACAATGGCAACTAGGACTCCTATGATAAATTTCTTCATCTTCCATTGGTTCAGCGGGTCTGATGCAAGGCGGCTGACGAGAAAAAGGGGGGCGTGCCATTGAAGATGAGCCCGGTTTGTCCGGAGGACGAGCCTCTCTTGTATTCGCTGTATGCGGCTTCACGGCAGGAGGAACTGGATGCCTTGGGGTGGGGACCGCAGGAGCGTGTGGCGTTCCTGTCCATGCAGTATCGGCTTCAGCAGCAGGCTTACCGTGCCCAGTATCCGGCTGCAGTCCATCTCATCATTGCTCATGAGGAGCAGCGAATGGGACAGATGCGGATAGACCGAAGCGATCGTGAGCTCCGGCTTGTGGATCTTTCGCTACTGCCTCAGTGGCGGGGCCAGGGGATGGGAACGGGGATCCTGCGGGAGCTTCAGTCGGAGGCGCGGGCTGAGGATCGGAGCATACGGCTCAGTGTGCTGGAGGGCAATCCTGCCCGAAGGCTGTATGAGGGGCTTGGCTTCGAGACGGACGGAGAGCCCTCGGTCTACCGGCAGATGCTGTGGAAGCCTTGAATACGGTGCGCAGCTTTCGATCCGTAGCGGTGAGTTCGTCAGAACATGCCGTGCCTGGGAGGCGGCAGATGCATCCATTTGGGTTTGAATCAGGGTTATGGGAACCGGATCAAACCAAAACCGGATCAAACCAAGTGGACTGATAAAAACAAGAACAGGATGTGACAACATGTCAGAACCATATATAGGCGAGATCCGCATGTTCGGCGGCAATTTTGCTCCCCAAGGCTGGGCTATTTGTAATGGTCAGCTGCTGTCCATCGCGGACAATACGGCCCTCTTCTCCTTAATCGGCACTACCTACGGGGGCGACGGACAGTCCACCTTCGGTCTGCCTGACCTGCGCGGCAGAGCCCCGGTCCACCAAGGTCAGAATCCCGTGACGCGGAGCCATTTTACTATGGGGCAGATGAGCGGAGTGGAGACTGTCATGCTGACTCAGGCCCAGATTCCGGCGCACACCCATACGGTGCAGGCACAGAAGGAACCCGGAACGGCCGGCAGTCCTGCCGGTGCCGTATGGGCTGCTTCGGCAGTCAATCCTTACGCGGCTCCGGCCGGAGCGCCCAGCGGAGCCATGCATCCGGCGGCCGTAGCCCCCGCGGGCGGGAATCAACCGCATGATAACATGATGCCGTATCTGGCGATCCAGTTCATCATTTCCTTAGAGGGGATTTATCCGTCCCAGAACTAAGGCCCAGCGAATTCAGATAAAGGAGCATCCGTACTATGAGTGAATCTTTTATAGGGGAGATCCGGGCATTCCCTTTTGGTTTTGCCCCGAAGGGATGGGCAACCTGCAGCGGTCAATTGCTCTCGATCAGCCAGAATCAGGCGCTGTTCTCCATCCTTGGCACGACCTATGGCGGGAACGGGCAAACCACCTTTGCGCTGCCCGATCTTCGCGGGCGGGTGCCTATCCATGTCAGTGCTGCAGCACCACTTGGCATGATCGCGGGTGAGGAGTCCCATACGCTGACGATTAGCGAGCTTCCCTCCCACACGCATCAAGTGATGGCGAGCTCCTCCGCTGCATCGACGAATCAACCGGCGGGCGCAGTCTGGGCGAAGCAGACGGCCGCAGGTTATGCTGCCGGCGCCCCGAATACGGCGATGGGACCGGCTGCTCTGTCGGCTGCCGGAGGTTCCCAGCCTCACACGAATATGCAGCCTTACGCTGTAGTGAATTTTTGCATTTGTCTTGAGGGGATATATCCGAGCAGAAGCTAGCCATGGCAGGAACAGAAAGGAGTTGTTATTCTTTTGGAACCGTTCTTAGGTGAAATCCGAATATTTGCGGGGAATTTTGCCCCGAGAGGCTGGGCCTTCTGCAACGGCCAGCTGATGGCCATTGCCCAGAACACGGCGCTGTTCTCTCTGCTTGGCGTCATGTACGGCGGGAACGGCAGGACAACCTTCGCTCTTCCTAACCTGATGGGAAGGGTGCCGATCGGTGTCGGCCAAGGCCCCGGATTGAATAATCGTACACAGGGAGAGGCAGGAGGAAACGACACGGTGACGCTGTTGAACTCACAGATACCATCCCACACGCACACGGCAGCTGCGCACTCCTCCTCCACACAGTCCAGCCCGGAAGGGGCGGTGTGGTCCAAGACCGGCGGGCGCCAAGGTCCTGCTGCCTACGTGGCGGCCGCACCGGACACCCCGATGAGCCCGCAGGCAGTGGGCATTGCGGGAGGCAACCAACCGCACAACAACCGGCAGCCTTTCCTGGCGGTGAATTACATCATTGCCCTCGAAGGCATATACCCGCCCCGAAGTTAATTTTTTTCGTTTAAGCTGAGATCCCGGCGCCGGATCGGTGAGGTGACCGGGAGGACCAGGGAGGCCACATGTTGAATCGGAAATACGCTTCTTATGCAGCACCGGTTGATCCGGCGGCTCCCCGCCTTGTGCGGTGGAGTATGTTTTGTTTATGGGCGGTGCTGCTTTGTCTGCTTGTACCGGATGGATCCGCTCAGGCGGCGACTTTTACCGTCAAAGATACGGCTGATACCGTCGACGCCTCACCAGGCGACGGGGTGTGCGCCGATGCATCCGGTGCGTCCGGGAAATGTACGCTCCGTGCAGCCATTATGGAGTCGAACACACTCCCCGGGGCGGATACCATCAACGTGGATCCGGGCGTGTACACGCTAAGCAGGAACGGAACGGATGAGAACGGGGCAGCCACGGGGGATCTCGATATTCTTGGCGAACTTGTGCTCACCGGATCGTCCGGCAACGCTGAAGGGGATCCGGCAGCGACGGTGATCCAGGCAGGGACCAGCGCCGCCACGGGCATTGACCGGGTCATCGACATTAACCCGAATCTCGATCTGAATGTGAACGTAACGGTCCAGGCGCTGACTGTCCGCAACGGCCGGGGCATGGACGAATACGGTGCCGGGATTGCTGCCGATTCGGGCAGCGGCACGATTCGAATTTATAACTCTATCGTAAGCGGCAATACTTCGCTGAGTGGGAACGGGGCAGGCTTGTATCTATCGGGCGGCAGTCCGGCGGGAAAACTCCTCGTCGACAAAAGCCGGATCGTGGGCAACATCTCGTATAACCGTGGCGGCGGGGTTTTTGTGGAAGGCGTGGCGGCCTTCACCATGACCGGCACGACAGTGGAGGGGAATACGGCCACCGCCGGAAGCGGGGGCGGCCTCTTCCTCATCGGAGACGCCCAGCGTACGGTCTCCTCCAGCACTATTGCGGGGAACACCGCCAAAGGAACGGCCGGAAGCAGTCTCGACGGGCTGGGCGGGGGCATTTATTCCGTGTCCAAGCTCAATCTGGATAATTCTACGATCAGCGGCAATGTAGCGGTCCGGGATGGGGGCGGACTCCAGCTGGCGTATGCGGTGGATGGTGCTTACCTTATTCGCAATGCCACGATCTACGGAAATACCGCAGATTCGGATAACAATGCAACCGGCAGCGGCGGAGGTATCGGGATTCAGGCCGGTACGGCCTCTCCGCTGATCCATAATTCCATTGTCGCAGGCAACAAGCTCGGTTCCCAGGCGGCTAGTGATTTGTTCGGCTCCGCAGCAGGGGGGAGCAGCTACAACCTGATCGGTACCGGAGGGTCCGGCGGGCTGGTGAACGGAACTGCCGGGAACAAGACCGGTGTCAGCGACCTGCGGCTCGGAGCGCTCGCCGATAACGGCGGCCCGACGAAGACCCACGCGCTTCTGGCAGGGAGTCCGGCGCTCGATGCGGGTACAGCCGCCCAGGCGCCGGGAGCGGCAGACCAGCGGGGTACGGCATTCGCCCGTACGGCGGATGCGGCGGATGCTGACTCGGCGGCGGTTGTCGATATCGGGGCTTTCGAAGCGCACCCGAGCATCGAAGATCTGCCCGATGCCTCGATGGGCTCGGGCGGCACGCTGCCGGTTACGTTCCACATCGGCGATGCGGCTCTCGGCGTAGATACGGTGACCGCGGTCTCGAGCGATCCCCAACTGATTCCGAATGCGGCGGAGAACCTCGCAGTCTCGGGCAGCGGTGATACACGGACGCTCACGATCAAGCCGGCGCCCGGCCGCAGCGGGACGGCGACGATTACGGTCACCGTCAGTCACCAAGTCGGCGGCGCTGTCCGGTCTATGGCGGATACGTTCCAAGTCACCGTCACGGCCCAGCCGGATCTTGCGATCACGAAGACGCATACGGGCAACTTCCGCAAAGGCCAGCCCGGTACGTACACGATCACGGTCACGAACGTAGGCTCGGCCCCGACCAGCGGCGGGATTACGGTAGAAGATTCGCTTCCGGCGGGACTGACCTTCGTTAGTGTGGAAGCGGCCAGTTGGTCCTGCCAACTTGGACAAGAACCGACAAGGTGTGTTTCGGGGCAAGCCTTGGCGCCGGGAGAAAGCTTTGAGCCGATCGTGCTGAAGGTGAATGTGCAGGCGGATGCGGCATCGACGGTAACGAACCGGGCCGTCGTCTCCGGAGGCGGAGATGGCAACCCGGCTAATAATACAGCAGAGGATAGCACGATCATCGAAGAGATGGCTGCTATCACCACGACGAGTCTGACTTCATCGAAGACGCCGAGTGTCTATGGGGAGAGCGTAACCTGGACGGCCACCGTATCGGTGGTAGCGCCGGATACCGGTACGCCGACCGGCACGGTCACATTCAAAGACGGGGCCACCCTGCTTGGGACCGAAGTGCTGAACGGCTCTGGAACGGCAGTCTTCTCGCGGCCATCGTTGGCGGTGGGCTCGCACAGCATCACCGCCCAGTACAACGGCTCGGCGAATTACCAATTCAGCGTATCCAGTGCTGTGGTGCAGACGGTCAATCTCGGGGCTGCACAGGTAAAGGTTACCGCATTGCCTACGGCGAGCGTCTTCGGCCAGCCGGCTACATTCAAGGCAGCCGTAACAGCCATAGCCCCGGCAAGCGGGACGCCAGCCGGGGAGGTGACGTTCAAGGAAGGGGCCACCGAGCTAGATACGGTGACGTTGGACGGAACGGGAGTGGCTTCGCTGCCTGTGGACACGCTGGCCGCCGGGACGCACCGCATCACGGCGGTCTATAAAGGCTCGTCCTCGTTCGCCGGCAGTGTCTCCGCAGGACTCGACTACACGGTGGAGCGTGCCGATACGGTTGTGGAGCTGAATGTGTCACCGGTCACATCCGCGGTGTATGGCGAGAAGGTTACTTTGAAGGCAGGGGTGACCACAGCCAAACCGGGCGGCGGGACCCCAGCGGGGAACGTCATTTTCATGGAAGGGGCAAAAGTGCTCAGGACAGCTGTATTGGATGGAAGTGGAGCGGCCTATTGGAAGACATCAGACCTGAGTGTCGGTTCGCATACGATAACAGCGGTATATGAGGGCAGCGCCAACCATAAGGGCAGCACGGATTCTGCGAATTTACAGGTAGACCAAGCGGCTACCTCAACGAGCGTGAGTACCAGCGTCTATTCGAGAGTATACGGCGAGCCGGTCGAACTGACGGCTGAAGTGACGGTGAACTCACCGGGCAGGGGCTTGCCCGGAGGCAAGGTGACCTTCCGAAACGGTGCTGACGTGCTTGGCACAGGCCAGCTGGACGAGAAAGGGATAGCGGTCTGGACGGCTGAGGCCGGCTTCCCGGTCGGGACCTACGCCGAAATTACCGCAGAATATGCGGGCGACGAACGGTACATCTCCAGCGTCTCTGAGGCGCTTTCGGAACTGACAGTTGCCAAAGCGGCAACGTCCACTGCCGTAAAGAGCTCTCCAGAAACGGCAGCCGTAGGCGATAAGGTCGAACTGACCGCCACCGTTTCGATAACGGCGCCCGGAAAGGGCACGGCGGGCGGTAACGTGACTTTCAAGGAAGGCGCGGACGTGCTCGGTACGGTCTCGGTGGATGACAGCGGCATAGCTAAGCTGCCCACTCCCGCACTGACCCAAGGCGAGCACACTTACACCGCCGAGTACAGCGGAGATGCTTCATTTGCAGGGAGCGTTTCATCTGTAGTGAAGGTCACCGCTGATCTACGTGCGACTTCTACTTCGCTGAAGAGCTCGGTGAAGCAATCCGTCTATGGGGAGAAGTTCACCCTGACGGCCGAAGTGCAGTCTACAGGCGTGACGCCGACAGGGGAAGTGGTCTTCCTTAGCGGCTCTACAGAGCTGGGCCGCAGATTCCTTGAGGCGGACGGTACAGCCGAGTTTGTCCTGACAGATCTTGTGCCGGGAATTTACGACCTCACCGCTTCGTACGGTGGCGACGGCGATCATGCGGGAAGCGTGTCCGCACAGGGTCTTTCCCTGACCGTAGACCGGGCCGCAACCTCGACGTCGGTATCTCCTTCGGTGAGCAGTGCGGTCTACGGAGAGAACGTCACTTTGACAGCCCAAGTGCTTGTCACTGCTCCTGGGGGGGGCCAGCCAATCGGCACGGTCAGCTTCCAACGGGACGGTCAACCTCTGGGCGATGGGATTCTGGACGCCGAGGGCAAAGCTGAGATTAAAGTCAGCTTCCTGCCGCTCGGCATCTCGGGAATTACGGCAGTCTACGCGGATAGCGGTAACCTGTTCAAGGGAAGCTCCTCCAATTCGGTGAACGTAACGGTCCGCAATCCGGGCTTGGAGCTCGACCGGTATACCTACAATCTGCGGATCGGGGAAAGCCAAGCGACGGTCGTCACGGCGGTGTACGGTCCCGGCGACCGCCGGAATGTGACAGACCAGTCGGTCTTCTCCTCATCGGATGCTTCGGTTGCAACGGTCGATGCAGAGGGAAAAGTCACGGCGGTCGGGTACGGCACAGCCGACATTACGGTCACTTACGGCAGCGAGATGGCTGTCGCCCGTGTAACGGTACCGAGCACGAATACGGCCCTGAAGTCGCTGACATTGACCGTGGGCATGGCCGTTCTTGTGCCGGGCACAGACACCTACGAGGCAACCGTGGGTAGCGGTGCCAGCAGCATCGGTATCCAAGCGGAGGCAGAGAATGCCGGGGCGATGGTATCGATCAACGGCGCTGCGGCCGCACAGGGATCGGCATCGGCTACAGCCGATCTCTCCGAGGGGTTGAATACGTTCGACATTACCGTTACCGCGCCGGACGGCTCCGAGAAGCGCTACATCCTGAAGATCACCCGTGAACACTCGGTGCCGAGCACGAATACGGCCCTGAAGTCGCTGACATTGACCGTGGGCACGGCCGTTCTTGTGCCGGGCACAGACACCTACGAGGCAACCGTGGGCAGCGGTGCCAGCAGCATCGGTATCCAAGCGGAGGCAGAGAATGCCGGGGCGATGGTATCGATCAACGGCGCTGCGGCTGCACAGGGATCGGCATCGGCGACAGCCGATCTCTCCGAGGGGCTGAATACGTTCGACATTACCGTTACCGCGCCGGACGGCTCCGAGAAGCGGTACATCCTGAAGATCACCCGTGAACACTCGGTGCCGAGCACGAATACGGCCCTGAAGTCGCTGACATTGACCGTGGGCACGGCCGTTCTTGTGCCGGGCACAGACACCTACGAGGCAACCGTG
>NZ_JAQAGY010000039.1:26451-45548 GCF_027533645.1 Paenibacillus caseinilyticus
GGCAGCGGTGCCAGCAGCATCGGTATCCAAGCGGAGGCAGAGAATGCCGGGGCGATGGTATCGATTAACGGCGCTGCGACCGCACAGGGATCGGTATCGGCGACAGCCGATCTCTCCGAGGGGCTGAATACGTTCGACATTAGCGTTACCGCGCCGGACGGCTCCGAGAAGCGGTACATCCTGAAGATCACCCGTGAACGTTCCAGCACGGGCGGCGGGGATGGCGGCTCGGATCATGGCGGAAGTGACAACAGCGGCAGCAACTCGGGTGGCGGCAGTACAGGGAGCGGCGAGCTCCCTGGCCCTGCCCCTAAGCCGGAAGTGCCGGCGGCACCTGAACGGCCATGGCTGATTCCGGTACAGCCGGGCGGTGCAGAATTTGTTCCGCTGGCGGTTACGGTGAGCCCGAACGGCTCGTCCTCGCTGGTCAGTTTGAGCGAAAGCGCCGTGAAAGACAAGCTGGCAGGTGCCAAGGGACCGAAGGTGTTCCTCATTACTCTGCCGAAGGATGCCCTGCAGGCGCAGATCGAGATCAGCAGCGGCATCATGTCCCTGATCAGCTCTAGTCATCAGGCGAGCAGCGTGGGGATCTCGGCCGACGGTGCATCGTTTGACCTGCCGGTCCGCCTCTTCACCCCTGCTGCGCTTGCCAAAGCGCTGGGGATCAGCGCTGCGGATGCCGAGAAAGCCCGCATCCTGATCTCGATTACAATTAAGCCGGTTCCGGCAGGCGTGGATGCGGCATCCGCCCGCCTGTACGACTTCTCGATTGTGGTCGAAGCGGGAGGCAGAACGTACCCTTACAACCAGTATAAGGGTACCTATCTCACCAAAGCCTTCGGGCTCCGCCCTTCGGCAAATGTGAACCAATCGGCTGGCGTCACCTTCAGCGAGGACGGTGCGGTATATCCCGTTCCGTTCGATAGGGCTGAGGTGAGCGGTTCTCCGGTTCTGGTATTGAAGGCCGATCATAACGGAACCTTCGGTGTGATCGCAGAGAACCGCAGCTTTACGGATATTGCCTCGACGTGGGGCGAGGATGCCATCGAGCAGCTGGGCGACCAGCTCGTCGTGGATGGCTATCCGGACGGAAGCTTCCGGCCTGAGGTGCCGGTAAGCCGTTCCGAATTCGCCGCCATTCTGGCCCGTGCGCTGGGGTGGACTCCGGATGCGGCAGCGGCCCAATATACGGATGTCGATCCGGCGGCTTGGGATGCCGGCTATATCGCTGCGATGTCCGAGCGGGGCCTGATCTCCGGGTACGAAGACGGCTCCTTCCGCGGTGGACAGAAGATTACCCGCGAAGAAGCCGCCGTGCTGCTCACCAGAGCAGTCCGCTATCTGCAGGCTGTGACCCCATCGGCAGGTGCCGGGAATGGCGCATCCGCGGGCTTCGCCGATAGCGGAGCTGTGAGCGGCTATGCACGCGATGCGATAGCAGAAGCGCAAGCGCTCGGTCTGCTCTCGGGCTACGAAGACGGAACGTTCAAGCCGCAAGGGCTGACGAACCGGGCGGAGACCGTAACGCTGATCAGCAAGCTCCTGCAGAAGACAGGCTTGTCCGGTAATTAATAAGTGTTATCCCCAAATAGAAAAGAGGCTCTGCCACCCGAATTACGGGGGCAGAGCCTCTTGCTTTTTGGACCTCGGAACAGCGGTTAGCTGAACGGAACTCCGCGGCACAGAACGGCCGAGAAGAAAAAGCCGAGAAGAGGAAGAGCCTCAACCGGCCGCCGAATCCCGCTAGGGCCGCCGGGCTTCCTCCAGCCTCGCTGCCAGTTCGCGGGCATAGCTCTCCGTAAAAGCCAGCCTTCCGCCCTCTGTAGTAATCCGCCCCTCTTCCAAGCGGAGGTTGAACCAATCGGATACAAAGCTTGGGGCATATCCGCTTGCGCCGAACTCCCCGCCGAAGGCGGTCATGCCCGAATAAGCTTCCAGGTACCCGGGAAGGCTCTCGACCGGGTACAGGCGCGAATAGAGCCAGAACTGGAGATCATACAAGAGGTAGGACAGGGGATCGGCATGGAGCGCGAAGAACCCCTTCTCCTCCACAAGCGCCTCGCCGAAGTGGCGGAGGGCCGCTTCGGCGAGGAGCGGATCATCCGCATGCCGGCAGAGCTCGGCCAGAAGCGGGGGGAAGGCTCCGCCTCTGGCTATAGCGAGCTCCGCCTGGCGGAGTCCCTCCGGGTCTTCTTCATAAGCCGATTCGTGGACCAGGCCCTCTAGGAACGACTGGAAGTCTTCGGCGAGGAACGTCCGCCGGGGCTCGCCGCCTGTCTCCACATCGACATGAATCACCTGCGGCTCGCCCTCCGGCCCGCAGGCGCTGTAATCGAGCATCACGGCATCATGGCCGGCCGACGGGCATTCGCAGACGACAATGCCGATGTCCGGATAGCCCCACTCCTCGATCATGAAGCGGCTGCCGAGCTCTTCCGAATCGATGCCCCATTGTCCGCCAATGCCGCAGATCCCGCTGATCGCGATATGGTCCTCCGCCCAGGAAGTGGAGGCAGCTGTCGGAAAACAACTACGGACCGGGCTTCCGCCGTTGCGGGTGCGGATGAGGTCGATATAGGATGATGGCAGCTTGTAACCCAGCAGCTGCTCGGTGCGGCGGACCATCGCATCGGTTACCGGTTCGAAGTGTGTGAAATACTCCGAGTCTTTCCAGAATGTATCGTAATTCAGCGTGGATGGGTTGTTGTTCATGCTTCTGCTCTCCTTCTTAGCTTGCTTGGTACTCCTATGGTTCCAGGGGACCTGGCCTTCTTGCAGCGGCGCCGCAGCTTACGGTTTTCTAGCTACGACCGTAACGAATATCCCCTTATAATACCGCTCGATGTGAAGCATCTCGAATCCGGCCTGCTGCAGGGTGCCGACCGTATCCCGGTTAAGCCGGCAGCCGTCGCACAGGCGCTTCCATGCCGGCGTGAGCCAGTCCTGCAATCTCCCAAGCACCGGGTGGTCCAAGCGGACGTGCTCGAAGAGCAGCAGGGTGCCGCCGGGCTTGCACACGCGCCGCATCTCGGCAAGCGCCTGGGCAGGGTCGCCGATGGTGCAGAGCACGAGCGTGCCGACCACGGTGTCGAACGACCCGGCAGCGAAGGGGAGCTTCTGCGCATCGCCGGTGACCGGTTCGATGGGAACAGCAGCGTGCCGGGCGCGCTCCAACGAAGCGCGCCGCATGGCTTCGCTTGGCTCCAGCGCCACGACCCTATCGCAGTTCCGGTATAACGGGAAGTTCAGTCCCGTACCCGATCCGACCTCGAGCACTCTTCCCGTGGCCTCTTCCAGCAGTTCCGCCCGGATGCGGGCGAACCCCCGCTTCTCCAGCCAGCCCATCAGGGCGTCATAATGACGCTCGAATAAGGTGCTCACTCGTCTTCTCCGCCTTCCTGCAGTTCCTTCCCCCGCACGATCTGCTTACATCTCGAAATACGCATCCCGCTCTACTTTGCTGACCCTAAGGGCGTAGCGTTCGTACCAGTCCGTGCGTCCTTTCTCCTGCGCCGTCCGGTGAAGCGCATGTTCCTTCCACGACTGGATTGCCTCCGGTGAGCTCCAGTACGACACGGTGATCCCGAGACCGGACGCGTCCCGCGCGCTCTCGACGCCGAGGAAGCCCGGCTGCTGCGAGGCCAGCTCCACCATGAGGTCGGCCATGCGGCCATATCCGTTGTCCCCGTCCGTACGTTCCGAGGTAAAGACCACCGCATAATATGGGGGCCGAGGTGTGTTGACGATTCCACTCATCGTTCCGCATCCTTCCACTAAGGGATTATCTTCTTGGGTTTACTTTACCACAGACGGCGGCGGTATGGGGAAGCGCTTCTCGCGCAAATGTCTACTTTGCATGCCCGGCCGACATCCGATTTTGACATGATATCAGGTGCAATCCGACGTGTGTTCGGGCAGCGGCAGCTCCGGTATCATAGAGATATCCAAAAGAAACGTACAAAGGAGGGAGCCGCATGGAACCGCTAACAACAAGGGGTGCTCTCCCGCTGGAGAAGCCCCGCCGCTCCGGCGGGTTCTGGCAGACGATGGGCCGCCAGAAGTACCTGTATTTCATGTCCGTGCCGTTCGTAATCTGGCTGATCGTCTTCAGCTACGTGCCCATCTGGGGATGGCTGATGGCCTTCCAGAAATTCCGGCCGGGCCGGTCGATGCTCGAACAGAAGTGGGTGGGACTCGCTAACTTTGCCGAATTGTTCGCGGACGAAAGGTTCTACCTGGTACTCCGCAATACGCTGGCGATGAGCCTCATGGGCCTCTTGGTCGGGTTTACGGTGCCGATTATTTTTGCCCTGCTGATGAATGAGCTCAAGGGCCAGTTCTTCAAGCGCTCCGTGCAGACGATCTCGTACCTGCCCCACTTCGTATCGTGGGTCGTCGTAGCCGGCATCGTAACGAAGATGCTCTCAACCGAGGGAGGCGCGGTCAACTCGCTGCTGCTTAGTCTCGGGGTCATCGATGCGCCGGTGCAGTTCATGGCGAAGGGAGAATGGTTCTGGTCGATTGTAACCGCTTCCGACATGTGGAAGGAGACCGGCTGGAACTCCATCATCTACCTTGCCGCGATGGCCGGGATCGATCCCGAACTGTATGAGGCGGCGACTGTGGACGGCGCGGGACGCCTCCGCAAAATCTGGCACATCACCCTGCCGGGCATCCGGCCGACATTCATGGTGCTGCTGATTCTGTCCATCGGACATCTGGTGTCCATCGGATTCGAGAAGCAGTTCCTGCTCAGCAATCCGCTCGTCATTGATTACTCGGAGGTCGTGGATCTGTATGCCTTGAATTACGGCATAGGACTCAGCCGGTATTCGTACGGGACGGCGATCGGGATCTTCAACTCCGTGGTGAGTATCGTGCTCGTGCTGACGGCCAACGGCATCTACAAGCGGTTAACCAAAGAAAGCATCATCTAGGAGGGCATGCATATGACTTGGGCACGCAAAAGCTTGTCCGACCAGCTGTTCGACGTTGTGCTCTACGCGGCCATGATCTTCACGGTGGCCGTCACCCTGTATCCGTTCCTGAACGTGCTGGCAATCTCGCTCAACGATTCGACGGATACGGTGCGGGGCGGCATCCATATCTGGCCGCGGGAGTTCACGCTGAAGAATTACGAGACGATCTTCCAGTACTCCGGCCTGCTGACGGGCTTCCGCAATTCGGTGATCCGGACCTTGGCGGGCACGCTGATCGGTGTCCTCGCCGCTTCCATGGTGGCGTACGTGCTGAGCCGAGAGGAATTCCAGGCGCGCCGCCTGTTCTCGATGCTGTTCGCGCTGACGATGTATTTCTCCGGCGGCCTTATCCCGGTCTACATGCTGATGCGGGAGCTTCATCTCATCAACAGCTTCTGGGTGTACCTGATTCCCGGGCTGCTCAGCGTCTGGAACGTCTTCATTATCCGTTCTTACATAACCGGTCTGCCGTACGCGCTGCAGGAGTCGGCGAAGATCGACGGGGCGAACGACTTCACGATCTACTGGCGGGTGGTGCTGCCGCTCTGCCAGCCGGTGCTGGCGACCGTGGCCTTGTTCATCGCGGTAGGGCAGTGGAATTCTTGGTTCGACACGTACTTGTACAATTCTTCGAGCGAGACGCTGACGACGCTTCAGTACGAGCTGATGAAGGTGCTGCAGAGCACGCAGAATAATGCGGATGCCGCGCGCAACCCGAATATGGCGCAGAACATCGCGGCCGTCTCGCCGGAATCGATCCGGATGGCCATTACGATTGTCGTGACCCTGCCGATCCTGCTGGTGTACCCGTTTTTGCAGAAGTATTTTGTGAAGGGCATGACGCTGGGGGCAGTCAAAAGCTAGGGAAGCTCCGGAAAATCTATGATACGATAACCACGGGAAGAGAAAAGGGAGGATCATTCATGAAAAAAAGATCAGCGAAATGGCTGAGTGTCATGGTGGCTGCGGCGCTTGTGACGGTAACCGGCTGCGCGAAGGAGCCGGCCGCCGGGCCGGGACAGGCCTCCGGGTCAGGGACGGAACCGATGACGCTCTCCGTCTACAGCGCCGACCCGAATCCGACTTGGAATAATATGCAGGACGAAGTGGGCAAGAAGCTGACGGAGAAGACCGGCGTCACGCTCAAGATGGAATTCCCGGTCGGCTCCGCGGACCAGAAGATCCCTCTGATGGTCTCCAGCGGGGACTATCCCGACATGATTCTGCCCAAGGGGGACCCCGGTAAGCTGGTGGCCGCCGATGCGCTGGTCGACTTGACCGACCTGATCGAACAGCATGCGCCGAATCTCAAGAAGGTGTACGGCAAATATATGAAGCGTCTTCGTTGGAGCACGGAGGACCCGAGTATCTATATCCTCCCGATTTCGGCTGTGGATCAAGAGTACTTCGACGCAGGAGGAGGCTTCGAGCTGCAGCATGCGGTTGTGAAGGAGCTCGGCTATCCGAAGATCCGTACGGTACAGGATTATGAGAACGCCATCAAAGCGTATAAGGAAAAGTATCCGACCATCGACGGGAAGCCGACGATCGGGCTGTCGCTCAATGCGGATGACTGGCACATCATGATCTCCGTGACGAACCCGGCGTTCCTGACGACGGGCGCTCCGGACGACGGGGAGTACTATATCGATCCGAAGACCTATGAAGCCAAGTTCCACTATTTCCGGCCGGAGGAGAAAGAATACTTCCGCTGGCTGAACCATATGAACAGTGTCGGACTTATCGATCCCGAGAGCTTCGTGCAGAAGTATGACCAATATAAGGCGAAGATCGCCTCGGGCCGCGTGCTCGGGCTTATCGATCAAGATTGGGATTACCAGGAAGCGCAGAATGCGCTCCGCAAGGAAGGCAAGTTCGACCGGACGTACGGGCACTATCCGGTCACGCTCAATGAGAGCTTCAAGGACCACTCATTCCAGGATACGGGTTATCTGGCCGGGTACGGGATCGGCATCACGAAGTCGGCCAAGGATCCGGTACGGGCGATCAAATTCCTGGATTATCTCGCGTCCGATGAAGGCCAGGTGCTCATCAACTGGGGCATCGAAGGCGTTCATTACAAGGTGGAGAACGGCAAGCGGGTGATTCCGCCGGACGTGCTGGACAAGAAGGTCAATGACGGCAATAACTTCTCCAAGTCGACTGGGATCGGGCAGTACTTTATTACCGGCCGCTATGGGGACGGCGTGAAGGATCCGTCCGGCAACACCTATACCACCACGACCGTAGAGCAGAAGATCGCTTCTTACTCGGATGCGGACAAAGAGACGCTGAAGGCGTACGGCGCAACGACGTGGAAGGACCTGTTCCCGAAGAAAGAAGAATTCCCTGTGAAGCCTTGGGGGGCCGCTTGGTCGATCCCGGTGGAGCCTGACTCCGATGTCAATGTCATCTATAACAAGGCGAAGACGGTCGTATGGAAGCGTGTGCCGGAAGCCATCCTGGCCAAGCCCGAACAGTTCGACGCCGTCTACGACGGGATGCTGCAGGAGCTCGAGAAGCTGAACATCAAGAAGATGGAAGAGGAATACACGAAGCTGGTCAAAGAGCGCGTGAAGCTGTTTAACGAATAAGACTGTTTACCGAAATAATGAGCTCGGATGGATAAACGTTCTAATGGCAAGCAAGGAGTATACACCCGGGGCCCGGTTGGGCTCCTTCGGGATGTACGGGGGGGGAGCCTGGGACTCCGTAATGAAACATAGGGCAGGAAGTTTATTGAAAAATGGATGGAACGTGCCGAGACCAGGTGAAGTCTGTTAAAGTCGGGCTTCGGCTGAGCCTTCCGCTGCTGATGCTGGGGCATCGGGAGATGAGGGGGGACGGTTGTTCCTCTATACATACCCATAAGCTGCGGCCGAAGAGCCGCAAGGAGGAGTTAGCTATGAAATTCAGTGACGGCTTTTGGATGACCCGCGAAGGATATAACCTGATCAACGCCGCCCATGTCTTCTCGGTGACGCCGGGGGAACGTTCGGTTACCGTTCTCGCCGCGCCGCGGGATGTGTCGAGCCGCAGGGGACAGCTCGATTGCCCGCTGCTCACGATCCGCTACTATTCGCCGCAGCCGGATGTGATCGGCGTGAAGATCGAGCATTACGCCGGCGTGCAGCATGTGGGGCCGGATTTCGAGCTGCAGCGCAGCGAGGAGCATGCGGTCACGGTAGAGCGCGGAGACGGTGTCGTAAGGCTGACCGCCGGACGGGTGTCGGTGGAGGTGCGTGAGGCCGGGGAGTGGCGCGCGGTGTTCTATCAGGACGGCCGGCGAATCACGGGCAGCGGGAGCAAAGCGATCGCTCATGTCGGCGGGCCGGACGGAGATGCGCATTTGAAGGAGGAGCTCGACCTTGGCGTCGGGGAGCTCATCTACGGCCTCGGCGAGCGCTTCACCCCGTTCGTGAAGAACGGCCAGACGGTGGACATCTGGAACCGGGACGGGGGGACGAGCAGCGAGCAGGCGTACAAGAACGTGCCGTTCTATCTGTCGAACCGCGGGTATGGGGTATTCGTCAACCAGCCGGAGCTGGTGTCCTTCGAGGTCGCCTCAGAGAAGGTATCGAAGGTACAGTTCTCGGTGCCGGGCGAATCGCTTGAATACTATGTGATCGGAGGTCCGTCAGGCAAAGAGGTGCTGGAGCGCTACACGACGCTGACCGGCAAGCCGGCCCTGCCGCCGGCGTGGTCGTTCGGACTCTGGCTGACGACGTCGTTCACGACCAACTATGACGAGGAGACGGTGAACTCTTTCGTGGACGGCATGCGCGAGCGCGATCTGCCTCTGCATGTGTTCCACTTCGACTGCTTCTGGATGAAGGCATTCCACTGGACAGACTTCCAATGGGACCCGGAGGTGTTCCCGGACCCGGCGGCGATGCTGAAGCGGCTGAAGGAGAAGGGGCTGCATATCTGCGTCTGGATCAACCCGTATATCGCACAGCAGTCGCGGCTCTTCGAGGAAGGCCGGGAGCGGGGCTATCTCATCAAGCGCCCGAACGGTGACGTCTGGCAGTGGGACCGGTGGCAGCCAGGCCAGGGCATCGTAGACTTCACGAATCCCGAGGCGTGCGAGTGGTATGCCGGCTATCTGCGCGAACTGGTGGACATGGGCGTCGATTCGTTCAAAACCGACTTCGGCGAGCGCATTCCGACCGATGTCGTCTACCACGACGGATCGGACCCGCAGCGGATGCACAACTACTATACGCACCTGTACAACAAGGTCGTATTCGAAGTGCTCGAGGAGAAGCTGGGCCGAGGGCAGGCCGTAGTCTTCGCCCGCTCTGCGACAGCCGGCGGCCAGCAGTTCCCGGTCCACTGGGGCGGCGACTGCTTCGCGAGCTACGAATCGATGGCGGAGAGCCTCCGCGGCGGCCTGTCGCTGGGCCTCTCGGGCTTCGGCTTCTGGAGCCACGATATCGGCGGCTTCGAGAGCACGTCCTCGGCGGACGTGTACAAGCGCTGGACGGCATTCGGGCTGTTCTCCTCGCACAGCCGCCTGCACGGCAACGTGTCGTACCGCGTGCCATGGGCGTTCGACGAGGAGTCCGTCGACGTCATGCGGTTCTTCACGCAGTGGAAGTGCCGCCTGATGCCGTACCTGTTCGGCGGCGCGGTAGAGGCCTCGCAGAAGGGGCTTCCGCTCATGCGGGCCATGCTGCTCGAGTTCGGCGACGACCCTACCGCAGGCTACCTCGACCGCCAGTATATGCTCGGCGATTCGGTGCTGGTCGCGCCGGTCTTCAATGAAGAGGGCCGCGTCAGCTACTATCTGCCGCAGGGGCGCTGGACGCACCTGTTCACCGGCGAGACGGTGGAGGGCGGTACGTGGCGCGAGGAAGAGCACGGCTACATGAGCCTGCCGCTCTACGTGCGGCCCGGCACGCTGCTGCCGGTCGGCGCGGACGCCACGCGGCCAGACTACGACTACGCGGACGGCGTGGAGCTGCAGCTCTTCGAGCTGGCGGACGGCGCCTCGGCGGAGCGGGTCGTGTACAGCACGCAGGCCGAGGAGGTGCTGCGAGTGAGCGTGACACGCAGCGGCGAGAGCCTGAGCGTGCGCGCCGAAGGCGGCAGCGCCGGGGCGTGGAGCCTGCTGCTGCGCGGCATCGGCAGCGCAAGCGCGGAGGGCGCCGCGGCCGAGCACACGCCGCAGGGCGTGCGGCTTACGCCGGAGGCGGGCCGCCGCGAGTGGAGCGTGCGCCTCGCGTAGGCGATTAACCAGCGGAACAAAGCCCCCAGGCCGTGAGGTTGGGGGCTTTGTGCAAATCTAAGAATCTATATCTCACCGGGGCTCGATGAAGGACGGCGAAGCCGCTTATCTTGTGCGCGGCGGCGCGGGCGGGGGGCGAAGCGGTAGGCGCCGCTTTTGGGCAGCCGGGACGGATGCCTGTTCCAATCCCGTCTAATCGATTGCTCCACATGACAAGCGATTAGGAGTTCCTAGGAAGACCAACGCTTCATCTATGTCCATAGCATACGGACTGCAAGTCCAACACCAATAGGAGAGACAAGCGGATCTGCACCGCAGTCTCTCCTTATTCTGGTCGCCCCCCGCTTCGTCTCCCTACTTGTACCAACGGTCATACTGCTCCCGGAGATTCTCGCGGGTCAGCTTCCTCCGGTGCAGGCTGAGGCTGGGCGCCTGGTAATTCAGCTCTGTGATCTGCTTGTTGGCATCGTCCAGGCTCGCGTCGATCTCGGGGCTGCCGGGGTCTTGCTTCAGAAGCTCCAGCGCGAGCTCCATATGCTTGCGGATCTCTGTCCGCAGCATGAGGAATGGCGGCTGGATCTTCGCCTGCAGCATGATGGAGGAGAGGATGTCGCCAGTCGGGACCTCGAGCGGCTTGCCGAGCCCCGGCAGCTTCTCCAGCCCGCCGTTCTTTACGAATTCCTCGTAGGCATCGCTTGCGAGCCGATGCTGCTCCATCTGCGCATGAAGGATGACATCCCTGTCCTCTAGCGTTTCCTTCGGCAGGGGAATGATGGGGCGTTCCGCTGCCTCCTGTTCCCCTTGATGGCCGTGTCTGCGCCGCTCGTCCTGTTCTCTGCTCCGCATGGTTTGTCCGCCCCTCTCTGCATCCTTCTTCATCCCAGCGTAAGACAAGGAGGGGAGCGGGGTCAAGCCCGCTGCCGTACCCGGGGGCGGCGAAGATCAGATGAATAGGGCCGGAGGCCAATCGGTTCCCCGACCTCAACGTGCGCGAACGCGTCATAGCCGCAGGGCAGCCGGTTCGGCATAGAACAGCTGTGCCCGCAGCGCGTTGGACGTTGTATCGGCTCGCCGACCAGAGGCCGAACCGCCTTCGGCACCTCCACGTGCACGAACGCGTCGTGGCCGCTGCCGGCTGGCTCGACCTAGAACGACCGTACCCGCAGCGCGTTGGACGTTGTATCGGCTCGCCGTCCAGAGGCCGAACCGCCTTCGGCACCTCCACGTGCACGAACGCGTCGTGGCCGCTGCCGGCTGGCTCGACCTAGAACGACCGTACCCGCAGCGCGTTGGACGTTGTACCGGCTCGCCGTCCAGAGGCCGAACCGCCTTCGGCACCTCCACGTGCACGAACGCGTCGTGGCCGCTGCCGGCTGGCTCGACCTAGAACGGCCGTACCCGCAGCGCGTTAGACGTTGTACCGGTTCGCCGTCCAGAGGCCAATCGGCTCCCCGACACCTCGACGTGCGCGAACGCGTCATAGCCGCCCGGCAGCCGGCTCGACCTAGAACGGCCGTACCCGCAGCGCGTTAGACGTGTACTGGCTCGCTGGCCAAAGGCCGAACCGCCTTCGACACCTCGACGTGCACGAACGCGTCATAGCGGTCGGGCAGCCGGCTCGGCACGTAGTTGCCGCGTTCATGGGCCGGGTGGTACACGACGCCGATCGCCCGGTGGCCGATCGTCTCGCGCAGCACGGCCGGCGCATCCTTCAGCTGCAGGACGCAGTCCTCGCCGACGGCATGATGCAGCAGGTCCTCCCACGAGCCGCTGATCCCCTGCGGCACCTCCATGACCTGGGCAGGCGCCCCCCAGCTGGTCCCGGCCATGACGGTCCCCCGGTGGGTGCCGAAGCCGATGGCATAGACATCGCCGCTGGACATTTGTTCGCGGGCCAATTGACCGACGTTCACCATGCCGTCCGCGAACATATCAGTCGCCCGGGCGTCGCCGATGTGGGTGTTATGCTCCCAGACGACCGCTTTGGACTCCGGCCCGTGGAAGTTCAGGATGCGGTGGAGCACCTCGGTCATATGACGGTCCCGGATATTCCAGGACTCGGCGTCGTGCGTGATCATGGCGCGGTAATACCGCTCCCCGTCTACGGCCACCAGCGCATTGATCTCGGCATCAAGCGCCTCTTCCTGCGGATCCTGCGGGCGGGTGCGTTCGGTCCGCAGCTTCGCCAGCAGCGCGACCACCTCGTCTTGGCAGCCCTCTCCGAAGAGCGACGCGGACAGCCCGTACGACTGGCCTTCTCCGCCGAAGGGCTCGAAGCATTCGAAGGCGGCCCGGGCTTCCTCTACGTTCGGGGAGCCGGTCCGCTCCAGGTACTGCAGAATCTCATCCATCGACTCCCAGAGGGAGTAGACGTCGAGCCCGTAGAAGCCGACCTTCTGCTCCGGAGGGAGCGGGGCGTTGTGCTCCTTGAGCCACTCGACAAGATCGCGGATCTCCCGGTTCGCCCACATCCACTCCGGCCAGCGGTCGAAGGCGGACAGCGCCTCGGCGGCATGGTCTTCCGCATCCGGCAGGCCTTTGATATACCGGTTCACGCTGAAGCAGGACGGCCAGTCCCCCTCCACCGCGATGATCCGGCAGCCGTGCTCGGTTATCAGGCGCTTCGTAATCTCAGCTCTGAGGGTATAGAACTCGGATGTGCCGTGGGACGCTTCGCCCAGCAGGACACAGCGGGCCGACGACGCAGCCCGGACCAGATCGTCCAGGGCCGATTGTTCCTTCAAAGGGACGGCGAGCTGCTGAATCGCTTCGATACGCTCGGTAGAATGATTCCGCATGAGATTGGATTCCTCCTTGTTGGGTTTTCTTCTAGTATCTTTACCCTGTTGGGGTTTCATGCCCGCTCCTCCTAACTTTCCCTCTTATCCCCAGAATGTTCTGAGCCCATGAGCGAGGTGCCGTGACAGCAGAAAGACCGTACCCTGAGGAGGGGCACGGTCTTTCTGCATTTAGCGGATGAGCGGAACTTTCATCCCTGCCGCAATACATCCATCCGCCATTTCATCATTCCAGCATCGCTATACCTCAGAGGGCCGGCTTTACAGCCCCTTCCACCGGGCAACGATGAGCGAGAGCGTCTGCGCGCCGGCGCCCTTGGTATAGCTGCGGTTGGCGACGTCGGAGCCGGTCGAGCTGACTTCCACCGTCTCCCAGGATCCGCGGGTGATCTTGTACTGCACGGCCGTGCCCGCCGGGATGTTCACGGTGAGCGCATACGTGCCGTCGCTCTGCTTCACGAGCTTCGCAGCGGGATCGGCTGCATTCCAGCTGTTGAAGGAGCCGGCGACGTACAGGCTGTCGCCCGCCGGCGTGTTCGCAGGCATCGTGACCTTGAACGTCAGCGTGCTGGTATCCACGCCAGCGGCCGGATTCGTGGTCACGGCTAGCGCGGCCGAAGCGGCCGAAGCGTTGCCTGCGGCATCCAGCGCCTTGACGGTGTAGCTGTACGTTGTGCTCGCCGTCAGGCCGCTGTCCGTGTAGGTGGTGCCGGTGGTCGTGCCGACCTTGGTCCCGCCCCGGTACACGTCATATCCGGTCACCTTGACGTTGTCCGTCGAAACGGTCCAGCCGAGCGTGACGCTCGTATCCGTCTTCGCCGAAGCCTGCAGGCCAGCCGGTACGCTAGGCGCCTGGGTGTCACCCGCGGTCTGTCCGCCCGGAGCGCCGGCGGTAATCACGCCGCCGCTGTATGTGGATGTGCCTGCCGGGAAGATGTAATTCTTCCCGCCGTTGTTGTCCCACGTGCCGCTGCCGTTGTTGAATACGGCTTCCAGGGAGGTCGCGGCGCCGAGGTCCACGGTCAGCTTGTTATAGCCGGCGATCTCGGAAGCCGGCATGGCTGTGCCCGGGGACGTCGTCCAGGTGCCGCCCGCCGGGCGGTAGTGCATGTACGGCGTCGTATAGCCGGGCTTGTAGTAGACCGTAGCCGCATTGCCCTGGTCGGTTGTCGACAAGGTCGCTGCCGCGCTCGCGGCGGAGGTGTTGCCTTTGGCATCATAGGCCTTCACGGTGTACGTGTACGCGGTCAGGGCCGCCAGGCCGCTGTCCACGAACCGGTTCGCCGCGGAAGTTCCGACCTTGGTGCCATTGCGGTAGATTTCATAGCCGGTAACACCGACATCATCGGTGGATGCCGTCCATGTCAGCTCGATCGACGTTTTGGAAGCGGAGGCGGCCTTGATTCCTGCCGGCACGCTTGGCGCCGTCGTGTCGAGCACCGGCGGCTTATCCGTCAAGAACGGATAGGTACCTTTGATGTCGCCATTGACGTCTTCGATGATTTTGCCGCCAACGTTCTTGTACGTACCTGCTCCGACATAGACTTGCTGGATGTCACTGCGGGTGATATTGCCCTTACTGTCCTTCGCTTCGATGTAGTAGTCGACGAGCTCATCGCGCAAATCCTTGATATAGGAGTAGTACAAGTCGCCGATCTCCTGCGCCGGCACCTTCTGCAGTACGGCCTTGGAGCCGGCCTGCCAGTCCACGCCGTTGATGTCCGGCCTCAGGTCGCGGCGCTGCATCGGATATTCCTTCCACTCGCCGACCTTGGCCGGGTCGATGCCTGCCACGCCTTGGGCTTTCAGGGTCGCCGGATCGTAGACGCGGAACGTGTTGTCCGCCGCATCCGCCTGCTTGCTCTTGTGCTTGCGGATTTTCACCTTGATGTCCGTGATGCCGTTCAGGTCGTATGCATAGGTATAGATGCCAAAATTGTTGTCAAAGTGATGCAGCGTCCAGCCCTCGGACTTATCCACGTTGGCGCTGCCCGGGTTATATGGCCAGCGCTGCGGCCACCAGACGGACGGCCCGGTGCGGTCTTTGACTGCTTTGGGTGTCACATACGGCTTCGAGAAGTGGAGCGACTGGTTGAACGAGAGGGTCGGCTTCACGGAGTCGTCCTGGTTCTCGTCATAGTAGCCGAAGCCCGAATCGATGGCCGGCATGAGGAAGTACCACGACAGCTCGGCCGGATTGGCACCGCCTGCATAGTCTTTGGACGCATCGCCCTTCACGGGGTAGGACATCATCCAAGGGTTAAGCTGGTTGCCTGCATGGGTAACTTCCTTGTCGAGCGCGGTTGTCGGCTGCCAGTAGGCCGGGTGCTCGTCGAGCCAGATCTGCTCGGCCGTCTTCGCGTAGTTCTCCGCCGCCTGCAGCAGCGCAAAGTTGCGCTCGAGGTAATGGTAGCCGTGCTCGAAGGAGACAGTCATGCCGTCCTGCACGCCGGAGAGGTTCTTCTTCGGCTCGTAGTTTGTGCCCATCACCCGGTTGAAGTCGGCGAACTGGCCTTTCCAGATGCCGAACGGCAGCTTCCAGTGATGCCACTGCGGATCCGAAGACGAGTCGCGCGTGTCGATCCACGAACCGTCCTGCACATGCACCACATCCGACGCCGCGGGTTTGTTCGAAGCGAGGTACTCGTCGATGCCCATGCCCTTGACCCCGGAATCGGAATACGTAACCGCTCCCGCGTTGAGGTATGTACCTTTGTCGCCTGCGCGGCCTGAGGAATTGTCGCCGTCATGCGCGACGACAAAGAACTGCTTCTGCGCCACAAGCCCCTCGAACGGCTTGAGCGCCTTGGCGGTCACTTGGCCCTGATATCCTTCTTCCCAGGACTCGGCCTGGGCTACGGGAACGCCGACGATCTTGGACTCTTTGCCCGTCGATGGATTGACATATTTCACCCAGTGCGGGGTGGAGGCAAAAGGAAACTTGTTATGCGTCACCTGCTGCTCGTTGAACATCGGCTGCGACACCCAGGAGCCGACATCGCTCGCGTTCTGCAGGTCCGCGCGGTTCGGCGGGGAGACCATGGTGTCTTTGCCGGGGTCGTTCAGCAGCGGATAGTCCTTCAGCGTCCGGGAGAAGTGGTTGTTGCCGATGACCGACCACTGGATGCCCATTTTCTCCAGCACAGGAATGATGCGTTCCGAGAACCCGAGCTCCGTCGGGAAGAAGCCCTTCGACGATTTGAAATCGCTTCCGAGGAAGTACGGCTGGGCGAGCGTGGCGTTGTGATAGATAAGGTCCTTCAGCATATAGTCGTTGCCGACGAGAGGGCCCATCGTGTGATGGCCCGTAAAATGCACCATATCGAGCGTCCGGTTGCCGCCCGGCGTCTTCAGCGTATTGTAGGCGTTCTTCCACGGGGTGCCCCAGTTCGGATTGCTGTAGCCCGGCACATTGTTCGTGGACATGAAGCTGTTCACGTTGTTGATGACGGCGGCCGACATCGTCACCTGCATCTGGGCCGAGGGGTGGGTGGCTTTCAGTGTGCCGGCCACGTCCCAGGGCCATTCGAGATAGGCGCCGGTCTTGGCATGATGGGTGTAGTAGGATACGAGATCGTCATGGGGCATCGGTGAGCCGTTCGGGAGATAATACGTGTAATTCGCGGGAGGATTCTTCTTCAGGTCGATGACCTGGCCGTCGTACATATAGCGGACAGGACCGCCTACCGGCGTGGAATCATACTTCGACACGTCATAATAGGGCCAAAAATTCGGCATGTGGTTGTGATACACGTGGGAGGCTGCAATTTCCGCCGAAGCGGCGGCAGATGGCAGAGCGAGGGCCAGGGCCAGGGAGGCGGCGCTGAACCGGCGGAGCCATCGTGAGCGGGATTTCATCAGAAGTACACCAGCTTTCTTATAAAGGAATAGGATGCCGTGATCGTAGCGGCAGGCACGGCAGGCGGATGGGCTCCCCTCTCCCGTCGCCCCTGTAGGCGAAGGGGGACTCTGCCCATAGAGCAGGAAGGAGATTCCTGGGGACTGCCGTAAATTCATGAGTGGCGTGATCAGACGAAGCTCAGGGCAAGCCTCCTTTCGGAAGGAACACTGGCAGAAGAGAGTGTCCTATTATGGTAACGCTTTCGCTTGGCGGTGGGAGGCTGAGGTTCTTCCCTCATCCTGGAGCGGGGCCTCTCCAAGAGGGTTGAAACCGGTTTCCTGTCGTCCGTGAATACAGACTAACCGGTTGTAGAAACCCTGCTCTTCCCTTGTCTCTCATTAAGAAAACGGTTACAATTTTATTATATGGGCAGCTCAATAAGTTTGACACCCGACAACCTTGCTCTCAAAAGTGGAAAATATTGATCTTTTACCCGTAGCTCATGTAAAGGGCAGCGGTGCCCGGCGCTCCTGCTGTTCTATGTACGGTACTCAATGAGGGGCGCAGGAAGGGGACGAAGAGAGCCGCTGCCAGGCCATGCGGATGATGGTTTACTGTGAAACGGCGGGGATTTTCATTCGTAACTACTTTTACGATATTCGGTATCTTGGAGGAAGGAGGGGCGCATAGTGGAATGGACCATGGATTGGCCGGCCCTGCTGATGCTTCTGGGCATGACTTCGCTGGTGCTGGCGCCCTGGCTGCTGGCCGGCGGGCAGCCTCTTCCGGCTGGAGGAGGGCGCGCGGCGGCGAACGCTTCCCTCCCTCTGCCGCGGGAGGAAGGCATCCTCCCTGCTCCCCGGCGCCGCCGGTTCGCCGTTCGTCTGCTGCGTCCCCCGAGAACGGGGAGCGGCGAAGGGGAGGAAGCCCGCTAACGGTTCCTTAGGAAGCCTTGCTGACGTTGTTCTTGGCAGGTAATCCCCTGCCCGGGCTTCATCTGGAAGCCTGTGCAGGCATCCAAAGGAGGAACCCTATTCATGTATACCTTCGTTCAACCCTTAACTGATGTGCTCGCTCATGTGATGAGCCTGATCTACGGATGGACCCAAGACTGGGGAGCGGCGCTGATCCTGCTGACCTTCGGGGTCCGTCTGCTCCTGATCCGATTCAACCTGAATGCCGCCCGGCAGCAGGTCCGCACGGCGGCGGCCCAGCCGGAGCTCGCGAAGCTGCGGGAGAAGCACGGGAAGGACCTGCCGCAGCTGGTCCGGCATACCGCCGATGTGAACCGCGCGTATGGTATCCGGCCCTTCGCCCCTTTTGCCGCGGCCCTCGTGCAGGCGCCCCTGCTCATGGCTATGTATGGGCTGTTCCTCACCCACGGCAGTACGATGACGACGTTCCTGCTGCCGTGGATGGCCAGCCTAGGCGTGGCCGACCCGCTGCATCTGCTGCCGCTGGCAGCCGGGCTGCTCTCCGCTGCAGCAGGTCTGCTGCCGATGGCGGAGGCGCCGGTCCTCGGCAGCATGGCTCCGGGCATGGGCAGCCGCGTGTTCCTCGGGCTCCTGCTGCTGCTCGTGCCGCTGGCCGTCACGTGGGCGGCGCCGGCCGCCGTAGGGCTGTACTGGGCCGCCGGCAGCGCGTTCGGGCTGCTCGAGCGGCTCTTCTACCGCACGCCGCCGGGCCGCCGCCTGGTGCGCCGGGGCCTGCCCGAAGCGGCCGTAGGAGGCGCTTCGGGGTAGGCTGGGAAGCGTCAGCGCGCAGGGCAGGTTCCGCGAGCGGCAAGTCTTCTGCCGCTTGCGGAGGCACCGACCCGGCGCGGGCAGCCGCTGTGCGGCGGGTTATCCGGGGCCGGGCATAAGCGGCCGATCCGCCAGCCCGGGTACCCGTACGGCGCCCGCTGACGGCTGCTCCTTGGATGCTGCCATGATGATAGCCGCTGGACACCATAAATACGTTCGGAATGGAAATTTTGCATAAGGCGTCCATATGCCGGGGATCGTAACTACAAACATGCAGCTGAGGTTATTTTATGGGGAATATCCCCGCGATTCTGTTTCTATCTTTGGTGGTTTTGCATTTAATTTTTTCATAGTGATACACTAGCGTTGCATAAACTTAACCCTATTAAAAAGACGGAATATTCAGAATTAAGTTTTCGGCTCTTACTGCCAAAAGGACTAGATCTCCTCAAGGGTAGCTCTGTCCAATTGGTAAATTATTGGGAATTATTGATTGTTAGCACAACT
>NZ_JAQAGY010000004.1 GCF_027533645.1 Paenibacillus caseinilyticus
ATGGCTTCATTCAAGCGTTCGATCTCTGTTGACGTCTTATCCATCTTCATCGCCGCCTCAGGTGTTTTACTAATAATTACCCATACCAGCGGCATGTTACGTTGTTAAATGCGTCTTATATAGCCTTCGAATGATCTCGGCTCCGATCCCTTGTTTTTGATAACTTGGATGGACCATAACACCGCATATACAGGCATGAATCACACCATCGGATATCACGCGTCCCGTACCAATTAATTTCTCGTTATCGTACGCGTGCACCGCATACCAGCTTTGGACGGCGGCTTTTTCTAACTCTTCTTTTGATAATTGAAGATAACGATTCCAAAACAAAAAACGCGCCCCAACCTCTCTGTGTCGGGGCACGCTGCACACACCTTCATCTGCTTGCAGGCAGACGATCTCTAGAGCGATAACGCGGATGTTCCGAAAGCATCGACCCCAGCAAGCCTTTCACCGCGGGATGGGACGACAGCAGAAACTGCTCTTTGTGCTCACAGTACTCGGCCACCTGTCCATTCTCCATGACAGCGAGTGCGTCCGAGATCGTATAAGCCGCTTTAATATCGTGGGTAATGAACAGATAGGACAAACCATACGTTGACCTCAGGTCATTCAGCAAATGCAAAATATTCGTCTGATTCACCATATCTAGGCTGCTTACCGCCTCATCGAGTACAATCATCTTCGGTTTCAGGGCAATCGCCCTGGCTATGTTGATCCGCTGCAGCTGGCCGCCGCTGAATTGATGAGGATACTTGCCCATGTCCCCGGAGCTCAATCCGACGCGCTCGAGCAGCTCTCCGACGGCCCGTTTTTGCTCCTGCACCGACAAGGTCTCGTAATTGTCCAGAGGTTCGCCAATGATTTGTCCGGCTGTCATCCTGGGATTCACCGAGGAGTAGCAATCCTGGAACACCACCTGGAGGTCCCGGCGCAGCTGCTTCCGCGTCTTCGGATCGAGCGTATACAGATCATGGCCCTGGAAGAGAACTTGGCCTTTCTTCGGTTTTTCCAAACCTAGAACGACCCTTCCGAGGGTGCTTTTCCCCGCTCCGCTCGATCCCAGAAGACCCAGACACGTCCCTCCTTCGATTCGAAGCGATACGCCAGAGAGGACATCCCGGCTCCTTCTGGGCCGTCGGAACAGATTAGATGAGGAGTAAGCATGCGTTACCTCGTTGACTTGAAGCAATGTCATTACACTCACCTCGATTTCCGGATCATGACCATATACAGCCCGCCATTTCCGGACTGATCTGAAGCATGGGTCTTGCAGCAAGCAGAGTTTTGGTATAGGCATGCTGGGGGTGATCGAACAGCTCGAATACATCCGCCTGCTCGACAATCCGCCCCTGCTGCATGACCGCCACATCATCAGCCAATTCGGCGATGACGCCCAGATCATGAGAGATCAATAAGATAGAGGTACCGTGCTCCTGCCGGACCCGGTCGAGCTGCCGCAGCACTTGGAGCTGATTCGTCACATCCAGTGCGGTCGTAGGCTCATCGGCAATAATGACCGCCGGCTCTAAGCACATCGTCAAGGCGATCATCACCCGCTGAAGCATGCCTCCGCTGAGTTCGAACGGATACTGCCGCAAGAGCTCGGCAGGATTGGATAAATTCAAGTCGCTCATCGCACCGGCGGCTAATTCCGCAGCCTGCTTTTTGCTCAGGCTTGTATGGGTGCGGATCGTCTCAATGAACTGGGTACCCAGGGTATACACAGGCGAGAAGGCATTCATCGGATTCTGCATAATAAAAGCGATCTCTTTCCCACGGATCCGGCGCATTTCATCCTCTTTGAGTCCGTTCAGCTCGCGTGAATTCAAACGGATACTGCCTTCGATGGTGGTCATTTTGCGATCCAGCATCTGCAGCAGGGATAACGAAGTGACGGTCTTGCCGCTTCCGCTCTCTCCCACAAGGCCCAGTATACGACCCGGTTTCAGTTCAAAATCCACCCCATGTACCAGCGGCAGGTTCCCCTGCTCCGTCTTTACGGTCACCTTCAGGCCCTTCACCTGCAATACAGGACTTGTTTGCTCTACCAATACGCTCATTCCTTCTCTTTAGAAACGTCGTTTGACACCGTAACGCTCAGACAAAGCCTCGCCCAATAGATTGAAAGTCGCGACAACCGCAACGATCAGCAATCCCGGATAGAGCATCAGCTGCGGATGATTCCGTATGAAGGATTTGCCCTCGTTGACCATCGCGCCCCACTCCGGAGTAGGCGGTTGAATACCGAGTCCGAGGAAGGACATGGCCGAGATATCCATGATCGCCCATCCCATTTCGAGGGTGCCGATGACAAGAATCGGGGGCAGAATGTTCGGAATCATGTGCCTTCTGATGATCTGCCACTGGGACGAGCCGCTGATCCGCGCGGCCGTAATGAAGTTCCGTTCCTTCAAGCTGACGACCAGATTCCGGAACATCCGCGCATAATACACCCACTGCACCATCATTAAAGCGAGCACGAGCTGGAACATCCCCGGACCCAATATCCCGACCAGACCCAGTACCAAGATCAGGCTCGGGAACGCCATGACGCCTTCACAGAACCGCATCAGTACCGCATCCAGCCACCCGCCTCTATAGCCGGCAGCCGTTCCGACGAATAATCCAAGCCCTAAGGAAGAGATAAATATTAAGGAAGCAAAGCCTAATGATACCCTTGCGCCATACAGCAGTCTGGATAGATTGCATCGTCCCAGATGATCCGTTCCAAGCGGATAGTCCCAAGAGGGAGCTTGCAGCTTGATGGCCAATTTTACCTGAACCGGATCATGGGGCGCAATCCACGGAGCGAGCACACTGATGAGAAAGAATATAACGATGATGCTTGTACATAGGACGATCATCCTCTGACTTTTGAACCCTCTGCGTAATCTGCTCATCACCGGTCAGCCCTTCCTTTCCGTGAAATCCGGGGATCCAGGTACAATTGGAGCAGATCTACCAGGAGGTTGCATCCGACAATGAAACAAACGGAGAGCAGTACATAGCTTTGGATGACCGGGATATCGCGGTTCACAATGGATTGAACAAAGTAACGCCCAAAACCGGGCCAAGAGAATACCTGCTCTACGATGATCGCTCCCGTAAGCAGCTTCCCCATATTCATTCCGAGGCCTGTGATCATAGGTAGAATGGCAACCCGCAGCACATATTTCAGCAGGATGACTCTCTCCTTAATCCCCCTCGTCCGGGCATAGCGCACGTAGGCTTCCTGCAATTCCTCGAGCACCGTCGTTCGAAGCAAGCGCGTATAGATCGCGATGAGCCACAGTGCCAGCGTGACCGACGGAAGCACCAGATGCTGCCAAGTTCCTCTGCCTTCTACAGGGAGCAGGTCGAGCTTCACCGAGAAAAAATAAACCAATAAGTACCCAAGCCAGAAGATAGGAATACAAGCGCCAATGTAAGCCAGCACCCGGCTCATATGATCGATTGCGCCATTTTTATACACGGCGGATAAAAAACCGATGGGCACGCTGATCAGGATCGCGAGAAGGATACTGGCCAAGGCAAGCTGGATCGTTGCCGGGATTTTCTGCGCCACTTCCTGCCAGACCGGCTCATTAGAAATATAAGACGTGCCGAAATCAAGCCGGCACATCTTCATCACAGATTGAGCATATTGAACCAATAAAGGCTGATCCAAGCCAAATTCATGCCTCTTGGCCGCCAGCACTTCATCATCGGGATGAATGTGGGCCGCGGCCAAATAGGCTTCGGCCGGGTCCACAGGTCCGAGTTTGATCATGCAAAACATGAGAAACGAGGCAAAGAGAACGATGGGAATAATGGAAAGAACTCGTTTCCCGATAAAGGTGACCATGTAATGCCTCCTGCGGTTTTACTCCTTCGTATCGATCCCGTAAAACGGATGCTCCTCACGATTCGACGGGAAAGTAACGGTGCTTACGTCTTTTTGATACACAGCGGTCTTCTTGATATAGGAGATCGGAAGGATCGATGACTGCTCCTGCAGTGCAGTGAGAACGGAACTGAATAGCTCGGTCCGGACCTTCTCGTCGGTTGTTTTCATGCCGTCGTTGATTTTCTGGTCAATCTCAGCCTTCATCGGTAAGGCTTGCAGGGGATCCGAGAGCCCAAAGCCCTTCTGGACAACGCCGGTCATGAAGGAATGCGGGTCATACGGCGCCCCGAAACTCGAGTAGAAGTTCATATCGAATTCATTGGCTTTTCTGCGCTGAATATATACCGTTAATTCCACGCCCGTAATATTCAGTTTGACCCCGATCTCGGACCATTCGGCCTGCAGCGTTTCGGCCATTGCTTTTTGAGTCAGGTCGGCTTTGTCATAGAGCAATTCCAGCTCCAGCGCCTTCCCGTCCTTTTCACGAACCGCTTTGCCGGCAGGCAGCTTCCAGCCCGCTTCTTCCAATAAGGCCTTCGCATGGTCCACATTGTATTCAACCGGTTTCACATCAATATTGGAATAGGGCAGATTCTTCGGCAGAATGTTGTCTGCCTTCTCTTCCATCCCGAGGGTGACGCCTTCAACCATAGCCTGCTTGTTAAAGCCTTGGTGAAGAGCCTGACGAACCCGCAGATCGGCCAACTTGTCATTCATCGTATTGAGGACCAGGTTCCGGGTTCCCACCGGCTCGGACAGCGTGGTTTCATATTTCCCCGTTTGCTCCAGCTGTTTGTATGCGTCAAAGCTGATAATACCTTCACCGAAGATCAGATCCAAGTCCCCTTTTTCGAAAGCAAGTACACGGGTTTCGGCATCGGGAACGACTTTCACGACGACCTTGTCCACCTTGGGCTTCTCTCCCCAATAGTTCGGATTGGGAGTAAACGCCGCGTATTCATCCTTCTTATACTCACTGAGTACCCAAGGACCGGTTCCAATCGGATTCTTTACGCCCTTGGAGGTGTCCCCATCGTCGGGGAAGCCCGATTCAGCAAGAAAACGTACAGGACGTACGACCGCAAGATCGTACAAGGTTGGATAGTATGCCTCTTTCAGCGTTAATTTAAACGTAGAGTCATCGACCGCTTCCGTCTTCTGGAGCACATTGATGACGCCGAGCCAGGTATGTAATTTCATATTGTTCATAACCGCATCCAAGTTCTTCTTCACGGTCGCTGCCGTAAAGGCGGTTCCATCTGAGAATTTGACATTGCTGCGGAGCTTGAACGTGTATTCCTTGCCATCCGGAGACAGGGTCCAGGATTCCGCCAGATGGGGTACAATCTTCCCATCCTTGTACATCACCAGCGGCTCGAAGATCATCGATTGGGCAAAAAGCTGGGACGGGTTGTACAAATGCGGATTCATCGGCCCAATATCCCTAGGCCAGGCCATGGTCACCGTTTCTTCCTTTTTCACGGCTTTAGCCGTGTCTGCTGCTGTGCCGGGCGCGGTCTCTGGCTTCGATGCAGAACAGCCTGCGATCGCCGCGGATAAAGCCATAAGCAAGGTCATGCCTAGAAGGAGACTTTTTCTCTTTGCTGCGAACATGCACAAGTAACCCCTCTCTATGTAGTGATAATGATTATCACTGATAAAAAGCATCATACTTTAACTTATTCAATGTTGTCAATGTTATTTATAACCATATGGTAAAAACTTAGGTGGATACAGGGGGTTATCGATCCACACTATTGTGCTCATTGTTGTATCCTAGGGCACGCGCAAGCTTCCCCCGTTCCCGTTGAACTCCAAGCTTTCCCATGCTATATTTCGTTAATACGTTTTGGCAGCTCACATCCCATCGATAGGAGAATATCACTCGTGGTTGCACAAGGTCCATTGTCACGCGGTCAATTGAAGCTGTACCTGTTGGCCGTCCTATTCTTCTCCGCGAACTCGATTCTTACCGTCATTCTCCCTCTGCAAAGCGACGCCCGAGGGATGCAGCAAGGCGAGATCGGCCTGATGATGGGCGCCTACATGCTGACCTGCATGATAGTCCGCCCCTGGGCCGGCCAGCTGCTCAGCCGATACGGTGCGCTCGCGATCATGCGCGCCCTCTTACTCGTTCACGGCGGCTGCCTGGTGCTGTACTCCCTATCCGGCATCGACAGCTACCTATGGCTTCGTGCGCTGCAAGGCGCCGTTACCGCATTCTTCTCCATGATCATGCAGATGGGGATGCTAGTCATGCTCTCGGCAAAAGACCGCGCCCAGGGGATGTCGCTATATACGCTATCCACCATGATTCCGCAGCTGTTCGGCCCCCTGTTGGCTTTATACCTATGGGACACCGGCCAGCCTTCCTTGTTCATGGGGATCATGATCGCTTTGAGCGTCATCACTTGGCTGACGGGGGCCTTTGCCCCATTGCCTGCCTCCCCTCTCGGCGAGGGTTCCTATACCTTCCTGGAGATGCTCCGCTCGATAGCCCAGCTATGGCAGCATCGGATCCTGCTCGTCTGCTCGGCCGTGATGCTGCTGGCTTCCTGCGTTTTTGGCGCCGTCTCCACCTTCTTGCCGCTGTATATGGAGAAGACCGGCGCGGGACATGCGGGCTATTACCTCTTGTTGCAGGGGCTCGTTGTGGTGGTCTGCCGGTTTGTCCTGCGCAGGCATATACCTTCCGACGGCAGCTGGCATACCGGATTCATCGCGGGACTCCTGCTTTGCGCATCCGCCGGTTCGGGGCTTCTCGCGATGCTTGAATCCGGAGGGGCTTTAATGTATGTATCGGCCGTATGCAACGGAGTGGCTGTTGCTTTATTGTATCCTACATTGGTCACCTATCTGTCCTTTGTCTTACCGGCACGGAACCGGGCCGTCTTACTGGGCCTGTTTATTTCATCTTATGATATGGGATTTTCATCAGGAGGACTGCTCATGGGCGTAGTGGCCCAAACGATCACGTACCCCGGCATGTTCACCCTCTGTGCAGGACTCAGCTTATTGGCTTGCATTGCCGTGCTGATGAATAAGAATCGCATGAACGTGTCGAATGAAAGTATCGAATGAGGAGTTTGATCTTCTCCGGGATGCGTTTTTCTGAACCACATCTGTCGGGGAACACAACAAAAAAACGCAGGCAGCCATCAGCCATCAGCCTGTGTTTTTTTGTTCAAATTCTAGAATGTATATCTCACCAGAGCTCGATCCGGTCTTCTTGTATTTCTTATACACTCACATCGTCCTTAAAGGACGGCGAAGCCGTTTATCTCGTAGAAGCGTGCGATACTCTTCGCGGTGTACGATTGCGTACGCAGCCCTTCGTAATGGTTACAGGTGCGAACCGCCGCTTGCATCAATCACCTGACCCGTGATCCACCCGCTCTCCGGTGATGCGAGGAACGCCGCTATATCCGCAATATCCGCCGCCTCCCCCCATCTTCCGAAGATCGAATAGTCGGCGCCGAACTGGCGGCTGCCCGGATCCTGCAGCATACCGGCGTTCATATCCGTAGCGACGAATCCCGGCGCGATGGCATTGATCGTAATTCCGCGCGGACCGAGCTGGGTAGCCAGCGCAAGCGTCAGCGCATTGATGGCGGCCTTCGACATGCTGTATGCCGGAATAGACGGCAGGGAGATGCGTGTAACGGCTGAAGAAAGCTGTATGATGCGACCCTCCTTGCGCAGATGGGGCAGCGCCTGCTGGATCATGAAGAATGGCGCCTTCACATTCAGCGACATCAGCGAATCAAACTCGTCCCCCTTCGTATCCTCGATAGGCACTACAAGACCTATTCCCGCATTGTTGACGAGAATATCGATACCGCTCGAGCCGAACCGTTCGATGAGCTCTTGCTCCACGGCGGCATAGAGCGACTGGATCCCATCCAGTGTCCGGAGGTCGGCTCCCACGGCGAAGGCAGAGCCTCCGCTGCGATGGATCTCCTGAACAACCTCCTCGGCAGCGCCCTGGCTGGCTGCGTAATGCACGGCCACCGTCGCTCCTTCGCGGCCAAGCCGCTGCGCGATGGCCCGGCCAATGCCCCGGCTTCCCCCCGTTACGATGGCTACTTTGTTTAACAGCTTACCCATGGTCTTCATCTCCTGACGACGTATTTGTTCCTGCAGATCTGTTATACCACGGGTGGAATTTCGCGATGTTGCGCTCTCATTCGGGCAGTACCGCACTTGCGGAATCTTGCTGTCCTATTCCGTATTGCGTACAGAACAGCAGGAACGGAGGTATACTGGGGCGGGAGGTGATGATCCATTGAATCAATCTATTGGAGAGAGGATCCAGTTAACGGAGGAGCGCTGGCAAGCCATACTCCGCAACGATCCGGCCTTTGACCTTCATTTTTATTATGGGGTCCAGAGCACCGGGATTTTTTGCAGACCTTCTTGTAAATCAAGGCCCCCTAAAAAACAGAATGTCCGTATTTTTTTGAACGCGGCGCAGGCCCTGTCCGAAAGCTTCCGGCCGTGCAAGCGATGCAAGCCCGACGGAACGCAGCTGCCTGCCGAAGAATGGGTCGATCAGATCACAGAATATATCGACAGACATTATGTGAATGCGATTACCCTAGACACATTGGCGGATTTGTGTCATGGCAGTCCCTATCATCTGCAGCGGACCTTCCGGCGGGTCAAGGGTATGACCCCTGCGGAGTATATTCAGAGGAAAAGAATAACCGCGGCCAAGGAGTATTTGCTTCGAACGGATAAATCATTGAACGATATCGCTTTGGCAGTCGGATTCGCCAGTACGTCTTATTTTGCAACCTTGTTCAAGAGAATGACGGAGCAAACGCCGTCACACTATCGCCGATTGGGCTCTAACAAGCCGAACACCGGGGGTCAAATGCAAGAGCAGCCTCTGATTCCCATGTCCATCAACGGGCTGTAAGGAATTATCGTTAAAAAAAGAGAGAACCCGAAGGTCCTCTCTTCCCTGCTGCTGTGGCACAGCTTATTTTTTGTTCGAATCGATGAGCTTCTGGGTCCGCTCCTGGGCGTTCTTCAGCATGGCATCGAGGTTCTGCTTGTCCATGATGAGCTTCTCATACTCTTCGTTGATCACCTTGTAGACATCGGCCTGGAACGAGGTCGGAGGCACGAGCTTCGAAGCCTTGGAGCCTGCGAGTACGGCCTTCAGCGACTCCTTGTCGACCTTGTCCGGGGACTTCGTGCCGCCGACGATCGTGTCGATGATCTTATTCAGGTCTTCTGCCTTGACCTTGTTCCAGGATGGCACATATTTGCCTTGGGCGATCGTGCCGTCGGTGGTGAAGTAGCGGATGAACTGGTACGCTTCCTGCTTATGCTTGGACTTCTCCGCCACCGCCATGAAGTCGGTCGTCACCATCGAGTAGCCGCCCTGGTCCGACGCGCTGTTCTTAGGGAATGGCGCGACAGCGACATTGAAGTTCAGCGGGAACTGCTCCGTTCCGCCGATCTCGGAGTTCATCCAGCTGCCGATGACGATCATGCTCGCGGACTGGTTGAAGAACTGCGGACGGTAGTGAAGCTTCTGCGAGATCATGTCCGTGTAAGGGACGGAGGACTTGTCGACCTTCTCCATCTGGTAGCGCACCTCGATGGACTTCTTGAAGAGCGGGTTATCGAGGTTCGAGGTACCGTCCGCCTTGAGATAATCTGAGTTGTCCGGCTGGTTCGCCATCGCCAGTCTCGTGAACTCCAGCCAGCCGCCGCCCTGCGGACCGTGGAAGTACGTGCCGTAGCGCTTGCCCGCACCCTCGCCCTTGGTCAGCTTCTTCGCATAATCCATGAACTGGTCCCACGTCCACTCCTTCGGCACTTCCAGTCCCGCTTCCTTCAGGTGGTCCTTGTTGAGCAGGACATACCACGGGTTGAATTTGCCCGGGAGCGCATAGACCTTGCCGTTCAGCGTCGTATCGACTTTATACTCTTCGCCGACCTTGAATCCTTCCTTCTGAACGAACTCGTCGATTGGAGCCACCATGCCGAGGGCCACACGCTGGGCATACATCCCCGCTTCGCTGAACATCATGACGTCCATCTCTTCGCCTGAGGCCGCCGCCAGGTCGAGCTTCTTCGCATACTCCTGCGTGTCGCCCTTCTCGCTCAGGTTCACAAGCTCCACCTTGATGTTCGGGTATTTGGCTTCGAAGGAAGAGATGACCTTCGTCCAGGCCTGCTGGGACTCGCTGCCGAAGGCGTGGAATTTGATCTTGACAGGCGAGCCAGCAGTTCCGCTGCCGCCCGAACCGCTCTCCGCCGCCGGCGTGTCCCCTCCCGCTCCGCTGCAGCCTGCCAACAGACTGATTGCAGCGGCTGTGCCTGCCAATTTGGTCCATGTGTTCGCTTTCATAAGTGAGCCCCTCCGTTGTATATAAGGATCTGGGAAACGTTTGCTCTTGCTAGCCTTATCATTATAGCAACCGGTTTCAAGAGCCGGGTGACGCTATCTTGACTACTTCTCACGTTATTTTTACCGGATGGACTCGGTGGAGCACAGGCCTCCCGTTCAACGCTTCGGATGGCTTCTAACCGTCCCCCTGTTCTCCGGCCGCTTACCCCTTCACGCCGCCCACTGCGATCCCTTCGATGACGCTCTTCTGGCCGATGATGAAGGTGATCAGCAGCGGGAAGATCGCGGACACGGCCGCCGCCATGATCAGGGAGTAGAATTCGCCGTTCATCGAGGCGAACTTGTCCACCGCCTGCGGAATCGTGTAGAGCTTATCCGTACGGATGAAGATCAGCGGATTCTGGTAATCGTTCCATGTCCAGATGAAGCGCAGGATCGCATAGGTGGCGATCGCCGGGCGGACCAGCGGGAAGGCGATCTGCCAGAAGATCCGCCAGTGGCCCGCTCCGTCGATCTTCGCCGACTCGATGTACTCGTTATGCAGGCCCATGAAGAATTGGCGCAGCATGAAGGTGCCGAGGACACTGAAGCAGCCGAGCAGGATGAGCCCGAAGTGGCTGTCGAACAGCCCGATGTTGCGGTACAGGATGAACTGCGGGATGAGAATCGCCTGCGACGGCACCATGTATGTGGCAAGGACGATGAGGAACAGCCACTTGCCTGCCGGAAAATCGATCTTGGAGAACCCGTAAGCCGCGAGTGCCGACACCGTGCAGGAGATCAGCGTAGTCAGCACAGCCACCTTGATGGAGTTCCAGTAGTACAGATAGAACGCATACTGCCCGGCCCAGATCTCTTTGTAGTTCTCGACCGCGTTCCAGCGCTCCGGAATCCACTGGATCGGATATTTGAACACATCCGTTTCGAGCTTGAAGGATGCCGAGAGCATCCAGATGAACGGCAGCAGGAAGAGGATGCTGACCGCCAGCATGACGACCGTATGGGTCAGCTTCCAGACGTTGAGTTTTTCTTTCATGACCTTCGCCTCCTAGTAGTTAACCCATTTCTTTTGGCCGAACCACTGCAGCACCGTGATGAGCAGCACGCAGAAGAACAACACAACGGCGACCGAGGAAGCATAGCCTACCCGAAGATTGATGAACGCTTGGTCATAGAGATACCAGACCAGCATGCTTGTGGACTGCATCGGTCCGCCCTTGGTCAGCACGGCGATCAGGTCGAACACCTTGAAGGAAGAGATGATCCCGGTGACGAGCAGGAAGAACGAAGTCGGGGAGAGCATCGGCACCGTAATCTTCCGGAACTGCGTCCAGCCGTTCGCCCCGTCGATATCGGCCGCTTCGTACAGATCCCTCGGGATCGACTGCAGGGCCGCCATGTAGACGATCATGTTGTAGCCGATCGAGATCCAGACCGAGATCATCATGACCGAAGGCAGCGCGAAGGCGGGATCTGCAATCCACTTCGGCGGGTTCTCGATCCCGATCGACATCAGGAATTGGTTCACCGGTCCGGCCGACGGGTGGAAGAGCACCTGCCACACAATCGCAATCGCCACGACACTGGAGATATAAGGCATGAAGTACGCCACTTTGAAAAAGCTCTTAAGATACACGTGCTTGTTGATCATGATGGCCAGGGTCAGCGAGACGATCATATAGATCGGCACGGTGAAGATGAAGATCATATTGTTCTTGAGGGAGATCCGGAAGCTTTCGTCCGCGAAGAGCTTCTCGAAATTCTCCATCCCCGTCCACTTCAGCCCCTTAATCCCCGCCACGAAATTCCAGTCGGCGAAGCTGAGCACGAAGGTGGCGAGAATCGGCAGCAGCGTAAGCACGGTTACGCCGATCAACATCGGGGAGACGAACAGGAGGCCTGCCAGGCTTTCCCTGCGCCGCAGGGTACTTTTGCTTCCTGCAGGCCGGGCCTGCTTCTCCGTCAGGGTCATATTGGAGCTTGTCGTATTCACGTTCGGTCCACCTCTCGCTATGTAAGTCGTCTTGGTATACGTTCATTATAGGGATTCGCAGAGGGGCAACCATAACGTTATTTTGATAAGTTCCGCGGCTATTTTGACTCTTTGGGGAGTTCGTTGAACCCTTCCTATCCGCGGCCTAGGCTTTGACCGCCGCGGTACCCCGGTATTCCTGCGGCGTGACGCCCGCCACCGTCTTGAACATTTTGATGAAATAGCTGTGGTTGTCGTAGCCGAGCGCCTCGCAGATCTTCGCCACGGACAGGTTCGTCCCGTCGAGCAGCTCTTTGGCCCGGTTCACCTTCGTCCGGTTCACGTATTCGATGAACGTCTCCCCGCTCTCCTTCTTGAACAGCCGGCTGAAATAGCTCGGGTTCATATACAGGTGCTCGGCGACCTCGTCGAGGGAGATCTTGCGGTGCAGGTGCTGCGAGACATACTGGCAGGCATCGAGCACCTCCGTTCGCTTGCTGAGCACCTTGGCGTCACGGGCCGCGACGAGCGAGGATTCGAAGAAGCCGTTCACCCACGCTTCGATCTCATCGAGCGTATCCATCTCGAGGAGTTCCCTGTGCAGGATCTCCACCGAATAATGGTTGCGGAACAGCTGCATGGACTGCAGCTTCAGCTTCAGATCCAGCACCAGCTTCAGCACCCAATCCTTGACCGTCTCCGGCCGGAACCGCTCCGACCTTACGTACCCGGTCCAATAGGCCAGAACCGGCTGTACCGTCGCCGCGCTGCCTTCCAGGAGCACCCCCCGGAAGCTGCTGGCTGCCTCGTCATAGCTGGAGAACAGGTCTGCCTGGGAGAAGATCAGCTTCTCCTTCTTCTCCATCGACTGCTGCCGCATGTAGAAGCGCTGGCCGGACGAACCGAGCAGCCCGGTCATCTCCCCCTTCAGCTCCGCCGGTTCCCCGCAGGTCCGGCCGATGAGGAAGGACAGCTTGAGCTTCAGCGCCGTGTAGACCGTCGACTGCACCTTCGTCAGCAGCCCTACCGCCTCGTCGTACGGATTGGTCTTGATGCCGCCCTGCGAGGGAATCAGGATGAAGGACCGGAGCACATCATAGGTGAAGTTCACCGCCTCCGTCGCTTCTTCGCGGAGAATCTCTTCCAGAATGTTGTTGACGGCAAAGCGCAGCACATCATCGGTGACGAACCGCTGCCGCGCCTGGCGCTGGTCATCGATATAGCATGCTACCGGCAGACACACGCGGCCTTGCAGGGACAGACCGAAGGACTCCGCCTCCTGGAGCCAGGCCTGCCGGTCGAGGATCGGTTCGTGGATCGACCCTCGGATGAAGCTTTCCTTGTGCCGCTCCCGGTTGCGGTCGATCATCTGCCGCAGCTGCTTCTGCTGCTGGGCTCCCTTGCTCTCTTCATCGAGTGAGGCCCGGAACTGGACGAGCAGCTTCTCCATATCCTCCGGATCGAGCGTGTCCTTGAGCAGGTAATCCTGCACGTTCAGCTTCATCGCCTGCTGGGCATAATGGAACTCGCTGTGGCAGGAGAGAATGGCGAAGCGTATGCGCGGCGCAAGCTCCTTCAAGGCGCGGATCAGCTCCAAGCCGTTCATGCGCGGCATGCCGATATCCGTGACCACGATATCGGGCATCCCCTTCTGCGCCGCCTCCAGCGCCACCGCTCCGTTCTCATAGGTGCCGATCAGCGTCAGCCCGAGCTGCTCCCAAGGGATGGATCCCGCCAGGAACTCCAGCACCGGGTAATCATCGTCCACCAGCATGACCTTATACATGCGGCTCTGCCTCCTCCTGCTTTGGAATATACATTGTAATGACCGTCCCGGCCCCTTCCGCGCTGTCCACTTCCATCCGGAACCGTTCCCCGAAGGTCATCCTCATCCGTTCGTACACATTGGCGAGACCAATGGAGGAGAAGCCCTTCTTGTCCGATTCGGGCGCAGCCTCGGCCTGCGGTGCCGCCAGCTGCCGGCGCAGCCGCTCCAGCTTCGCGGCGTCCATCCCCTGGCCGTTATCCCGGACCCGGATGCGGATGAAGTCCGGCTCCTCGAGCAGCGCCTGCAGGCTGACCGTCCCGGCCTGCTGGTTCAGTCCGTGGATGAGCGCATTCTCGATCAGCGGTTGCAGGAAGAAGCGCGGCACCCGCTCCAGATATACCTCCGGCGAGATGTCGATCTCGAGGAGCGCGGCTTCTTTTTGGCGCATATTCATCAGCTTCATATAGTCGATCACCGTCCCCACCTCGTCATGCAGCGGAATGCTTCCCTTGTCCTGGATCGTCATCCGCAGCAGCTTCGAGAGAGAGGCGATCATCTCCGCGCTCTCCCGGTCTCCCCGCCCCAGCACTTTCATCCGGATGGAGTTCAGTACGTTGAACAGAAAATGCGGGTTGATCTGCGCCTGCAGCATGCTCAGCTCCGCCTTCCTCTTGCGCGCCTGGGTCAGCGTAATCTCGTCGATCATATCGGATATGCGCTCGAGCATGCCGTCGAATGATCGGCCGAGGCGGCCGATCTCATCCATCCCGCGGATCGAAGAACGGACGCTGAGGTCCCCCTTCTGCACTTCGACCGCTACCTTGTCGAGCTTCACGAGCGGCTTCGTGAACGCCCGCAGCGCCACCATCAAGAGCAGGAAGAAGAGCACGAAGGAGATCAGCTGGAACAAGAACACATTCTGAAAGATGGCGTTGATCTTGGTCACCGCTGTGCGGTAAGGCGTCAGGGAGACGAGCTTCCAGCCGTTGACACTGAAGGAGATCGGGTGCTGCGAGATCAGGTAGTCGGTGCCGTCCCGCCGTACGATATCCCGCTCCTGCTTGCCCTCCGTCTGCAGCAAGTAAGGAAAATCCGTACCGATGTGTCCCGGATCCGTATGCGACAGCACCCGGTCGTCCTTATCGAGCAGCATGACTTCCTGGCCGGCGGCCAGACGCTCGAAATATTTGTGAATCCGGCTCTCCATGATCGTGACGACCACATAAGCATAGATCGTGGAGTTATCGAAGTTCTGGCTTCTCAGCGCCCGGACCACTGTCAGCTGGTACGGATTCTTCTCCCGCTCCGACAGGAACTGGGTGGGCAGCGTGCCCGCCCAATAGGAGTGGAACGGGCCGTACACCGCGTTCGCCTGCTGGAGCCACGGCTCCTTCAAGAACCGACCTGGAGCATATTCATAAGCGGGGTAATTCATAAAATACATCCCGTTGGGCAGTACGATCGACAAGTAGACGCTGTCCCCGGCCGCCGTGAGGCTCTCGATCTTGTAGCGCACCACGCTTCCGGCGGTGTACTGCTCGTTCGTTAACCGGTCATCTCTGTAGGCGGTATCGTTCAGCTGTTTCAAGGCCATTTTGAGATCGGTGTCTTCCTGAATGAAGTTCATGAGATAGGTCATGTATTCCAGCGAATTGGATACATGACCGTCGATCAGCTCCAGCGTCTGCTTCGCGCTCGACACCGCCTGCTCCTTCACCGCATCGCGGGTCAGCACGTTATAGACGGTCAGCGTCGCGAGCGCCGGCAGCAGAAGGCACAAGACCGACACGAGCATCAGCTTGGTGCGAAATGATGTAATCGAGAACAGCCGGAACCTTCGCCCAAACAGAGCCATAGTGCTCGCCTTCCTTCTCTTAGATGACTTGTCCAGAAGGGCTTTCATGCCCGGGACACGGTATATAGGTTCATTATAGGTCAAGGCCCTGGTGGACGATAACGTTATTTTGACATCTCTTCGAATTATTTTGACTACTATAAGAAAAGAGACGGCGCAAACGGCCGTCTCTTCAGAGAGAACTCATTATGGGGGCAGCGGATTAGCGGTGATGCCACAGCATGGATGATCCGCAGCAGCTGCCGATCCGGCTTACTCCGTTCCTTGTGCTGCTGTTAATCCTTGCAATGCTGCCTGTAACGATGCCGCCGCTGCAGCGACTTTCTCTAATGGAGCTTGCGGATTTTTTAATACCGCTTTGGCTTCCTGGAGTGCGGAATGGAACGCTTTCCAACTTTTCTTGGTGTAGTTTTTGGGGTCCTTCCCTTGGCTCGCATCATACAAGGCCTGAAGCTTATCCTTATTGACTTCCACTTTATTGGTGCCCCGGATGATATCCATGCCATCGAAGACAAAGGTTCCGCCTTTCACAACCGCTTTCGCCGTGTGCTTGGCATTGCTCAGTCCCCGGATACTGTAAGAGGTTTGTCTATCTCCCGCGGCACGGATCCTGAAGTTCTCGTCGATTAAGATCCCATCGATGTACACGTCCAATAATGCATCCGGAGTCGCTCCGAATAGATTGAACCCGGATCCTTTAAAATCGAAGATCATGCTGCTGCTGTTCGCAGGATCTGCTTTGGAGGTACTGTAGATCTGGACTCCACGATAGTCCATATAGTCTTCTTTTCTTTCATTGGTTTGGAGTGCTACCTTCAAGGTGTGCGTTTTTTCTTCGAGGCCCCGTACAGAATACATCACGCCGTCGGGATTGACGCTGTAATTGCCCGCATCTGTACCATCCAGTTCAAAGTTATATTGGGATTTCACTCCCGTCCCGGCCAAGTAATCGATGCCTGTGCCTGTGAAGTGGATGAGCAAATACGGATCATCATTAAAATGCGCCCAGGCATTCGTATCGTTGGAGCCCCAGGTGCTGCCATTTTTTCGGAAGGCATACACGGAATTCACTACCGTCCCGTTTTGTGCATCATCCCATACGCTCACGATTTCCTTAGGGGCTAATTTGGTGACTGCGGTTACAGGGCCGGTCGTTTCGATTTCTGCTTTCGTGAAGCTGATATACTTGTCTTTGGCTACGACCTTCAGGGTGTGTTCTCTATCCTCCAGATTCTCTGCAGACCAGACCTCTTGATGAATTTCGCTGTTATTGACATAGCTCGCTTCTCCGGCTAACGCTCCATCGAGATAGACATCGGCTGTCCCATTGGACGCATTCGTGATCCCGAAGAGCCTGATTTCCGTGCCCTTGAATTTGATTTCGAATGAAGTCAGGGCAGAAGTTTCGGCAGAAGTCCCGGCAGCTCCCCAGGTATTGGTGCTGTTCGACGACCAGTTCCCGGAATAGAACACTTTGTTCAACGTCCCTTGTACCTTGGTCGTGTCCTTGAAGCCTACCGTGACTCCGTTCCATACGGGAACATCGGTTTTGGCCGTCATCTGGGTGCGGTTAAAATGGGCAAAGCCCGCTTGGGTATAATCCCATTTGCCCAGATAGCCGATCGGATACAAGGTGTCTTTGTTGTCCAAAGCTTCTTTTTCCGTGGCGAATTTCATCCCCTGCGCACTGTCGTATTTATCGGATTCATAGGTGTAGCCCTTGATGGGCTCTACACGCAAATTATCGATCAGGGTCTCGTAATAGCCGGAGCCGAGCGATACTCTGCCAGCCATTACCGCCCTATCCGCGTCCGTATAAGCGTCGATTTCTTTGCCGTCCAGGTACAGCGTGAATACATTTTCTTTGGCTTCGAAGGCCAAGTTATGCCAAATCTTGTTGTTGAAGCCAGGGATCGTACCGTTCTTTACGACCTTCCCGAGCTTCAGGATTTCGTATCTGCCATCGGCATAGACACGCGCATTGTAGGGAGCATGGGAATCGGCTCCGCCGGCTTTCACCTGCCGTACCCCGATTAACGCATAGTTGCTTCTTCCTGCGGCTTCCGGTGTGTGCGTATCTAACAGGAAGTCATAAGAAGCTTTATAATTCACCCAGCGGTGATCCCCTATCGTGGTGGTCGGGTTACCGGCAGCCGTCGATCCGTCCTTACCGCCCCATACAGCCCATTCGGCGCCAATGATGTCCGGCGTGATGCGCTGCTGCAGCATATTGCCATGCGCCTTTGCATTCGGAACAGCCAGATCTGTACGTGCCGCGCTTCCGCCAGACACCGGTTTGGTCGCTTTTTTCACCACTTCGAATGCGGCCGTCTGGTCCGTAGTATAGCGCGGTGTCCCTCCGCGGCGCTCCACATAATCGCGGCCCTTGTCGTCTGCCCGATATGTTTTGTATTCAAAATCATCCGTATAAGGCAGAGGCAGTATGGTGTCTTTCGATAGATTGACGGGCTGTGATTGATATTCAAAGCCCTTCACTTCGGATTTCTTATCGAGTGTGGATAGGGTCACGATGGAGTACGGTTTCACTTCTATTTCATATACGCCGGCTTTTGGAGTGATTCGGCTGATCTGCTTCAACCAGTTTGCATCATACGGCTGTCCTGCCTCAGCACCGCGTGTTTCCCATACATAGACCGGCGCATTTTCTTTTCCGCTTAGATTCGCGGCATGGATCGTATATTTGCGCGTTTCCTTCGTATTATTCGCAAAAACGGTGGTGTAATCGTCCGTTTGCGGATCTTTGAAGGTCATATAGTTATGCGTGCTCGTATCGACATCGACACCGCCATCGAAGAAAGCCCCGTCACTGTACGTTGCATCGCTGACAATCATCCAGCGCTCATTCTCCGGCGTGGTGTGATCGTCGTATCCGACGAAGTTCATCACATGGCGAACGCCTTGCAACCCGCCATCCGCTTCATAGAAGCCGGACCAGGGGTCATACGCGCTGATCAGGTGCTTCGGATTATAGGATGATCCTTCATAGAAGGCGGCAACGGCAGGCTGTAAGTCAAAGGAAACCGCGCGAAGCGGATTGCTGCCTGCGCCTGACCATGAATAGGCGGAGATGATCCGCGAAGTGACATCCACGATTCCGGCTTTTCCTCCCAGTCCTTTGTACTGCGGCTCCATCTTCTCCCGGTAGCGGGCATTGATCATGGGGGCAATTCCCTCGGATACCCACACTTCTTTTGGCTTTTTGCCTTCAGAGATCAATTTATTCTGCAATTGGGTGAGTTCGTTTGATCCTGTCAGCCCATAATGGGAGCTGATGACATCGATCTCGTCGATCAGATCCGGGTTCTCCAGCAGCGTACGGCTGATGGCGGCCGTATCCCGATAGCCGTCTGCGGCAACCAGTTTGATCTCTTTGTAGTCTGAGTCATAATTGGGCTCTTTTTTGATTTGGGAAGTAAAGTATTTCAGCCATTCCACTTCTATTTTGCCATTATTATTCGCAGCTCTTTCATTTTGAGAGATTCCCACATAATCGATTCTAAACCCATACTCCTTATACACGGCATCGATCGTCTGCTTATACCATTGGTACCGGTTCTCATATTCATTGCCGGCGGCGCCATTCCAAGTCCAGCGCGGTTCGCCCCACCGCAGAATTTCCGTCGTGAGATCCGGGTTGATGGATTTGGCATCGGCGGCAAACTCGAACCCTGCGCCCCGGAGCACATTGGCCGGTTCATCGGCATACCGCATGGTGGCTGGCTCTGTCCCTGAAGATGAATTCACATCCCCGCCAAGCTCCACTTTCACGTGCGTTAGTCCGGCCCCTGTTTTTGTATTAAACAGCTTATTCATGATTTCCCAATAGGCTTTGGGGTTCTCCTCTTTATAATCCAGGAGCAGCCGGGACGTATTGTTGGCGGTTACCGTGCCGAAGCCTTTGAACCGGTTATATGTATCTACCTTTTTCCCATCAATGGTGATGGTCTTGGTGAGAGCTTCCGCTTTCGATTCCTTTGTATCCATCAAGAGAAAGGACCCAAACAGCATGGAAGTCACGCATAGATAACCCATCGCCTTTTTCATTTTTTTTCTTTTGCTTCCCATATGATAATCCTTCCTTTCCCATCGCGGGATTGTTAAAGCGCATTCATTTTGTTCCACGCTTCCTCACGTTTCATCGATGCACCCCGAATGACCAGCCCCTTTCCCTTCAGATAGGCCTCCCCTTATGATCTGAGGTTTTCAAGTTGTGTTTTTATTATTTCATAGGATCTTTCGGTTGTAATACCACTATTTTGACTACTTTCCATGCTATTTTTACTATGGGCACTTGCGTTGGCAGCCTCATATCAAACCGCCTATCACCCCGAATAACAAAAGCGCATGCCAATGTAGGCATGCGCTTCTATCGCGTGGAACGGTGTTACTCTGCTTTAACCGTTTCCACATAGGTTTTGAATTGATCCAGAATAGCCTGCCAACCGGCTTGCTGCATCTCGGCAGCGTTGGTCTCTTCCGCTTCGAACGTCTCGATGATTTGGGTGTCGTTGTCTTGGCGGATAAAAGCAATCCTCACTTCTCTTCCTTCATCGAGCGTATAGGAGAGGGTCTCGTTCAGGCGCACCTCGTCGTATACTCCGCCAAAATCAAATCCGAAGCTGCCGTCTTTGGCTTCCATTCTCGAGACGAATTTGCCGCCGGCCTTCAGATCATTCTCGGCGTAAGGCGTGTGCCAGTCATCGGAAGCCTTGTTCCATTGCGTGATATGCTTCGGCTCTGTCCAGTAGCTCCATACGCTTTCGACGGGAGCATGGACGATCGTTTGTACCGTTATCGTTGCCGGACTGCTAGTTCCCATTACACAACCTCCCTTATGAGATATCATCCTAAAATATACCATGGAGTTCAGCTGGCAGTCGATAGATTTGGAGGTGCCATGGCCCTAAAGGCTTCTTAAGGAATGGAGAGTTCCAGAAAGCGCAGAGCCTGTCGCGTGCTCAGCTCGTTTCCCTTATTCTTTCGTACAAGAAATCCACTACGTGCTGGACCTCCATTGGACCACCGGCTCCGTGCTTCCATACCCCCAGCTTCATCTGCAGCAAGCAGCCCGGGTTGCTTGTCAGCATATAGCGGGCTCCGGTCCGGCCCGCATGCTCCATCTTGTGCTCCAGAATCTGCCCGGCCATCTCGGGCTGCGTCATGTTATAGATCCCAGCGGATCCGCAGCACCGGTCCGCTTCCTTCATTTCGACGAAATGGACGTTGGCTACCTTCCGCATCAGCTGTCTGGGAGCATCCGAGCTCTTCATCACGTTGCGCAAGTGGCAGGAATCCTGGTAAGTAATCGTCAGTGGATCGGAGGGACTCGCATCAGGCTCCGCAAAAGCCGGGAGTCTGCCACGCTCGAGCAGCAGCCTGCTCACGTCGATGACACGGGAAGCGAACTCCTCGGCAAGCTCGCGGTACTCCGGATCTTCCTGCAGCAGATGGCCGTATTCCACGAGCAGAGCGCCGCAGCCGCCCGCGTTGGAGACGATGTGCTCAATTCCAGCTTCATGAAAAGCGTCCAGATTCCTGCGGGCCAGCTCCCGCGCCTGTTCCATCTCTCCGCTGTGGGCATGAAGCGCCCCGCAGCATGCCTGCTCCTTCGGGATGACCACTTCAAAACCCGCTTCCGACAGCAGCTTCACCGTGTTGACATTCGTCTGTGCGAACAGCACATCCATGATGCAGCCCCGGAACAAGGCAACGCGGGCAATCGGCTCTCCCCGGGACGGATAGAGGGTGCCGAGCCGCTCGACCACGCCTTGGGAGGAAGCCTCCGGCAGTATCCGCTCCATCTCGCGCATATGGCGCGGCAGCAGCCGCATCATCCCGCTTCCTCTGACCACTTTGCGCAAGCCCGACTTTTGGTACAAGGAGAGCGATCTCCCGAGCCATTGCAGCCGTCCGCGGTGCGGAAAGATTCCCCTCAGAAAGAGCCGGCGAATGCCGGTTGCGGGAACGCTGCGATGGTTGTGATCCTCGATGGCATCGCGGGCCTGCTCTATCAGTTGCCCGTATTTGACATCGGCCGGGCAGACCGGCTCGCATGCCCGGCAGCCCAGGCAGTGGTTCATCTGATCCTGGAACGCCTGATCCGGATCCATGATCCCATCCGCGACCGCTTTCATTAGCGCAATTCGTCCCCTCGGCGACTCCGGTTCCACGCCGGTTTCCCTGAAGGTAGGACAAGCCGGCAGACAAAATCCGCACCGCATGCAGTTGGTTAATTGATCGTAGTCGAGCCTCAGGTTCAGCGCTTTCGCCAGCGGATTGCTCTGCTCTACCGGTGTTTTTTTCTGGAGCTGGAGCTGGAGCTGAGCTCCGGTATTCGCATCAGCCACGGGTGATCACCACTCTTTTTCGCGTCTCTTTGGCGAGTATCTTGCCTGGATTGAGCAGGTTGTGCGGATCGAATGCCTGCTTGATCCCGCGCATGATGTCCATACCCGCCCTGCCGACTTTCCATTCGAGATATGGAGCTTTGACCAAGCCGACGCCATGCTCGCCGGTGATGGTCCCTCCCAGCTCGATTGCCGCTTCAAAAATTTCTTCGAACGCTTGTTCGACACGATGGATCTCTTCCTGATCTCTTGCATCCGTCGTAGCCGTAGGATGGAGATTGCCGTCCCCCGCGTGCCCGAAGGTGGCGATCGAAACCTTGTATTTGGAGGCAATTTCGTTGATGCGCTGCACCATATCGGCAATTCGGGAACGCGGTACCGTCGCATCCTCCAGAATGGTCGTCGGGCGCAGCCGCGCAAGCGCTGTGAAGGCGCTGCGCCTGGCCGTTAACAGCTTCTCCGCCTGCTCCCGGCTCTGTGCCACTTCGATCCGGTCCGCCCGCTCCGACTCGCAGATCTCCCGGATCCGTTCCATGTCCCGGCCGACGGCTTCCGGGTCTCCGTCCTGCTCGATCAACAGGATCGCCTCCATATCCCGCGGTAGACCCAGCTTGGCAAAATCGTCTACGACCCGGATGGTCGGATTATCCATGAACTCGAGCGTGGCTGGAATGATCTTCGCTTCAATGATCCGCGATACGGTCCTTGCCGCTCCATAGAGATCCATGTACATCGCGATCATGGTCATCTTGCTCTTGGGCGGCGGCACCAGCTTCAAGGTGGCCTCTGTGAAGATGGCGAGCGTCCCTTCGGAGCCGACCAACAGCTTGGTCAGGTCATATCCGGCGACATCCTTCATCAGCTTGCCGCCCGTGCGGAGGATCTCGCCGCTTGCCAGCACCGCTTCCAGGCCAATGACATAATCTTTGGTCGTGCCGTATTTCAAGCCCCTCAGGCCGCCCGAGCCTTCTGCGATGTTCCCACCGATCGTCGAGATCCGCATAGAGCTTGGATCCGGCGGATAGAACAATCCGAGCGACTCGATATGAGCAATAAATTCCGCGGTAATGATGCCTGGTTGGACCGTTGCCGTCAGATTCTCGAGGTCGATCTCCAAGATCCGGTTCATCCGGTGCATCACCATCACGACCCCGCCCAAGGCGGGTACCGTGCCCCCGCATAGATTAGAGCCTGAACCGCGGGAGATGACCGGTATGCGATGTGCCGCGAGCAGCTTCATGATCTCTGCCACCTGCGCGGTGTTGTCCGGATAAATCACGCCGTCCGGCAGGCTTTGGAGCATGGGTGTGCCGTCATACGAATGGGCGACCAGAGCTTCGGGGTCATCGCGGTAATATTTCTCTCCGACAAGCTGACGAAGCTTCCGGGTTAGTTCCGGCTCCAACATGAATGGTTCTCTCCTTCATGAATGTTGTTAGGTCAGGCTCCAGTTGGAATGGGCCTGCATTGTAAGAACAGCCCTCGTCAGCATGCGGACGAAGGCTGTTCTTACATCGAATGGAGCGCAGACCTGTGTCTTTATGTTTTCGTTCCTGCATTTTCATACGGCTTCCACTGGGAATGCGGCGATACTTCCCCCTGCCCCGGCCAAGGTCTGGCCGTAACCCATGCAGAAGAATGCTGCAAGACCTCGCCCCAGATCTTCTCGATGGTCGAATAAGGGATTCTCGGCTGCACGTCCGGCGGGAATCCTTCCCACTTCATCTGATCCACTTCATCACACAGCCGCTTCACGCAAGCCTCCATGATCTCTTTTCCTAGTTCGGGGCTTGCTTCCTCCGCATCGATTCCCAGGGCCAGACGCCCGCCGGATAAGGGGACTTCCTCTAACCGTTTTGCGTTCATATTCACCAAATCGGGGCGTATGTACATGAGCTGGGAGAGCTCGTATTTGCCGGCATGATCCCCCGTATAACAGCCCTCTACTAACTCGGGATCACTCCTCACCCACACCTTGACCGGTATGCAGGACATGAACAGGCTGGCGGCCTGCCGGAGATCCTCCTGATTGCCTCCGCTGTGGCCCGTCATCACGACGACCGCTTTGAACCCTGCATTCACAAAGGCTCTTAATTGATAGAGGAAAAAGGAAAGGAAAACAGCGGGCGGGACCGCGGTCATATGGGGATTCTCTTCTCCAACGGTCTCTTCGAGCCATCTCGCATGATACCCCGATTCATGGATATGGTATCCCATGGAAGGAGCGACAATGCCTCCTGCCTGCCGGGCTGCTTGCTGGCAGAGCCATTCCGCTTTGATCGTATCGAGGCCAAAGGCGCTGACCTGCCCATGAGGTTCGCATAGACCCAGCGGCAGATACACGACCGGGCACTCCGCTAATCTTTCTTTGAACTCATAGGGCAACAGCTCCGACCACAGCGTCTTGACCTGGCCGGCAGCCGGATTACCACCAGTATTTGGATTCATAGAAGTTTCTCACCCATCTGTGATGGCGGCGGATATGCTGGAATACCTCTTCAGGCAGAGGCTCGCTGTCCACGGCAGCCATATTCTCGTCCGCATACTGAGGAATATGCATCGATGAGATCGCCGAAGTGACGCCCGGATGATGCAGCACGAATTTGATGGCAAGCTCTGCCAGACTGCTCGCGTACCTCGGGATGCATTCTTCCCGTAACCGGTTCACCCGGTCTATATACACCGAACGAGGCATGTAATCGAAGTACGATTTTCTAAAATCATCCGGTTCAAACGGGGTATCCTCCCTCAGGAAGCCCGTTAATCCGCCTTCATCGAGAATGCAGCGGGCGATGACCGCGACCTGATTCTCTTGACAGAAGGGAATGAGGCAGTCGAGCGCCAGGGGATCGAAGATGTTAAAGACGGTCTGAACCGAGTCGATCAGCCCGCTTTGGATAAGCGGCAGTGCAATATCGTGACGCTGGTCCGGCAGGGAGATCCCGATGGCCTTGATCTTCCCCTCTTGCTTCAGCTGCTGCAGTTCATCCATCCAATAGCTGGTCCGGTCCCACTGGGGCCAATATTGGTGAAGCTGCATCAAATCGATCGTCTCCACACCCAGCTGCTCCAGCGAGATTTCGGTGCTTTCTCTCAGCCAGCCTTTGGGATACGCCGTTTCCACCGGAATGGGCATGCCCCAGCCTACATTACCCGGTCCCTTGGATTGAACCTTGGATGCAATGTACGGTGCTTCTCCCTTCCACTCGCGAAGGGCTAGGCCCAGAATTCGCTCCGACTCTCCATAATTCCGGGCGGTATCAATAAAGTTGATCCCATTCTCCAAGCTGTGCAGAACGGATTGGACCAATTCCTTATCTGAATACTGGCCGAAGACCCCACCTAACCCCATCGATCCAAAGCCGAGGCGCGATACCTGTTTACCTGATCGTCCAAATGCATTGTATTTCATGGAAACCGTCTCCTTTAATCAATTTGAATAAGCACTTTGCCTTCTTCGACTTTGACCGGGTACGTTCTGAGCGCGACGCAGACGGGCTTGCGTTTGGCCTCACCGGTTGGGATGTCGAACCGGCCGTTATGCTTCGGGCACTCAATCACATTCCCCATCACAAGACCATCCGCCAAATGAACGGGCTCGTGTGTGCAGAGTCCATCGGATGCATAGTACTTACTGTTGTCTGTACGGTAGATGGCGAAGGTCCGGTCCCCATAGTCGAAGCGGATGACGTCCTCCACTTCGATCTCCTCTGCTGCGCAGGCTTCGACCCACTGTGCGATACTCATGCTTCTTCCCTCCATGTTCGCAGGTTCTGCTATTTCGTTAACTTGCGGTTCCATTCGAAGCTGCCTCAGTGACATCCGGTTCCTGCCTGCCCCCGTATACATACGGACGCGCAGTATCCGGCAGAGGCCGCTCGATGACATAGTCCGGCTGTTCCTTTTGTTTGATCAGCGCGGTAATCACTTCCTTCAAGGCAACCCACAGGCTTGGACTTGCCGCCGGGCAGTCGTGCTTCATCTCCTGATGCAGCTGGGGCAGTGCATGATAGGGCACCATCGGGAACATGTGGTGCTCCGTATGATAGTTCATGTTCCAGTACAAGAACCGGAAGATTGGATTCATATAGACGGTGCGGGTGTTCAGCCGGTGGTCGAGCACATCTTCATGCAGACCGAGATGCTGGGTGATGCCAAAGAGAATGACGACGATCCCCCCGTAGAAGGACGGCAAAAAGATGAACATCGCGGGCAGCAGGCTCCCGGCATAGAGGCATGCTGCAATCACACCAAGGATAATGAGCGCGTACATGCGCGCTTCCCAGAACGTTTTTCGGTACTCCGATGCCGGAATATATTCTCTCTCCTGTTCCTCTAGCCGGCCGAACACATGCAGAATCATCCGTTTGAGTTCAATCGGACCGCCATACAAATGGAAAATTTGCATGAGAAGGATCTTCCATACCGGAGGACGCTCGGTGATGATCTCCGGGTCGCGTCCTACGATGATGGTGTCCGTATGGTGGCGGGCATGACTCCACCGCCAGGGCGTGGCCGACCGCAGAACCAGGAACGAAGCGATCTGGTAAATAACTTCATTCATCCAGGGGGTCTTGAATGCCGTGCCGTGTCCGCATTCATGCCATCTGGAATCGCCCGGTGTCGCATACAGAATCCCGTAGGCGAGGAACGCGGGGAGCGCCCACCAGGTGCCCCAGGTTTGATAAGCGATAAACCCTACGACAGCAAGGGATCCGAACCAGATGAGAGTGTCCCTGATCGCAGGACCGTCCTTTCTCTTCATGAGCTCTTTCAACCGCTTGCGGGGAATGGGGCTCGTATACCACTCGGCGGTCGCGAGTCCCCTCTCCTGCGCGCGCTGATTCTCGGGTCCGGTAATGCTGTAATCTCTTTTGTGCGGCTTCGAAGCCATGCCTGATTCCTCCTTTGCCCGCTGGACGGTTCGGCGGATTAACAGCCGTTCTTCTTCAGCTTGTCATCCAGGAATGACTTCGCTCGTGGAATGTCCTGCTCATCCAGATGCTCGATAATGATGGGGATGTTCGGATGAAGCTTGGACAGCCTCTGCAGATACAGGTCGTAATTCAGGATCCCGAGCCCCGGGGCTGGAAGCTCTACCGCCCCGGCTCCACGGAACGTATGGGACTCCACCGCGTCGATGGCGGCGTGCTTCTCGGAGGTATCCTCGGCTGGCTTGCAATCCTTGGCATGCGCAATCTTGATTTTGTCGCCAAGCGTATTGAAGATGAGATTGAGCTCCTCATCCACCTGATGAATATTGCTGTCAGTGTAATAGTTGGTAGGGTCCATGAGCAGGCCAAGCCCCGGATGGTTGACGTCAGAGAACAAACGGGACAACTGGTGCACCGATCCGATGACGTTATTCACGTAGTTCTCCACCAGGAAGACGGAACCGTGGTCATATGCGAATTTGGCCAGCTCCTCCAGCTCCCGGCATACTTCCTGGTATGCTTCCTCCGTGCCGTTCTTCTCATCCCACACCCAATCGCTCTCGGTGTTATACGTGCCCGTCTCGCTGATCACGTAGGAAGTACCCAGATCGCGTGCATGCTTCAAGAGCGTTTTCAATCCGAAAAGGTTCTGTTCGCGCTTCTTCGGGTCCGGATGAATGATATTCGTGTAGCCTGAGATGCAGACGATGGGCAGGTTGGCGTCTCGGAACGCATCGCGGATCGTATGGCACTTCTCCCTTGTAAGGGACTCGAATGACAGATCCATGTCCTTGAAGGACAGATCCAGCTGTACGCACGAGAATCCGTCCTTCCCAATGCGCTTAATGGTCTCCGCCAGCGTATAGGGATAATATCCGTTGAAGATACCTACTGAGATCATGGCTGCATGCCTCCTTCAATCGTGTAAGCTGAATACTGGCTTTCTACTTCCGCCAAAGCAACCGTACGCTCTTCGGCAATGGACTTGTAGCACGCATCCACGAGCGCTAGCGATCTGAGGTTATCCCGGCCGCCGATCTCCGGCTCGCTGTCCGTCTCTACAGCGCGAAGCAGCTGCGCCATCGTTCCCTGGAACGCATCCGGAAACCAGACGCTGTCCCACTCCGGCCGGTACCACTGATTCGGGGACTGCTTCGTTGTGAATTCAAGCGTACTCGGCGATCGCTCGGGATACGACGGCCAGCCGATATACCCTTGAGCCATGCCTTCCAGTCCTTCCACCCTCCACTTGATATACAGATCCTGCTCCGCCCCCTCGCCCGGCCAAGCCCACACATCATCCAGACTTGTGGCCAGCAGCTCGCTCGCATAGTGGAAGGTGTATTGGGAGATGCCGTCAATATGAGGGAACGGCGTCCGCGGGTCCCGGCGCGCAACCGCGGTGACTTTCTCCGGATCACCGAACAGATAGCGGAAAATATCGATATGATGGATGCCCATATGGAGAATTTCGATGTGATCATATTTATGCAGGAACTCCTGCCAGTGAGGAATCGCCCGCATTTCAATCGTGGCCAGGACGGGTTCGCCGAGATATCCCCTGTCCAGAATCGTCTTCAGCGCACGCATCGATTGGTCATACCGCATATTGGAATTCACAGCGATTTTGATGCCCGCGCTTTCGCAGAGCTCGACGATTTGGTGAGCCTCGCGAGCGTTCATCGCCAGCGGCTTCTGGCACAGAATTCCCTTGATATGATCCTGCTTCACCGCCTGCCGGACCACCTCCAGCTGCCGGTCCGGAGGAATCGCGATATCCAGAATCTCAACCAGCGGATCCTCGATCAGTTCTTCCCAAGTCCGGTATACGACCGGGATTTGCCGAAGATCCGCAGCCGCCTTGGCATTCTCATAAGATCTTGAGCTGATGGCGTAGGGGTTGAATCCGGCATCCCGATAGGCCACTAGATGGCAGTCCCGCATAATGAATCCGGATCCGATGCAGCCGATCCGGTAATCTTTCCGCTTCGGCATCGCCGGATCAATCGGTAAGTGTAGATCGATAGTCCCCACAAGATCTTCCTCCTTCTTTGGCGTTCCATAGGTATACGCATCAGACTAAAGCGCTTTCTTTTATTTCATTTCTATTCCCAATTTCTATTCCCAATTTCCACCCCCATTTTCTATCCCAGCTGCCTTACTTGATGGATTCTATCCATAAGCAGGTGGAGAACCTCAGTTCTTCTCCCGCCTGGATGCCCCTAGCGCCGGTCAATTCCTGCTCGTACGGCACATTAAACGCATCGGTGACGCAGGTATAGGGCTCGAGCGAGAATGCCGATGCCCAATCCGGACGGAACAACAAGACGAATGGAAATTGACGGTCGACTTGATACGCAATGGCATATCCGCGATCCTTCATTTCAATCCGGCAGACAGGGTCTTCTCCCCCTTGTTCCAAGGTCAGCATCGAGCAGCCAAGCTGCGGGTAGTCGGAGATGGGAACGCCCTCTGGCAGAGTCCGGCTTCGTTGGGTCATGGCTGGCCTGCCCGTCACGAAGGCTTCACCCGTCACCGGCCATTCCGCCGCCGCAGGAACCTTCAGCACCATCTCCTCTCCGGTGTCATAAGGAACGCTAAAATATGGATGCAGTCCAAAGGCAAAGGGAGCTTCGTCCTCCCCCTCATTCCCAATCGCGGCCTGCAGGTGAAGACGCCCTTCATAGAGCCGGTATGTGAGTGTAAAGGAAAGTGGATGAGGGAAATAAGCGAGAAGATCCGGGTGCTGCCCATAACGAAACCGGCTGGTCACAAACGCACCGTTCTGTTCCGTGGCCCCATACTCCAGCACTTCCCATTGTCTGGAGCATAGTTCTCCGTGCAGATGATTGGCGGGCGGCTCGTTCAAGGGAAGGTTGTAAGGCCGTCCGTGAAAGGAGAACCGGCCGTTCTTCACCCGATTGGGCGGGAACAAGACCGGAGTCCCGTATTTGAAAGGGGCGAAGGATTCATCTCTTAGCGCATGCAGGCTTACCGGCGGCACAATGACGGGGTGTCCTCCGCTTTCGAAGCGGAACAGATTGTTGCCCACCTCCGGTATGATTTCTGCGGCTGCATCACTTTGCATGTCCTTCAGTACCATAACCGAAAATTCTTCCATTTGGATTGAATAGGCGGAATATCGACTCATGAGGCACCACCTTCATCAATATGCAGCATGAATACCATGTTGCGGGCCACTTGCGGCCACTAAAATCATAGCATGGCACTATTTGGAATTATATAGGTGTATCCTGCTTAGATGAATGAGAGGCGTTCATGAGCGTGGCCGCCACATGATCCCGCAACGCAAAAAAAGCCGCATTACGGCGGCTTTTTTGCGCTAAAGCGGATCGAATGGAATCTTGAAAAACAAGAAGGCTTCCCTCGTTTATTGTTGCTTAAGGCTCCGTTCCCCATACGAGCGTTCCATTGCGGTATAGCGTGACACGGTTCCAATCGATGGAAGAGGTTTTGCTTCCATCAAAGGAATAATCGTTGGCTTCGTTCACATTGCTCCAGTCTTGGTTATGAATTCGGATCTGGATTTCGCCTGTCTCGCCCTTCGACGCGACTTGGCCCGCTCCCGCCTTGAATCCGAGTTCAATATAAGCGTTCGCATTGGTTTTGGCTTTGCTCATCGGGACCGAAGAGAGCGTAAGATTCTTGCAGTCCACGCTAGCGTAATCGCAGAAGATCTGCTGGCTTTTGCCATCGTTCGTGTAGTAGTAGCGGATCTTGTATTCGCTTAATGGGATTGCCTGACTGCCCTTATTGACAATCTTCAGCAGCGGCCGCATTTGATTGTCGGCTGCGTTGGAGTCTCCCGCCCGGTATTGGACGACAACGCCGGATGGACTCGAAGAGCCTGCTTTCGGCGTAGCGCTCACTTTGGCGGAGTCGGAGCTTTGTCCCTTGCTGTTCACTGCGCTTACGACATAGTAATAGGTCGTATTATTGGTTAATCCGCTGTTCGTATAAGAAGTTCCCTTCACGTTGGAAGCCACGACCGTAAAAGGACCTTTGGCCGATGCTGCTCTCTTCACGTGGTAGGAAGCGGCGCCGTTCACCGCATTCCAGCTTAACGAGACCGAGGCATTGCCTGCTGTCGCCGTCAGGCCGGTCGGCACCGCGGGTACCGTCGGTGTCGGCGTCGGCGTCCCCCCGTTGTTATTGTTGCCGCTGCGGATCTGCTCGCGGACGAATTTGCCTGAAGCGCTAAGCTGTGAATCCGGCCATCCGCCCTTCGACCCGGCTCCCGGAAGCAGGGCTGCGGACGATTCCGACTTATCGGCAAGGGACCAGTTCACCCAGCTCACCTTTTTGCTGGCCAGGAAATCGGTCCACTCTTTGGATTGTGTCAAAAAAGGACCGCCGTTGCCTGAAGCGTCGCTCGTTCCCCACTCCGTGACGAACACAGCCACACCGCTATTCATCGCATTCGTAATCCGGTCTCTCAGCCACTGCCCGTGCGTCCCTGCGTAAAAGTGGACCGCATACATCACGTTGCCGGCTTTTAGCGGATTCGCCGCCGCATCGTGCACATCCTGGCTCCATGTTCCCGTACCGACAATAATAATATTATCCGGGTCAATCGCGCGGATCGCAGCGGTAATCTCCTCTGCGTAAGGCTTGATCTGGGAGTTCCAGTTCACATTGCCGTTCGGCTCATTGGCGATTTCGTAGATGACGTTCGGGTATTTCCCATACAGCTTGGCCATCTCTTGAAAGAACGTTTTGGACTGGGCTTTGTAGGTGTTCGGGTCCCCGTCGGATAAAATATGCCAGTCTATAATAACGTATATTCCGAGGTCAACGGCAGCCTGCACCGCTTCCTTAACTTTCGCTTTACTTCCTTCCGGGTTGGAAATATAGCCGTTCTCCCCCGTATACATGGCCGCGCGGAATACGGTAATTCCCCAGTTGTCCCGCAGCCACTGGATGCTGTCCTTATTGACATACTGACCGAACCATTGCAGCCCGTGGGAGCTCATGCCCTTTAACTGGACGGCAGCTCCCGATTGATTCGTCAACTGGCTGCCCACGACCTTCAACTGTCCATGCTGGTCGACGATCCGGCCTGAATCGGCTGCTTGCGCCCGCCCAGACACATTAGACAGCAGCAAGGTGAATATCATTGCGAATACCAACATCATCTTTGGATAAGATTTCATTCCATACCTCCTGGGAATCGTGATAAGTCAATAATCTTCCGGATTCACCTCCTTTCCCAACTAGATATCGCTTTTTGTTCAATGCAATCTATATTAATTTACATTTATTAGTTTTAACATAGGGTTATTGGTAACTCAATCCTTCCAAGGTCTGATGTTATTGGAGCTATTTAACCAAGTGTCAATATTTTCGACATAATTTATCATTTTTTGCCGCTTTCTTCAGTGTGTTTTGTATCCATCCTCCTACTTCAACAACATGCCCAAAAGAGCGCCCGATCCTTCAGGCGCCCTCGCATGAGATGACAACGGATCGCGTCTTCACCCCGAAACTTGCTGCGGAGCCACGATTTCTTTTGCCGTCTCGTTATAGGTATAGGTGTGTTCCGTCGTCATGCTTACAAATCCATCCCCGTCATCGGCATCCATGAGTAACACCGCGGAATTCAGCAGCATGGTTGTCGAATCGACCGTAAAGTGCTGCTTCACTTCGATGATCTTGGTGGATGTTCGTTTCTTTAGAACGATTTCATTATATTTTTGCGCATCATACAGGATCTCGATATGGATCTTGTCCCCTGCTGTCAGTACTTGAAGATCTTGGATTACTTCTAGATTTTCACCGGAGAAATAGGCAGTCAAACTTTGCGGTGCTGCGCCATCGCCAAGAACGGCCCATTCCTCTGTACCCGTATCCTTTGAGAAGGCTGTTCCTTGTACGATGATCAATTCTTGCACCATATCCATATCACCCGATGGAAAGGACGATTTGGAATACAGGGCAAATTCAGGTTTGAGATTGATATCGCCTTCCATGATCATATTCAAATCGGTATCTCGACCGCTCATGCTCATGGAGCCTACGTAGGAATAGCTGTTCACTTGCTCGAGCGCTTCCATGATGTTACTGAAAAGGGCCTGCTCTCCTTCGGACATGATATACGAAGGTTCAATCACTTCCTCCTCCTCGTATTCCTCTTCTTCCTCCAGGTCAACGTTGTGATAGACCTGCAGCACATCCTCCAGATCCTCGAGGATGTCGATCATGTTCTCGAACGGAGCCTTCGCGTCCTCAGGAAGCGTAATGGGGTCCTCTGGCTCCATGAACTGCTCGACAACGGTGAATTCCGTCACGCCGGCGTTCTTGAACGCTTGCAGCATAACATGGAATTTCTCCAGCTCGCAGAGCGTGATCACCGCATCATCATCTTCGATCATGTAATAAGCGACTTGCGCTTCTCTGAGAAGCTCGGACACTTCTTGGAAGCTTTTGCTGGTCTGGCCGAGGGCACCCATCGCGCTGAACGTGTAATCCATGGAGCCGCTCTCGCCAAGGGTTATGCCGTTCATCGTGAAAGCGTCGCGTACTTGGGCGGACGTACGGTTCACGTTATGGGTCAGCGCCTCGACGATGACTATGCTGTCGTCAGGCCCGAAGCCTTCATAGCGAACCTCTTCGTAGACTTCCTCGCCGGCTGCGGCGTTCTCCAGCGCACGGTCGATCACCGCCTTCGGCACATGATAAGCCTTTGCACGCTCAAGAACGGCCTCCAGATTGTGGCGGGCTTCCGGTTCGGGTTCGCTCCGTCTTGCCGCCGCATAGATCTCCCGTTCGAATTTGGCATAGATGCGGCTTGCATTGGCATCATCGGATGCTATCTTTCTTTTGATCTTGCTCCACTTCTGTTCCATACGGTTCCCCTTCGCTTTTGCAATGTTGGCATCCTGCTTGCTCTGTCCAGATTCTACCACACTCTTTTCCTATGATATAGCTCATCTAACGACAAAAAAAGGGACAGCGCCAGGCCATCCCCATCGTATCTTGCCTTCCCCCATACCCAGGAAGCGACTTCCGGCTGTCCCTAATTCTTAGAGAGCAGCTTACGCAGACGATCTCACAGATAACGGGCGACAATCCGAACCAGCTTGGCCGGCAGCTCGCTCAGTTGAGAGATATCCAAGAATCGCTCGCTCCCGTAGATCTCATGAATCACATCCTTGTCCTGGCCGATGGCGGCTGCAAGAAAGGTCACGCCTTTGCGTTCATATTCAGCGATGGTTTGCTGCATGTCTTGAATTGCATAGCTTCCGGTATAGTCATCCATGGCTTTGGGCTGCCCGTCACTGAGACTGATCAGTAATTTGGACTGCTCGGGTGCGGCTGCCAGCCGTTCCGCTATAATCCGGAGTGCCATGCCATCCCGGTTGTTGCTTCGGGCCCGAATTCCCATAAGACGGAGGTGGTCATGGGGATCCGTCCGGTCATAGTCGGTATAGGCATACATGGACATCTGCTCCAATCTGGACACGTCGGCCGTATCTCCGTAGATCAGGATGGGAATATGGCACATTCGGCAAAACTCATATACGGCGGTCACGGCCCGCTTGGCCGCTTCCAATCTCCCGAACGCCGACATGGACGCGGATTCATCCACCCGGAGACCCACTACAAGGGCAGGCTTTTCGGAAGGAGGACGTTTTTTGGCAAAATATCGAAAGTCCTGATACGCCACACGATCTGCCTGAAACTGGCTCCCATCATACTGATTCCGCGCGAATTCAGTAGACACCTCATGCTCCAGCAGCGGAAGGGTCTTTCTGGCGATCTGCCGTACGACAGGCAGGAGCTCCCTGCTGAACCGCGCATATTCCTGCTCGGATTCAGGCGTATAGTCCGGACGGTGAACGACGAGCTTGACTTTGTGGTGGATGGACCCGGATGCTGCGGCCCTTGCCTTGCGGTTCAGCTTTCGGCGGAATTCCCGCTCCTGCTGCTTCGCTTCCTCCGGCATGGGTTCGGGGTTAGCCTGATGATAGAGAGGGGAGCCCTCCTCCCTCCGGTCTGAGCTGGCCCTATAGCTGGAATCGTCAGGAACGTCAGAAGTGGTTTTCTCACTGTCCGCAGACTTCTTTAAGGCGATGCCCTGCTCCCCGCTACTCTCTTCCGAGTCTATATCCGGATCCTCGTCCGCTCCCCATGCTTTCATTTCCATCTCATCTAGATTTGCCGTTTTTTTTTACGCTCCATTTCGACCTTGTCCAATCCGGCCAGCAAGCCCTGTCTTCTCAGGGCGTCTTCCAGAATGGTGATTTCCTCCGGGTCGGTTGTGATCTTGTAGATGACTTTATGATAGAGGGACTCATGCACAGATGCTCCTGCGGCCACGGCATCCGCCCAATAGAACAAGGAACGCATCCCTGCTACCCCCTTGATCGCATTCGCGCGGGCCGTCTTATCGAGGAGGATTATGGTGTCCGCCAGGGCGTCCAGTACCTCTTCATCGGTATAACCGGTTTTGGCCATCGCCCGCTCCAGCATGACGGACTTGGCCGGCAGGTCCATCTTCTCTGTATGCTGAACCCTGTCCCGCAGGGCTTCATTCAAAGGCCGGGTTCCCGCATAACTTCGGTTGGTGGTGATGACCGCAATGAAATCCGGATGCCGGCGTATGATCTCTGTCGGAAGGTTGAGACTGCCGTCGAGCTCCAAGGCCGAGTTGAGCGCCATTAATACGGCGGCATCGCGGATCACGGTCGGTTCCTGGATCTCCAGAAGATAGCCCTGCTGATAGGCTCTGACGATCTCCGAGGGATAGAATCGGTAAGATACCACCTCTTCACTGTCTTGCTGGGTGAGTACCGTGTATAATTCCTTGATCTTCAACGCAGCCTGTTCGTGCGTGATCCCAAGGACGCTCATCAAGATGTCCGCTGCGCTTTGGAGCCCGTCGCTTTCATACAAAGCCTTCAAGACGGCCTGATCTGAAGGTTCCATCTTCTCCAATCGCTGCGGAGAAATAACGGGCAGGATCGAGCCGATAATATCGGATTTATCCATATCGGCGAAGCAGGTCACCTTCGTATAGGGCAGTCCGAATTCTGCCGACAAGGCTTTGGCCAGCTGGGTCTTGCCCGAACCGGCATCGCCTTCCAAGAGAATAGTGGCGATTCTCATCTCCCCGCGGTGCCAATTACGCTTGATTTCTTGGCAGATCCGCAGCTCTTCTTCGCTTGCCTTATGAGATAACGGCTTCTCCCAGATCAGTCCCTTCTCTATATCCGTCAGCTGTCTCCCAGGAGACAATAGATACGCTTCCTTCGTGTTCATCTGTTCTCACCTTTCCTCTTACCTTGTTCAGGCTTTTTAGTACCCTAGTTCCTCCAGCAGCTGGGATAAGACCCGAAGACGTTCTCCGATCATATCTCCATCCTCATTCAGAACCTGAGCAAACCGCTGGATATCCTGGTCAATCATGGGATTCTCCGTACAAATGGATACGTTCATCGCATCCCCCTGCAGCCCGATCCGGTCGATCATGGGTTGATCCGGATCGTACAGCAGCGGATAACGGTACGCGTCCTGAAAATGCAAACTGCTTCGGCAGATCAAGATAGCCAGGTCAAGCACACGATGAATGGGAAGCTCCTCGGATGGACTTGCTCCTGGTTCACCTGGATGTCTCCATAGGTTCGCCGAAATGTCGGTCCTGCCTTGGTCACTCCCCTGGGTCAATCCCAGAGATAATCCTTTGACATCCGTGCGGCGGGAATAGCGGCCGTCCACTCGCCCGTAATTGTCGGATACGATAACAGGTTGATGGGGTAACGAAGTTGGAATGTTCATTGGTTTCGCTCGCTCCTTATGATTGTAGAGTCATTTCAAGAAGGTTCATTACTAAGCCCCTTGCCATTGTTCGGGACGCTGCTCTCCCTCCCAAGAGTCCCCTTGTTCCAGCGGCCCGAGCCATAGTACAACAGACTGGATATGGTGGTCACAGCGAAGCTGATAACAATGGCATACCAGACACCGTTCAGGCCAAGACCCGTATGAGACAGCAAGCCGGCCAGCGGGATCCTTACCACACACAGGGAGACGAACGTGATGACCAGGGTAGAGAGCGTCTTGCCTGCTCCGTTAAGAATGCCGTTGGATACATAGAAGAGAATAAAGAACAGATAGCCGGCCCCGACAATTCTCAGATATCCCACGCCGGCCTGGATGACATCCGCTTCTTTTACAAACACCCGCATAATCCCCTCAGGGAATAGGACGCATCCGGCAGAAATGACGAGGATCACGGGGATATTCATGAGGATCCCCCACTTCAAGATGTGTTTGATCCGCTCGGGCTTCCCCGCTCCGATGCTTTGGGCCGTTAGGGTGGAAACCGCCATCATCATGGCCATGGCCGGCATAGCGGCGATCGAATCCAGCCTGCTCGCGATCCCGAAAGCGGCTATGGAGGCGGCGCTGAACGAGGTAACAAACACCGTAATCATTGCGTATCCCATAGAAACCAGCATTTGCTGGACAAAGGATGGCAAGCCAATGGTGACGATTTCCCTGATGATCGGCGTCTCGAGCCGAAATCCCGAAGGGTTGATCGGCTCTTCTTTGTATTTGCGTTTCAAATAAAGCAAACCCATGAGCAGTGCCGTGCCGGAAGACAACAGGGAAGCAAACGCCGCCCCATTCAGCCCCATGTCTGGCAGAGGCCCCATACCCAGGATGAGAAGCGGGTCAAGTACCGCATTCATCACGGTAGAAAGAAGGATGCACACTAAGGGAATCACGGTATCGCCGATTCCTCTCAGAATGGAGGATACGAGGAAGGACAAATACATTCCGGCAAAGCTGATAAATGTTAACTTAAGGTAACCCGCTGCGAGCGGCATGATGTTTTCCGGCGTTCCGAGCCAGCCGAGCAGCGTTTCGGACAGGGGCAGACCCGCTGCGATCACGATCACGATGATCCCCAGGGCCAGGGACCATGAGTTATTGACAATTTGCTGTATCCTGGCATAATCTTTGGCCCCATAGGCCTTGGAGACCAAGATTGAAGTGGCAAGCGTCGCCCCGGAACAGAGAGCAACCATGGCAAGAAAAATCGGAAAGCTAACGGCAACGGCAGCGACCGCGTCCTGGCCCAGCAGATTGCCCACCCAGATCGCGTTAATCACACTGTAGCCGGTGGACAGCAGATTGCCGATGAGGATCGGCAGGGCAAATTGCAGCAAAAGTTTGGGCATACTGCCCGTGGTCAAATCTTTTCCAAAGGGTTGGTTAGTCAATGCAATTCCTCTTTTCTGATTTATGGTGCAGCACAGCCTCCAAGATTTGACTTGATTGTAATTCCATTTTCCCCCGAAGTCAACAATTAAATTAGATAAAACATTGTTTTGTTTGTTTATAAATAGACATTATGAGTAAAAATAAATTGAATGCATGGTGTTGGGTTGTGTAACGAGCACCAAAAGAAAATCGCCCTCCACCTTGCCAAGAAGGCAAAGTGGAGGGCGATGACGAGTCTATGATCTATGAATGCGGTGTTCCGATTGCAGCAGCCTTGGCTTACATGCCTGCCTGGTGCTGGCCTTTGGCGGCATGGGAACGCGGCTGCGCAGAGCGGCGGAGTTTCCATCCGGCCAAGATCCGATACAGGGAAGGCACCACCACCAGGGTTAAGATCGTGGAATAGATCAACCCGCTGATGATCGATACGGCCATCGGCCTCCACAAGCTGCCTCCGGCGATAGCCATCGGCATCAAACCGCTGACGGCGGTGGCTGCCGTTAGGATGATCGGACGAAGTCGGGCCTTGCCCGCAGCCACAATGGCTTCGTTCAGGTCCAGTCCGTGCTCCTCGCGGGCCTGTTCCACAAATTCGATGAGCACGATCCCGTTGCGCACGACCATACCGGATAGACTCACTACCCCCATCAGGGCCATGAAGCCGATAGGCGCTCCAGTGAGGAACAGTCCGATCAGCGCACCGCCCAGAGCCAGATACACGGTCGAGAGGATTAGAATCGGTGTCGTCAAGGAGTAGAACTGGATCGCAATGATGATGAAGATCAGCAGGAGAACCAGAATCGACAGCTGACCGATGGCCGCGAACGATTGATCTCTCTCTTCATTCTCGCCGCCGACGCTGACTGTGTATCCATCAGGCAGAGGCAGGGCGTCCAGCTTCGGAAGAATCTGCTTCATCAGATCGGCTGCCAATACTCCGTCGGTGTAAGAGCGGACCGTCACCGTCCGCATTTGATTGTATCGCAGAATTTTGGAGATCATCTCGGATGACTCCAGCTGCACAAAATCTTTCAGCGGATATAATCCGCCATTCTGTGAAGGCAGGAGCAGGTTATCGAGATTCTGATTGGCACCCGGATCGGAGAGTCCCTGTTCACTGAACAACGTGATATCGATCATGTCATTCTGATACTGCATATCCGATGCCTTAATGCCTTCCGTGGCCAAGCGCACTGTGGCCGACAGGTCTTTCTCGGTAATGCCGTAGTAATTCGCTTTGTCCTTATCCAGTACGAGCTGCACCGTAGGAATCGCTCTGCCGATATCGTCACTGACGTCCACGGCTCCCGGCGTCTCTTGAATCAGCTGCTGAATCTCAGCCGAGAGCCTCTGCAGGACAGCCGGCTCCGTACCGCTGATCCGGATCGCAATCGGTGCCCCGACAGGCGGACCGTTCTCAAGCTCCCGGGGCGTAATTTGCACTCCAGGGTAGAGAGCGGACAGCTCTTTTCGCCAGGACGAGACCAACTCCTTCGATTTCACTCTGTTCTGATCAATAATCGCAAGGATTTGACCGATTTTACTGTCGTACTTCTCCATCTCCGTGTAATAAAATTTGGGCGCGGTGCGTCCCGCATAGACGGATACCTCGTTCACTCCGGCTTGCGCCCCGATCCATGCGCCTACCGCAGCCGCGGTGTCCGACGTATCCGCAAAGGTGCTGCCGGCGGGCAGCTCGATATCGACGAGCAGCTCCTCCCGTTCGGCGGTAGGAAAATACTGTACGCCAAGCAACGGCAGCAGCGCAAAGCTCGACGTTCCCACCGCCATGGCGATCAGGCCGGTAAGCAGCGGCCTCCGCATGATCCGTCTCAGCTGCCGTTCATAGAACCCGCTTAATTGATGGAACTGCCGTCCCAGCAGACCCGGATATCGGCGTTGGCCGCCGGCCGCAGAGCTGTCCGTTCTGCGTCGTCTGCGCTCCTGTTCCCACTGCCGCACAATGGGCACCACGGTCAATGACATCAGCATCGAGACCATCAGGGTGCTGGTAATGACCAGCGGGATGGGCCGGATAAAGTCCCCGATATTGCCTTTCAGGAAGTACAGCGGGAAGAAAGCGGAGGCGGTGGCTACGGTAGCGGTTAAGATGGATACCCCCACTTCCCTGCTGCCAAGCAAGGAGGCCGTCATCGGCGAGTCCCCCAGCTCCAGCCTGCGTTCAATATTATCGTTGACGACAATGGCGTCATCCACAAGGATGCCAAGTACAATCACCAGCGCAACAATAGAGATCTGGTTCAAATCCACACCGAACAGCTTCATGGGGGTTAATCCGATCAGAATCGATAGTGGGATCGCGGCGGATACCAATAAGGAAGTACCCAGAGTCAATCCCATGGAACACACCAGGATCACGGCCCCTATTCCAATCAGCAGCTCTTTGCCCAGATCCGAGAATAAATGCTGCACATTGTTTTTTTGATTGAACGCGGAGACCAGCTTCACCTCTGCCGGAAGCTGCGGCTTCAAGGCTTCCATCTTCCGATCGATCCGATTCTGCAGATCCGGAATGTCCACCCCTTTTTGCGCTTTGATCACAAGATCAATGGCCGGCCTGCCGTTATAGAAGATGCGCTGTTCCAGCTTCTTGGCAGCCAGGGTTACCTCCGCCACATCTTTGAGCTTCAGCGACGACCCGGCGGCCGGACTCCGGTAGATCACGGTTTCGCCGACCTCGCTTGGAGAGCTCCACTCCCCTGTCAATTGAATATACTGCCGCTGATTGCCTTGATCCAGCGTGCCGATCGGGACGCGTTCCCGGGAATTTTGAAGCGCTTGGGCAAGGGTTCCCCAATGCAGCCTGTAATTCTCGAGCTTGGCCGCGTTGAGCACCACTTTCATTTCCCGTTCAGGCAAGCCTATGATTTCAACGTTGCTGACGCCGGCCACGGTTTGCAGCTGTTCCTTCCAGCTTTCGGTCAAGGGCCGCAAGCCTTCGAATTGCTCCGTGCGATCTACGACCAGATGCAGAATCTGCTCGGAGATTTCCGTCAGATTCGTGTTCATGACCGGAGTCTCCGCGTCTACGGGCAGATCCGCCTCCGCAGCTTGGACCTTCTGCCGCAGGGTATCCCAGGACTGCTCGGCGTCCGAGCCGGGGACGAGCTCCACCACGATGGAGGACATGCTCTCCTGCGAAGTGGAGGTAAGCTTGAGAATATTATCCATCTCATTGATCTTATCTTCGATTTTCTTCGTCACCAGCTGCTCGATTTTATCCGGAGACGCTCCCGGATAGAGCGTTCGCACACTGGCGACCGTCGCTGTAATCTCGGGATTCTCCCGCTGCTGAAGCCCCCCGAAATTGCCGGCTCCCACCAGGGCGGCGATCAGCATGAACATTATCGTAATTTTGCGGTATTGCAGCGCCCTGCCGATCATGTATGTTCTTCCTTCCGCATTAGACATTCTCCCTGCCGAGCGTCATGTCGTATATCATTCCGGTCACCACACGGGCAATCTTCTCAATGTCCCCTTCAGCGGACTCTTTCAGAATCAAATATTGCAGGCAGGTTTCGTTGAGCAGGCCGTCAATGGCCGTTGCCGCAACTTCGAACTGAAAGGTGTCGTAATCCGGAAACAAGTGGAACTTGCGAAACAGCTTCATAATGATGTCCAGCATGCTGCGCCGGCAATCCGCGACCACCTTCTCGGCCTCGGGAAAATGGGTCGTGCTATGCATCCGAAGCAGATACATGATGCCCCTGTGATTGCGGTACAGCGTCATGCATTCCGTGATGGTTTCGAATAATTTCTGCTTCAGCTCTTCCTTCGGCATGTTCGGGTTCACCTGATCGGCAAAGATCGTTTCCACCTGCTCGAGTATAGCTGCATTGGTATTCTCAATAATGGAAGTAAAGATGGTTTCCTTGGACTGGAAATAGAGATAGAATGTGCCCTGCGCCACACCCGCCCGCTTGACGATGTCCGATACTTTCGTTTCATGGTAGCCCTTCTCCGTAAACAGCACCAGGGCGGCTTCCAGCAGCTTGAGCTTGGTGGGCTCATTGATCTTCGCCATCATTGCTTACCTCCCTCTTGCTCTTCCGTGACGGTTACACGCTCTCCATCCTTCAGCCTTAGCTGCCCTTGCGTGACGATCCGCTCGCTGCCGTCCAGTCCCGACACGATCTCCTGTAGCTTATTTTTCACCTTGCCCGTCTGCACAACCCGCTTTTCCACATGATCCCCGTTCACGATAAATACATAAGAGGAACCGTTGTCTTGGATGACGGCTTCGGAAGGAACGGCCAGCGACGGCTGGGGAGCCGACTGGCTGAGCTGAAGCCCGACACGGGTTCCGGGCTTCAGCTTCCCATCCGGGTTGTCGGCTTGAAGCTGGAGCTCGAAGGTCTTCGTTTGCGGATCGGCTGTGGAAGACAAATAGATCACTTTCCCTTCGAAGGCTTCGCCGGTACCCGTCTGCACAAAGCTCATCTTCTCCTGCCCTTGAGCCGCCAGCCAATAAGCCTCCGTCAGCTGTGCTTTGATTTTGACGATATTCTGCTGCTGGACCTTCCCCGCCTGTACGCCTGGCTGGAGGGTCATGCCTTCCTCCAGGGGCATATAGGTCAGGACCCCGCTGATGGGCGACTTGATATCATAGTAGGACATGGACCGCTGCCACTCTTCCTGGGACAGCTGGGTCGAGCGGAGCTGGTATTCCGCGGCGCTGAGCGGATTGCTGGTCTCAAGCGTGTTCTTCTTGTCGTGCAGCAGCTCCAGGTCAAGCTTGGCCTGCTCCAGGCGGGTTTCTATGGAATGAAGCTGATTCTTCTCCACGAGGCCTTCGTCATACTGATTGCGCAGCTTGGCATAGTCCCTCTCCAGCTCGTCCAAGGAGAGCTCCGCTTTCGCAATGGACAGATCGATCTCTTTTTTGGAATCGGCCAAATCTTTCTTTGCCTTGTCGAGCTGCTCCGCCGCGCTCACCAGGGCGGCATCCACCTTCTCCTTCTCACGGAGAATATCTATCTTCTCGATCTCAAGGAGGGGCTCGTCTTTGGTGACGAGATCCCCCCGTTTGCGCAGCACTTTGGTTACATCGCCGCTCACCTTCGAAGTGATGTCGAGCTCCAGGAACGGTGTGACTTCACCAGCCAGATAAGCCTGCTCTTCCCATTTGGATTGCTGCACATTCGAGACACGGACAACCTTGGCCAAGGCTTCTCCTGCAGCATTCGCTGTTGGATCCGCTTGGGGTTTACTGCAGCCGCCTGCAAGAAGTACAGCAGACAGGATAACGGCCATCAGCTTGTAATGATGAGTGCTCACGCTCATCCACACTCCTAACTAAGATATGACTGACTAATCAGTCATATCTTATCACTCCCCTTGCCGCCTGACAATCCGGCAAAATTGTGAACGTTGTATGAACACAAACCATGACACAGCCCCTATATACGATACAAATAAAGAAGGGCTGCCGAATGGCAGCCCGAAGCTTCAAATCCGGGCCGGCCCATGGCAAACCCTCCTTATCCGGTTGAGTTGAACCGGTTGAGCTGAATCAATGATGCGGTACGGTTACGATGGCCTGAGAGGACGTTAGATTCCCCGCCTGATCCCGGGCGGTGTAGGTGACGGTATACGTACGTCCGCTGCCCCGGCCTGCCCGTTCGGCCCGCAGCAGGAAGCGGGTATCCGCGGTGCCGTATTCGGCCTGCTGAATATCGTTCTTGGTGTCCCCGTCGCCCTGGCCGTTATCCGGTTCGCTGCTCACAATAGAGGTGAGTACGACAGATGCGATGGACGACAGACTGTCGCTGGCATAGACGGAAGCTGTGACCGGAACCATCTTGTGATTGGCCGGCTTCAGCACAGCAGGGCTCAGTCGGACCGTCAGCTCGGGAGCGGTCTTATCGATTCGGACTTCCGCCGCATGCGAGGTCTCTTTGTTCCCTGCCAGGTCTTCGCTCCAGTACGTTAACCGGTGAGTGCCGTCGCCGCGGATCTGAACGGTTGTTCCGGGTTGAACCGGTCCCCCGTCTATGGAATAGTAAGTCGCCGCCGTGCCGCCTCCTTCGTCTTCCGCCTGCAGGGTGACGAGCACGTCGCGGTTGACCCAGCCCGCCGGGAGGCCGGCGGCCGTCGTCACCGGAGCCCTCCGGTCCTTGCGGCTGACCGTAATCTGGGCCTGGGCAGCCAGATTCGTTCCTTCCACGGCTCCCTGCACAGGGAACGTGCCCTCTTTCGCATAGCGGGCAGGATCCACGGCTTCCCAGCTGACATCCGCTGCGCCGGTGCCTCCGCTCTCATAGGTTACGCTCACGCGTTCCGGAAGAGCAGGGGCTGTGCCTGTTTCGGTGGTGACGGCGACGGGCTGTACTCCAGCGATGTCCCTGCCTTCGTAGAGGGCCTTCACCTGCGAGGCCGTCATCGCCCCTTGGTAGATGCGGAAGTCATCCAGCCCTGCACGGAGCTGGGCGCCGTTCCCATAGCCGGATACGCCGATTTTCTTCACATCTCCCGTCGCCGTGATCGAGGCGGGAGTGCCATCCAGGCCGATCGCCTGAGAGACCCCATTGCGGTAGATGGCCGCTTCACCCGTCGAAGAGTCAAAGGTAAACGCCACATGGGTCCATTCATTCAGTGGAAGGAACGCATCCGGTGATTGTCGGACGTAGAATCCGTTCGCGCCGTCCACATAGACAATGCTCGCATTGCCGTTGTAGGTGATGAAGAAGCCTTTGCCGGCGTAATCATTCTCGGGCTTGAACCAGAGCACCACGTTCTCCCGCGCGTCCATGCTCTCCGTCCGCTTGATCCAGTAGGACACGGTAAGCGCTTGAGGCTGGAGCAGGCTGGAGGTGCCGGCATCAATATAATTGCCCATATCTCCTTCGAACAGAAGCGAGCCGCCCTGATGTCCCCCGGGTGTCCAGGCCAGCCGGCCGCGGACCGTTCCGTTCAGCTGATTCGCGGTCTCATCCTTCACGGTGGTGCCGGAGGCTTCGTCCAGCTTGTATCTCACAACCGGCACCGGATAAGGCTGGATCACCCGGTCCGTGACGGTGACCTTAGCCGCTGCGGACAGATCCGTCCCGGTTACCGCTCCATGAACGGTGAAAGTACGTCCGCTCTGTGCGTACTGCTCCGCATCGATAGCATCCCAGTTCACCGTGACGCCGATCTGTCCTCCGTCCTTCAGGTAGGCCGTAACGGAGGGCGGCAGCTGGGGTGCGGTCCCCGCAGGCGTCGATACCTGTACCTCTTGCAGATGGTCGATCCTATCCACGGGAGGGGTCAGCAGTCCCGCGATGTCTGCCGGGCTCAGCGCACGGCTGTAGATCCGGAAGTCGTCGACCGCCCCGTCATAGATCGGGTCCGAGTACTGCGATTTGCCGATATAGTTGTTCTTGGTCTTCCCGAGATCCCGGGGACTCAGTGTCATGGAGCTGTTCCTGCCCGCTTCCCGGCCGTCGATATACAGAATCCCGGTGTTCCCGGACAGCGTCACGGCCACATGATGCCAGCCGCCTGCGGTCAGGGCCGGTCCGGTGATGGTCTGCTCCTCGCCCGCCCGGTTGCCGCCGGTCGTGATGCTGAACTGCATATTCCCGCCCACCTTGGGTGCGAGGAACATGTAGGCATCCGTGCCGCTGCCGAAGTCGAACAGCCTGGCATAGTCGCTGAGCTTGTTTGCCCGGGTCCACGCGGCTATGGTGAAGGCCGTGGTCTGGGCCATGATATTCTCGGGCAGCTTCACGTGCCCGTTCGTTCCGCCCGCCTGGACGGCACTGCCCGAGCGGCCTGCCGACCACCCGGCGGTGCCGACCAGCACAGCGTCTTTGCCGTTCGCGGAAGCATCCCCTGCCGTCTGGCCTTCATTCTCGTCAAAAGGATACGCCGCGAGCACCTCAGGCAGCGGAGGCTCGGGATTCACGGTCAGGACGACGGTATCCGATCCCGTGAGCCCGGAATCATTCCCCTCCAGCCGGAAGGTATACACGCCGGCCCTGTCTACCCGGACGGACGTCGTCAGGGCCGTGGGACTGCCGAAGACTGCGGATGCTCCATCCGGCCCGGACGCCAGAGTCCACCGGGTCGTCACCGTTCCCCGCGGAAGGCCGTCATCCTCTACCTGTCCCTTCAAGGTAACATCCTCCAGCAGGGTGACGGTCCGGTCTTCCCCTGCGCTGAGCACAGGCGCCTGGTTGGGGTCCGGGGTCGTCTCTGTAAGCTCCACCGTGTAGGCGGCAGCGGCTGGTGCATTCACCGTAAGCACGGACCGGGAGCCGAAGGCGTTCAGCTTCTTCCCGGCCGGCACGCCATCCACCTTCACCTCATAAGCGCCCTGCTTCAATCCCTCGAGCGTAATCCGGGTCTGGTGCGGACCGGCAGGCGTCGTATTTTTCATGTTCAGCTTGACGGCGTTCTTCTCTTTGGACAGTTCCGCACGGGTGTACTGGTCCCGGTTCAGTGCGATATACAGCTTCTCCGTGATGAGATTCAGCTTCATGAAGAGACCGTCCGTCGGTTCAACGACATAGGCATTCCCCTGCTCCGTAACGTTCGCGCCGTATCCGGTCACGCCGAAGATGGGGTCGACCGCCACGTCTGCGCTCAGAATCTGCAGAGCTCCGAATAAGCCGAGATCCGCTTCGCCTGTCATGCCCCGCCAGCCATTCTGCAGAGGAACATTGCTGCCGCCTCCATGCCCGAGGGTGCCCAGATTGCCCCGTTCCGCTTGGAAGGTCCATGCCGCGGCACCGTAGTTCTCCGGTTCGCCGCTGATCTGTCCCGTATTGATCGAACCTATATTGGCGATCTTGGCCGCATAGGAGAGGCGCTGCTCCACCTCACGTCCGCTGACGGCATGGTACCGGATCCAGTCGTCCATCGCATACCCGGCAAGCGAGACGGTATACTGGAAGTTCCACCAATTCTCCCCTGTGATGGTCACGGGGTCCGCATAGTAATACCATACAGGCATGTGCCCCCGGGCGGCACGGGTTTTTCGGTTGATTTTGTCCATCATCCCGGTCGCCTTGGCCTGCTCCGCTTCGTTGCCCAGCTGCATCTTGGCCAGCGTATACACCGCTTCCTCGCCGGTATTGTCATAACTGTATTCGGAGCCGTAAGGGTAGGTCGTATTCTTGAAATTGGTATACTTGCGCAGCATCTTCTCCCGGATATCCGCCGCTTCGTCCACGTACCCTTCCGCTTCCAGGGCCTGGATGATCGCTGGTGTCGTGAGCTCCCCCATCAGGCCGGTTTCCCAGTTGTAAGCCACCGGCCCCTCATAGAGGGCCTTCATGATGCGATAGGCACGGAGAAGATATACGCCCGGCTCATGCTTGTATTCGGCCAAGCCCGGATACTCCTTCGCGATCTTGTACATGCTGAAGTACGTGTTATACACATGCGGATAGGCATACCCGCGGTAGGTCGGCGTATCGTTGGGCTCAGGCATCAGGAAGTCGTGAATGAGATAATCTTCCTGATGACCGTTCATCAGGTTGGTCCAGATGGCGGTTTCCAGATACTCGTCGAGGGCTTTGATTTCCCTCGCGACGGGGACCAAGGCATTTTTCTCGGCAAGGAACTGCCCGTGCGTCAGACCCCAGTCGTCTCCCCAGCCCCAATAGCCGTTGAAGACGCCGCGTTTTTCCTTCGTATGCATCATCCAGTCGTCGAAGACCTTGTCGCGGATCGAACCCGGCTCATGCCACTGCGTCTTATCGACCATGAAGGTGGAATGGGCCTCTAGAGCGCGGTCGATAGGATCGATACCATAGAATTGCAATACGGTACGCCGCCCATCCCCATACTGAACGGCCACCGGATTGGGACCCAGCCGGGACAGCTGGAGCTCATAGAGGTGATGACCGCCTTCCCGGGTACCTGTCATAGGAATCGGGCGTCCCTCCGTATCCGTCACGCTCTGAATCGGCTGCCGGGTGCGTAGATCGAACCTGGCCTTTTGATTGGTCGGCACGATCATGCCCGGAATGACCGTGACATCGATGAGGCCTTCCTCGTAGAGCTTCTGCTTCAGATGAGCCTCATCCTTAACGGCAAAGAATTTGAAGCCGTACTGGCTCGACTCCCCCGCCTTCAGCTGCAGGCTCGTGTTCGGCAGATAGCCCCTGTTCGTGGACTTGATGACATTGGAATGAATATAGAACACATTCAGGCCTTCGGTCCACTTGCCGTTCTCCCCGGCCCACTTGCTGCCCGGATGCTCTTCGATTCTCCATCGGTCCTGGTATTCGAAGCCGGCGCCCGTCGACGCATCCGGGGTCATAAGGAGCATGGAGCCCAGGCCGCTCGGCCGTCCTGCCGTAATGTAGGAGCCGTGGCCGCCGACGAAGGAATGGGAGACGACGCGGGTCTCATAGATCGCGTCCCCGTAGTTCCACTGCTCATTGAACGGCAGCGGCACGCCGTAATCGCCGATCTCAAGCCTCTTTCCGCTGGTGTTCTCCACGCGGATCTTCCAGCTCAGGGAGCCATCCTCCTGCGTCGTATATGTCTCGGTCAGCTTGAAATCCCGTATGCCCCCGGCATTACGGGAGCCCGCATACGTCACCGTCACTTCGCTGCCGCTGCGATCGATTCTCCTGACATCGCCGGACGTATTGGTGGAAGCGGTCTTCCATTCTCCCTGATCCAGGCGGTAAGTGAACAGGAGCTCGCCGAGCCATTGATGGTCCGCAGTATCCTGTTCTGGGGCAGCTTCCGCATTCATCACATACTGGGTAGGAAACAGATCGTTCTCGATCTTCAGCGAAGAGATCTCGCCGTAGTCGCCAATATCTACAAGCAGCTTCTCGCCCGCCGGAGTCTCCGCCGCCTCTGCCCTGCCGCTCATGGGAGGGAGCAGGGTGGTCAGCAGCGCGCAGACGAGGCAGAGGATAAGCACATGTCCTCTCAGGCGCTTGGTTTTTGCATGGGACCGATTTTTCACTAACGTACAGCCTCCTTTTGATCCTGCGAATGTTGGGCTGGGCTCACATGGGATGGGATTCGGCGACCCACACCGTCATCTCGCCTTCTCCCCGGTTTGCCCAGGCAAAATAAGGGATGAAGGTCAATTCCGCCTCGACTTCCGCCATAGGGACGTCATACTGATACAATTCTTCTCCTCTCCACCCCCTTTCAGGCTTCAGCCGTACCGCCTTGGCCCTCAGCAGCTTGACCCCTGCGGGTAATGCCGCATGCTCCCCTGTCGTGAAGCGGGCATCTCTTGGGAGGCGCAGCTGGTAGAGCCGCTTGCCGTTATCCGCTTCTTCGAGGCAGTAGACGAAGGGACCGCGCTGCAGCGCCGTTCTGCCAAAAGTATGGCGTGCCAGAGGATGGCTCTGCATGCGCCGGACCGGCATGGAGAACGAAATCTCAACGGCTGTGGTGCCCTCCCAGTCCCCTTCCAAGCGAATGTAACCATCTTCATCTCCATGAGCATACTCCCGGATCCGGTCCCCCCGCTTCACCACGGCACGGTCTGACCAGGACGGGAACCGGAGCGCCAGCGTGAACCGGAGGGGGGCCGCGACGCTTACCTCCAATCTCACTCTTCCGTCCGCCGCATGGTCTGACTGCTGATCGATTGCCACCACCTGTCCGCCCAGCGGAACTTCGGCCTGGCCTCCGATATAGAGCTCCACGTAGACCGTTTGTTCCGATGCGGACGCCGTATAGATGTATTCTCCCAGCGATGCGAGCAGGCGAGCGGCATTCGGCGGACAGCAGGCGCAGCTGAACCAGCCTTGACGCTGGGCTTTGACATGGTTGTAATTTTTGTTCTTCCCGAGGACTTCGGGGTACACCTCGAGCGGATTGACATAGAAGAAGCGGGTGCCGTCCAGCGACAGACCGCCAATGACCGTGTTGTAGAGCGCCCGTTCCATCACATCGGCATACCTGCTGTCCCTGTGCAGCCCCAGCATCCGCCGGGCGAAGAAGATGAGCCCGACGGAAGCGCAGGTCTCCGCATAAGCGAGGTCTCCCGGAAGATCGTAGTCTGCGGAGAAGGACTCGCCCTGCTCCATGGAGCCGATCCCGCCTGTAACGTACATCCGCTTGTTGACGATGCTGTCCCACAGCCTGCGGCAGGCATCCCGCATCTCTTCGTCGCCGGTGGCCGCCGCCACATCCGCCATCGCCGAGCACATATAGACGAGCCGGACGGCGTGCCCTTCTGCAGAGGTCTGCTCCTTGACGGGCAGGTGCGACTGGCTGTAGGGGTGATCATGAGCAATGGAGAGCTGAGGGAAATGAACTGTACGCCCGCGATTCTCCCATTCCTGCTCAAAATAATGAGGCTTCCGCCCGCGTTCTTCCAAGAAATAGCGGCAGAGCTGCAGATACTTCTCCTTCCCGGTCGTTTGATACAGCTTGTATAATGCCAGCTCAATCTCCTGATGGCCGTCATAGCCCCGCAGCTTGCCCGCTTCGCGCCCGAAGATGGAATCCATGTAATCGGCGAAGCGGCATACGGCCTCTAGCAGCCTGGGTTTCCCCGTGGCCCGGTAATAGGCTGTCCCCGCCTCGATCAGGTGGCCGGCACAGTAGAGCTCATGGCACTCCGCAAGATTCGTCCACTCGCGCCCGGGCTCCTTCAGCGTGAAGTAAGTATTGATATAGCCGTCCTCCCGCTGGGACTTCACGATCAACTCGATCAAGCTGTCGGCCGTTTCCTCCAAGGCCGGATCTCTGTGGGTCTCCAGCAGGTAAGCGGCGGATTCGAGCCATTTGGCTGCGTCGCTGTCCTGGAATACCATGCCATAGAAGCTGCCCTCTTCTTCGCCGGCGGCGATCTTGAAGTTGCGGACCGCGTGGCTGGGCGCTGCGCCTTCGACCCGGTCATTGAGTGCCTCCCACTGGTAGGGAACCATCACTTCCCGCACAAGCCGGATATAGTGCGACCAGAAGGGATCCTGAATGCTCCGATTGGCGGGAGCGGTGCTTTTGTTCGAGATCATATAGGGGGGGTCTCCTCTCAATATCCGTTCTTATGTGATGCTTCTTTTGTGCTGTTTCTTATGTGCTGTTTCTTATGTGCTGTTTCTTATGTGCTGCTTCTTGTACGATGTGCCCCCCTGCTACCCCTTGACCCCGCCTACGGTCAGTCCCGCGATGAAGAAGCGCTGGAAGAACAGGAAGAGGATCAGGATCGGGAGGATGGCCAGCACGGAGCCTGCGATCAGGGCTTCATAGTTGCCGCCGAGCGGGGACACGAAGGAGGCCAGACCGATAGGTAGTGTGAACTGCTCCGTCGTCCTCAGCACAATCAGCGGCCACAGGAACTGGTTCCAGGAGTTCATCGCCTGGAGAATCGTAATGGCGCCGAAGGCCGGGGCCATCAGGGGAACCATGATCCTGAAGTAGATGCCGAACTCCGAGCAGCCGTCGATCCGGCCGGCGTCCATGAAGTCACGGGGCAGGCCGGTGGCGAATTGGCGGAAGAAGAAGATCGGCAGCGGCGCGACCATGAACGGGAGAATGACGCCCCAGATCGTGTTGATCAGCTTCAGCGTGATCATCAGCTTGTAGAGCGGCAGCAGAATGATCTCCACCGGGATCATCATGACGATCAGCACCAGGGTGAAGATGAAGCCGCGTCCGCGGAACCGGTACATGCCGAGGCCATAGCCCACCATGGAGGAGAAGAACAGGCTGAGCAGCGTGTACAGGACGGTGATGACCAGGCTGTTCTTGTACCAGTCGAAGTAATGGACCGCCTCCCCCTTCCCCGAGAGCAGATTCCAGTAGCTGTCCAGGTTCATGAGCTGCACGTCCAGGCGGACATTCAGGCCGTACCGGAACAGCTCGGCCGCAGGCTTGAACGAAGCCAGGAAGAGCGCATATAACGGGAACAGCATGAATACGGCGACCGCCGCAAACAACATCAGCAGCAGCAGCGAAGACAGAGTAAAGGGCACCTTCTCTTTCGCTTGCACAGGGCTACTCCTCCTTTCCGAACATGCCTGTCAAGGAAAGCTGCAGCAGGCTGACCCCAAGTGTAATGCCCAGCAGGACGACCCCGATAGCCGCGCCGAAGCCCAGGTCGAAGTATTGGAATCCCTGCTGGTAGATGTAACCGACGATCGTCAGCCCGATGTTCTGGGGCGAGGGCTTCCCCGCCCAGAGCATATAGGACTCCGTGAACATCGAGTACCCGCCGTAGATGGAGATGGTGAGCACATAGATCGTCACCGGCTTCAGCAGCGGCACCGTGATACTGAACAGCTTCCTCCATCGGCCGGCACCGTCGATATCCGCCGCCTCATACATCTCGGCAGGAATGCTCTGCAGGGCAGACAGGAAATACAGCATATTGATCCCGGTCCAGCGCCAGCCGGCAAGCACCAAGAGAGCGAACATGGAGAGATGGGAACTGTACAGCCACCGCTGGCTGGGGAGACCGAAGAAGTGAAGCACAGTGTTCATCAGGGCCCCGTCCAGCTCCCCGAAGATCAGGCGGAAGATCACCCCAGCCACCACCACCGAAGTCAGCGCGGGGATGAAGGTGGCGGAGCGGAACGCATTCCTCGCCGCCAGCCGCTTCGAATTCAGCAGCACGGCCAGGATCATGGGCACAGGGATGAGGAGCAGCAGCGTCCAGAAGGTATACTTCGTGCTGTTGGCGAGGGCATCCTGGAAGTCGCCGTTCCACAGTCTCCTGTAATTGTCGAGACCGACGAACTGCGTCTCCCCCGGTACGATGTGCTGGAAGCTCATAAGCCCCGCACTCAGCAGCGGATAGGCGAAGAAGATCGAGAAGGAAAGCAGAAACGGAAGGACGAACAGATAAGGGACGATATCTTGGGATCGGCCGAGGCGGAGCTGCATTTTTTTGGCCTCGGCCGGCACTTTTGCTAGTTTTAATCGCATAGCTTTGATTCCTCCACTTGAAGCCAGCGGCACTCCATGCCAGCCGGCCTTATCCTGCGATACCTCTTATTGCAGACCAGCCTGGACTTCCTTCAGCACGACGGCCGGGTCCTTCATATTGATGAAAATGTCAGGTATGGCTTTATTGCGGATGGCGTCGAAGACGACAGGCGATTTCTCCCGGATGTGCACCGGCGCAATCTGATCCTTGACACTCAGCAGCGTATCAAAGATATCCGTTCCGAAATAATCCGTGAATTTGTTGGATTCCTTCATGGCGGGGTCTGTCCAGACATCGGTCCGGATCGGATCAAATCCCAGCTGCCTCCAGATCTGGATATTGCCTTCCTTGGTCAGCTTAGCGTAAGCCAGAAAGTCTTTGATGAGCTTCGGATTCTTGGCCTGCGAGGTAATAGAGGTCGCCGTGCCGCCCATGCCTGCCGAGCGGTTCCCCCCTTCCGTCCATGCGGGCATCGGACGGATGACGATCTTCCCCTTCAGGCCCGGCATCTGGTCGGTGAACCGCGTCATGAACCAGAACGGCATGAATACCGAAGCCGCACGGCCCGAGTCCATGTAGCCGAAATATTCTTCCGTGTCGTGTCCCGCTCCCGGTGCCACAGCAGCCACCTTGTCCTTGACCATCTGCTGGAAGAACTGCATGGTCTTCACGTTCACCGGCGTATCCACGGTGGCATTCCCGCTCGCATCCACCTGGTCCGAGCCCTGCTGGCTGATGGCCGGCCACCACGACCAGTTCCCGTTGCCTTCGAAGGTAATCATCGGCTTCCCGGTCTTCTCGAGCATAACCCTCCCCGCCGCCGCAAAGTCATTCCACGTCCGGATGCTGTCGGGGTTGATCCCCGCCTGGTCCAGCAGCTCTTTGTTGTAATACATCACGGTTGCCCCTACATGATAGTCAATGCCGTAGTAGGTGCGGTCCTTGCTGTAGATCTCCACTCTGGACGGAACGATGTTCTTCAGCTCCGGCTCCACGATATCATTGAGGGATACGAGCTGCGGTGTACCCTTCATGAAGTTCGGGAACTTGCTCTGCTCGATGTCTACCAGATCCGGTGCGCCTACCCCGGATTGCAGCGCAACCAGCAGCTTCGTGTGCATGTCATCGTAGGGAATGGTGGCAGCCTGCAGCTCGATCTTGTTGTCCGGATGGCTCTGGTTCCAGGAAGCCGCCATGCTCTCTACGAATTTCTTGTGCGCCTCTACGAACGTCCAGAAGACCACCTTCTCTCCGGCAGACGAGCCTGCCTTCGGCGTTCCCTGGTCGTGCGCAGGATGGGCGGCAGGAGCTTCCGCCGAGCAGCCGCTGATCCCCACCGCTACCGCCAGACTCACTGCCGCCGTACTCCATACGTTTTGTTTCATACCGAATCCCCCTTGAATGTGGATGCTGACCCGCACTGCCGTTATAGATTTACATCCTGTAAGTAAGCGCTTCCTCTATTATGGTAATTCATGTAATATGAAAAACAAACGGGGTAAACCAACCACAATTTTCATATTTACAACCTCCTGGAGGGTGAACTGATGAATTCCGAAATTCTGCATTTCATGTCGCCGCCGATCCCCTACTTCGTGGATTGCGGGTATGCCTCCTACCGGTCCGGGGATTATCATATCGACCGGAGCGGGATCGGGGTATTCGATCTGATCGTGGTGGTCAAGGGCAGCCTGCCGATCGCGGAGAACGGCCGCGAGTGGCTGCTCGGGGAAGGTGACGGCCTCATTCTGCGGCCGGACGGCCACCACTACAGCCCTTCCCCCTGCCGGCTGGACACGGAGATCATCTGGATCCACTTCCAGACCTTCGGCAGCTGGCAGGAATGCAGAGATCTGAACGAATGCCTGGACCAGCAGGCCGAGTTGACCGCCAGCCACCGGATGAAGGCGTATCTGAACCACGCCGAAGTGAGCTCGATCTTCATCCCCAAGACCCTAAACCTCTCGGGCAAAGCCAGAGAGGTTCTGTCCTTGTTCTTCGAGCAGGAGCACGAGCCGCAGGCCATGCGCAACTGGAAGCGGCAGGCGTACTTCCAGCTGTTCCTGCAGCATCTCGACCGGGATCTTGCCTCCCCGTCGGACACGGCGGCGATCCACCTGGCGGAGAAGATTGAAGTCTATATCCGGCAGAACTACAGCCGTGAGATCACCAATACGCTGCTTCAGAAGGAGCTGAACTATCATTCCAATTATTTGGCTAAGTGCATGCTCAAAATCTACGGGGTTACGCCAATGGCCTTCCTGCTGCAGTTCCGCATCGAGCAGTCCAAGCGCCTGCTCGTTCAAACCGCGTGGCCGGTCGCCCGCATTGCGGAGGAAGTGGGGTTCCGTCATCTCTCCCATTACTCCACCTGCTTCAGCAGGAAGGAGGGGCTGTCTCCCTCCGCATTCCGGAGCAAGTTCACGAGGAATCAGTAAAGACGTGTCCACGCACCAAAAAAACGCCGGAACAACCCGGGAGCCTCTCTCTCTGGGTCGTTCTGGCGGTTGTCAGTCAGCTGTAATGCAAACCAACCTTGAAGGGTCTTATGGCGTTTGTTATAATTCGTACTAATCCAATGAACTTGAATGGAATTACAGGCCGAGGAGGTTGGATTTGCGATGTTTGCCTTCAGAAATACCCAATACCGGTGCGCATCCGAGATTACCTTGGAACTGATCAGCGGCAAATGGAAGATCTTAATCCTCAGCTATCTTGCAGAGAATACCTTTCGCTTCAGCGAGCTGCAGAAGCTGATGCCCGGCACGACCCAGAAGATGCTGACCGCACAGCTGCGGGATCTGGAGAATGACGGCCTGATTATACGCAAGGTCTATCCGGTAGCGCCGCCGAAGGTAGAATATTACCTGACGGAGTTCGGATCCCGTCTGACCCCCATGCTCAGAATGCTCTGCGAATACGGAGAGGATTATGTGAAGAGCTTTCCTTCCGATGCCCCTCGGACGGAAGATCAGCACGCCTAATGGCGTTATCCATGATGCGAACCGCTGCCCTTCAGTTATGTGATCCAGAACTTTGCCCCGAAGCCTTTGCCCGGACTCCCTGCCCCCTCAGGCTGCTCTCCGCTTGCTCCATCCAGCACGAACACATTCTCCGGATACAGCTTTCCGAGCAGGGCCCATACGACAAGCGGATGGCCCGCGGCGGATATATGATGGGTCCCGGCGTCGGCGCTTGCCAGCCCGGGCAGGCTTAGTATATTCGCCGCAGTATGGTGTGCCGTCTCCCCTGTCAGCTGATGGGATCGGGCGGGATACATGTAGCGCTGCCCCCGAAGGATCTGACCGAGGTCCACTCCATATTCTGTCGAGCCGATCTGTAACCGGTATTGAAGCTGCACCCGTTCCGAATCTCCTTCCACCGGGATGATCTCCAGCCGGGCTTCTCGCAGACTGTGCAGTTCCTGACCATTCGACAAGGCGTTGGAGGAAACTCCAGCATCCACTTGACTGCGCGGAACGGAGTAGTAGTCGGGGGAGGCGTAATCGAATACCACCGAGATAGATCCTCTGTCTTCGCTGTGCGGCACCGTCCGGACCGGATACCAGCGGAGCAGGGAACTCTGGGCCGCAGCGGGATAGGTACCCAGGCTGGCCGGCAGGATGGTGCCGTATCGGTACTGAAAGCCGTACCCTGCCGATGACAGCTCCGGAGCCAGGCCGCTCTGTGCATACCGGACGAGGGATTGATGCGATGGCCTGCCCATCAACACTTCCGCAAGAAATGCGGTCCGTGCCTGCTCCGTGAATCGAAGCCCCTTCCCCTTGTCCCGGCGCTTGATCACAAGAGGAACCTCCTCCCAATTCGCGTATGGCAGCAGAACGTCTCTCAAAAGAACGAGCTGATGCAGGTATTCGTTGAAGAGCTGCATCACGGCAGGTCCCCCGTGGGGACCGGTCAGCATCTCCGTAACCAGAGGAGTCCACAAATGGTTATCGCACCGGCTTCGGAAGCGAAGGGCACCCAGAACTTCCTTATCGTATCGCGGACCTTCGGCCGCCTGCTCCCTCGCCCACTGGGACAACGTGTCCCCGATCCTTCGGGCCTGTTCGGCAAGCTGGATTCTCGTCGGGTCGGCCAGGGTCAAGGAGCCCAGCTGCAGTACGGACTCTCTCCCCGAGAGGGCCAGACTCTGTTTCACATTGTCCAGTAACGGTTCGTAACCGTACGCACCGCCGAAGTGATCGACCACCGCGTCGAGCAGCACCGCCAGCTCCCGAACAACCTCGCGCGCCAGGTACACGCCCTCAGGCAGTTCCCAGTCCCATATCCCACCGGGCTGACGGATCAAGGAACTTCCCGATGCGTGCAAGGTATCCAGCTTAACAGGAGTTCCCCAGACCAGGCTGTATTCCCCAACAGATAAACGGTAGTTTGTCATACTGCGCCACCTCCTATTGTTTCTAGATTAACAACCCCTCTCTTTGTTGAAAAGTACGCACTTTTTTGTATGGTCGTTCCCATTTGGTTCGATAGGCACCAAATGGGAACTGCTTTACTCAACGCTGCCGCCCTCCCGGTCAGCCGAGCACCACCGTTTTGGTGGCGACCCTGTCGCGGAATTCCTGGTCATGCTCGACGAACACGATGGTCGGGGCATACTCCATCAGCAGCTCTTCGATCTGCATGCGGGAGATGACATCGACGAAGTTGAGCGGTTCGTCCCATATATGCAGGTGCGCCTCCTCGCACAGGCTTCGCGCGATCAGCACCTTTTTCTTCTGTCCGCCGCTGAAGGCCGCCATGTCCTTCTCGAACTGGGCGCGGGAGAAGTCGAGCTTGCGCAAAATAGCTTTAAACAAACTTTCATCGACTCCGTGTTCTGCTGCATACTCGGCAAGCGATCCGCGCAGATGAGAAGTATCCTGAGAAACGTGGGAAATACGAAGCTGCGGCTCCCGCCGAAGCGTGCCTGTATAACGCAGCGTCTCTCCGCACAGCAGGCGGAGCAGGCTGGACTTGCCCGAACCGTTCGGGCCGGAGATGGCAATCCGGTCTCCCCGCTCGAGCGTGAGGCGGACGTTCGCACATACCGGTTTGTCCCCGTAATAAATCGTAATGTCGTCGAGTGCGGCCAGCTCGGATTTGGGATACGCCAGCTGGGAGATCGCCAGGCTTTCGGCCTGCTCGATATTTTTCAGCAGCTTCGACTTCTCTTCTACCGCGGCGTGCTGCCGATGTTCGATGGATTTCGCGCGCTTCATCATTTTGGCGGCTTTGTGGCCGACGTATCCCTTGTCAAGCTTGGAACCGGAATTGCGGGTTCCGTTTTTCGATTTTTCGATCTCGTCGGACCAGCCGCTTGTACGTTTGGCAGATGAGGACAGGCGCTGAATGTCTTTGTGCAGTTTTTCGTTCTCTGCCAGCTCGAACGAGTCCTGGCGGGCTTTATTCGTCCACCAACTGGAGAAGCTGCCCTTCTGGATCTCGATATTCGTCTTGTTGATCGACAGGATATGATCGACGCAGCGGTCGAGGAATGCCCGGTCGTGAGACACAAGAATAAAGCCGCGCTTCGTATTCAGGTAATCGCCGACAAGCTTGCGGGCATGCAGGTCGAGATGGTTGGTCGGCTCGTCGATGAGCAGAAACCGGTTGTCCTGGAGGAAGAGAGCGGCTAGCAGCACCTTCGTCTGCTCTCCCTGGGACAGCGATTCGAAGGGCCGGTACAGTACGTCTTCCGACACCTTCAGCAGGTTCAGCTCGCGCACCAGCTTCCATAGCTCGTAGCCTGGCACCATCTCTTCGACGACATCGACGGTCAGATTCTCCGGATGCTCGACGGGAAACGGAAAATAATCAAACTCGACGGGAGCGGAGATTGTGCCGCTGTATTCGTACTTCCCCTGGAGCAGGTTCAAGAACGTCGTTTTGCCCCTCCCGTTGCGCCCGGTGAATCCAAGCTTCCAGTCGGTATCGATTTGAAAATTCACCTTGTCGAAAATAGGGTCATAACTGCCCGGATAGGCAAACGTGAGATTGGATACTTGAATGGCGGTCATAGCGGTCATCCTTTCGTATGGAAATCAAAAGAGCCGCAAGAAAGGTAGCTTTCTCGCGGCTCGAATCCATACGGAAAAAATCCAGTCCCGTTACGGGGAGCGGAGGTGTCCGGATTGGGAGCGCAGACGAAATGCAGGCCTTTCTTGCAGAAGACGAAATAAAACGAGCGCAGCCGTTCGCTGGGTACGTTCTATTCGAGATCTCGCAGCAAGAAAAGTTCTACATATATCCGTTCCACTCCCGTCATCAAAATTACATCCAGTCTACCATAATCGGAGTGGATCTACAACCTGTGTGGTTCCGATAAGGCGTGCGGCCCGGGCCTGCTCTTCCACCCGAACAGCCTAAGGGTACATTTCACCCGGATTGACCTTCGGATATAGTAAGACCGCCAAGCGCGGAGGATCTGCTGCCCTTCCTTGGCCGGTTCTTTGGTTCTAATAGGGTTGACTCACCGTGTATTTCAATCGATAATCCGCGTCGTCCCCTTGCAATTTCTCCTGCTGCAGTGCGCCGTTATCGCCTGGCCCGACGGTTACCGTTATGGAGTCGATCCAATCGTCGTCATCGATGTCATCCTCTTCCAGAAGCTTGATTTCGGACTTCGCAATCATTCGGATCCCATGCGGTTTGAGCGCAGCTCCGGTTACACTCGATGGATTGTTATGGCCTTGGTCGCTGTCCGTATCCGGATAATGGAACGTGCTGGCTGCGGTATCGTCGATAATCAAGTTCAAGTAAGGGTCATCATCCCCCGTCCAGTCCTCCTGCTCGATGCAGTAAAGTACGACCACATCCAGGAGACGCAAATTCGTTTCGTAGGTGAGGGAGAAATGGGCCTCCTCATTCATGGCGGGCTGCGTCCGGGTTACGATCAGCCTGTATTCGCCTGTGTTCAGCGTCTGTGCCGTGCTGCCGAACGTCTGGTCGAAGGTGTTGGACGATACCTGCGAAGGACCGCTTCCATACAAGGCCGGACCGTTCTTCGACTGACGTATCGCGTATCCGAACGACTTCGGCGGGCTATTCGGCGCGGGATCGGCATATTGGCCGCCTGTTAGCTCCTTCTGCTTCAGCTTGAAGGTCGACCAAGACTGCTGTCCGGCATCCGACAGCTCTGTCCTGAAATTGAAATATACCTCTTTCTGCAGCGGGCTGATGCCGTCGTCCTTGGCCATCGCCGCGTTCAGGGGCTGTGCCGGGTGAAGCACGATCGCGTCCTCCCAAGTCGCTCCCTTGGCTTGATGAACTTGGACGGAATACGGTCCGCTCCAGCTCTTATCGTGCGTACCGTCCGCCTTGACGGGGCGAATCCGCAGGAAGAACGGGCCGGGCGCAGTGTATACAACCGACTCTCCGCGCGATTTCAGAGCTGGCTTCCCTTCCCACGGTTTGACAGGGAAGGACATCTCATTCTCCGCGAAGGCGGTAAGCTCGAAGGCGGCCGGCGGCATCCCCGCCCACGCCTTGAACGTATACGTTCCCGGGTCTGGGAAGTACATCCATTGGTAATTGCCCGCTGTGGACAGCAGCATGGAATTCGCGCCTTCCGGAGGGTCAACTTTGGCTGTTTTGGGCGAGCAATAGGCTGCGCTGGTCCCGATGGCGATGTCCACGCCGTAATGGTCCGATAAATCCGTCCCTTTCGTATCCTTGTAGTCCCGTTTGACAGTGGAATGAAGGAAACAGCCGCGCGGATAGTTGGCCAATATATAATCGAGCCGCTGGTCGGATTTGAACTCCTCGTCGATCAGCACATGGGTATTCATAAGCCGTCTCGTGAATCCGGGATCTTGGCCTTTGGGGGAATTGTGGACCGCCCACGTATCTGCCAATCCGAGCTGATGCAGCTCGCTCGCTGTACCGATCAGAGCGTCGTATTCCGCGCTGCCGGCCATGACATTGAGATCGCCGGTCAGCACGATCGCTTCATTCTTGAGGCTCTGTCCGGGCAGGACGAAGCGAATCATATCCGCGATCTGCGCAAAATTGCTGGCGCGGCCGGCCTCAGCCTCCGTATCGGGTATCGAATAGGTGGCCTGGGTATGCGAGAAGAATACGTTGAACGGCAGGCCGGATGGATCCTCCAGCCGCACCCAGCCGACGCCCTTGTTGCTGTACGAATCGTCATGATACAAATCGTCGTAAGGCAAGAAACCGTTGCTGCAATGGCTGTCGAATCCGTAGGAATCCACGATATGGTACGTTCCACAGATCAACTCTTGGACTGAAACGTCCACCATTTCGTATTCGAGCGGGCAGCCTCCATTCGGGACGGGACACGGCTTCTCCACCTGAATTTGTTTGGCGACGATCGAACCCAGGTCGCTGCGGGGCAGCGGCTTCAACTTGGAGAAGACCGCCAAACCGCTGTTACCGAGTACGCCGTCCAGCACGCTCGTATCACCGAGTTCCGTTAGTGCGTAATCATAGTGCGGCTTTAGTTTGTCGGTGATGCCTTCCTTCATTCCCCCGTCGAACACTTCGTTAAGCGTGACGACGTCATAGTCGCCGGCCAAGATTCGATCCCCGATCTGCTGGCCTCTTTCATAGGGAGTCAGATTGTATTCCTCGCCATTAAATAAATCCGTGATCCCCTGCACATTGTAGTGGAGGATCCGAACGGACTGCCGGCCCGCAGCAGATGCCGGTTCGGTGTGGAACCAAGCCGCAGCCGGTACGATCATCAAGAAGACCATCACCCACCGCATGAGCCTCATAGCTTTGCCGTACCTCTCCTTAAGCATGAATACACTCCTTTGTCATCACAAGTGGAAGGACACGGCATGTTACCCGATCCATGAAGGAGAATATGTATGAATATGTCGCCCCATACATCAAAAATTGGTTTAATAACACAAATAAGCCGCCCTGTGGGCGGCGTTATTATGAGAGCAGACTCATGTCATCCGTCATTGGACAGGATGCGGTGTAGGAAGCGCTTCGATGATGTCAAAATCGACGAGCTGCGCTTTTGCAGATCGGCGGCGCTGTCGAGAATGGGTCGCTTACTCGATCCACTGGATGACGTCTTCCGCCGTTCTTCTGGCTTTGGGACGGGGATCTTTCTCGCGGTAGCCGAAGGCAGCCATAACGCTGACTCCATACGCCCCGTCTTCGAGCAGTCCCTCCTGCTCCAGCAGCTCGTTCATTCGCTCCATGCTGTACCCTTCGATCGGACAAGAATCAATCCCGAGCAGAGCGGCCGCTGTCATCATGTTGGCCAGCGCAATATAAGTTTGTTTCGATGCCCAGTCGAACAGCGTGCGCTCGCTCTCGAACAGCTTGAAGTCTTCTCCCTGGAAGCTCGAGTATCTGGACATCATGGTCCGCACCGTCTCCTCGGGAATTTGCTTCGTCCCGGTCATCTGATGCCAGAAGTAATCCGTATCGTAGCGCCCGTTTTTGCGTGCGAGCAGGATGACAAAGTGACTGGCCGTAGGCAGCTGTCCCTGGGCGCCCCAGGAGATCTCGCGCATCCTTCCGCGCAGCTCGGGATTCTGGACCACGAGGAACTTCCACGGCTCCAGGCCTACCGAGCTCGGCGACAGGCGGCCGGCTTCAAGAATGACTTGAAAATCCTCATCGGATATTTTACGCTCCGCGTCGAAGCTCTTGGTAGCGTGCCTGAATTGAAAAGCCTCCAGAATCTCTTGGCGTTTGGCTTCGTTCGTGCTCATATGTAGACCCTCCTGAACATGCAACCCTTGTGTATGGGTGAAAATGTATGTTACTTATAAAATTATGATTAGTTACTTATCATAACAATAGTTATTGTAATGGTTACATGGTGGTCTGTCAAATGGCGCAGTGCCCGGCCAGGATCCGGCAGGCGTCATGAGGCGGATGCTCTGCCCTTGTTCCTGAACTCCCCATGTCCCTCCCCTTCCAGTTTTGGCATCCGGCTACTTTTCTATCCAGAGGCATAGCTTAGCGGGAGATTCTCATGTGGGCATAAGCGGCGGCGCCCACCATGCCCGCTCTGCTTCCTAATGACGCTTGCACCACAGCACATCCTTGGGAAGAGAGCTTCAAAGCATGCTTCCCTATGGTGTCACGGACAGAGTGCAGCAACCGGTCCCCCGCTGCCGACATCCCCCCGCCAATAATTAGAAGTTCGGGATTCAGAAGGTTGATCACGTTAGAGAGACCGAACCCTAGAAGCCTTCCTGTCTCATGCATCACTTCTATCGCTAAGGCGTCTCCTTGATCGTATGCTTCCGAAATCAGTTGGGAAGTGAGTCTATGATACTCCCCTTGAATCCAGCTGCTGATGATGCTGGGTTGGCCTGCTTCGAGTTCTTCCTTCAAGCTTTGTACCATTCCTGTAGCGGAGACATACCGCCCAAGACAACCCGAGCTGCCGCAACGGCATGGCCTTCCTTCCCTATACATATTCATATGGCCGAGCTCCCCGGCGGATGAGGTATGTCCATAGAGTACCCTTCCATCCGCTACAATCCCGGATCCTACTCCCGTACCCAGCGTGAGCAGAACGATGTTCCGATAACCTCTTCCCGCTCCGAACAGCCATTCCCCATACAGATTGACCCGGACATCATTATCTATCCATACCGGGAATGAGAATTCGCTCTGCATCTCGCGGACAACGTGGATATCTTCCCATTGCGGAAAGTTGGGGGAGAATATGGATCGTCCTTCCTGGGGATCGAGCAGGCCCGGGATCCCCATTCCCATGCATAGCACGGCGTTCTGGTCGATCGCTAAGTCCCGCAGCATCTGTTTGATGATGGTTTTCATTAGATGTAATACATGACCCGGCCCCCGAATGGCTTCTGTAGGATCACTCCTTTCGAGAAGCAGCTGGAACTCGGAATCAAAGACGGCAGATTTGATGTTCGTTCCACCCAAGTCTATTCCTATCCTATAGGTTGTCATCCCTTGACCCCTCCATTTTTGAACTGCATTTCTTGAACTGCATGGGTATTCTACTTTATACCGTCTGGTTATGTAATAGAATTTTGGAAAGAATTCATGGATATTTGTTAGAAATGGAGAGCGGATCGCCTGCGAACGGAGGATCGGGGCAGCGGCGGCTTCTGGAGCCAGGGGGAACACAAAAAAAACAACCAAGCCGCTGGCCGCGGCATTGGTTGGGGAGTTTTTATAGCTTGAACTTGGATACTTCGCCTGCAAGCTGTTTGGTGAGCGCATCAATTGATTCGACCATATCCGCGACTTGCTGAACCATAGCGGTTTGTTCATGCATGGTGGCCGTCACTTCCTCGACGGAGGCGGATACTTCTTCTCCTGCCGCAGAGAGGCTTTGCGCCGAATCCTGCATGAGGTCTTTATCCCGCTCCAGACTGGCTACGTCCTTAACCATGATTTTGATCTGCTCGGTGATATCGGTAATGTTATCGAGGATTGTCTGGAACGCTTGCTTCGTTTTTCCTACATATTGATCTTGAAGTAAGGAGATTTCTTTGATCTGGGCTACGCTTTGATTGTTCTCGGATACATAAGCGAGGTTCTGCTGAATAATGGCATTGATCTCGCTGGACTGCTTCGAGCTCTGCTCCGCAAGTTTACGGATCTCATCGGCTACAACCGCAAAACCACGGCCGTGTTCCCCCGCTCTCGAAGCCTCGATGGAGGCATTCAAGGCAAGCAGATTGGTTTGAGCGGCGATGTCGCTGATCGCTCCGGTGATCTTCCGGATGTTGTCCGAGCTCTCCTGAAGCTGAAGGGTAATGTTAGAGATTTTTTGCACTTCTTCTTCATTCTTATCATTGATTTGGCTCAAGCTGTCTACCACTTCGCTGCTGGTATGGAACACATCTACGATTTGTTCAGCCCGTTCACTGACAAGCTGTGCTTTGATATTCATCGAAGCAAATTTTTCACCAAACCCATTGAATTTATCTACGATCTTCTCCGTGTCATCCGCTTGGGACTCCATCGCTTTGGCAATCTCCGCCGTGGTTGTCGTCGTTTCATGAATCGAAGAGGCCGTGGCTTTGGAAGAGGCATCAAGCTCATCGGTATTGTCCTTGAGAACCAGAATCGATTGATTCATGCTGCTGATGAGCGACTTGTTCTGATCGACCATCTGGTTGAAGCTGTCTGCCAGCACCTTAAACTCGCTGTCATATTTGTCATCGGAACGTACCGTCAGGTCACCCGAAGCGAGCTGCTTGAACAGGGCAGACAAGCGGATAATCGGTCTGGTGATGTAACGGGACAGCAGCAGGCCGAAGCCAACGGCAAGGACAATCGCTCCGCCGGCCATCATGAGGACTTTCATAAGAAAGTCTTTGATCGGACGCCCAATGTCTTCGTGGCTGTCTACCACCGATATATACACATCCGAATTCGGTATCTTGTTTGTACGAAGGTAAGCGCCCCCTAAGTCGGTAGACACTGTTTTGATTTCTCCGATTGCGCGGTCCGCCAAGAACGCTTTGATCTCCGGCGAGTCCCCCAAGCTTTGGCCCACTCTGGATGGATCAATATTGTTATAGAGTATGATTCCGCCGCGGCTTGTGATCTCGATCTGTCCCTCGGCGTTGATCTTAATATCCCCCAATTTATCTGTAAAAAATGAGGTATCTACCGTGGTCACGTATACGCCAAGTACGGTCCCGCTCAGATTCTTGATCGGCTGCGAGAAAGCGAGCAGCACGCTTCCGTCACTCTTGGAGATGATCGCATCACTGATAAACGAACTGCCCTTCATCCCCTCAATGAAATACTCGCGGTCTGCACGCGATTGTCCAATATTCTCTTGGTTTGTTCCTGCCACAATCGTACCCTTGGCATCGATCACCAAAAACGACTTGCTCCCTTTGGAACCCTTAAAGCTCTTCGCCAGTGTGTCGTTGGCCCGCGTATAGAGCGAATTGTTGGCGGAGAAAAAATCGGCATCCGTCAAGCTTCCCGCCGCCCGGAGCTCGAGCAGTTCACGGAACGTGTTGTGGGATGACAACAAATAAGCGGCCTGCTCCTGCAGCTGCAGTGCAGTCCATAACCCTTCCGCGATTCGGTCCGAGTTGGCGTTGATTTCATCAATACTCTTGCGGAACAGAAGCTGGGATGAGAACATATACATTCCGCTCGTGGTTGCCGACAGGACAACCACCACCAGGACGCTGATCAGCAATGGCAGTTTCAATCGCAGAGACATGTTCTTTACTCTATAAAACAGGGACTGTCCACCCATAATACACACTCCTTTAAAAAGGTAATTTACTTTACCTAATTTATCGGAGAGACCGGTAAGTCACGTGAGTGGTTTATTTAGACAATCTTTTTTGTTGGGGAGGGATTCGGCCGGTCCATGACATACCTTCACAGCGGCCCTGCCCTGCCGTCCTTCAGAACTGCGAGGCCGCCTTCGCGCACCAGGCGGTGGGAGAATCCGTCTCCCATACCTTCGCCCAGGCCTGCTCAGGCGCTTCAATCCCTAGGCGATCTCGGCTTCAGCGAGCCCTCCGAAGCCGAGGGAGGCTGGGCCGTCGCCGCAACCGACTTGCTCATCTGCTTTGCGGCCCATAACGCGTCTTCGCGTGCCGCCTACGCTCTGGCCCAGGAAGGGGTCGCGCCCAAGTGGTTCGGCGCCCTGCATCTCAAGTACGGCACGCCGGTCGGCGGGCTGATCTTTATCGCGGCGGGCCGCATGGGCGCCCTGCTCCCGCTGTACAGCGAAGCCGTCTCGCTCGCGGAGCTGATTGCGCTGCCGAATGCGGCCTTCATCGCCGCCTACATCGGCGGCTGCATGCCCTGCGTGCGGCTGCTGCGGGACAGCCGCTGGGGCCGAAGCTGCGCCGTCCTCTCGCTGGCAGCCGTGCTCGCCTTATATCCGCTCCTCGGCTGGCCGGCGTTGTATCCGGCGGGAGCGGCCATAGGACTGTACGTTTGGCGTATCCGGCACGCTTGAAGCGGCCCGCCGACTGGCAATCGGCAGCCTCCTCATAAGGTTACAACCACTTTTCCTTGTGAGCGGCCCGTAGAAACTTTTAGTAATGCCTTGTTCATGTCATCAAAATGATAAATCGAATCGATAGAGGGCGTAATCTTTTCTTTCTCAATAAGAGTAGTCATTTCTTGTAATTGACTGCCATTGGCCTGCACGAATAAGAATCGATATTCTTTATTATGCCGAGCTGCTAGCCAATCTAAGCGGGCACCTGCTATACCAAACAATATTTTTTTCCACATGGGAAAATGATTGTCATGAGCAAACCGGTAATTGGGTAAGGCTTTCAATGATACTAATTTCCCTTGAGGTTTCAGAATAGCAAGTTCATTCTTGATCTCTTTTGTTCCTAAGGTGTCGATAACATAGTCTATATCAGATAGTAGGTCAGCATAGTTTTCCTCTTTATAATTGATGAATCGATCAGCGCCAATGGACAGTGTACGGGATCTGCCTCTTTCACTGCCGCTTGTAATCACATATAGACCCATGGATTTGGCAATAGGGATGGCCATCGCACCAAAGCCTCCTGTTCCTCCAGGAATAAATAGCTTGGTATTAGGCTGAACGTTGAGTACGTCATGCAATGCTTGATAAGCAGTCAAAGCAGTGAGGGGGACAGCGGCAGCTTCAATAAAGGATAGATTTTTAGGCATTAGGGACAGGGCATCTTCATTGACGGCTGCATATTCAGCAAAAGCCCCGATTCTATTCATCGGCAGCCTCGTATAAACGGGGTCACCTACCTTGAAATTTACAACATCTTTGCCAACAGCCTCAATCACGCCAGATAATTCATTTCCTAAGGTTAGTGGGAGATCATAATCAGCAATCATTCGAATACTGCCATTTAATAAAAGAATATCTAACGGATTGACTCCCGCCGCTTTCACTTTAACGAGTACCTCATGGGTATTGATTTCTGGTATCTTGACATGATTCAATTCCAATTGCACTTCTTTTGAATAATTATGCATTTGAGCGGCTCTCATCTTTGTCATCCTCTGCCATTTCAGTGTATGGTTAGCTCACTCTAATTCAGGAGGCCGCTGCCTCCATTCGCTCATCTCTCCACTTTGCCCTGTGCGGATCTGAAGGCACGGGTCATACCAGGCAAGGCTAGATCCTTGGCGAAGACCGTCACTTGGACGCGGCAGCTTTCCCGATATTCCTTCGCGAGCTCTGCGAGCTTGTCTTCGTTACGAGCTACCAGCACCCAAAACCTATCCGTTTTTGGCAAAACGATCCGCCAGCTCTTTGCCAATCCCGCCAGGGCTCACCCGTGATGAGTACCGTTTTGTTCATCTTGGAACCACCTATATCGTTAGTTAGTTTATCCATTTGTATTAGGAGAGCTGTGGATATATCGCTGTCACACCATCGGCCAGAGCTCTTTGGACCTCGCGGCTCAAGTCATCGGCAACAATTTCTAAGCTGTCGGACTCTAGACCATCAATAGCAATTTTGGCGATATCCGCCGGGTTGACCTTGGGAGCTTCAATGCCTGAGGTCATGTCCGTATCCATGAAGCCCACATGCAAGCCAGCTACTCTCACACCTTGAGGATACAGATGCAAGCGCAGCTCGTTCGTCAGTGCCCACTCTGCCGCCTTTGCCGCCGTATAGGCGCCTGCGCTTCCGATGCTGACCCAAGATAATACAGAAAGAATATTCAAAATGGACCCGCCGCCATGGTTTGCAAGAATGGGTGCGAAGGCGCGAATCATAGAAAGCGTGCCAAAGAAGTGCGTATTCAACTCCAATTGGATTTGATCGAGGTCGCCGTCAAGCAAGGAAGCGCCGGTAGACGAGCCTGCATTGTTGATGAGAAGCGTGACATCCTTAGCGGCCATAGCAGCTGCGGCTACCTCTTGAGGGTTGGTAATATCAAGCTGTACTGGTATTACACCCGGAATATCAATGGAATCCGGATTTCTTGCCCCCCCATAAACCTTAGCCCCTCTGGACAGAAGTTCTTGCGCCAGGTGGCGGCCAAAGCCTCGGTTTGCGCCGGTAATCAATGCAGTTTGCTCGGAAATATTCATTTTCATGTGCTCCTTTTAGGGTTGGAATTTGGGTAAATAGCCTTGTTTCAATGTGTGTTGTAATCTTTTGTCTCATCATTTGAGAACGATCATTCTACAAATCGCATGAAAATGCTCTTCTACTCTGTTACTGTGTCTTTTCCATGCGCCAGTGATCTTCTTTATTCTTATTGAGAACGATCATTCTAAAATAAGCGCAGTAGCAGCTATCTTATAAAGAATAGCCTATGCAGAAGGATGACTCCTGCATACATGCACTGACTATCATTTCATTCTAATGCTATTAAGTTTCTAATAATTTCATCGATATGTTAGCTATACGATGAAGTTTTTCTTTGGCAGCCGAGGTTTTTGCAATTACCCTCAAGCCAACCCATACATTATGCAGATATTCCGCCAATTCCCCGGCATCATATTCCGAGGTGAAATCACCGTCCCGCTGCCCCCAAAGAATAATTTCCTTGAGAAGCTGCTCTGTTGTCCTGAACGATTTGGTAGACTTCGTGTTAACCTCGTCATCGCGCATGGCCAATTCCACGGCCGAATTCACCATTAAGCAGCCGGCAGGAGAGTCCTCTTCTCCGGCAATCATGAATCCAAAAATAAACTGAAGCGCTTCCGCTGCCGTTTTGGAGCGTTTAACGCCTCCTGCAAGCGCGGCACTGATTTTGTCGTCAAAACGATCCATCGCTTTCAGAAACAGATTGTGCTTGTCGCCAAAAGTGTCATACAAGCTTCTTCGATGGATACCCATATGCTCAACCAAATCGGTCATGGATGTCTTCTCGTAACCCTGTTCCCAAAAGAGCCGCATCGCTTTATCCAAGACCGCATTCTCATCAAACTCCTTGCTTCTCGCCATTGGGCTCCCTCCCGAGTTCAATATAACATATTGAGAACGATCGGTAAAGAATTGTTTTTTAGTATCTTACGCGCTCAATACGCCCATGCTACCGCCAATCAGGCTGAATTCCACCAGATCGACATATCTATCCGGATAGAAGTTGCTAATCCCGATCGCCCTGATTTTACCTTCTTTATAAAGTTCCTCCATCGCACGGTACGTTCCATAGTAATCATGAAATGGTTGATGGATCAGGACCATGTCGATATAGTCGATCTGGAGTTTGTTCATGGATTCCTGAATGGATGATTTTGCTTTATTATAACCAGCGTTGGAAATCCGAACTTTAGTGGTAATGAAGAATTCTTCTCTTGGCACTAGAGACGTATGGTTGTCGACGGAACCGTAGCGTATCCGCCAGTGAGGGGCCGTCGTCGCGCCTTCCGCGCTAATGAATCTTCCTTTAACTTCATTTGGGGGGACTGTACAGTTATTCTCCCGATCAGCTCCCAAATCATGCATTTATATTTTGGGCCCCTATTGGATTCGATCAATGTTTACATAAAATTAAATATGTAAATAAAAAGAGCAGCCCTCAGCCGGGCCACTCTTCCTTACGAATCCATAATCTATTCGCGGACCGCATTCCTTCAGCCACCTACTGTGTTCACCTTGCCGCAGGCTTCCTCTTCCTCATGGGAATCATGGAAGGCACCCAGCTCCGGCATCTCCATGACATCAGAGATCGCAATCACAAAGCCGACACCGACGAATCGGCTGGCCTCCGCCTGCGCCCGCTCGACGCCCGCTTCCTCAAACTTCGCGGCCACCGTATCGTGGATCATCCGGTATTGCCTTCTGACATGCTCCCGGATCTTTGGCTCCGCTACGGCATGAGCCTGCATCGCTAGCAAGATTTCGCTGCGGTGGGCCTCCATTATCCGGTTGAATACGCAGCCCATCGCATGCTTCAGCCGCTCCGGCGTTTCATCCACCCCGGCGAAGGCTTCTTTGATTCGGGAGCAGGCCCTGCCGATGACCGCTTTGAACAGTTCTTCCTTGTTCGCAAAAAAATGGAATACATACGGCTGCGTGACGCCGGCCGCTTTGGCGATTTGGCCGGTCGTCGTCTTGTAGTACCCGTTTTCTGCAAAAATGGCTACCGCGCTTTCGATAATCCGTTCCTTTTTGTCCTCCCGCACAGCCATGGCTTATACTTCATTCCCTTCCGTTCGGTACAGCCGGCTAGCGGATCACCACCGCGCTGACGGTGCCGGAGAGATCCTGCGCGGTCAGCACAGCCGGCCGCCGGCCGCCGCTCTCCCTCCGCGCCGGCTGTACCGAGAGGCCCATCGGCGGCAGAGCCGGGACCGTCACCCGGGCACCGGCTGTAGCTGGGACGATCCCGGAGACCTGCGACCGCACAGCCGCGAAGAGCTGGAACAAGCCGCCTGCACCGCCGGTCTCGCCGGTGACCCCTTTGACAGCGCAGACCGGCGTCTGCATGCCGCCGAAGAGGGAATGCAGCGCCTCGGCTTCCGGCCCGTCCAGTGCAGCCAGCCCGCCGGCGCCGGAGACCACGAGTCCCACCTCGCGCAGGTCCGCCTCGGCCTTGCCCAGCGCTTCGCCGACCACCCGCGTCAAGCTATGCTCCCGCTTAGCTGCCGTCCGGCCCGCGGCACAGCCGGAGGTCCAGGAAGCCAGCTGCGCCTGGATCCGGGCTCCGCGCCCCTCCGCGAAGGAACGCCGCTCCAGCATGACGGCGACGGCTCCTTCGCCGGGGGTGATCCCCCGGCTGAAGGCGTCGAAAGGCCTGCCGGTTTCTTCGGAGGGAACGGCAGGCAGCGCTCCGGCCATCGTATAGATCCCGAGCAGCTGCCGGCTGAGTTCCTCCGTGCCGCCGACGAGGATACAATCCGCTTTGCCTCTGCGCAGGAGGGTCATTGCATAGCCAAGGGCATCGAGCCCCGCGCAGGCTCCGGTCGAGATCGTCGTGTTGCAGGCCCTCGCCTGCAGCCGGATCGCCAGCAGGGCGGCCGGTGCATTGACGAGCAGATTCGGCGCTTCCATAGCGGATACCGCGCGGGGACCTTCCGTCAGCAGCGTCCGGTCGTACAGATCGGCGGTATGCAGGTTCGCATAGTTGCTTCCGACCACGATGCCGAACCGGTCGGGATCCACCCCGCCGGACGGCAGTCCCGCCTCCTCTACAGCCGCCGCTGCTGCGGCGAGCAGGAAGCGGGAGGCCCGATGGACGAACCGCAGCCCCTTGGTGCCGAGCACCGGCACCAAGTCTTCCGGGCGCACGCGGATCGTGCGGTGACCGCTCTCGGCGTCTTCATCACCGGGATTGTAGCGGCCGTTTTGGATCGCGTCCCATAACGCATCGCTGTTCAAGCCGAAGGAAGATACGGTACCCATTCCCGTGATCACCACATCGTCTGTCTCTTTGTTCATTCGGAAGCACCTCCCAGCAGGATCGTCGAGATATTGCCTCCGAAGGCGAAGGCATTGCTCATAGCCACGGATACCGGCATGCTCTGCGCCGAGCCGGCGACCGTATTCGGCACGCAGTCCGGGTCGGGCGTCTCCACATTCATCGTTGGCGGGATCACGCCGTGATGGACGGCCAGTGCGCAGGCGACCGCCTCGATGGCGCTGGCGGCTCCCATCGTATGGCCGAGCATCGATTTGATCGAGCTTACTGGGAGGGTCTCCGCCAGGGGGCCGAAGGTCCGCCTGACAGCGGCCGACTCGGTGGAGTCGTTGGCGCGGGTTCCCGTGCCGTGGGCGGAGATATAAGAGATGTCGGCGGGCTCCACTCCCGCATCCTCCATCGCCCGGTTCATGGCCAGCATGGCGCCGAGCCCTTCCGGATGAGGGGCCGTTGCATGGCTGGCGTCGCAGGACAGACCGTACCCGAGCAGCTCCGCATAGATGACGGCGCCCCTCTCCCTCGCCCGATCCAGGTCTTCCAGGATCAGCGCGGCCGCCCCTTCGCTGACCATCATCCCTTCGCGGTCCAGATCGAAGGGCCGACAGCGCTCAGGCGCAATGGCCCCAAGCCGGTGGAACATGGCGAAGCAGGTTCGCGAGAGCGCGTCGGAGCCGCCGACGATCGCCGCATCCAGGATACCGTCTTCGATAAGCTCCTTGCCCCATGCAATGGCATAGTTGCCTGCCGCGCATGCGGTAGGAATCAGGAAGCTGGGGCCTTCGCAGCCGAGTTCCTCGGACACCGCCGACGAGATGCAGGAGTACGGATAATGGGCGCCGAGCCGCTCATCCGGCATGACGCCGCTGAGCTCCTCGTCATGCTGCTGTTCAAGGATGGTGTGGTTGCCCATGGTCGTACCGATGCAGACGCCGAGCCGTTCCGCCGGGTAACCGGCGTCCTCGAGCCGGGCATCGTCAGCGGCCATTCTAGCGGCCGCCGCAGCGAGCCGGGAGGTCCGGGAGATGCCGGACGGGTCAATGACTTGCAGCAGAGCAGCCGGGTCCAGATCTGTCACCTCACCGCCCCGGCTGACCGTGAACACCGAGGTGTCGAAGGCCTGGATCTCGCCGATGCCTTGTTCGCCCCGGGTGATCGCTTGCCAGAACTTCACTTTCCCCGAGCCTGCGGGGGACAGCACGCCGAGACCGGTGACGGCAATCCGCCGTTTCATGGACGTACCGCTCACGCTATGATGGAAGCCGAAGCTGCCGGGGCGCCGCTCTGATCCGCAAGCAGTTCATAGATCCGGTTCGCCGTGCGTTCGAGATCTACGAATTCGGGCAGGGCGGATTCTGGAATGACGATGTTCATCTTACGCTCGATCTGCGCAATAATCTCGATGGTCATCATGGAATCGATGCCGAGGTCCCGGTTAAAGTCGTCGCTGTCCGCAAACTCGTTGATCTCTACCAGGTCCGCGATGATTTCCCTAAGCTGGCTCTTTACTTCTTCGTGTGTCACGCTGCATTCCTCCATTTGGTTAATGACTTCCGCTGCGGGCGGGTCTTCTAAGAGCTGAGCCCTCCGTCCACGACCAGGACCGTGCCGGTCACATAGCCGGCACGCGGGGACAGGAGGAAGCTGACGGCATGGGCCACGTCCTCCGCCCTCCCCGCTTTTCCCATAGGAATGGACGAGAGTGCCTGATTCCTTGCTTCCTCTTTCATAGCCTCCCACATGTCCGTCTCGATATAGCCGGGGGCCACGGCATTGACCGTGATCCCGTACCGGGCGGTTTCCTTGGACAGGGAGCGGACGAAGCCGATCTGCCCCGCCTTGGCGGCGGAATAGTTGGTCTGCCCGGCGCTGCCCGACAGGCCGCTCACCGACGTCATGCAGACGATCCGGCCGGCTTTTTGCTTCACAAAATCGTAGATGGCCGCACGGGCGTAATTGTATGTACCCTTGAGATTGATACGCAGGACTTCGTCCCATTCCTCTTCCTGCATCAGGAACAGGGGCTTGTCCCGGGTGATCCCCGCATTGATGACCAGGCCGTCCAGCGCGCCGAAGGCTTCCCTGACGTGAGTCACCGCATCGCGAGCCTGCTGCAGGTCTTCCGCATCCGCTTGGATAGCCAGCACCTGGTCCCCGTACCGGGCCTTGAGCTCCTCTGCGGCCTCACTGCTGCTGCGGTAGGTGAAGGCGACCCGGGCCCCGGAGCGCAGGAGCTCCTCCGTCACCGCTCTGCCGATTCCCCGGGTTCCCCCGGTAACCAAATAACATCGGTCCGTATGCACGATTATGTCTCCCTTAGACCCGCACGCCCATCAGCTGCTTGGCCAGATTATGTCCGCCCGAGACCACGCCGCTGTAGCCCGCTCCCGGACGGCTCCAGGCGCCGACCAGATACAGTCCTTCGATCGGCGTGGTCTGCGACAATCCCTTGGTGAGCGCCTGCTCTACCGTAGGGGCTGCTCCGTAGATGGCCCCCTGCGGATGATTCGTATACCGGACCACCGTCCGCGGCGTGGCCAGCTCCATATGCTCCATCCGGCCGCTGATGCCCGGATACAGCGATTCCAGCCGCTCCAGATACAGGGCGAGAAACTGTTCTTTCTTCGCTTTATAGGCTGCATCGTCCAGCCCGGTCCAGCCCTCTGCCCCGCACAGCTGCATCACGGTCAAGGTCGTCACGGGCTGCGGCTGATAGCCGGGAGCGATATTCTCGTATGCCGTGATGCATAGAGGCATCGCTTCGTACTGTTCCGCCCGGATCGTTTCCCCGATCGTATTGAGGTCGTAGGACGGATTGAGGAAAATCTCGTGGTGCGTCTCGCCGTATTCTTCGCGCAGACTCCCCCGCATGATGAGGTAAGCCTGAAGGCACGAATAGCTGGGCTGGAGCCTGCGGACCTTGTCCCGGTAGGCAGCGGGCACGGTGCCCGGGTCGGAGATCCGCGAGAGGGTCTGGCCCGGGTGAATATTGGAGATCACGAGATCCGCCGGATAGTGATTCCCCCGCTTCGTCCGCACGCCGTCCACCCGGCCTCCCCCGACCGAGATCTCTTCGACTTCCTCCCGGGTGATGACCCGGCCGCCGTTCTCCTCGATGATGCTCTTCAGCGCATCGGAGATCCGCTGGGACCGCCCCTGCGGGTAGTAGCCGCCGAAGTGATGGTAATCGGTCCAGGCGTACGCGAAGTAGACCGCGGACAGCTCGGACGGCTGAAGTCCGAAGTAGACCCAGAACTGGGCCAGCATGCTCTGCAGCTCCTTCGATGCGGTGAAGCGTTCCATCATCTCCTGCAGGGAGCAATCCTTGTAAGCGATGATGGTTGAAGGTTTGCGGGAATGGTAGTGAATCATCTCTTCCCGTATGTCGGCGCAGGTGCGGAAGAAGCCGTCGATGGCCTCGCTCTCCTGCGGGAACAAGCGGTGCAGGGTATCCCGGTAAGCGGGCAGATCGCCGGACACGGAGAGATCATGCTCCGGGAATACCGCGCGGTACAGGTTCTCGGCCCGGTGGAACTCCACCCTCTCGAACAGGCCCAGTTCTTTGAAGATTTGCCCCACCCTGCCCCCTTCGGCAAGTCCGCTCAAACAGTGCAGGGAGACATCGAACTCCCAGGGCCTGCGGCGGAAGGAGGTGGCGAACCCCCCGTGGACGTAGTGCCTCTCCAATACGGTTACGTTATTGCTGCCTTCCATGGACAAGTAAGCGCCGGTCACAAGCCCTCCCAGGCCTGAACCAATGATGATCACATCCTGCATACCGAAGTTAGCCTCCCGGAGGTTCGATCGCTGCTTATTCGCAGCATTCCACATTTTCATTCCAAGCATAGCGAAAGAGCGCGATGGGCTCCATATCCCAAATGGGATAGATTATCCCGCGGACGTCACGGCGACGGAGCCCGGGTACTGCGGCTTGGGCTCGGCATGGCTGACGTCAAGCGCATCGGCGTCGAGCAGCCCCCGCAGATCCTCCATATTCTCGCAGAGTCCCTTGCGGCGTACCCGGCCATCCGCGTCCGCGTAGTAAGCGAAGGCCGCGAGCTTGGAACGCATGAGCTCGAACAGCTCTTTGCCTGGAAGCAGCTCCCCTTGGACCGGATGGGTTCGGAGCATCGCTTCGAACTTCGCCGCGCTGCCGTAGCCGATCAGGACAAAATTAACCTGGTCGTGGTACTTCGCGTAGGCGGCATTCCAGTGCGGCAGCATCGCCTTGCAGCGTTTGCAGCCTGGCGCCACGAAGCCGATCAGCGTAGGCTTGCCGGATAGGCTCTCCTTGGTGAGGGTGCGGCCGGAAGTCATCGACTTGGCCTCGAATGCCGGCAGCTCTCCGCCTTCACGAATGCCGGCGTTCGACATGGCCTGCATATAGACCACATTCAGCGAGCGGATCATGACGACGAGGAAGAAAATGATGGGAATCTGCAGCAGCCATAAAGCGATCACGGAATAAAACAAAAATGAATTCATGGGATACCCCCCTAGCGTGTTGGGAATTTGGTTAAAACCGTTTCATGCTTTCGCTCTAAAAAAGCTTCATGTTCTCCTGATAATAATTCCAGATCATCTGCAGGAGGAAAAACACCAGTGCGAGGAGCAGCCCCAGCGTGATGGAGGGCCAGCTGAGGCGCATGGCTTCCTCCGGGAACAGCAGCAGCGTAACAAGCAGCAGAAGCAGCAGCACGATCTTCACAAGTGTGAAGCCATCCGCTTTGGATTCCATCCATTTCCCGTAGCATCCGCAGGAGACCTCGCGTCCGCTGAGGATCACGGCGAGTACGGCGCCGCCGAAGCTGGCGAGCAGGGCGAGCAGCAGCGAGGCCCCCGCGATCCGGGTGACGGGAAAGAGCAGCATGAGGGCGCCTGCGATCTCGAGAAAAGGCGTCAATACGCCATACACGGCTGACAGCCGCCGGGGCAGCACTTCATAGTCGGCTGCGAGCTGAAGGAAAGCGGACAGATCCCTCAGCTTCATGACCGCCGACAAGAGGAAGATGATCACAAGCCCCATTTGAATCGTAGCTAATCCGGTATCCATTCAGGTATTACTCCTCTTCAATCAAGCCGGCGGCTACTTCATCCAGAAGCTCATCCAGTTCATCCAGCCCGAGATTTTGATAAGCGAAGTCGGTCGGTGTATGCTCACTCTCCCGTATGCCCTCACAGTGGCCGGCCAACCGGGCGAGCTGCCCGTGAAGGCGGCCGGCGATACGCTCCATGGTTGCACTGCGATGGAGCCCCGCGTCGTATTCCAGATCCAGGACCAGCGCCTCCTGCTCCAGGTGGGCATTCAGATTCCAGACGTACAGGAGCGGCATGCCGGGGGTGAATGAGCTGCCTCCGCTCAGGGGAGAGAACTCCGTCCCTTCGGCATCCAGGCGCTGCTGATAGTCCCCCATATAGTTGAAGCTGATTTCGGGTTCGAGGGAGAACGCGAGATCCTCCCGGTGGGCGGCCGGCGACAGGTATTTCAGTACTCCATACCCGGTCCCTCTGCGGGGAACCTGCCGCAGGCTTTCCTTGACGGACTTGATTCGCCTGCTGAGCCCGTCCCCCTTGTCCATGGGGAGCCTTACGGGATACATGGAAGTGAACCAGCCGACCGTCCGGGTGACGTTGAGCTCCGGGAGCAGGTCTTCCCGCCCGTGGCCTTCCAGCTGGACCGCTGCCCCGGGCAGGCCCCATTCCTCTTCGAGCGTCAGGGAGAGCGCGGTCAGCAGCAGGATGTCCATATCCGCGTTATACACTCGCCCTGCCTCCTGCAGCAGCTTCCGGATGAGGTCCGGCGGCCAGGTGAGCCGCATGGTGCGCCGTCCCGTCTCTCCGGTTTCTTCCTTGGGTAGTCTGATCTGCGCCCCGCGCTCGAGCTCTCTCCAGTGGCTTTTTTCCTGCAGCAGCCCGGCGCTGAACGCATACCGCTCCAGCCCGGCGGCCCAGTCGCGCAGCGGATGGGTCTTCGGCGGCAGCAGGGACCCGGCGGACAGCCCTGCGTTCACCCCGCTGTATAAGGTGAGGAAATCCTCAAGCAAGATGCGCCAGGATACGCCGTCGATCACGAGATGATGCACCGCGAACAGCAGATGGTCCCCCTCCCCCGTATGGAACAGACCGAGGCGTACAAGCGGTCCGCGCTCCAGGTCCATGCCGGCCTGAATGCGGGAGCATTCGGCTTCGATCCGGCTTTCCAAGAGGCTCCCGCCGGAGACGGTCAGGTCCAGGCATTCCAGGGTGAAGCCGGCTTCGGTCGACGGGCGGTGCACCGCTGGGCGTCCCTCGGTCCTGCCGGCCGGGAATACCAGACGCAGCGCGTCATGGTGTGCGACCAGTGCGGCGAGCACGCTGCGTACGGCCTCCTCCCGGAAGCCATCCTTACGGTATAGCATCACGCTCTGGTTGAAGTGCGCTTCGCGGCCCAGTCTGTCGAAGAACCACTTCTGTACCGGCGTCAGGGCGCTATCCCCTGAGATCTCTTCCTGCGGGGCCGTGGAAGATTCCGCCTGCAGATGCAGGCTCAGTCCGGCAATCGTCGGATACTGGAAGAAGTCCCGCACATCGAGCCGGAGACCGTGCTTATGCAGTCTCGACATCACCTGGATCGCCTTGATCGAATCGCCGCCGAGGGAGAAGAACGGATCGTGGACGCCCACCTTCTCCACCTGCAGCACCTCCTGCCACAGGCCCGCGAGCAGCTCCTCCGCTCCGCTGCGGGGCGCCTCATACGGTGCACCGGTCAGCACTTCCGCCGGCGGTGCAGGCAGCGCCTTCACATCGAGCTTGCCATTGGCCGTCACCGGCATGGCAGGGAGACGGACGAAGTGCGAAGGAATCATATACCCCGGCAGGCGGCTTCCGAGGAACTCGCGGATCTCGATGACCGGCAGTTCCCGCTCCGAGACGAGGTAGGCGCACAGCGCCCGCTCCCCTGCCCCGCTCTCCCTGGCCGTCACCACGGCTGCGGTGATCTCCGGGTGAGCGAGCAGCGCGGCCTGGATCTCGCCCGGCTCGATGCGGTACCCGCGGATCTTCACCTGGTGGTCCGCCCGGCCGAGGAATTCGAGCCAGCCGCCGGCACGCCACCGGGCCCGGTCACCGGTCCGGTACATCCGGGCGCCCGGGTACAACCCGTATGGGTCCGGGACGAAGCGCTCCGCCGTCAGCGATGGGTCTCCGGCATAGCCGGCTGCGAGGCATTCGCCGCCGATATAGAGCTCGCCGGGTACGCCAACCGGGCACAGCTGCCCGCGGCTGTCGAGCACATAGTAACGGGCTCCCCGGATGGGCCGGCCGTACGGGATGCTCGTCCAGTCGGGGTTGATCTCCCCGACTTCATGGAAGTTCGACCAGACCGCGGCCTCGGTCGCCCCGCCAAGCGCGATGACGCGCGCGCCGGGAAACACCCGGCGCACAGCCGGCGTCAGCGTCAGCGGAATCCAGTCGCCGCTGAGCAGCACGAGGCGCAGCTTGGCGGCTGCCATCGCCGCTTCCGGGAAGAACGGCTCGAGCTGCGCCAGGGCGGCTGGTGCCGAGTCCCAGAGGGTAACCGGCTCGCTCTGCAGCAGCTGGAGCAGCCGCTGCGGGCTGCGCAGGTCCTGCTCCGGGACGATGCGCACGGAGCCGCCTGCCGCGAGCAGGCCGAAGATATCGTAGACCGAGAGGTCGAAGCTCAGCGAGGTGACGAAGAGGACGCGGTCCTGGGGTCCGACCGCGTAGGTCTCGTTCACCCAGGTCAAGAGATTCACGACCGGGCGGTGCGGGACGATGACGCCCTTCGGCGTGCCGGTGGAGCCGGAGGTGAAGATCGCATAGGCCGGGTCTTCCGGTCCGGCCTGGCGGGATGGCGGCACGGAACCGGCGTAAGAGGCCGTCTGCCCCTCCTCCGCTTCATCTGTGCCCGTCTGCCGCCCGATGACTGTATGGCGCTCCGCGTCCATGACGCAGTGCATGAACGGCGATGCCTGCAGCAGGGCCACGGCCTGCGCACCGTGCGCAGGGGTGGCGGCGACTGCCCGCATGCTAAGCGAGGCGGCGATGTGCAGCAGACGGCTCTCCGGCAGCGCGGCGTCGAGCGGCACATAGGCTGCGCCGGCCTTCAGCACGGCGAGCGCTGCGCAGACCATGCCGATCGAGCGTTCCGCGAGCACGCCGACGAAGCAGCCCGCACCGATGCCCTCGGCACGCAGCTCCTCAGCCAGAGCGCGGGTGCGCTCCTGGAGCTGCCGGTAGGTCAGCTCGCCATCCTCGGCCACAAGCGCTACGGCATCCGGCGTGCGGGCTGCCTGCTTCGCGAACAGCCCGTGGATCGTCTCTCCAGCGGGGATGCCTTCCGCAGGGCCGTTCCATGCGAGCAGCCGGGCTGCTTCCTCTTCCGGCACATAGCAGAGCTCACGGACCGGCCGGTCCGGATGGCGGAGCACCCAATCCACGGTTCGGCGGAGGTGCTCGGTCATGCGCAGAATGGTTTCCTTGGAGTAGGCGCAGGCATTATAGCTGAACTTCATGGTGAGCTGCGGTCCGGGGATGACCGTGATATCCAGGTTATAGTTGGTCTGCTCCCGGAAGAGGACATTAGTGATCCGGAAGCCGGTCGCATCCGGTGAACAGAGCCGTTCGACTTCCCCTTCGAAGGGGAAATTCTCGAAGGCGAGCAGGTGATCGAACAGCGCTGTCTGTCCCTGGTTCAGCGCCTGGATCTCATGCAGAGGGAACGTGCTGTACGGTTCCGAGGCGAGGGAAGCCTCCTGCAGCGCACGGAGCACTTCCTCGAAGGTCATCTGCCTGTCCCGCAGCCGGACGGGAATCGTATTGATGCACAGGCCGACCAGCTTCTCCACATCCGGAATCAGCGCGGGACGTCCGGAGACCACGGCCCCGAACACCGCGTCATCGCAGTCGTTGTAAGCTTGAAGGAGCAGGCCCCACAAGGCCTGGACCACGATATTCAGCGTGACCGAGTGCGTGCGGGCCAGCTGCTGCAGCTGCTCCGTTACCGCCTCGCTGAAGATGAGCACCTCCACCTCGTGCCGGTAGCCTGTTCCCCTTTTCTCGGATTGAGGGAGGCCTGTCAGAGCATCCAATCCTTCTACATACGGCTGCCAATAAGCCTTGGCCTCTGCAGGATCCCGCTTCTCCAGCCAGGCGATATAGGACGCATACTTGGGGGCCGGGGGCAGAGACGGCAAGCCCCCTTCCTTCAGGGACGCATAAGTATCTAGAAGCTCACGGAACAGGATGCCGAGGCACCAGCCGTCCAGGATGATATGGTGATGTCTCCACATGCAGCGGTACTCCTGGGGGCCCACGCGGAACAGGGAGACCCGCAAGAGCGGGTCCTGCTGCAGGTTGAAGCCCCGCTCCGCATCCTTCCTGCTCCATTCGCGCAGATAGGCTTCTCGCTCTCCCGACCCCAGGGCGGTCAGATCCTCATAGTGGGCATTGAAAGGCCGCTCCCTCAGCACCACCTGCCGGGGTTTGGCCAAATCCTCGTAGAGGAAGGCGGTGCGCAGCACTTCGTACCTGCGGATGAGCCCATTCATAGCCTGCTCGAAGCGGGGCACGTCCACCTCCCCGAGGAACGTCATATCCAGGCTCTCATAGTAAGCGCCGTTCTCCGCATTCCCGATCGAGTGGAACAGAATACCCTGCTGCAGAGGGGATAAAGCATATATATTTTCAATGGCCGGGTTCCTGCTCATCTGTTTGCCTGCCTCTCTACCACGTTCCGATTTTCGTCAAAATGCTTTCGAGCTCATCGTCCGTAAGCTCTTGGTCCTGGAAGTCCGATAAGGATTGCACAGGCTCCTCGACGTGCTGGCAGTGGGAGACCGTCTCTTCGAGCGCCTCCTGCAGCAGTGCTGCCAGACGCCGGACCGACTCGGAGCGGAACCGCTTTGCACTGTAACGGAGATCCAGCTGCAGCCTGCCCCGGATCACCGAACCAGTGACTTCCAGCGCAAAAGGTCTGGCGTTGCGCGCTCCCGTCATGGCCGAAGGCTCGACGGAGACGAGGGAGATCCCGTAGTCCGCGAGGCGGTCTTCGTCCCACTGGCCGAGGTAGTTGAAGCCGATCTCCGGCTTCCTCTCCGCCGCCTGAAGGTGACTGCCGCCCGGTTCATGAAGCCAGCGCAGCACGCCGTAGCCCAGCCCCTTGTCCGGAATGCGGCGCAGGGCCTCCTTCACGCCAACGATCACCCTGGCCATTGCGTTGTCGCCTTCGGGACGGACCGGAAGGTTGACCGGATACATGGAGGTAAACCAGCCGACTGTTCTCGATACGTCCATATCCCCCCACAGGTCCTCCCTGCCATGGCCCTCCAGCATGACGGGCACCGAAGGCAGGCCCGACCAGCGCGAGACGGCAAGTCCCAGAGCCGACAACAGAAGCTCGTTGATCTCTGTTAAGTAAGCCCGGTTGGCGTCCGTCAGCAGGTTCCGAGTCATCTCTTCCGGCAGCTCCACCCGCTCGAAGGCTTCGTCTCCGGCAAGGTCTTCTTCGAGCGGATGGTCGTAAGGCAGACCGCCGGATACCGATTCCACGGTCTCCAGCCAATAAGGAAGCTCGCTGTGAAGCTGCGCTTCTTCGGCATAGCCGGTTAGACGGCGTGAGAATTCCTGGAAAGAGCGGGTTTTGGGAGGAAACGGCGCAGGGCTCTCCCCTCTGACCGCATCGCGGTAAGCCATCAGAAAATCTTCCACCACGATGCGCCATGATACGCCGTCGACCACCAGGTGATGAATCGCGAGAAGCAGGCTATCCCCCTTTTCTCCGCGCAGCAATCCTGCCTGAAGCAGCGGGCCCTCCGTCAGCCGGAATCCGCTTTGCAGCTCCCGGAGGATCGGGGTAAGTACGCCCGCCTCCGCATGAGCTTCTACTTGAGCTTCTACTTGAGCTTCTATATGAGCTTCTATATGAGCTTCTACATGAAGAACCTCCAAGCGGAAGTGGTCGCCATCCGTCCCAAGGTTCCTCTGCTGCCATAAGCCGTCTTCGGCAGCTGGCGGAATGAAGATCGTCCTTAGCGCGTCGTGATGGGCGCACAGCTTCTGCAGTGCGATCCGCACGGCCGCCTCATCGAAGCCCTGCGAAGCATGCAGGAGTACCGATTGGTTATAATGATGGGCCTCTTCGAGATGCTGCCCGAAGAACCAGCGCTGAATCGGGCTTAGCGGGATATCTCCGGTCACCGGCCCCTGATCCGCGGCGTGATGCGCTGCCGTCAGATGGGGAGCCAGCCCGCGGACGGTCGGCGCTTCGAACAGATCCTTCAGCATCAGGTTCATTCCCAGGGCATGCAGCCTCGAGATCACCTGCAGCGCTTTGATCGAATCGCCGCCCAGCCAGAAGAAATGGTCGTCGATGCCCACCTGCTCCACCCGGAGCACCTCCTGGTACAGCCGGACCAGCATCGCCTCCGAGTCATTGCGCGGAGGCGCATAATCCTCCGCGGCGGCCGATTGCGCCCCCGGCAGCGGCAGGGCCTTGCGGTCCACTTTGCCGTTGGCGTTCAGCGGGAGGCTGTCCAGGCGGATGAAGTGCGCCGGAACCATGTACTGCGGGAGATGGCTTGAGAGCTTCCCGCGGAGTACGGATGCATCGGGGACGGCGTCCCCGGCCAGGTAGGCGCACAGCACCTTGTCCCCCCGGTCGTCCGGCTGTGCCGCTGCGACCGCCTGCCTGATCCCGTCGATGCGGAGCAGCTGCGACTCGATCTCTCCGAGTTCGATGCGGTATCCCCGGATTTTGACCTGGTGGTCCGTCCGGCCGATATACTCGAGCGTTCCGTCCGGCCGCAGGAGCGCAAGGTCTCCGGTCCGGTACATCATCCCGCCCGGGACGAAGGGGTCCGGGACGAACCGGTCCCTGTTCAGCTCTTCCCGGTTCCGATAGCCAGCAGCCGTACCGATGCCCGCCAGGTGAAGCTCCCCCGGGACCCCGGCCGGCTGCAGGCAGTCCGAGGGGTTCAGCACGTAGGCGCGCATATGGTTCAGCGGCGTGCCGATGAAGCAGTTGGGGCTGGCCGGATGCGCAGGCAGGATTCCCGTCGTCGCATAGATCGTAGCTTCCGTCGGACCGTACAAATTCACGATCGGCACATCCCGGGTTACCGTATAGAACTCGCGCAGGAGCTCGGATGGGATGGCTTCGCCCACGGAGAACACGTACTTCATCCGGTTCAGCGCGTCGGCTCCTGAGGAACCCGTATGTTCGAGAAAGGCCCGCAGCATGGAAGGAACGAAATTCACGTGGGTCACCCCATGCTGGTTCATCGTGCGGGCGATCGCAAGCGGGTCCTTCTCCTGCCCCGGAGGGAGGATAACCAGCGCGGAGCCCGCAAGCAGTCCCGAGAACAGCTCGGCGACCGAGACGTCGAAGGTGTAGGCGGTTTTGAACAGATGCCGGTCTTCCGGCCCTACCGGGTAACGGTCCTGCATGGCGCGCAGCAGATTCACTGCCGAATCATGCCGGATCACCACGCCCTTGGGCAGTCCGGTGGAACCGGAGGTATAGATCAAGTAGGCCGGATGCTGCGGCTGATAGATGTCCGTAGGGACGGCTTCCGGCATCAGGTCCGGTTGTTCGTTCAGCACCTGCTCCCACGTGATGACCGGAACGGAAAGCTGCAGCCCTGCGGGTGGGTCGGTCAGCGCAAGCAGGACGGCGGCTCCGCTGTCCTCGAGCAGATAAGCCGTGCGCTCTGCCGGGTACCCCGCGTCCAGAGGAACATAAGCGGCGCCGGTCCTCAGGACGCCCAGAATGCTTGCCACCATCTCCGGAGAGCGTTCCGCCATAATGGCAGCCGTCCCTCCAGGCTTCACGCCATATCGCCGGAGCAGGGCCGCGGTTCGGGCTGCCAGCCCGTCAAGCTCGCTGAAGGTCCATGAGGCGTCTCCCGAGATCAGGGCGGTCCGCTCTGGCGTAAGCTTCACCCGCTCCGCGAACAGGCCGTGGAGGGTCGCCGGCGCCCCTTCTGTCGGGTACGGGGGCTGCGAACCGCTGCAGACTTCGATCAGATCCCGCTGCTGGGCTTCGCTCAGCAGCGGGGCTTCCGTCAAGGGGAGCCCCGGGTTCGCCGAGAAGGCGCGGGCCAGCTCGAGGAAGCCTGCGGTCCACCGCCTGATGGTGTCCCGGCGGAACAGGGCCGTGCTGTACTCCAGCTCGCAGACGATCCTTCCCTCCCCTTCTTCGGCATACAAGGTGAGATCGAACTTGGCGGCCGGGCTCTCCAGGGGGCGCGGCTGCATGCGCAGCGACGGGCTCTGCCGTCCTGCCTTATCCATGTTCTGCCAGGCAAACATCGCATCGAACAGCGGATTGCGGCTGAGGTCGCGCTGCGCTTGCAGCGACTCCACCAAGGTCTCGAACGGCACATCCGCGTGTTCAAGCGCTTCGAGCGACGTCTGCCGGATCTCCTGCAGGTAGTCGCGGAAGGCTGCGTGGTACTGCGGCCGGGTGCGGATCACCAGCGTATTGACGAACATGCCGGCGATGCCTTCGAGCGCGCTGTGCGGTCTGCCCGCCACAGGCGTGCCGACCAGCACCTCCTCCTGGCCGGAGAGGCGGCTGAGCCAGGCGGTGTAGAGGGCGAGCAGCACCATGTACATCGTGCTGCCCGTCTCTGCGGCAAGCTGCCGCAGCCCTTCGGTGAGGGGGGCGTCCAGCTCGAAGCGGAGTCGGTCTCCGGCGAAGCTGCGCACAGCCGGCCGCACGCGGTCCGCTGGCAGCTCCAGCGGCGTCAGCTCGCCCGCCAGCTGCGCTTCCCAGTAGCGCTGCTGCTGCCGGACCCGCCCGCTGCGCAGGAACTCTTCCTGCCAGCACGCATAGTCTTTGTACTGCAGGGTCAGCCGCGTCAGCTCTTCCCCTTCGTACAGTCGCATCCAATCGCCAGCCAGCAGCTCCATCGTGACGCCGTCGGCAACGATGTGATGCATGTCGATCAGCAGCAGGTGCCGCTCTGGACCGAGCTCGATGAGTCCGGCGCGTACCAGCGGCGCTTCTTCCAGCCGGAAGGGACGGACGAAGTCCCGGATGTAGGCCTGCACAGGGGCGGATAGCCGGTCAGGGCTGCTGTGATCAGGGGCGGCTTGGCTGCTTGTTTTTGAGCTGGCGTCAGGTGCATCAGATGGCAGCGTGTTAGCCCCCGGTTCCCATGCAGCTCCCGCAGTAGACTCGCTGACCGCTGTCTTATGCGCTGCATAGGTCATATCCTGCCCTGCTTCGCGCCTGCCTCCCGCTTCCCCGCTGCCGTTCTGCCAGAGCTCCTCCGCATGGATATAGCTCAGCTCCAGCTGCAGCTCCTCCACCGGGAGGATGCGCTGCCGGGGTTCGCCGTCCACCAGGACGAAGGAAGTTCTGAGCGCCTCGTGCCGGCGGACCAAGGCCTGCAGCGCCTGCTCGAGGCGGGCACGGTCCAGCCCGCCCGCGAGCTCCAGGACGCCGGGCATATTGTAGCTGAGCTCGGCGCCTTCGAGCTGCTGCAGGATATACAGCCGCTTCTGCGCTGAGGACACCGGATACGATGCCTGCGGCGGAGCAGCGGCGATGTCCGCATACGGGCTGTCCGTCCCCTCTTCGAGCAGACGGGCAAGCGACTCGATCGTCGGGCAGCGGAAGATGTCGCGCAGCGATACTTCCCGCTGCAGCTGCGCATGAATCCGCGACACGAGCATGGCCGCCTTCAGCGAATGCCCGCCGATGCGGAAGAAATCGTCGCCGATGCCTAAGCCTTCGCGCCCCAGCACCTCCTGCCAGAGGCGGAACAGTGCGGCTTCCATGGCTGTGCGCGGGGGAACCGTGCTATCCAGTGCCTGAAGCTCAGGCTTCGGCAGCGCCCGGCGGTCGAGCTTGCCGCTTGGGGTGACCGGCAGCTCCGCGAGCGGTACGATGTGCGCCGGCACCATGTACGGCGGCAGCACGAGCTGCAGCGCGCTGCGCAGCTCCTCCGGCTCAGGCAGTCTGCTGCCGGCCGCATAGGCGCACAGGTACGGGTCCCCCTGCGCATCGTGGTGCAGGATGACCGCCGCGCCCTGCACGCCGGGGAGCTCCAGCAGCCGCGCTTCGATCTCGCCCGGCTCGATGCGGTAGCCCCTCAGCTTGATCTGCTGGTCGATCCGCCCGAGATACTCGAGGCGCCCGTCCGGCAGCCAGCGGGCCAGGTCGCCGGTGCGGTACATCCGCGCGCCGGGCACGAAGGGGTCGGCGGCGAACTTCGCAGCCGTAAGTTCCGGCTGGCTGCCGTAGCCCCGGGCGACGCCCGCGCCCGCGAGGCACAGCTCGCCGGGCACGCCGATGCCCTGCAGGCCGCCGGCAGCGTTCAGCACGTAGGCGCGGGTACCCGCCAGCGGCGTCCCGATCGGGACGCTGGCCTGCGTGAGATCCTGCAGCGTCAGCTCCGTGCCGACGGCATACACGGCCGCCTCGGTCGGGCCGTACAGGTTCACGAGCCGCACGTGCGGCAGCCGCTCCAGGCAGGCCCGCGCCGTCTCGGCAGCGAGCGCTTCGCCGGCGGAGCACACGTACTGCAGCCGGGATAGCGCGCCTGCCGGGACGTCTTCGAGGAACAGGCGGAGCATCGAGGGCACGAAGTTCACATGGGTGACTTCGAAGCGCTCGATCGCCTGCACGATCGCCCGCGGGTCCTTCTCGCCGCCTTCCGGCAGCACGGCCAGCGCGGCCCCTTCGAGCAGGCCGGCGAACAGCTCGGGCACCGACACGTCGAAGGTGTACGGCGTTTTGAACAGGAAGCGGCTGTCCGCTTCCACCGGGTAGCGCTCCTGCAGGGCACGCAGCGTATTGACCGCCGAACGGTGCTCGACATGTACGCCCTTGGGCAGGCCGGTGGAGCCGGAGGTATAGATGACATAGGCCAGCGACCCGGGATCATACTCGGTAACATAGTTGGTGTCAGACTCGGGATCATGCTCTGTATCAAACTCGGAATCATACACGGTGCCATCCTCAGACTCACATCCGGCGGCAGGCTCTTCCGCTATTTCCGGCATCCAAGCGTCCCCGCTCTCTTCAACGCTCAGCGTCCCCGTATCGATGACAGGCAGCGGACAGAGGAGTCCTTCCGGCAGCGGAGCCAAGGCAAGCAGAGCGGCCGCCCCGCTGTCCAGCAGCAGGTACGCCGTGCGCTCCGCCGGATGCGACGGATCCAACGGCATGTAGGCGGCCCCCGCCTTGAGGATGCCGAGGATGCCGGCCACAAGCTCTGGCGACCGCCCGCCGAGCACGGCGACGATGCCTCCCGGCCGGACGCCGGCATGGCGCAAAGCTTGGGCTGCCCGCTCCGCGCGCACGTTCAGCTCGCGGTAGGTCCACTGCCCAGAGCTGCTGACGAGGGCGGTGCGCTCCGGCGTCACCTTCACCCGTTCGGCGAACAGGCCATGGAGGGTCGCCACCGGTCCGTCTGCCGAATAGAGCGGTTGCGGTCCGCTGCAGATCCCGAGCAGATCCTGCTGCTGGGATTCACTCAGCAGCGGAGCTTCGGTGAGGCGCAGCTGCGGGCTCGCGGCGAAGGCGCGGGACAGCTCGAGGAAGCCTGCGGCCCACCGCCCGACGGTGTCCCGGCGGAACAGAGTCGTGCTGTACTCCAGCTCGCAGACGATCCTTCCCTCCCGCTCTTCCGCATACAAGGTGAGGTCGAACTTGGCGGCCGGGTTGTCCAGAGTACGCGGCTGCATGCGCAGCGACGGGCTCTGCCGTCCTGCCTTGTCCATGTTCTGCCAGGCAAACATCGCATCGAACAACGGATTGCGGCTGAGGTCGCGCTGCGCCTGCATCCTCTCCACCAAGGTCTCGAACGGCACATCCGCGTGTTCGAGCGCTTCGAGCGACGTCTGCCGGATCTCCTGCAGGTAGTCACGGAAGACTTTGCGGTACTGCGGCCGGGAACGGATCACCAGCGTATTGACGAACATGCCGGCAATGCCTTCGAGCGCGCGGTGCGGCCTGCCCGCCACTGGCGTGCCGACCAGCACCTCCTCCTGGCCGGAGAGTCGGCTGAGCCAGGCGGTGTAGAGGGCGAGCAGCACCATGTACATCGTGCTGCCCGTCTCTGCGGCAAGCTGCCGCAGCCCTTCGGTGAGGGGGGCGTCCAGTTCGAAGCGGAGTCGGTCTCCGGCGAAGCTGCGCACAGCCGGCCGCACGCGGTCCGCCGGCAGCTCCAGCGGCGTCAGCTCGCCCGCCAGCTGCTCTTCCCAGTAGCGCTGCTGCCCCAGGACCCGCTCGCTGCGCAGGAACTCTTCCTGCCAGCACGCATAGTCTTTGTACTGCAAGGGCAGCGGCGTCAGCTCTTCCCCTTCGTACAGCCGCATCCAATCGCCAGCCAGCAGCTCCATCGTGACGCCGTCGGCGACGATGTGATGCATGTCGATCAGCAGCAGGTGCCGCTCTGGAGCGAGCCCGATGAGTCCGGCGCGAACCAGCGGCGCATCTTCCAGCCGGAAGGGACGGACGAAGTCCCGGATGTAGGCCTGCACAGGGGCGGATAGCCGATCAGGGCTGCTGTGATCTTGGACGGGTTGTCGGTCTGCCTCACGTGTGGAGTCAGATGCCATCGTGTCCGCCCCGGGTTCCCATGCAGCTCCCGCAGAAGACTGACTGTCCGCTGTTTTATGCGCTGCATGGATCATATCCTGCCCTGCTTCGCGCCTGCCTCCCGCTTCCCCGCTGCCGTTCTGCCAGAGCTCCTCCGCGTGGACATAGCTCAGCTCCAGCTGCAACTCCTCCACTGGGAGGACGCGCTGCCGGGGTTCGCCGTCCACCAGGACGAAGGAAGTTCTGAGCGCCTCGTGCCGGCGGACCAAGGCCTGCAGTGACTGCTCGAGGCGGGCACGGTCCAGCCCGCCCGCGAGCTCCAGGACGCCGGGCATATTGTAGCTGAGCTCGGCGCCTTCGAGCTGCTGCAGGATATACAGCCGCTTCTGCGCTGAGGACACCGGATACGATGCCTGCGGCGGAGCAGCGGCGATGTCCGCATACGGGCTGTCCGACTGCTCCTCGAGCAGGCGGGCAAGCGACTCGATCGTCGGGCAGCGGAAGAGGTCGCGCAGCGATACTTCCCGCTGCAGCTGCGCATGAATCCGCGACACGAGCATGGCCGCCTTCAGCGAATGTCCGCCGATGCGGAAGAAATCGTCGCGGATGCCGAAGCCTTCGCGCCCGAGCACCTCCTGCCAGAGGCGGAGGAGTGCGGCTTCCATGGCTGTGCGCGGGGGAACCGTGCTATCCAGTGCCTGAAGCTCCGGCTTCGGCAGCGCCCGGCGGTCGAGCTTGCCGCTTGGGGTGACCGGCAGCTCCGCGAGCGGTACGATGTGCGCCGGCACCATGTACGGCGGCAGTACGAGCTGCAGCGCGCGGAGCAGCTCCTCCGGCTCAGGCAGGCTGCTGCCTGCTGCATAGGCGCACAGGTACGGGTCCCCCTGCGCATCCTGGCGCAGGATGACCGCAGCTCCCTGCACACCGGGGAGCTCCAGCAGCCGCGCTTCGATCTCGCCCGGCTCGATGCGGTAGCCCCTCAGCTTGATCTGCTGGTCGATCCGCCCGAGATACTCGAGGCGCCCGTCCGGCAGCCAGCGGGCCAGGTCGCCGGTGCGGTACATCCGCGCGCCGGGCACGAAGGGGTCGGCGGCGAACTTCGCAGTCGTAAGCTCCGGCCGGCTGCCGTAGCCCCGGGCGACGCCCGCGCCCGCGAGGCACAGCTCGCCGGGCACGCCGATGCCCTGCAGGCCGTCGGCAGCGTTCAGCACGTAGGCGCGGGTACCCGCGAGCGGCGTCCCGATCGGGACGCTGGCCTGCGTGAGATCCTGCAGCGTCAGCTCCGTGCCGACGGCATACACGGCCGCCTCGGTCGGGCCGTACAGGTTCACGAGCCGCACATGCGGCAGCCGCTCCAGACAGGCCCGCGCCGTCTCGGCAGCGAGCGCTTCGCCGGCGGAGAACACGTACTGCAGCCGGGGCAGCGCCCCCGCCGTGACGTCTTCGAGGAACAGGCGGAGCATCGAGGGCACGAAGTTCACATGGGTGACTTCGAAGCGCTCGATCGCCTGCACGATCGCCCGCGGGTCCTTCTCGCCGCCTTCCGGCAGCACGGCCAGCGCGGCCCCTTCGAGCAGGCCGGCGAACAGCTCGGGCACCGACACGTCGAAGGTGTACGGCGTTTTGAACAGGAAGCGGCTGTCCGCTTCCACCGGGTAGCGCTCCTGCAGGGCACGCAGCGTATTGACCGCCGAACGGTGCTCGACATGTACGCCCTTGGGCAGGCCGGTGGAGCCGGAGGTATAGATGACATAGGCCAGCGACCCGGGGTCATAGTCCTGGTTAAAATCGAAATCATACTCTTTGTCAAAATCGAAATCACAGTCTTGGTTAAACTCGGAATCATGCTCTTGGTCAAACCCAGAATCATACGCTCTGTCAAACTCGCTGTCATGCTCGGTGCCACTCGCGGTGCCAGCCTCAGGCTCACATCCGGCGGCAGGCGCTGCCTCCATGTCCGGCATCCAAGCGTCTCCCACGCCCAATCTCCCCGCATCGATGACAGGTAGCGGGCAGAGGAGTCCTTCCGGCAGCGGAGCCAAGGCAAGGAGCGCGGCCGCCCCGCTGTCCTGCAGCAGGTAGGCCGTACGCTCTGCCGGATGCGACGGATCCAGCGGCATGTAGGCGGCCCCCGCCTTGAGGATGCCGAGGATGCCGGCCACCAGCCCCGGCGACCGCCCGCTGAGCACGGCGACGATGTCTCCCCGCCGGACGCCGGCACGACGCAGCGCTTGGGCTGCGCGCTCCGCGCGCTCGTTCAGCTTGCGGTAGCTCCACTGCCCCGAGCCGCTGACGAGGGCGGTGCGCTCCGGCGTCTCCTTCACCCGTTCGGCGAACAGGCCGTGAAGCGTGGCCTGTGCCCCTCCCAGCCCCTCTTCCCGTTCCGGCGGGTTGAAGCTGGCCAGCTGTGCCTGCTCTTGCGGTGTCAGCCGGCCTTCGCTGCCGAGGTCATCAATGGTGGTGAGGGGGTGCAGAAGGATACTCTCGAGCAGCGTACGGTAGTAAGCAGCCAGCTTCTCCATCCGGTCCGGACGGAACAGGTCCGTGTTGTATTCGAGCACGCAGGCGGCGCCTTCGGCCCCTTCGAAGATTTCCATGGAGAGATCGTACTGCGACGTATGCCGGTCGATGAGCATGAACTCCCAGTCGAGTCCAGGTACCATGCCTTCCAGGGGAGGCAGCGGTTTTTGAAGGGTGAACATCACCTGGTACAAAGGGCTGTGGCTCATCATCCGCTCGGGACGCAGCGCATCGACGACGCGGTCGAACGGGACATCCTGGCGCCCGAAGGCGCCGAGCACCTTCTGACGGACATGCCCCAGCACGGACAAGAACGCCGGATGGCCCGTCAGATCGGTCCGGATAGCAAGGGTGTTGATGAACGGGCCGAGGACCGGTTCGAACTCGGGCCTGCTTCTGCCCGACACTGGGGTCCCCACCGCAAAGTCGCTTTGTCCGGTCTGCTGGTACAGCATCACTTGGAAAGCGGTGAGCAGGGTCACAAAATGCGTGACGCCCTCCCGCCGGCTGAACTCCTTCAGGCTGTTCCATAAGGATTTGGGCAGAAAGACCATCGAGGAGGAGCCGTTGAAGGTTTGGACGGGCGGCCGCGGAAGATCGGTGAACAGCTGCAGGGGCGGCACGCCGGCCAGCTCCTCCTGCCAATAGGAGAGCTGCTCCTGCCATGCGGGGCTGTCCTGGCGGCTGCGCTGCCATAAGGCGTAGTCCGGATACTGGATTGCAAGCGGCTCCGGAAGGGGCGCCTGAGTCTGCGTGCCCGACCGATAGAAGGTGAGCAGATCCCGGATCAGCACGCCGAGCGACCAGCCGTCAAAGATCACATGATGCAGGATGAGGAACAGGACATGGTCCTGCTCCCCTACGCTCCATACGCTTGCCCGCCACAAGGGGCGGGACAGGTCAAGGCCTTCGCTCAGCTGCTCCCGGATTTGCGCCCGCACGTCGGCCAAACGGCTCTCGGGGGAATCTCCGCTGCAGGCCAGATATTGTACAGGCCGGCCTTCCAGGTCAGCCGGCACCTGGAACGCTTGGCCGTCATTCCCGGTCCGGATCACCGTTCTCAGAATCTCATGCCGTTCGGCGGTCAGCGTGAAGCTGCTCTGCAGGGCATCGATATCCAGAGTCCCCCGTATACGAAGACCCACGGGGAGGTTGTAAAAGGGACTGCGGGGGTCCATCATCTGTTGAAACCAGAGCCGCTGCTGGGTGAAGGACAGGGGACTTTCTTCCTGTCTTCGCCCCGGCACTGGCGCGCCCTCTTCTTCCCCCGCGAGCCGGCGTTTCATCCGTTCAAGGAGCGCGGCCCGCTGCTGCGGCGGGAGATGCTGTAGCCTGCGGATCAGATCACTCACTGGGGCTCTCCTCCTGCCGATACTTCCTGGAGCATGGCTGTCAGCTCGCCGTCCGTCAGCTTCTCCAGCTCCTCCATGAGCTGTTGTTCCTCGGCATCGGCCGTGTGGCTTCCCCCATCTTCCAGCAGCTCCATAATGATGTCCGCCAGTTCGCTGATCGACGGGCCTTTGAGCAGGTCCACGATCGTCAGGGATATGTGCAGCTGGCTGTCGATCCGGCCTTTGAGTTCAATGGCCATCATGGAGTCGAGACCCCAGAAGGACATCGACTGGTCGGTTGCCAGCTTGGAACTCTGGATTCTGAGGACGGATGCCGTAAGCTCCAGCAGGTAGGACTCCAGCAGCGCTTTCCTCTCCTGCCGGTTCTCCAGGGAGAGCACCTCGGCACGGAACGCATCCCGTCCGTCCGTCTCGGTCCGCTCCTCTTCCCCGCTGCGGGCAAGCACGGCCTCCAGCATGGCGGGAGCCTGTCCGAGCGGATAGTTGAAGTCCGCCACGGTAGGCCAGTCCGCTCCGATGACCGTGCACTGGGCATCGGGGCGGCTCATCAGGAAGCCGAGCGCATCCAGCCCTTGCTCCGGGGTCATCGGGTAGAAGCCCCGTTTCACGAAGTATTCGAGCAGGTCCAGCTGCGTGGCGAGGCCTACGTCGCCCCACGGCCCCCAGTTGATGCTCACGGCAGGCATTCCCAGCGACTTCCGGTACTGTGCCAGGGCATCCAGGAACGTATTGCCCGCGGAGTAGTTGCTCTGTCCCGTCGATACGATCACGGAAGCAATGGAGGAGAACAGGATGAAGAAGTCCAGGGCGTGCCCTTCGAACTGGCGGTGCAGATTCCAGGCGCCCGCCGCCTTGGGACGCATGACATCGCTGAACTCCTCCCCTGTCATATGCAGCAGCAGTTTCGGACGGGCGACTCCCGCGGTATGCAGCACGCCCCGGATCGGCGGCCGCTGCTCAGCGGTATAGCTTTCCATCCATGCGGCCAGGGCATTACTGTCCGTCACGTCCACGGCGGCTGTATGCACCGAGGCTCCCAGCAGCTCGATCTCTCGTACGGCGGCAATCCGCTGACCGGCCGCGCTGTTCGGATCGATCCGGCTCCACTCCGCACGCGGCGGCAGGGGCTGACGGCCCATGAGGATAAGATGACGGGCTCCCTGCTTAGCCATCCACGCGGCCGTGACCAGCCCGAGTCCGCCAAGGCCTCCGGTGATCAGATAAGCGCCATCAGGCCGCATCGCGGGCGGGACGGGAAGCACGTGGTCCGCACGCAGCTCGAGCCGGACGGTATATCGCTGCTCCCCCCGGAATGCCGTCAGGTCTTCACGGTCCGCACGGCATACCTGGTTCCACAGGAGCCCGGCATCGCCGCTCCGGTCGGTGGACCGGGGATCGAGATCGATGAGCCCTCCCCAGAATTCCGAGTGCTCCTGATGGCCGATGACTTTGCCGAGACCCCATACCGGCGCCTGGGCAATTTGGATACTCCCCGGTTCCGGCAGCTCTCCGACCGCCTGGGCCCCCCGGGTCACGATCCACAGCTTGGGCGCGGTTCGGTGGAGCCCTTTGGACAACGCCTGGATCAGGTACACCACGGAGTGGCAGCCTGTGACTTCGGAGCGGTGCAGCGCCTGCGGATCGGCTTCCTCCGGCCGGACCGCATCCAGGTTCCACAGGTGCAGCATGCCCTGGAAGCGCAGCCCGTCCGCCAAGGTCATCTGCAGCAGGGCTTCATAGTGATCGGGATTCCGGGGGTCGATCCGGTACTCCGCTGAGGCTGTCTTTTCGAACACGTCTCCCGGTCTCAGCATCACAGCCGTCAGGCCGCGTTCGCGCACAGCGGCAGCGAGGTCCTCGCCGAGTCCGGATTCGTCGGCGAACACAAGCCAGGCATTGGACTGCTGGGGCCACTCTCTAGCCGGAGTATCCGCTTGCGGTTCGGCCGCATTCCACTTCATCTCATAGAACGACTGGGGCTTGACCCATTTCTGTGCGGTATCCTCCTGGAGCGACCGGGCTTCACAGTCCAGAATCTCCATTAAGACGTTCCCTTCTTCATCCAGGAACCGGATGTCCCCGTAGAGAGACTGGTCGGTCTGGCTCGTGATCCGGGCATGAATCCACATCTTATGCCGCAGGCTCCGGTACAGCGTGCCCTGCTTTACTCCGGTAGGCATATACACGGCGGCTGCAGCTTCTTCATCGCGGAAGGGGAGTGCGGCGGCGAGCACCTGGAAGCCCACATCGAGCACGGCAGGATGGATCGAATACTGCTCCAGCTCGGGCTCAATTGCTGACGGGATTTCCACTTGGGCGAGCGCTTCCTCTCCTCCCTGGAACAGCCTGTGGATACCGCGGAAGGCAGGTCCGTATTCCAGACCCAGCTTGCGAAAATGGCTGTAGCAGCGTTCGCGGTCGATTTCTTGTGTGCAGCGTGCCTGCAGCAGCGGGAGATGCTGTACACCCGGTCCCATCCCGACGTGAGCGAGGAGCTTGCCGGCGGCATGCAGCGTCCACTCCTGCCGGTCCGGCCGGCTCGTGCTGTAGATTTGGAATTCGGCTTTGTCCGGATCGAGCACGAGCCGGAGCAGCACGTTCATCCCGGCAGGAATGAAGAGGGCTTTGCGGAAGCGAACTTCCCCAGCTAGTCCGGATACGGCATCGCCGTAGACTTCGCGTGCCGCCGACATCCCCATCTCTACATAGGCAGCTCCCGGGTAGACGATGGTGCTCTGGATTTCATGGTCCCGCAGATAGCCGAGGCTTGTCAGATTCAGTTCCTTTTCCCAGGTGGGCAGCGGGGAGGCAAGCCGTTTGCCGAGCAGCGGATGGCATTCCAGACCCAGCCGGTCCGCCTCGGACGCAGGGGATTCCTGCCAATGACGCTCGCGCTGCCATGGATACCCAGGAAGGGACACGCAGTCTCCTCCCAGGGGATGCAGGCTGCTCCAATCGAGGGAGACGCCGGTCGTATACATCGCTCCGATCGCCTCCAGCACTTTGCGGTTCTCCTCTTCCCCGCGCCGGAGCGTGGCGGTAGAGGTTCCCATTTTGCCCAGATGCCTCAGTCCTTCCTGAAGCGACGAAGCGAGCACGGGGTGCGGGCCGATCTCGATGAAGACGGTATGGCCTTCTCCGATCAGAGCGGCTGCCGCATCGGCGAACCGGACCGTCTCCCGCACATTGTGCCACCAATAGCCGGCTCCGAGCTCCTCTCCGCTGATCCGCATCCCGGTCACGGTGGAATACAGGGGGACCTGCTCTTCCCGCGGGTTCAGGCTGGATAAGGAAGCGAGCAGTTCGTCCCGCAGAGGATCCATATAGTGGCTGTGATAAGGCACTTTGCCCCTCAGATAGCGGCAGAAGACGCCTTCCGCCTCGAAGGAGGAGACGATCCGCTCGAGTGCCTGAGGCTCGCCAACCAGCGTCACGGAGCCGGGCGAATTCACGGCGGCGAACGATACGCGGTCCTCGAATCCGGCCAGGCGCGGCAGCACTTCCTCCTGTGGCAGGCCAACGGCGGCCAGCCGTCCTTGTCCGGTGGTCATCTGCTGCAGCCGGCTGCGGTGGTAGATGAGTGCTGCGGCGTCCTCGAGGTCGAGCGCACCGGCTACATACGCGGCTGCAGCCTCCCCTGCGCTGTGGCCGACAATGGCCTTCGGCCGGATGCCTCTGGCCTGCAGCATCGCGGCCAAGGCCACCTGCAGCACGAAGTTCGCGGGCTGCGCGATCTCTGTCTCCTCCATCCGGGAAGTCTCCTCGGACTTCAGCATCTCTTCGAGGATCGACCAGCCGGCCGCCTGGCGGAATGCTTCGTCGCACTGGTTGGCTGCTTCACGGAAGACGGCGTCCGTCCGGTAAAGCTCCTGCCCCATCCCCCACCACTGGGGTCCCATCCCGGTGAATACGAACACGGGCTCGGCGGTTTGGGCACCTTCCGCCGCCATGTGCAGACCTGCAGCAGCTTCTCCCTTCGCCGCCGCCTGCAGCTGGGCCTCCAGCTCGTCCCAAGACCCGGCGACAGCGCTCAGGCGGTACCGGTGGTGGCTGCGCCGGAGGCTTGCCGTATAGCACCAATCCTGAAGCGATGGCTGCCCTGACGAGCTGCGGTCTTCTGCGATCCGCTCCGCATAGGAAGCGGCGAGTGCCTGCAGGGCCTCCTTGCTCCGCGCGCTGGCGGGGAAGAGACCGATGCCGCCGGCTTCTTCCTCTTCCACGACCCGCTTCGCGATGGCCGGCGCTTCTTCCAGGACGACATGCGCATTCGTGCCGCCGAAGCCGAAGGAATTGACGCCCGCGAGGGCCAGGCCATCGGCGGCAGGCCATGGGGTCACGGTGGACGGTACCTGCAGCAGGTGCTCGCCGAACAGGATCTGCGGGTTCGGTTGCTGCAGGTGAAGATGCGGCGGGATCAGGCGGTGCCTCAGCGAGAGCGCCGTCTTGATCAGCCCGGCGATGCCGGCCGCAGCTTCGGTGTGGCCGAAGTTGGTTTTGACCGAGCCGATGTAGCACGGGGATGCGGCGTCCCGGCTGCGGGAGAGAATGCGCCCCAGCGCGTTGACTTCGATCGGATCGCCGACCGGAGTGCCCGTCCCGTGGGCTTCGACGTATTGGATCTGGTCCGGCGTAATTCCTGCTTTGGCATAGGCTTCAACCAGCAGCGACTCCTGGGCTTCGCCACGGGGGACGGTCAGCCCGCTCGAGTGACCGTCTTGATTGACGGCCGTTCCCCGGATGCAGGCGTACACCGGGTCTCCGTCCGCGAGCGCGCGGGCCAGCGGCTTCAGGAGGACGATGCCGGCGCCCTCCCCGCGTACGTAGCCGTTCGCCGAGGCGTCGAACGCCTTCGAACGGCCGTCGGGGGACAGCATCCCGGCTTTCGATTCGGCGATCGTATATTCGGGCTTCAGCATGACATTGACGCCGCCGGCCAGCGCCATCTCGCTCTCGCCGCACCACAGGCTTTGGCAGGCCAGATGGACGGCGACCAGCGAGGAAGAGCAGGCCGTGTCGACGGAGACGCTCGGTCCCCGCAGGTCGAACACATAGGAGAGGCGGTTCGACAGCAGGGTCATCATAGCGCCCGTAGCGGTATGGGAATCCACCAGATGGCGGTTGCTCTCTGTGAATTGAAGCAGTTTATAGTCCAGGGTGAATCCCCCGATGTACACTCCCGTACGGCTGCCTGCCATCTGCTCCAGCGGCTGGCCTCCGTCCTCCATGGCTTCCATGGCCACCTCGAGCAGCAGCCGCTGCTGGGGGTCGAGGAAGGAGGCTTCCCGCGGTGACATGCCGAAGAACCCGGCATCGAATTCGTCGATGCGGTCCAGGAATCCGCCCCATTTCGTTACGGTTTTGCCATGCTTAGAACGCTCGGGGTCATAGTAGGAGGAAATGCTCCAACGGTCGGCCGGCACTTCGGTGACGGCGTCCCTGCCTTCGGTGAGCAGCTTCCAATACTGTTCGGGAGAATGAGCGCCGCCGGGAAAACGGCACCCGACCCCGATGATGGCGATTGGCTCTAACGGCATACGGTTGTCCATCTGCTTATACACCTCGTTATCATAATCAAGCCCAATGCTGATGCAAGAATGTTACATAATGTATCGGCCAGTACCCCTTCGGACACAGTCCTGTTCAACGGTAAGCATAATCGATGGCGTGCTCCCCCGAAATATCCCAAATGGGATAGATGCAGGCAGAGCCTCCTTGATCTAGGGGAGCCATCCCGCATGACAGGCTTGCCGGTGATCCAGTCCAGGGGATTTATAATCGGTGCAGGGAACCTGCCCATCCGGCAGGCATAGGGGCTCTCAGCGTATCGTTGATGGCTCGGATCATCTCCGTCCGGTGCGAGCTGTCGTTCAGGAAGAAGTGGTCTCCCTCATAAGCGATCAGCCGGCATGTGCCCTGCGTATGCCGATTCCACTCCGGCATGTTCGGCAGATGCGGCCGATCCCCCGTGCCGTACATGACGGTAAGATCGATGGCAAAAGGCGGGCGCTCCCGGTACGCATACGTCTCGGCGATCCGGTAATCCGCCCGAAGGATCGGAAGGAACAGAGACACGATTTCCTTGTGCTGCAGGACCTCCCGCGGCGTGCCGCCGAGCTCATAGATCGCTTCCATGAACTCCTCGTCGGGAAGCGGGTACAGGAGGCGTTCGCGCTCCGGTTCGAGATGTACGGCCCCCCGTCCCGACAGGAAGAGGTGCTGGGGCGCCGGGCCTCCATGCCCCAGCAGATCGTGAACCGCCTCGTAAGCAATCAGGCTGCCGAGGCTGTGTCCGAATACGGCGTAGGGGCCTTCCCCCGCTTCCGTCCGGATCCGGGTGACGGCATCGCGTACAAGAGAACCGAGGTCCCCGCACAGCTTTTCTCCGATCCGGCTGCCGCGTCCGGGCAGCTCCAGGGGCACAAGCTCGATCGCCGGGTGCAGCACGGCTTTCCAGCGGGAGTAGATGGCGGCCGATCCGCCGGCATAAGGGATACAGAACAATTTCATAAGGGGTCATCCTTTCATTCGTAAGGGGATTCGGGAGAGGTACGGACTCTGCCGGGAAAGGCTCATGCACCGGTACAGAGGGGCTTCGTTCCTTCGTTCAAAAAAAACGGCGGCACCCTGCCGGATGCCGCCTGATTCCAACACTAGCGTCGGTTCTGACTTACCTGCCTGTCGATTACCTGCTGTCGATAGCCATCTCGCTGCGGTGCAAGTTTGCATGCAGCTTCGATACGATCCCGCCGACCAGGCCTGCATTCCCTGCCAGCTCCGGTGCCTGCAGCATGCCGGTGTGTGTGCCTGCGGCTCTGTGGATGGCGCAGCCCCGGCGGGATGCCCCGGTCCATGAGAATCCGGCGCCGGTTTCTTCCGTGTCTAGGATGTAGAGCGGTGCCTCCAATGACCCGGTGTTCGTCATGTGATTCATCCATGCCCGGTAGGCGTTCATCCGGCGTTCCGCTTCCATCCGGACCTCCGGCAGGGCCAGCAGTTCGCTGCGCTCTCCGGCTGCGGCGAGCGTGAGGAGCTCCCGGGTGTCCCGCTCCATCTCCGAAGCGCTCAGGTTCAGGGGCTCCAGCCTGCGGATCGAATCCAGGAGGATGAGCCCGGACACGGTGCGTCCCAGTTCCTCCAGCCGCTGAGCGGCAGCGTGAGCGAGGTTGCCGCCCGCCGAGTATCCGAGCAGCACGTGAGGACCTTCGGGCTGCCTGGTAATAATCTGCTCGACGTATTCTCCGACAGGATCGGATCCATCGACGAAATCAAAAGCAATCCAGGCATAGTCCGGCAGCTCATCCGCCATCCCGCGGTATTCGAATCCGTACCCGGCGACCGGCGGGAAACAGAACACCGGCGGTCCTTCGGGCGTGCCGAAGACGGTGTACGGGCGGTCCTGCCCGCCCTGCCACTCCTGCAGAAGCCGGAGCTTCTCAGCGAGCTCGCGGACGGTCGGGCAGCGGAAGAGCAGCTGCAGCGGCATCGAACGCCCGAGCAGGTTCCCGATTTTGGCGGCGGTACCCGCCGCGAGGAGCGAGTGGCCGCCGCAAGCGAAGAAATCGTCGTCGATCCCCAGGCCGTGCAGACCGAGTGCTTCCTGCCAGACTTCCAGGAGCTGCCGTTCGAGTTCATCCTGGGGTTCCGCCGCCGTATACTCCGCTGCCAGGGCGGCCGGCCTTGGCAGCGCCCGGCGGTCGATCTTGCCGTTGGCCGTGAGCGGCAGCGCCTCCAGGGTCACCACATGCTGCGGAAGCATGTAGCCGGGCAGCGTCTTGGCAAGATGAGCGCGGACGGAGTAGACCGCAAGCGGCTGCTCCGCCACGATATAGGCGCAGAGCTGGCCCTCCCGGCCCTCTTCCCCCTCCGTAACAAGCGCCAGGGCCTCTGTTACTCCAGGCAGCTGCCGGAGCCGGTATTCGATCTCGCCGAGCTCGACGCGGTAGCCTCGGATTTTGACCTGATGATCCTTGCGGCCCAGGAATTCCATATTGCCGCACGGCAGCAACCGGCCGAGGTCTCCGGTCCGATACAACCGGCCTCCGGCATTGAAGGGATCGGGCACAAAAGACTGCGAGGTGCGCTCAGGATCGTTCACATAGCCCTCGGCCACCCCGAGCCCCCCAATGTAGAGCTCTCCCGGGATGCCGCGCGGTACGGGATGGCCGAGAGGGTCGAGGATATAGAAGGCGTTGTTGGCCAGCGGCCTGCCGTAAGGGATGCTCCGCTGGCCCTCGGTCGTCCCGCGGATCGGGTAGTGATTCGACCAGACGGTCGCTTCGGTCGCACCGCCGAGTCCAATGACGCGGGCTCCCGGGAAGAATCGGTTGATCCGGTCCTTGAGCGGTACAGGGATCCAGTCCCCGCTGAGCAGAACGAGCCTCAGGTCGGACTGGACCTGGCCGGCGGCGGCGCGCTCCAGCGTGTCCACCAGATAGCTCATGGTGGTCGGCACGGAGTCCCAGCAGGTGATCCGCTCCTCCCTCATGAGCTTCCACAGCCGGCCGGGATCCTGTACATCCTCTTTTTGGGCGGTGACAACCGTACCGCCGGCGGCCAGAATGCCGAACAAGTCGTACACCGACAAGTCGAAGCCCATGGAGGTGACCCACAGCATCCGGTCTTCGCCCCCGACGCCGTACTCCTGATTCACCGCGTGAATCAGATTGACCGCTGAGCGGTGCGTGATCATGACGCCTTTGGGCTGGCCGGTCGAGCCCGAGGTGAACAGGATATACGCCAGATCGTCCGGCGTGTGCTGCGCTTCGGTGATTCCGGAGGCGATTCCGGGAGCGGTGCCTGGAGTCGGTATTCCCTCCTGTTCGTCTTTCGCCGAGCCGGATCCCGCCTCGAACCCGATGACCGGCAGCCCGAGCTCCTCCGCGCCGCATCCGGTCTCGGCCAGCAGCAGGCTCACCCCGGCCTGGCGGATCGCGTGAAGCTTACGTTCGGCCGGATCGCCCGGCTCGATCGGCACATAGGCGGCGCCGGCCTTCAGAATGGCCAGCATGCCGAGTACGGTCCGGATGCCGCGCGATACGACCAGCCCGACCCGGCTGCCCCGGCCCGCTCCGTGGGTCAGCAGCGCCAGTGCCAGCCGGGAGGCAGCCTCTTCGAGTTCACCGTAGGTGATCTCGCCGCCAGCGTCCGTGACGGCTGTCCGCTCCGGTGTTCTTGCGGCCTGCAGGCGGATCATCCCGTCGACCGTCTGCTCGCGGGGATAAGGCTGATCCAGCCGCTGCAGCGCCCGCACGGTCTCCTGCCGCTCCGCCGCCGGGAGGATGTCCAGCTCCCGCAGGAGCGGATCCGGCGTCCTGGCGAGATGCTCCACCAGCGTGAGCAGGTGCCCGCGGATGCGTTCCATGCTCCGATGCGGGAATACTTCCGCATTGTAGGCGAAGCGGATGCGCAGCGATTCGGACGGCAGCGCGATCAGCGTGAAGTCATAGTTCGTGTGCTCGAACATCTCGATCCCGGCCAGATGCAGGCCGGTTTCTGCTGCGTTCCCATAACCGCCCGCATCCAGCGGGTAATTCTCGAAGACGAAGAGATGGCTCGCGAGCTCGCCCTGGATGCCGCTCTGCTTCTGGATGTCGGCCAGGGAGAGATAGTCATGGCTGCCGCTCTCCAGCGCGTCCTGCTGCAGCCGCCGCAGCAGCTCCGCGAACGTGTCGTCCGGGTGGAGCTCCATACGGACAGCTATCGTGTTGATGAAGAGGCCGACCATGGTCTCGACGCCGTCCAGCTCCGGCGGGCGTCCGGAGACGACCGTGCCGAAGACGATGTCGAGGCTGTGGTTGAACTTTGCCAGGAGCAGTCCCCATACAGCCTGCAGCACCGTGCTCACTGTAGTCCGGTGAGCCGCCGCCATAGCCTCGAGCCGGGCCGTGACGTCCTTGCCGAGCTCGAATTCCAGCTGCCCGGGGACGTAGGCCTTGGACCGCTCCGATCCCGCGGATACGCGCTGCGGCTGATCCTCCGGCCATACCGGGATCTCCGCTCTCTGGCTGCATCCGGCTAATCTCTGCCGCCAGTAAACTCTCGCGGAATCCGCATCCTGCCCCCGGAGCCATTCGATATACCGGCTGTAGGGCTGGGTGGCCGGCAGTCCGGCCGGGACACCGCTGAGCCGGCTCTCGTAGAGCTTCAAGAACTCGCCGACGAGCAGACCGAGGCACCAGCCGTCCATCAGGGCATGGTGATAGCTCCAGACCAGCCGGTGCTCCTGATCGCCCAGCCGGAACAGGGCGAACCTCATCAGCGGCCCGCGGGCCGGATCGAAGCCGGATCGCCGGTCTTCCGCGCGATAGGCGGCGAACCGTTCCTCTGCGAGGGTGCGGGGAAGATCGGACAGATCTTCGCGCAGGAGGCGTGTCTCGGCTCCCGACCAGACCGCTTGGAGGCGCAGGCCGCCGGACGTATGCCGGAAGACGGTCCGCAGGCTCTCGTGGCGCTGCGTCAGGGACTGCAGGCTGAGCTCCAGCGCATCGGCATCGAGCTCATCTGCCAGATTCAGCGTCATCTGCTCGAAGTACGCCGTGGAGGAAGGATCGAGCTGTGCATGGAACAGCATCCCCTCCTGGAGCGGCGACAGCGGGTAGATCCGCTCGATCTCGCTGCCTGGCAGAGAAGCTGCGAGCTCCCTTCTCCAGCCCCGCAGCTCTTCCATGCCGAGCCAGGCTCCTCCGCCGAGATCCGACGGGGTAAGTTCGGCAGCCGGCCGGCTCCGGCAGTGCTCGGCCAGCGCATTCAACTCCTGGCTGAAGAGAGCCGCCAGACGCTCCAGCGCTCCGACTTCGAAGGCACCCGCAGGAGCGCTGAAGGTGAACTGCAGCCGGCCGCCCGCGGTCATGCCGTTCACGGACAGCAGGTGGGTGGCCAGGTGATTCGGCGATACCTGCGCTCCGGACAGCCCGATCAGCGGCGAGAAGGTCACACCGGTCGCTCCGTCTCCCCCCGGACCGGAACCAAAGTCCCCTAAGTAGTTGAAGGCGGTCAGCGGCGTCATCCCTCCCCTCAAGCCTTCCCGCATAGCGGGCTCCGTCAGGTAGGTTAGGATGCCGTACCCGACGCCCTTGTTCGGAATCCGGCGCAGCGACTCTTTGACCGCGATGAGCTGCTCTCCCGGATCTCCTGCCGGCACCTGAAGGCATACCGGGTATTTGGACGTAAACCAGCCGGCCGTCCGCGTCAGGTTCATACCGGGCAGAATGTCCTCGCGTCCATGGCCTTCCAGGTCGATGGTGCACCACGCTTCTCCGGTCCATTCCTGCAGTGAAGCGGCGAGCGCCGTCAGGAGCAGGTCATTGATCTCGGTGCGGTAGGCCCGGTGGGCATCCCTGAGAATACGGGAGGTTTGCGCTTCGGTGAACTCCACGGGAATGTGGACCCGATTTTCTATCCGGCGGTCCAGCCTGTCCGCTCCCGTCACAGGAAGCGAAGAGACGCCCCTGCCCTCGGTTTCGATCCAGAACGGGAGTTCTTCCTGCAGCTGCCTGCCTGCCGCATAGGTCAAGAGGCTGTGAGTCCACGCTTGGTAGGAGGCGGTTTTGGCCGGGAACGCGGGGTCTTCTCCCCTGTCCAGGGCATCATAAGCAAGGATCAGGTCTTCGAGCAGAATGCGCCACGATACCCCGTCCACCACCAGGTGATGCAGGACGATCAGGAGATGGTCTCCCCCGGCGGTGTGGAACAAGCCGAGTGCGGCCATTCTGCCTCCATCCAGGGAGAGGCTGCGCTGCAGTTCTTCCGCTTTGTCCTGTATGCAGGTCTGTACTTCCGAATCTTCGTCGCTGAAGCTCCCTAGATCCACTTCGTCCAGCCGGAAGCATGCTGCGGCTGCAGCCGCTTCGCGGCTGATTTGTACGGCCCCACTCTCCTCCGCTGCGTACCGCATCCTCAGCGCGTCATGATGCACGGCCAAGGCTTCATACGCACGCCCAAGCAGCGTGGCCTCCCAGCCGTTCTCGCGGAAGAGCATGACACTTTGGTTAAAATGGTGCGGATCAGGCTGTTCCAGGCTGAGATACCAGCGCTGAATCGGTGCGAGGACGACCGGTCCGCTCACTTCTTCCTGGGAGGCTGCCGGAGCATCGTCCGGCTGCACGAGAGGGGCGCATTCGGCAATCGTCGGATGGCGGAACAGGCTCTTCACCGCAAGCTTCAGCCCGCGGGCCTGCAGTCTTGCCGCCAGCTGGATCGCTTTGATGGAATCGCCGCCGAGCTCGAAATAATTGTCCCGGATGCCCACCTGATCTTTGCCCAGTACCTGGGCCCATACCTCGGCCAGCACCGCTTGAGTCTCCGTATTCGGCGCCTCGAAGCCCGGTGCGGCATAGGCATTGGCGTCGGCAGGCGGTTCGGGCAGGCGCGTCCGGTCGATCTTCCCGTTGACGTTGAGCGGGAAGGCGTCCAGCCTCACGCAGGCGGCCGGCACCATGTAGTCCGGCAGACGCTCCTGCAGGTAGGCCCGCAGCGCTCCCGGCTCAACTGCCTCCTGCCCGGGGGCATAATAGGCGCACAGCTCCGTTTGATCTTCCTTCGTGCGCCGCACGACGACATCCGCTTGCGCCACTCCTGGATGCCCGAGCAGCGCCTGGACGATCTCTCCCGTTTCGATCCGGTAGCCGCGGATTTTGACCTGGGTATCGATCCGCCCGAGGAATTCCAGAACGCCCTCTTCCGTCCACCGCGCCAGATCTCCGGTGCGGTACAGCCGCTCTCCCCCGGCGAATGGCGACGGTACGAACTTCTCCGCTGTCAGTTCGGGGAGACCCACATACCCGGTCGCCAGCCCGTCTCCCCCGACGAAGAGTTCGCCTGGCATGCCGGGCGGGCACAGCCTCATCATGGAGTCCAGCACATAGGCTGTAGAGTTGGCGATCGGACGGCCGATCGGCAGAGGGCTGCCGGCTCCCCGGTCGATCTCGGCCACGACGGAGAAGGTCGTATTCTCCGTCGGCCCGTAGCCGTTCAGCACCCGCAGTCCGGGGCAGGCGTCCATGACGCGGCGGACATGCATAGCAAGCAGTTCATCCCCGCCGGCGATGAGCTGCCGTACGCCGCGGAACATCCCCGGCCGCAGCTGGGCCAGCTGATGGAACAGCGGAGCCGTCAGCCACAGGGTGGTGATCCCCTGCCCCGCAATCAAGGCTTCCAGCTTCCGGGGATCGAGGAGCGTCTCCTCCCCCGGAATGTACAGCGACAAGCCGTTGAGCAGCGCCCCCCACACCTCGAAGGTGGCCGCGTCAAAGACAGGGGCGCCGGTCTGCAGCAGCCGGTCGCCGGGCTGGAATGTCACATAGTCGGTACCCAGCACCAGCCTGAGGATTCCCCGGTGGGTAATCTGGACTCCCTTGGGCCGGCCTGTCGTGCCGGAGGTATACATAATATAGGCCGGTTCCCCGCCTCCGGCTGGCAGACCGAAGTCCGGAATGCGAGCCTCAGACAGAGGGTGCGCCTTCCCAAGAAGGCCCCTGCCTTCCGCTGCCAGCTGCTCCAGGGAGAACAGCGGGCATCCGTACCCTGCCGGCCCCGTCCGCATGAGATCCGGCTCCATGCCCGCCGACGCAATGCAGACCGCATCGGCATCCTTCAGCATGTAGGCAATGCGCTCTGCCGGATAGGATGGGTCGAGCGGCAGATAGATGCCTCCGGCGATCAGGACGGCAAGCTGCAGCACGACGGTTTCCTTCGTGCGTTCCGCCCACAGCGCAGCCACGCTGCCCGGCCCTACCCCATAGGCGCGGAGCCCGGCTGCCGCGTGCAGGCTTTGGTCCCACAGCTCTCTATAGGTCAGGCTGCCTTGTTCATCCTGCAGGGCCTGTGCATCCCCGTGCCGGCGAACTTGCCCCAGCACCAGCTCTGGCAGGCTGGTCTCCCGGGGATACGGGGCTGGCGCAGCGTTAAACTGCTTCATGATCCGCCTCCGTTCCTCGGGGGCGATCCAATCGAGCTGCCCGATGGCCGCGTCCGGCTCTTCCACCAGCCGCTCCGTCAGCCGGAGCAGGTGCTTCATGCAGGCATCGGCGAGCCGGGGGTCCACCCGGCGTCCGTCGTACTGGAAGCGAAGGGTCAATTCCGCTCCTGGAATCAGGTAGAAGCTGAGCGGATAAGGCGTCTGTTCGTACGCCTTCACTCCGGTGACTTCCAGGGCTCCGGCGGCTGGGGTCATCTGCTCGCGCAGCGTCCGCTCCACCGGATAATTCTCCATAACCATGATATGATCGAGCCCGTCCGGCCCGAGAGCCGAGCCCCGGAGGGCGGCAGGCAGCCCGATATGCGAGTGGCTGCTTGAACTCAGCGCCTGCTCCTGCAGCCCCTTGAGCAATTCGCCGAAGGAAGTCTCCGGGTCCCAGGTGACACGGACCGGGATGGTCTGGATGAACAGGCCGACCATCTCCTCCACCCCGTCCACCTCAGGCGGACGGCCGGAGACGACGTGGCCGAATACCACGTCCGTGCGCCGGTGATAGAGCCCGAGCAGGATGCCCCATGCGGCCTGCATCAAGGTGCTTACCGTAGCCTGGCGGCCGGCGGCCGCTCTCTCGAGCTCCCGCGTCTTCGCCTCGGAGAGGCGGCAGACGAGTTCCTGCATGTCTGTCCCGCCTTCGGCGCCCGTGCCGCTTCTTCGGCGGTGATGCTGCAGCAGCGGGCCTGGCGGTTCGTATCCTTCCAGGAGGCGGCCCCAATAGGCGGCGGCCTCCGCCTTGCTCTGCTCCTTGATCCACGCTGCATATCCGCTCAGAGAGACGGCCGGCTCGAGCTGGACCGCCTGCCCTTCCCGCAGAAGAGGGTATACTGCCATGAAATCCTTCATGAGCAGATTCAGGCACCAGCCGTCCATCACAATATGGTGATGCGTCCAGAGCAGCGTGAACGTCTCGCCGCCAGTCCGCAACACGGTGAAGCGGATCGGCACCTCTCTCGACAGGTCGAAGCCCTGCCTGCGGTCTTCGCTGATGACGGCCTCCGTCTGCACCGCCTGATGCGCCGCTTCCTGGTTCCGCAGGTCGATGACGGCAAGTGTCGGCTCCCGCTCCGTGAGTACCAGCTGCAGCGGTTCTTCCACGGAAGGCCCGTACAGGAACACGGAGCGCAGCGCTTCATGCCTGCGGGTCAGCAGGCGAAGCGCCTGCCGGAACGGCTGCTCGTCGAAGCTCCCCCTGAACTGGAGGACAAGCTGCTCCGTATAGGCCGGCGATTCCGGCTCCGCCATCGCCTGGTAGATCATGCCGAGCCCCATGGCGCCGAGCGGATAAGCCCGCTCCAGCAAGGCACCCGGCACACGGGCACCCAGATCGGCGAGCAGCCTACGGAAGCTGCGGAGATCGGTGGACAGACCCGCGTCAGACGGGGTCAACTGCCCCGCCCCCTTGTGCTCCGCGCAGTGGCGGATGAGCAGGAGCAGCTCCTCCCGGAGCCGGCCGCAGAGCCGCTCGGCTTCCGCTGTCTCCAGCAGGGCCGGCTCGCAGCGGACCAGCAGCAGGAGTCTGCCGTCCGTGATCATGCCGTTGCATTCCAGGGCATAGGGGGCATGATTGCGCGGGGAGCTGTCGCTGCCGGAAGCCAGGGAGGCGACGGTGAAGCCGCCCACTCCTGCGGAATCGACCTCGCCGAGGTAGTTAAAAGCGAGCTCAGGCTGCAGCCCGAAGGTCAGCCCGGGCCGCTGCTCCGGCGGCGTCACATACCGAAGGATGCCGTATCCCGATCCTTTGCGCGGCACGCTCCGCAGGGTTTCCTTGACCCGGATGAGGTGCTCGGCAGGCTCGTCCGTATCCGCCAAATCCAGCAGCACCGGATACAGGGAGGTGAACCAACCCACCGTGCGGGTCGTATCGAGGGGCTCCAGATGGGCTTCGCGTCCGTGTCCCTCCATGGCGATACACAGCGGCCCCCCCTGCAGCAAGGGCAGCAGACTGCGTCCAAGCGCCGTGAGCACGAGCTCGGAAGGATCGGTCCGGTAAGCCTGCCTGCTGTCCCGGGTGAGTTGCATCGTCTCGTCGCATGTAAGCTCCACGGTGAAGACCGCCGGCCCGTCGGCAGGCGCGCCCTCTCCTGCCGCCCTTGGCAGCTTGGCCGGCTCCCTCTGCTCGAGCGCGCTCCAATAGGGGAGCTCCTCCAGCAGCCGGGGGGAGACAGCATAACGCTGCAGCTGACGGGTCCAGGACGGGAGCGGGGCGCTTTTGCGCGGGAGCCGTACCGGAGCGGGGGCGTTCCCTCCGGATTCAAGCTGGGCATACGCATCCGCCAAGTCCTCCAGGAGGATGCGCCACGACACCCCGTCGACGGCCAGATGATGCACGGTAATCAGCAGATAGTCCGCTTCCGGCGTACGGAACAGGCCGAGCGCGCAGAGCCGTCCCTCCGCCGGGCGCAGCGAGCCCTTGAGCTTCCCGCCTTCGTGCGCAAGCCTCTCGCGCCATCGTTGTTCCGAGCGAAGGTCCACGGTGTGCAGCATCACATCCGGCAGCTCCGTTGCTTCCCGGATCCATGCCGCCACTTCGGCCTCCCCGCTGCCTCTGCTTTCGCGCTTACCGAAGGTCATTCGAAGCGCCTCGTGATGGATTCTCACTTCATGGAATGCTTGTCGTACCGTATCTTCCCGCAGCCGTCCAGGGGCCCGGAGCAGGATAGACTGGTTCCAGTAATCCGGCTCGGCAAAATCCTGTTCCAGGAACCAGCTCTGCATCGGAGTGAACGGCACTTCCCCGCTCGCGGCTTCCTGTTCGGCGTCCTCTCCCAGGGAGCGGATGCGGCTCTTAAGCGCGGCAATCGTCGGAAGCCGGAACAGATCGGGCAGATCGAGCAGCAGCCCGTGCCTGCGCAGCCGGGAGGCGACCTGGATGGCCTGGATGGAATCTCCGCCCAGCAGGAAGAAGTCGTCGTGAAGGCCTACGGCTTCCCTGCCGAGCACGTCCTGCCAGACCGCCGCCAGGCGGCACTCGATGTCGGAAGCGGGCGCTTCATACGCTGTGCCGGCCGGCAGGGCCCGGTCTCCGCCTGGCTCCGGCAGCGCCTTGCGGTCCAGCTTGCCGCTTGAGGTCAGGGGCAGCCGTTCCAGGAGAGCATAGTGCAGCGGGATCATATAATCCGGCAGCTTCCCGGACAGGAAGGTGCGCAGCTCCCGCGCCGTAAGCGGATCCGCACCTGCGAGGTGCCCTTCCTCTACGATGTAGGCGCACAAGGCCTTGGTCTCCTCCGTCACGCTGCGCACGATAACCGCGGCTTCGCTGATCCGCTCATGCGCCAGCAGCGCGGCTTCAATCTCGCCGGGCTCGATCCGGTAGCCCCGGACTTTGACCTGCCCGTCGATCCGTCCCAGATAGTCCACGTGTCCATCCGGCAGCCACCGGGCGAGGTCTCCCGTCCGGTACATGCGTTCGCCGGGCAGGAACGGGCAGGGAACGAACTTCTCCGCCGTGAGCTCCGGCTGTCCAAGATACCCCCGTGCCAGACCCACTCCCGCGATGCAGAGCTCCCCGGGAACACCGACAGGCACCGGCTGATGGTCAGGACCCAGGATAAAGAGATGAATATTGTCAATCGGCCGGCCGATGGGCACGCGGTCGCCGACTTCCTCTTCGCGCGTACAGTCCACATGCGTCACATCGACTGTCGCTTCCGTCGGGCCATACAAGTTGATCAGCTCCGTCCCGCAGGGGCCGCTCAGGAGCTTGCGGAACTGCTGCACCTGCCGCAGAGGCAGCGCTTCCCCGCTGGCGAAGACAAGCCTCAGGCCGGAGAGCTGGTAGCGGCTCTCCTGTTCCTGCGCCGCATGGGTCAGAAAGGCTTGCAGCATCGAAGGCACGAAGTGCATGACCGTGACGCCGTGCTGCCGGATGCCCGCAGCCAGCCTGGCGGGATCTTTCTCCGCGCCCGCCGGCGGGAGATACACCGAAGCGCCGGCAGCGGCCCACCAGAACAGTTCCCAGACGGAGACGTCGAACGTATAGGGCGTCTTCTGCATTATGACGTCACGCTCTGACAGTGGATATGCCTGCTGCATCCAGTGGATCCGGTTGATAACGGCCTCGTGCTCGATCATGACGCCCTTGGGCCGGCCTGTCGATCCCGAGGTGTAGATGACATAGGCGAGATGATGCGGAGCCCTGCTGCACGGCGGCGTATCCGCCTGTGGACTGTAGCTCTCCCCCGCATCCAGGCGCAGCCGCAGCCCTTCGAAGCCGGCTCCCGGATCGCTGCTGCCCTCCATCGTAAGGAGCACGGAGGCTTCGCTGTCCCGGAGCACATACGCCATCCGCTCCGGGGGCGTCCCCGGGTCGAGCGGCAGGTAGGCGCCGCCTGCCTTGAGAATGGCGAGGATGCCGACGAGCATCTCGGGCGAACGCCGGGCCGCGATGCCGACGATACGGTCCGGACCTGTGCCATGCCGCTGCAGTGTCCAGGCCAGCCGGTTCGCCCGTTCATTGAGCTCGCCATAGGTCCAGACCGTCTCGTCCGTGCGGACGGCAGTCCGGTGCGGCTCGGCGGCTGCACGCTCCTCCAGCCAGCTCTGGATGGTCCGCTCGAGCGGAAAGGCCCTTGCTGTGTTATTGAAGGTCCGCAGGACGAGGCGCTCTTCCTCCGCCTCCATGAGCGGAAGCCCGCCCAGCCCGGTCTCCGGCTTCTCGCACATCGCCTCCAGCAGCCGGGAGTAATGGCTGGCCATCCCGCGGACCGCTGCCTCATCGAACAGCCCCTTGTTATACTCGAAGGCAAAGATCAGCTTGCCGCCAAGCTCCATCCCTTCCAGCGTGAGATCGAACTTGGCCGTTCTCCGCTCCACCCGCAGCGCTTCGATCTGCAGTTCCGTCCGTCCGGCATCCCCTGGAACCAGCTCCATATTCTGCAGCACGAAGAAAGCGTCGAACAAGGGATTACGTCCGGCGGCTCCCTGAAGGCCGAGCTTCGCCACGAGCTCCTCGAACGGGTATTCCTGATGCTCCCAGGCCGCCAGGGTGAGCTCTTTCACTTCGGAGATCCACTCCAGCACCCCGAGCCCGCTGCGCGGACGGCCCCGGAGGGGGAGCGTCTGGACGAACATGCCGATCATCGGTTCGAGCTCCCCGTGGGTCCGGCCGGCGGCCGGGCTGCCGACGATGAGATCGTCCTGCCGGCTGTAGCGCGCCAGGAGAACATAGTAGGCCGCCAGCAGCACCATATAGAGGGTGGCGCCAGCCTCGGAGGCAAGCTCCTTGACGCTGGCGGTCAAGGCTTCATCGAGCTCGAAGGCATAGACGGCGCCTTCCGCTGCGCCGGCCGAGGTTCTCGGCCGGTCCGTCGGGAGCTCCAGCACCGGCAGCTCGCCGGAGAGATGATCCAGCCAGTAGGCCTCGCTCTTGCCCATGGTGCCGGAACGCAGGCGCTCCTGCTGCCAGACCGCATAATCCTTGTACTGCACGGGCAGCTCCGGCAAGCGGGCACCCGCCCCCTGCTCATAGAAGGTCAGGAGCTCCCGGAGCAAGAGCCCCTGGGAGACGCCGTCGGACACGATATGATGGATGTCCAGCCACAGCTCGTGTTCCTCCGCGCCGCAAGCCGTCAGGGAGGCGCGCAGCAGCGGTGCCGAGGTGAGATCGAAGGGCCTGCCTGCCTCCTCCTGGAGCGTGAACCAGGCTTCCGAGCCGCGGCGGGCCACAGGCAGCTCGAACCCCGCCTGCCCGTGAACGATCTGCACCGGCCCTTCTTCCCTTACCTCGAAGGAGGTCCTCAGTGTCTCATGACGGGCAATCAGCGAGCGGAAGGCAGCTTCCAGCCGGACGGTGTCCAGCGGACCGCGCAGCAGATAGCGCGAGGGCATATGGTAGGCGGTAAGCGCAGGCTGCAGGCACTGCTGCGCATAGATCCTCCGCTGAGCCGGTGACAAGGGGTAGCCGTCACGCTCCCCGGTGCAGGGCACGGGACCGGTCTGCCCGCTTGTCTCTCCTGTCTCCGCACCGGGCGACTCCAGGCTGGCGGCGAGCTCTCGCAGCGTCGGCCGCTCATAGATCAGGCGCAGCGGAATGTCCCCTTCCCACTCCTTGCGGATACGCGAGAAGAGAACGGTCGCCTTGAGGGAATGCCCGCCGAGCCCGAAGAACGAATCGCCGCGGCCAACCCGCTCCACGCCGAGCACCGCCTGCCACAGGGCGGCCAGCTTCTGCTCAGCTTCGGTCTCCGGCGCTTCGTATGGCGCGCCTCCATTCAGGGCATGGGACCGGTCCGGGGCCGGCAGCGCTTTGCGGTCCAGCTTGCCGCTCGGGGTGAGCGGCATCGTCTCCAAGGTTACGAAGCGGGCCGGGATCATGTACTCCGGCAGGGTACGCGACAAGAAGGAGCGCAGCTGAAGCGCCGACAGCTCTTCTGCAGCGGCAGCTCCCGGCTCCGGAACAAGATACGCGCAGAGATTCCGGGTTCCCTCCTCTTCTGTGAAGGCCGCGACCGCGGCTTCCCGCAGGCCTTCGTGAGCCAGCAGCGCCGCTTCGATCTCCCCGGGCTCGATCCGGTAGCCGCGGATCTTCAGCTGTCCGTCGATCCGTCCGAGATAGTCCACCCGGCCGTCCGGCAGCCACCGGGCCAGATCGCCCGTGCGGTACATCCGCTCGCCCGGCAGGAACGGGCAGCCGGTGAAGGCCGCTTCCGTCAGGTCCGGCCTGCCGAGATACCCTCTCGCCAGTCCCGCGCCTGCGATGCAGAGCTCTCCCGGCACCCCGATGGGCATCGGCTGATCGGCTTCATCCAGAATGAACAGCCGGATATTGTCGATCGGGCTGCCGATCGGCACAAGGCCCAGCTCCTCTTCCTCCCCGCTGCAGCGGAAGTGCGTGACGTCGACTGCGGCTTCGGTCGGGCCGTAGAGGTTCACGAGCTCCGTGCCGTTCACGCGGCCGAGGTGCCCGCGGAACCGCCGCACCTGGTTCAGCGCAAGCGCCTCCCCGCTGGCGAACACATACCGCAGCGAGGAGAGCATTCCCAGGGCTCCGTCGTCCTCCTCCACATGGGACAAGAAGGCTTGGAGCATGGAGGGCACGAAGTGCATCGCCGTGACCCTGTGCCGGCGTATCCCCTGTACAAGCAGGGAAGGATCCTTCTCTGCGCCGGCCGGCGGCAAGTACAAGGAGGCGCCGGCGGCCGACCACCAGATCAGCTCCCAGACGGAGACGTCGAAGGTGTACGGCGTTTTCTGCATGATGACGTCTTGCGCGTCAAGCGGATAGGCTCTCTGCATCCAGTGAATCCGGTTGACAGCCGCTTCGTGCTCGATCATGACGCCCTTAGGGCGTCCGGTGGAGCCCGACGTATAGATCACATAAGCGAGGTGGCGCGGCGTGCCGGAGAACGGTGGGTTCGAGGTATCTCCGCTGAGGCTCTCCCCCGTGTCCAGCGCAATCCGGACGCCGGAGAAGCTTCCGTCCTCCGGTCCGTTGGAACCGTTCACGGTGAGCAGTACGCCGGCTCCGCTGTCCCCGAGAATATAAGCCAAGCGTTCCGGAGGCGTTAACGGATCGATCGGCAGGTAGGCGCCGCCCGCCTTCAGCACCGCGTAAATGCCCGCCAGCATCTCCGGAGAACGCGGAACCGCCAGGCCCACGACTGTGTCGGGGCCGACTCCGCCGGCACGCAGTGTCCAGGCCAGCCGGTTCGCCCAAGTGTTCAGCTCGCCGTAAGTCCATGAAGCCTCATCGGTTCGCACGGCGATCCGGTCCGGATCGGCGGCGGCCGCCTCTTCCAGCCACGTGTGAAGGGGCTGCTTCTTCGGATAATCCATCTCCGTGAGGTTGAAGTCACGAAGCACCTTCTCCTCCTCGTCACGGGTCATCCGGCTAAGCGAATCCATCGCCGCTCCCGGATGCTTCGCCGCCTGCTTCAGCGCCTCGGTGAACCGCTGGGCGAGCTGACGGATGGTTTCCCGGTCATAGCGAAGAGAATTGTAAGAGAATTTGAAATGCAGGGCTTCTCCCGGGAACACCAGGAGGGTCATAGGATAACTCGTATGCTCGTTGAATTCAGCCCCGGTAATCTCGAATACCCCGCTGCGGCCGCTGGCGGATCCGGAAGAGACCTGGCGGTCCAGCGGATAGTTCTCGAACACAAGGAGATGGTCGAACAGGGTGCCGCCGATGGGAGACAATCGCTGGATATCGGCCAGCGAATAGTATTCATAGGGCGCGCTGTCGAGCGCGGCCTGCTGCACTCTCTTGGCCGCTTCGCTCCACGCCATGCCTTCCTCCCAGCGCACCCGGACGGGGACCGAATTAATGAACAAGCCTACCGTCTGCTCCACGCCGGCCAGCTCGGCCGGGCGTCCGGACACCACCGCACCGAAGACGACATCCCGCTTGCGGTTGTATCTTCCCAGCACGCTTCCCCACACCGTCTGCACCAGCGAGCTCAAGGTGATGCCGCACCCCGAGGCTGCCCGCTCCAGTTCCCGGGTCACCTCAAGTTCCAATCCGCCGGTCACCTCTTCCGTCATATACTCGCCAGTGAACTCGCCGGATCCTCTGCGCGCGGGAAGCACGGCGGCTTCTTCATAGCCCTGCAGGACGTCCCGCCAGTAGGTTTGCGCTTCCTCCGGCTCCTGACGGCCCAGCCATTCGATGAAATGACCGTATGGTACCGCAGCCATCCCGGACTCTTCGCCCGCAGAGGAGCCGCTGCCAAGCTTGGAATAGGCCGAAGTAAAATCGTTCAGCACGATCCCGAGGCACCAGCCGTCCATCAGAATATGATGGAAGCTCCAGACGGAGACGTACTGCGACGCCCCTGTACGGAACAGGGCGACCCGCAGCAGCTCGTCTTGCGACAGGTCGAACCCGCGCCTGCGGTCTTCCTTCTTGTAAGCTTCGATTCGATCGGTAATCTCGTCTGCGGCACCTCCGGCCAAATCCTCGAAGCGGATCTGGACCGGGCGCTCCTTCAGCACGATCTGGACGGGCTGCTGCACTTTCTCGTACAGGAACATCGTACGGAGCACATCGTGACGGCTGACGGTCCGGTTCAGCGCTTCCTCGAACCGCAGAGGGTCTATCTCCCCCTGCATTGTCAAGGCAATTTGCTCGTAATAAGCCGTCGACTCCGGCTGCAGCAGCGCGTGGAAGAGCATTCCCTGCTGCAGGGGAGAGAGCGGATAGATCCGCTGAATATTGGACTTGGCACCCATCGGCAAACCTCCATCTAGCCTCTAGCGTTTGAGTTTCCCGCTTACCAGCTGTGATATTTCATCTAACTCGTCCATGGACAGATCGATCCCCATGCCTACATCCGACGGGGTAGCCACTGTTTCTTCCTTCCCCAGGCAGTGCTGCGTCAGCTCTTGCAGCTCGAGCCGGAAGCGTTCCGCCAGCGATCTCACGATCGGCGCCGGAATCCGCTCCGGGTCATAGATCCAGTCGATCTGCAGGCAGCCTTGATTCGAGACCCCGATGATCTCCAGCGCATGCGCCCGCTTCATTCCCGGATCGGCTGCCGCTCCCCCGTTGAACCGGGAAGGCGCGAAGCGTTCGGCGCCTGCTTCCTGGCCGAATTCGCCGAGGTAGTTGAAGGAGACGTCCGGCTTCGCCCGGCACGCCAGCTGAGGACGGAGCTCGGGCGGAGTCAAGTACTTCAGGACGCCGTAGCCGAAGCCTTTGTCCGGGATGCTCCGCAGCATTTCTTTGGTGGTGATGAGATCGTTGCCCAAGGATCGTTCCTGGGAGCTCTGCAGAACCACCGGGAAGATGGAAGTGAACCATCCTACGGTCCTTGTCAAGTCGGCCGACGGCAGGATCTCTTCTCTTCCGTGTCCTTCCAAGTGGATCCGTGCGGCCCGTTGTCCGGTCTCCCGGCACAAGGCGCGGGCCAGGGCCGTCAGGAGCAGATCGTTCAACTCGGTCGCATAGGTCCGGTTAGCCGAATGGAGACGCTGCGTCTCTTCGGCAGTCCAAGCCACGGTAACCGGCATGCTGTCCTGCTCCCCGTGCAAGGTATGTACGTGAGGTTCGAACATTGGTCCGGCATCCGCCGCTTCCACGGAGGCCCAATAATCCGCCTGCCGGAGCAGATTCCGGCTCCGGGCATACCATTGCAGCTCCTCGGCCCAGGTGCGGAAGGAGGTAGTTTTGTCCGGCAGGTGGATCGCTTCTTCCCCGCGTGCCGCCTGCTCGTAGGCCTGCAGCAGATCCTGCAGCAGAATACGCCAGGATACCCCGTCTACGGCAAGATGATGCACGGCGATCAGGAGATGGTCGCCATCCGTGGCATGGAACAGCCCTGCCGCCAGCAAGGGCCCGTCATACAGGTTCAGCGAGCGGTGAAGGGCCTCGCATGCCTGCATCACCTTCTCCGCTTCCCCGGCTTCTCCCCGCACGTCGGCGCACAGGAAGCGGACCGACGGTTCATCCGGTCCCGCGTTGTGCTGATGCAGACCTCCATCTTCGCCGGATGCGAGCCGCAGCCTGAGCGCATCATGGTGCTCGGCCAGGCGCCGCAGTGCGCGCTCCAGCGGTCCGGGAGCCAGCCGGGCGGCGCTGTACAGCAGCATGCTTTGGTTGAAGTGGTGCAGGGGCTTGCCCCCCTGCTGCTCCAGCCACCACAGCTGTACAGGCGTGAACGGTACAGGGCCTTCCACCGGTTCTTGCGGTATGGTTGCTTTGTACGGCTGAAGATGAGGGGCCAGCTGCGATACGGACGGATAGCGGAACAGGTCGCGGATCTCCAGACGAAGCCCTTGCTGTCTCAGCCGGGCCGCCATCTGGATGCCCTTGATCGAGTCCCCTCCCCCTTCGAAGAAATTCTCGTGGACGCCATAGTCCGCCCTGCCCAGAACTTCGCGCCATATGCCGAGCAGCAGGGCTTCCGTACCGGCTGCAGGCTCAGCCGCACCTGTCCTATGCTCCGAATTCCTGCTCTTTCTCACCGGCTGCGGCAGCCGGCTTCGGTCTACTTTGCCGTTCGGGGTCAGCGGCAGCTCGTCCACCAGCATGAGAAATTCAGGAACCATGTAAGCAGGCAGCTCGGCGGAGAGCTTCTCCCTCACCGTCTCCAACCAGGTATCCGGTGATTCCGCCGCTTCGTCCGTCCCGCCGCCTGCATCCAGGGCAGCGGCAACGATATAAGCACACAAAGCAGGCGTGGTTCCCGCTTCCTTACATTCCGTGACAAGAGCCTGCCGAACCGGCGGCAAGCTCAGCAGCTTGGCCTCGATCTCCCCCGGCTCGATCCGGTAGCCCCGGATTTTCATCTGGGTATCGGCCCGCCCGAGGAACAGGATATTGCCGTCCGGCAGCCACTTGGCGAAGTCTCCAGTACGGTACATCCGGCCGCCCGGCCGGAACGGGTCAGGGACGAATCGTTCCGCGGTCAGCTCCGGATTGTTCAGATAGCCCCGGGCCACCCCGTCCCCGCCCGCATAGAGCTCGCCGGGTACGCCCACAGGCTGCGGACGCAGGCGGCTGTCCAGGATGTACACGGAGGAGTTGGCCAGGGGACGCCCGACGGGAATCACTTCGCCCACAGGCATCCGGATGGGGTAAGCGGCTGTGAACGTCGTATTCTCCGTCGGCCCGTAGCCGTTGATGAGCTCCAGCTGAGGCGCATGGCGCAGCGTAAGCTCCGCCTGCCGGGGCGATACGGTGTCTCCTCCGACGATCAGCACGCGCAGGGCGGCGAAGCAGTCTTCCCTCACCTGCAGCAGGGCATGGTGCAGCGGGGAGGTGAGCCACATCATGGTGATGCCATTCTCCTCGATCACGGTCTTGAGGCGTTCGGCGTCCAGCAGCGTCTCCTTAGGGCACACATACAGCGGGAGCCCGTGCAGCAGAGCGCCCCAGATCTCGAAGGTCGTCGCGTCGAATCCGATGCCGCCGGTCAGCAGCAGCCGGTCATCCTCCCGGAACTCGGTGTAATTTGTCCCGAACAGCAGCCGGAGCACACTGCGGTGCTCGACCATGACGCCCTTGGGGTTCCCGGTGGAACCGGACGTATACATCACGTACGCCAGGGAGCGGCCAAGGTCCCCGGCTTCCTCTGCCCGGCCGTTCTCCCCGGCCGCAAGCTCCGGACAAGCCGTGAGTTCGGGATCCAAGATCGTAGTAGGATCCAGAACTGCGAGGCCCTCCGGCACCAGGCTGCGGTAAGCCTCAGACGTGAAGACGGCTGCGGCTCCGCTGTCCTGCAGCAGATAGCGGAGCCTCTCGCCCGGCAAGTCGGGGTCGAGGTGCAGATATGCGCCTCCGGTTTTGAGGATCGCAAGCGTGGCAACAAAATGGGCGCTGCCCCGGTCCGTCAGGACGCCGACAACGCGATCCCTGCCGATATTCTTGCTGCGAAGCACAGCTGCCAGCTGATCCGCCTGCCGGTCCAGTTCACCATAGGTGACCGTCTCTTCCGGAGTCTGCACGGCGATGGCCTCCGGCCGCCGCTTCGCCTGCTCTTCGAATAAGCCATGAATGGTCCGGCCAGAGGGATAGGCTGAAGGCGCTGGGTTGAACGTCTGGAGGACCAGCCGCTCTTGCGCTTCGTCCAGGAGGGAGAGATCGCCGAGTTCCGCCTCCGGGAAGAGCGTGATCTGCTGCAGGAGCCGGAGCAGATGGCCGGCCGCCCGTTCGGCCGTGGTCCGGTCGAACAGACGGGAAGCATACTGCAGCGAGAACACCAGTCCCGTCTCCGTCTCGACCGCTTCGAGCGTCCAGTCGAATTTGGCGGCGGATGGCTCAGTTGGCACAGCCTGCAGCTCGAGGTCCCCCGCCATGAGGGTGCTCGCTTTGGTTTTCTGATGCAGGAATACGACGTCGAACAGCGGATTGCGGCTCAGGTCGCGCTCCGGCTGCAGCCGGTCCACCAGCATTTCGAAGGGATACCCGCTGTGGGCTTCCGCATCCAGCACCTCCTGTTTCACTTCATGGAGATAGGGGAGGAAGGTCTTGCCCGCCTGCGGTTTCGAGCGCAGGGAGAGCATATTGACGAACATGCCGATGACGTCCTGCAGCTGCGGATGCGGCCGGGCGGCCGACGGCGAGCCGACGACAAGGTCCTCCCCTCCGGTATATTTGTGGAGCAGGAGCTTAAAGCCCGCGAGCAGCACCATGTACATCGTCGTTCCGGATGACTTGGCAAGCCGGGTGAGGCGCCGGTAGAGCGCGGGATCTGCCTGAAACCGTACGGAATCCCCTTGCGGGTCCCGCTCGGGAGGCCGGCTCCGGTCCGTGCCGAGAGAGAGCACAGGTACGCCGTCCGAGAATTTGTCCAGCCAGTAGGCTTCCTGCTCCCTGAATTCCTGCTGATCGGTCCGTTCCTCCTGCCACACCGCGTAATCTTTGTACTGCACAGGCAGAGCCGCAAGCGGACTGCCCGCATAGATGGCGGCAAGCTCGGAACGCAGCACCTCCAGTGACGTGCCGTCGCTGATGGTGTGATGCATGTCGGTCAGCACGACGTTCAGGCGCTCGCTGATCCGCACGATGCCGATGCGCAGCAGCGGGGCGCGGCTCAGCTCGAACGGCCGGATGAAGCTCCTGGCGTGCTCCATTGCTCCATCGAGATCGGCCGCCGTGAACATTTCGATAGCAACCTCGGGCAGTGCGTGTACTCGTTGTACCGGTATCCCCTCTTCCACAGAGAAGGATGTGCGAAGGGACTCGTGCCTTGCAGCCAGCTCCTCCGCCGCTCTCCGGAATCGGTGAAGATCAAGGAAGCCCTCGGCCAGGAAGACCGCCGGCATATGATAAGCCGTGTTACCCGGGGCGAGCTCGTTCATAAAATACATCCGTCGCTGTGCAGGGGACATCGGGTAGACGCCCGGCCCGCCTGCAGAAGGAATCGGCTCCAGCTTCCTGCGCTGCTGCCCTTCCACGTGACGGGCCAGGTCCCCGAGTACCGGGAAGCGGAAAATATCCCGCAGCGGGAGCTGCACATCGAGACTGGTCTGCAGCGCATGCACCAGCCGGGCTGCCTTCAGCGAGGTGCCTCCCAGATCGAAGAACGAGTCGCCGGCCCCTGCATTCCAGCGGCCAAGCACTTCGCGCCACAGCTCCGCCAGGCGCCTCTCCGTGTCCGTGAGAGGCGGAAGGCCGGCCATGGCGCTCTGCTCCCCCTCCGGCTCGGGCAGCGATTTGCGGTTGATCTTGCCGCTCGGCGTGAGCGGCATCGATGGGAGCCGGACGAAGCGGGACGGAATCTTATAAGCGGGCAGCCTCTCCGCCAGGTGCATCCGCAGCTCGGCCGCCTCCGGTTCCTCGGGACCGGACACGTAGGCACAGAGATAGAGGTCTCCGTGCGTGTCGGTCCGGGAGACCACAGCCGCCTGATCGACGGCCGGATGGGCCGTCAGCATCGCTTCGATCTCGCCCGGCTCGATCCGGTATCCCCGGATCTTGAGCTGCTCGTCCATGCGGCCCATATACTCCAGGGCCCCGTCGCTCCGGCGCTTGACCCGGTCCCCCGTGCGGTACATTCGGCCGCCGGGGCACCAAGGGTCCTCGGCGAAGCGCTCCGCCGTACGGGCTTCGTCATGGAGGTAACCCCGGGCGACCCCGGGACCGCCAAGCCCTAGCTCGCCGGGAAGCCCGTCCGGAAGCAGGCGGCCCTCCCGGCTGAGGACATAGGCCCGTGTGCGGCCCAGGGGACGGCCGATCGGCGCCCGTTCCTCCGCGGTGACATCATGCCAGGTAGACCACACCGTCGTTTCCGTCGGCCCGTACACATTGAGAATCCGGGCATGCAGCGCCAGCTGCAGCTCGCTCAGCAGCGCTTCGGGGAATGCTTCCCCGCCCACCATCAACAGCTTGAGACCGTGCAGGGCATGGAACCCACCAAGCGTATGCTCCAGCATCTGAAGACGCGAAGGCGTCGTCTGCAGCACCTCAATGTCATGCCGCTGCAGGAGGCGCGCCCATTCCTCCGGGCTGTCCTGCTCCTCCCGGCTCGCCAGGAAGACGGTCATCCCTGAGGCAAGCGCAGCGAGAGACTCGGTAACGAAGATATCGAAAGATACGGTCGTAAGGGAAAGAAGACAGGTATGGGATCCGAAGGCACAATCGGCGCACAGAGCGTCGATGTAGTGAACCACAGCTCCGTGTTCGATCATGACGCCCTTCGGCGTCCCGGTCGATCCGGAAGTGTAGATCACATAAGCCAGGTCACCGGCTCCCGAGGCAGGCGGCAGGTTCGAGTCCGCAAGTCCTGCGCTAAGCGCCTCCAGCTCCGCGAGGGCCAGCACCCGTCCGCCGAAGCCTGTTCCCCAGGCGCTCGCTGAGCCGCCTTCTTGCGGCTGCTCCTCCGTGAGCAGCAGGGCTGCCCCGCTGTGGGTCAGCATGCGCTGAACCGCATCGGACGGATAAGCCGGGTCCACCGGCACGTAAGCCGCGCCCGATTTCAGTACGGCGAGCAGCGCCGGCAGCAGCCGGGGCGACCGTTCGAGCCGGACGGCCACGAGGCTGCCGGGACGGGCACCCAGCGCCTGAAGCGCGCGGGCCCACCGGTTGGCCTGCCGGTTCAGCTCTCCATACGTCATGTAGGCGCCTTCGAAGACGACCGCGGCCCTGCTCCCGTCAAGCTCGGCCTGCGACTCCAGACGGGTATGCACCGTGCCCTCCGTAAGGGGCAGATCCTCTCTTCCGAGGGATACGGCCAACAGCCGATCTTGTTCAGCTGCGTCTGCCAGCTCGAGCTCACCGATGGTCTTGTCGGGATGGTCGACGGCCTGCTTCAGCAAGTAGACGTAATGAGCGAGAATCCGCCCGGCCGTGGTCTGAAGGAACAACGCCGTATTATACTGCAGGGTCAGCTGCAGGCCTCCATCCTCTGTCTCCTCCGCTTCGAGGATCAGCTCCAGCGGGGCCGTACGGTTCTCGACCGGATACGGGACGGCAGCCGTCTCCCCGTCCAGCACCAGACGCGGCTTCTCTGCGTTCTGCATGATGAGCATGGCGTCGTACAAGGGATTGCGGCCGAGCTCCCGCGGGATATCGAGCTTCTCCAAGAGCCTCTCCAGCGGATACCCGGCATGCTCGAAGGCGGCCAAGGCTAATGCCTTGGTTTCCTCCAGGTATTCGGCGAACGGGCGGGAAGCTGCCGGGTGTCCGCGCATCGCCAGCGTATTCATGAAGAGGCCGATAAGGCCCTGTACATCGGCATGTCTGCGGCCGGCCACCGGCGTACCGACGATCATGTCCTCCTGGCCGGTATATTTGGCCAGCAGGATCTGGTACGCCGAGAGCAGCACCATGAAGACGGTGGTCCCGGTGCTCCGGGTGAGCTCCCGGATCCCGCCGGCGAGCTCGCCATCCAGCCGGACCGACAGCCGATCCCCTCCATAGGTCTGACGCAAGGAACGCGGGCGGTCTGCAGGCAGCTCGCGGGTCGGCAGTTCTCCGCTCATGCACTCCAGCCAGAAGGCCTCGGCCTGCCGCTCCTCCTCCCGTCCTTCGCTCTCTTTCAGCCAGACGGCATAATCCTTGTACTGGAGAGGCAGCGGCGCCAAGGCCTCCCGGCGGTACAGGGCGGAGAGCTCGGAGAGCATCACCTGCAGGGAGACCGCATCCGAGACCAGATGGTGGACATCGAGCAGCAGGACATGCCGTTCATCGGAGAACCGCACCACGGCGGCGCGCAGGAGCGGCGCACGGCCGGGATCGAAGGGCCGGACGAACCTGCGGATCAGTGCTGGCATCTCCCGCTCTTCCGCTGTATAGGCCTCTACTTCGAAGGCCGCTTCCGGGTGTATGTATTGAGCAAGCTCGTCCCCATGGACGCCGAAAGAGGTGCGCAGCGCTTCATGGCGCTGGATCAAGGCATGAAAAGCCTCCAGCAGGCGTTCTCTGTCCAGGTTCCCCTGAAGCAGGGCCGCTCCGGTGATATGGTAGTGCGTGCTTTCGCTCTCCAGCTCGCTCAGCACATACATCCTCCGCTGGGCGGGCGTAAGCGGATAACGGTCCGCCGGGGGGGCCGGCGGGATGGCCGAGGAGCGGCCGGTCTCGTCACCCGGCGCTTCCGACTTCTCAGCCTCTCTCAGGAGGAGGGCCATCTCCTCGATCGTCGGACCTTCGAACAGCTGCTTCAAGGTGACGGAGCGTCCCAGCTTGCGCGTCAGCCTGGCCGTCAGGGCCGCTGCCTTCAGCGAGTGGCCGCCGAGCTCGAAGAAGGAATCCCGGATGCCGACCTGCGGCCTGCCGAGTACCTCCGACCAGAGACGGGACAGCTCCGCTTCGAGCTCGTCGCGCGGAGCGGCATACGCCTCGGCAGCCGGTCCGGTGACCGGCGCCGGCAGCGCACGCCGGTCGAGCTTGCCGGTTGCCGTCCGCGGCATGGAAGGCAGGGATACGAAGCTGGCAGGGATCATATAATCCGGCAGCCTGCCCTGCAGAAAGGGGCGGAGCCCGTCCGTCACCCCGCCTGTCCGGAGGACGACGTAAGCACATAGAAAATCGCCGCTCTCCTCCTTCAGGGCAAGTACGAGCGACTCCTCGACATCGGGGTGGGACAGCAGCGCATACTCAATCTCTCCGGTTTCGATCCGGTGGCCCCGGATTTTGACCTGGTGATCCAGCCGTCCGAGATACTCGAGCTCTCCGCCGGGAAGCAGACGAACCCGGTCACCGGTACGGTACAGGCGCCCCTGCGGCAGATACGGGTCTTGGGTGAACCTCTCCCGCGTGAGTTCCTCGAGTCCGGCATAGCCGCGGGTCACGCCCGCACCGCCCACATACAATTCGCCGGCGACGCCTGCTGGGACGAGACGGCCCTGCTCATCAAGCACCCGGCAGCGGAGGGCTGGCAGCGGCTTCCCGATCAGACTGCGCCCGGATGCCATTTCGCGCTCCCCGATGTCCTTCCATGTAACATGCACGGTCGTCTCCGTGATCCCGTACATATTCACAAACCGAAGCTGTCCGAACATCTTCTTCCACGGAAGAAGCATCCTGGGCTGCAGCGCCTCGCCGCCAAAAATGACCACTTTCAACGCAAGCCGAGGCGGACGGGATTGTTCCTTGATCTCCTGGGTCAGTGCGGCGAAGGCGGTCGGCGTCTGGTTCAGCACTGTAACCGCATGCTGCTCGAGCAGCTCTACGAAGAGGGCAGGCTGCTGCGCTGCAGTTTTGGGCACGATCACACACCGGCCCCCGGATAGCAGCGCTCCGAAAATTTCCCACACCGAGAAGTCGAATGTATAAGCATGAAACACGGTCCAGATGTCTTCCGGTCCGAAGGACAGAGGCAGCCCTTCCTGTGTCAGCAGCTGGACCACATGACGGTGCTCCACCATGACGCCCTTGGGCGTACCGGTCGTACCGGAGGTGTACAGCACATAGGCCAGATGCTCCGGGGCATGCACGGCGGGCGGATTCTCCCCGGGATAGCCGGACAGAGACGGATCGCTGGGCAGCAGAACGGCTGCTCCCCCCACAGGGAATGCAGGGCGGTTGTCCGTCAGCAGCACCGCTGCTCCGCTGTCGCGCAGAATCATCGAGATGCGGTCCGGCGGGTGATCCGGATCGATCGGCACATAAGCTCCTCCGGCCTTGAGCACGCCAAGCATGGCCGCAACCATCTCGGGGGACCGGTCCAGCAGCAGCGCCACCCGGACCTCGGGACGGATCCCAAGCTCCCGCAGCTTCCATGCGATCCGGTTAGCCAGCGCATTCAGCCCCGCGAAGGTCAGCTCCCGGCTGCCGCAGACAAGGGAAGGACGGTCGGGCTGTCTCCGCACTTGCTCCTCGAACAAGGAAGTCAGGGTGGCCTCCTGCGGATAGCCGCCCCCCTCCCCCGCTTCCGAGAGCAGGAGAATCTCCCGCTCTTCCTCGCGGGAGAGCAGGGCCATCTGCGATATCTTCTGCCCGGGCCCTCCTTCCACCGCCTGCCGCGCCAGTTCGGCCAGATGCCTGTGAATGCCTCCAACCACGGCAGGATCGATGACCCCGGCGTTGTAGGTCATCCGGAAGCGGAGCTCATCTTCGGGGAAAATATTGAGGTGCAGCGGATAGCCCGTCTGTTCTTCCATGAACAGCCCATCGACGCGCAGACTGTCTTCCCCGGAGCCCGAACGCTCCGGCATCGGCATATTCTCGAACGCGACGACATGATCGAACAGCCCCTGCTTCAGCAGGGACTTCGCCTGAATCTCATACAGGGGGAACGTTTCGTAGGGCTTGGCGTCCCAGACACTGCGGTTCACCGCTGCCACGAGCTCCCCGAGCGTCTGGCCCTCATCACGGATCCGCATCGGCACCGTGTTGATGAAGAGCCCTACAGCGCGTTCCATACCCGGCAGATCGGCCGGCCGGCCCGACACCACCGAACCGAACACAGCGTCCCGGGTGCCGCTGTAGCGCTGAAGCAGCATGCCCCAGAGGCATTGGACGAGGGCATGCAGCGTGGCCGACGCCTGCCGTGCCAGCGTCTGCAGCCCTTCGGTCAGCTCCCGGCTGAAAGTGAAGGAAGCCTCGCGCTTGTCGTACACCTCCGCAGCGGCAGCCGACATGCCGTGGTTCGGCCACTCGGCTGCGGTGTCATAGCCTTCCAGCTGCCGGGCCCAGTAAGCTGCGGCCTCCTCGCGGTCCTGCTTCTCCAGCCAGTGCACATACCGGCTGAAGGGCTGGGCAGGCGGCAGCTCCGGGGGGCTGCCTGCGCACAGGCCTGTATAGATAGACATGAACTCCTGCAGCACAATGCCGAGAGACCAGCCGTCGAGAATCATATGATGAAAGGTGAACAGCAGCTCACAGGTGTCCTCCCCGGTTCTCAGCACGGAGAGGCGAATCGGGATATCCCGGTCCAGGCGGAAGCCCCGCGCCAGATCCTGCCGCCGGTAAGCCAGCGTGCAAGCCTTCATCTCCTCCGGGGAGAGAGTGCTCCAGTCTTTCATATGGACCCGTGCGCTGCGCTCCTGAAGCACAATCCCCACCGGCTTGTCGGACGGAGAAGTTTTGAAGATGGTCCGGAAGAGGTCATGGCGTGCCATGAGCCTGCGGAACGTTTCCTCCGCATGAGCCGGCTCGAGCTGCCCGGTCAGCTTCACTGTCAACTGCTCTATATAAGCCGGGCCGGATTCCTCCCGGAGCGAGTCGTAGAGCATACCTTCCTGCATCGGCGTCAGGCCGATGATGTCCTGCACTTGCGGTTTTGTCGCCATCGCTTACGCTCCACTTTCCTATAGTTTCTCTTGGTATAAGTTACGTTGGATGAGTTTTTTGTACTGAGTTTTCTGTTATGAAATTCATTGGTATGGCAGCCATCTCCGCCCGGCTGACGTCTGTCCCCTTGGTCTTGGGGCGCCTCTGCCGTCAATCGAGCGTCAAATCTGCCGCCAGTTCCTTCAGGAATTCGTCGTATTCTTCCATGTCCCATTCGTTGTAGATAAAATCGCTAGGCGTGGATTCCGTCCCGCGCTGTCCGGAGCAGTGCTCCAGCAGCAGGGATACCTGCCGCTCCAGGGAAGCCGCCAGCGTAAGCATAGCCCCTTCGCCGTATTGGCGCGCATCGTACTCCAACTGGAGCCGAAGTTCCCCGCCCCGGATGTAAGCATTGAGATTCCAGCCGTACAGCAGAGAGGAAGCCGGGCTTCCCGTACGCCCCGCCGGCATCCAAGACATCATTATGTCTCCCGAGCCGAGCTCTTCCTGGAACTCTCCCAGGTAATTGAAGGAGATCTCCGGCTTCAGCGTACAACTCAGGCTTTCCTTGTCTGCGGAAGGAGTCAGATATTGCAGAAGCCCCCATCCGGTGCCCCTGCCGGGTACCCGCCGCAGCTTCTCCTTCACTGTCTTGATCCGGGAGCCCAGGTCACCCTGCTGTCCCATGTCGAGCAGGACCGGATACATGGCGGTGAACCATCCCACGGTGCGCGACACATTCAAGTCCGGCAGCAGCCCTTCCCGGCCATGGCCTTCCAGCTGGATCAGCAGAGACCGGAGGCCGTGCGTCTCTTGCGCGGCCAGCCCCAGCGCGGTGAGCAGCATGATCTCCACGTCCGCATTGTAGACCCGCTGAGCCTCGGCCGTAAGCAAGGCGGTCGTCTCCTTGGACCAGGCTGCCGTAACGATTCTGCTGCCGGTCAAGCCGGTATCCGCTGAGGCCTGCAGCGGAGCATGCGGCCCCTGCTCCACTTCCTGCCAGTACGGCTTCTCCTGGAGGAGAGCCGGGGAGGAGGCATGATTCTTGAGCCCGGCGGCCCAGTCCCGGAACGGATGGGTCTTCGGGGAGAGCAGCCCTGCCGCGTCCTGCGTCTCTCCTCGGCCGAACGCTTCGTACAGCGCCGCGAAATCTTCCAGGAGGATGCGCCACGAGACGCCGTCAATGACGAGATGATGTACGGCGATCAGCAGATGGCTGCCATCGTCCGTGTGGAACAAGCCGAGCCGCACAAGCGGACCCCGCTCCAGATCCATACCGGCCTGGATGCGGGTGCACTCCGCCTCGATCCGTTGTTCCAGGCTAGGGCCTGGGCCCCAGGCAGCGCCGCTGGCTGCTTCGAAGGCCGGGCCGGTCATATCCCGGCATTCGATCGTAAAGCCCGGCTCATCCGCAGGCCGGTGGAGCGCTGTCGGCGCCGCATCTCCCGGATCCGGGAAGACCAGCCGCAGCGCGTCATGATGCCGGATCAGAGCGCTGAATACCTCCCGTACGGTGGTCTCAAGGAAGCCCTCCCTGCGGAACAGCATCATCGCCTGGTTGAAGTGCGCCTCCCGGCCCAGTGTGCCAAAGAACCAGTGCTGAACCGGCGTCAGGGCGCTCTCTCCGGTGATCTCCTCCTGCGGGGCCTGGGAGCCTTCCGCCTGAAGGTGCAGGCTCAGGGCGGCAATCGTCGGATACTGGAAGAAGTCCCGTACATCGAGCCGGAGGCCGTGCTTGTGGAGCCGGGACATCACCTGGATCGCCTTGATCGAGTCGCCGCCGAGGGAGAAGAACGGGTCGTGGATGCCCGCCTTCTCTACCTGCAGCACTTCCTGCCACAGCTGAACGAGCAGCGCTTCCTGCTCGTTCCTCGGCCCTTCGTACGGCGCCCCGGTCCGCACTTCCGCCGGCGGCGCAGGCAGCGCCTTCACATCCAGCTTGCCATTAGCCGTCACCGGCATGGCGGGGAGCCGGACAAAGTGCGAAGGGATCATATAGCCCGGCAGGCGGCCTCCCAGAAACTCGCGGAGCTCGATCACCGGAAGCTCGCGGTCCGAGACGAGGTAAGCGCACAGCGTCTTCTCCCCTGCCCCGCTCTCCCTGGGCGTCACCACGGCTGCCGTGATCTCCGGGTGAGCGAGCAGCGCGGCCTGGATCTCGCCCGGCTCGATGCGGTACCCGCGGATCTTCACCTGGTGGTCCGCCCGGCCGAGGAATTCGAGCCAGCCGCCGGCACGCCACCGAGCCCGGTCGCCGGTCCGGTACATCCGGGCGCCCGGGAACAACCCGTAAGGGTCCGGGACGAAGCGCTCCGCCGTCAGCGCCGGGTCGCCGGCATAGCCGGATGCGAGGCATTCGCCGCCGATGTACAGCTCGCCCGGTACGCCGACAGGGCACAGCTGCCTGCGGCTGTCGAGCACATAGTAGCGGGCACCCCGGATGGGCCGGCCGTACGGGATGCTCGTCCAGTCGGGATCGATGTCCCCGACTTCATGGTAGTTCGACCAGACCGCAGCCTCGGTCGCCCCGCCAAGCGCGATGACCCGTGCGCCGGGGAACACCCGGCGCACAGCCGGCGGCAGCGTCAGCGGAATCCAGTCGCCGCTGAGCAGCACAAGGCGCAGCTTGGCGGCAGCGGCCGCGGCTTCCGGGAAGAACGGCCCCAGCTGCGCCAAGGCAGCGGGAGCGGAGTCCCAGAGGGTGACCGGCTCGCTCTGCAGCAGCCCGAGCAGCCGCGGCGGGCTGCGCAGGTCCTGCTCCGGGACGATGCGCACGGAGCCGCCTGCCGCGAGCAGGCCGAAGATGTCATAGACCGAGAGGTCGAAGCTCAGCGAGGTGACGAAGAGGATGCGGTCCCGGGGCCCGATCGCGTAGGTCTCGTTCACCCAGGTCAGGAGATTCACGACCGGACGGTGCGGGACGATAACGCCCTTCGGGGTGCCCGTCGAGCCGGAGGTGAAGATGGCGTAAGCCGGGTCTTCGGGACCGGCGGCGCGGGAGGACGGCGCAGACGGGTCAGCGGCTGGCTCCGGATGGCCCGGCCCGGCGGCATGCGATGGCCGCCCGAGGACGGCCCCGGTCCCGGCGTCTACGACGCAGGCCATGAGCGGGGATGCTGCCAGTAGCGCCAGTGCCTGCGCGCTCTTCGCTGCAGAGGCAACGACCGCGCCCATGCCGAGAGCGGCAGCGATGTGCTGCAGCCGGCTCTCCGGCAGCTCCGCGTCGAGCGGCACGTAGGAGGCGCCGGCCTTCAGCACGGCGAGCGCAGCGCAGACCATGCCGATCGAGCGCTCCGCGAGTACGCCGACGAAGCGTCCGGGGCCGAGCCCCTCGGCACGCAGGCGGGCGGCCAACGCGTCCGTGCGCTCCTGCAGCTGCAGGTACGTCAGCTCGCCCTCTTCGGCGATCAGCGCGACGGCTCCCGGTGTGCGGGCCGCCTGCTTCTCGAACAGCCCGTGGATCGTCTCTCCCTCGGGAACGACACCTGCCGTGCGGTTCCACTGATGAGCGAGCAGCTCCGCCTCGGCAGGGTCCACGATAGCGAGTTCGTCCAGAAGCTTCGCCGGATGGGCAATCGCACCCTGCAGCAGCCGGTGGTAGTGGGCTCCCATCCGCTCGGCCGTCTCCCGGTCGAACAGCGATAGGGCATACTGCAGATGGATGTGATAGCCCTCCCCCGCTTCCAGCACTTCCACGGTGAGATCGAATTTGGCACTGTCACACGGGAGGGGATAAGGCACGACACGGAGGCCGTCCGGCTCGAGCGGCGTTTCGTCCATATTCTGCATGACGAATACTGTATCGAACAAGGGGTTGCGTCCGGTATCCCTGGGAACCTGGAGACGCTCCAGCAGCTTCTCCAGCGGGTAGTGCTGATGGCTGAAGGCGCTGCGCAGCCTGGCGTCCGTCTCCCGGACAAGCTGGTGAAAAGCCTTGTCCCCATACGGCCTGCAGCGGACCGGCAAGGTGTTGACGAACATGCCGGGCATGCCGCCGAGATCCGCGTGGGTTCGTCCGGCTGCCGGCACACCAACGATCACATCCGTCTGTGCTGTATACCGGTACAACAGCGCCTGGTAGGCGGAGAACAGGACAGCGAACGGCGTTGTGCCGGTCTTCGAGGCCAGCCTGCGAATGCGCTGCGAGATCTCCGCTCCCAGCTCCAGCCGGACTTCATCTCCCTGGAACTGCTGCATCGCCTGGCGGGCCCGGTCTGCCGGCAGCTGCAGGACGGGCAGCTCGCCGGCCAGCTCTTCAGCCCAATAGGCCCCTGCGGTCTCCAGGAGGCCGGACGACAGCTGCCCGGCCAACCAGACCGCATAATCCTTGTATTCCACCCTTGGTTCCGCGGGGGATTCGCCGTTATAGAGCCGGGTCCACTGCTCCAGCAGGAGAATCATGGAGGATCGGTCGACGATCGTATGGTGCGCATCGACCAGGAGCAGGTGCCTGCCATCAGCGGCCTGCATCACCCCCACACGCAGCAGCGGAGCCGCTCCGAGGTCGAAGGGGCGGATCCAAGCGCGGACGGCCTCCTGAAGTTCCTCCATCCCGCCGGCCTGCAGCCAGTCCACCTGCATATCCGCTTCCTCTGAGATCCGCTGGACGATGCCTGTGTCCTCCAAGGCAAATGATGTCCGCAGCAGGCTATGCTGCCGCACAAGCGTGCGCCATCCGGCTTCCAGGCGGCTGCGGTCGAGATCCCCCTCGAGCCATGCCGCGTAGGTAACGTTGTAGGCTGTCCCGACCCCCTCCTGATGCTGGAGGACAAAGAGCCGCTGCTGGACGGAAGTAGCCGGGATGGTACTGCCTATGGCTGCCGGCACAATGGGCGCGAAGGCCTTGCGGTCCGCTGCCCGGATATAGGCGGCCTGTTCGCGGACGGTCCGCAGCCGGTACATGTCCTCCAGCGAGAGCTCGACGTCGAAGCTGGGATGAATGCGGGCGGCCAGGATGCCGGCCTTCAGCGAATGGCCGCCGAGCTCGAAGAAGTCCTCACCGGTGCCGAAGCCTTCCTTCCCGAGCACCTCCTGCCAGAGCTGCAGCAGCTCCTCTTCGGTCCGGTTCGCAGGACGGACGGTATCGGAAGCTGAGGCCGCTGCTCTTTCACCGGCCTGCAGAGCGGCAAGGGTCTCATCAAACTCGCCAAGCTCGTACCTGCGCGCGAGGCTGCCCCGCTGGATTTTGCCGCTGGTCGTCTTGGGGAGCACCTGGAGGGGGATGATCCGGTCAATCTCGATGCCCATCCGGACGCTCACATGGGAGCGGATCTCCTCGGCGAGTGCCGCAAACTCGGCAGGCTCCCTGCGTACAGCCGCGAAGAGAAGCACTTCCTCGCGGGAAGCGCCCGGCTTTCTTGCCCCGCAGGCGGCCAGCCGTCCAAGGCCGAGCCCGCCGGCCTCCCCGGCGACCTGTTCCAGATCGTGGGCATAAATATTCTGTCCGTTGACCATCAAGACTTCCTTCACCCGGCCGGTCACCACGAGCCGTCCCTGGTATAGGAATCCAAGGTCCCCCGTGTCGATCCAGCCGTCTGCGCACTGCAGCTTGGCCGTCGCTTCCGGATTGCGGTAGTAGCTCGAGGTTACATTGGCACCCCGGATCCGGATGTGGCCTACCCGCAGCTCTCCTAGCACGGCCCCGTCTTCCCCGCAGATGCACAGCTCTACGCCGCGGATCGGCGTGCCGAGCCCGACGAAGCTCAGTGCCCCTTCGGCTTCCTCCTCCATGAGCCGGACATGGGAGCCGATGGACAGCGACAGGCGGTCCGTACCGATGACTTGCAGCTTCCCTTCGGCTGCCGGCAGCGTGACGCCTACCGAGGCTTCGGCCAGCCCGTAGGCCGGGACCATTACGCCCGGGGAGAGCCCGCAGCCGCCCAGGGTGTCTATGAACTGCCGGCATACCCCGGGCATGACCGGTTCGGCTCCATTCACGATCTTGCGGATGGGGGACAGATCCCAGTGCCTTCCCTTCTCGGGAGTGTAGAATTCCAGAAAATAACTCAGGCCGAAGTTCGGGGAGGCGAGTACGGTGGCCCGGTGCTCTAGAGCGGATTGCATCCAGAACAGCGGGGAACGGACAAACAGCGGGGTAGGCATCAGGCAGTGATCGAGTCCGGCAGCTGCCGGCGTCAGGTGGAATCCGATCAATCCCAGGTCATGGGTTAACGGCATCCAGCTCAGGAACGTATCCTTCGACCACCGGTCAGGGTCGCTGTCCAGAATGCCGTCGATGTTGGATAGCAGATTCTCATGCGTCAGCATGACGCCTTTGGGATCTCCTGTCGATCCGGAGGAATATTGGATGAGGGCCAGTTCCTTCGGACTTGGTCTGTGAATGCGTCCTGCCGTCGGCTCTTCCCGCAGCCCGTCGATGAGCACGGTATCCCGCAGCATCGCATCGAAGGCTTCTTGCTGGCCCAGCAGCGGGGCCTGGTGGGAGAGCATCCGCTGGATCCTCGCCTCGGTAAGAAGATGCGGGCGCACCAGCATCGGCCAGATCCCGAACAGCTTGCGCCGGTGCTCCCGGCTTGTTCCCGGGGAGACCGGGATGGGGATGAATCCGCCGAGCAGGCAGGCCCACAAGCCCTCCACGAAGTGCTGCGGCTCATCGGCCATGAGAATCACCTCGTCCCCAGCACGCACCCCCTTCAGCTGCAGGTGGCCAAGCACATGCAGTGCATCCTCGAACAGCTCCTTATACGTCCTGCGGCTGGCTTCCTGCTCCCCTGTAATGAAGGTGATGCCGCGGTCTTCTCTGCCGCCTGCCGCTTCCAGCATGTCCACAAGCGTCGCGTATGGCATCAGACTCGCTCCTTCTCGTCCCCGGACCCGTGTAGGATTCCGAAGGTAAGCTCCGCTTGGGATACCGTCTCCCCATGGACAGAGGCCGTGCAGGAGACGATTCCCGCATGGCTCATCCACTTGACGGTCTCACAGCGGATCAGCAGGCTGTCTCCGGGAACGACGGGCTTCAGGAAGCGGGATTTGACCGCTGTCAGCAGGAACTCCGCTTCTTCGGATGCCTCGGGCTCGCTGAGCCGGTAGAGCAGGATCCCGGTCTGAGCCATCCCTTCCGTAATCAAGACCCCGGGGTAGATGGCCTTTCGCGGAAAATGACCGGGAAAGCACCAGTCGCCTGCGGATATATTCTTGCGGCATACGATCGCCCTGCCGCGCTCGAGCTCCTCTACCGTATCGATCATAATCATCGGATAGCTCTGCGGAAGCAGCTCCCTTACCGTATCGAACCCATACATCACCGGCATCCTGCACCTCTTTTGTTCATTCTTTAATGGCTGCGGGCCTACGCCCGGCATCCTGCCATTTTGCTGTATACAGCATAGCGAACCGCCTTCCCCCGGGCCTATATCCCAAATGGGATATATTGCCGCGGAGCCCGTTCTTGTACAATGTGAACAGAATATCAGGCTCACTCAGGAAAGAAGTGACATGGCATGTCGTCTCAGTCCACCCCTGCTCCAGCGGATACTCCTTCTCTGTTCCGGCATCGTTTTATGATTCTCATCCTGCTCTCGGGGATGATTCTGCAGACCGGCATCTGGATCCGCAATTTTGCCGTGCTGCTGTACGTGACCGACCGTACGCAAGGCGATCCGTTCGCGATCACCTTGATCGCCGTGGCGGAGTACGCGCCCATCTTCCTGTTCTCTTTTCTTGGAGGCACGCTCGCCGACCGCTGGCGACCCAAGCGAACGATGGTCTGGTGCGACCTGCTCAGTGCGCTGTCCGTATTCCTGATCCTTGGGGCTCTGCTGCTCGGTTCCTGGCAGGCCATCTTCTTCTCGACGCTTGTTTCTTCCATACTGTCCCAGATTTCCCAACCCTCCGCGATGAAGCTGTTCAAGCTCCACCTCACCGAAGGGCAGATTCCCCTGGCCCTCTCGCTCTACCAGACGATGATGGCGGTGTTCATGATGGGCGGGCCGGTGCTCGGAACGTGGGTGTACGTCCACTGGGGGATGAATACGGCCATTGGGCTCATGGGAACGGCGTTTCTGCTGTCTGCCCTCGTGCTCTCGGCGGTACAGGGGGACGCCGAACCGGAAGGCCAAAGACCCTTGTCCCACTTGAAGTCAGAGATTCTTGGCGCCCTCAGCTATGTGCGGACGCGCAGGGTTTTGGTCATTACCGGCGCGTGCTTCCTGCTCTCCGGCTTCGGCATGGGGCTGGTGAACCCGCTGGGCATCTTCGTGATTATCGAGAAGCTGGCGCTCCCGAAGGAATATCTGCAGTGGCTGACCGTCGTGAACGGTGTGGCCATGCTGATGGGCGGTGGCGCGGCCATCGCCCTGTCCCGGAAGCTCGCGCCCCAGCGGATTCTGTTCGCCGGCATGGGGGTCAGCGTGCTGGCAATCGCGGCGATCGGGATGTCGAGCACGCTCCCCGGTGTGCTCGCAGGGCAGTTCTTCTGCGGGCTGATGCTTCCCGGCATTCAGATGTCGGTCAATGCCCTGATTCTCTCGCACACGGAGGAGAGCTTCATCGGCCGGGTCAACGGCCTGCTCAGTCCCTTGTTCATGGGCTCCATTGTCGCTTCTATGAGTCTCAGCGGCTGGCTGAAGTCTCTCCTTCCGCTGTCGGCGCTGTATTATATCGCAGCCGTATTCTTCGCTGCCGCCCTGCTGGCCATGCTGCCGATTCTGCTCGCGCCCCATGCCGTGAAGGAGCGTACTTCCTCCGCTCAAGGCACTTAGAGCTGAGCCGTTCCGGTTCTTATAAGATAGATTTCAAAGTGAAAAAAGCCAGGTCCCAAGGGCGATTGACGTCCGGGGACCTGGCTTTTTTTCCAATTTTTCACCTTGACAAAAACTTGACTTATTTCCATCTTCGCAAAAACTTAACTAGTAGGAATAAAAAAAGGTGCACTATACTGGACATGAAAACCGGGAGTGAAAGGAGCCTGTTCGCATGTTCATCTTGTTTGAACCTGAGGCAGAACCGACGAGCAAACGCACTTGGAGTTATCTTTCCGATATCCCTCCCCAGCAGTTAGCGGATTGGAAGCGTACGGTTGCCCTATCCCAGATCACGGAGTCCATGCTCCGTGTCCGTCTGCGGCTGGATAGCGGCGAACTGCAGTACAGGCGTAATCAGCACAACCGTTTGATTGAAGAAATGAAGAAGGAGCTCTCCGGAGCAGGATCCTTTTTGTCCAAGCTGCATCTGTACGTTCTATTCGATACGAAAGGCTACCTGCTGCAGATGGTCGGCAGCAGCCCGATCCTGAACAAGCTTGCCGCCCACCGGGTTCCGGGGGTCAGCATGGCGCTGGAGAGTGCGGGGCTCAACGCCCTGTCGGTGTCCATGCAGCTGGGCCGTACGTCTGTGATGGAAGGCCACGAGAATACGTGCCGGATCTTCGGGAATTTCACGGCGATCTGCTCCCCCGTCCAGGTGAAGGGCCAGCTTACCGGCTATATGGGACTGGCCATTCAGCGCCAGGATGATATTGAGATGGCGGTGGCGCTGCTGCAGAAGGTTACGGCGAATATGGAGGACAAGCTCAACCAGGATTCGTCCTCCTCGTGGACCCGGGAAGAAATCTACGCGAAGCTGGACGAATACGGATTAACCCCGCGGGAGAAAGAGGTCGCCTACCGCTGGATGCACCATGAGACGACAGTCCAGATCTCATGCGAGCTGTATATTACGGAAGGAACCGTAAGGAATATGATCAAGACGGTGTACCGCAAGACCGGCATTAATGAAAAAGGAAGGTTTATTACCAAGTTCCTGCTCTAGTGCAAGGCGGCAGAGCGCAGGGAATCAGGCCGCTGATGTAAAATGAAGTCCGTCCAAGGCCCTCTTACCCGGAGGTTCTTGGACGGACTTCCTTGTGTTCCCATCAGGCTGTTCCTATCAGAGCGTTCCCGCTTACGGCCTCAGGTCAAGACGGTCTGCCCGGCAGACTGCAGAATCTCCCCGAGCAGCCCGGCGTTGTGTCTGATCGCGGGTTCTTCCAGCATCGCCATATGGCTGCCGTGTCCCTGATATGTGGTCAGCCCGCCGGTCTCCGCTCCGTTCCACGAGAGCCGGGCGTCCGATCCTTCGGCGAGCACCAGATGTACCGGCGCGCGGAGTGCCGCGCCATTGACCGTCCGCTGAAGGTAGCGGCGGTAAGCGTACATGCGGGCTGCCGCCTCCCGGCGCACGGACGGCACCGAGAGCAGATCGCCATAGCGGTTCTCTGCGGCAGCCAACTGCGCCTCTGTGTCGCGGAGCAGCTCTTCGTCCGGAACCGGGTCCGCGCCGGTCTTCCGCTCCGCATCGAGCATCAGCAGGCCGGCGACCTCCGACCCTTCGGCTTCCAGCAGCGCGGCGGTCTCATAGGCCAGACAGCCGCCGGCAGAATAGCCCAGCAGGATATAGGGACCTTCGGGCTGCAGCCGGCGGATCCGGGAGGCGTACGCTTCGGCCGGCCGGTCTTCTTCTTCCGAACCGGGGAGGAAGTCAAAGGCATACCACGTATACGCGGGCAGCATGGAGGCCAGGGCGCGGTACTCGAAGCCGTAGCCGGCGACGGGCGGGAAGCAGAAGACATTCAGCCCCTCCCCTCCTTCGCTCAGCTTCGTAACGGACTCTTCTCCCCCACCTTGAAGCTCATGCACGGTATCCAGCTTTGCGGCCAAGGCCTCAACGGTCCGGTGACGAAAGATCAGGTGCAGCGGCACCTCTATGCCGAGGCGCTCGGATATTCTGGCCGACAGGACGGCAGCGAGCAGCGAGTGGCCGCCGATGAGGAAGAAATCGGAGTGCACGCCGACATGCTCTACGCCCAGCAGCTCGCTCCAGATCGCGGCGAGGTGGAACTCGCTCTCCGTCCGCGGCTCGACGATGTCTGCCGTCGCAACCTGCGGTGCGGGCAGCGCCCGGCGGTCGATCTTGCCGTTGGCCGAGAGCGGCAGCGACTCCAGCTGCATGAGCAGCTCCGGTACCATATAGGCCGGCAGCGTCCGGGCCAGATGGAGCTGCGCTTCGGAAGCGGAGAGCTCCCGCCCCGCGGTAAAGTAGGCGCAGAGCTGCACGTGTCCGGCTTCGGTCCTGCGGGTGGTGACCACCGCTTCGCGGACCTCCTCCAGCTGAAGCAGCGCCTGCTCGATCTCGCCGGGCTCGATCCGGTATCCGCGCACCTTGGCTTGCCCGTCCTTGCGGCCGAGGAACTCCATGCGGCCGTCCGGAAGCAGGCGGCCGAGGTCCCCCGTGCGGTACATCCGGGTGCCGATGCCGCCGGCCGCCGCAAGGAACGGATCCGGCAGGAAGGCGGCGGCGGTCTTGTCCCCGTCATTCATATACCCGTCGGCCACGCCGATGCCGCCGATATACAGCTCACCCGGCACGCCGTGCGGGACGGGGAGGCCGAACGGATCCAGCACGTAGAACCGGTTGTTGGCGAGCGGTCTGCCGTACGGAATGCTTCGCAGGGCTTCGTCCGCTTCGCCGATCTCGTGATAGTTCGACCAGACGGCCGCCTCGGTTGCCCCGCCTAGACCGATTGTCCTCGCATGGGGGAAGTAAGCGAGCAGACGGCGCCGCAGGTTCACAGGAATCCAGTCCCCGCTGAGGAAGACCAGACGCAGCAGCGGGTGCTGCCCGGCCTCGCCGGCTTCTTCGAGGGCCTGGACGAGATAGTTCATCGTGGTCGGAACGGAATCCCAGAAGGTGATCCCCTGCGTAATGAGAAGCCTCCACAGCGTGCGGGGATCCTGCACCTCCTCTTTCTCCGCGATAACCACCAGTCCCCCGGCGGCGAACATACCGAACAGATCATACACCGACAGATCGAAGCACAGGGAAGTCACCCAGAGCAGACGGTCGTCGGAACCTATCCCATACGTATCGTTGACCCAGTGAATCAGATTGACGGCCGAACGGTGCCGGATCCGTACGCCCTTCGGTTCCCCTGTCGTTCCCGAGGTGTAGATGATATAAGCCAGATCATCGGGGGAGGCCTGCCGACTTGGCTTCAAGGCTTCGGTACGGCCCCCCTGGAGGACAGCCGGCGCCCCGTCCAGGCGGATGACCGCCACGCCGGGGTCCGGTTCGAAGGAGAGCGGCCTGTCCGTCAGAATGGCGCTGACCTGCGCATGAGCGGCGAGGCGGGCCTGCCGCTGCGGCGGGTATTCCGGGTCGACCGGCACGTAAGCGGCCCCGGCCTTCAGGATGCCGAGCATGCCGGAGACCGCCGGCATGCCCCGGCCTGCGATCAGGGCTACGCAGTCTCCGGGCTGCACCACCGCTTCCGCCAGTCCCGCTGCCACCGCTTCCGCATGGGCATTCAGGAGACCGTAGGTAATGAGGGTGTCTCCATGGAGGAGAGCCGGACGCTCCGGAGCCCGCTGCGCCTGATCTTCGAACAGGCTGATGAGCGTCGAATGCTCCGGATAGGGAGCCGCCGTCCGGTTGAACGCTGCAACCGTCTCCCTGAACTCGGCGGGCTGCAGAATGCCGAGCCGGTCCAGATCGGCTTCCGGCTCCTCCGCCATGTGTTCCAGGAGGCGGAGCAGGTGCCCTTCGATCCGCTCCATATCCTCCGCCTCATAGGCCGCGGCATTGTAAGAGAGCTTGAAGCTCAGCTCTTCGTGGGGCAGCACGATGAGATTAAAATCATAGTTCGTGTGCTCGAAGAGCTCGGCCCGAGTTGCTGCGACTCCGCCGTCCGGCCCGCTCTCCGTGCCTGACAGAGGGGAGGAAAGCGGGTAGTTCTCGAACACGCAGAGGTGCGAGACCAGCGAAGCGCCGGCGCCTCCGTTCATCCCGGCGAGCGGGAACCAGTCATAGACGGCAGAGTCCAGGGCGGTCCTTGTCATCTGTTGCAGGAGCTGGGGCAGGTTATTGGTGCCTTCGAAGCGGACCCGCACCGGGATCGTATTGATGAACAGGCCGACCATCGCTTCCACGCCCGGCAGGTCGGCGGGACGTCCCGATACCACGGTTCCGAAGACGATATCCGTCGCATGGTTGTACTTGGCGAGCAGCAGGGCCCATGCGGCCTGAATGACGTGGTTGAGCGTGGTCTGGCAGGAGGCCGCAAGCGCCCTCAGCCGCTCCGCCAGCTCAGGGTCTGGACGGAATTCATGGAGCTGGTGCCGGTAGAGGCCGCCGGCTTCCTTCGCTTTCCCTTCTCTGAATGAGGGCACGGGCGTCGCTCCCTCGCAGCCTGCGAGCAGGCTGTTCCAGTATCGGGCCGCTTCTTCCCGGTCCCGGCGCTCCAGCCAATCGATAAAATGGCTGTACGGGACCGAAGAAGGCAGCTCCCGCTCCGGCTGCGCATATAGCTGCATGAACTCGCGCATGAGGATGCCGAGGCACCAGCCGTCGAGCAGGATGTGGTGGTAGCTCCCGACCACATCCCAGGCCGCTTCGCCGGTATGCAGCACGGCGAAGCGCAGCGCGGGCGTGCCCGCCAGATCGAAGCCGGCCTGCCGGTCACCGCGGCAGTAGGCATCCGCTCGGCGTTCCTGCTCCTCTTGGGACAGCCCCCGCAGATCCTCATAATGCACCGGTGCGTGCCAGCCTTCCAGCACCGCCTGCAGCGGGCGTCCTGCGCGGGCGATGCGGAACACCGTGCGCAGGATATCGTGCCGCTGAACGAGCCGTGCGGCGCTGAGCCGGAAACCGTCCAGATCCAGCGGCCCGTGGAGCGTCAGCCGCAGCTGTTCAAAGTATGCTTCGTTCTGCGGATCGTACTGGGCATGGAACAGCATTCCCTCCTGCAGCGGGGTCAAGGGATAGAGCTTGGCGATCCCTGCTCCCGGATGCTCCTTGCGCAGCCCGTTGTGCCACGCATCGAGCTCTTCCTGCGGCAAGACCGGCTCCGCCGGTGCAGGCTTGGTTTCGCTCTGCGGCGCAGTCTGAGGGATCTGAGCGGTCTGGGGTGCGCGAGGGGCCTGAGCGGTCTGAAGAGTGGAAGCGTCCAGCGGCACAACGACTTCGGCCAGATCAGCCAGCACCGGATAGCGGAACAGATCCCGGACCTCCAGCCGAAGGTTCTCTTTGTGCAGCCTCGCCGCCAGCTGAATGGCCTTGATCGAGTCGCCTCCCCTCTCGAAGAAGCTGTCGTGGATGCCGGCCGCCGGGCCTCCCAGCACTTCCTGCCACAGCGCGGCCAGGCGGGCCTCCATCGCAGTGCGCGGAGCGGTATGGGTGGCGCCGGGCGGTATGGCGTCCGGCCGCAGGGAGAGCGCCCGCCGGTCGACCTTGCCGTTCGGCGTGAGCGGCAGCCGGGGCAGTCGGACGAAGCGGGATGGCACCATATAGCCGGGCAGGGCCGCTGCCATATGCCGCTTCAGCTCATCTAGGCCGGGTTCCTCCCCGGCACCGGTGTAGTAGGCCCACAGCTCCCGGGTGCCCTGCCCTTCCTCCTTGACCACCACGGAGGCTTCTCTCACGGAAGGCATCCGGAGCAGGCAGGCTTCGATCTCCCCGGGCTCGATCCGGTAGCCGCGGATCTTGAGCTGGGCATCCGTTCGGCCGAGGAACTCCAGCGTGCCGTCCGGAAGCCATCGCACCCGGTCGCCGGAGCGGTACATCCGCTCTCCGGGGACGAACGGGTCCGGGACGAAGCGGAGCGCGGTCTGCTCCGGATCGCGCCAGTAGCCGCGGGCGAGCCCTCCGCCCGCGATGCACAGCTCCCCCGGCGCCCCGGCCGGGAGCAGTCGGCCTTTGGCGTCCAGGACATACAGCCGCACATGATCGATCGGTCTGCCGATGGGTACCGGACCGTCCGCGGGTTCGACCCGGCCGCTCGCGGCAACGACCGTATTCTCGGTTGGGCCGTAGTTGTTGTGGAGCTCATAGGGTATATGCCCCACCCGCTGGAGCCGGTCCCCTCCCGTCAGGAGCAGCCGGAGGTGCCGGGGTGCGGGCTCCTCCATGAAGGCTTCAGCGAGCGCGGTCGGAAGGAAGGCTTGGGTCACCGCATGGTCTTCCATGAACCGGCTGAGCCCCGCGAGATCCATCCGCAGCGGACCCGGCACCGGGTACAGCGAAGCTCCGGCGAGCAGCGGCGGGAAGAGCTCCCATACGGCTGCGTCGAACCCGAACCCCGCATAGTGCAGGCAGCGGTCTTCCGGCGTCAGGCGGAAGTGCCGGATGTGCCACTGCGCCAGCTTCACGAGGCTGCGGTGCTCGACCATGACGCCCTTGGGCTGTCCGGTCGTGCCCGAGGTGTAGATCACGTAGGCCAGATCCCGCGGGCCGGCATCAAGGCGGTCTTGTTCGGCAGCATCCGGCACGGAGCCGCCGCCCTCCTCCCGCCGATCCGGCGAACCGGCGGCGAATGCTCCGCGGTGCGGCAGAGGTGCCGGGTGCGCCTCCGAGGTGTCTGCCCCCCCGCGCTCCTTCCCTGATTCGAGGATCTCCTGCGAATCGAGGCAGAGACAAGCTTGCAGCTCCCCGCATTCTTCCAGCAGCTTCCGCAGCACCCCGGTGTGCGTCTCGGACGACACGATCACGGAGAGCTGGGCATGCTCCGCAAGCGCGCGGATGCGCTCATAAGGAAGGCTGGGGTCAATCGGCACGAAGGCCCCCCCGCTCTTCAGGACCGCGAGCACGACCGTCACCCGGTGAACCGAGGGCTCCAGCAGGACCCCGACAAGCTTCCCCGGACGAATCGCTTTATTCCGGAGGGAACCGGCCAGCCGGGCCGACTCCGCTTCCAGCTCGCGGTAGGAAAGCGCATCGCCGCCGAAGATGACGGCCGGCCGGTCCGGCGTGCGGGCCGCCTGCTCGGCGAACCATCCATGTACCGTCCGATGTTCCGATGCGCACTCTCCTGCGGGATATCGGTCCAGCTGCTCTTCTTTTTCCGCGTCCGTTACGATATCGATTGTATCCGCAAGGATTGACGGGTCGGCCGCAGCCGCTTGCGCCGCCTTGCGCAGATGCCCTTCGATCCACCGCATATGCTCCTCCCCGTACCGGAGCGCATTATAGTTCAGCCGGAATCCGAGTTCCCTGCCGGTGCTGACCGCCGCATCGAAGTCATAATGCGTCCGCTCCTCGATCCGAAACTCCTCGACCCGCAGCTCGGAAGCTTTCATCAGAGCCCCGAGTTCTTCCTGCACCGGGTAATTCTCAAAGCCGATCACATGGGTGATGAGCTCCTGGCCCGCTTCGCTCTCCTTCTGGATCTCATAGAGCGGATGGTGCTGGTAGGGCTCCGAAGCCAAGGCGGCCTTCTGCACCTCCTGCGCCAGCTCCGCGAAGCTTCGGCCCTCTGTCCGTATACGCAGCGGAATCGTATTGATGAAGAGACCCACCATCCGTTCCACGCCCCGGATCTCCGCCGGCCGGCCGGATACGACCGTACCGAACACCGCATCCTCCGTTCCGTTATACCGCTGCAGCAGGATCCCCCACAGCGACATGACCACGCTGTTCAACGTGACCTGCAGGCTCTGTGCAAGGCCGGTCAAGCGGGCGGTCAGCGCTTCATCCAGCCGGAACGTATGTGTTCGAGGCCGGGTCCCGGCGGAGGAGCCTGACCGGCGTCCCAGCGGATAGGAAGGCTGGCTGCTGCCTTCCAGGTAAGTCTTCCAATAGGAGCCGGCCTCCCCGGCCTGCTGCGTCTGCAGCCAGCGGATGTAGCTGCTGTATGGCGGAGGGGCGGACGGCAGGGCCGTCTCCCCGTCTTCGCCATGGTAGGCGAGGAAAAAGTCGCCGATCACCGTGCCGAGGCACCAGCCGTCCATGATGATGTGGTGGTGGCTCCAGATGCAGACACTCTCCTCCGGTCCGGTGCGCAGCACGACGGCCCGCATCAACGGGTCCTTGTCCAGCCGGAAGCCCCGGGCCTGATCCTCCGCCTTGAAGCGCTGCAGCGCTTCCTGCACTTCTACGGCGGAGAGATAGGACAGGTCTTCGAATCGTACGCTGCAAGCGCGTTCCTTCAGCACCACCTGCCTCGGCTCCGTGATCCCTGCAATGCCTTGATGGAGGAACAGCGTGCGGAGCACATCATGGCGCTGAACGACCCTGTCCCAGCAGCGCTGGAAGCGCAGGGGGTCCAGCGGGCCTCGGATGGTGAATACGGCCTGCTCCAGATAAGCGGATGCCCCCTCGTCCACCAAGGAGGCGAACAGCATCCCCTTTTGCATCGGGGACAAGGGATAGATGTCTTGGATTTCCGGTTTTTTGGCCATGTTCGTTCCTTTCGTGAGACAGATCTATGTGAAATCGGCGCTGGGCGGCTGCCTGCCGCCGCTTGGCCCGCCCCGCTTACCTGTACACGGGAGCTTCCGCGTCCGGCAGCTCAGCGGGTCAGGGCGACTCCGGCGGTCTACAACAGCTCCAGCAGCTCTTCAATACTCGCGAACGCCTCTTCCGTCAGCTCCCCGTCGCTGTAATCGCTGAGCGTCTTCTCCCCGGTCCCGCAGGCCGCGCAGTGGTCGATCAGTTCGCGCAGGGCGCGGATCATGCCGGCCATCAGCCGGTCCATCGTGTCCGGCGCATATTCGCGGGGGTCATGCCCGAGCCGGACCCGCAGCTCGCCGTCCAGAATCATGGCGGTGATCTCGATCGCCGCAAGTCTCTCCCCTTCCGGAGACATCATCTCTCCTGTCCCGTAGGGGGAGAGGCCGAACAGTTCTCCTTGCAGCTCGCTGTCCGTTTGACCAAGATAATTGAACAGGATCTCGGCCGGGATAGGCGGCAGAGCCGGCTGTTTCAGTTCCGTGAGAAGCCCGCAGCCCAGCCCCTTGTCCGGTATGCGCCTCAGTCCGTCCTTGATGCTGCGGATGGCCTTCGATAGATGGGATCCACCCGGTTGATCTTCGGCTCCGGCCGGAACGGATACGGCAGCAGGGACTGGCTTGGCCGGCCGATGGACAGCTGAAGAGGCTGCTTCCTTGGCCGCTTCACTCAGATCGAGCAGAGCCGGATACAATGTCGTGAACCAGCCCACCGTACGGCTGACGTTCAGCCCGGCGGGCAGCGCATCGCGGCCATGGCCTTCCAGCGTGACCCGATAACGCTCCCCTCCGGTCCACTCTCTCAGTGCCAGTCCGAGCGCGGTGAGAAGGAGATCTTCGGCATCCGTCCCGTAAGCATGGTGGACCCCTCTTAGCAGCAGCTCCGTCTCAGTTCTTCCCAGATACGATTCCGTATGGCGCGTATCTTGGCGCAGCCGCTCAGGCACGATCTCACCGTTCTTGGGCAGCGGGTCCACGGGAGTGCCGGACAAGGCGGTCCAGTAAGCCTCCTCCTTCTGCAGCCGTCCGCTCTCCGCGTATTCCCGCAGGGCAAGCGTATAAGCGAGATAAGAGTCGGTTTTGGGCGGCAGAACGACCGGCGTCCCTGCCTCTGCCTGGACGTATAAGCTGGCGAGATCCTCGAGCAGGATGCGCCAGGATACGCCGTCCACCACCAGGTGATGAATGGCGATCAGCAGGTGGTCCCCTTCTGTGGTCTGGAAGAGACCGAACCGCAAGAGCGGGCCTTCCTCCAGGTTCATCCCCCGCTGCAGCGCTTCGGCTTCTTCAAGGATGCGGCCGGAGGGATCGGAGAGCTCTCTAACATCGCAGACGGTCAGGTTCCACAAGGTTTCCGGCTCCCCTGTCTCCCGGAAGACCTGGACACGTCTGCCGTCCTTCACCGGGAAAACCGTCCGCAATGCGTCGTGGTGTTCGACCAGCCGTGCTGCCGCCTCCTGCAGGCGTCCAGGATCCCAGCCTTCCCGGCGGTACAGCATAACGACCTGGTTGAAGTGCCGGGTCTCCCCTCGCTGCGTACGGAAGAACCAGGACTGCACCGCGCTCAGCCCAGCTTCCCCTTGAACGGCGCCCTGTTCCGACGTCATCCGGGATGCCCGTACCCAAGGCGCAAGCTCCGCGACGGTCGGGTATTCCAGCAGGTCGCGGACCGACAGCTCCCACTCCAGCGTATGCAGACGGGAGACGATCTGAAGGGCCTTGATCGAATCGCCGCCGAGCGCGAAGAAATTGTCGTGCAGTCCCACCCGGCCGCAGCCGAGCAGGTCCTGCCACAGCTCCGCTAGCAGGACCTCCAGCGGCTCGCGGGGCGGGATATACTCCGTCTCCGCGAGGAAGACGGCCTCCGGCTGAGGCAGCGCCCTGCGGTCCAGTTTGCCGCTCGGGGTAAGCGGCATCGCCGCCACCATCGTGAAGCGGGATGGGATCATATACGCGGGCAGCATCCGGGCGAGCTCCTCCCGCAGGGCCGCTGCGCTGGGCTCTCCCTCTGCTACGAGGTAGGCGACCAGCTCACTGTGGCCCTGCGCCGAGGCAGCGGCGGTCACCGCAGCTTCGCGGGCGAGGCCGGTCCGCAGCAGCGCCGCTTCGATCTCGCCGGGCTCCACCCGGTAGCCGCGGATCTTGACCTGGTGGTCGATCCGGCCGAGGTATTCGAGGTTGCCGTCAGGCAGCCAGCGGGCGCGGTCCCCGGTACGGTACATCCGGCCGCCGGGCTCGAATGGGTTCGATGTGAATTTCTCGGCCGTCAGCTCGGGCCGGTTCCAATACCCGCGCCCTACGCCGACGCCGGCAATGCAGAGCTCGCCGGGCACACCGGTGGGCTGCAGCTCCCCGCCCGGGCCCATAACGTACAGCCGGATATTATCGATCGGCCGTCCGATCGGCACGCACTGCAGATCCCCTTGCGCGGAGCAGTCGAAGTACGTGACGTCCACGGCCGCCTCTGTCGGTCCGTACAGGTTGATCAGCCGGGTGCCGTTCGGCTCATGGAGCAGCCGGTGGAACTGGCGTGCCTGCGGCAGCGGCAGAGCTTCCCCGCTCGCGAACACATGCCGGAGACCGGCCAGCTGGTCTGCGCACGCCCGGCCTTCCGCATGCTCGAGGAACGCCTGGAGCATCGACGGCACAAAATGCACGGCGCTGACCCGCCCTCTTTCGATCGCATCGACGAGCACGGCAGGATCCTTCTCGCCCCCCGGAGCCAGGAGGCAGAGCGCCGCACCGGCCAGCGGCCACCAGAACAGCTCCCAGACGGAGACGTCGAAGGTGAACGGCGTTTTGTGCAGGATCACATCGTCCCCGCTGAGCGGAAAAGCCTTCTGCATCCAATGAATCCGGTTGACCGCCGACCGGTGCTCGATCATGACGCCCTTCGGCATGCCGGTGGAGCCGGAGGTGTAGATGATATAGGCCAGATCGTCCGGGGATGCGCCATCTGTCAGCGCCGTCTCCGCTTCGATCCGCTCTTCGTCGGTACGGCCTTGTTCGCGGTCCGCTTCGTCCAGCAGCAGCATGCGGCCCCCATAAACGGATAGAGCTTCCGCCGCTCCCCCTTCCGCTGCCGCGGAAGAGTGCGTCAGGAGAAGATGCGCTCCGCTGTCCTCCAGCAGGTAGGCGATCCGCTTCGCCGGGTATCCCGGATCAATCGGCAGGTACGCCCCCCCGGCCTTCAGGATGGCATACAAGCCGACCAGCGTCTCAACAGACCGCTGCGCCAGGACGGCGGCCACTGTGCCAGGCTTGAGTCCTTCCCGGCGCAGGGTAACGGCCAGCCTGCCGGCCCGCGCGTTCAGCTCGCCGTAAGTCAGCCTGCTGCCGTCTGCTGCGATGACTGCTGTAGCATCGGGCGAGCGGCGGACCTGCTTTTCGAAGAGAGAGACCAGGGTCTCGTCCGCCGGGAAGCCGGCCTCCGTGTCATTGAACCCATGCACCAGCGTATGACGCTCCGCCTCGCCAATCCACTCCAGCTGTCCGATCTCCAGGTGCGGGTTCCGGGCCGCTTCTTCTGCCAGCCGGAGGAGATAACCCGCCCACCGCTCCACGGTCTGAGGCAGGAACAAGTCCGCATCGTATTCCAGCATGCAGCGGAGACGGCCTTCCTCCTCGGACACATACAGGGCCAAGTCGACTTTGGCGGTCCCGGGATCATAGTTGTATTCCGTCAGGGTTACATCCGTGGTGCTCAGCGTCTGCGCCTGCATGTTCTGCAGCACGAGCATCGCGTCGAAGAGCGGATTGCGTCCCGGGTCCCGCCGCTGAGGCAGCTGGTCCACCAGCTCTTCGAAGGGGTAATCGCCGTGTTCGAACGCCTCCAGCACCGTCTTCCTCAGGGAGGCGAGGTAAGTGTGAAGCGTCATCTGCGGCAGAAGCTGTACCCGCATCACCAGGGTGTTGACGAAGACGCCCGCCATCCGCTGAAGCTCCGGACGGGAACGGCCTGCAGCCGGGGTACCCACGGTAAGTTCTTCGGTGCCCCCAAGCCTCGACAGCAGGACGGAATATACGGCGAGAAGCACCATATACAGCGTCGTCCCCGTCTCTGTGGTTAGACGGTACAAGCCTGCGGCGGTCTCTTCCCCGATCTCGAGGAAGACGCGCCCTCCCGCGAACGACCGGACCGGGGGCCGCGAGGCATCGCCGGGCAATTGCAGCACGGGCAGCTCGCCGCCCAGCTGATTCAGCCAGTAAGCCTCCTGGGCCCGGCAGTCTCCGCTCCCGAGGAAGGAACGCTGCCACACGGCGTAATCTTTGTACTGCAGGCCGGGCTCCGGCAGGGGCTCCCCGGCATACAGCTTCACGAATTCTTCCGTGAGCACGCTGAGTGTGACCCCGTCGGAGACGATATGGTGCATATCCAGGAGCAGCCAAGCTTCGGCGGCACCGGTGAACTCGATCAGCCCGGCGCGGAGGAGCGGGCCTCCGCCGAGATCAAACGGACGGATAAAAGCCCGGACCCGGTCCCTCCCCGCCGCCTCGTTCTCTGCTGTATACCGGACGATCCCCATCGGAGCCGGAGGCTGGATCCGCTGAACCACCTCGCCGTCCGACAGCTCAAAGGAGCTCCGCAGCGCCTCATGCCGCACGATCAGGCGGGTCAGCGCTTCTTCTATGCGCGCGGGGTCCGGGCGCCCCTGCAGGACGAAGACGGCCGGCATGTTGTAGCTGACCCCCGCCCCTTGAAGCTGCTGGAGCACGTACAGTCTCTTTTGCGCCGAGGATACAGGGTAGGTCTCCTGCACCGGGGCTTGTGCGATCCGTCCGCGGTCCACACTCTTGCTCCGCCCGGCTGCCGCAGCCGCCATGCTGCGAACCGTGGGATGATCGAATACATCCCGCAGGGACAGCTCCCAGCCCAGGTCCTGCCTAACGGTCTGGATCAGATTCACGGCTTTGAGCGAATGGCCGCCGAGGTCGAAGAAGGACTGGTCCCGTCCGATCACCGGCAGCCCGAGCACTTCGGACCAGCGGGATGCCAGCTCCTGTTCACGCTCTCCGAGCGGCAGCTCCGGCGCTTCCTCCACCCCATGGCCCGCTTCCGGACGGGGCAGCGCTCTCCGGTCCACTTTGCCGCTAGGCGTGAGCGGGAGCCGGTGGAGTGACGCATAGCGCGAAGGGATCATATAGGACGGCAGCGCTTCGGCTAACTTGCTCCGCACTTCGCCGGGCGTCCAGGAGGCTCCCGGAGTCGTCACCAGGTAAGCGCACAGTTCCGTATCCCCTGCCGCATCCGTATGGGCGGCAACTACGGCGTCGGTGACAAAAGGCAGCTCCGCGAGAAGCGACTCAATCTCGCCCGGCTCGATACGGTAGCCGCGCACCTTCACCTGATGGTCGCTGCGTCCGAGATATTCGATGGAGCCGTCCGAGCGCCGCCGGGCCCGGTCGCCGGAGCGGTACATCCGCCCGCCTGCCCGGAACGGGTCCGGCTGGAAGACGGAGGCCGTCAGCTCCGGCCGTCCGAGATACCCGCGGGCCAGTCCCACACCCGCGATATAGAGCTCGCCGGGCACGCCGACCGGCTGCTGCAGCCCGGCAGCACTGAGCACATACAGCCGCATATTGTCGATGGGCCGGCCGATCGGCACCGGGCCCGCGCCGTCCTGCTCCGTGACGTCATGGTAGGATACGTCCACCGATGCTTCCGTCGGCCCGTACAGATTGTGCAGCGTCGTGCCATAAGGCCGGGTCAGCAGCCGCAGGAAGCTTTCAGCCTGCCATGGCTGCAGCGCCTCCCCGCTCGCGAAGACGCGGCACAGTCCGGACAAGTCAAGGGCTGCGCCCGGTGTCCCGGCATGGGCCAGGAACGCTTGCAGCATAGAAGGCACGAAGTGCATCACGGTAATGCCCTCCGCTCTCACGGCTTCGGCTACAGCGGCCGGATCCTTCTCCTCGCCAGGTGCGAGCAGGACGACCCGGGCGCCTGCGAGCGCCCACCAGAACAACTCCCAGACGGAGACGTCGAAGGTAAAGGGCGTTTTGTGCAGGATCGCATCGCCGGGGAGCAGCGGATACTGCTTCTGCATCCAATGCAGCCGGTTCACGATCGAACGGTGCTCGATCATGACCCCTTTGGGCTGGCCGGTCGAGCCGGACGTATACATGACGTAAGCCAGATGTTCCGGCCCGGCCGTGCTTCCCGGCGGCTGCGGCGTCTCACCGGCCTCCGGGCCGAGAAGCGGCTGGGCCTGTGGCGCGGCCTCTGCGGCAGCGGCACGGGCGGTCCCGGGCTCCTGTCTCTTAGCGTCTCCGGCGTCAGGCAGGTCGACGGTCTCCAGCACCTTGCCTCCCGGATCCAGCACGAACACGGCGGCTTCGGGTCCAGCCCGCAGGACGTCATCCTTGCCCTCCCCGTCGCAGAGTACGATTCGCGCCTGGCTGTCTTCGAGCACGAACTTCATGCGCTCGGCCGGCCACTCCGGATGGATCGGCAGATACGCCGCTCCCGCCTTGAGAATGGCTAGAATGCCTGTCATGAGTGCCAGAGAGCGGTCCATCCGGATGGCGATGATGTCATCGGGCTGCGCGCCGCGCCGCCGGAGCTCTGAAGCCAGCAGGTCTGCACGGTGATTCAGCTCCCCGTAGGTCAGGGTCGCGCCGCCGAACTGCAACGCAGGGGCATCCGGCGCAGCCTGTGCCTGCCTCTCGAACAAGCCGTGCAGCGTCTGCCCGCTTGGGAACGGGGCATCGGTCGCATTGTCGTGCTCCAGTATCCGGCCCCTCTCCTCTTCGCTGATTCTCTCCAGCCTCCCAATTTTTTTGCCGGGACGCCTGACGACGGAATGAAGGAGTCTCTCGAAGTGTCCGGCCCACCGCTCCACCGTCTCTGGAAGGAACAGAGCGGCTGCGTATTCGAACACGCAGTCGATCCCCTCATCCGATTCAGCCGCATAGAGGGAGAGGTCGAATTTGGAAGCCGTGTGGCCCAGCTCCTGAGCCTCCACTTCGATCCCCGGCATGCTCCATCCGGGCGTCCCTTGCGACTGAAGGACGAACAACGTATCGAAGACCGGGCTGCGGCTGAAGTCCCGCCGGACTCCGAGTTCCTCCACGAGCTCCTCGAACGGATAGTCCGCATGATCGAATGCGTCTATTGCCGTTTCTTTAACTGCCCTAAGATAGTCCAGGAAAGGCAGGTCCGCCTCGGGGCGCAGCCGCATGGCGACGGTTCCCGTGAACAGTCCCAGCATCGACTCCAGCTCGGCCCGCGGCCGGCCGCTGACCGGCGTGCCCACGAGCAGCTCCTCCTGGCCCGCATACCCCGAGAGCAGTGCTCCGTAGGCGGCCAGCAGTACCATATACAAGGTGCTTCCGCTCTCCCGGGCGAGTCCCTTCAAGGCCGAAGTCAGCTCTCTGCCGATCCGCAGCGGCACATACCCTCCCGCAAAATCCCGGTGGCGGGGACGCGGCCGGTCGAGCGGAAGCTCCAGCACCGGCAGCTCGCCCCCCAGAGCCTGCAGCCAATACTCCCGGTGGGCGGCGTAGAGCCGTCCTTCGCTCAGCGATGCCTGCCATAAGGCATAATCGCCGTACTGCAGCTCCGGCTGCTCCAGCGTCTGCCCGGCATAGAGCCGGGACAGCTCCCGGGTGAACAGCTGGACGGACAACCCGTCCGTAATCAGATGATGCATGTCGATCAGCAGCCGGTGCGTGTCCGGGCCGGTGCGCAGCAGCGCGGCGCGGAACAAGGGGGCTTGTGCCGGATCGAACGCCCGGACGAACCCCTCCGACCATGCCTTAGCGTCTGCCTCATCCATCTCCAGGTAGATCCAGGGCAGCTCCAGGCCGGCGGCGGGACGCTGGATGAACCCTCTCCCGCTCGTCTCGAAAGAAGTGCGGAGGATCTCATGGCGGTGCATCAAATGCTGCAGAGCGGCCTTGAACCGTTCCACATCCAGGCTTCCCCGGAGAAGGAAAGCGGCGGGCAGATTGTAGCTGAGCTGCGCCCCTTCGAGCTCATGGAGGATGAGCATCCGCCGTTGTCCGGAGGAGGCGGGATAGCTCCCGCGGGAATCCTGCCGCCGGATGGCCGGCAGCTCCTCACCCCTCGTCTCCTGCAGCCGTCCGGCGAGCCCGCGGATCGTGGGGTGGCTGAACAGCTCGCGGAGGGGCAGGCGGATCCCCTGCTCGTGCTCCATCCGGGCGGCGAAGGCCATCGCCTTCAGCGAGTGACCGCCGAGCTCGAAGAAGTTGTCGTCTAGGCCTATGCGCTCCACGCTGAGCGCGTCCTGCCACAGGACCGCCAGCATGCGCTGCGCCTCCGTCTGCGGCGCCTCATACTGCCGGCCGGCGTGCAGGGAAGCGGCCGGCGCCGGCAGCGCGCGGCGGTCCAGCTTGCCGTTCGGTGTCAGCGGCAGGAGCTCCAGCGGCACATAATAGTCGGGGACCATGTAAGCGGGCAGCGATTCTGCCGCGTAGGCCCGGATCTCGGGAGCGGACAGCTTCCTGCCGCCGGCCGCAACGAAGTAAGCGCACAGCTGCAGGGCTTCATCCGTTCCTCGGGGGGCGGTTACCACAGCTTCCAGGATATCCGGGTGGCGCTGCAGCACGGTTTCGATCTCCGCGGGTTCTACCCGGTGGCCCCGGATCTTGAGCTGCTGGTCCGTCCGGCCGAGATACGCATAGACGCCGTCCGGCAGCTTGCGGACCACATCGCCGGTGCGGTACAGCCGCTCCCCCGGTACGTGCGGATTGGTGATATACCGTTCGGAGGTCCGGTCCGGGGAGCGGTAATATCCCCGTCCGACACTGCCGCCTGCGACGAACAGCTCGCCCGGCGAGCCTTCCGGCACCAGCTGCAGCCCGGCGTCCATCACATACAGACGGATTCCGAGTATCGGCCTGCCGATGGCCGGAAGATCCGGCAGCGGGTCCTCCGGCCGGAGCGTAAGGGTCGTGACCACATGGGTCTCCGAAGGCCCGTAATGATTGTGCAGGGTGACACCATGCACACGCATATGCGTTCGCAGCTCCTCCGGAATCACGAGCTGCTCGCCTGCCGTGACGATATGGCGGACGCCAGCCGGGAACCGGGCGGCATAGACGGGGCTGCCGAACAAGGTGCGCAGCAGAGACGGCGGCCAGAACACGGTGCCGATCTCCTCCTTCCCGAGATAGCCCAGAAGCAGCTGAGGATCGAGACGGGTTTCCTCCGCGAGCACGTGGAGTTCGCCTCCGGACAGCAAGGTGGTGAAGATCTCCTGGTAGCAGACATCGAATCCGCAGGAGGCGAACTGCGTGACGCGCCCCGTGCAATCGGCGCCTCCGCTGCCGATCTGATCCTGGAGGAGGTTCAGCAGATTCCGGTGCTCGAGCATGACGCCCTTGGGCGTACCGGTCGTGCCCGAGGTGTAGATCACGTAGATCAGGTCCGCTCCCTCGTTGACAGGCTCCGGATTGCTCCGGCACAGGCTCTCGCCGAGGAGGGTATCGTAATCCAGGAAGCGGCCTTCAGTCCGTTCTTGGACGGAGTCGCTCAGCTGCCGGACACGGGAACTCGTCACAATAAAATCAGCGCCGCTATCCGACAGAATGCCCGCGATCCGCTCCTCCGGATAAGCGGGGGCCACCGGAACCAGCACAGCCCCCGCTTTCAGGATGCCAAGTACGGAAGCAACGAACGAGGCTGACCGTTCCATGAGGAGAACGACAGGCGTCTCGCGGCCGGCCCCGCGGCTGCGCAGGGCATGGGCGATGCGGTTGGCCTCCGCGTTCAACTCCCCGTAGGTGAGCCGGGTCCCCTCGCAGACGACCGCCGTCCGGTGCGGCTGCTCAGCCGCCCGGGCTTCAAACCACGCATGAACCGTAGGATAGCGCGGAGTTCCGGCTGGAGCTCCTTGATCCCCGTACAGCAGGCGGCGCTTCTCTTCTCCGCTGAGCAGATCCGCCGCCCCCAGGCTGTGCGAATCCGCTCCCGCAGCCGTGAGCGATTCCAGCAGCCGGACGAAGCGCTCTGCCCACCCTTGCACGGTCTGCGAACCGAACAGCGCAGTGTTGTACTCCAGCACGAAGCGGATCGCACCGCCTTCCTCATAAGCGGCCAGCGTAAGATCGAACTTGGCCGTACGCTGTCCCGCCTCTTCGGGCAGCAGGATCAGCGCTTCCCCCTGCAGCCGGGCCAGCTCCATATTGTGGAGCACGAACATCGCATCGAACAGCGGGTTGCGGCTGACGTCGCGGGGCACCCCGAGCATCTCCACGATCTCCTCGAACGGCACATCCCGGTGGGCCAGCGCCCCGAGCACGGTGTCCTTCACTTCTTCGAGGTAGGTGCCGAAGCGCTTCTGCGGCTCGGGATGCAGCCGCAGCGGCAGGGTGCCGACGAACATGCCGACTACCTGGTCAAGCTCCATGCGGGGCCGGCCGGATACCGGCGTGCCGACGATGATCTCTTCTTGACCGGCATGCTTTGCCAACAGCAGGCCATAGGCTGCAAGCAGCAGCATGTACAAGGTCGCTCCGCTCTCCTGTGCCCGCTTGCGGATACGGGAAGACAGCTCAGGGCTCAGGTCAAACAGATGCTGGGCGCCTTCAAAGCACTGCTCCCGGGGACGGGGCCGGTCAGACGGCAGCTCCAATACGGGCAGCCCGCCGGCCAAAGCGTTGTGCCAGTAGGCTTTTTGCGCTTCCCGGATCTCTGCTGCGGCTGCGGTGCCGCGCCATACGGCATAGTCCTTGTACTGCAGCACGGGCCCCGGCAGCGGACGGCCTTCGTACAGCTCCAGCCACTCTTGGAGGAGCAGGTTCACCGATGTGCCGTCGGCGATCAGGTGATGCAGATCGATGAGCAGCAGGTGCTCATCCTCACGGCATTTGGCAAGTCCCACACGGAAGAGGGGGGCTTGTCCCGGGTCGAACGGCCGCACAAAGGCTTCTTTGATCCGCTCCAGCCCGGCAGCCTCACTTTCTTCCGGACCGAAGGCTTCCAGCTCCAGTTCCATTTCCAGATTTACCTCACTGGCGATGTACTGGACCGGTTCCCCTTGCAGCGTTCCGAATGACGTCCGAAGCGCCTCATGCCGCCTTATGAGCTCCTGGAATGCCCCGGCGAGCCGGCTCTTATCGAGCGGCCCCTTCAGGCGCAGGAAGGTCGGCATATTGTAGGCGAGCCATGCGCCTTCCAGCCCGTGCAGGGCGAGCAGCCTGCGCTGCTCCGGAGTGACGGGGTAGGAGGTGCCGGGAGCGGCCGGAGCGATGGCCTGCAGGGCAGTGGCCCCGCTCTCCGGCTGTGCTCCTCCTGTGCCCGGCAGCAAGCTGGCCAGCCCGTATACGGTCGGCTGCCGGAACACTTCCGCCAGAGGCAGGCGGCGGCCCCAGCGGGCTTCGATCCGCGTGAGCAGCCCCATCGCCTTGAGCGAATGGCCGCCGAGCTCAAAGAAGGAATCGTGAAGCCCGATGGGCTCCTGCCCCAGCACTTCGGCGAACAGCGAGGCGAGCTCCTGCTCCTGCTCCGTGCGCGGCGCCTCATACCGGCCCGCAGGGGCATGGCTGCGCTGCGGCTTCGGCAGCGACCTGCGGTCCGGTTTGCCGTTCGCAGTCAGCGGCAGGGCTTCCAGCTGCACGTAGTAGGCAGGAAGCATATAATCCGGCAGCAGAGCGGCAAGCGCCTGCTTCAATTCCGCCGGGCTGCGGGTCTCCCCGGCGGTGAAGTACACGCACAGGCGGGAGGCGTTCTCCTCCTCCAGCACGGCAGCGGCGGCTTCCCGCAGGCCCGGCAGCCGGAGCAGAGCCGATTCGATCTCGGCGAGCTCGATCCGGTAGCCCCGGACCTTGACCTGCTCGTCCCGGCGGCCCAGGTACTCCAGTGTGCCGTCCGGCAGCCAGCGGGCCCGGTCGCCCGTACGGTACAACCGTTCCTCGGCCACGAAGCCGCTCCGGAAGAATGCGGCGGCGGTCTCCTGCGGCCGTCTCCAATAGCCCTCGGCAAGTCCCGGGCCCGCGATGCACAGCTCGCCCGGCGTGCCTGGCGGCAGCAGGGCTCCGGCGCCGTCGAGGATGTAGACCCGGCTCCCGGCGGCAGGCCGTCCGATGCCCTGCGTCTCAGGATGCCCGGCATCCCGCAGGATGGTGGTGACGATGCTGTTCTCTGTCGGGCCGTATTCGTTCACGAGCTCGGCTGCGGGACTCCAGGCGGCGCTCTTGGCGGCTAAGGTGCGGGTCAACGGCGCTCCGCCCAAGGTCACCGTGCGGATGAGCTTGGCTTCTTGCTCCCCGAATACATCCAGCAGCGCCTGATACAGACTCGGTACGCAGACGAGATGGGTGATGCGCGAGAGCTCCACGGCTTCCCGGATCCGCTGCGGATCCCGGCGGCCCTCCCTGCCCAGCAGCACGGCACGGGAGCCGCTGATCAGCGGGGTGAAAAAGGAGCTGATAAACGCATCGAACGTGTAATCGAGCAGCGGGAGCACGGCATGCTCCGCGGTCAGCGCGTACTCCTCCCTGCGCCACAGCAGGGTTCCGGCAGCCGCTGCATGCCGGATGGGTACCCCCTTGGGCACACCCGTGGTGCCTGAGGTGTAGATGAGGTAAGCCAGGTCCACGGGCTCCGGCAGAGCATCCGGGTGAAGGCTGTCACTGCCATGTCCCCCCTCCGCGTCCCGGAGCAGCTCATCGAGATCATATACGGCGGCTGCGCCGAATGCCCCTTCCGCAAGCAGGCTCATGGCGCTTGGGGCCGTCTGCGCTGCAGTCAGCAGCGCGGCTGCCCCGCTGTCCTCCAGGATGCCGCACAGCCGCTCCGGCGGTGTCTCGGGATCTACTGGCACATAAGCCGAGCCGGCGAGCCAGATGCCGAGCAGGGCCGGGGCCAGCCGGATCGACGGGCCCGTCATTAATGCCGTGACGCTGCCGCGTCCTGTGCCGCGCCGCCGCAGGCCCCGCGCGATACGTTCTGCTTGCTCCTGGAGCTCCCGATAGGTCAGGCGCTCCCCTTCGCATTCGACCGCCGTACGGTCTGGCACCAGCCGGGACTGCTCCAGGAGCAGCGCCGGAATCGTACGCGAGTCCACCGGCCGCGTGCTGACACGGTTCCAGCCGGCGAGCTGCAGGCGCTCTGCCTCAGGCATCAGCCGCGGGTCGCCGATCCGGCTGTCGGGAGCCGCCGCCACGCCGGCTGCGAGTGCATAGAACCGGCTTATCAGCTTCTGGACCGTCTCCGCAGCGTGCCGGGAGACGCGGTATTCCGCCAGCAGCCGGATTCCCTCCGCGTCCTCCCAGGCGTGGAGGGTGAAGTCGAACTTCGCCGCGCGGTGCTCCAGCTCATAGGGACGAAGGTGAAGCCCCGGCAGCCGGACTTCCGGCAGCTCCATGTTCTGCATCACGAAGGCCGTCTCGAAGAACGGATGCCGCCCCGGCGCCCGGTCGATGTTCAGCTTCCCGGCTAGGAGCTCGAGGGGGTATTCCTGGTGCTCGAAGGCGGACAGCGCTTCTGCTCCCGTGCGCCGGAGATAGTCCCGGAACGGGAGGCCGGCCTCCGGGCGCACCCGCAGGGGCAGCAGATTCACGAACATGCCGAACGTGCGCTCGAGATCGGCGTGAGGCCGGCCTGCCGCCGCCGTCCCGATCAGGAAGTCGTCCTGCCCCGCCGTTCTGCCAAACACTGCTCCGAAGACCGACAGGAGCACAGAGTACAGCGTCGTGCCGGTTTCTTTGGCGAGCTGCCTCAGCTGGTCCGTCATCTTCCTACCGATCCGGAACGGATGCAGGCCAGCCTCGGCGGCGGGTTCGGCCGCTTGCGCTGATGCTTCCATTCCATCCGGGCGCAGGGAGCCGGCCTCTTGCCCATCCCCATCGCCCGCCGATATGACGGTATCCTCCTTCACAGCGCCAAGGACCGGGAGCTCCAATGCCGGCGGAAGCTCCTGCAGCCGGTCCAGCCAATACGCTTCCTGCTCCTTCAGCGCTCCGCTCCTCCACCGGGACTGGTGCCATACCGCGTAATCTTTGTACTGCACGGCTGGCGCCTCTACGCTTCGGCCCTGGCACAGCTCCGTGAATTCCCGGATAAGAATGCCGAGCGAGGTGCCGTCCGCGACCACGTGGTGGAGATCGAGGAAGAGCAGCGAACGGTTCGGTCCTAGCTCCACCCGCTCCACGCGGATCAGAGGCAGCCGGGACGGATCGAAGGGCCGGATCCGCTGGCGGATCAGGGTCGGCAGATCCCCCTCTTCGGTGGTCCATACCGGGATCTCCAGTTCAAAAGGCGGATGTACCCTCTGCACCCAGCCGTCTCCTTCCGGATGAAAGGTCGTCCGCAGCGATTCATGCCGCTCGATAATCCGGTCGAATGCCTCCTTCCAGATCCGATCATCCGCAGGCCCTTCCACGAGCAGCGCAGCTGGGATGTTGTAGCCGGTTCCCGCGAGATCGAACTGGCCTGCAAGCAGCACCCTCTCCTGAGCCATGGAGACCGGATAATCTGCTCTCTCTTCTGCCTGGGGAATGGCGCCAGCCATGGCCGCTCCATTCAAAGCTCCATTCAAGTCTTCATTCGAACCTTCATTCAAGTCTTCATTCGGACCTTCATTTGAACCTTCATTTGAACCTTCTTTCAGACCCTTACCCGCAGCTTCCTTCAAAGCCTCCACTTCCGCCGCAAGCCCGGCCAGCGTGGGCTCGGCGAAGATCCGTGTGAGCGGCACCTGGACACCCATGTGCCTGGAGATCTGCGAGGCGAGCCGCGCCGCCTTCAGCGAGTGCCCGCCAAGCGCGAAGAAATCGTCGTGGATGCCGGCCCGCTCCACGCCGAGCACTTCCTGCCACAGCCCGGCAAGCAGGCGCTCATTCTCGCTCCGGGGAGGGGCGTATTCGGCATGGCGATTGCCAGTCTCAGGAAGAGGAAGCGCCCGGCGGTCGATCTTGCCGTTAACCGTCAGCGGCAGGAGGTCCAGCACGATCCAATACGACGGAAGCATGTATTCCGGCAAGGCTTCTGCCGCGTGGGCGCGCAAGGCTGACGGGTTCGCCCTGAGCTCTTCGGCTGCTTCCGGGTGCGCCACCAGGTAGGCGGCAAGCTCGGTCTGACCTTCCTGCTCCAGAGCCGCTACGAATGCTTCCTGCACCAGGGGATGCTGCAGCAGCCGGTGTTCGATTTCGCCGGTTTCGATCCGGTGGCCCCGTACTTTGACCTGCCCGTCGATCCGGCCGAGATATTCGAGCTCTCCGCTCTCCAGCCGTCTGACGAGGTCTCCCGTCCGGTACAGCCGCCCTCCAGGAAGATCTGGATCGGGCAGGAACCGCTGCCGGGTCAGTTCATCCCGGTTCAGATAGCCCCGGGCCACGCCCGCACCCCCGACATAGAGCTCCCCCGCTACGCCCACAGGCACCGGCTGCTGCCGCTCGTCCAGAATATGGCAGGCCAGCGTAGGGATCGGCCGGCCGATGACACTCGTCCCGGAGGCGAGGTCCGCCGGTCCCAGCTTTTTCCAGGTCACGTGTACGGTGGTCTCGGTGATCCCGTACATGTTGACAAGACGCACGGCCGGGTAGGCCGCCGCCCAAGGCGCTAGACGTGACGGCTGAAGGGCTTCGCCGCCCAGGATCACCATGCGTACCGCAAGCCCCGGCGGGTTCCCTTCATGGCCGCAGGCTTCCTGGATGAGGGCGTAGAAGGCGGTCGGCGTCTGATTCAGCACAGTCAAGCCTTCTTCCCTGCAGAGCTGCAGGAAGGCCGAAGGGCTCTGCGCCGTTTCCTTCGGCACGATCACGCAGGTGCCTCCGTAGAGCAGCCCCCCATACATTTCCCATACCGCGAAGTCGAAGCTGAAGGAATGAAACACACTCCACACGTCGTCCGGACCGAAGTCGAACGGCATGTGATCATGCACGAGCAGCCGGACCACATGCCGGTGCTCGATCATCACGCCCTTAGGCGTGCCGGTCGTCCCCGAAGTATAGATGACATAGGCGAGATCATGGGGCTCGTGTACCGCCGGCAGGTTCGCCGTCCGCTCCCCCGCCTCCCCGTCTTCTGCCTGCCCGATGCTCCCCGTGTGGATCACCGACTCGATGCTGTCCGGCAGCCATTCCTCCTTCTGCCCGGCTGTCCATCCGCCAGGGAGAGAGCCATCGGTCATCAGCACGGCGGCCCGGCTGTCCTCCAGCATGAAGCGAATCCGCTCTGCAGGATACGAGGGATCGACCGGAACATAGGCGCCGCCAGCCTTCAATACGGCGAGCATCGCCGCCACGGTATCGGCTGAGCGCTCCAGCAGCAGAGCCGTCAGCTTGCCGGGGCCGATACCATGCTCCCGCAGCGTATGCGCCAGAGCGTTGGCACGCCGGTTCAGCTCCGCGTAGCTGAGCCGCTCTCCGCCGCATACCACGGCCGTCTTCCCGGGGTTCCGCTCAGCCTGCGACTCGAAGAGCGAGGTCAGCGTCGCTTCCCGCGGATAGTCCCCCTCTTCCCCCCGGGCCAACGCGAGCAGAGCATTCTTTTCCGCTTCCGTCACATACTCCAGCTCCCCTGCCGGACGCTCCGGATGACGGACCGCCGAAGCCGCCAGACGGCTCAGATGGCCCTCCAGCCGCCGGAAGACCTCCCGCTCGAAGACGGCTGTCCGGTAGTAGCAGCGGACGGTCAGTTCCCGGCCCGGAAGCACGATCACATGGGCGTCATAGTGGGTCTGCTCGTGCCATTCGAAGTCCGTGACCGTACAGCCTGACGATGCATCCAGGAGCGTATCCCGGTCTAGGGGATAATTCTCGAAGGCCACCACATGATCGAAGAGCGGGCTGCGTTCCTTCCGGGCGGCCTGCATGGCATAGAGCGGGTACGATTCGTGTTCGGCGGAGGCGAGGGCATCCCGCTGGACCTCCTGCAAGAGCTCGGCGAAGCTCTGACTGCCCGCACGCACCCGGACGGGAAGCGTGTGGATATACAGGCCCAAGGCTTGTTCGATCCCCGGAAGTCCGGCCGGCCGTCCCGATACGACGGATCCGAATACCGCATCCTCCGTACATCCATAGCGGTGCAGCAGCACGCCCCACAGCGTTTGGAACACCGTGCTTAGGGTCACACCGTGTGCCTGGGCGAGGGCGTTCAGCCCGGAGGTGAGCTCTTCATCGAAGGAGAACGCATACGTGTCATAGGCTTCGGCCTCGGGCGCATAAGATCGTGCACGGGGCAGGCTTGTGATACCTTCGTAACCGGAGAGATACGCCTGCCAGTAGGATTCGTCCTTCTTCCCGTCCCGCCTGGAGAGCCACTGCAGATACCTCCCGAAGGCAAAAGGCGTGGAAGCAGGCGCATACGCATCTCCGCCGAGGTACGCCGTGTATCGGTTGAACAGTTCTCTGAGCAGCAGACCGAGCGACCAGCCGTCGAGGAGGATATGGTGGAAGCTGAGATGGAGCGCCCAGCGATCCGCCTCCATCCAGATCACCGTAAGGCGCATGGGGACTTCTTTGGAGAGATCGAACCCTTGTCTGCGCTCTTCTTCCCTATAGTCCTTCAGCCTGTTCTCCCTCTCGGAAGGCGGCATGCGGCTCCAATCCTCTTCTTCCACCCTCACATGGCGTTCCTTCAGTACGACCTGCAGCGGCTTGTCCGTGTTCGAGGTGCGGAAGACGGTCCGGAGAATATCATGGCGGGCAGCAAGGTCCTGATAACTGCTGCGGACAGCGTCCAAGTTCAGGTACCCGCTCCCACGGATCAGGAGCTGCTGCACGTAGGCGCCGCTCCCGTTTTCCGTCCGGGAATGAAACAGCATGCCTTCCTGAAGCGGAGTTAACCCGTATATGTTTTGAATTTCAATGTTTGAGGTCATTCGGCCTGTCCCTTCTTCCGTCCTTGGGTGGATTGTTGTCTTGGGGCTTGACGTTGAACCGCGTGTTGCTTGAAGCTGCTCTCTACTAAAAAGAATCGGCGGCCCGGCCGGGTCCGAAGGATCCGCTACCCGTGGGGCCGCCGAGTGAGCCGGTGAAGAAGTCAGCGGGGCGCGGTGCTACAGGACTTGCTGCCCCGCGGCAGATGGGCTCAGCAGAAGATGCAGGATCTCCGCGTTGCGTGCCAGATGTTCCCGCTCCAGCATGTCGGTATGCGTGCCGCTGCCCTGGTGGACGGCTATAGATCCCGCAGCCGGCGCCTTGTTCCACGAAGCGGATACGCCCGAGCCCTCCGCTTCGAGAAGATGAATGCGTGCGTGAAGCCGGGCCGAGTTCACTATCCCGTTCAGGCAGCGGCGGTAGCCGTTCATCCGCTCCGCCGCTTCCCTCCGGAGTGCCGGCACCGCGAGCAGGCCGCCATAGCGTGCCTCCGCTCCCCGGAGCGCTTCCTCCGTCCCCAGGTGCAGCTGCTCTTCGGAGATCTGGATCGCCTCATCCTTGCGCGCCGTATCGATCAGAATCAGCCCGGCCACCTCTTCTCCGCGCGCTTCGAGGATGGCTGCGACTTCGTACGCGAGATTGCCGCCGGCCGAATAGCCCAGAAGCACATAGGGACCATCCGGCTGCATGCGCCGGACCCAATCCGCGTATGCTTCAGCTCGATCCTCGGGTAACTCCGAGGGGGCGCCGGGATGAAAATCAAAAGCAAACCACGTATAGTCCGGCAGGGCGTCAGCCAGGCCTCGGTACTCGAAGCCATAGCCTGCGACCGGCGGGAAGCAGAAGATGCTGCCGGTGCCTCCGCCCTCGTTCAGCCGGACGACCGGCTGCTCGGCCGTGCCGCGCATCCGCTCCAGGCTCTCGAGCTGCTCGGCAAGCGTCTCTATGGTGCGGCAGCGGAAGACCAGCGGCAGGGGCGCTTCGATGCCGAACTCGGCCCGGATGCGGACGGTGAGCGCCGCTGCGAGCAGCGAATGCCCGCCGATGGCGAAGAAGTCCTCCCTCACTTCGATGCGCTCCAGGCCGAGCAGCTCGCGCCAGATCGCCGCAAGCCGCCGCTCTGTCTCCGTTCGCGGCTCCTGCCCTTCCGCCGTCATCGAGGCGCCGATCTGGGCCAGCCTGCTGCGGTCGATCTTGCCGTTGGCCGACAGCGGCATCGCCGCAAGCGGGATCACCTGCGCCGGAAGCATATATACCGGCAGCGTCCGGGCCAAGTATTCGCGCACCTCGGAAGCGGTCAGCCGGGGCTCCGACACCAGATACACGCAGAGCTGCGTCCCTCCGGTGCCGGGCCGTGCGGTGGCTGCTGCCGCTACTACGGCTTCATGCTGAAGCAGTCTCTGCTCGAGCTCGCCGAGCTCGATCCGGTAGCCGCGCACTTTGACCTGATGGTCCTTGCGCCCGAGGAACTCGAGGTTCCCCTCCTCCTGCAGCCGTCCGAAGTCCCCGGTCCTGTACATCATGGCACCGGCCTGGCCGTCAGGGTGGAACGGGTCCCGTACGAAAGCAGCCGCCGTCCGATCGGGGTCGTTCATGTAACCGTCCGCCACCCCGATGCCGCCGATGCACAGCTCTCCCGTCATGCCGGCGGGTACCGGCTGTCCATAAGGGTCGAGGACATAATAGCGGGTGTTGGCGATCGGCTTCCCGTAAGGGATGCTGGTCTGTCCTTCGCAGGTACCGCGAATCGGATAGTGGTTCGACCAGACGGCGGCTTCCGTTGCTCCCCCGAGTCCCACGACTTGAACTTCCGGGAAGCGGCGGGCGAGCCTTTGGTGCAGCGTCACGGGAATCCAATCCCCGCTCAGGAACGCAAGCCGCAGCTCGTGCTGCCTGCACTCATCCCCTGCCTCCTCCAGCGATTGGACGAGGTAGCTAAGGGTGGTCGGCACCGAATCCCAGAAGGTAATCTTCTGCTCCCGGAGCAGCCTCCACAGCTCTGCGGGGTCTTGAATGTCTTCCTTGTCCGCGATGACCACGGTCCCTCCGGCGGCGAGGATACCAAGGAGGTCGTAGACCGACAGATCGAAGCACAACGAAGTCACCCAGAGCAGCCGGTCGGCTGCACTCACATGGTAGGCTCCGTTCACCCAGTGAATCAGATTGACCGCTGAACGGTGCCGGATGCGTACGCCTTTGGGCTGACCGGTGGAGCCTGAGGTGTAGATCACATAAGCCAGGTCGTCTGGGCTCCGTTCTCCCCCCCATGCAGAGTGAATCACACGGCCGTTCGCAGCCGTCCCTGCAGCGCTTCCTCCGGAAGGTCCGAGATCCATCCGGAGGACTGGCAGCCCTGCCGTGTCAAAAACCGGCGGAGCATCGGTCAGGATCGCAGCGGCTTCCGAATGCCGGACGAGATAAGCCTGCCGCTCGGGCGGATAATCCGGGTCGACAGGCACATACGCCGCACCGGCCAGGAGAATGCCCAGCATCCCCGAAGCCGCGTCGAAGCCCCGCCCGGCAATCAACGCCACGCAGTGTCCGCGTCCGATCCCGGCCTCGCGCAGGGCCTCGGCCCATGCGGCGGACCGCTGCCTCAATTCACCGTAGGTCATCGACTGATGACCGTGGACGAGCGCCGTGCGCCCCTCGGCCTGTTCCGCCCGGGCCAGGAATAATCCGTCCAGCGTCATGTCCCGCGGATACGGGGAGGCCGTCTCGTTGAATGCCATTACTGTCTGCTGCAGCTCTGCGGGCGACAGGATGCCCAGGGCGCCGAGCCCAGCCGCCGGATCTGCGGCAATCCCCTCGAGCAGCCGCAGCAGGTGGTCTTCGATCCGCCCGATGTCGGTATCCCTGTATACGAGAGCGTTGAATGCGAATTTGATCGTCAGCCCGTTCTCCGGCAGCACGAGCAGGTTGAAGTCATAATTCGTCTGTTCGTAGAGCTCGACCTCCTGGAGCCGGAGTGCGGAGGAGTCCGGCCCGTCTTCCGGCCCGGTGCCCTTCAGGGGGAAGTTCTCATAGACGAACAGGTGGGATATCAGTCCGGCACCCTGGCCTCCGAGCATCTCGGAGAGCGGGAACCAATCATGCGGTGCAGAAGCGGCCGAGCCCGCAACCGCTTGGGTAAGAAGCTCCTGGAAGGTCATCGCGGACCCTGTCCGGAGGCGGACTGGTATCGTGTTGATGAACAGTCCGACCATCGATTCGGCGCCGGGCAGGCCGGCAGGACGCCCGGATACGACCGTACCGAAGATCACATCGGTGGTGTGGTTGTACTTGGACAGCAGCAGCGCCCAGGCGGACTGCAGGAGCAGATTCATCGTGGCCCCGCTCCGGGCTGCGGCCGCCTCCAGGCGCCGGAGCAGCTCAGGGCCCAGGGAAAAGCTGTGATTGCGCTGGAGATACGTCTGACCTCCAGATGAGGCTTGTACTCTGCCCAAAGCCGGCACGCCCGTCTGCTGTTCGCAGCCGGCCAGCACCTCTTCCCAGTAGGCTGCGGCCTGCTCCTTGTCTCTCTTCTCCAGCCATTCGATGAAATGGCGGTAAGGCTCCGTCTGCGGCAGCGCGGCTGGCCGGCCGGCGATGGCTGCGGTATACAGGGCTTGAAATTCGCGCAGCAGGATGCCGACGCTCCAGCCGTCCATCAGAATATGATGATGGCTCCACACGACCTCGAAGGTGCTTTCCCCCGTCCCGAACACGGCGAACCGCATGAGCCCGCCGCTGCTGAGATCAAAGCCGTCCGACCGGTCTTCCCTTTGGAAAGCTTGGATCCGGCGTCGCTGCTCCTCCGCGGTCAAGCTGCGCAAGTCCTCGTATCTCACCTCCAGGCTCCTCCGGGTAAGTACGGCTTGAAGCGCACCTCCCTCGGTGCCATGGCGGAATACCGTGCGCAGGATATCATGACGCGAAGCGATAGCCCGGACGCATTCCGCGAATGCCGGCATATCCAGCCGGCCCTCGAAGGAGAGCGTCAGCTGCTCGAAGTAAGCCGGCGAGTCCGGATCGAACCGCGCGTGGAACAGCAGGCCTTCCTGCAGCGGGGACAGCGGGTAGATCCGCTCGATGACCGGGAGTTCGGATGAAGCTTCCGATGAGGCTTCTGATATGGCTTCCGATAAAGCTTCCGATATGGCTCTAGATGAGGCTTCTAATGAGGCTTCTAATGAGGCTTCGAATAAGGCTTCTGATGAGGCTTCATCTGAAGCTTTTGCGCTGCGCCCGCGCAGCTCGGCCTCCCAGCTTCGCAGCTCACGGATCGACAGGCGGGTGCAGCCCAGATCGGAAGGCGTCGGCAGCCCTTCCTGCTGCGCCAGGCAGTGGTCCGCCAGCAGCAGGAGCTCCGAGCGGAAGGCGTCCGCCAGCCTCCGCACCGCGGCTTCCTCCAAGTCCCCGGGTGTGAATCCGAAGCTGAACTGCAGCCTCCCATCCGACATCCAGCCGCTGACGAGCAGCCGGTTCAGCGGACCAGCGGCTGGGGAGATCTGGTCGCCCGAATAACCCGAGAGCGGCGAAATCCCGATTCCCTGCGGATCTCCCGATGCGGCGGAGCTGCCGATGTCGCCGAGATAATTGAAGCTGATCTCCGGTCTGACGCCGAAGTGCTGCCCCTTGCGCAGATGCTCCGGCGTCAGGTAACGCAGAATGCCGTATCCCATCCCTTTGTTCGGCACGCGCCGAAGTGCCTCTTTGACCTCCATCAGGCAGTCGCCAGGCGGAAGACCGGGCTCCAGCCTCAGCGCCACAGGGAACACGGAGGTGAACCAGCCGACGGTCCGGGAGACAGGGAGCTCCTCGCCGGCCGGCTCCCGGCCGTGTCCTTCCCACTCAATAGCGGTAACGGAACCCCCAGTCCATCCGTTCACGGCCCGTGCCAATGACGTCAGCAGCACATCGTTGATCTCCGTGCGGTAGACCCGGTGGCAATCAGCGGCAACCCGCTTGGATTCTTCGGGCGTGAGCTCTATCGTGCGGGAGTCTCCCCGTTCCTCTATCTTCCCCGCGCCTGCTTGAGGCAGCCTGCCGGCTTCCTGCGTCAGCTGTTCTACTTTGGACCAATACGGGATTTCGGCAAGCAGCTTCGGAGAGGAAGCGTAGGCATGAACCTGCTCCGACCACGCCTGCCAGGACAGCGTCTTCGCCGGCAGCCGGATCTCCCGGCCCTGCATCGCCTGTTCGTAGGCTGCTCCGAAGTCTTCCAGGAGAATGCGCCACGAGACGGCATCGATCACCAGATGATGGATGGAGACCAGCAGATGATCCCCTTCCGCCGTACGGAAGAGGCCCAGTGCGATCAGCGGTCCCTCCGCGAGATTGTGGCCCGCCTGCAGCCTGCGGCATTCGGCTTCGATCCGGTGCTGCGGCTCTTGCTCCGAGCGGAAGTCAAACGACTCGAGCCGGAACGCACGGCCCTGCGCCGCTTCGATGCTGCGGTTCCACTGCACGGGGGCGTCCTCCGCTTCGCGGAAGAGCATCCGCAGCGCATCGTGATGTCCTGTGAGCAGCGTCCAGACTTCGCGCAGCACAGGTTCGTCGAACCCCTGCGGATGGAACAGCATGACGGATTGATTCCAGTGGTGACGGTCCGCCAAGCCAAGGCTCCAGAACCACTTCTGGATGGCGGTCATAGGCACCTCGCCTTCGACCGCCTCCTGGGGCAGCTCCTTCTCGAGCGGCCATACTCTCGGGGCCAGGGCGGCAATGGTCCCGTGGCGGAACAGCTCCTTCATCTCGAGCCGGAAGCCCTCGGCGTGCAGGCGCGCGGCCATCTGAATCCCTTTGATCGAGTCGCCCCCCAGCTCAAAGAACGGTTCGTAAATCCCAATGGGACCGCTGCCCAGCAGCTCTTCCCAGATCCGCGCCAGCAGGGATTCCATCGCGGTTCTTGGCGGGACGAAGGATGCACCCTTGCTTCGATCGGCGGTGCGCTCCAGTGCGCGCCGGTCCACCTTGCCGTTCACCGTCAGGGGAAGCTGTTCCAGCTGCACTACCCGAGCGGGAACCATATAGTCCGGCAGCGTCAGGGAGAGCGTCTCGCGGATCGACGCTTCCGTCAGCCCTTCGGGGGCGCTGATATAAGCCCACAGCTCCCTGCTTCCGCTGGAGGTCTCTTTGGCGACGACAACAGCTTCCCGAATGGCCGGGTGCTGAAGCAGCCGGCTCTCGATCTCGCCGAGCTCGATGCGGTAACCGCGGATTTTCACCTGGGTATCGAGCCGTCCCAGGAATTCCAGATTCCCGTCCGGCCGCCGTCTCACGAGATCGCCTGTCCGGTACATGCGGCCGCCCTCCGTGAAGGGATCCGGGACGAACGCAGCCAAGGTGAGCTCCGGGGCACGCCAGTATCCGCGGGCCAATCCTCCCCCTACGATGCAGAGTTCGCCGGGAATGCCTTCCGGCTGCAGCTGGCCATAGGGGCCGAGCACGTAGATCTGGACTCCGTCGATCGGAGCGCCGATCGGGATCAGGGACTCCTGGCGCTCCACGAGGCAGCTTGTGGTAACGACGGTATTCTCGGTGGGGCCGTAATTGTTGTGAAGCTGGTACGGCTGCGGCCGGTACTGCTTGAGCTGGTCGCCGCCGGTGAGGAGAGCACGCAGACGGGATGGCGCCTTCCCTTCCATGAACCGCTCGCAGAGCTGCGTGGGCAGGAACGACACGGTGATGCCTTCTCGCTCATAATAGTCCCGCAGTCCCTCCATCTCCAGCCGGAGGGCGGCAGGCACGATATGCAGGGAGGCCCCGCAGAGCAGCGCGGGGAACAGCTCCCAGACCGCGGCGTCGAACCCGAAGCCGGCGTACAGCGTACAGCGGTCCGCGGCGGTTAAGCCAAAGTGCCGGATGTGCCAGCGGGCCAGCTGCACGACGCTGCGGTGCTCGACCATCACGCCCTTGGGGCGCCCGGTCGTGCCGGAGGTATAGATGAGATAGGCCAGGCTGCCCGGGTCCGGATCACCTGAAGCGCCGGCTCGTACAGCAGAGAAAGACTCCAGCTCCGTGCGTCCCCATTGGTGTTTCCACTTGGGGCGGCTGCGGCCGGCAGGAAGAGCGGCCGCCCCCTTGTCGATGCGGATCAGCACATCATAGCGGTAGCGGGTCAGCTCGTTCGGGATCGTGCCGAGCTTGGCGGAGAAATCCAGCCCCCTCACCCCGCCGTGGTCAGCAGCCCAATCCTCGAAGAACCCGCGAGAGAGGAACAGCTCCGAATGGAAATCCGTTTTGGTAAGTGCCTGCGGGTGTGCCCGCTTGTAGGCATGCAGAGACTCCAGCAGGTCCGCCTTGCTGTCCTGGTCCATGACGTCGCCGATAAACAGCATCCCCTGCGCCTTCAGCAGCCCTGCCGCCTGGGCAAGCACCTGGCGCAGGTAATGGTGGCCATGGAACACCTGCACCACGCTGTTCAGGATGATGAGGTCAAAATCTCCTTCCTCCACTTCGCCGATCCGGTGGGCAGGCAGGCACTGCAGCCGGATGTTCTGGTGTCCTTCCCGCTCTACGCGCTCCCGGTCCTTCTCGATGATGACCCGCGACAGATCGGTACCGTAATACAGACCTACCTTAGGGGCGATCCGGAACATCGAGATCCCTGTGGCACAGCCGATCTCCAGCACGCGCAGCTCCGGATGGAGGTACGGACGGAGCTTCTGCAGCACATTCTCGCCGTACTCGTCCATCTCCTCGCGGGAGAGCGGCTCCCGCGTGTAGCTGCTCGTCCAGCCGCCGCCGGTGATGTCGTCGTCCGCTTGTTCGCCGACTTGCTCCCAGAGCGCTTCGGCCATCAGGTCGTTGTGTTCGCCTTCCGTCTCGGCATACACCTCGTAGCTGTCGAGGCAGAGGTAGGCGCGGAAGGCCGGGCATTCCCACTGCAGCCGGTTCAGCAGCGGCAGCTGGGCACGGTCCGTCAGCACCACGCCCGATCCTGCATCGCCGAGCACATTGCGGATCCGTTCGGCCGGCAGATCCGGATCGAGCGGCACATAGGGCGCACCGGCCTTCAGGATGCCGAGGATAGCCGCAATCCGGCGGGGCGACGGCTGCATCAGCACGGCTACAGGGTGCTCCTGCCCCGCGTCCGGGCAGGTCCGGAGCAGCGCCGCAATCCGGTTCGCCTCCTCCTCCAGCTGCCGGTAAGTCCACGAATCCGTCCCGCTGACGACGGCGGTCTCCTCCGGCGTCCGGTCTGCCTGCTCTTCGAACATGGAGTGCAGGGTCCCCTCGGGCAGATACTCCGCCGGCATGTTCCCGCGCTCCGCCAGCAGCTGCCTGCGTTCATCCTCCGTTAGCAGCTCGATCCCGGACATCGGACGGTCCGGCTGTCCGGCGGCCTCCCCGATCACCCGCACCAGATGCCGGCTGAATCTCTCCATCGTGGAGCGGTCGAACAAATCCGTGCTGTATTCGAGCTGAAAGCGGATCTCTTCCCCCCGCTCCCAGACAAAGAGCGTGAGATCGAACTTGGAGGTGCCGCCCGTATAAGGCACGGCTTCGACGGACAGATCCCCCAGCCGGAGGTCCGGCAGGTCCATGTTCTGGACGACGAAGGCCGCGTCGAACAGCGGGCTGCGCCCCGGCTCCCGCTGCAGTCCGCAGCGCCGGGCGAGCTCTTCGAACGGATACTCCTGGTGCGCATAGGCATCCAGCGAGAGGCTCCGGATCTCGGCTAGATACGCACGGAAGGTCTTGCCGCTCGACGGGCGGCTGCGGAGAACGAGCATATTGACGAACATGCCGATCATCGCCTCGGTATCCGTATGCGTCCGTCCCGCCGCTCCCGTGCCGACCACGATATCTTCACTGCCGGCATAGCGGGACAGGAGCTTTTTGAATCCCGCCAGGAGCACCATCTGCAGCGTTGCCCCTTCTTCTGCAGCCAGTCTCCGCACCGAAGCCGCCGCCTCCTGCGGCAGCGAGAAGTGGAGCTGATCTCCCGCAAAGCTCTGTACAGGCGGCCGGGGGCGGTCGGCAGGCAGGTGGAGCAGCGGCCAGTCCGGCGTGATCTGCTCCAGCCAGAAGGCCTCCTGCGCTCTGCTGCGCTGCGCCCCTTCCCCTCTCTGCTCCCATACCGCATAATCCTTGTACTGGGTACGGGGAGCAGGCAGATGGCTGCCGTCATATAGGGCCGTCAGTTCCCGGACGAGCACGCCGAGCGATGTCCCGTCCGCCGCAATATGATGGATGTTAATGAAGAGCAGGTGATGCTCCTCTTCCAGGCGGGCCAGCCCCACGTGCGGCAGGCATGGCAGGGAAATATCGAAGGGCCGGTTGAATGAAGCCAGGATCTCCTCCCGGGTGCTCTGCTCTCCGTCCATAACCTTCATTTGAAAATCAAAGGTATCGTGCACCTGCTGCACCGGTTCCCCTTCCACCGTATGAAAAGAGGTGCGGAGCGCTTCGTGGCGGCGGATCAGCTCAGTGAACGCCAGGCCGAGACGCTGTTCATCCAGTTCTCCGCGAAGGGACAGCACAACCGGAATATTGTAGGAGATGCCGCTGCCCTCCAGTCGGTCCAGGACATACATCCGTTTTTGTGCGGAGGATACGGGATAGAAGGCTTGCGGGGACACGGCAGGAATCGGCGTTCGTCCCGGACCGGACGCAGGCTCGGCCGAATCGATATAGGCGGCCAGCCGTTCCACGGTCGGTTCGCTGAACAGCACCTTGATCGGCACGTCGATCCCATACCGCTCATGGATGCGGGACAGCAGGGTCACCGCTTTCAGGGACTGGCCTCCCCGCTCCAGGAAGGAGTCGCGGACCCCGACCGGCGAGGTCTCGAGCAGATCTTCCCACAGGCGGACCAGCACCTTCTCCGTCTCCGTCACCGGGGTCACGTAAGGCGATGAGGCCTGGGCGCCCGCAGCAGCTGCATGGCCTGCTGACAGGAGCCCGGCTTCGTCCACCTTGCCGTTCACCGTGAGCGGCATCGCACGCAGCCGGATCAGCTGTGCCGGGATCAGGGCAGCCGGCAGCTGTTCGGCCAGCCGCCTGCGAAGCGCCGTATCCTCCACGTCCTCCCCGGCGGTGTAGAAGCCCCACAGCTCGTGGTCGCCTTGAAGATACGGCTTCACCCGTACGGCGGCTTCCAGGACACCGGGTACTAGGCGCAGGATGGCTTCCACCTCGCCCGGCTCCACGCGGTGGCCCCGGATCTTGACCTGCCGGTCCAGCCGGCCGAGGTAGGCCAGCGTCCCGTCCGGCCGCCAGCGGGCCCGGTCGCCCGTACGGTACATCCGCCCGCCCTCGCGGAACGGATCGTCCACGAATCGGGCCGCCGTCTCGTCCGGCATATTCCGGTAGCCGCGCGCTACGCCGCCGCCCCCGACATACAGCTCTCCCGGCACCCCGGGCGGCAGCAACCGGCCGTCAGGCCCGAGGATGTAGGCAGTGGAGTTGGAGACCGGCCGGCCGACCGGAAGGGGGGCGGGGCGGTCATGTGCCTCGACGCTCTCCCGGTCCACCCGGTGAACGGCAGAGAAGGTGGTGTTCTCCGTAGGGCCGTACCCGTTGTACAGGGTAAGCCCTGGACAGGCAGCCAGCACCTGCCCGGCAGCCTGGGGCGACAGGACGTCGCCTCCGGAGATCAGATGGCGGACGCCGGCGAAGAGTCCGGGATCTTCGGCAGCAAGCAGGTGAAACAGCGGTGCGGTCAACCACATCATCGTGATCTGCTGCTGCGCTAGATACGCCTTCAGACGGCCGGCGTTCAGCAGCGTGTCCCGTTCGACAGGAACGAGCGTCGCTCCATGGAGGAGCGCCCCGAAGATCTCGAGGGTGCCCGCGTCGAATCCTACGGCGCCCGTCTGAGCGAACCGCTCCTGGGGTCCGAAAGGAAGATAGTCCGCCCCCCGCACCAGCCGGATCACATTCCGGTGCGTTACCATGACCCCCTTGGGGCGGCCTGTCGTACCGGACGTATACATCACGTAGGCTAGGCTGCCGGGGCCCGCGCTGACCACAGGTTCCGACGCATCGGCATGCTCCGGCCATGTGCCGCTGCCGAGCTCCAGCCTGCAGCCGGCGTACCCTTGCGGCAGTTCCTCCCCGGGTGCTGCCAGCAGGATCCGGACGCCGCTGTCTTCCAGCAGGAATCGCATGCGCTCCGCCGGCAGCTCGGGATCGAGCGGCACATAGGCGCCGCCTGCCTTCAGCACGCCCATGATAGCCGCAGCCATCATGGAGCTGCGGCCGGAGAGCACGCCTACCGGTTCTTCCGGCGTCAGGCCGAGCGCCAGCAGCTGGTTCGCGAGCCGATTCGCCCGGAGATTCAGCTCGCGGTAGGTCCACCGGACCTCCCCGTCGTCCACAGCGGTGTGATCCGGGGTCCTGAGGACCTGCTCCGTGAACAGGTCCCCGATCGACCGGTCCGCTGGATAAGGAACTGCCGTATCGTTATAGGTATGAAGCAGGAGGTGCTCCGTTTCCTCGGTGAGCAGGTCGAGGCTCTCCAGCGGTGCATCCGGCTCGGCCAGTCCCTTGCGGTACAGCTGAAGCAGAACATCGCCCGCTTGGGCTATGGAACCCTCCAGGTAACAGCCTGCAGGATAGTGGATCGTGAGTTGGATGCCTGTCTGTTCCTTGCGGAAGGCAAAGATCAGGTCGGCCGCAAGCTCCTGCGCCTTCCCCCTCCCGTGAAAACCCTCCAGCAGTACGACGGTTCCCCCTGCCGGGCGCTCTACCGTCCCGCCATCTGCGCCGTGCAGCAGACGGTGTAGCTCGGCCTCCGGAATCCGGGCATGGCGCTCGGCTTCGGATACGGTGCGCCGGAGCTCCTCCAGCAGCTTTCGGAAGCTAAGCCCGGCCTCCTGCCGGATCCGCAGCGGGAGCAGCCTCCCGTAACCTCCCGCTTCCTCCCCGGCAGCAAGCGGCATGGCGAGGAGGGTCTCGCCGCTGCCGTTATACCGTTCCAGAAGGGCCTGGACGCCGCTGAGCAGCAGGAGATACAGGGCCGCCGGACTGCCGCCGCCGGCTCTCTCCAGTCTCCCGCTCAGGTCTTCCGGCAGGGAGAGTGTCCAGCTCGCGCGGTCTTGCGGCGTGCCGGACAGCGGGCCGGCATCCGGGGGCAGCACGCTCCTCGGAAGCGGCGGCTGAAGCGTCCGGCTCCAATAGTTCGTCACCTCCCGCTGTTCGCCTAGGGTCATCATGGTCTCTTGGGTTTGCTCGCGGTTCACATGCATCCTCCTGTCTGGTTCACTGCCACGATCGTTACAGCTGAAATTCGATGGTTCCGGCGAAGGCCTGCGGCTCTGTCCCCGCGCCCATGTCCGTACCGGTACGTATGCCGAAGGGAAGATCCCGGAGCAGGGTATCGCGGTGCGCCGGCAGCAGCTCCAGCAGCAACACGTAGGACTCCGCCCACTGACGCACAGTCTCCTGTTCGAACAGCGACCGCGCATACTCCCACCGCAGCCGCAGGGCGCTTCCGCCTTCTGCCGGTCCGATCTCGGCAGCTTCCAGCATGAGATCGAATTTGGCTGCAGGCTGTTCGAACGGGAACGGCCTTAGAGTCAGCTCACCGCATGCCGAAGGCGGATTGCCTTGCTGCCGCAGCGCGAACATCGTGTCGAAGATCGGGTGCCGCCCTTCCTCTGTACGGTCCGCGAAGGTCTCGGCCAGTTTCTCGAACGGATAGTCCCCATGCTCGAAGGCCCGGAGAGCTTCCTCCTTCACCGATTGAAGGAATTCCTCTACGGTCAAGTCTCCCGGTACCCCGGTCCGCAGCACCAGCGTGCCGACGAACATCCCGATGAGGGGCGTCCAGTCGCTGGAAGTCCGGCCGGCGAGCGGCGTACCGATCAGGATCTCTTCCTGCCGGCACAGGGAGCTCAGGAAGAGGGTATAAGCACTGAGGAGGACCATATATAAGGTGAGCCCGGTCTCCGACGCGAGCTTCTTGATCCCCTCGACGGCAGCAGCGGACGCCTCGACTTCGATGCTGCTTCCCAGGTAGCTTCTGACGGATGGACGCGGCCGGTCCGTAGGCAGCTCCAAGGGCTTCCAAGGCCGCGACAGCCGGGCGTTCCAGTAGGCCTCCCCGGCCAGATAACGCTGGCCCGATGCCATCTCCCTCTGCCAGAGCGCGTAATCCCCATACTGCAGGGACAGAGCCGGGAGCTCTCTCCCTTCATAGAAGGCGATGAGCTCACCGATCAAAATATCCATCGATGCCCCGTCCGATACGATATGGTGGATGTCGGACAGGAGCAGATGCCGCCCCGGTCCCAGCCGGAGCAGCTTCGTCCGCAGCAGCGGGGCCTGCGTCAGCTCGAAGGGCCGGATGAAGGCTTCGATGGCAAGGGCCGCCTCATCTTCCGGCGTCTCGATCCATTCCAACGTGAAGTCCGCTTGGGGCAGCGCCCGTTGAACCGGCTCCCCGCTCCGGATCTCGAAGACGGTCCGCAGCGCTTCATGCCGCGCGATGACTGCTTGGAGAGCGGCTTCCAGCCGCGGAATGTCCAGCGGACCGTGCAGCTCCAGTACGCCGGGCATGTTGTAGCTGAGGTCCGCCCCCGTCGCATGGTGCTGCAGGTAAATGCGCTGCTGTGCCGGGGACAGCGGGTAGGTTTCTCTCCGCTCTGCCTTCCGGTCCACCCTCCGCAGCGCTTGGCTAGCGCCACGTCGTTTGTCATCCAAGACAGCTGCCAGCCTCTCGATCGTCGGCCCCCGGAAGATGTCGCTGAGCGTGAGCTCCACGCCATACTTCTTGTGGATAGCCGCCAGCAGCTCGGCGGCCCGGAGCGAATGACCCCCGCGTTCGAAGAACGAATCGCGGATGCCGATCCGCCTGACGCCGAGCAGCACTTCCCACATCGCTGCGAGCTCGCGCTGGCTGTCCGTCTGCGGCGCCGCATAGCTCTCTAGGTTCTCCTCTTCCGGAAGAAGGGCTGCCAGAGCCGCATAATCGATCTTGCCGTTCGGGGTCAGCGGCATCGTGCCGACCCGGATCAGGCGCGCAGGTACCATGTACGCAGGCAACCGGGCTGCCAGACCCTCCCGTAGGCCGGCCGGCGTAAGTTCCGGCTCTGCGGAGAAGTACCCCCGCAGCTCCTGGCTGCCGGTTTCATCCCGGTGCACTATCACGGCCGCCTGCCGTACACCGGCAGAGCTGCGCATGACCGCCTCCACTTCCCCGGGCTCGATCCGATGCCCGCGGATCTTCACCTGCCGGTCCATCCGCCCGAGATAGCGGAGGGTCCCATCCGCACTCCAGCGGACACGGTCTCCCGTCCGGTACATCCTGCCGCCCGGGAGGAACGGATCCGCCGTGAAGCGGGCCGCCGTCTCCTCTGGAAGGCGCCAGTATCCTCTGGCCACGCCGTCTCCGCCAACCCACAGCTCGCCTGGCACACCGGGCGGAAGCAGCTGGCCGTCAGGGCCCAGCACATAAGCTGCCGAGTTGGCGATTGGCCGGCCGATCGGGATGGAGGACAAGACTTGCCCCGGTTCGTCTGAATGCGTGTCTCGGCTGCAGCTGCCCTCCACTCCTATCCGTTCAATCCGGTGCACGGTGGAGAAGGTCGTATTCTCCGTCGGCCCGTACCCGTTGTAGAGCGTAAGCTTCGGGCAGGCGTCCTGCACCCGCCGGACCAGCCCCGCCGCCAGCACGTCCCCCCCGACGACCAAATGCCGGATGCTTCGGAACAGCTCTGGCCTCTCTTCGGCGTGGCGGTGGAACAGCGGAGCGGTCAGCCACAGCATCTCGATCCCGCAGGAGAGCAGGAACGCTTCCAGCCGGCGGGCGGACAGCAGCGTTTCCTTCGCCACGGGGTGAAGCGACCCGCCGCAGAGCAGGGCGCCGAACAGCTCGAACGTGCTGGCGTCGAAGCTGACCGCACCGGTCTGGCCGAACCTGCGGCCCGGACCGAAGGGCACATAATCCGTGCCCCGGACCAGCCGGATGACATTGCGGTGCGTCACCATGACGCCCTTGGGGCGGCCCGTCGTGCCGGAGGTGTACATGAGGTACGCCATACTCTCCGGCCCGGCCGGCGACTGTGGTTCCCCGGCATCGCCCTCTTCGCCTTCAGGCCATGCGTGCTCATCCAATAAGAGCACCGCCGTGTCCATGGAGAAGCTCTTGAGGCGCTCCGCCTCTTCGGGGCCGATCAGGACGATCCGGGCTCCGCTGTCATCCAGCATGAACCGCAGCCGCTCCTCCGGGTAATCCGGATCGAGCGGAACATAGGCGCCGCCCGCCTTGAGGACGCCGAGCACGGCGGCAGCGAGCGCTGCGGATCGCCCGCAGAGCACGCCGACACGCTCCTCGTACGCGAGGCCAAGGGCCTGCAGCCGGTTCGCTAGCCGATTCGCCCGGCCGTTCAGTTCGCGGTACGTCCAGCGGACGGACCCGTCCTCCACGGCCAAGGCGTCCGGCGTAAGGCTTGCCTGCTCGGCGAACAGCGCGCCGATCGTCTTCTCCCGGGGATAAGGCAGCGCAGTTCCGGCATACACCTGAAGCAGCAGCCGGCGGTCCTCAGCCGTGACCGTGGACAGCTCGCCAAGGGCTTTCCCTTCGTTACCATCCGCAGCCTGCTCCAGAATCCGTAGATACGCAGAGGCGAAGCGCTGCACCGTTTCCCTCCGAAACAGCCGGGTCCGGTATTCAAGCGAGAACTCGATCTTCTCCTCGGTCTCCACCGCTTCCAGGGACAAGTCGAACTTCGACACCGGAAAATCGAAGGAGGCGGGAGTGCCGGTGACTTCCCCCAGCTCGAGCGTGGTGCGGAACATGTTCTGAAGCGAGAATACCGTGTCGAACAGCGGGTGTCTGCCCGGGTTCCGCCGGGCGGCGAGAAGCTCCACCAGTGATTCGAACGGATAATCCTGATGCTCCTGGGCCCGCAGTACTCTCTCCTTGAGCCCCGCCAAGAAATCGGCGAAGGTCCGGCCCGGTTCGGGAAGACAGCGGATCACGACCGTATGGACGAACATCCCGACGGTCTCCTGCAGGTCCGTATGGGTTCTTCCGGCAAGCGGCGTGCCGACCCAGACTTCTTCCCCGCCGCCATAGCGGGAGAGCAGCAAGCTGTAAGCTGCGAGCAGTACCAGATAGACGGTGGTTCCCGTCCGGGCTGCCAGGGCGCTGATCTTCTCGGTCAATTCGGAAGAGATGCCGAAGCGGATCCGGCTGCCCTCGAAGTCCTGCAGGGCCGGACGCGGATAGTCCGCCGGCAGCTGCAGTTCGGGTACAGGCCCCACCAGCTCGCTGGTCCAGAACCGTTCGAGCTCCGCCATGCGCCGGGCGTCCGAATTCCCCTTAAGCCATACGGCGTAATCCTTGTACTGGAGGGGCAGCGGAGACAGCGCATCTCCCCTGTAAGCCGAAGCGACATCCCGTATCAGGATGCTCATCGAGATCCCGTCCGAGATGATATGGTGCATATCCACCAGCAGGAATCTCTCGAAGCCCTCTCTTGGTGCGGCAGCGGACACCGCATCCGACTCGGCAACCGTCCCGCCTTCTCCCGGAGGCGGGGTCACAGTAAGCAGCGCCACCCGCAACAGCGGACCGGCGGCCAGATCGAACGGCCGGATGAACCGCGTGAGAGCTTCCTCCAGCGATTCGCCGTCCTGCACCTCCCAGGCTTCGATCCGGCATTGCGCTTCCGGATGGATGTACTGCATAGGCACTCCGTCATTCAGCTTAAATGAAGTTCTCAGCGACTCGTGCCGGCGCACCACGGCATCCAGCGCCTGCTGCAGCCGGGTGTGGTCGGGCTCACCTTGGAGCTGCCATACCGCGGGCATATTGTAAGCGGTAATCCCGCTTTGCCACTGGTGAAGGAGAAACATCCGTGCCTGCGCGGGGGACAGCTCATACTCGTCCTGCAGCGGAGCCGGAGGAATCGGCCTCTGCCCATTCCGTTCGGCGCCGTCCAGATAACGGGCGATGTCCGCAATGGTCGGCGACTCGAAGATCACGCGCAGCGGGACACGCACGCCGAACTGTTGTTCCATCCGGGAGAGCAGCACGGTGGCCTTCAAAGAATGGCCGCCCCGCTCGAAGAAGCTGTCCCGGATACCCAGCCGGCGGGTGCCCAGAAGATCGCGCCAGATCTGCAGCAGAGCCCCTTCTGTCGCGGTCACCGGCTGATCGCCGCCGCAGTCCGCGTCCTCGGACGCAGCCTCACTAGGCAGCGCCCGGCGGTCGATCTTGCCGCTGGCGGTCAGCGGCATGCGCTCCAGCTGGATCAGCCGGGAGGGAACCATGAACCCAGGGAGTTGACGCTCGAGCTGCTCATGCAGCACACGGATGTCGAGCGTCTGCTCCGAAGTTACGTAACCCCACAGCTCGGTTTCCCCTTCCGTGTCGGTGCCAGCCAGCACGGCCGCTTCCCGGATCGGCCCGAGCTGCAGGAGCGCGGCTTCCACCTCGCCCGGCTCGATCCGGTGCCCGCGCACCTTGACCTGCCGGTCCATCCGTCCCATATAGGCGATGGAGCCGTCCGGAAGCCGTCTCGCCCGGTCCCCGGTCCGGTAGACCCGTCCGCCTGGACGGACAGGATCGGCCAGGAACTTCTCGGCCGTCAGTCCGGGCGCACCCAGATAACCCCGGCCGACACCGTCTCCGCCGACGAAGAGCTCGCCCGGCACCCCGACCGGAAGCTCCCGCCCTACTGGCGATACGATATACGCCGTGGAATTGCCGATCGGCCGGCCGATCGGGATCGCTTCTCCCCTAGTGTCCTCAATCTTATGGCAGGTGGAGAAGGTCGTATTCTCCGTCGGTCCGTAGCCGTTCCACAGCACAAGCTGCGGGCAAGCCTCGATCACCGCTCCCACATGTTTCGGGGAGAGGACGTCGCCGCCGATGATCAGCTCGCGGATGCCTTCGAACAGGCCCGGATCCTCCTGGGCCAGCCGGTTGAATAACGGCGAGGTCAGCCACATGACCGTAATGCCCTTGGTGCGGATCCACCGGCGGAAGAGCGCGGCATCCAGCAGCGTCTCTTTCTCCACCGGGCACAAGGTCCCGCCGTTCAGCAGCGCACCGAAGATTTCGAATGTGCTCGCATCGAACGAGATCGCACCCGTCTGGGCCATCCGCACGCCGGGCTGAAGGGATACATAGCCCTCGGCCCTCGCCAGCCGGACGACGTTCCGGTGCTCGATCATCACGCCTTTGGGCTGGCCGGTCGTGCCGGAGGTGTACATGACATACGCGAGGCTGTCCGGACGCACCTGCCGGTTCACTGGCTCTGCGGGGCAGCGCCCGATCTCGGTCCGGCTGAACTGCAGCTTGTGGCGGGTCCGCCCGGCGGATGCTTCTTCCCCTTCACGGGACCTTCCGGCAGGAAGCACCGTCAGCATGGCATCGTAGCGGTAGCGTGTCAGTTCATTCTCTACGGTATGAATCTTGGAGCTGAACTGCACTTCGGCGATCCGCGGGGAGGCGGCGGCTTCATCCTCCAGGAAGCTTCTCGAGACGAACAGCTCTTCCGAGAACTCGAGCTTCGTACCGGCCTCAGGGTGAGCTTGTTTGTACTCGGCAAGCGACCGGTGAAGCTCTTCCTTCAGATCCTGGTCCATCAGGTCGCCGAGGAACAGCATCCCGCCCCGGGGCATGTGGTTCACGGCTTCCCGGATCACCTGGCGGAGATAGTTGTGCCCGTGGAAAGCCTGTATGACCGAGTTGATGATGACGATATCAAAGTCGCTCTCTTCGATGCCGCCGATCTCGTGGGCCGGCAGCGCTTGAAGGCGGATATGCTCCAGCCCCTGTGCCTTGGCGATCTCCCGGTCCTTCTCCACGATGACGCGGGAGAGATCCGTCCCGTAATAAAATCCGGCCAGCGGTGCGAGGCGGAACATCGTAATGCCCGAAGCGCAGCCAATCTCGAGGATCCGGGTGGCTCCGCTCACATAAGGCTTCAGCTTGAGCAGCACGTTGTCGCCGTACTCATCCATCTCCTCCCTGCTGAGATGTTCGCCCGTATAGCTGTCGACCCAGCCGCCGCCTTCGATGTCGTCCGCGGCCTTCGCGCCGACGTACTCCCACAGCGACGCATCCATGAGCTCATTGCGCTCCCGCTCCGGTTCCTCCCGGACCGCATCGGTGTCGAGGCCTGCGAAGGCACGCAGCTGCGGACATTCCCACTGCAGATTGTTCATGAGTTTGACGTGGGCCCGGCTTGTCAGGATGATCCGGATACCCGCATCGTTCACCAGCTTCTTGATGCGCTCCTGAGGCCAGCCGGCATCCATTGGCACATAAGCGCCGCCGGCCTTCAGAATGCCGAGGATGGCGGGCATGCGGTCCCCCGGATTCTCCACCATCATGCCCACCGTCTCCTCCGGGAGGATGCCGAAGCTATGGACAAGAAACTGTGCGATCCGGTTCGCCTCTCTGTCCAATTCCCTGTAAGTCAGGCTGCGGTCTCCATAGTCGACTGCGAGCCGGTCCGGGTACGTACGGGCTGTTTCTTCGAACAGCTCCGGAATCCCCGAATCGCTCGGGTACGCATGGGTCGTGTCGTTATACGAGCTCAGCCGCTCCCTCTCCCCGGGCAGGGCTATATCCACTGCCTCCAGCACGGTGTCCGGTGCCTCCGACAAGATCTGGGCCAGCAGCGCGAACCGCTGGTTCAGCCTCTCGATACTTTCGCGCCGGAACAGCGCCGTGCTGTACTCGGCCAGCAGGTGCAGGCCCTGCTCCGGTCCCGTCTCCCAGGCATACAGCGTAAGATCGAACTTGGAGGTCGTATATCCGAAGGGATAAGGCTCCGCCTCAATTCCCGGGAGAGACAGATCGGGCATGTCCATATTCTGCAGAACAAAGGCCGTATCGAACAAAGGATGCCGGCTTGCATCCCTGGAGATCCCGAGCCGGTCCACGAGAGTGTCAAAGGGATAATCCCCATGCTGGAATGCCGGAAGGGAAGTGTCCTTCAGCTCCCCGACCAGCTGCCGGAACGTCTTGGACGCTTCCGGCCGTGCACGCAGAGCCAGCATGTTGACGAACATGCCGAGCAGGGCGTGCGTATCCGGGTGCGGCCGGGATGCCGACCCGGTACCGATCATCATGTCCTCCTGCCCGGTAATCCGCCCCAGCAGGACAGCATACAGCGACAGCAGAACCGTGTACACCGTGGTTCCCGCTTCCCTCGCCAGCCGCCTCAGCCTCATCGTGACTTCGGCATCCAGTTCGAAGCGCAGATGCTCCCCATCGAATCGCTGCACCCCCGGTCTCGGCAGGTCGGCCGGCAGCTCGAGAACCGGCAGTTCTCCGCCGAGCGCTTCCTTCCAATAGGCTTCCTGGCGCTGAAGCTCCCCTCCCGCCAGCATGCCGTTCTGCCATACGGCGAAGTCTTTGTACTGAATCGGCATGACCGGCAGCCCGCGGTCCGCGTACAGCTCGGAGAATTCGCGGATCAGGATGCCGAGCGATGTTCCATCGATGACAATATGGTGTATATCCAGAAAGAGCACGTGGTGCAGCTCATCCAGCCGGATCAGCTCGGCGCGCAGCAGAGGAAGGCTTGCCAGGTCGAAGGGGCGTATCCGTTCGTGAATCATCTTATCCAGCTCCAGCTCCGAGCCTTCTACGACCCCGATCTCTAGGGCATAAGGCGGATGAATCCGCTGCACCATCTTCTCGTTCACCGTATGGAAGGTGGTACGAAGGATCTCATGCCGCTCGATCAGCCTGCCGAACGCATGGCGTACCCGCTGAAGATCAACGGAACCCTTCAACCGGATGGCCACCGGGATGTTATAGGACGTGCCGGAGCCTTCCATCCGGTCAACGAGCAGCATCCGGGTCTGGGCGGAGGAGACGGGATAATCCCCTTCCTCCCCGGCCTTCGGGATTGGAGGCAGCTCCCTGCGCTCGCCCTCTTCCCCAAGCGAGGCCATGCCGGCTACCGTCGGCGCGGTGTACAGCTGCTGCAAGGACAGCTTGATTCCGAACTTCTTCTGTACTCTCGACAGCAGTCTCGCCGCTTTGAGGGAATGCCCTCCGAGCTCGAAGAAGCTGTCATGGATGCCGACCTGCTCCACCTCGAGCACTTCGGCCCACAGCCCGCAGAGCGCTTCTTCCGCCGCCGAGCGGGGCGCGGCTCGATGCAGGCTGTCATCACCTGCGGAGAGCGCAGGCACGGGCAGCGCCGATCGGTCGGTCTTGCCGTTGGCGGTCCGGGGGATCCGCTCAACAGGAATGATCCGAGACGGAAGCATATAAGCCGGCAGCGATCCCGCTAAGGAGGAGCGCAGCGCGGCGGCATCTCCTCCTTCGCCGAGGACCACATACGCGAGCAGTTCGGATCCGCCGGGACGCGGCCGTACAGCCGCCGCCGCTTCCTTCACCTGCGGGTGCAGGAGCAGATGGTGCTCCAGCTCGCCGAACTCGATGCGGTGGCCGCGGATTTTGACCTGGCCGTCGCTGCGGCCGATGTATTCGAGCTCTCCGTCAGGCAGCCGGCGGACGAGATCCCCTGACCGGTAGAGCCGCTCTCCGGGACGGAACGGGTTCGCCACGAACCGCTCGGCGGTCAGCCGCTCCCTGCCGAGATACCCTCTGGCTATCCCGGCACCGCCGACATACAATTCACCGACCGCGCCTGCAGGCACGAGCTGCTGCCGGTTGTCCAGTACATAACAGCTCATGGTAGGAATCGGTCGGCCGATCACGCTCAGCGCCCGCTCCATCTCCCGTTCGGTGATTTCCTTATACGTAACATGGACGGTCGTCTCCGTAATCCCGTACATGTTGATGAGCCGCGCCCCACTGTACCGCTCCTTCCAGCCCTTGAGCTGGATGGGCTGCAGGGCTTCGCCGCCGAAGATGACATACCGGAGGGACAGATTCTGCTTCTCCCCCTCGCAGGCTTCTTGGGCCAGCGCATAGAACGCCGCCGGCGTCTGGTTCAGCACGGTCACCCGCTCCCGCTCCAGCAGGGACAGGAACCCGGCCGGGTTCTGCGCGGTCTCCTTGGGTACGATAACGAGCGAGCCGCCATAGAGCAGCGCGCCGTACATCTCCCATACGGAGAAGTCGAAGCAGAAGGAGTGGAACGCGGTCCAGATGTCCTCTTCACCGAAATCAAACGGCTGGCGGTCGTTCACCAGCAGCCTCACCACATGCCGGTGTTCGATCATCACTCCCTTCGGGATCCCCGTCGTGCCGGAGGTATAGATGATATAAGCCAGGCTGGCCGGCGTGCTGGCCGGCACAAGGTTGGCCTGATCGTACTCCCCGGCCGAGCGGAGATCGACCAGCACTCCTTGGAGCCTGCGGCCCGAAGTAGTGACCCACACGGGTCCATCCCCATCGTGGATCTCCCGGCCCACTGGAGTAAGGGGCTGTGCGTGCCCCCCGCCCTCCTGCAGGCAGATCACTGACTCCACCGTATCGGGCAGCCCATCTTCCGGCTGTCCGCCGAAGGCCTCGGCCCATGCCTCGCCGGACGTAAGGAGCAGCCGGGCTCCGCAGTCCTGCAGCATGAACCGGATCCGCTCCACAGGGTACGCGGGATCGACCGGCACATAGGCCGCGCCTGCTTTCAGTACAGCCAGGATAACCGTCACCGTGTCCGCCGTACGGCCCAGCAGCAGACTGACGGGTTGGTCAGCTGCGGCGCCGTGTTCCCGCAGGATGCGAGCCAGCCGGTTGGCCCGCGCATTCAGCTCGCCGTAGGTGATCCGCTCCGTATCGCAGACGACAGCTATCCGCTCTGGAACCCGGGCCGACTGCGCTTCGAAGAGCGCATGCAGCGTCGCTTCCTGCGGATAGTGTGCCGCTTCCGTCAGGGCCGCCTTAAGAAGTGCGGTCTTCTCCTCTTCGTCCATCCACTCCAGCTCGGCAGCCGGGGCTTCCGGCCGTTCGACCGCAGAGTGCGCGAGCCGGGTGAGATGCTTCAACAATCGCTCCACGACCGTATCATCAAACCGGCTCTTCCGGTAGAAGCACTGGACCTGCAGCCGTTCTCCGGGATGAATGTTCACATGGAAGTCATAATGCGTCTGTTCGAACCAGTCTGCATCCTCGATGCGGTATCCCGCTTCCTCGCCGCCTGCCAGCGCTTCACGGTCCAGCGGATAGTTCTCGAAGGCGATGACGTGGTCGACCGGCGTTCCGCCTTGCGCGGTCTTCAGTTCCGCCAAGGGGTACGATTCATGGGGCGCTGCTTCCAGAGATGCGCCATGAAGCTCTCTCAGGAGCTCGGTGAACGGGCGGCCGGCTCCCCGGATTCGTACGGGCACCGTATTGATGAACAACCCGACCGCTTCTTCGATGCCGGACAGACCGCTGCTCCGCCCCGATACCACCGATCCGAAGACCGCATCGTCCGTACCTCCGCAGCGGAGCAGCAGAACGCCCCACAGCGTATGGAAGACAGAGCTCAGCGAGACGCCTTCGCTGCGGGCCAGCGCCTGAAGCCCGCTGGTCAGGGCCGCATCGAATAGACAGGACTGGCGGCCCTGCACGTCTGCTGCTTCTATCCCTCCGGAGATCCGGGAGAGACTTCCGGTTCCCGGCAGGCAAGCGTGGGGCTCATACCCTTGGAGAACGGTGGACCAATAGGCTGCCGATGGGGTGAGGTCAAGCGAAGCCAGCCGCTGAAGATGATGGCCGTAAGATGGGGCGATGTGCGGGAGCGGGCGGAGATCCGCTCCTCGAAGGAGCGAGGTGTATCCTTGGAACATGTCCTGAAGCAGAATGGCGAGGGACCAGCCGTCCAGCAGCACATGGTGGAAGGTGATGCATATCGTACTGCAAGCCGGTTCCATAGCAAATACCGTGATCCGGAAAGGCGTTTCCTTGGTTGGCTGGAAGCCCTCCGTCCTCTCCTGCTCACGGAACCGGCGGAGAACCGCCTGCTGCTCTTCTCCTTCCAGACCATAAAGCGTTTCCCAGCGGATGGATGCCTTTCGCTGCTTGAGCACAATCTGCAGAGGCTTCTCGACCCCTGTAGTTTTGAACACCGTCCGCAGGACGTCGTGCTTGTCGATGACCCGCTGATAGCTCGCCAGCCATGCCTCCCGGTCCAGCTCTCCGCGGAAGGTCAGCACCATCTGCTGAATATAGTCCCCTGCCCCGGATCCCCACTGCGTATGGAACAGCATGCCTTCCTGCAGGGGGGTCAGCCCGTATATATTTTGGATCTCCAGTTGGTTCGCCATGCGATCTGTCCCACTCCCGGTCCTAATAGTATGATGAGGGTCTTGCTCTATCCCGTATGCTGCATTTCGCGCTGCCCGCGCTCTTCCAGCTCGGCGACTTTGGCTTCGAGCTGCCTGATCTGCAGCAGGAGCTGCCCGATCTGTTCCTGGACCGGGTCCGGCATCCGGATCTGGTCCATCTCGGAGGAAGGGGCTGTCGCCAGCTTCTTCTTCACGATCTTCCCGGGGATGCCCACCACGGTACTGTAGGGAGGGACCTCCTTCAGCACGACAGACCCTGCGCCGATCTTCGCATAATCGCCGACGCGGAACGGTCCGAGGACCTTGGCCCCCGCGCTGATCAATACATGGCTGCCTATCGTCGGATGACGCTTGCCCGTATCCTTGCCCGTACCGCCCAGCGTCGCTCCTTGCAGTATGGTTACGCCGTCCCCGACTTCCGCGGTTTCTCCGATCACGATGCCGCATCCGTGATCAATGAAGAGGCCTTCTCCGATGGTTGCAGCCGGATGAATCTCCACTTGCGTCAAGAACCGGTTGAAGGAAGCCAGCAGCCGGGCAAGCAGCTTAAACCCCCGCTTGTGCAGCAGATGGGCCACCCTATACATAAGCACAGCATGAAACCCCGGGTAGCAAAGGATTACCTCGAGGGCATGCCTTGCGGCCGGATCCCTGTGGAGTACGGCCTGTAAGTCCCGTCGAACCATTCGAAACATAACTCGTCTCCCGTTCTTTTATTGTCCTTACTATATATAGAATTAGGATAATCTTCGCGGCTGCATCGGGCTATATCCCAAATGGGATAAGGGCAGAGTCCGATCGATATGCCGAGGTGATTGCATGCATGAAGGAACGCAAAAAAGCCGCGATATCCGCGGCTGTCCATGGGCCTCTGTGTTTCAACCTATAGGGGAATAAATTCCTTTAACTGAACCTTATTCTCCGATGCTTCGTTGTCAAATATCTCATGTAATTGATCAAAAAAAACCAGCTTCCCCAAGCTAACAACATGAGCGGCATTCCCACTAGCAAGGAAACGGGGAAACTAAGCAATGCAGGAACTTCCATGCCAAACCAAGACATACTCCCCCAATTTGCGCCAAAGGTACGAGCTAAACCTCCGAACACTGCCAGCAGGGAACCAACTGCAAAGCCAATGCTTAACGTAGTGAAAATAGGGATGACAAACATACTTACGAAGCTTGCAGAAAAATAAAATCCGATCTTCTTCAATATAGCTAACGGGTTTGCTGAGTTCCGCCTCAGGTAGCCCCCCAAAATAAAAGATTCGGCCAGATCCACTAGCGTTGCATAAACTTAACCCCATTAAAAAGACGGAATATTCAGAATTAAGTTTTCGGCTCTTACTGCCAAAAGGACTAGATCTCCTCAAGGGTAGCTCTGTCCAATTGGTAAATTATTGGGAATTATTGATTGTTAGCACAACTTGCCGCCTTTTTGCTCTGCCTGCCTGCTGAACTTCGTGTTGGTCTCAGCTTTACACGTCCGACCCATCGTTTATACGGCTTCCACAGCAGCATTTTTAACCATCGGCTCAACTGCAAAAGGGGATGAGATGATTGAACTTCCTGTTTCATCAGGACCAACAGGCAGTAGGAAATGAGTGCAATCCAGATCTGGTTCATCACCGCCTGCTCACTTGTGCCGTAAAAAGTTCGTATTCGAACATGCTGCTTCATCCATTTGAAGAAGGTCTCGATCGCCCATCTTTTCCGGTAGATTTCACCAACTTCGTCCGCACTTAAATCGAACCGGTTCGTCACAATCGTTAGCTCTTTGCCTAGTGAATCGACCGTCCGTAGCAGACGGACCACATTTTCCATGCGATTCTGCGGCGTGCCCATGTACACCATTTCATCCTTGAGAACATGGCTATCCTCCGGGAGTTGGAACGAATGGATGTGACGGGTGACCGCATTTTTCTTCAAGCGTGATACGAAGAAGATCCCTTCATCGCAGTAGCAGTCAAACGTTTGGTAATCGAGATAGCCGCGGTCGAAAACATAGGTGACGCCCCGTTCGTATATAAGTTCATCCATTTGACTTCGGTCATTCTTTCGTGCTGTGGTGATAACCGCTTTCTCTGGAATGACGTCGTCCTGATCGACAAAGACGAGACGCAAATGCACCTTAATACCGGCTTTCGTTTTACGAAACTCAGCCCAACGATACTTTTGCAGACAGAGACTGATGGTCGTCGAGTCGACGATTTTGAAATCGTGGCGGACTTTTGAGGGCGATAAATGACTTTGAATCCGGCTGCACAGTTCACTAAAAACCTGTTCGAGCAACCGGGGATCAACCCGGTTATGTTTACGGCTGAGTTGTGCGGCAGAAATGCTGTTAAGACCGAGCTCTTTCTGGAGGTCTTTGGACAGTAGATCGTCTGCCATTTCCCTAAGCCCGTCACGCTGGTGGATCTGGGCATGAAGGAACAGCTTTAGATACGCTATGGTCGTCAGCTTCTTCACATACTTGTCTTGTTGGGTCTCGGCAATACGTTCTTGAAAAAGTTGTGTACAAATTGGTGAAACCCATTTACCAAAAGTCGAGAATACGGTATGCTTGTCCATGAGAGGATCCTTTTTAGTGGATTTTGGACAGTAACTACCTGACCATTCCATTATAAAGGATTTTTTTGTTGTCTCTTAAATCTCAATATTCTGAATTTATTTATGCAACGCTAGTGGGCCAGATCGGAGGGTTTCCCCAAATTTTTTAAAATAACCTGTTCTTCGTATCCTTTACGCAAACCGTCCGAGATATGGCTTCGAATTTCGTTAACCGAGTCCTCTCGTTCATCTTTTGGCAGTTTATGCAGATAATCATTTAGCTCTCTTACATATTTTTCCGCTGCAGAAGTAAGGTTTTTATCCATTGTAATCCTCCTTATAATTACCGCTTTTAATATCATGGACCGATGAGACGATCGACTCCCACTCATTTGTCATTTCTTTCATAAACTTTACTCCATCCGGGGTAATCCTATAGTACTTTCTAGGCGGACCTGAACTAGACTGCTGCCAATAAGACTCAATATAATTTTCTTTTTGCAACCTTCGTAAGAGTGGATATACCGTTCCGTCTGTAATGGTGAGAGATTCCCATTGTTGAAAAATATGCAGGATGTCGTATCCATATCTTGTTTTTTGTTCAATTAAGTGAAGAATACATAGCTCGAGAATTCCTCTCCTTATCTGAGAAGTCCACTCCGTCACTCCGTGTTCACCTCTTTTCAGCATTGTAAACCTGCTGCTTATTGGCAATCGTTTGCATCTGGGGAACCGATGGTTCAAACAGACCCAACCTAAGCTTGGAGGCCATGTGAAATGCAGCGTTCACCATGGAATAAATGGTAAAATAATACTTTTTACATCATATCATACACTATTGTGTAGAGCAAGGTACCTTTCTCTACACAATACCTATTCAAACTTCTGCCCCATCAACAAGACGGGGCTTTCCAGACAGTCGGTTTTGACCGAGTTCCTGAGCAATGCCCCCATAATTCGGTTAAAATCATGAAAAAACCTCCCATTATGCCCATTCAATCTAGGGTTTCTCCAATGAGAGGTTATCATCTGTTTGAATGAAACGAGCGTCACCCGCCAGGTAAAAACTTACTTTGTTGAATTTCGTGTTCTTCGACATAAGTACGATACTTATTTCCGTTGTAGTAATCCATAATGTCTTTTTGAATTTCTGGGTAGAGTTGAATCGACTGTAATTCTGAAATCGGTATCCACTTTACGGCCGTTTGATTAGGATCTGGCTTTTGAGGCAGTTGCGAAGTTGATCCTGCTTTCAGTTCGCATTCAAATGTAATGCCAACGGAGTGTGTATTACCATAAATGAAGTTGTTTTTAGTTGGTTGATATTCATAAACAAATGCAACAGAACCGACTTCCACATCAACGCACGCTTCTTCTTTTGCTTCCCTCTTAACAGCTTCAATGAAGGTTTCGCCTGGCTCAAGACCACCTGCGGGAAGATTGTAATGCACACCGTCGTCATCATCGTTTTTAAATTCAATCAGCAAAATGGCTCCATCCTGAATAATTAAAGCACAAGCACGAAGTCGTATTTTTTCCAACCAGTTCACATCCTTTGACCCAGAAAATTTTTATATGCTCTCCTCTAAGACATCCCGAATGCTGCCCTCAGACCGTTAAATCATTTTCAGATTTTATATTCATCGCTTCTTGTAAGAGTCTTTGGAGAACAGCAGCAAAAACGGCGATCACCATAGAGGCGAAAATAATGACCAATCCCATGGGTATGAAGCTTGGAGGGTCAATTCTCTTCCCCATAAGATAGTAGAGCGGCATGCCTAGCAGGTACAAGGTACTGATTGTGATGGCACAGTATTTTATATTCTTTAAAGCCCTTACCGATAATTCAATGAACGCTTGGTTCTTATCGATATAGCTTACAAGTTTAAAAGCTTGATAAAGAGCAAAGTAAAAAGGAATCGCGGCTGCGTACAAATCAATTACAACGAGTGATTTCATATAAGCCATTTCTGGATACAATTCTCTAGCAAAATCTCCAATCTTAGGCACTACAAAAATGCACAAAGCGAGAAGGGGGATTCCAATAAGAATAACAGCCATCTTCAAAAAGAGTGTTGTTCCTTGTTTCATAAAGAGCACCTCACTTATTTAATGTCCGTTATTACTCTACCACAAAATTATCGTCTTACAATAAATAATTATCGTTTTTATAAAGTAAGAGCATTTCCCATTACAGAGAAATGCTCTTACTTTAAAAGCACCCTATCCATTAATTCAACGCGACCAGATAGCAGATGCAACGGCAAGTCTGCTCCCAGATACTAAGATTAAATTTTACCTTGTTTAATCCAAGACCAAATTCGATATGATCCGATCAATGCCACAATCAGTAATGAAATGAGGATGGTAACCCATATTCCCAACCGATTGACCTTACTCAAATCTTCTGCATTAATTAAAACAAACACAGTGAGAGGACATAACAAAATATACATAAAGACATTAGGAATAAGCCAGGCAGATTGTAAAGTTCCATTTGGCTTCGGCATGTTATCCCCTCTCCTATCTGCGGTTGTACCGATACTATTTTCCTCCTTACTTTACCACACATCCTACTGGATCGTTACGTTAAACTCCCCGTCAACAGTAAGTCATCCCGTTGAAGTCTACACCACCATGTTTTTCTTATTCGACGCTGTGTTCTCTTAATTCCTTACTATCGTGATAGGTGATCCACGCCAGGTTATGCTCCAAAGATGTGGTTGCTGCTCCGTTGAAAAGGCCCGTCCATTTTTTGCAGTATGGATGCGCCACGCCCAAGAACTCCTGAGAAGGTCTTTTTCTGACGGTCTCGGGCGGTCAGTACGCAGTGTTGGTACATAGCTAATGCCACGGTGCTTCGCTTTTTCGCCGCGCTTACGTGGCTTGCGTTCGGTAATATTCCGCCTATCCTTTGCCGAGTACAAATTAAATAAGCACAAAAAAATCGTCTCTTCTTTGTAAAATGAAAGTTCCCACACTATCATTTTAGGAAGGACGATTTTTGCGTGCATTCTTTTGAAGACATTTCAAAATTATACTGCTCAATACCCTCACCTTGAGGTAAAAGCGATCCCGCCAACCAGGCATCCCGGCTGGCATATTCGCGTTTGTCTTTAATCGTGGTTCAGCCGTGATTTCTCATCGGTCAGCTTCGACGGGGTGACATCATTTCCCTCCGAATCCACGATGGATACGCCTAATATGGTGGTTAATACCTGCCCGCGGATCAACTGCAGATAATCCTGCCGGAGCACCATCTGCTCGGCTTTCTCGGCTGCTGTTAAGCCTTCGCCGTGCTCTTTTCTGCTCAGCTCGTTGATTCGTTCCAGGAACGGAATCGTGGTCATTGTCCTCACCTCATCGGTTAATTTTGAATCGATTATTGTATTGATCATCATAAATCTTGATTTAAAGATATATGATTTGAAGATAAATGTCAATCCCCTCGCCAAGCAAGAGGAAGGACTATCGCCAGAAGCGAGCCATGGTCTGAAGCGATAATCCTCTCTTCCTCTAGCGGTCGGCCAAATAGGCGGCCACCTCGGCGAGGCGCGAGGCATAACCCCACTCGTTGTCATACCAGGCGGCAACGGACAAGATCTCTCCCTGCTTCTGCGTCAAGGGCAGGTCGATGATCGAGGAATGCGAGTCGCCTACGATGCGGGAGGAGGCCCATTCGCCTTCCAGGACGTCGAGCACGCCCTTCAGCTCGCCTTCTGCTGCGGCACGGCGGAACAGATCGTTCACCTGCTCGGCTGTACACGGCTTGTCCGTAACAAGATTGAGCTCAGCGATGCTTCCCGTACGGGTGGGAATCCTGTATGCCTTCCCTGTGATTTGCAGATCATTCCAGATGAACTTCAGCGCCTTGGCTGCTCCCGAAGAAGAAGGAATGATATTCTCCGCTGCAGCCCAGGAATCCCGGCGGTCCTTCATCGGCTGGTCTGTCAAAGACTGCGTATTCGTGTAGGAATGGACGGTCGAGAACAAGCCGTACCGGATTCCGTAATTCTCTTTGATTAATTTGACTACGGGCGCCAGCGCGTTCGTCGTGCAGCTTGCCATGCTGATGATCCTGTGCTTCTCCGTATCAAAGGAGTCCAGGTTGATCCCTTTGAGCAGCACGGCATCGCAGTCATCGAGGGTCTTGCTTGGCCCGCTGACAAGCACCCGCTCCGCTCCGCGGTCCAGATGAACCTGTGCGATTGCGCGGGTCACGGCTCTGCCCGTGCAGTCGATCACGAGATTCACCCCCAGCGACTTCCAATCCGGGACTTCCTTGGAGGAATTGATGAAGAGGATACTGCGGTCCCCGATCCGGAAGGAGCCTTCCTGCCCGGATACGGGTTCGTGCCAGCGGCTGTAGTTCGTATCCACTTCGAATAATGCCGCCAGCGTCCCTTCGTCCTTGATGTCGGATACGGATAACGGGACGAACAGATCCTTCTGCAGCGCCACCCGCAGCAGCTGTCTTCCGATACGCCCAAAGCCAAAAATAGCGATATTGCCCATGCTTCTTCTCCGCCTCTCTTGTCTCTCGCTTGATTCTCTTTATTATTTCTCCGCCGCGGCGAACTGCCCATGGAACCATCCCTTCGCCGCAGCGACTTCGGTATTCGTCAGCTGGTGCCCGTACCGTTCCCAGTGAAGCGCCACGTCCGCTCCTGCGCCTGCCAGCAGGTCCCGCAGCTCCTCCGTCTCCCGAACCGGGCTGATCGGATCGTTCGTCCCCGCACCGATGAACACCGGGATCCCCGATAACGCAGGCAGCTCCATTCCCCTCAGCGGCACCATGGGGTGATGAAGGATTGCCCCTTGGAACGCATCCCTGTAATGAAACAGCAGGCTTCCCGCGATATTCGCTCCGTTGGAGTAGCCGACCGCTACGAACCGGTCTCTGGCCAGCCCATGTTCTTCGGCTGCACGATCCAGGAATGCATACACTTCCTGCGTACGGAAGATGAGATCCGCTTCATCGAATACGCCTTCGGCCAGGCGCCGGAAGAACCGGGGCATGCCGTTCTCCCGCACATTCCCTCTCAGGCTCAGTAGGGTCGATTCCGGAGAGCTCTCCTTTGCCAGCGGCACCATATCGAGCTCGCTCCCCCCTGTCCCGTGGAAGAGCACGAGAACAGGCGCTTTGGGATCCGTGCCCCGCTCGAAATAATGATTCATTGGGGCTTCGCCTCGAGCGGCCGGACCTGGACCGGCTGCAGGTTGGCTTCGATCTGCTCTCGTTTCCCCTCATACCATGACGGCAGCATCAATCTCTCTCCCAGCGCATCCGCCTCCTCATCATTGGCGAACCCGGGCGGGTCTGTGGCGATCTCGAAGAGAATCCCGCCCTTCTCCCGGAAGTAGATCGCATGAAAATACTGGCGGTCCAGGATCTCCGTCGGGATAAACCCGGAGTTGAACACTTCCTGCTGCCACTGCTCATGCTCTTCGAAATCCTTGGCTCTCCAGGCGATATGGTGGACCGTGCCCGCCCCTTCGGCGCCCAGTTCGATATCGGAGAGGGGCACATCGATGAGATTGCCGATGTCGCCTGCCGCCTGGAAGCGGCTGTACCCGACATCTTCCCCGACCTTCTCCATGCCGAGCACATATTCAAGCACCGAAGCAGTACTCTGCGCATTCGTACTGTAGAGCACCGCTCCGCCGAAGCCCTTGATCGCTTGCTCGGACGAGATCCCGCCGAAGGCCCACGGGCTGTTCGGGCCGCCTTCGCGTTCCACCAGTTCGAGCCGCAGCCCCTCATTATCCTGGAACTGAAGGTACGTTTCATTGAACCTTTGGGCCTTCATGACCGAGATTCCGAATCCCGCCAGGCGTGCCTCCCAGAAAGGGAGTGAACCGACAGGAACGACATACGTCGTCATGCCGACCTGGCCACCGCCGACGCGGCCTTTGCGGGAATTCGGCCAAGGGAAGAAGGTGATGATCGTCCCCGGGTTCCCAGCCTGGTCGCCGAAGTAGAGATGGTAGACTTCCGGCGCATCGAAGTTGATTGTTTTTTTGACAAGCCGCAGACCCAGGACTCCCACATAGAAATCGACGTTCTCCTGCGGGTTTCTTGCAAATGCGGTGATATGATGAATTCCAGCCGTTCGTAAAGACATGACGGACCACTCCCCTGCTCATTCTGTTATGGGTTATTGCTTTAGCCAAGCGTTCGCCAGTACGATAGAGTCTCCTTCAGATTCGATTGTGGAACGGTATGCTGCTCTCATTTTATTCCAAGCGGGGGACCGTGAACCATCCCATTCTTTCTATAGGAGGAATAGGGATATTCTATATCTTCCGGGCAATTAGAAAAAGCCCGGGAACGTGTGTCCCCAGGCTTATCTGGAATCAAAAATTCGGGCCGCAGCATTCGAACGATCCCGGTCTAGCCGAGGAACGAGCGAAGCATCCATACATGCTTCTCGAGAGAACTGTGGATGGCCAGAAGCATGTCCCCCGTCGTCTCATCTCCCTCGGAAGCTGCCAGGCTCATGCCTTCCTTCAGTTCGCCGATCACGAGGCCGAAGTCATCGGCAACGGAGCGGACCATCTCCTCCGCATTCTCGTGTCCGCGTGCGTCCTTCACCGTTGCGATCTCAAGGACCCCCTGGAGGGTGGCTACCGGGCTGCCGCCCAGCGCCAGCAGGCGCTCGGCCAAATTATCCACATGCAGACCCGCTTCCGTATACAGCTCCTCGAACTTCAGGTGAAGCGTAAAAAATTGCGGGCCTTTCACATACCAGTGATAATTGTGAAGCTTGGTGAATAAGAGCGTCCAGTTCGCGATTTGCGTGTTCAAAACTCCGAGCAGCTGTGTTGACATGAATAAAAACTCCCTTCGGTCATTTGGCAAAACATACAATAGCATAGGGGTTTATTTTTGTATATATAGGTAACTACGTTATAGAGAATCTCTATATGAAGTATAGAGAGGCTCCTATTGATGCATCGCCATGTGAACGAATAAGATGGGGATACTCATGATTTGATCAATCCATTTCTGATGTATAGGAGGCATACCTTGGCTAACGAAACCTTGTCCAGAACCCCCAATTTCCCTTTCCTGACGGGAATTTTATTCTGGTGCTCCCTGCTTGTCGTCTCATCCGTTTATGTAACGATCCCTTTGGTACAGCTGTTCGCCGAGGCGTTCCAGGCTTCCCCTTCGGAGGCGGCCTGGGCGGGAAGCGCCTTTTCGTTCGCCTTTGCGGGTGGCGGACTGTTCTTCGGCGTCTTGTCCGACCGATTCGGACGGAAGAGAATGATGCTCTCGGGACTGATCCTGCTCACGGTCATCACACCGCTGATCGGTACGGTTGATGACTTGTCCTATCTGATTGTCCTCCGGGCGCTCCAGGGGCTCGCTGCATCCATGTTCCCGCCCTCGGTACTCGCGTATGCGATGGAGATGTTCCCTCCAGCCAAAAGAGTCAGTATTATCGGTTTTATCAGCACCGCTTTTCTGATGGCGAGTATTGCCGGGCAGCTCTACAGCAGCTCCATTGTCCTTCTGTTCAGCTGGCCCTACGTATTCTACCTGTTGTTCGCAGGGTATTTGATCTCGATGGTCCTCGTGGCTGTGTTTGTTCCGAAGGATGCGCCCCAGCGAACGGAAGGCAGCCTGCTGTCCCCGTTTCTGCGCATCACGGCTATCTTCAAGCGCCAAAGCCTGCCCCTGTGCTATATCATCTCCGCCACGCTCTTTATTTCGCTCGTCGGTTTCTTTACTACCCTCGGGAGTTACTTGAACAGTCCGGCCTTCGGGCTCAGCCACCAAGAGATCTTGTGGGTGCGTGCGGTTGGGATCATCGGCATGCTGGCGTCGCCGTTCGATGGCAGATTGGTTGCAAGAATCGGCGTCAAGAACGTCGTATGGCTGGGACTGCTCATAGCCTGCATAGGATTAGGCGTACTGGGGCTCTGGCCGAATATCACGTTCCTGACGGTGACGAGCGTTGTATTCATTACGGGGATTGCGGTCACCCTTCCCGCATTAATCTCCTTGATTGGCCATCTGGCCGGAGACATACGGGCGATTGCGGTATCCTTCCACATGTTTATGCTGTTCATAGGCGCTTCCCTTGGCCCGATCCTCTCCATTTACCTGGTGGATACGGCAGGTTATTTGCCTACCTTTCTCGCGTTAACTTCTTTGCTCGGGGTCAGCATGCTCGTTCCCTTGTTCATCCGCCTCGAAGAGCGGCAGGGCGTCAGCCCGGAAGCCCAGATTCCTCATCACTGAAGTTATAGGATCACATGAACGAGACCGGCTTCGTACAACCGGACCAGAGGCACTCCCTTCCTGCAGTGGAAGCGGAGTGCTTTTTGCGGTTGACCTCGACTTTAGTCCAGTTACAGGGGGGGACTGAAGTTGGTTGTTCCCCTTCCCTGGCCTTCGTATAATCAATTTGACACGAAGTGTAATTCCATATATGGGATAATACGGAATCGCGGGAGGAATGTGCTACGTGAGCAAGTTCATCGAATTCAAAAAGGTAACAAAAGAATACAGTATGGGAGAAATACCGGTCAGGGCGCTCGATGGAGTTGATTTTTCCATAGCAGAGGGAGAATTCGTCGTTATATTGGGTGCAAGGGGGGCCGGTAAAAGTACGATATTGAATAAACTCGGCGGTATGGATACGGCTGCCTCCGGTCAAGTGTTAGTTGGTAATCAAGACATAACGAAATTAGGCGAAAAAAAGCTAACGCAATATCGGGGAGAAAACGTTGGCTTTGTATTTCAATTTTATAATTTAATTCCGAATTTGAACGCGCTCGAGAACGTTGAGTTTGCCACGGAAGTAACTAAAAACCATCTGGATGCTAAAGCTGTATTAGATAAAGTCGGATTAAACAATAGGCTCCATCACTTCCCTTCCCAGCTCTCTGGAGGGGAACAACAAAGAGTGGCTATAGCCAGAGCCGTTGCCAAAAACCCCCTGCTGCTGCTCTGTGATGAGCCAACCGGGGCTTTGGATGGTGTGACAGGAAAGTCCGTCTTACAGCTTCTTCAGGATTTGAACAGGGAAACGAAAACCTGCGTCGTCTTGGTCACACATAATTCTGCGATTGCTCCTATGGCCGATAAGATTATCAAGGTTAAAAGCGGGAAGATTGAAAGCGTTACAATACAAGAGGAAAAACAAAGTATAGATGGGATTGAGTGGTGATGAGGAAATCAGAGGTGAAATTAGGGATGAAATTAGGGGTGAAATTAGCAAGGGACATCAAACAATCGATAGGGCAATGTATGGCCTTTGTCATGGTGATCGCCGTAGGAGCTTTTTTCTACACGGGGCTGATCACTTATAGCGATCATCTTAGTGCCTATACGAAGGTGTACTTCAAGGAACACAATCTAAGTGACCTCTATGTATATTACAGTGGAATATCCAAAAAGGATGCGGCCGGTTTAAGCAAACTTGAAGGTGTCCATAAAATAGAAGCGCGCTATACCTTTGATGCCACGCAAGCCTCTGAAGATGGCAAGTCTCATCTTAAAATTCATTCGATCCCGGTGAACAATGAAATCAATACGCCTACTATGATCGAAGGCAGGATTCCTTCCAAAAAGGATGAGATCATCTTAGATTCCCATTATGCTAGAGAACATCAATATCATGTTGGTGATCAAATCCGCATCAGTGCGAATGAAAGAAAGCTTGCGTTTACTATTACCGGGCTGTGCGAGAATGTGGAACATGCCAAAAAGAACGAAACACAAGATCATAAAACCTACGGCATCGCTTATATTGCCGAAGTGGCCCTGCCTGCTGTCACAGACGGCTTTTCCTATAATGAAATCATGATCGATGCTAAAGAAGGGTACAATCTGGATCAATTAGGTGCATCCATTGAAGCGCAATCCAAACAGCTTGCCTATATAGACCAAGTGAGGAAGGAACAGACTTTCAATTATTCTCAAATCCATAAAACGATATACAATAATAACTTAATGAGTAAGGTGATCCCTCTCGTACTCTTTGTGATTGAAGCGATCATCCTGTTCCTGGCCATGTCGAGGATCATGGATTCTCAGCGAAATCAAGTTGGCATGATGAAGGCCCTGGGTGTTCCTAACCGCTGCATCATGTTTCATTATATGGGATATCCTGTACTGGTAGGCATCATAGGCTCCATCCTGGGATGTGCCATTGCCGCTATGGTATTTATTCCATTAGTCACTGCGTCGAATGCAAGGGCCTACGCTCTGCCCGGGATTCAATTCTCGCTTTCTTATTATTCGATCCTTCCTCCCCTCATCTTCTCCAGTGCTTTTGGGATCCTGTCCTGTTACTTGAGCGGCAGGACCCTGCTCAAAGAACGCGCGGCTCAGGCGATGCGCCCGAAACCCCCGAAGAAGATGAAAAAGCTGTTTATCGAACGATTTCCGGGTATTTGGAGTCGCATTCCCTACCGTTACAAACTCATTTTGAGAAATATCTCTTTGAATAAACAAAAAGCTTTGGCGAGCTCCATCGGCATTGTGGCAAGCACGGTGTTATTGGTTACTGCTTTTGGCACGCAAACGGCCTTGCTTAAGGTTGCTAATCAGATTGAAGAGGTTTATGCCTATGATTACAGATTGGATTATACGATGGGAACCTCCCCTGATTCGATGAATCTGCCCCCCTCCGGTATGTCCAGCAGCTATTTTTTGTCCACCGTTCCTATTGAACTCATCCTAGGGTGTGTTTTCAAACTATCAATATAAGCTAGTACTCTGGTAAAATATTCTTATGAGAAGACGATACGAATAACGAGACGATCAGTGGGAACAAGTCAAAACGATTCTGCCTCTAGAACGGAAGCCGCAAGGAGGACGTCCGGCAAAGGACAATCGGCAGATGCTGAATGCGATGCTCTGGGTTGTTCGTTCGGGGGCGCCATGGCGTGATCTGCCCGATTATTATGGACCATGGCAATCCGTGTACACGCGGTTCCGCCGATGGGAAAAGGCGGGCCTTTTTGATCAGATGTTGAATGTGCTGGCCGCCGAGCCCGATTCAGAAAGCGTCATGATCGATGCCTCCATCGTCCGTGTTCACCAGCACGGATCGGGGGCAAAAGGGGGCAGCAATTCCAGGCCATCGGACGGTCGCGGGGAGGCTTGACCTCCAAGATTCATGCGGTGGTTGATGCTTTGGGCAACCCCTTGAAATACGAAGTGACCGCTGGCAATATCAACGACTGCGTGGCTGGATACGAAATCCTGCAAAGCCTTGATGTCGAAGGCAAAAACGTTATGGCGGACCGTGGTTATGACACGAATAAAATCATTGCGCTTCTGGAAGAAAAGCAGGCTCATGTGGTGATTCCCAGCCGTAAAAATCGTACCGTTCAGCGCGATACCGATTGGTGGTTATTCAAGGAGCGCCACTTGGTCGAATGCTTGTTCAACAAGCTCAAGCATAATCGCCGATTGGCCACTCGATACGATAAATTATCCTGTACCTTTATCGCTTTTTTAAAGCTGGCTTCCACTATGATTTGGCTGGTTTGAGGATTGAAGACACGCCCTAGGCGATCACAAAGAAAATGCCACGTTCGTTGTTACTGAAAAAGAAAACAATCTGATTCATTTCTTCGACGAACATGATAACCGGGTTTATTTGGAAAATAGCGGTGTACTGGTCCCTCAATCTTACGCGGACAAATACCAAATTGCGGAGGGAGATCTCATCCAGATCAAGTTCACCGCACCAGAGTATAACAATAAAACGGTAGATATGAAGGTTTTAAAGATCACCTCACAGTATTCGAATCCGTCGTTTTACAGCACACCGGCCTATGTAAAGAGCTTTGACATAGACTACAATCCAACCTCGCTTTTCGTTAAAGCAAACAGCCCTGCCGACCTGATCGGTCTTCGTACCTTCTTTGAAAAAGATCGCCATGTAGACACCATTGCAGATAAGAATGATCTGAAGAAATCAGCTCAATATATGTTGAATCAAAACCGTTTTGTCTTTATCATGTTTATCATTTGTGCCGTCATCCTCTCCTTTGGCGCCATCTATACGATCTCGTCCATCAATATATACGAAAGGAATCGGGAGCTTGCAACCCTTATGGTATTAGGCTATCAAAAAAGTAAAATAAACCGGCTTCTATTTTTGGAAAATAGCCTGCTAACCACATTCGCGGTCATTGTGGCTTTGCCGATCAGCGGCTACGTATATGCCATGATTGTAAAAGCACTGTCCAGTACCCATCAACAAATCCCGGATACATTACATCCTTCGATCTTCCTGGTCTCTATTATTCTTGCCTTCATACTAACCCTGCTGGCTAACTTGCTGCTAAAGAGAAAAGTAAATGGAATCCCTATGATGGAATCACTAAAAAGTATTGATTAAGAGTAATAACCCTAATAAAAAACCTCTTCCATAGGGGATCATCCCACTAGAAAGGACGATGACCCCATAGGAAAGAGGTTTAGTCTAAGTAAAGCTGCTGCACGGTCACATTCGCATCAACTAAGCGGCTACGCCCGGGGCGAGCTTTCGAACTTGCCTCTGTGCGTCATATCGCAGAACGGCTTCTTGCTGGACAGACCGCAGCGGCACAGGATGAAGGTTTCTTTGGTCTCAAAGCGGTTGCCTTCGGCATCCGTTACTTCAACCTGACCCGTAATGCAAAGCGGTCCGTTATCAATGACTTTGATCGTCACATCGGACATGGTAGCCCTCCCTTCCGGTTCATAGCGATCCACTCACCTTAGAATACAAAACAATCCAGGTCGCAGAACCCGCTGTCATGGTGGTGGCTGCAGCCGCGGTGGTGCAGCTTGTGGGGCTCGTGCGCCTGCTGCCCCGAACGGCCCCCGCCATACTCCGGCCCGCTGTAATATCCCCCGAAGAAATTGTGCGGCGCCCAATCCGGACTTGCCTTGGGGGCCGGCGGCGACAGCTTCTGGTATTCCCGCGATCCATACACAATTCTGCCGCCCACGACGGTCAGCACGGCCTCGATCCGCTTGATCTCTTCTTCGGGAACCTGGAAGAAATCCTCGGTCAGAATGGATAAGTCCGCATAATGCCCCGCTTTAATCTGACCTTTGACCTCCTCTTCCCTCGAGAACCAGGCATTGCCCGCCGTATACATGCGAAGCGCCTGATGACGGTCTACGCGGTTCGATTCGGGATACAGCCGGAGGCCGCCCAGCGTTTTGCCGGTCACGAGCCAATATAACGAGACCCATGGATTATAACTGGCTACCCTCGTAGCATCGGTCCCCACGCCCACATGCAGGCCGGCCGTCAGCATCTTCGTGATCGGCGGCGTATGTTCCGCCGCTTCTGCGCCGTACCGGTCCACAAAATATTCCCCTTGGAAGGCCATACGGTTCTGTACGGCAATAGCGCCGCCCAGCGCGACGACACGCTCCAGGTCCTTCTCCTGAATTGTTTCGGCGTGATCCAGAATCCAGCGCGTGTCCTTGAACGGAACATCCTTATTGACACGTTCGAATACATCCAGGAACCGGGAGATCGACTCGCCGTACGTGGCATGGAGACGAAACGGCCAGCGCTTACTAACCAAGTGGCGCGTCACTCCGTACAGCTCATCTTCCAATACGGCCGGCAGTTCCGGCCGGGGCTCGACGAAGTCTTCAAAATCGGCAGCGCTGTATACGAGCATCTCGCCGGCCCCATTATGCCGGTAGTAAGGACTTCCGGTGTAAGGCTCCGACGTGGCTGTCCACGACTGAAAATCCTCCAGCTCCTGGTTCGGATGCTGCGTGAACAGATGATAGGCCGTCCGGACGGTAATCTCCCCGCGCCTGTCGAGCTCCTCGAAGACCTGATAGTCATCCGGATAGTTCTGAAACCCGCCTCCGGCGTCGATGACGCTGGTCAACCCGAACCGGTTCAACTCCCGCATGAACAGCCGCGTGGAGTTCAGTTGGTCCTCGTAAGACAGCCTTGGACCCTTGGCAAGCGTGGCGTACAGGATCGTCGCATTGGGACGGGCAATCAGCATTCCGGTCGGATTGCCTTTGCTGTCGCGCTGAATCTCCCCGCCCGGCGGGTTCGGGCTGTCCTTCGTATAGCCCACCACCCGCAGAGCCGCTTGGTTCAGGAAGGCCTGACGATATAGATTCAGGATGAAGACGGGCGTATGCGGAGCAATCCGGTTGATCTCCTCCAGTGTCGGCATCCGGCGTTCCTTGAACTGGAACTCCGTCCATCCCCCTACGACGCGCACCCAATGAGGCGCAGGCGTCCGGTCCACCTGCTGTTTCAGCATCCGCAGGGCATCGGCCACGGAAGGCACGCCATCCCAGCGAAGCTCCAGATTATAATTCAATCCTCCCCGGATGAGATGGATGTGGGAGTCATTCAGCCCCGGAATGAGCAGCCGCTGATTCCCGTCCACCATCCGGGTAGCCGGTCCCTGGTAACGCATGATGTCGGCATCGCTGCCAACGGCGAGGAAGCGGTCTCCTTTGATAGCTGCCGCGGTAGCTGCCGGTTTGGCCTCATCCATCGTCACGATCCGGGCATTGTAGATCAACAGATCGGCCTCGATTACGCTCGGTTCATTGTTCACGCTTTCGCCTCTCCTTTAGTGGTCATTTTCTGTTCCTGTACCTGCGGCTACTGATGACTTAACCACGCTTTGATCCACGGTACGGCATTTTGTCCCAAGAACATGCCCAGAAGGCCAAGCAGGCCTAAGAACGGCGGGGCGGGAGACGGGATTCGCAGGGACTGAAAAATAACTCCAATAATAAGGCCGGTCCCTAAAGCAAGCAGCATGGAACCCCACATCGTCGTTCCCTTCCCTCTATAGCATTTTCTTTTCTTGTGAACTCCTTCAAGAGTTATCTGCATTTTATAATGAAGCCCCTTATCCATCAATAATGCGCTGACTATACCATACATAGGAAATGCTAATGGGTTCTCCCGGTGGTCTGGTCCGCCGGATCGCTCTGGTACATATAAGCTTCACCTATAGATCGTATAGAAAAATGCGCATTGTTCGCCGTTCACGGTTACCATATTATGGGTACATACAACAGCGGATCCTGGCTGCAATGATTCAGATCTGTTGTAAACCTAATCGTGAAAGTAGGGGTAATTACATGTTTAATGACAAGCAGGATTTGCTCACGCCGGATAACTCTGCGATTATACTGATTGATCACCAGCCGCAAATGTTATTCGGGGTGCAGAGCGCCGATCGGCAAACCATTATCAATAACACGGTCGGTCTGGCCAAAACAGCCAAGGTATTCAACGCTCCCATTATTTTGACTACGGTTGCGGCCGAGAGCTTCTCGGGTCCGATTCACCCCCATATCCAGGAGGTGTTTCCTGAATATAAGCCGATCGACCGTACAAGCATGAATTCCTGGGAAGACGAGAACTTCGTAGCTGCCGTCAAGAACACAGGCCGCAAGAAGCTGATCATTGCCGCCCTGTGGACGGAAGTATGTCTCGCTTTCCCTACCATTGCCGCTCTGAAGGAAGGCTATGAGGTGTATATCGTAACCGATGCCTCCGGCGGTACCACCACCGAGGCCCACCAAACGTCCATTCAGCGGATGATTCAAGCCGGCGCCGTTCCGGTCACCTGGCAATCCGTGCTTCTTGAATATCAGCGCGACTGGTCAAGACAGGATACCTATGATGCCGTAATGGAGATTGCGATGCAGCACAGCGGGGCTTACGGCGCAGGCGTGTTCTACGCCCACAAGATGTTCGGCGGGCACGAAGGATCATAAGGTATACTAAAAGGACAGTCCTGAAGTCCAGGCTGTCCTTTTTTACGTGAGGGGGAAATAGATTATGAAGCCGCCTTCGGATGCAGGCTTGCTACGCGGCAGGGGGAACATCGATTCGGGCAAGGTCTCCTTTATCGAATTGTTCTTTGATTTAATTTTTGTTTTTGCGGTCACCCAGCTCTCCCATTCGTTTCTGGACAACTTGACGATGCAAGGAACGGTAGAGCTGGTGCTGCTCACAATGGCGGTATGGTGGGTCTGGATCTTTACGGCCTGGGTCATCAATTCGTTCAATGCCGAGACGCGGCAGATCCGTCTGATGCTCATCGTGCTGATGCTGCTCGGTCTAATCATGTCCGCCTCCATACCCGAAGCCTTCGCCTCCACAGGACTTTACTTTGCCGGCGCGTATACGGTCTTTCAAGTAGGACGGACCGCATTCACCGTCTGGATGCTGCGCAGAGATGCCAAGGAGCTCCGGATCAACTTCATCCGGATCTTGCTCTGGTTGTCCGCGTCGGGGGTGTTATGGATCGCGGGAGGCGCTATGGAGGATTCGTCCAGGCTGGCGATATGGACCGCTGCGATCCTCCTCGAGTATGCCGCCCCCTCCCTCGGCTTCTGGGTGCCGGGTCTTGGCAGAACACCGACTTCGGTGTGGAACGTGGAAGGATCCCACATGGCGGAGCGCTGCGGCTTATTCATAATCATCGCTCTGGGAGAGTCCATCCTGCTCATGGGGGCCACGTTTGCCGAGTCTGTCTGGAATTTCTCCACGCTGGCTGCCTTTGGTTCGGCCTTTGTGGTAACGGTCGCCTTGTGGTGGATCTACTTTGATGCGACCGCCAAGACCGGTCACGATTACATCGCGCACTCCTCCGATCCGGGGAGATTGGCGCGGTCGGCTTACACCTATACCCATCTGCTGCTCGTTGCCGGCATTATCGTAACCGCCGTGGCAGGCGAACTGCTCCTCGCCCATCCTACGGGCCATACCGGGGCGATGACTGCTGCGGTGATGCTGGGCGGGCCGGGACTCTTCCTGCTCGGAAATGCGCTATTCATATACATTGTGGCTGGCGTGGCCGCCCTTCCCTACTTCACCGGCCTGATGGTTCTCCTGCTGCTGTCTCTCATCGCGGGTTCCGTATCTCCGCTGGTTTTGTCGGTACTTGTTGCCGTGGTGCTCATCGGGGTCTCCGTGTGGGGACACGGATTCTCGGAGAGGCTGCGCAAGCGGTCCTCCACCGGGATGACGCACGAGGAAACTTCCGTATTCGATAGCGATATGTAATCAATATATGTAATACGAATAACGCCCTCAACTGCGAAGCCGCGTGGCTTGCAGGAGGGCGTTCCTTTGTATATCAGCTTATGTCAGCTCCGAAGGAACCGGTGCTGGCAGCCCGAAAATGAGGACGCCATAAGGCGGCATTTCGGCCTCATGCTCCATGGTGGTTCCGGAGAGCAGCTCTGGAGCACTCTTCTTCACGCCGATCCGAACCGGTTGATCCGAGTAATTCAACAAGAAGACGAAGCGCGCATCGGCTGAAGACCGGATGCCCAATTCGACTTCGGCCGGCACGTCGAACCACTCAGCAGCCGGGGAGACCAGTCCGAGATCGTCCAGCAGCGCATCCACGACCTCTTCGCTGTATGCGGCGCCATAATACCACACTTGACCTTGGCCTACTGCGCGCCGCGTCAAGGCAGGCATGCCTTTGTAGTATTCGCTCGCATACTGGGCTACGACATCCACGCCCGTATGCTCCACGCTCAGAATCTCGTTGAAGGCTGCGGCCTTGGTGCCGGCCGGCAGACGGCTGCCCTCCCAACGAAGGTCTGCCGGCATGACGGAGCCCTTGATTAACGTGTAATCCTCGACGGTGATCCCGCACAGATCGGCCACCGGTCCCGGGAATGGCCGCATATAGCATTGGCCGTTCGGATTCTTATAGCCGGTACGGGCCCCGAAGAACAGCTTGCCCCCTTGTTCCACGTATCTCGTGAGGAGTTCGGCTGTTTCATCCGTCATGATCGCCGGGTGCGGGTACACGAGGACCCGGTACTTGGATAAGTCCTCCAGGGTCGTCTTCGCCCGTAAGGTGATGAAGTCCGCAGGGATATGCCGGTACTGCAGCTGCTTGAACCAGGAGCGCAGGCTCTGCCATTGCAGCGGGCCATGCCACTGGTCCAGCTCTCCATCCCAGTTGTTATCATAGTCCTGCATGATGGCGACTTCCGCCTGGTACGCCGTACCTGCAATCGCGGTCCCGATCCTCGAGAATTCCCCGCCCACCTGCGCGACTTCCCGAACCCTCCGATTCGGCTGATTATGGTAGTCATTGATCCCGTGCCAGTAAATCTCGGTGCCCATCGTCGCCGTACGCCAGCGGAAGTATACCAGCAGATCCGTTCCATGCAGAACCGATTGATAGGACCACAACCGGATCTGTCCCGGCCTCGGAGAGCCCATCCCGATCCGGTCCACCCAGCCGCCGGGGCCGGCCTGCTGCTCCATCACGCAGAAATTCGGCGACACCGAGCGGACAGCCGACAGGTTCATGCTCCATGCCCGGTCTTTCAGCGGGTGCTCGTCACTTCCGGGGAAGACCGTCGAGAACTGCGGATACGAATCGTATGAATAGAAATCCAAGTGCTCATCGGTCAACTCATGGTTGTCGAGGTGGCCGAACATCCCGTTCGTCGTGATCCAGTGATGCGGTGCGCATTCCCGGATGATATCTGCTTGAAGCTTGGCAAAAGCAATCGTATTGGCGGAGATGAACCGCTTCTCATCCAGCGCCAGATGCGGATTCGGCGAATCATTCACCATGGGCCGGGTAAGATGAACCTGCTCCCAATCGGTATACGTCTGGCTCCAGAACACCGTTCCCCAAGCCTCGTTCAATTGTTCCAGCGTGCCGTAGCGCTCCTGCAGCCATTCCCGGAACGCGGTATGATCGGCGTCCGAATAGAACAGATTGATCTCGCAGTTCAGCTCGTTGTCAATCTGCCAGCCGATGACGGCGGGATGATCTTTGTAAGCCTCCGCCATGTTCCGTACGATCCGCCCGCAGAGCTCCCTGTATTTCGGACTGGAGTAATTGTAATGACGCCGCATGCCGTGCCTGTATAGCACGCCTTCCTTGCTCGCATTTAACACTTCAGGATATCGGTGTGTTAACCAAGCGGGCGGCGTCGCCGTGGGTGTTCCCAAGATTACCTTCAGTCCATGGCGGTGCGCCAAGTCCATCACCCGGTGAAACAAGCTGAAATCGAATCGGCCTTCCTTCGGTTCGAGCAGAGCCCATGCGAATTCCGCCATCCGGATGACGGATATGTTCATCTCCCGCATACGCCGGAAGTCATCCTCCCACAGTTCCTCCGGCCAATGTTCCGGATAATAACAAACACCCAGCGTTAATTCGTCCATATGTATCGATTGTGCCATCCATACCTGCCTCCTAGCGGATCTTGTAGATCCATTCTAGTGGACGCAGAGTCCGATTGAAATGACAAAATCATGCGAAGTATATTAATATATTGTCATGGTACGTACAAATATTCATATGTATTCTTATCTTCTGGAATACGCTGTATAAAAATATTGCGAAAATCATGAGGTGCCTATGAGAGAACACATATTCCTTCCCAAGCCGATTTTCCCAAGACATGTCTGCTTCCCCGATTTTATCGGAGGATACAGCGACTATCCCGAGCACTCCGTCAATCGCGGATATGCCACCACGGAGAACAATTTGGACCGCTATTATAATTTACACATCGTCCTTGACGGACGAGGCTTTTTACACACGGAAAGCAAGTCCTACGAGTTGACCCGCGGACAAGGATTTCTGTACGGTCCCGGCTTGAGGCAGTCGTATCACTCGGATTCCCGGCATCCTTGGAATATCCGGTGGGTCCATTTCTTCGGGGAGCGTCTGGAGGAACTGCTCAATGGGAAAGGACTGGACGGGCCTTGGCTTTTTGGGCTATCGGACCATCTACCGATCGAGGCTTTACTGCAGCGGTTGCTTGACCTGGGAAGAACTTATGAGGTGAATGATGAATACGCGGCAGCCTCCACGTTATATGAGCTCCTGACCAGGCTGCAGTCCATGGCTGAACAGCTCAATGTCCCGGTGAATCAAGCAGCAGACAAAATCCGTGCCGCTGCCAACTACGTGCGTGCCCATTGCCAAGAGCCGTTTACCCTGGAACAAGCGGCTGCCATTGCCGGTTACAGTCCGCATTACTTCAGCCGCCAGTTCAGCAAGACGTTCGGCAAATCCTTTCCTGACTTTCTGCTGGAATCCCGGCTGCTGCAGGCCAAACGCCTTTTGACTTCGACGGGCTTATCCATCAAGCAAATCGCACTGGAAACGGGATTCTCCCAAACGAGCTACTTCAGCAAATGCTTCAGGAGCCACGAGGGAATGACGCCCGTGCAGTTTCGAAGCATTCATCAGCTCCTGTGACTCGAACAAAAAAAGGGCTCGCATGTCTGCGAGCCCTTAAACGATAAAAAGTCGTTCCCCAATTCAAGCTTGGTTCTATTAGGATTGGTTCTATTAGGATACTGTACGGCGTGCCGTCTGTACCCGCCCATTCTCGCTTAGACCAAGCGTACGTGCTGTAGAAGTATGAATATCACGAATAAGATCCGGGTTTTTCAATAGCTGCACACCATAGGAAGGAATCATTTCTTTGATTTTTGGCTCCCACGCTTTGACATGCTGCGGGAAGCATTTGGTGATGATCTCAAGCATGACGGAAACAGCGGTAGAGGCACCCGGCGAAGCGCCGAGCAGTGCCGCTATGGAGCCGTCTGCTGCATTGATCACTTCCGTACCGAATTGAAGCGTCCCTTTGCCGCCGGCAGCCGTATCTTTGATCACCTGCACGCGTTGGCCCGCTACGACCAACTCCCAATCCTCGCTTTTGGCATTCGGAACAAACTCCCGCAGTTCTTCCATGCGCTGTTCTTTGGATAACATCACCTGCTGAATCAGGTATTTGGTCAATGACATGTTTTTTGCGCCCGCCGCGAGCATCGTTGTAAGATTATGCGGTTTTACGGAAGTGATCAAGTCGAGCATGGAACCGGTTTTGAGAAACTTGGGCGAGAAGCCCGCAAACGGTCCGAAGAGCAGTGTCTTTTGGTTGTCGATGAACCGGGTGTCCAGATGCGGTACGGACATCGGTGGAGCGCCAACCTTCGCCTTGCCGTATACTTTGGCGTGATGCTGCGCTACCACTTCCGGATTCTTGCACGCCATGAATAGGCCGCTTACCGGGAAACCACCGATACTTCTTCCTTCGGGAATCCCGGATTTCTGCAGCAGATGCAGGCTGCCACCCCCGCCGCCGATGAAGACGAATTGGGCTGTATGGCGCTCGGTAGCTCCCCCATTGAGGTTTTGTACCTTCAATTCCCACGAGCCGTCGCCCGTACGTTTGAGATCATCCACCTGATGCTTATATTTAATTTCGACATTCTTCTTCTTCAGGTGATCAAACAGCATGCGCGTTAAAGCACCAAAGTTGACATCTGTTCCAGAGTCTACTTTAGTTGCGGCAACGGGTTCATTCGAGGTCCGGTCTTTCATCATCAAGGGCAGCCATTCCGCCAGTTTGGCCGGGTCTTCGGAATATTCCATCCCTTGGAACAGAGGATTGGCAGACATCGCATCAAACCGTTTTCTAAGATACGTAACATCTTGTTTCCCGAATACATAACTCATATGGGGCAATGGCATAATAAAGTCCTGCGGATTGCGAATCAGATTGCTTTTGACAAGATAAGACCAGAACTGCATCGATACCTGGAACTCTTCATTCACTTTTATAGCTTTGCTAATATCTATGGATCCGTCCGGTTTTTCGACAGTGTAGTTAAGCTCGCACAATGCAGCATGCCCTGTTCCCGCATTGTTCCATTCGTTAGAGCTCTCCTCTCCCGCGCTTGGGAGCTTTTCGATCACTGTGATTTTCCAGTCCGGAACTAGTTCTTTCAGCAATGTGCCCAGCGTCGCACTCATGATTCCGGCACCAATCAAGATCACGTCTGTTTTCGTTTGTCTGCTGCTCATAATTACCGTCCTTATGCCCTCAGATTTGCAGAAAGGATGTTAGGCGCTCCAGCTTAGGCGCTACAGCAAGCCAGGGAACGACCAAGTCACACACCTGTTCTGGATATCATACATGCCCTACAGAAATACATTCATTTTCTATTATATGATAGTTATAAGCGATTCGACAAGAAGTGCGGCGAAGAAGCCTTACCGGATCATCCCTATAGCTTACTAATCAGCTTTCGATCCCGCTAATTCTCGGGGTCCCTTGTACCATAATCTTTGTATCGGTTATTAGCTCGCCGGCCATAAGATCCAAGTTGTTGTTAATTCGTGTTATGTCAATGCAATGGCTAATTACCAGCATGGCCGCCCTGCATGTTCGCCGGCGGCCACGAAAGTACTATATTTTGAATCTGCTCATAATGGCTTGGAGTTCATCAGCCAAATTAGCAAGTGCTTGAGAAGAAGCCGAGATTTCTTCCATAGATGCGAGCTGTTCTTGCGTGGCTGCGGAGATATTTTGAGAATTTGAAGCGGACTCCTTAGCAATGCTGCTAACCTCAATGATCGAAGAATTCACATGCTCCGTCTCACTTGCCAGCCTTTGAAGCGCCACGGAAATATCCTCAATTTGTGATACCACTCCACTCACGGCATGATTAATTTTATGGAAGGAATCACCTGCTGAGTTCACGACAGTTAACCCTGCCTGAACTTCTTCCGATGCTTTTTGCATGGTTTGAAGCGTATGATCCGTATCCTTTTGGATCAATTGAATCAGCTGCGAGATCTGCTCTGTAGACTTGTTCGACTGTTCGGCAAGTTTCCTTACTTCATTGGCCACCACGGCAAACCCCTGGCCATGCTCTCCTGCCCGGGCCGCTTCAATCGCCGCATTCAGTGCCAACAAATTCGTCTGGGCCGAAATGCCCGAGATCACATTCGTGATCTGCTCTATTTCGTTGGAGCGCTCGTTGAGGTTTTTGACAGCTTCAAATAAACCGTTCACATTGGCATTGATCGAATTCATTTGTTCGCTGACTTCGAGTATTGCTTTATTCCCTTCGGTGGATACTAGGGAAGCGTGAAGAACATCTTTCCTCATCTTCTCCGTGTTGTCGGCGATGGTTTTCGTATACCCTGTCATCTCCGAGATGGCTTCCGAACTATGCTCAACCTTCTCCACCTGTGTTTCTGTACCCGCGGCAAGCTCCTGCACCGTTAAAGTGATATGCTCGCTGGCCTTGCTGTTCTGTGCTGCACTCGCGCTTAATTCCTCAGAAGAGGAAGCAACCAGATGGGATGAAGCCTGGACGGTACTGAATACCGATTGCAGACTGGCCGTCATATGGTTAAAGGAAGTGGTCAACTCTCCAATCTCATCTTTGGAATCGTAGCTTCCCTTCACCGTAAAGTCACCATTCTCTGCCTCAAGCAATAACTGCTTTACTTCCCGCACAGGCTTTACAATCATCCGGGCGATAAGAAGACCGAGACCCATCAGAACGACCAGGGCAATACACGTAATCGAGATGATATAGAGACTCGTGCTGTGCACATTCTCTTGGTTATTCACATTAATGATACCCGCATTGTCTAAGTTGGCATGCTGAAGTCCTTTTAAGGTATCATTCACGGATTTGCGGTTGGTCTCAACCACTTCCAAGTAGAGGGAATAAGCCTCGTCGATTTTGTTTTCCCCAATAAGGCTGATGACTTTACTTCTGTTCTCGCTCAGCGTTTTGGCATGGATCTTATATTGATTCAAAAATTGCTGCTGCTCATCTGTCAATACGCCATGCTGAATTTCTTCAATCATGCCATCTATTTCTTCCCATGCCGATGCGATCTCATCTTTTAGTTCCTTGATCCGCTCCGGATCCTTCGATGTCAGAAGCTCTAACGTGTAAGCGTCACTCGCCCTCGCATTGACTCGGATCTGCATGATCTTCCCGAGAGGGATCAGGTTGTCCTTATACATGATCTCTGAATTCATTGCCATTTTCCGAATATAATATTCCCCTAAGAAACCGACGCTCCCAAGTGCCAGCACGCTGATACTTATAAGGATCATCAATTTTTTCATAATGCCGAGATTTCTAAGCAGTTTCATTCGTTTCTATCCCCTTCTGCATGACTTGTACTTCACATTTATCGGCTGCATCTCCCCATGTAATGAGTGGCTTATTAAGGATAGACAGCCGCTGTTGGTCAAAGGGTCTAGAAACCAGACGAACCGGAATTTCGGCATACAAAAAGGAGCCCTGTGCCAAACATCTGTTTGGCGGCAGAGCTCCTTCCAGGAGGCCTTTCGATTTTCATGACTGTGCTTGCGCAGTGGGTTCCATGTGTTCGGGCGCTTTGTGGTTCATAATCGGCAGCATGGCTAAGGCGCCGACGAGGAACAAGAGACCTGCACCGGTATAGATAGAAACCAGGGAGAATGCATCCTTCAGCGCCCCCGCGCATGACATGGAAACTACCATCATGCCGACGAACAGCGGATTCAGCACCCCATTCACCCTTCCGACAATGGAAGAATGGGACCATTTCAGTATCATGGTGCTGATTCCGATGTGGATACAAGGGAAGACGAGCCCATTCACAAACTGAATTACCAAGGTAAGAGGCACGCTTGTGGAATAGCCTACGATGACCGTGCACACGGCTCCGACGATCATGCCTATGGCAAGAAGCATCTGCGGGGGGACCCGCTTGGCGTACATGGCAACAATCCCTCCGCCAATCAGCATGGCGGCTCCGTTGACCATCAGCAGGTACTGCAGGAAGTCCTCTTCCCTACCCAGCCGCTCCGTCACAATAAACAGGTTGAGGGCTTGGGCAACCCCCACGGCTAGTCCCGCAAGAAGGAAAGCGAGCCCAAGCATCCGGAGCACTTGGCTCTGCCAGACATACCGGAAGCCCTCGATGAATTCCTTGCGGAACTGACCCTGGGCGGGCTCTGATCGCGGCTCCACCTGATCCGCGGGCAGGCGGAACAGAACGAGCGCGGACAGCAGGAATACCGTCCCCATCACGGCAATGGAGGTTTCGAGACCGAAGGTGCTGTACGTGAAGGTCCCGAGCATCGGCCCGAGCACCATGAAGATGGCCATCAGCGACTGGAACAGCGCCATCCCCTGCTGAAGCTGCTCCTCCGGCACATGCTGCTTGAAGAGCCGCATCCCGGAAGGCTGCGAGAACTGGGAGAGGATCGCCGAGATGAAGGCAACCAGGTACACGGATTGCCAGGAACCAAAATGAATCGTCAGCAGCACGACGAACACGGACACAGCGGACAGCAGGTCACACCATATCATCGTACGCTTCGGTCTCCACCGGTCGGCGAACGTCCCTCCAATGAACGAAAATACGAAAATCGGCGCGAACTCAGCAACACTAATCAGCGAAATCGCATAAGGATCATTGTTCGTTTTCTCCGCAACATACAGCAGAATGGCAAAATTACGTACCCAGATGCCGATCTGCAGCAGCACGTTGGATAGCAGAATCGTCTGTACAAACTGATTTTTGAGAAGACTGGGTGCTTTAGCCTTGTCATGAACGTTGTCCAATGATCTAACCTCCTTTTACGCTCTTTACTATATCATAAATGCAAGCCGCCCGGTTTCTTCTAACTTGCTCTTTGGTTGTACGAGGGCCATAGGCATAGACGCACGAATGCACAAAAAGTTGCATCACTTCCATAAAATTGAACAGGCAAGAGGCCGCCCCTCAATCATCTGCAATGGCTTCGGAGGACAGCCCCTGTCTATGGTTGAATTCTCATATCATATCTTTCAATCTTGTCATTCAGTTGTGCGAGCGTCTTCTGCATCTCTGTCAAGAGAAATCCGAGAGTTCCGTGTCCGCGGCCGTGTCTTGTGATGCGAAGCCGGCCGCCCCCCTCTCTACTTGTCGCCGAGCATCTTGTGATGCATTCTGCTCCCCCATGGTGTTTTGGATAGCACCATCCCTCCGGCCACGATGGAGATCAGGAAGCAGCAGAAGATCACCACCGGAAGGCCGGAAGCTTCGAAGACATCGTGTCCCAGATAAGTCTGCCATCCTACCGCCACCAGGCCGAGCAAGTAGGACAGGCCTGTGATGTGGATGAACTGGAAGCGGCGCTGTGCCGTAAGGGAGGTACGCTCTGTCAGCCAGGCGACAACCGGCACCGCCTGCAGCGCGTGGAAGCCAAGGCCATGCAGGACAATCAGGTTGCCGTGGGACCCGACCATTCTCCCTGCGTTAACTGAGATCCACACTCCGGCAGCGAAGGAGATCAGAACCGCGATGATCGCATAACGGATGCCCACGACCAGCTCCGGACGGAGTACATAGGCTTTGCGGCGAAAAAAATAGACGGCGAGATACAGATAATACAGGATGAGCAGCAGCGCCACCGTGGCAAAGATGGATCCCACCATCTCATCGAAGGGCGCGCCGTTCTTGACGTATCTGGGATTGACGCCGCGAAAATTCTGAACATTCTCTGCAAAGTAGGAATAGAGGGCGAGTACGGTATACGACCACCGGAAGAAGGCTCTGCCTCGCTCCCCCATCGCGGCATAAGGCATGATCGCCGCCGTGGACAGCATAAACATGCCCAGCGCCGCATTAAAGGAAAAGGCTCTGGAAATGCTGCCGCCAGGGGCCACCTTCTCTCCGTACAGCATGATCCACACCGCGCACACCCCCGCCAGCAGAAAGCCCAGCAGCGCCGTGACCACCAGCCAGAATTCCCCTTCGAACAGTTTGGCGCGCGGCCGGACCTTTTCTACCGTACGCCCCGGCAAGTGTATTGCCTCCACAGCCATATCACCATCTCCTTTATTTGGTATTTCGCTTTCCTTATCGTACATCGGAGAAGGCGATGCGGTAACTTGCTGAAGTCCAGAATGGTTCCTGGACCTAAGTGCAGGCTCGTGCTGGACCGGTGGCTGCTTACCGTGCGGCAGAAACAACGGCGGACATATCAGAAAAACCGTCCGGATGCCCGGACGGTCCTTACGCGTGCTTGTCCAAACGTTTGTACGTGGGGAGGGATGGGTATGGGGTTCCAGCCGCTGTTAAAGTCCTGTGGTGCCCAACATCTGTTAGCGGCAGAGCTCCTTGGATATGGCTAATCGTTCGATGACTGTGCGCATTTCGGATGATTTCCCCTGTGGACCTAGCCGTACAGGGGACCAAAAGCCGCGCAGGCACGAAAATCGGCACCCGTCCCCTCCTCGGTTCCGAAGGCTCCCCAGGCACTTGGGCGCAGCAGCCTCTCGGGCGGTACGTTATGCATGGCTACCGGAATGCGGAGCATGGAGGCCAGCGTGATTAGATCCGCACCAATATGGCCGCAGCTCACCGCCGCATGGTTGGAGCCCCAGTGGTTCATGACCGTGTACACGTCGCGGAAGGCGCCGGTGCCTGTGAGAGCCGGAGCGAACCAAGTGGTCGGCCATGTCGGGTTGCTCCGTTCGTCGAGCTTCCGGTGCACCTCGTCCGGCAGCTCGACCGTCACTCCTTCGGCGAGCTGCAGCACAGGACCGAGACCGTGGACCAAGTTGATCCGCGCCATGGTTACCGGCATGCCGGCTGCCGTCGTATAATCCGTGGAGAACCCGCCGCCTCGGAAGAAGTCTACGGCAGGACACCAGCGTACGGCGTCCAGGCAAGCCTGCGCTTCCTTCTCCGTAATCTCCCAGAACGGCTTCATGGCCGGCTGCCCGTTCTTGCGCATAGTGCCGGTCCCATCCAGCGCCGCCGGTCCCGAATTGATGAGATGGATGAGACCGTGCGCGGCGCTGCCCTGCAGTTCATGGCCCGTCACACGCTTCACGGCATCCGGGCTCCAATAGGTCCGCACATCGGCGAAGATCTGGGCGGCATCCGTCAGGAGATGTCCGAAGAGCATCGTGACACCGTTCAGCGTGTCATTCTCGGTTGCGAGCATGAACGGCTCACGAATGCCGTTCCAATCGAAGGAGCTCGTCAGCACCGCCTCCATGAAGTCCCCGTTCGGATAATGGTCCGTCCAGGCCCGCTGTCCTTGGAAGCCGGCCGCGATCGCATTGCGGCCGAGCGCTTCTTCGCCGTATCCGAGCGCCTCGAGCGCCGGGTTGCCGACCATGAGGTCGCGGGCAATGAGCGTCATCTTCACGACCGTCTCCCAATCGGTATCCTTCTGCTGGCGGCTGCGCTGCAGGGCTGCAGGGTTCACGTCGGCACCCTCGCGGCAGTTGGCCAGGGTCCACTCCAGGGCTCTGCCATACTCCTCCCCATCATAGATCCCCCGCTCCATCCGGCGGATGAATTCGCTCATATCGACATACTCATTGCGCATGCCGAGATAGGTACGGAAGAACGTTTCATCGGCGATACAGCCGGAGATCCCCATCGATACCGAGCCCATGGACAGGTACGATTTGCCCCGCATCGTCGCCGCCGCGAGTCCCGCCTTGGCGAAGCGCAGCAGCTTCTCCTGGACATCATCCGGGATGGAGGTGTCCCCGAGGTCCTGCACGTCGCGCCCGTAGATCCCGAAGGCCGGCAGCCCCATCTGGTTATGGGCTGCGAGAGCGGCAGCCAGGTACACGGCGCCGGGGCGCTCCGTTCCGTTGAAGCCCCAGATCGCCTTCGGCCGGAATGGGTCCGTGTCCATGGTCTCTGTCGGATAACACCACGAGGGTGTCACGGTGATGGAGACCCCGGCGCCTTCACGGGCGAATTTCTCCTCGGCTGCCGCCGCTTCCGCTACGCCTCCGATGCAGGTGTCGGCGATAACGCACTCGACCGGGAGCCCGTTCGCATGGCGGAGCCTGCCGGTGAGCAGGGCGGCCACCGCACGGGCCAGCTCCATCGTCACTTCCTCCAGCGACTCGCGTATGCCTCCCCGCCGGCCGTCGACGGCCGGACGTATGCCGATCTTCGGCATGCTCCCCTGCAGGCGGTTTACGATATGTACTGAGGTCATTGGGCAATCCTCCCCCGATAAGTGTCGCTTAGCCGGCGCAGCTGCCCGAGCTCCAGCCGGTATGTGGCGCTCAGCTCACGTGCGTCCGCTGTTCGTGCGGACCACTGCTCCAGTACGCCCTCGAGCATGAGATAATATTTGGCGCTGACCGGATACAGCTGCTTCTCCACCCAGGCGGCGACCGAGAGAAAATCCATCAGCTGCGCCGCTTCCTCCGGACGCTCCGCATGGTAGCGGAGCAGCCAGACATACAGCTCCGGATGGAAATTCGCCATCACCCCGCTGTATCCGGCGATGCCGAGCGGAAGCGATTCCAGAAGCGTCGCCGCGTTAGCGTTATAGATCTGCAGGCCGCTGCCGCGTACCGCTTCCATCCTCAGCTTCAGTGTATCGAGGTCGCAGCAAGTGTCCTTCAGGAACTGGAACCGGCCGGAGTCGGCGCACCACTTCAGCAGCTCCGGCGAGACCAGACGTTTGTAGGGATACGGACATTCGTACAAGCCAAGCGGCAGATTCTGGGGCAGCTGTTCAATCAGCCGCTGCAGCTGCTCTGCGAACACCTCGTCCGAATCCTCCGGGGCGGCCAGCCGGTTCGTGATCAGCACCAGCGCATCGATGCCCGTACCAGCCATCACGGTCAGCTCGGCGGCCTGGTCATGCGGCGAATCGGAGATGTGCCCCGATGCGACCACGGGTACACGCCCCGCCGCGCGCTTCACGACGAATTCGGCAATCCCCGCACGTTCTCCGAGCGACAGCCGGAACATTTCGCTGGACTGGCAGACCGCGAACAACCCGTGGACGCCTCTGCCGATATACCAGTCGACCAGCCGGCCGAGCGCTTCATAGTCCACTTGGTCATCTTGTGTAAACGGCGTCAGCATGGTTGGCCATACCCCGCCCTGCAGCTTCTTCCTCATAGACATCTCCCACCTTTGAAGTTGATCCTAATACTGAGTTGCGATTCTCTACGTTACAGTCTGACGAGATCGTCCACGCGGACCGGCTGGCCCGTACGGATCGCTTGATTGGCCGCAATACCGACGAGGATCGACCGCGCGCCGTCCACATGGTCCGCTGCCCGGCGGTATGGATCTTCCGCCGGTTCGCCGAACAGATCCCGGAGCAGCGCCGTGTCGCCTCCTCCATGACCGCCTTGGCCCTGCTCCACTTCCACTTCGTACGGGGCACCGAACATGGGCCAGATCCGGAGCGACTTGTTTTTGAGCGCTCCCTCCAGCGCTTTGTCCCCGCCCGAATTCACATAGGACTGCTCGATAATCTCCATCTCCAGCCGTCCCTTGCTGCCGTTGATCGCTATGCGGTATCCTTCCCAGGGACTGTAGGCGTTCAGGGCATAGGTGAGGATGGCCCTGCTCTTGTATCGGACCATCACCCCCATCGTATCCTCGATGGAGATTCCGTCGCTGAAGACGCTGAGGTCCCGGTGGTAGCCGTCCTCATGCTCCGCATCCAGATACATGGCTTTGAGGCGTCCATTGCGGTCCAGGTGAAGGGCGAACGGATCGTCAGCGGCCAGCGGATTGCCCGTTGCCCGGTCATAGAATCGGGTCACGCCCCGCCGCTCCGCATTCTCCCGTCCATAGAAGAGCAGATCCCCGAAGGCGAATACGGTATGGGGGGCCGAGCCGATCCAATAGCTGACGAGATCGAAGTGATGGGTCGACTTGTGGACGAGCAGCCCTCCGCTGTTCCGCTTGTCCCGGTGCCACCGGCGGAAATAGTCGGCCCCGTGCTTCGTGCCCAGCAGCCATTCGAAATGGACGGAGAACACGTCACCGATCGTGCCTTGCCCGATCAGCTCCCGGACCTTCGTGTGGTGCGGCGCATACCTGTAATTGAACGCGACGCGCACCCTGCCGCCGGTTCTGCGGACGGCCTCCAAGATCTCGGCGCACTTGGTCTCATCTACGGTCATCGGCTTCTCGGTAATGACATCGCAGCCCATCTCCAGCGCGCGGATGATATAGGTGTGATGCGTCCGGTCTACGGAAGTGACGATCACCGTATCCGGCTTCTCCCGGCGCAGCATGTCGTCGAATGCCTCCGCCTTGTAGGTGGCCGCCGCAGGGCAGCCGTATTTCTCCGTGAGCTGCCGGTTGGCATAATCCATCCGGGTCTGATTGACATCGCACAGCGCGAGCAGCTCCGAGGTGTCCCTGTATTCCGCCGCGATCGCCGAGTAGAAGAATCGCGCTCTCCCGCCGGCCCCGACGATGGCATAGGTTTTCTTGCGTTTCATGCGGTTCCTCCTGTTTCTCGACATAGCCTTACTGTACGCTGTATGCGCCGCCTGCCGGCAGACTGAGGACCAGCATAGTCCGATGAGTCGTTGAATCCATATGGAGGCGAATCAGGAGCATCTCCATAGTGTTTCATTGTTCGGCCCTTGCATCAAGCATACTACCCCGGGGTCCGGCAGGAACCGGGGCAGAGGTTCTGCAGCGGTTCCTGCCCCTCCCCACGTTCCCTAGGCTTCCGCAGCCCGGCGGCTCCCGGCTGCCCGGAGCTTCTCCAGCTCCTCCCGCAGCGCACGCACCCCAGACCGGGGGCTCGACAGCACGGGCAGGCCCGTCTCCGCCTTCAGCCTCTCTTCCATTCTCACCATCGATCCCTGGGCCAGCACGAGCGCATCCACCTGGCCTGCCGCCGACTTCGCCGCCTCCAGGATCAGGCGGTCGTGCTCCTCCGGCCTGCCGGCGGTCAGCGCCTGGTAAGCCCCCTGTGCCAGCGCGTCCACCACCTCTACACCCATCCGCTGCTGCCGCTCCGCCTCGCGGAGCAGAAGCTGCCGGGTTGGAGCGAGTGTCGTCGGCAGCGTAGCCACCACCCCGATACGGCCGTACTGTCCGGCGGCTTCCCGGGCCATGGCGTCGTCGATCTTCACAATCGGCGTCCGGAACATTGGACGGGCCCAGTCTGCCGTCTCGCCGACCGACGAGCAGGTGTTGAAGATGAGATCGGCGCCCATGTCTTCTGCATGCCGGTAATACTGGACGAGCCTGCGGGTTACTCCGGGCGTGACCCCGCCCGAGCGGATCACTTCCCCGATCAGGCTGTCGTCGAGGATGCTGACGATCCGGCAGTCCCCGAGCTCTTCCTTGAACAGGGGCTGCAGGCGTTCCGCCAGGCCCTGTCCGGTATAGATGGCCGCGACTACGGCTTCCATGTCTTTTCCCCCTTTATCCCGCATTGGGATGGTCGATGATGAGCTCATAAGCTTCCCCCAGCCTGCCTTCTTCCCGAAGCCACCCTTCGGCATCCGGCAAGTCGAAGTGCCGGAGCATGCCGGGTATGATGAAGCTGAGCGAGTCCGTCTCGTCATAGAACGGCTCCCGGATCCAGCCCGCGAGGCTGTCCATCCGGTTCACGGTCTGCACGCTCCGAACCTGCGGCTCGAGCAGCGCCGCCAACAGGGCATAGATCCCATAGCGGCCGCTGCCGTAGAGACGGATATCCGAGGCGTCCACGTTCGACAAGCCGGCTGCGAGCTCGACCGCGCGAAGCACGTCATGGATGCGCAGCGCGGCCATGCTGTCGCCGAGCCACATGAGCTCATCGGTGAACTTATCCATGAGTCCGAAGCGCTTGAAGGGCTTCTCCTCCGGATGATTCAAGTGCGGCAGCAGCGCGCCGATTCCCGTAGGATTCAGCACCATGGCGATCCGCCCGGAGGCGCTCGTCTCTTCGATCCACTTCGCGTGCTCCTCCAGACGCGCCGTGCCGCCGTCCCAGACGGCGATGGACACGGGCAGCCTGCGGTCCGCCGCCGACGCTTCGAAGAACTGAAGGGCATGCCCGAGCAAGCCGGGCTGGCTCCACCATACCGTACGGAGCGCCCACATCGATCCGATCTCGCCGGCTCCCGAGAGGCGCGGGTTGAGATCGCAGGGCCTGCGTCCCGCATGGACGCGGTCCCGCAGCCAGCCAAGCGCCTGCCGCTTGCGCTCGGCATCCGGCAAAGCCCCCCGCTGCGCTTCCATCCCGGCCAGCCGCTCCGCATTCTCGGCATGTACGTTCCTCGCGCCGGGGAGCTCGCCGATGACCTGCCCGCTGCGCGTGCAGAGCAGCGATTCGACCGGCAGGAGCTCTACAGTCTCCGGGGGCTCCACCGTGCGGCCGAGCAGGTGCCCGGAGAAGAAACGCGCGGCTGCGCGTGCGAGCGGCACCGTGAACTTGTGTACGTTCACGTCCTCGAAGAGGTCCAGCTTCCCGGAGGCGCCGTACATCTCATAGAACCGGCGGTTGACGGCCACCGTATGGCGCGGGCCTTCGATCGGCACCGAGTCATACGTGGTGGCGAGTACCAGCACCGGCCGAGGGGCCATAGCGAGCACGATGTCTTCATGATCCATCCCGAGCGCGGAGAAGCCGGGCCACTTCTGCTCCGCATCCTGCGCTTTGCCTGTCAGCAGGAAATACGGCCGGTTCATGATGAATCCGCCCGGTGCCGCAGCGGCGATCCGCTGGTCGTACATCATGAGGAGAGCGGTCTGGGTGCCTCCGCCCGAGTGTCCGGTGACCCCGATCCGGGCCGGGTCCACTTCGGGGCGTGACGCCAGATAATCCACCGCTCTCACGGCATCGTGCAGCATGTAGCGGGCGAAGCTGTCCCCGAGCGGCAGGCACTGCCGGCCGACATTCTCATGCTCGGTCACGCTCGTCATCGGCGCTTCTCCCGCCTGCGGATCATAGAAGCCGAAACGTTCGCCCTGGCCTACCGGGTCCAGCGAGAGGACGATCAGCCCGGTATGCACCAGGTAGTGGCATACGGACTGGTATTCGTCACAGTGCTTCGCCTGCTCCCGGTGCCCACAGAGCAGCAGCACGGCGCCCCGGAGCGCTGCAGCGGAGGCGTCGTCCGGCAGGTACAGATTCGCGGTCGCATACACCTGGGGCCGGGGCTCGAAGATGACCTTCTCGACCCGGAACCCGACGCCCGCCGTGGTGCCTGTCACTACCGGATTCAGGGGCGTATCCGAATCGGGCATGCCGCCCAGGCAGCGCTCGATTCCCTCCCGGATCTCCTGCTGCCGGCGCTCGACCCCGGCGCGATCCGTGATGGCCTCCCGGGCCTGCTCCCCTCTCCTTGCCGCCCCCATGGCGGACTCGTAGATCCACCTCGGCAGCTGGCTTTTGACGTCAAAATGGGCGATCTGCCCCTTCTCCAGCTTGTCGTACAAGCCTCATCCCCCCTTGGTTTCGGCCGGCTCTGCAGCCGTGCCGAGCAGTTCATTCAACCGTACGGGCCTGCCGGACTTCGCGGAAGTCCAGACCGCCTCGCCGGTCAATACGGATGCCGCGCCGGCCTCCGCGCCGGCCAGAATGTCATAGTCGCGCAGCGGGTCCGGCCCCAGGAACAGGTCCTCGAGCAGCAGCGGGTCTCCGCCTCCATGCCCTCCCGGACGGGGAACGACATGAATCGTTTCCTTTCCGCCGAAGAGCGGATAATAGTCGATGGTCTGCGAAGGAACTGCAAAAGCCGCACGCCCGGAGACGATCTCCTTGGTTTCGATTCTTCCCTTCGTCCCGTTGATGGCGAGCCGGTAGCCTTCATACGGCAGGGAGAAGTTGACCGAATAACTGAGCAGCGCCCCCTTGTCGTACTTGACCACGGCCGTATACGTATCCTCGATATCGATGTCGCTGTCGAAGATACAGGCATCGCCCCGGTACCCCGTGTAACTGCTCGGCTTCAGCTCCATGCCCGCCAGGTGATCATCCGGCGGCTGTGTCTCCTTGCTCCGCGAAGACCACCGCATATAGTAGGTACAGTGCGTCTTCTCTTGGCAGGTCCCGCAGAACCGCCCGTCCTTCAGCGAGGGATTGAGTTCCCCTTGGGAACCGTAATAATGCAGCGCTCCGTATGAGAACGCTTCCACGGGCTGCTGTCCGACCCACCAGTTCACGAGGTCAAAATGATGGGTGCTCTTATGGATGGAGAGTCCGCCGGAGCGGCTCCTATTCCGGTTCCAACGTTTGAAATAGCTGGCCCCGTGATACGTATCGAGATACCAGTTGAGATCGACCGAGGTCACCCGGCCGACCCGCCCTTCAAGGATGAGCTCTTTAATTCGCGTATGTATCGGAGCATACCGGTAGTTGAAAGCCACGTAAAGCCTTCCCCTGCTGTTCTTCTGGGCGTCCAGCACCCGCCGGCAGTCCTCACCCGTTGTCACCATCGGCTTCTCCGAGATGACATCCAGGTGCAGTTCCAGTCCTTTGACGATGTAATCGGCATGGGTGTGGTCAGCCCCGGCGACGATGAGCACGTCCGGCTTCGTGTCACGGATCATATCGTCTAAGCGCTCCGGCGTATAGACCGGCAGTCCGGCGAGTGCCGGAAACTTGTTGAAGCAGTTTGTAAAGCGAGCCGGGTCCGCATCGAGCAGCCCCACGATCTCGCAGTGCGCCTGGTACGTGTCGAGCATCGCACGGATAAACATCCCGTTTGCCCTCGCACTGACGCCGCAGATCACATAGCGTTTTTTGGCCACCTTATACCCCTCCTGTCTCATAGACAGTATACAAACGGACCGTGCGGCAATCAGGGGCGCATCCAACCGGGAATATAGGGGGATTGTGCCGTTAGGCTTTTTTTTTAAAAAAAGCCCCGCCGTATGCCGGCAGGGCCATCCGGGAATGAACCGGATTAGGGGTAGAGAATGAAGCGTTTTTTCTTGATGCCGTGAGCGGAAGCCACATAGAGGGTAAACTCTTTGATGTTGTTCTTCGTTTTATCGTCTCCGTTGCGGACATAGGTGATTTTGAAGTCGGCGTCCAACGAGATTTTGTCGCGCTTGGCATTCGATGGATCGGTGTACGGTTCGATGTACTGCACATTCCCGATGAAAGCCCGCACGTCCAACAAAGTGTTGTACATCGGAATCTCATAGTCGATGGTATGACCGTATTGGTCGCGGATCTGGAAGTTCTCGCGTTTATTCCCTACGAGTTCCGAATCCCAGATCGTACGTCCGTTGAGATCCACAGTCGATCCGTTTTTCTTCACGACATCGCTGTCATTCATCTTCGATTCCTTGACATACAGATCATCCGCATTCACAACGACATCCTTGGAAACCGACTGGATTTCGCCGTCGAAAGCTTCGAAGAATACGGTGACTTTGGCTTTGCCGCTGTCGAGTCCCACGATCTTGTCTTTGTTGTTATGACCGATCACTTTGGTTGCGTTGGATGTAATGCCCAGAATAGGAATCAGCTTATTTTTGTATTCCGTACCCAGCGCATTCTTGGCTCGAACCTCGGCGACCCGGCCGAAAGCCTTATAGTAAGTCAATAGATAGGTCGCATCGGTCACGCTGCTGATCATATTCCGGTCATAGAGCGACCTGCCGGCCGCAAAAAGGGAGTCCTCCAAATCCAGCACATAATTAACATAGGCCGTCTTAGGATTCACTACTTCGGCGGTCGAAACGATCGAGCTCATCGTACGGATGACGTTCTGTCCGTCTTTATCCACCTCGACCAGGGAGGCCGTGAGCTGATAGCTTCCCTCTTTGGTCAGTGAAGCGACGAACTTGATTTCCCGCCCGTGAAAATTCTTCAACTCGGACCTGTAGCTGGAATACACATCGCTCATCACCGACTTATTGTTGAGCTTGAGATCCCTTACCGCACCAGGCTCGCCGCTTGTACGCTCCAGGCGAAGGTCCACTTTGTAGTTCGTATTCTCCGGACTGAAGTTTTCTCCATACTGGTCGACTACGTTGAACATCGGTCCGGCTTCCGTATTCAGGAAAATAGAATAATGCAGGGGCTTCGACACTTTCTCGTCCGTATCATCATCTTTGGGTTCGGTGCCGGTCACAATCGCATTGGGAACTCTCTTCTCGCGCACATCGAGCTTCAGCGTCTCGAATTTGTTCAGCTCCACCAGATGCACGATGACCGAGGCGGGCCCCCTGCCCTTGATTTCTTTGATGCGGATCTTGCCTTCCTCGCCGGCTCTGCTGTCAATCTTGAGATTCCCGATCGTCTGTCCCGAGCTGTCGGTGCGTTCCGGAACATCCGCTTCGAGGACCAGCGGCCCGGTGGACGAGATTCGCAGCTGCCCTTCGAGCTCCGCATACACGATCTCGTTGACGGTTAACGTATAGCCCGAAGCGTCCTTGACGCGGAGCTCGACGTATTTGTCCACATCGCCGTCGGCCAGCGTCTTATCCCAAGCATAGAACTCGACCGAGGCAGGCGTCTTCGGTGCAGCCACCTTCAGGGTCTTCGTGACCTCTTGGCCGCCTCCCGGGCCGTAGAGATGCACGGTCACTTCCTTGTCGGTCTTCAGCTTCGGAAAGGCTACCAGCTGAAGCTCGGGATACCCGTCATTGTTGATATCCTGGAAGTTGTTCACGCTCTTGTCGTAGTTGATCACATCGCCCGGATTCACAAAAACAACAATCCCTGTTCCACTGTTGAGGACGTCAGGATCGACGACACGGTTGTCGTATTGGTCCCAAGCTTTGAAATCCAGGAAGGCACGGAATCCGGTTTTGAATACGGACTGGCCATCGTTGAATTTCAATTCACCTGCCTCAAGCTTGGTTATACGGGGCTTGTCGCCAACCGTGAACGTCTTCTGTGCAGACTGGGCATTCTTGTGATCCAGCAGGGAGACGAACACCTGGCTGCCGGGCTGCTCCTCGCTCAGATCCACGATCAGATACCGGCTTCCCGGCACCATGATCGGAATATTATTTTTGGCGCCGATCAGGATGTTCACGTTGCTCGCCTTTAAGCCCGTCTCTTCCTTGTATTGGTTGATGGCCTTATAGGGTACTATCACTTTGGATTGAGGCAGTGTATCTGAAGGCGCCGTGATCTCGATCTTCTCGATCCGCTCCTCCTCCGCCTCGAACTCGAACACCTTGACGTTCATCTGATCGTCAGGCAGTCCCATCAGTTCGACGATATAAGCGCCTTTCTCGAGTTTGACGTCGAGTTCCATCGTCGCTTCCGTCAATTTCTCGTCGGTCCACTGGACGAAGGCGGGAAGAGGCTTGACCTCCTCTGTATCCTCCGAATCGTCATCGTCGTCATCGTCTTCCTTGAGACCCTTTCTCGTGATCTTGAGCTCGGCGGTCGTATCGACACTGCGGTCCAGCTTCACAGAGACCATGTTCGACTTGATCGCCTTCACTTCGACAATCGAGACCTTATCGGGCTGCTCCGCTTCCTCTTCGGCTTTCCCGCCGTCTTTGCCTTCCGCAGGCTGCACGATCTCATAAGCGGCAAGCGCCAGCGTCTTCCGTGTAGCCGCCTCCGTGCCTCCGAAGGTTCCATCCGCAAGCAGCGGAATCAGCTTCTTCTCCACCGCGAGGGCAGCATAGCCTGCGGCCCAATCGCTGACCGTGTCATCCTCAAGGGCTGTCGCTTGCTCGGCTTCCTTCTCCAGCTTAAGTCCCCGGATGAGGAAGGCAGCCAGCTCCTGCCTTGTGACTTCGCCGGACGGATTGTACCGCTTGCCCTCCGCATCGGCGCCCGTAGTGAGCCCCGCCTCCTTCAATGCTTCGATATAAGGCAGCGCATACGAGTGAACCGGATCTTCCGCAAGCACATCGAGGAAGCTGGACTGGCGCAGCGTGGAGTCCACTTTCAGCTTGAAGACCAGCGCTGCGATCTTGGCGAACTGGGCTCGGTTCAGCTTCTCGCCCGGACCGAACGCTTCTTCGGAGATGCCATCGAAGATTCCGTGCTTGACAAGGGCTTCGATGCGCTTCTTCTCCTCGTCCGGCAGTCCTTCCAGGTCCTTGAAAGGTGACATCGTCTTGACTTCCGGAGCATCTGCTTTGTCCGCTCCGTCCGCTTGCTCAGCCTCCGGCTTGTCTGCCTTCTCCTCTGCCGCCTTGTCCCCTTCCTGCGGGGAATTCTCTCGCGCCTGCTGTCCGCTCTCCCCGCCCTTCTGCGCTTGTTCCTGCTGCTGAGCAGCCTCCGCCTGCATGCCCTGGACAGGCTGTGTGCCGGTCTCCGCCGCAGCCAGCGGGGTCAGCAGACAAGAAAAGAGCAGCGTGAAGGAAACCAATGATGAGACCTCTTTGATCAAACCCTGCACCTCCTGATTATGTTGTGGTATGTATGCGCTTACTCCACTCTAGTCTATGGAGCCCGCAGGATCACGGGGGGGTTCCGTCCACTTTATAGGGGATTCCCGCTATCGTACCGTTTGCCCTCCTCCGTACGATGCAGCAGAACAATCCTTGCCCGCTTATTCGGGCGGCAGCAGTACGATCCGTCCGTTCTCCATTACGATCTGCACCTTGCCCGACTGCTTCACCCCGGTCGTCTCCAGGAAGCCGGCCGGAATCTGGACGCGGCCTGCCTGGTCCAGAATCGCATACTCCACGTGCGATTCCTCTTCCCCGGCAGCCCCCTCCTCCACCGGCAGCTCTCCATCCGAGCCGTCTTCCGGCATACGGCGGCGCAGCATCTCCGAAGACGTCTTGCCGTCGCGGATCGCCACCACGCGGTCGACCTTCTTCGCGAGCTGCGGATCGTGCGTGACGATAACGACCGTCAGACCGAGGGAGCGGGACAGATGGCGGAACAGGTCCAGGATCGTATTCGCCATCGCCGTATCGACGGAGCCGGTCGGTTCGTCGGCGAGCAGCAGCTTCGGCGAATTCGCGAGAGCGATCGCGATAGCCACCCGCTGCTGCTCCCCGCCCGAGAGCTGGTTCAGCCGGTTGTTCACCCGGTGGCTGAGGCCCACCGCCTCCAGCAGCTCCCTGGCGCGCTCCCGCCGGCGCCTCCCCTGCAGCAGCATCGGCAGCTCGACATTCTGCAGAGCCGTCAGGTAGGGGATGAGGTTGCGGGCGTTATTCTGCCACACAAAGCCGACGGTCTCGCGCTTGTAACGGATGAGATCCTTCTCCGACATCGTGAGTAAGTCCCGTCCGTCTACCACCAGGCGGCCCGCCGAGGGACGGTCGAGCCCGCCCAGCATGTTGAGCAGCGTCGATTTGCCGCTGCCGCTGCTGCCGATGATCGCCATGAGCTCGCCGGCGGCCACCTGCAGATCCAAGCCTTGCAGGGCCACGACTTCGAGATCGGCGATCTTGTAGATTTTGACCAGGTTGTCGCATTGAATCATCTTAGTCCTCCCCGAGCTTGACGGCTTGATGGATACGGATACGCGAGACGATATAGGCCAGGATCGACAGGCCGATGAGCATCATGAATCCGACGATGACATACAGCCGCGCCTCGTCCCGCGGGTCGAAGAGCACCTGGAACGGAGGCACCTGCGTCTTCGGATCGAAGGACATCTCGAAGAGGGGCACGAAGAGCCGGCTGGCCAGGCTGCCGGTCCCCATGCCGATGGCAATGGCTGCGCCCGATATCAGCACCTGCTCGGCCGCCAGCATGCCAATAAGCTGGGGCAGCGAGATGCCCATCGCCCGGAAGATGCCGTACTGCAGCGTACGGGCATGCAGGGAGAGTACCCAATAGAGCAGAAAGCCGAAGAAGCAGATGCACACCGAGATCAGAAAACCGAGCGTCATCACGCCGTTGATCGCCAGCTGGAACGGCTCCTTGACCGCCTTGATCTGCTCCTGCTTCGCATCCCGGAGCTCCTCGAGCTGGAAGCCCTGCTCCTTCACGGCGGCATAGACGCCCTGGCTGGACGCGCCTTCTTTCAGCTTCAGCCATACCTCATACGGCTCCAGCGCCAGATTGTTCTGGATGTAGGACAAGTGTCCGACGATCAGCTTCGGCCTGGACACCTTGGCACCGTCCGGTCCGCCCGTTTTCTCCTCCGTCGCACCGCTCCCGCTGCCTGAGCCCGGGTTCGGATTCCATGAAGGCCAGTAGTCGATAATCCCGTAGACGGTGAAGGGCACGGGCTCCACTCCCTTCCAGCCGATCGAGACCGTCTCCCCCTCCTTCACCCCGTATTCCTCGGCAACCGACCGCGAGATGAGCACCGCGGAAGGCCGGGAGGCGATCAGATTGAGATAGTCGCGGATATGGTGGTCCAGCAGGCCATTGCGCATCCAGGCGGTCTCGCCGAAAGCTTTGGTATCGATGCCCATAAGCTGGACGCTGCCGGATGTTTTGCCCTTGATGAGATCAGCGCCGGGTCGGACGAACACCTTCGCTGCGCTCTCCACCCCCGGGAGCTGGGTGAACGGCAGAAAAGACGGCTCCGTATACTGGGTTCTCCGAGGCGGCTCGGGGGGAGTGTCCTCCTCCGCAGCCAGGGGCTGCACCACCTCCTGCTCCTGTTCCTCCTGAAGCTCGCTGTACAGAATGACCGGAGGGGCATCGTTCTCCCACCGGATCTGCATCGTAATATCGGCGCCGGCGGCATAGCGGATCTTATCCGCGGTATTGGCGTTGATCGTGCGGGTCGCGCTCGCCCCGAACAGTCCGGTGGCAATCGTAACGATGAGGAATACCATGATGATCTGGTACTGTACGATCGAACGGCTGACCTGAAGCATCGCAGCATACAGCGACGGAGGCCACCAGCGGCGCCCGGCCCGGTACACCAGCATAATCAGCCACGGGTAGAGCCGCAGCACGAGCAGACCGGTTCCGAGGATGAACAGCGCCGGAATAAGGAACAGCAGCGGATCCACTCTCAGATCGTTGGAAGAGAGCCCAAGCGATAACAGGTCCTTCATACGCGTACGGTAATTGTACAGCCCGTAGAGCGCCAGCCCGATCAGGATCGCGTCCAGTCCGAATCGGTGCCAGAACGAGCTCGTGTCTTTCCGCGCCGACTGCTGCTTATGCTGGGTGATGCTCAGCCGGGTGGCGAGGAAGACCGGGATGAGCGTCATAACGAGGGACACGCCGACCGCAGCCAGGGCATAGACATACGCGTCCCCGTTCAGGTTCACTTCGAGCTTCGCACGCTGCACGAATTCGAGGAAGCCGCTGGAGGCTCCCAGCATCTTCGTCAGCCAGACACCGGCATAGGGCCCGAGGAACAGGGCGCACGCCCCTAAGATCAGTCCTTCCGCAGCATAGCTGAGAATGATCTGCAGGCGGCTCGCGCCCCGGCTGCGGAGGACGGCGATCTCGGTCTTCTGCCGGTCGGTGATCAGTGCGGCCACCATATACAAGTAGAAGGCCAGCATCAGCATCACCGGCACGTTCAGCGACCACAGCATCGTCCGCAGGCTCTTCTCCTTGGCATGATAGGCGGCCAGCGTCTGCATCGCGGGCGCATTCTTGTTATGGCTCTCGTAGCGGGCATCCATATGCTCCTGGATCTCGCGGTCCGCCCGCTCGAAGTCGGATGCCGAGGCGAGCGTCATCCGGGTATAGTCCAGCGCGGCGTACCAGTAGCCAGCCTGTACGTTCAGCTTGCCGCCCTCTGTAAAATCTCGCTCGAACAGCCCAAAATCGATCAGAAAGCTGTTCTTGTAGCTGCTCGGAATGTTGTACCAGTACAGGTCCCCGTAATCGCTGCGGTCGAAGATCCCGACTGGCTTCACATAGACCGGCTCGCTGCCGGGCTCGAGCCGAAGGGCGAATACGCCGTCCAGTACCATGGACAGCTCCGTCAGCGCCTCACCCACAACGAGCGTCTCATAGACGCCGTCCACCGGCTCCTTCGCCGGCATCCGCCCGTCGATAAGACGGATATGCTCTTCCATGCCGTCCAGCGCGGTAAGGTCGGCCGACCGCTGCTTGTTCGGGTCCGCCTTATTCGACTGGGCGGGGAGCAGGCCGTAGCGCTGGGTCGACCTCTCGCGGACATACGCCTGCAGGGGGAGGCCGAAGCGCTCGCCTGCTTCCCGCATCAGCGCGTCGGTCTCCGGCAGGCTGATCTTCTTGTTCTCCGCGTCCTCACCCAGCTGTGCGGACAGCCAATAGATGCCAGGATACTGGCTGCCCTCCAGCTGCAGCTGCCTCAGCTCCTGGACGAGCAGGCGCTGCAGGATCGCGTTCGTGTAGACCGGCATGCTGCTCGCCAGCGCCACGGACAGGACGAGCCCGAGCAGCAGGCTGATCTCGAGCCACTTGTTGTTCATCATCTTGCGCAGGATCATCAGAAAGAGTGCCAACGTCCCAGCCTCCTAGTTGTCCAGAATAATCCGCTGCCCCTCGCTGACGCCCTTGCGAATCTCCACCTCGGTTGCGGATACGATGCCCTTCTCCACATCGACCTCCTTGCGGCTTTCGCCTTCCATCACCTGCACGTAATCTCTTCCCATATAGCTGCGCAGCCCCGCTCTTGGAATGACGACTACGCCGGCCCTCTGCTCCGTCACGATCGTGATATCCGCATGGGAACCGATCGCCGTGTCGGCCGGCAGCCCCTCGACACTGAGAACCACCGACTTCGCATTGATCTCGTCGGCCGTCTTGTTTCCGCTCGGCGGAGCGCTCAGCGGCGTCTGAACGACTTGGCCCGGATAGGCCTTGTCTTTGATCTTGACGCTCGCCTCCATTCCGATCTGCACCCCCGCCAGATCGTTCGGTCCCGCCGCCGTGTAGACCAGCTTCATCTGCTTCGGATCGGAGACGGTCACAATATCCTCGTAAGCGGTTACTTCATCACCCGGCTTAATCGGATCCAGATACGAGACGATGCCGTCCACTTCGGCCACCAGCCTCGACCGCTTGAGCTGGTTCTGCAGAGAGTTCATCTGAATCCGGGCGCTTTCGAGATCGAGCGCCTTGATCCGGAGGGCGGGATCGTCCGCCGGCTTACTCTGCAGCTCCTGCTTCAATCCGATCTCGATCTTCTCGATGGCAATCTCCTGCAGCCGGATTTTGTCATCCAGGTCGCTGGTCTCCGTCTCTGCGATCACATCCCCCGCTCTCACCTTGTCACCCAGCTTTACATGCAGCGCGACAAGGCGGGCACCGGATTCGGTAAAATGCAGATAATCCATCCGTTCGGATACGAACGTGGCATCACCCGTGATGCCCTTGGCGATATCGGAACGCTTCGCCTCATAGATCGTCAGCGTCTCCTTGACCGGCTCGACGAGCGGCGGCTGCAGCTCCTGCTCCTCGACTGGCAGCAGCGAACAGCCGGCGAGCAGGAACACCAGGCCCCAGATGCCTGCGGCATAGAGCATCTTCCTATTCTTCTTCGTGAGCAATACGACCATCCTCCAGTGTGTAGATCTGATCAGCAGCGCTCATGATCGCAGGGTCGTGCGTGGTCAGGATCACGGTCATTCCTTCGTCTCTCACAAGGCTCCGGAAAGCCTGCATGACCTGCATCCCCATCTTGCTGTCGAGCTCGGCGGTCGGCTCGTCCGCCAGAATCAGTGAAGGCTTGTGGGCGATGGCTCTTGCGATGGCCACCCGCTGCTGCTCGCCCCCCGACATCTCGTAGGGTCTGTGCTTCATCCGGGCCCTGAGCCCGACGAGCTCCAGCGCATACTCCCCGTATTCCTTATATAGAGCCGGCTTCACACCGGCGATGCGCAGCCCGAATTCCACGTTCTCGTAGGCGGTCATCAGCGGAACCAGACCGAAGGACTGAAAGATCAGCCCCATCTGCCTGCGCCTCAGCTCGCTCCGTTTTTTCTCGGGATACCGGGCCAGATCCTCTCCTGCGAACATGACCGTACCTTCCGTCGGCCGGTCCAGCATCCCCAGAATGTTGATCAGCGTGGTCTTGCCCGAGCCCGACCTTCCCCGCAGCGCGATCAGCCGCCTGGCAGGAATCGTGAGGTCCGCCCCCCTCAGAGCACTGATGGAAGCGCTTCCTTTGCCGAACACCCGGGTGATGCCCACCGCCTTCACGAGCGGCTCTGCAGGTTGTTCCTTCATCATCCCCCACCCTTCCTTCTCTACACGGTACGATTCCCTAGGTTAACCATACAATGAAAAACGACACCCTTTTTAGGGGGTTCTGTGCGAATTTATAGGGTCATTCGGGCATGGCCGGACGCTCAAAAAATAAAGTTGACCCGGTACCTAGGTACCGGGTTTATAATAACGGCATACGGGGAGTGATGAAGGATGCGATGGCTTACCGTCAGCCAATTGGCCAAGGAAACACAGGTTACGGTCGAGACGATTAAATTCTATGAAAGGAAGGGACTGCTCGCCAAGCCTCCGAGAACGGAGTCCGGCTACCGGATGTTTCCGGAGAGCGCGACTGTCGATATGGCATTGATCAAACGCGCTCAGGAGATCGGATTTACCCTGCAGGAAATCCGCCACTTGCTTACGATGGTCCGGGAGGAAGACGATTATCCGACGGAGGAGATGCATGCCTTTGCTGTACGGAAAGTGGAAGAACTCGAGCGGCAGATCCGCCGGCTGCAGAGCTTCAAGGAGCTGCTCGAGCAGATCGCACGGCGTCCTTACGATGCGGCTCCTCCCCTGCCCAAGCAGGAGTGTCCTCTTCTGACCAGACTGATGAAAGGGTGAATGATGTGGGTAAACGGATCGAAGTGTTCACGGACAGCGGGAAGTACGGAGACCAATTTACGGAACGGGTCAAGGACGTTGCCTGTCCAAGATGTGTCATCACGGTATACGATGCCCATCAGCCGGATGCGCTCGAGACGATGCGGGCCAAAGCCGAAGCCTATGGCGTGACGGTACTGCCGTCCGTCGCCGTCGATGGCCAGCTCGTCGATATGGACTCCCTGCAGCAGGGGAACATCCGGAAGGTCCTGCACCATCTGTTTAAGAAGAGCTTGTCATGAACCGCTTATGAGTAAAAAAAGAGGCAGCGGTACGGGGGAAGGACCGCCTCCCCGGTAAACCGCTGCCTGATTCATTCCTATCCTGATTGCCCGTCTGGTTTGTACGGGCAGCAGGGACTTATTTGCTCTGAAGCGCCCACAGGAAGCTCGCCTCAAAAATTTTCCACGCGTCGTTCGTCGTTTTGCCGGACATGCCTGCAGCCATGTAGAAGAACACAGTCCGGGCCGGAACGGTCTCGCCCTTCATATTCTTCGAGCCTTTCTCATAAGTGTAGATGGCCGCTTTCTTCTCATCACCGGCAACGGTCGCAATGACCGTCGCGCTCTTGCCCGGCACGCCATAGTCAATCCGGCCGTCCTCGGTGTACACGTCGAGGGATCCGGTTACGCCCGCAGCGATCGGATGGCTGGCATCCTTGATCGTAATCTTCTTGACCTTCTCCACACTGCTGTTCTCCGAAGTGGAGGACATGCCGAGATCGCCCATCGCAATAGCTTTATTGTAGATGACGGGGATCTCCAGCGTTTTCATATGATCCAGGTTTTCTTTGACATACTTGGAGTTCGTCGTTTCGCTGATGAAGATCAGATCGAAGCCCTTGATGCGCTCCGGGGACAGGCGGCGGTCGATCAGGTAACTGACCACGAAGCCTTGGGCCTTCAGCCGGTCCCCGATGATGACATCCTCAGCGGCTTTCTCACGGCCAACGATGAGCAGTTTCTTGCCCTTCGGGGACACCGTTGCGGCCGGTTCATCGTCTTTGGACGTATCGGGTTTGTCATCCGGTTTGGCCGCAGGCTCCTCTTTGTCCTGCGTGCCGGCAGCCGGCTTCTCTGGTGCGTCCGCGCTGCCGCCGGCAAGCAGGTTCTTCGCCTCGTAGCTCGCTAGGGCCAGCATACGGCGGGTTGCAGGCGATGTTCCGTCGAAGCTGCCGCCCTCCGCGGTCATCAGCTTCTTCTCCAGAGCGAGCGCGACATACGGCTTCGCCCAGTCGGCTACCGTAGCGTCCGCCACAGGCGCCGCACTGCTCGCAGCCTCTTCGAGGCCCAGGCCGCGGATCAGGAACGCCGACAGCTCTTGTCTCGATACCGGACCGGCCGGATTATAGAGGACGCCCTCGGCATCATAGCCGTTCGTCAGGCCGGCTTTCTTCAGCGCCTCAATGTAAGGAAGCGCATACGAATTGGCCGGATCATTCGCGGAGACATCCTTGAAGGACGAGGAAGTCAGTGTCCCGTCCACCGGCAGCTTGAATATAATGGACGCCACCTTGGCGAATTGGGCGCGGTTCATTTGCACGTCCAGACCGAACGTGTCATCCGAGAGGCCGTTGAAGACGCCTTCGGAGAGCAGCGTATTGAATTTGTCTTTCTGATCCTTCGGCAGGCCGGCGAGATCCTTGAAATCATCCGCCTTCTTCGCTGCCGCAATCCGCACTTCTCCCGGTGCAGCGGCCGAAGCCGCGAACGGCAGGAGGGTCATCCACACGAGCGCTAGGGACAAGAATGTCATTAGGGTTTTCTTCATTGAGTTCACCTTCCTGGACTGGATTTAGAAGCTTTCATCTCCTGAATGTTCTTGGTGGACTGTTCCTCGATCATGCGCACCGCAGTGACGGAATCCTTCGATTCCTTGAAGATCAGCGGAGCGAATACGTTCTGCAGCGGCACATCGTACCACAGCAGGCCCTGTGCCCGGGCAGCCGGCGGCATCGCGTTGCGGCTTGCGAAGACGGCGCCCGTATTGCGGCCCCGCATCTGCGGCAGGTTCTGCCCGAAGGCCTCCTGCACCGTGCGGCTCTGCAGCGGACCGATCACGCCCTCCCGGGACAGCTCGGTCTGATGCTCCTCCGACAGCAGAGAGGCCATGACCTGGAACGCCAGATCTTTTTGGGCCGACTGCTTCGTAATGAACATCGAATACAGATTCGGCTGGTAAGAGGTATTCGGCACATCAGCGAACGACGGGACGGAGACGATGTCAAAGTTCAGGTTCTTGTTCTGCTCGTGAAAGAGCGCGAGACGGTCGATGGTAGCTACAGCCATCGCGATGTTGCCTTCGGGGAACTTCTCCACGGTATCGAACTGGTTGGCGGGAATCTCATAGAACCGCCTCAGGTTGTCGGCAGCTTTGACCCACCCCGGATCCCGCATGTCCGCCTTGTCCTCCGTCTCGCTGAGGGGCGAGAGCGAGAGTTGGTTGTAGTTCAGATAATGTCCGGGATTCTGGGAGTAGCCCTTATACGTGATCTCGCCTTCCACCCGTGTCAGCTTCTTGGCCAACTCGTAGAACTCGTCGTAGGTCATCCCGTTCTTCGGATAGTCGACCCCGAACTTGTCGAAGATATCCTTGTTGTAGAAGAGGACGAAATCGCTGTTCTGATAAGGAAGCCCGTACAGCTGCCCTTCCGGCGAGATGCTTCGGAGCTGGGCCATATAGGCCGGATTCAGGGCGCCCGTATCGAAGTTGTACTTCTTGACGAGCGGGCTGATGTCGTACTGCAGGTCGTTCGCAATGAGATACCGGTAGGCATTCATCCGCGTGTTATCCATGATGATGTCGGGAATCGTGCCGGCGGCAATCAGATCCTTGTACTGCCTGCCGGGATTATCCCAATGCACGTGCTTCACCTTGATATCAGGGAACTTCTTGCGGATCCAGGCCCCGATCTGTTTCTCGAAAATCTCTTCTTTGGCATAGAAGGCCGGCCAGACGGTGTAGATGAACAGCTCGTTCTCCGCCGTGGCTTTCTCCGCCGTGCCCGAATCTTTGGTCTTCACGGCTTCCGGCTGAGTTCCGGCCGGAGCATCCGTGCAGCCGCACAGGAGGGCAAGCACGATGGCTGCCGAGCAGGCTCCCGTCAGCTTGGGCATGGATCTCTTCCCCCTCTCTGCCAGGTCCCCGGGCGGCCGTGGAACGGTACCCGGGGATGGCATGGATTGTGGGCCGGGACTAGCCGTTCTGCAGCGTCCAGAGCACCAGGTTATCGAGCAGCTTCCAGCTGGCGTCCGTCGAATTCTCGTGCATGCCGTTGCTCCAGTAGTAGAAGGAGACTCTCGCCTTGGTCGTATACCCGTTGTCCGCCTTCGTGCCCTTGTCGTAGTAATAGAGGGCGGCCTTCTTCTTGTCGCCCGGCACCGTCGCGATGATCTTCGCTTCCTTGCCCGGCACCCCGTAGCTCACGCCGAATTTGTCCCCGGCCTCTTTGAACACGTCGATCGTACCGGACAGGCCTCCGGCTACCTTATGCTTAGGGTCAACGATCTCAATGGACTTTGAGTTCATCGCCGTCGTGTTCTCTTCCACGGAAGAGAGCCCAAGGTAGTACATGCCGTGGTTCTTCACATATACAGTAGGAATGGCGACCTCTTTCATGAAGCCGTCCTTGAGGTACTTGGAATTCGTGGTCTGGCTGACGTAGATGAGATCATATCCCTTCACCTCATTGGCCGTCACATCGCGGTCCTCGATATTCGTTACGACAAAGCCGAGATTCTTCAGCCGCTGGGCTACCGCAACGTCCTCCGCCGGATTGCGTTCCCGGCCGACGAAGAGCACCTTCTTGCCCTTGGCCGAAATCTCAGGGGCCTGGGCTGGGGCCGGCTCCGCTGCAGGAGCTGCGGGCGCAGCCGCCTTCGGCGTCTCCGCCGGTTTCGCTGCAGGCTGGGCCGCCGGCTTGCTCTCGGCCTTCGGCGCTTCCGCCGGCTTCGCCTCGGGCTTGCTCTCGGCCTTCGGCGCTTCCGCCGGCTTCGCCTCGGGCTTGCTCTCCGCCTTCGGCGCTTCCGCCGGCTTCGCCTCAGGCTTGCTCTCCGCCTTCGGCGCCTCTGCCGGCTTCGCCTCCGGCTGGCTCTCCGCCTTCGGCGTCTGCTCCGTCTTGCCGGCATCGGTCGCCGGCGTGCTCCCCTCGGCCGGCGGCTTCACCGCTTCTGCGGCTGGCTGGGCCGACTCCGCAGGCTTCGTGCTGCCGCCGTCCGAGCAGGCGGCCAGCGTCAGAGCTAAGATTACGACAGTCAGCCAGGCAATCACTCGCTTCACGCAATTCAGCTCCTTTGCACTGCTATAATTTCACTTCTTATCCACCGTTCTTATCCCCGTTCTTATTTCGCGGCTTTCTCCGTCTGGATGCCCTTGGTCGTCTGCTCCTCGATCATCCGCAGGGCGGTGGCCGAATCCTTCGATTCGCCGAAGATCAGCGGGGAGAATACGTTATGCACCGGCACATCGACATAGGTGAGCCCGTTCGCACGGGCGGCCGGCGGCATCGCATTCTTGCTTGCGAAGATCGCTTTCGTGTTCTTGCCCTGCATCTGCGGCAGGTTTTTGCCGAACGCATCCTGCACCGCTTTGCTCTCCAGCGGACCGATCATGCCTTCCTTCGCGAACTCGATCTGCATCTCTTCGGACAGCAGGTAGGAGATCACTTGGAACGCCTGATCCTTTTTGGTGGACTGCTTCGTGATGTAGGCCGAGTACATGTTGGGCTGCGCTTTGGTCTGCGGCGCATCCGGGAACGACGGCATGGAGGCAATGTCAAAGTTCAGGTTCTTGTTCTGCTCGTGCCACTGGATGATCTTCTCGGATACGTGTACGGACATCGCCATCTTGCCTTTCGGGAAGTCATCGACCGAGGTGAACTGGTTCGCCGGAATTTCGTAGAAGCGCCGCAGGTTATCGACGACTTTCTTCCAGCCGTCCGTGCTCAGCTCCGCCTTGTCTTCGGTCAGGCTGAGCGGGGAGAGCGACATCTGGTTGTAGTTCATGTAGAGCCCGGGGTGCTGCTGGTACCCCTTGTACGTATTCTCTCCCTCTACGCGGGTCAGCTTCTTGGCAAGCTCGTAGACCTCGTCATAGGTCATCCCGTCCTTCGGATAGTCGACCCCGAATTTGTCGAAGATGTCTTTGTTATAGAAGAGGACAAAATCGCTGAGCTGGAACGGCAGACCGTAAATATGCCCTTCCGGTGTCACATTCTTCATCTGTGCGAAAGCCGCCTGGTTCAATTTGCTCGTATCGAAGTTGTATTTCTTGATAAGCTCCGACATGTCGTACTGCAGGTCATTCTTCATAATGTAGCGCTGCAGGTTCATCCGGGCATTATCGATAATAATGTCGGGAATCGTACCGGCGGCGATCAGGTCCTTATACTGCCGGCCGGGATTGTCCCAGTGTACGTGCTTGAACTTAAGGTCCGGGAATTTCTTCTTGAGATGCTGGCCGATCTGCTTCTCGAAGTTCTCTTCCTTGGCATAGAAAGCAGGATACACGGTATAAATGAAAATTTCATTATCCGGCGCTTTCTCTCCCTTGCTGGCCTCCGGAGCCTTCTCGCTGGCCGCAGGTGCATCGGTACAACCGGCTGCGACGGACATCGTCAATGCGAGCGCCGATGCGGCGGCAATCCACTTTTTCTTGTTCATGCCTGAACGGAACCTCCTTTTTTGCGTTTCGGTGCTATGGCTGTGTCATGTCTACTTGGTAACCGCTTACTTGTTCTACTTTAGTATGAAAAGACGGACGGGACATTAGGGGGGCAGTTCGACTTTATAGGTTATTCGGCGCATCATAGGAGGCGAGCTTCAAAAGCTTACTGCTTCGATCCGGTCGCCCACTCCACGGCGGCGTCGAACAGCTTCCAGCCCTCCTCCGTCTGGTTGATCTCCTCCCCGTTGAACAGGTAGAAGAGGATCTCGCGGGCGGCCGCCTGCTGTCCGCTGGCCTTCGTCGCCCCCTTCTCGTAGGCGAAGATCGCCGCATTCTGCTCCTCGCCGGGGACGGTGGCTATCACGACCGCGTCTTCTCCCGGCGTCGCATACCCCATTTTTCCGTTGTCCTTGTAGACGTCAACCTTGCCCGAGAGCCCGGCCGCCAGCGGATGCGCGCTGTCCTTGATCTCCAGCGTCTTCGCCGCATTGCTCCCTTCCAGATGCCCGTAAGCTTCCTCGTCGGACAGACCGATCTGGGGGGCCGCTTGGACCTCCGCATAGATGACGGGTACAGGAAGCGTAATGAATTTGTCTTGAATTTTGCCTGAATTCACGGATTCGCTGACATAGATGAGTCCATACCCTTTGGCGGATTCGGTGGTCACCTCTTTATCCGCCACGATGGTAACTTCCATCCCGTGCTTCTCCCGCAGCCGTTTGGCGAGGATTGCATCCCCTCCGCCGTCCCTGCCGACGAGCAGCGCCTTCTTCGCTTGGTTCTGCGGGGCGGCTGCCGGAGCAGCCCCTTCCTGCGTGCAGGCTGAAGAGAGCAGCAGCGCACCGGCCAAAGCCATCAAACCCATCATCCGTTTCATGGTATTTACCTCCTTATGGTTGGGGTTGCTGAGCAGCCCACACGAGGGCCGTGTCGAGCAGCTTCCAGCCCTCCTCCGTCTGGTTCGCCTCTTCGCCGGTCGGCAGATAGAAGAACACACGGCGCCCGGGCAGAGGCTCGCCGCTCGCGGCCTTCGCCCCCTTCTCATAAGAGAAGACAAGCGCCTTCAACTCATCACCGGGAGCCGCCGCAATGATAGACGCTTCCTTACCCGGCTGGGCATACCCCATCCGGCCGGAGGCCGAGTACACGGCCGGCTCCCCTGTAAGACCGGCCGCCAGGGGGTGCTTCGGCGCCAGAATGCGGGCCTTCGTCTCCCCGGTCAACTGGCCGGAGCTCAGAGGCTGCGCCAATCCGGAGGCTTCGGCCAGCTGGGGCTTGGCATAGACAATCCCTGCAGCCACCTGCTTCAGACTGTTGTCCACCCGCGAGGCATTGACCGAATCGCTGACATACACCACGCTGTAGCCCTTGGCCGCCTCCGCCTTGAATTCATTCTCGGACATATCCATGACCAGGTAGCCGAGCTTCTCCAGATGGGCGATCAGCACGGGATCGCCGCTGCCCTCCTTCTTCTTGAGGAGGAGCAGCTTCTTCGCCTGCCCCGGCGCCGCATCCTGCCCGGTCCCTGAGCCCGCCGGTCCCTCTGCCTGCCCGGAGCAGGCGGACAGGGATACAGCCAGCATGACCGTCAGCAGCACAGCGGTCAGTACCTGCCGCAGAACAGGCGGCAGCCATCCAATCGAACGCTTCATGCTTCTCTCCTTTCTGCGGTGTCCGTAGTGTCCTTTATTCCACCAGCCCGGTCCGCTCCACGCCTTCGATGAACCACCGCTGCGTGAACAAGTAGAGCAGCATCGGGGGAATGATCATCAGGAAGGTTGTCGCCATACGGATCGCTTCGTCCGTGACCGACGGGCCGTACACCTCGGCCTGCTGGCGGAGCGCCGAGGCAATCCTCGAGATCCCCATGGAGAGCGGTGCGGTTTCGATATCGGACAAATACATGCTCGGCAGATAGAAGTCATTCCAGGTCCATACGAACGAGAACAGGAAGACGACGAGGATCGCGGGTCTGGCGAGCGGCATCATCACTTTATAAAAGATTTTGAATACGCCCGCCCCGTCGATCCGTGCCGCTTCCTCCAGCTCCTTCGGCTGGGTAGAGAAGAACTGCCGGTAGATGATCACGAAGAGCGCGCCCTTGAGCCCGAGGCCGAAGAACGCCGGCACGATGATCGGGTAGATCGTATTGAGCATCCCGAGCTCTCTGGCATAAATGATATTGGGCAGAATCGTTACCTGCATCGGGACGATGAAGGTCAGCAGCAGGCAGCCGAAGAGCAGCCGCTTGAACGGCACCTTCAGCCTGGCAAAGGCATAGCCGGTCACGGCGCAGGAGATCGTCTGCAGTACGGCAACAGACAGGGACAGGGTCAGTGAAATCCCCAGCGCCTTCGGGTACTTAAGCCATACCCAGGCTTCCTGCAGATTGCCGAGATAGAGCGTGTTCGGGAACCACTTCACCGACGGGTCCAGCAGGTCGCCGGAGTTCTTCAGCATGGTAGCCAGCATATGGAACACCGGCTTCAGATAGATATAAGCGGCGTCGAGCAGGATCAGATAGATGAAGCATTTGAACAGCAGCCCCTTGTCCGCCTCTCTGCCGATGATCTTCCAGCGGACTCTTTCCAGCCACAGCGGAAGCTCGCTGCGCTTCCTCGGCACCATTTTGTTCAGCTTGGTATTCAGCATGCCGCCCCTCCTTCCAATCGTTCTGATTCACTTTGTTATTCGTATCGCCTTGAGGTCATCTCGCAGCGCTCTGCGACTTGGTCGCCAGATGGAACACATAGAAGATGAGAGCCAGGAACACGCTGATGATCGCAAAGTAGATCCAGATGAGCGCGCTGTACTGTCCGTACTCGCTCTCCCGCACCCGCTGCAGAATGGGATTGGTCGGGAAAGTGAAGAGGTCGACCACGGTATAGATCATGTTCAGGAAGATGAACGGCGTCATGGCCGGCAGCGTGATCTTCCAGAATGTCTCCCACGGCCCCGCCCCGTCAATCCGGGCCGCCTCGTAAGCCGAATTCGAGATCGTCTGGCGCCCTCCGAGGAAGATCAGGATCTGGACGCCGGAGTACCACAGGATGAGCACGAACGAATTCAGAATGGAGATCAGCGGCGAGGACCAGGTCGGGGACAGGTACGCGCCGATAATGCCGGTGACGTTGTATTTGGCCATGAAGCCCAGTTCCCCTTCGCCCTGCATCAGGAATTCCTTGACCACCTCGCCTGTCGCGAGAATGACCGGCAGGAAGAAGATGGCCCGGAACAAGGTGCGGCCGGCAAAAGGCTGGTTGAGCATCATGGCGATAAGCAGAGCGAAGATGACGATGATCGGGATCATGAACAGGGCCTGCCGCAGGAACGGCAGCAGGTCATTGTACAGGATGCTTCCGTTCTCGAAGAGAATGGTCCGGTAGTGGGTCCACCCGATGAACTCCGTCGTCGTGCTCGACGCCGTAATCGTCACGTTCTGGAAGCTCATGAACAGGGAGTAGCCGATCGGAAATGCCATGAAGACCAGGAAGCCGATCAGCCAGGGGGCGATGAAGAGCGTGCCCTCGAGATACTCCGTCAAGGATGTGTTCAGTCTCAGCTTCTTTCTCAAGGTTCCCCTCCTCCTCCCCCGATAGCGGCAAAGTCCTGTGCGGGCACCGAGTAATCGGCGGTCCGGTAAGGCTCCCGGTTGTAATTCACGACAATCTTCCTGCCGCCGGCATAGGTCGTCTCCTTCACGCCGGGCGCCAGCGTCCGGTGGTTCGTGATGAACCGGTTCTGTACAGGTCCGAGCGCTTCGTTGTACCGCTTATACTGCTCGGCGGCCGCATCCTCCCATGCCGGGAAATACGTGTTGTAATACCGGATGCCGTAAGCATTCACGAAATCCTTGGTCTGCGCCTGGGTGAAGATGAACGAGGGCTCCGCGCCGTACTCGATATCGCGGAGGAAGTCGTTCACGTCTTCCTGCCGGTTGTTCACATACTCCGAAGAATAGGAGATGAGGCCGTGCAGCGTGATCTGCGCGAAAGGCACGCTCTCATCCGTGAACAGATCGTAAGAGTGGTCGTAGACCAGCTTGCGGATGTGGTCCAGATAAGGCAATGCGTAGAAATTCGACTGGCTTCCTATGACCCCGCCGAGCGAATCTTTTACCTTGCCGAGCACCCGTTCTTGCACATCGCGGGCCTCGTCGCGGGGTGCCCCGTAGCCCGTATTGTAGTCGCTGTACAGGCGCTGTCCGATCCCGTTCACGGCCAGTCCGCTCACCCCCAGCTCCTGATAGGCCGGAAGCGCTTCCTGCATACTCTTCTCGGCGAATTTGTCACTGACGGCCGGTACCTTCTCCCCGTTGTAGAGCATCCCGAGCGTCAGATTGCGGCCGGCGAGGTTGACCTTGGCATGGAACTTGTCGTCGTATCCGCTGCCTCCCGTATTGTTGGCCGAATACTCCGTATCCAGATAGACCGGATAGCCGTATCCGCGCGCCTTGTCGATGAAGGACTTCATCCCGGCGCTGCCGCCGATCCGCGAGTCTGCCGGGAGCGAACGGCCGAAGGAGCTGTAGCCCCCCTTTTGCCACCCCATGTAAGTCAATGACAGCCGGGGAACGCCCTTCTGTGTCAAGGTATCGACCATGCGGGACGCGTCGGACGTATCCGTCAGCTTGATGTACCGGTCGCTGAGTACGCCTTCCTCCTGGTCCCCGCCGACGAGATCGACATGCATGGGAAGGTTCGCATCCTCCTCCGCACGCGGTTTCATCCCCTTCTCCTGCATGAGATACTCGCGGTACCGCTTCGCCATGCCGACATAATCGGTGCTCTCCGGACCGAGGATATAGTACCTCACCGTCCGGTCGCTTCCGAACAGTTCATCGCGGTTGTAATCGACATAGCCCCATTCGTCCGGCGAATTGCGGCTCGTGAACTGCAGGAAGCTCGCCCGGTAATTCATCTGGGCCGTTACCCAGTTGTAACCGCTGAGCACGCCTGCGGGGGCTGCCACGATGCTGGCATACTCCTCTCCCTCATGCAGCACGGCCAGGAACCCCCTGCTGCCGGTTTTCATCCCGAACACCGGCATGATGATCTTGTTGCGGTTGCTGCCTAGCCCGGCGAACGTCTGGTCCTGCCCATAGACGCTCTCGTCGTAGATCTTGTTGACGTTGGTTCCATTGTTCTTGTACCGGATCAGGGCCCCTGCCCCGTCAGGGATGAACATGTAACCGTCCTGGCCTGCAGAGTACTCCGCTCCGAGGAACGGATACAGGCGGACCCAGATCAAGCCCATCTTCGTCTCCTGAATGCCGTCGCGGGGGATCCGCGTCTGGATATAATCGCCTTGGAGCGTCACCTCGACGGGAATCCGGAAGCCTGTAGCCGGAAGCTCATACACCAGGGAGAATCCGTTCGGGATCTCCTTGACTTCCTTGGCCTGGCCCCCTTCTGCCGCCAGATTCGTCTCTTTGGCCTGTACGTTGCTCTTCGAAAAGTCGACATACTGCACCATCAAGGGAGACGCAAGATGCTTCTTCCAGTTCTCGGAGATCGTCTCCTGCGCCCAGAAGCTCGGCTCGGGGTAGGAGCGGTAGAGGCTTCCCGAACGTTTGTCCTCGATGATAAAATGTCCCGTCTGCGGATCAAGCTTCAGCTTCAGAGTATCGGACTCGGCCACCTGCTTGAAGTCCTTCTCCTCCGGCAGCCGGGCCGGCACGGCGGAGGCCGGGGCATCCGAGCCCCCCTGCTCCGGCGCGCCCAGCGCCGTACGGTCGCCCGCAGCCGACTTGAACTCCACGGGCACGCGGAAGGCTCCGTAGATCAGGGCGGCGGCGAGAAGGACCGCGATGATGATGCGGGTTGTACTGGGAATGCGGAACCTGCTCATCGGTTAACCACCTCCTGGAGCATCTCACGGATTAAGGAAAGCAGATCGCTGGTCAGACCGCCCGTGACGAACAGCATGACGCCGATCACGAGCATGGTGCACAGCGTAAGTACGATGTTGATGACCGTCTCGCTGACACTGTAGTTGTGGATGAACTGCACCTTCCAGAACAGGAGCAGCCCGGTCCACAGCGTCATGCCGGTGAGCACCATGGAATAGACGGACGCCTCGGACAGCGTCATGCCGTTCGACAGCAGGGCAAGCGGCACGCCGACCACGATATACGGAACGAAGACATAAGAGCTGCCGATCACGATGTCGCGGAAGCGTCCTTCACCGCGGTAGATGGAGCTCACCAGATGGTTCGAGAGGACCCATGCAGCCCATACGATGAAGCATTGCAGGAACAGGGTGTACACATCCACCATGCGGGTCATATTGAAGGCGAAGCCGGTCACGGACTCCTTGAACACCAGCGCGAGGTAGACCGCAGCGAGCAGGACGAGCGCACTCGCATACGTGCCTTTGCCTTCATACCTTACGGCCGTAAAGCCGTCCACCGGATGCTTCAGGATGTAGAAGGTGTGCTTCAGGCTCCGGAGGAAGGAACTGCGCGGCTCCGGCCTGCGGCTCCAGCGGACCCGGAAGGCCGAGCCAGCCGTCCAGCGGCCTGCCGCCAGGAAGAGCACGCTGCCGAATACCGTCACGCTCGCGATCCACGAGAAATTGCTCTGGAACCAGAGCATCCGGATCTGCCAGAACGATTCGGAATAGCCTTCCCGGTCCCCGGCCTCCTTGAAGAGCGCCTGGGCCTTCGGGTAATCCTCCTTATGGAAGGCGGCCTTGGCCAGGCCCAGGATCGCGGGGGTGAACTGCGCGTTCATCCGCAGTACATCCCCCCACGGCTTCTCGCTGCCGTTGTAATTCCCGGCCAAGGTCAGCTGGTTGGCATCATCGACCTTCTGGCCGAACTCCGAGAGCCGGAACACCTGGACGATATTCTCCTGGTCGTCCAGAACGAACAGCTCGCTGCGCGAGTTGACATCCAGCGCCGCCGGGCTCTTGAGCAGTCCGACCTGCGAGGAGCCTGCGGCCGACGGGCCCCCCCAGAAGTACAACAGGTTCCCGGCATAATCATAATGAGAGATATACTTGAACTGCTGGTCGACTACAATCATATTGCCGCTGCGGTCCACCGCCACATCGATCAGCTGCGGGGTTGGAGGTCCCTGCGCTGTCGTGGACGCGGCCGCAGCAGCAGCGGCTGCGGCATCTCCCGGCCTCGATTCGCCGAAAGACTTCACCGAGCTCCGCAGCAGATTGGCTCCCTTCGTGTTCAGCTTCTTGAGCTGGTCACTCTTGGTCATTCCCCCGGTAACAGTATAAATATAGCCGTTCGGGTCCGTCGCTACGCTGTTGATCGTCTCCGGCTTTTTGGCGATCTCGTTCGCATACATCTGCTTGGTATAGAGCATCTTCTTGAGCGCGTCGAGCGGGGAGAGAGCCGTCCGGTTGGCGCCGAAGAAGCCCTGGAATTTGCCGCGGGAGTCGAGCAGTACCAGCCCTTCATACCCCCCATGCACCGCAATATACAGGAACCCGCGTTCGTCGACCATGACCTTGGCCGGGTCGTAGGTGAACGTCTCGGAGATGAAGCGGGAATCCGGCCGCCCGAATTCCTGCAGCAGCTTGCCGTCCGGTCCCAGCTTCACAACCCGTTTGTTCCCCGTATCCGCTATGTAGATCTCACCGCTGGCTGTCACGAAGACCCCTTCGGGCTTCTGCAGCGGGCTCCCCGGCAGGGTCAGGTAGCGGATCAGCTTCCCCTGCTCCGTCATATGAACGATCCGGTTATTGCCCGTATCGGCAATATAGACCTCGTTCTTCGTATCGATAAAAATATCCTTCGGATTCCGCATCGGCGAAGCGACCCTTGCAGCGCTCCCGCTGCCCTCCGGAGCCGTCAGGTCTCCCCCGAGGACGCCCATCGGATAATAGGCGGGCTGCAGCCAGATCAGATTGCCATAGCTGTCCTTCGTAAATGTGGGATACTTCACTTCTGCCTGTACGGCCCCCGGCATCAGCGCGGTGCACAGGATCATAAGGGCCGCGAAGAGCATCCGCCAGCTGCCTATACTTCTCATGCCTAACCTCCCTTTCCTCCCTGTTCCTGTGCTCGGTAGAGCCGGATTCCGTCAAGTAAACCGTACGGCCGCAGCTCATAAGCCGGACTGTAGCCGTCGCCTTCCTTCCGGAAGGACGCCCAGCTCGTGATGGACGGGTCTGCGGCGGTGTGGTGGAACGGACCGAGCAGGTTGCGCGGGCTTCCCATCACTTCCACCTCGATGTGATTCTCCCCCTCCACCAGAGAACCGCTGATGTCGATCCGGCTTGCGGCCCGCCAGGGCACGTGGCCTGCAGTCTCTCCATTGATCCGCACCTCGGCCGTCACCGCCTCGAAGCGGCGGAGCTCAAGCCAGGCCGGACCGGACGGGAACGGTCCACCGTCCACCGGGAACCGGTAGACCATGCTTCCTGCATAATGCGGGTAGCCCTGCAGACACCAGTCACCGAGCTGCAGCGCTGCCGGTTCGCGGATGATGCGTCTGGCGTCATCCACTCCGAAATCCCCGATGAGATAGAGGTCCTCGACCTCCATCCGCTGATGGTACCGGCAGAGCAGGACCAGTTCATTGCGGCCCTGCCTCAGCGCGCCGAGGGGCACACGGTCGAACGAACGGTCCAGGAACCATCCGTCAGGCTCCGCAGGAATCCGGACTCCGTTCAGGCGGATCTCATATTCCCTTGCGGACTCCACGACCAGGTGGACCGCTCCTTCCGGAATGTCCGTGACTTCAAGGACGAACCGGAACGCGGCGGGTGTACCGTCTCCCGGATGGAGTTCGTGCACCCACCGGTATCTCTGCTCGAGCCCGTTGCCATACACCTGCCTCATGCCGAGTGCTTCGCGGACTGCCCGCTGCGCCCTCCATACATCCATCTCTTCGGACCACTCCCGCTCCCCGAGCCGGTAGGAGCATACGTCCAGCGTCAGCGCATTCGGGGCCGTGCGTTCGAAGGAGGCGGGGGCGCGGAGTTCGATGCAGGTGATACCTGGAGCCTCGATCAACCCATGAGCTAGGGATGCCGGTACTGCAGTCGGGACGGCTTGCGCCTCACAGTTCGTATGCAGCACGTACAGCTTTGAATCCGCCGGACCGAAGTCGGCATCGAATTCCAGCCTGCCATCGCGGCCATGCCGGACGGGAACTTCCGTCACTTCACCTGTAAGCGCATTCCACTCTTCGAGCCGTCCCTCTCCCTCCAACGTGATGCGGACTTGGTGGCTGCTCTCTCTGTCATTGTTGACAACGAACAAGGTTCGTCCGTCCTCCGCTTCCCGCAGCATGTACAGCAGCTCGGGGGCTTCCGGGGAGCCCGGCGCACGGTGCGTCATGCTGACGCGCCGGGGCAGCGACTGCCCAAGCGCGGCGGCCGCAGCCCCGCCATCCGGGACAAGCGTCAGGCCCGGGTGGCCGTACAGCCGGGACAGCTCAGGCGCGGGGCGCCCCTCGAGCATGGCCGCCGGCTCACCCACGGCGATCACCCTGCCGCCCGCTTCCAGGAAGCCGGTGAGCAGCCCGAATGTGCTGCGCAGCATCGAACGGATCTCCGGCAGGACAACCACGCGGTATGCTGCCTGCCCGACAGCCAGCTTGACGGTATTCTCCGTCTCCCTGACACTTCCGATCTCCGATAGGATGATCTCGTCCCCCAGATCGAAGTCGTAATGGGCGCCGAGCAGCCCCCGCAGGAAAGCATTGAATTCATGTCCGTACCGGTTGGCGGAGGACACGTCGCGGTCTTTGCCCCTTGCCGGGAAGCCGTACGGCCCCGTGCCGACCATGCTCCACGCGGTGGTGGACGGATGGAGGACCAGGACGTCGCGCACGGGCTGCCCTTCGGTCAGCACCGCCGAGAGCCTCGCGTAGTAATCCTCGATCACCCGACTGTACTTCCACCAGCTCGTGTTGTAATGGAAGACGGGCGGGTAATCCCGCTTGCGGCAGCCCTTGATCGAGTACAGGGCGAGATGCTGGGAGCGCAGGTTCACGCCTAGCGCATATTGAAAGTCGCCGACCCACCGCTGTCCCTCGAAGGTAAAGCCCCAGCCCGTGCAGCCGTACGTTTCGCTCAGCACCACCGGGCGCCCGTATTGATGAGCTACAGAGGTGCACTGCTTGACGGTGATCGTCTCGTTCGTCTGTTCCCCCAGCATATCGATGCCGGGCACATGCTGGTACCGGTAGTTCGGCATGACGGCCCCGCAAACCCGGGTAGCCGTCCCCAGATTGTTCTCCCACAGGTAATGCCCTGTAAAAGCGAGCCCGCGGTCACCGCACCACTCGCCGATCTGCCCGGAGAACGATTCGCTGAACCGCTCCGTCACCGTCCGCCAGTAATCGTGGCGGGCCTGCGGCGACAAGCTGCCGTCGAAGAAGAGGTACGGGGCGGTATCCAGCACGTCACTGCCCCGCCGTTCCCGGTAGAAGTCCGGGAACGACCCGCTCCACGGCATCCAGCCGCGGCCGGCGGTGAACCGGCAGTGCCGGTCGTGGATGCTCGGTTCGTCCGTGAACACGCCGCGCACCACCGTTCCGAACTTCGTGCCGACCTCCCGCTCGTAAGCCTCATAGGTGAGCTCAATGAACGTTCGCACCGTATCCGGGTTGAGATGGTCCGGGGGCGCCTCGCCGTTGAACCATTCGCTGCGCCCCGATACCTCCACGCGGAAGATGAGGTACACATCTTCGCTTGGCTGCTCTTGATCCTTCTGCGGCTCCGCATTCGGCAGCTCTGTGCCCGGCAGCTTCGCCTTCGCAAGCTCGGCGTACTCCGCCGCCGCTGCAGCCTCAACCCGTTCGGCGAACGCCGCCTGCAGGTCCAGCCGGGTGCAGCCCAGCAGGCTTCTCCCGGCAATGACCGCCTGGAAGACCGCCACGGGTGCCCCGTCAGCCAGCCTCTCATCCAAGCGGCCCGCTGCCGCGTCCTCCAGCCTGACGACCTCCAGGGTCAGCCCCTTGGCCCGGTACGCATCGCCGCCCTTGGCCTGCACGAATCCGCCGGCGAAGCCCGACGGCCAGCGGTCCTCGTCATACAGCCAAGCCTGCATGCCTTGGGCTTCGGCCTCTTCTACGGCTGAGCGCACCAGCTTCATCCACTCCGCGCCCATGTATTCGGTCTCCAGGCCGTCGCGGGAGTGGATGAAGAAGCCACCCATGCCGCCTTCCTTCATCTCCCCAATCTGCCGGAGCACCTCTTCCTCCCGCAGCTCATCGTTCCAGGCCCAGAACGGGGCCGAGCGGCACTCGGCCGGCGGTCTGTCGAACCGTTCGCGAAGTATTTCCGCACGGCTCATACGCCGTCACTCCCTTCTTGCGCGGTCAAGATCAAGACGCCATAGGCGGGCAGGATCGTGGAACCGGCGAGAGCAGCTCCGCTCAAGAGCTCCAGCTGTACAGCGTCCCCCAGCTGAATCTCCCGGGGTTCATCGCTGTGATTCAGCAGGAAGGTATATCCGATTCCGCCCTGCTGCCTGAGGGTGACCTCCACCCCGGCCACCGGCTCATACAGCGGACGGATGCCCTTCTCTTCGCAGAGATGGCGCAGCCACTCCCGCAGGAAGCCGGGGTCCGGGCGGGTCGCCGCATACCAGGCTTCGCCCCGGCCGAACCGGTGGCGCGTGAGGGCGGGCGATCCACGGTAATACCGGTCCGTGAACGAAGCCGCCGCTTCCGCGCCTTCGAGATGGACGACCTCGCAGACCAGTCCGCAGGCATGCTCGCTCCCCATCGGCAGCCCGCCCATATCCTGAAGCAGGCGCATTCCGCCCCGCTGGTCCGGGAACAGGGCGTCAATCTCCTCGACCCAGAGGCCGAGCAGTCTCCGCAGCTTCCCGGGATAGCCGCCGGGCACCACGCGGTCGTGCTCGTCGGCAATGCCGCTGTAGTACGACACGGCGAGCGTGCCTCCGTTCTCCACGTACGCCTCCAGCTTCTCGGTCGTACCCGGCTTCACCATATAGAGCAGCGGCGCTAGCACCAGATCATACGGTGCATAGTCACTGTCCGGCGGGATCAGATCCACCCCGATGCCGCTGTCGAAGAGCGAATTATAATATTGCTGGATCGCATCCACATATTTGAGGTACGCGGACGGCCCGCCGCCCATCTCCACGGCCCACCAGTTATCCCAGTCGAACAGCAGCGCCACACGGTTCTCCGTACGGGCTCCGGGCAGCCGGCCGCCAAGCTCTTTCAGCTCCGCCCCAAGCTGCGCGCATTCCCGGAACACGCGGGTGTTCCCGTGTCCGCAGTGGTCGATGACCGCGCCGTGGAACTTCTCGTAAGCGCCGAGCGACCGGCGCAGCTGGAAGAACATGACCGAATCCGCCCCGCGCGCCACCGCCTGCCAGCTGCGCAGCCGCATGACGCCCGGCGGCTTCGCCGGATTCACCGTCTTCCAGTTGATCACGCTCGGGGTCGATTCCATGAGGAGGAAGGGCTCTCCGCCTTTTAACCCCCTCATCAGATCGTACCGGAGCGCCATGACACTGGCCGGCGTGTCGTTCTCCGGATACATGTCCAGGGCGATTACATCCAGGTGGGGTGCCCACCGGAAGTAATCCAGCGGCTTGTAGGTGCCGTTCCCCTGGAAATTCGTGGTAACAAGCGCGTCCGGGATGACCTTCTTGATCTCCCGGGCCTCGAGCAGATAGCAATCCAGCCAGCTGTCGGAGTTGAACCGGTAATAATCCAGCGTCATCCCCTGGAAGGCGGTCTGGTCGGAGTTGCCTCCCTGCATCCCCTCGCTGAGCCCGCTCGGGAGTACGATATCCTCCCAATCGTAATACGTGTGCCCCCAGAAGCGGGTATACCAGGCGCTGTTCAAGGCCTCCAGCGTGCCGTATCGCTGCTTCAGCCATACCCGGAAGGCGGCCTCGCACCGTTCGCAGTAGCAGCGGAGGCCGATCTCGTTGTTCACGTGCCACAGCGAGACCGCCGGATGCTCCCGGTAGCGCTCCGCCAGCCTCTTCACCATCTCTGCGGCGAACCGCCGGAAGGCAGGAGAGTGCGGGCAAGAGTTATGCCTGCGCCCGAACTTCCGCTTCTTACCGTCATACGTGACGGCGAGAATGTCGGGATACTTCCGGGCCATCCAAGCGGGATGGGCCGCCGTTCCCGTGCCGAGGCAGGCCCGGACGCCGGAAGCATGCAGCAGATCCAGCGCCTCGTCCAGCCATTCGAACCGGTATGTTTCTTCATCCGGCTGATTGAGGGCCCAGGAGAACACGTTGACCGTCGCGATATCGATGCCTGCCTCGCCGAACAGCTTCATATCTTGGTCCCAGATTTCCCGTGGGAACTGCTCCGGGTTATAGTCGCCGCCGAACAGGATTTTGCCGAACCGAACTGCCGTCATCCGCCCTCCTCCTCTCTGAACCGCAGGGCATTCTGCAGCACAAGCGCAATGACCCAGGACGGGTTCCATGTATTGCTGTGTCCCCTGCCGTTCCAATGGGTCTGAAAAAATCCTTCCCCCTGCTCTCCGATCGTGCTAAATCCATACTCGCCGGGCTGGGTGCAGATCCCCTGGCCCATCGCTTCGAAGGACATCCGCCCCATGCTCTCGTACTGGGTGCTGCCGGTCATGCTGCCGAACTTCCACAGCTCATAGGTCGGGAAGTAGACGTCGAGATGGTGGTTCTGCACGCTGACACCAGGCCAGCCGGCCGCCTTGAAGTCCCGCTCACGGAAGGCCGTGCCGCGGTCATACACCGGATTCCAGTGAAAGACGAAGGTCAGGATCCAATCGGCCGCGATCTCCGCCCACTCCCGGTGCTGTTCGCGGCCGGTGAGGGTATAGAGCTCGTATGCAGCGAGGAAAAAGTACATGCCCGCCTCCTTATCCTCACATCGCGCATCCAGCGTCGATCGGGCAAACGGCCGGTCGAACGTCGCGGCATGCAGCTCATAATAGCGCTGCAGTCCGGCTTCGGCCGCATCGAGGTCGGCGGAAGCTCCGCCCAGCCGGTAGGCTTTGGCCAGGGCGATCGTACACGGCAGACCTGCCGCGGTGATCATGTCGTCGGCAGGTCTGCCGTCCGTCAGCCAAGCCAGCGGATAGACGCCCGACGCCAGCCCTGCGCTGCGGAACCAGTCTGCCGCTTCGCGGATGGCCTCCATCCACCCGGCGGGCACCTCCCGGCCATGGCTGCGCAGGAGCAGGGCCAGATCCGTCAGATCCGCCATCGTCTCGCCCAGGGCACGGCTCGGGATGACCTCTTCCCCGTTCCAGCGGAAGTGTTCCCATCTCGCATCCGCGAGGTGGTACATGCCCCGCCGCAGCCCCGGCACCTCTGTCCGGCTGCCCTGCAGGTAGAACTCAGCCGCCTGCAGGGCCCGCTTGACGCGGTGCTCTTCCCCGTGGCGAAGGCCGATCATGGCCTCGCACCATGCGAGCTTCAGGCACTGCCCCGTCCAGCCGTACATGAAGTGCGGCGGATGCTTGGCTGCCCGGCCGGGCACGGCTTCGGGGGCGAATTTCACGTAACCGGCTTCCCCGCGTTCGCCGGATCTCCAGCGCCCGTCGAGGGCCTTCGTCTTCAGGCGGACGATCTCTTCCGCCGTCAACGGATGAGCCCCCCGGGGATCGTACAGCTGCGGCGCCTGCCGGACGATCTCCCGGAATCCGCGCCCGGGGCGGATGCCATCGCTCCAATCGAGCGTATATTCCTTCGCCATCGTCTCCCCGGGCGCCAGGTCGGTATAACCGCCGCTCCAGGTGTCCGTCCTGCCTTTTGCCGTGAGGATAAGATCCTTCTCCCCGTTGAACATCACGACGCCGCTCAGTGCGGCTGCGAGAATGCGGTCCCCTTGGTCCACCGCGCCCAGCGAATCGTACTGTACGGCCCCCTCCTGTGTTTCCCGGAAGCCCGGGATGGAGAACAGAGAGAAGCAGCAAGCGTCAGTCCCGGCGGATGCCGCACCTTCCTGCCACTCGACATTCACGCAGGGGATCGGCAGCCGGTGCTCCTCGCAGACGAACCCGCGGCCGGGACCCGCGCCAAGCTTGGGCACGATCCGCCCAGGATCGGAGGATGGATTGTTGTTGTAGATCGTATGGGGGATCGTCACCCGGCTCTTCTCCCCTGCCGGCAGAGGAATCAGCAGGCCCATGACCGCATCCTGCAGCGTCCGTGCAGTAACGTTCGTCCAAGATAGCTTAAGCCGCAGCCGGTGGAGATCATCGAAGCTCAGCTCGAGCTTGATGCGAACCGCCCCGTTGATCAGCCCGCTGACCCGGAGGGCCGGCTCCTGTCCGCCGGAAGGGCAGACACACACCTCTTCCACAGCGGGGGCAGCCAGCTGCCAAGGGCGGCCTTCGGAGAAGGTCAGCAGCCCCTCCAGCGTTTCATCCAGGAACCAATCCTCCCCGCCTTGGCCCCGAAGACCGAGGCGGAGCCTCCCGCCCGCAGGCAGCACATCCGCTTCGGCTAGCTTTCGCCCATCTCGGCTGCCAATGGTATGCACGGCATGATCTCCTCCTTCGGGCCGAGCATCGAGAGCAGCAGCCGGTCCAGTGTCGGATTGCAGCCGACCCGGCCGGCGAGCGGCATACAGATCAGGAATAAGCGTCCCTGATCCAGCGCAATCGAACCGGCAACCGGCAGACGGCGCTTGCCGTCCCGCTCTCCTTCCGAGCGGTAGCTCCAGAGGATGGGTTCGATGCCTTCCCCGTCCAGCCAGCAGCCGGCGATGCCGTCCAGCCGGTCCTGCGACAGGTTGTAGAAGTAGGCGAAGTCGTCCTCCTTCATCCAGCCGAAGGTTCCTTCATCGGCATCCGGGCTGCAGGCCAGCGTATACACCTCCCGGAGCTTCGCAGCCTTGACGGAGGAATCCCCCAGATCCCATACCGTTCCGTCCGCTCCGCCGGTAAGCACCAGCACGGCGGTCCCTCCGGCCTTCACCGCTTCCAGGATCTGCGTCCGGTTCGCCGTGTACGCTTCATGGGAAGTGACCAGCAGCGGTGCGTCTGCTGCCGTGAATTCACCCGCCAGCGGTTCGGCGGGGAGATCGAGCAGCGTGCACAGCATCCGGGCGCCGCTCTCTGCGGCGGTGACCTTGGCCGGCTTCGGACACGCAGGGGATACTCTGGCGAACGCTTCGAAGGTGAAGCGTTCGAGGGCCAGCCGGCGGCCCTGCCCGTCGATCAGACAGGCATCCACATACATGGACCTGCGGTCATCGGTCTGCGGCACGGTCACCCGGATCGTCCCCGCATACCTCGAGGTGGCTGCCGCCAGCGTACCCGCCATCTCATAATGCGCGTAATCTCCCGCATCATCCCGCAGCGTAGCGACAATCCGGCACCCGTCCAGCTCCTCGGGCGTATCGTTCAGCAGCCATGCCTCGATCTCCAGCGTTTCTCCCTCATAAGCCTTCCAGCGGTCACAGCGCAGACTCACGCGTTTCGGCACCAGGCAGTCTTTGTATGTAAAATAGGCGGGCTTCGGCACCCGATCCACACCGACAAGCGCTTTCATCCAGCCGGAAGGCCAAGCGTCGATGAGCAGATGAATCGCCGTGGATACGACCCGGTCGGCGCGCCGGCGCCAAGCGTCGGTCATGAGCCGGGCGGCCAAAGCCTGGTGCTTCTGGCTGGCCTTGATCCATTCCCCCACCGTGTGCTGCTCGGCATACCAGTCTCCGTGCAGCGCATACGTCTGGGCTCCATGGATCCGGCTGGGGAGCCACCTCTCCTCCTTCGAAGCCGGCAGCCACTCCCCAGGGTAGCTGGCCTGCATGAGCTCGAAGCGGTCCAGCCCTTCGGTGCCGTATTCCCCGCAGCCGGCCTTCCAGCCCTCGCGGATCGCCGGGAGGAAGCCCTTGTACATTTTGCCCACCGAGATGCCGTTGTTCGTGTACCACAGGTTGTAACAGTGAAAATCCGGCAGCCCTTCCCGCGTGGGCGGGTTATAGTCGCCGTCGGCATTCTTCACGACCCGGTCCGGATTCTCCACATAGATCGCCTGCCGCGAGGCTACGAAGAAGGCTTCGAGCTCGGTGCGGTGCAGATGACGGTGGCCTTTGCGGCGCTTCTCCGTCCGGGAGGGCTCGTTGATCAGGGAGACCATCACCGACGAAGGATGGCTGCGGATCAGCCGCTCCATCTCGGCCGCCTGGCGCACGCCCTCCACGAACTGGCTGCGGCGGATGAAGCCGAAGGTCGGCAGGTCGCACTGGTGCATCATGCCGAGCATATCGAAGTGATCGTAGATCTCTTCCTGCACCGGGCGCTGGGTGATACGGTAGAAGTTCAGGTTCGCCAGCTTCGCGATCAGAATATCGTCGATGAGCTGTCCGTAATCCTCCTTCATGACGCAGAGCTGCAGATGGCCCATTTCGTTGGCCCCCCGCAGGATGACCGGCCGGTTGTTGAGTTGCAGCGTCCCTTTGACAGGGCCGCTTTCATCCATATGGAACTTCCGCATGCCGAAGGTGCGGTCGAAGCCGTCCACGGGCCGGCCGTCTATGAGCAGCTCCACCCGGGCTGTGTACAGGTACGGAGCATCGGGCTGCCAGAGCCGGAAGGACGGGAAGTCGACCTTATACCGGTAATAATTCAGCCCCGGTCCCGCGTAAGCCACGGCAAAGGTCATAGGGCCTACCGGGGGACCTTCGAAGTTCTTCGGCATGATCTGCAGCTGCAGGCCGAAATTCTCCTTCAGCCCGTTCTCCGTCTGGAAGACGTCGATCCATACCTCTACGAAGCCCCCGTCCACATCGGGACGCACGAACACATCCTGCACGAACTGAGCGGAACGCTCTTCGAGATATACCTGATTGTAGATACCGGCTCCCGGAGGACAATGCTTCCACCCGCTGTAGGGATCGTCCCAGCCCGGCCCGGTGGCCGCATACATTTTGTCGCCGTCCAGCTTCGTCCCGCCTACGCCCATCATCGGGTAGTCATTGTGGACCTCGACCACGAGCGTGTTATTCCGCTGCAGGCAGTCCGTCACATCGAACTCGAACGGGGCGAAGAAGCCTTCGTGGCTGCCGATGCATTTGCGGTTCAGGTACACGACCGTCTTGTAGTCGACTCCCTTGAAGACAAGGTAGACCCTCTTCCCCTCCGGAACCGGCTCATGGGTGAATTCCGTCCGGTAGAACCCCGTCCACCTGCCGTTCTCCCCCGTCGGTCCGCGGAAGTCAGGCACCGTCACCTGCTGCCAGTCTCCTGCGCCTTCCAGCACCCGGTTAAAATCAGCGTCCTCCCCGCTCTGGTACCGGAACTGGAACTGCTTGCAGCCCTGCCGGCGGCGCTGCAGCCGCGGCGGCGGAATCAGAGAGCGCATATACGGAAGATAGGCCTCGCGCAGGCTCTCCAATTCTTCACGGAATGCGAGCAGCCGGGTCTCGTACGAGGGCTCCGAGCCATCCGGAGCCGCTTCGGCGGACGGGTAAAAATAGCTTTTGTCATAGGCAGCGGGAGGAAGTTCACTCATTCCGTCCCGGCTGCCGGGATGCTCGCGGAAGGCAATCTCTGCGAACGCATCCCCGTGTTGTGCAGGCTGCACGCTCATCGGTCTCACTCCCGTCACTTCGAGGCAATATCAAACGCTAACCGGGTTCCTTCCTTATTCATCGCGGCGATCCTCACTTCCGACGTGCCGAACCGCTGGGTCCAGCATCCCGGCTCGCCAAGGAAAGGCTCCGCGGCTTCCTTCACCTGTTCTTCCAGAAAGTGGTCTGTGACGATCCACTGCCCGGCTCCCCGCCGGCCGCTGACCGTAAGTTCCTGGGGGCAGCCCTCGGGAATCAGCCACTTGGCGATCACCACAACCCCGCCTTCTTCTGCACGGGTGACCAACGCCCGGAAGGTCCGCTCGGACAGCGAGGTGCCGCCGGTTAGAATCAGGCCCGGCTTGCCAAGCGTCTCCCTGGTCACTTCATCGTCGAACACGAGCACACTGCGCGCAGGGTAGAACAGTCCGTGGACAGGAAAGCCGGCGGCGGTACGGCCGTTCTCCAGCGGGAATGCCTCCGGCGCCACCGTACGCTTCAGCTCATGCCGCGGGAACTCATAGCCGGGAATGTGCATGCAGCTGCCATGGGAGGGAATCGTTCCCCGGCTCAGCAGGTGCCAGATGTGGAACACGCTCTTCTGCGCTTCACCGGACTCGAGCGTCCGGCTGCCGAATACCCGTTCATTCTGTCCGTAGTTCGCGTCATCCGAGGCGATCACGGCGATATCCGCCTCCGCCTGCGAGTGGTTCCAGGACAGCGGATGGGCCGGAACGAACGAGCGCGTGAACTGTTCCCACACTTCGCCGTATTCCGTCTTCCGGAAGCCCTGCGGAGTATGCCTTAGCAGAACGTCCACATTCTCCACGAACAGGTGGCTCGGGCCCATCAGATAGCCCAGCTTCAGAGCCGATTCGAATTCCTCGGGGGAATGCCCCGGGAATCCGGGATAGCGGGTGAACCATTCTCCGGCGTCGGGTCCCCAGAGGTCGGCGCAGATCCAGAGGGACCGGCCGTACTGCTTGGCGGCTCCCAGCGCGGTCGCCAGCTGGAGCGATTGGAACGATTCCTTCATGATCTTGGGGCATAGATCCATGCCGGCCCTCGCGAAGGTATGGTACATCACCGGGAATACGTGCTCGCTGATCAGCGGCATGGGGGCCTCCGCCTTCCCGGCCTGCTCCAGCAGACGCTCTACATGAAGGCGCCTGTCTGAGACTGCATCCCCCACCCTCCGGCGGGAAGCCTCCAGGCTCAGGCCGTCGACGGAACCCCAGTGCGGGTACCAGCCATCCTTGCGGTACTGGGCGGCATTGATCTGCAGGTGCTCCGGCTCATCGTAGAGCAGCCCGATGCACCGGCCAGATCCTGCAGCCTGCACCGTGGCTGTGTCCGTCAAGTCGTACCGGTTCGTTCCCTCGGCCCAAGGCCCGTTAATGTTCCCGTATTCGTTGCCAAGGCATACATCGAGGCCCGCCTCGGCGGCATCCGACATGACCTGCTGTACGTTCTCCGCTTCCGGAATCACATGATGCACATAGAAGTCAGCTCCGAGATCCGACAGCGCCTTCAAGAATGCTGCTGGCTCCGGCCGGGGGTCCTGGGACGGAACGGGGCTTCCCGTACCCGTCCGCATGATCTGCTCCGACGCCTCGCCGGCCCAAGGGTCCGGCCAGCCGACTACCGGCCCTTGGATGCCGAGTCTCGGTTCATGCGCCATGGCGGGCCGTCCCTTCCGCGGATGGCTTCCCATGCCCCGTGCCTGGGGCGCCGTATGCCGCTGCGATCCGCTCGAGGCATTCCTCCACCTCTTCGGGCTTCGCATGCTCGAGAATCAGAGGCACGCCGGGCAGCCGCTGTGTCAGCAGCCCGGCATAGAGCGGCCAGTCCGCCTGCCCGGTGCCCACCCGCGGAGTCGTGAAGGTGCCGTCCTCCGCATACAGGGCATCCTTGGCATGCGCCATCGGGCAGCCGGCACCGGCTGCGTCGAACAGCTCCGTCATAGCCTGCCGCTGCTGCTGCAGGTCTTCGCGTGTGAGATAGTTGAACGGGTCCATCACGATCGCGAGCCCTTCCGTCCCCAGCTCCTGGAATATCTGTGCCGCCTGCCGGGGACTGCCAAGGACATTGTTCACGAAACCTTCGATGACCAGCACCGCTCCGTTCTTCAACGCACGGTCCCGCAGCCGTCCGATGATCCCCGTGAGCTGCTTCCAGGCCTCCTCCGACCGGTTCTCGGGGCAGTCACGCCATGAATTGGTCGGATGCAGGCTGCCGGTCTCCGTCAGAATATACCTTGTTCCGTAGTGGGGACATAGGTCGATCATCTTCTCGAGCTGCCGCAGCTTCTGCTCCCGCTTGGCCGGGTCCGGCTGCATCAGGTTGGTGTAACCGGATAAGCCGACCACGGTGATCCCTTGTTCCTCGAACAGCGACCGCAGACGTTTGGCGCGTATCGGTGACAGCGGCTCATCGTCCATCAGGCCCAGCTTTTGTCTGGGATCGAGCTGGATGCAGGTGAATCCGTGCCTGCGGGCTTCCCGCAGCATTTCGTCCACTGTCATGCCCATATACACATAGCTCATAAAACCGAGCGGATTCATGCCGTCACCGTCCTTCCGAGAATCTCGGACCGCTCGACAACCCGGCCCTCCTTGCTCGACACGACCATGGCCGCCGTCAAGGCAACGGTCTGCAGATTGTCTTGAGCCGTCACCGGCGGAGCCTGCCCTTCCGAGACCGCGTTGATGAAGGCGATCATCGATCCGGCGAAAGCGTCAGGGAACCACGAGCCCTTGAGCTTGATCTCGTGGATGACATTCTTGTGCTTGTTCAGCGCCATGTAGAGCGTATCCTGCGTGCACCACAGGCTGCCTTCCGTCCCGTCGATCCACCAGGTGTGGCTGTGCGAGCGGCTCGCTTTGACGATATTGTTGAACTGCAGCGAAGCCATCAGCAGGCTTCTTCCGCCTGGAGCGCCGAATTCCACGTTCGCCGAATAGATCAGCGGGTCCACCGCATTCTGGCCGGGCAGCATGGCTGTCGTACAATGCACCCTGGACCACTCCTCAGCAGAAGGGTTAAAGTGCCGGCACAGATCGATATAGTGGACGCCGTGGTCTACGATATTGAAGTCCTTCATATTCGTCCACCACCGGCCGGCCTGGTCTTGGTACGAACGGAGCACATGGTGGAGGCTGTACACCTCACCGATGAGATCCTGTTCCAGCACGGTCTTCAAAGCTTTGTGGGCCGGAGCCCAACGAGCCTGCTGATTCACGCCGAGCACGATCCCGAGCCGCTCCGCTTCCTGCGCCAGCAGCTGCGCGTGCTCCGGATCCAGGGCCAGCGGCTTCTGGCAGAGCACCGGCCTCGGCGCTTCGGCGATCAGCCGCAGCACCTCAAGCCTCGGCTCCGGATGGATGGCGAGATCGATGATCCCCACATCCTCCCGCTCCAGTAGCTTCCTCACGTCGGTCGTCCAGAACGGGATGCCGAATGCTTCGGCCGTTGCGCGTGCGGCTTCCTCGTTCACATCGCAGCACGCGACTACTTGCAGGCCATATTTGCGGTATGCGGGCAGATGCGCCGTGTTGGCGATGCTCCCGCAGCCGATGATACCGATACCGTATCGTTTCCCGTCCGCTGTCTTCAGCTTGCCGGGCGCATAATGTTCGGGTCTGATGAATTCCATAAGCTCACCTCTCTGCATCTAACAATACACCGTTCCGCTCTAGGGGTTATAGGCGATTTCTGCTTAGATTGGGGAGCATTCGTGCACCGGGCGCGCAGGGTTGCCCAGACGGTCCTTTCGCGTGCTTGTCCAAACGTTTGTGCGTGGGGAGGAATGGGTATGGGGCTTCAGCCGCTCTTGAAGTCGTGTCCCATTTGAATTTCCGTAGTGGTAAGGACACGACTTCAAAGGCGGCCCGTACACTTTCCACCCCATACCCATTCCCTCTCTACTACTCTCTGCTTGGCTCCTACCTTACCAAGAACAAACCGAGATGGAAAACAAGCTCCTCCCCGAAATTTTATAAATTCAATAGTAAGTTAACCGGCTTCGCCGTCCTTTAAGGACGATGCGAAAAAAGGACCACCTTCCGGTGGCCCTCCCATTGCATTGCACAGCTATACGGACTCCCCAATCTGCTGCGGAGCAGGCTCGGACTGCGTCTCCGGCGCCAGCACGTACGACCGGCCCGCCCGGACCGCGAAGCGGGTAAGCCCGCTCTCGTCCGTGGTGCCGACTGCCGTCCCGTCCGCCTCCACCCGCAGGGGAGACAGCGGCTGCCGGCAGGCAATCCGGCATTCGCCGTCCCGGTCCGCCCGGATCACGCAGCGGACCAGCGCCCCCTCCGCCCATTCCAGGTCTACCTCGAAGCCTCCGCGAGCGCGCAGTCCGGACACACGGCCGCTGCGCCACGCCGGCGGAAGAGCCGGCAGCAGCGCGATCTCCCCACGGTGCGATTGCAGGAGCATCTCGGCGATCCCTGCCGTCCCGCCAAAGTTCCCGTCGATCTGGAACGGCGGATGGTTATCGAACAGGTTCGGCAGCGTCGACTGCGACAGCAGCGCACGCAGATGCCCATACGCGTTCACGCCGTCCTCCAGCCGGGCATAGAAGTTGAGAATCCAGGCGCGGCTCCATCCGGTGTGACCGCCCCCGTTCTCGAGCCGGCGCTCCAGCGTGACCTTGGCGGCCTGCGCCCACTCGGGCGTATGGCGCACATGGATGATTTCGCCGGGATGCAGAGCGAACAGATGGGAGATATGCCGGTGGCCCGGATGCACCTCATCCCAGTCGCCCGTCCACTCCTGCAGCTGGCCGTGCCTGCCGATCTGCGGCTGGGGCAGCCGGCGCAGCACCTCTTCCCACTTGGCGCGCAGGAGATCGTCGGTTCTCAGGATGCCCGCAGCGTCAGCGCATGCGCGGAGCAGCGAGTACACGATCTGGATGTCCATCGAAGGTCCGATGGTCAGCGTGCCCACACTCCCGTCCGGGCCGATGAATTTGTTCTCGGGAGAGGTGGATGGCCCGGTGACGAGGCGCCCCTCCTTGTCCTCGAACAAATAATCGAGGAAGAACTCCGCCGCTTCCTTCATAATCGGATAAGCCCTCTCCCGCAGGAACGGCTCCTCCAGGCCGAACCGGTAATGCTCCCACAGGTGCAGCGACAGCCAGGCGGCGCCCATCGGCCAGATCGAGCCCGGCATATAATTGCCTTCCACCTGGGTCGAGCCCCACATATCGGTGTTGTGGTGGGCGACGAAACCCCGGCAGCCGTACAGCTGCTCTGCGGTTTTGCGGCCATTCGGCCGCATCCGGTCGATGAGATCGAACAGCGGCTCATGGCACTCGGGCAGATTGCAGCTCTCGGCCGGCCAGTAGTTCATCTCCGTATTAATGTTGATCGTATACTTGGACTCCCAGGGCGGGGTGAAGCTCTCGTTCCAGATCCCCTGCAGGTTGGCCGGATTCGAACCTGGCCGCGAGCTGGCCATCATCAGATACCGTCCGAATTGAAAATACAGCTGGAACAATCCCGGATCTTCTCCGCCCTCCTTGAAGCGCAGGAGCCTCGCATCGGTCGGCAGCAGCGACGGGTCCGGTCCCTGCACAGGCTCCTGTCCGAGATCGAGCTTCACCCGGCGGTAGAGGGAGAGATGGTCTGCGATATGCTCCCGCTTCACCGCATCATAGCCCTTGCGCTCCGCCGCCTCAAGCTGGCGTACACATTCGGCCTGCGGATCCTCCGAGCGGAACGACGTGCCTCCCGCGATGTAGAGCGTGACAGCGTCTGCGTCCCGGACAGCCAGGAAATCGCCGAAGGCATTGACCCAGCCGCCTTCGGGCACCGCCTTGACGGCCATGCAGTAAGACACGCCATTCTTCCCGTTATCCCCGCACATGGCGATCGTATCGTGGGCAAGCTGCTGCGTGCCTTCGTCGAACGGCCTGCGGCTCACATTCATCCGAAGATTAAGCTTGGCTTCCGGCCCGCAGGTAATGCGGACGACGAGCACGCCGTCGACCGCGCTGGAGAAGACTTCGCGTTCGTGCCTGACTTCATTGAGGCAGTAGCCCACATGCGCGATGCCCTCCTCGATGTCCAGGTCGCGGTAGTAGTTCGAGATCATTTTCTTCTCGCCGTCATGGTAAATATGAAGATCGCCGAGCGGCTGATAAGGACGCATGGATTTGGGGATCGACATCAGTCCCATCTGTGCCGCCTCTTCCGCTTCCAGCTGCTTTCCCTTGAGCAGCAGGCGCCGCACTTCGGGCAGGTATTTCCTCCCGTCGGGATTGTCCCCGTTCAGCGGACCGCCGTACCAGACGGAATCCTCATTGATCTGCAGGCGCTCCTGGTTCACCTTGCCGAATACCATGGCGCCCAGCCTGCCGTTGCCGACCGGCAGCGCTTCGGTCCAGGCGCGCGCCGGCTTCTCGTACCACAGTCTGTCATGCTTGGATGCTCTCCGTTGTTCCATCTCGTTCCTCCTCCGCCGGTCCGCTCAGGGCTCCGGGTAATTTGCGAATGCGCAGGGCCAAATATTCCTTTATCGGCAGGTCGATCCGAAAGCGTCCCTCATAGTCGCCGGGAAGCGGTTCCACCGTCATCTGCCAAGTATCGATCAGATCCACGGTATAGCGGCCTTCCGGCAGCTCGAAGCCCCGGAACGCGAAGCGGTGCGGGCCGAAGTACTGCAGATAGCACTCCCCCCGGATCTCCAGCGTAGCGGCATCATACCGGTCGCTGTTGTAACGCATGCCCTCCGGCAGCTCCTCCAGCATCTGCCGGAGGAAAGCCGCACGGGCGGTGCTCTTCCCCAGGAAGCTCCCTCCGTGCTTGGACCAGAGCAGATCCCCATCCTTCTCCGCATACGCTTCGCTGCAGCTTACATAGCCTCCGCGAACCGCGCCTTCCCACAGGCGGCTTGTCATCTCTTCAGGCGTCAGGCTTGCTTCGGGATGGTCGAGGTTGCCCTCATATCCGGCGCCCTCGATCAACACCGGCTTGGCGTACGCCCGGGTATAATCCGAAGCCGCCTTGACGTCCGGCGTCTCCAGGCTCACGTGCGTCGCCCAGGGCGAGCCGAAGTCCGCCTCGCCCGGCCGGCTCCGGACCGAACGCAGATGCCGTCCGCCGTCCTGCTCTGCGATCAGGCGGAGCAGCCGGTTCCAGTCGCCCGGCGTCCGGCCGGCGAAGCCTCCTGTATCTTCGGTTGCTGACCACCAGACCGACCGATAGGCACCGAAGCGGGCCGCACAGTACCGGACATAGCGTTCCTCGTCTTCTCTGCTGCGTTCCCCAGCCCCGAAGACATCCGGACGCAGCAGCACAAGCTCCGCCTCGATGTGAAGCGCCGAGAGCTCGCTGATCCGCTGCTCCAGCGTCTGGAAATATTCCGGACACAAACGGCTGCCGTCCAGCCGGCCGTCCGTATGCCGTTCGAACGGCTCCGGCAGGCCTTCCGGCGCTTCATCAGCCAGCGGAAGGACAGTCATCCGCACCTTGTTGTACGGGGAGTGCCGAAGCGCCTCCAACGTCTCCTGCCGGCGCGCTTCGCTCTGCAGGTGCCACTGGCTGCAGACGGTGCCTACGGGGATGAACCTTGTGCCGTCCGCATAAGCGAAGTGGGCCTCTCCCCGCACCCTTACCGGGCCACGGTTCCCTGCAGACGGGGCGGCACAGACGAACTGCCCGGTCAGGCCGTCCAGCGCTGGTACGCTGCTCTGCGTCCGGTACGTCCATGTGCCTTCCACCTGCGGCATGAACCGGATCCGGCAGATCCCGTCACCGTCATAGAAGCCTTCGACTTCCCCGAACTCACTACCGCAGGAGAAGCTCGCCGACAGGGTTACATCCACGTAAGGATTCCCCTCCTCCGGGGCCTGCAGGAGCAGCTCGAACAGCCCCCAGCGTTCCACGATCGACTCCACCGTCATCAACTTCCCCCTCCTTCCAAAGCCGTTTCTGCAGGCCGTACGCGCAGAGCCAGCTGAGGCCGGCCGGGCAGTCCGATTCGACACCGCCCGCTGTACAAGCCCGGGAGGGGCTGAATCGTCATGTCCCAAGTATCGATCAGGTCCACCTGATAAGCTCCCTCCGGCGGCAGCTCCAGCCAATGACTGCCGGGCTGCCGCCGGCCGAAGTACAACAGGCGCCAGCTTCCTTCGCCCAGCGCCTCGATCCACTCCGGCGGGGCCTCTTCCAGGATGCGCCTCAGGAAGGCGATCCGGGGTACGCTTTCCCCATACAGGCGCCCTCCGGTGGAGATCCACGCCCGGGTCTCCCGGTCAACGAACGATTCCCCGTGCCCGACGAAGCCGCCCCGGCTCACCCCTTCCCAGAACCGGTGTACGAGCTCCTGTCCCGAAATATTCCCCCAGCGCCGCGAGCTGTTGCCCTCGTAGGAGATTTCGTCGATAACGATCGGTTTCGCCGCCGTCTCTCGCCACCCCGTCGTCAGCTCCGCATCCCAGTGCTGAATGCTCTGGTGCGTGATCCAGGGCTTCGTGAAGTCATACAGACTGGAGGATTTGTACATCTTCGTCCCGTTGTGGATCGAGCGCAGGTGCTGGTACGGGTCAAACCGCTGGGTGAGCTGCAGCAGCCGGTCCCAGTCCCCCACCGTCTTATATTTGTTGAAGTCGAACTCGTTGCACAGCGACCACCACACGTGGCGGTAGGAGCCGAGCCTTGCGATGCAGTACCGCAGATACATCTCGTCCTGGAGCGCATCCATGTTGTCGACGCCCCACCACCCTTTGTCATACGGATGGAAAAGAACGAGGTCCGCCTCGATCCCCAGCTTCAGCAGGTCGTCAAGACGATGTTCGAGATGCTGAAAAAAAGCAGGATTATACCGTGTCCGGTCGAGATCCTCCGGGGAGGAGCCGGCAAAGACCGTCTCCAGCGGAGGCTGCATATCCCGGGTCGGCAGCAGACACATTCTCACCTTATTGAAGGGGGAACCTGCCAGCGACTGCAAGGTCAGCTCCTCCTGCTCCGTATTCCCCCCGTGCGTCCAGTGATAACAGGTGGTGCCGAACGGCATATACGGCGTCCCGTCCTCATAGGCGAAGCCGTACCGGCCCTTCACCCGGACCGGGCCATGGTTGCCTTCCCCCGGATCCGCACAGACGAACTCGCCCCGGTGACCGTCCAGCTCCGGACAATTACTATGCGTCACATACCGCCAAACGCCCGGCCGGTCCGGCATGAAGCGTACCCGGTAGACTCCGTTCCCGTCATAGAAGCCTTCCGGCTCCATCGTCAGGTTCCGGTACTGGAACCGGGCCGACAAGCGGATGTCCTGGAACGGATTGCCTTCCTGCGGGCCCTCCAGAACCAGCTCGAACCGGTCCCACTGCTCTATCGTCTCCCGGCCGTCAGCCACAGCGGTTCCTGCTCTGTTCACGCCAATCGTTCTCCTCTCCATCATTTGATCCCCGAATGCGCCATCGTGGCGATGACTTTGCTCTGGAAGGCGAGGAAGATAATCAGGTTGGGCAGGAACAGCAGCAGCGTCGCCGCAGCCAGCGCGCCCTGCCTAGCCACACTGTTGGCCATGCCGCTGGTCAGTGTCTCCACGTAGAACGGGAAGGTCCGCATCTCTTCATCCTGCATGTAGGAGATCGAGGTTTCTGTATTCTGCCATGCGCTCTGGAACGCGATAATGCCGATGGTCGCGATCGCCGGCAGTACGACCGGGATAATGATACGCAGGAAGAGCGTCCACTCCTTCGCCCCGTCCATCTTCGCGGAATCCAGCAGCTCGCCCGGCACTTGATCGATGAACTGCTTCATCAGGAAGACCCCGGTGGGGACGGCCACGAGCGGCAGTACATGCCCCCAATACGTATTGAAGATACCGAGCTGGCTGACCACCAGGTATTTGGGAATGGCCACAGTTTCCGGGACAAAAACGAGGGTCAGCAGGATGGTCGCGAAGACCGCCTTATGTCCGGGAAACTGGTGCTTGGAGATGGCATAGGCGCACATGGCGCTGAACAGCGTAATGAGCGTAACGGACAGCCCCGTGACGACGAAGCTGTTGAACATATACCGGGTCACCGGAACAGCCGTCGTCTTCGTCGAAGCCAGCAGCTCGATGAAGCTCTGGATGGAAGGGTCGCGCACGAGGATGTTCGGCGGGTACACGAACAGCTCCTGGTACGGCTTGAACGCGTGGTTGAAAATATACACGATCGGCAGCATCATGAAGATGCTGATGAGCGCGAGCACCACGAACGCCACCTTCTCGGCCGGGCTCCAGCGCCCGAGCTTCGAGCGCCTTCGCCAGGGGATCCATCCGCGCAATTTGGCCGCGAAATTCATGTTATTCGTCCTCCTTCGTACCGAACAGCTTCCAGCACAGCTTCTGTGCGAGGTAAACGATCGTCAGCAGACACACCGTCAGCGCCGTGGCGTAGCCAAGCTCGAAGCGGGTGAACGCATAATCGTCGGTATGCGTGGTGATCATATGGGCCGCATATTCGGGTGTCGGGTTCATGCCGGAGAGCACGGTGCCGATCTCGCTGATCTGTACGGCGCCCACGACCGCCATGACGGCGCCGAACAGCATCTGCGGCTTCGTTGCCGGGATGGTGATATACCAGATCTCCTCCAGCCGGCTGCGGATGCCGTCCAGCTTGCCGGCCTCATACATCTCCGGGTTGACGTTGAGCAGTCCGGCCAGCATGCCGAGGAAGCCGATGCCCATGCTCTTCCATAAAGTAACGACCACCATGGACGACATGAGATGCTCCTTACTCGTGACCCACGGCACGGGCTCGCTGATCAGATTCAGGTTCAGCAGAAAGTGGTTCAGATACCCGATCCGGTCGCTGGAGAACAGCGGTGTCCAGATAATGCTCATGGCCACGAGCGAGGCCAGCGACGGCGTATACATCGCCAGCGTGAACCACTTGCGGAACGTGGCGGGCAGGATCGAGATCAGCCATGCGAGCAGGAACGCGCACACATAGCCGCCAGGCCCCACAATCAGCGCGAAGGTCAGCGTATTGGGCAGCGCATACTTCATCAGGATGAGGTCCTGTGTCAGCATATAACGGAAGTTATCCCAGCCGACGAAGCGCGGAGGTTCAATGGAATTGTAATGGGTGAAGCTGAGCACCACGGCGGCGATCACCGGCAGCAGAATAAACAGGATGAAACAGATCATGAACGGGGCGATGAACAAATAGGACACGCGGTACGACCACAGCGTCTGCAGAGCCGTCGCCAGCCTGCCTTTGCGCCGCTGCCCGAGACTCAGCCCGGGCGGCTGCACGATCAGTTCACTTTTGGACATACGGCTCCACTCCTTCCCATGGCTTCGTGATGGACGGCAGGTTCATCCTGCGGATGACGGTTCCGTCCGCCTCAATGAATCCGAACTCCTGGACCTTCCGCCGGATCTCGCGGTCGACTTCCTTCACGGCCGTCTCGAGCGAAGTCCGGTAGTTCATGCCTCCGATGACGGTTCGTGTCCATGCATTGCGCAGTTCCCGCTCCATGAAGTAGCTGCCGGGCACGTTCGGGATCTCGCGGAACCACTTCCACTGCTGCATAATGGCCGCCAGATCATCATCCCTCCACGGCATCTTCGTGAAGGCTTCGATATTCGAGGTGTTCCAGCGGAAGGTCACGCCGTTCAGTGTCTCGAGATCCGTGCCGAATCGCTCCTGCACGGCGGCGGAGGTCCACCACTTGATGAATTCCCAGCCTTCCGCCGGCCGCTTCGCATTCTTCATGATGACCGAGGACTGCATGCTGCCTCCGAGCCACCGCGCCACCTGGCCGTCGGCCTGCCGGACGCCGGGCACGGGAGCAAGCCCCCACAAGCCGTTGAGCTCCGGAGCGGCTACCGTCAGCTGGATATACGTGTTGATATCCGCGATCCCGATGGGGTACGAGCCTTCGCGGAAATGCTGGTAGAAGCTGTCCATCCGCTGGTCTACGGCGAATTTGTTCTGCAGGTCGGTCCACTGCTTGAACGCTTCGTAGCTTTTGTCCGAGCCGAGTCCGGTCTTCGTGCCATCCGGCGTATAATACTCCGCGCCGTGCATCTGCATGAACGCATTGTGTTCGACCGGCGTAAAGTTCATCCCGTTCTGCTGCAGCACTGGCAGCAAGCGGTACAGATCCTCCCAGGTGTCCGGCACCTGGAGGCCGAGACTGTCCAGAATATCTTTGCGGTAGTACATCATCTGGAACGACTGGGTCTCGGGTACGCCGTAATATCCCCCGTCATAGTAGAACGGGGTCCACGAGCCGGGCGCGAACCGCTTGAAGTAGGTGTCGAAGTCGGGGAACTGCTTCAGGTTGTAGATCCCGCCCCGGATCGCATAGTCGAACGGAATATCCTGGGGCATGCCGAGAGCCACATCCGGAGCGATGCCCGCTGCGTTCATCAGCACGAGCTGCTTCTCATCCTTGAGCAGATTCACCTTGACCTTGATACCGGTCTGCGGCGTGAACTGCTCATCCACCAGACCCTGCAGCAGGTTCACATAATCCCGCCCCCGGAACATCCAGACGTCGAGCGCCTCCCCGTCGTCTTCGCTCCACTTGCCCTTGGCCTTGAACGAATCGAAGAAGTTGGCGAATCCGCCCCAGAACTTCTCTCCCGCCGACGCCACCATCTTCGGCAGCGGCTGTCCGGCGGGCACGACGAACAGCCGGTCGAGCTGGAGCGGCTGAGAGCTCAGCGCCTCGATCTGGTCCGCGACCTTGCCTTGGATCTCAACCAAGCGTCCCGGATCATACGGGATCTCATCGGCATCCTCCAGCATCGCGTCGATATCCTTGCGTGCGGTCACGAGCCCCTGCGATACGGAGTCCGGCCGGCCGTTGACCGCGGTCAGCTTCTCCCGGATCGCGTCGATCCGGTCCCCGGTGGCCCGGAGTCCGTCGACGAAGCCCGGCAGATCGCGGTCCATGTCCCAGGTTCGGTTCTTGTCATCTACGCCGCCGGTCAGTGCTCTTACATCCGCGAAAAGCTTCCGCAGCTCTCCGATCACCTCTTCGAGCTCGATGGCGAGCGGCTTCAGCGGGGCATGCGTGACCCGCATGGAGATTGTGTTGGCACCCTTCTCCAGGTAGAATTCATAGGGCCGCTCCTGCTCGTCCGCCAGGGCTAACCCCTGCCAGCCGGAGTGGTACAGGAACCGGTATGCCTTCAGCTCAGAGAAGGGAACCTTGCCGTTGACGAGGATGGTGCGGAACGAGGAGCGGTTCGACACGAAGCCCTGCTGGGCCCGCATCGCAATGTGGTAGTAGCCGGTCTCCGGCGCTTCGAAGCTCCAGGTGATCTCCTGATTCCCGGCGTTCCACCTCTCGCCGTTGATCGTATTGTAGGTGATTTTCCCCTGGACATAAGGGGTATTGGCAATATCGTTGTCATAGGCAAGCGACAGCGAGGAATCGCTCTTCCACAGCACCCGCTCCGCTTCAAAGGCCACCGGCTCCGCCTTGACCGCTCCTGTTGCCGGCTGGCTTCCCCTCACGGCTTCATAAGCCCCTGTCTTCGCGGGCGCCTGTAGCAGGATCGATTCCAAGGCCAGGGGGTCGCTTCCGATCAGGCGGAGCTTATGCTTCCCTGGGGTCAGGTACCACTGAAGCGCGTCCTCATAAGCGCCCGCCTTGTCGCGCAGCTCCCAGGTCTCCCAGCCGGAGATATCCTCGGCCACCGGCCGGATCTCGTCTCCGCGGTCGTCCGTCCGGATCGGAAGCTTATCCTTCCAGTGGCGGTACAGCTCGATCGACTTCGCTTCGAGGAACGGATTCGCCCCGTCGACCGTAATATTGAGCGCAATCGGCTTGCGGTTCTTCGAATCGACGAACGGGTGATAGGACATTGTCAGGGTGTAGAGTCCCCCCTGCTGCACATCCAGCTCATATTCGATCCACTCGGCTCGCCCCGCACTCCAGATCAGCACATTGTCCTTGCCCTGGTAGGAGCCGACCGCAACCTTCGCCCCGCCGGAGCGGCCCGCGATTTGGGAGCCGGGGATCACAATCTGCGTTCCATGATCGGCGGATGCCCCCTCCTTCTTCCAGCGCTCCAGCACTTCCATGTAATACGGATCATTCCGGCCGGTGAGGCCGCCCCCTTCTTCCGCTTCGCCTGCTGTCTGCTTGGGAGCGGGCGACTCCGCTGCCCCTGCGGGCTCGGGCGATCCGTACAGGACGGTGACCAGCGTGAGGGCAGCGGCAAGCAGGGCGGCCAGCCCGGCCCGTAATCGACGTAACGCTTTCAACTCCATCCCTCCGCCTTTGCTGTTAATCAAGGATATTCTCTTCCGTCTCGCCGTCGAAGAAGATCGCCTTCTGCATATTAAGGGTCAGCGTGACCTTCTCCTCATCGGCGAAATCCAGGTCAGACGGCGTGCGGGCTATGAGCAGCTTCGAGGCTCCGATATCGGCATACACATAGCGGTCTGCACCCATAAGCTCGCCGAATTTGTGAACCCCGGTCATGCCGTCTTGCGGCTGCATCCCGTCCCCATAAGCGGCGACCCCGATATGCTCGCTGCGGATGCCGAGGAACACGGTACGGTTCACCTTCTTCTTCTCCTTGAGCCGTTCCGAGGCCTGGGCGGGAATGCGAAGATAATACTGCTTCGTATGGAATTCCAGTCCGCCGTCCGGCGCTTCCAGCAGCTTGCCCTCCAGGAAGTTGATCGGGGGCGAGCCGATGAAGCCCGCGACGAACATGTTGGCCGGATGGTTGTAGATTCGCTGCGGGGTGTCGACCTGCTGGATCAGGCCGTCCTTCATGACGACGATACGGTGGCCCATCGTCATGGCCTCTACCTGGTCATGCGTGACGTAGACCATCGTTACGCCAAGCTGCTTGTGCAGCGAGATGATCTCCGTGCGCATCTGCACCCTCAGCTTCGCGTCCAGGTTGGAGAGCGGCTCATCCATCAGGAAGACTTCCGGATTACGCACGATCGCCCTGCCCAGCGCGACACGCTGCCGCTGGCCCCCGGACAGCTGCCTCGGCTTACGCTCCAGGAACGGCTCGATCTCCAGCGTCCGGGAGGTCCGCTTCACCGACTGCTCGATCTCATGCTTGGGCGATTTGCGCAGCCGCAGGCCGAAGGCGATATTCTCGAAGACGCTCATGTTCGGATACAAGGCATAGTTCTGGAAGACCATAGCGATATCCCGGTCCTTCGGCGGCAGATGGTTCACCAGCCGGTCGCCGATATACAGCTCGCCCGAGGAGATGTCCTCGAGCCCCGCAATCATCCGCAGCGTAGTCGATTTGCCGCAGCCTGAAGGTCCGACCATCACGAGGAATTCGCCGTCCTTGATCTCCAGGTTAAAATCCTTGACCGCATAGCCCCGCTCCTTGCCGAAGCGCTTTTCAATCTGTTTTAACAGGATTCTTCCCACTTCCGCACCTCCCTCAAAACTCTCTGCTCTTGGTTCTATCTTTAATGTGAACGGTTACATACACCCTGAATGACCTTCATTATATCGTCTGCCCGTGAGACGATTATAGGCGGTGGGGGCTTACTCTATAGGGGCATTGCGCTTTAGGTATGGTGCAGCAGCTGCTGTGCCAGCCAGCCGAACGAATGCCGGCCGGATATCTCGTGCTTGCCGGGGAACAGATCGGAGCTGAACCGTTCAGCCACCCCTTCTTCCCGGTAGAGGGTCTCCAGGACTGCTGCCGCCTCCCTGAAGGCACCCGCAGGAAACAGCCCGTCGTGCTCTCCGGATTCCACGAACAGCGCCCGTGGTGCGATCAATCCGATCAGCTCGGGCAGCTCCGCCTTCTGCAGGATCCCTGGCAAATAATTGTCGATGCAGTGGGTCCGCTTCCACAGGCTGCCGGCGAACGTATTCGTGAAGCCGCACAGCAGGGCCGCCTTCAGACGATCGTCCAGCCCTGCGGAGAAGGCGGCGATGAGCCCGCCGCCCGAGAACCCCATACAGCCGATCCGCTGCGGATCGACATCCTCCCGTCCAGCTGTGTAATCCAGCGCCCGTCCCGCCTCGAATACACGCAGACCGGCCAGCGTCTGTCCGCACATCAGCAGCCGGGAGGCCAGTGCGAAGCAGGAGCTGGTCGTGCGGGGCTCCTTCGGCAGGTCGGCGGCAAGCCTGCGGTCCCCGAAGCCGATAATCTCCGGGGCGATGACGATCAGCCCGCGCTCTGCGAGCTGCATGGCCACAGGCTGCCTGCCGCCGGCAGGCACTTCTTCCGGCGTGCCGTCCGCCCCTCCTCCGACGAGCTCCCGGCTGCCGATGCCATGGCCGTGCCAGACTAGGACGGCAGGCGCCCGGCCCTTCAGGCCCTTGGGCACGAGCACATAGGCCGGCACACGCAGACCAGCATGCGTCGTGTAGACGGCGCGTTCGAGCCGTCCCACCTCCAGCTCCCACACCCCGATGACTTCCGGCTGCAGTGGAGCGTCCGATGCCGGCATGGTGCCGAGCGCTTCCAGCAGGGCGCGATGCACGCCGCTCCGGCGCTCTCCCCACGGCAGGGCACGTGATACGGCGTTCTGCCGGCATGCCGCCTGGTAGGCTTCCTCCAAATATTCGTCGGGATTCCACATGGGTCAGATCTCCTCTCTTGGCAGCCGCCTTGACGGACACCGGGTTTGCTATGAAAAGAAGATAAACGCCTTCTCGCCCAAACGGGACGGCAGGCGTTTCAAGTCCTCTCTAACGGTTGAATTATTAGGGTATGCCGTTCTCTCCCTAAGTCTCTACTTCCGTTCTCTATAGAGCTCAGTTACATCGAGCTCGGTTACATCGAGCTCGCATTCTCTTCGATCTCCTGGAAGTTCTGCCGGTACTGTCTTGGCGTGACGCCTGTTTTTTTGCGGAACAGCGCATGAAAGAACTTCATGTCCTGGTAGCCGACCTGGTTTGCGATCTGGTAGATCGGAATGTCGGTGGTTTTGAGCAGCTCGCAGCACTTTTGGATCCGTACATTCTGAAGATACTGCGTGAACGACACCCCCGTCGATTTCTTGAACAACCGCTGGAAATGGCTGGCGCTGAGGAAGAAGTAATCCGCCACATGCTGTACCGTCACATTCTGCGTATAGTTCGATTTGATGAAATGGACAACCTCCTCGAGCATCCGTGAGGGAACGGGCTCCGCCTCGCTCTGCTGCTCGAAGCGCTGAAGCATGACCAACATCTGAATCAGCAGAGCGGTGAGAACGGTGTCGAACCCGGTGCTGCGCTTCAGGTATTCACTGTGCATCGAGCCGATGAGCGTCTGGAAGGTGTCATACTTGTCCTGAATGTGGAGCCAGGGGACCGAAAGTGCAGCAGGATGATAGATGGCGTTGCAGGTCTGGGAGTGCTCCTGCAGCATCCCCTTCCAGCGATCCAGCAGGGAGCTGCGGAAGATGCAGTTATAAATAACGAGCATCTTGTCCTGCGTCGGCGAGGACGGTCTGAACACATGCGAGGTGCCCATAGGGATGACGAACAGATCCCCCTGCTTCACGGGGAGAACCCGGTCCTCAATGTAATGGTAGCCGCAGCCTTCGCCGACAAAGCAAATTTCAATAAAATCGTGCGTATGCTGGGAAAGCGTAAACGATTCGAGCTCCCTGTTGACGAAAATATCCAAATTTTCTTCAAAAAACATGTCTCCGCTTAAATGTCCGATTCTCCCGGTCATGACCATCACCCCAGGTAAAGTTTGCATTTCGACACCCTTCCCGACGATCCGATTCCCGGCTGTATTCTGGTGGAAATGATGTACCCCAATATGACATGAAAACGCATTCATATCAATCAACGAATCCGTTTTTCGACACCCAAATCGTATTGGTTGATCCCCATACCGTTCTTGTGTAGTGCAGAACCTGCGGTACTCGGGCCAACCTTTTCGGCTGCCGGCAAACCGTATGTCCGCCGGCGGCCGAAAAGCCTGTATTCCCCCGTAGAATCATGCAAAGTTATCCAAGAGCTATCGGTTAGCACTCGTTTCGACAGCAGCTGCAAGATCGTAGAATCGGCTGGCAGGCTGCAGGGCATTCGCCAAGCCTTTCGACTTTTCTTTTCTTTTCTTTTCTTTTCTTTTCTTTTCTTTTCTTTTCTCTTCTTTCTCTTCTCTCAGCTTTCAACTAACCAATTCTCAGGAACGCACACATATTTGATTCCCTTGCGCAGATAAGAGAAGGCGATATGCAGCCGCCCGTCTCCGGGTGCGATAATCGAAGGATAGGAGTAGCCGACCTCCGACTCCTTGTACTCCAGATCCGCCATCTGAACGTTGCGTGTATGGGGCCAGGAACGGCCGCCGTCCTCGGAGATGGACAGGGTGAGCGGCGTGCGCAGCGGTTTCTTGCGGGTCTCCCCTTTCCGCTGTACCCAGCGGAACTGGTCGCGCTCCATCGTCGAGTCATTGTAGATGAGCGCTATACGGCCGTCGGCTAACTTGGCCCACTGCGTGGAGGAATTGTTATTCGCGAGCGGGCTCTTGACCGGCGGGCTCCATGTGCGTCCTTCGTCCGTCGATTCGCTCATGTAGATCCGGTCGGCCTGCCGGCTGCGGAACATGGCCAGGAGCGATCCGTCGCTGCGGGGAATGATGTTCATCTGCACCCGGTGGATGCTGTCCGGCACTTCCGTCTCCGTCCAGGTTCGGCCCTGGTCGGTGCTGCGGAGCACCACGCTGTAATGTCCGTCGAGCCGGCAGTAATAAGCAGGCAGCACCCAATCCCCGTTCCCGGTCACCACCGGCGGATGGCGCAGGAAGATTCCGGGCCGGTCCGTGATTACTTCGGCCGGGCCCCAGGTCAGCCCGCGGTCCCCCGAGAGGCGGGTGACAATGCGCGAGGTCTTCTGGTTGTGGGGTTCATTCGAGGTATGCAGCAGCCACAATCTGCCGTCCGGTGCCTGGAACAGAACCGGATTCTGCTCGGAGCGTTCCGGGTCTGAGGACAGCAGCTCGGGTGCGGTCCACTGGTCCGAGCCGGCCGGCAGCCTCGAGAGGACGACATTCGTATCCGGGTTGCCCTCTCCGCTGCCCGTGAACCAGGTGCAGAGCAAATCTCCGTTATCCAGAGCTAGCAGATTGGCCGCATGGCTGTCATTCGGATGAAGCACGGGCAAGAACGCTTCCCGTATCCTTGGATCGGCCTCATGTTCCGTAACCATTCCGTTAAATCGGGTCATATGTGCAGCACTCCCTGCTTGGTATTTGTTCCGTCCGTTCCATCCTGCCGCAGCTTCTCCCAGCTCAGCTCCGTCTCCGTCAGCCCAGAGTCCGAGAATACGAGTCTGCCGTCGGCATAGACCCGGAAGCCTTCTTCGATCTCCGGCATCTCCGGCGCCAGCCAAGGCGTTCCGGGACGGCGGTAGGTGATTCTCAGCATGGAGCCGGCCGTCTTCACGCGGTCGAGGTCAAACCAGTCCAGCCCGATGTCCAGCGGATCGAGTACGATCCCCTCCCGTCCGACGGACAAGCCGGCGACGTGGGAGACGACGAGGTCGATAAAATACGAATGGTTGTATTCCTGTTCGTCGCTCAGGGCTTCGCCGGTGTCGCTGTTGTAGTGCTCGACGAGTCCCGGACGGTTCAGGTCGCGCTGCTGATAATGGAGGAATGCGTATTCCCGGAGATAATGGCCGAACTCCCGGTCATAGCGGTGGCCTCTGCGCCTGCTCTCCTTGGCCAGCGCGTCCAGGGCAATCGAATTCGTATACGGCCAGGTCGGTCCGTCCCATACGCAGCCGTTGCGTCCCTTGACGAAATGCCCCATCCAGCCGCCTTCCTTGGCATAGGCCGGACAGTCGGCCGAGACGGAGGGGAACGGGCAGCGCGTAGCGAACTCCCGCTCATCGAACAGGTGCCCCATTAAGCCGTCGTGGCGCTCATCGAGCATCTGAGCCCAGCTGGGGTAGAAGCCGACGATATTTTTGACGAACGCCTTCTCGTCGGTTTCATGATGCAGGTCGTAGAAGAACTGCGTGGCTTCGTCCCACATTTTGTCCAGCACGCCGGCCTTGACCGCCTCCGCCCGCTCCCGGTAATGCTCCGCCTCCTGGTCGCCAAGCGCTTCGCCGAGGCCTGCAATGCCGAGCAGATTCAGATAGTGATATACCGTCCGGTCCACCCGCTTCAGCGGCGTATACGTTGATTTGTCCTTGGGATTCCTCGGGTAGTCGTGAAAATACCAGTAGCTCGGTTGGTATTCCTTGCCTGTACGCGTATGCTTGTATTCGATCATCAGGGCATCCCGCTCATTCGCGTATACCTTGCACCAGGCCTCGGAATTCCGTTTCAGCGCGGGCAGCAGCTCTGCTGCCGCTTCTTTGTCCGGGTGCACCAGGAACAGCTGATACGCCGCCCAGCCTCCGAAGTTCGCGAAGGAATGCATCACCGTGTCCACCGTCAGGCAGCTGAGCATGCCGTCTTCCCCAGGCGAAGCCTGCATATTACGGTATGCGCCGAGCGCATAGGCGGGGTCATGGTGCCACCTCGCGTCCATCGTATGGAGGGGAACGGACAAGTTAATGAGCTTGCTGAATTCCCAGCCCCCTTTGCCGAAGGGCGTCTTGCTCTTCTTGTGAGACCTCCCCTCATAGAAGAGCGGGTGTCTCAAGTTGCCGTACTTCGGATCCGCCAGATTGTGGCGGAGCAGGAACCAGCGGTAGCTCCAAGTGCGGTCCAGCAATTCCTCGCTGCTGGCGAAGCTTGGCGTATGGCTGAACCAGGCTTCGTATTCGTTCTGCTGGGCTTCCAGAACTTCATCCGCTGTCCTGCCGCTCTCCGCGTAAGAGGCGGCGCGCTCAGAGAGCGTGCGGATGTCATCTGCTCCTTGGATCCCGAAGGCGGCGGCAATGACCAAGGAACGGGACTCTCCGGGGGGCACCCGGAGACCATCCAGCAGCTGCGGATCGCTGACGGCTATGGTGCCGTCTATCGTGAAGCTGTAGTGCTCGATGGAGAACGATCCGCTCAGCCGGCCCCCCTCTCGCTGCCCGAACGCCTCCCCGTAGGTTTCGAGTCGCAGCACCAGCTCTTCCCGGCTGCGGTTCGTCCACGTCTGGCAGGACACCGCGCAGTCGTCCCAGGTGATGAATTTGCGTTCGCTGAGAGCCAGCCGGTTCCCTTCGTAGTCCATGCTCAGGTGGCTCGGACGCCAGACGGTCCGGCACGGGTCGTAACTTGAGATGAGGCTGCTCTGTACAGCAAACAGCAGGGGAATGTTCACCTTGTGAATAAAATCGAATCGGCCTGAAAATCCCGGTACGGGATCGAGATAATCCGCCCACAGGCGGGCCCCGGTGGACCCGAGCAGGAGTGCTCCCGGAAGCGTGCGGAGCGATTTCTTCCCTGCCTGGAGCACATCATCCAGCCGCCTAGCTCCTGACATCATTGTTCTCTCGCCCTACTCTCTGTCCTGAGGTTTTTATTATCATTCATTATAAAATGTCCACATGATCGGTCCGAGGTGGTTATCGTCTCAATCTATAGGGCAATCCTGCTTACAGGCCATACTCTTTACAAAAGGAGGTCCGCATACCAATAAGCGATGCGTTCTCTTCGCCACGTATAGGTCACATGCACCCTGCTGCCCTCCGCGACGATCGCGGGATACGAATACTGCTTCTCCCCTTCGTCGATCACCGTCTCCCCTTCCCAGCTCAGACCGTTATCCCGCGAGAGCAGCAGAACCAGGGGGGACCTGGGCCCCTTCAGCTTGCCGGGCTCGGGGCGGGTCGGATTGCAGACCAGCGCCAGCGTGCCGTCCGCGAGCTTCGCCAGGTCGAGGCCGCTGTTGTTATTCGGCAGCGCGGTGGCATAAGCCGGACACCAGGAGCGTCCCCCATCGGCGGAGTCGCTGCGGTAGACGGCGCCGGCCGTGCTCCGGGTAAGCATGTGCACGCAGCCCGGCTCCGATTCCCACAGGCTCGGCTGGATGATCCCTTTGCCGAGAAAAGCGCTCCGGTCCGCAGGCATCGGCACGGCATCGCTTCGGACCCAGGTTCGCCCTCCGTCCGGCGAGAGGTCGACAAAGGCATCCCAGGCCGGCTCCAGGGAAGCCGGAGCGGCGATGGTACCGTCCGCCAGGCGGACCGGCTTGTTCTTGACGGGCCCCCGGCCTCCCCGGTCCCCGGGAACGAGCACTGCCGGAGCCGACCAGGTGTGACCGTCATCCTTGGACTCCATGACGAAGGTTGACCAATGCTCGATGCGTGTACCTGTTTTGTAGTAGAGGAGGAGGGTACCGTCTTCCCGGCGGAAGAGCACCGGGTTCCAATGCGGCACTCCGGGTTCGCCGGCCACCTGACGCGGAGCGGTCCATCCGCTCTGCGCACTGCGGTGTGCAGCCCAGATCGCCACATCCCCGGCGCCTTCCTTCGAGCCGCCGAACCAGGCGGCGACAGCGCCGCCATCCGGCAGCAGCACGATCGTGGACGCATGGCAGCTCGCGAACGGCCGCTCGTCTTCGAAGATATATTCCTTGCGGGGATGGATCACTTGCAGCTTAGCGGTCATTGCAGTTCGCCTCCTTGATATGCCGCAGGGGGTTGGGTTGCGGCAGGAACCCTCACGGGTTGGCACGCTGTGGGGGGAAGTGCGGAAGCTCCGGCCGGTGACGCCGCCTTGATCTCATACCGCCTTCTCGCTTCCGTCGGGAACCGTACGGTTGATTCGTCCTCCGTCTCCACGGCCACAGCCGCCCCATCCGCAGCTGTAATAACGACGGGCCCATCCGTCGACAAGCGGCAAGTCCGGCCGGCCAGGGAAACCAGCGAAGCACGGCCCAGCCTGCCGTCTTGCCAGTCCATGTCGATCTCGAAGCCCCCGCGGGCCCGGAGCCCCCGGACCCGGCCCTGCCGCCACTTCTCGGGCAGAGCAGGCAGCAGCCGGATCGTTCCCCGGTGGCTCTGCAGCAGCAGCTCGAGAATGCCGGAGGTGCCTGCCAGGTTGCCGTCGATCTGGAAGATGTCCATCTTCACCTTCGGGTGGCGGTGCGCATTGGTCAGGTTCGGGTGCAGTCCCGCCAGCAGCTCGCTCAGGAAGCGGTCAGCGGCTTCCGGCTCACGCAGCCTGGCCCACATGGAGATCATCCAGGCACAGCTCCACCCTGTATGGGCTCCGCCGTGGGCAAGCCGGCGTTCGAGCGACTTCCTGCAGGCTTCGGCCAGCTCCGGATCGTCCTCCAGCGTGATCTCTTCGAGCGGATGGAGCGCAGCGAGGTGCGCCGTGTGGCGGTGGCCCGGCTCCGCCTCCCCGTAGTCCTCGGCCCACTCCTGCAGCTGGCCGTGCCGGCCGATGCGGTAAGGCGGCATCCGCCGGAGCGTCTGCTCCAGCAGCTCCCGGAAGCTCTCATCCTTCCCCAGCTCCAGGCTGGCCTGGATGCACCGGCTGAACAGATTGCGCAGCAGCGCGATGTCCATGGTGGAGGCATAAGTGACGCAGCCTCTGCTGCCGTTCCCGTCAAGAAAATGATTCTCCGGCGAGGTCGACGGGCAGGTCACCAGGAAGCCGTCCGGGCCTTCCACGAGCCAATCCAGCCCGAAGAGCGCTGCTTCCTTCATTACCGGGTAGGCCCGGATCAGGTCGGCTTCGTCCTGGCTGAAGGCGTAATGCTCCCACAGGTGCTCGCAGAGCCAGGCGCCGGCCATCGGCCAGAACGCCCAGCTCGGCGACCCGCCGACCGGGGTGGCCGTCCGCCACAGATCGATATTATGATGGGCGGTCCAGCCCCGGCACCGGTAATGCACAGAGGCGGCCCGGCGGCCGGTAATCCGCAGGTCGTCCACCAGCCGCAGCAGCGGCTCGTGGCATTCGGCGAGGTTGGCGGCTTCCGCAGGCCAGTAGTTCATCTGGACGTTGATGTTCGCCGTCCAGGAACTGCACCAGGGCGGCTGTATCTTGTCGTTCCAGATGCCCTGCAGGTTGGCCGGCTGCGTGCCGGGCCGGGAGCTCGAGAGCAGCAGATAGCGGCCGTACTGGAAGAACAGCGCCGCGAGTCCGGGATCGTCCGCGCCTTGGGCGACGGCCCGGATGCGGGCGTCGGTCGGCAGGGCATCCGCGCCGCCAATGGCTGCGGCGCTTCCGCCGAGTTCGAGCGACACGCGCCCGAACTTCTCCGCATGCTCCTGGACATGCCGCTCCTTCAGCCGGTCGTAGCCCAGCGCCGCCGCCTCCCGGAGCCGCTCCGCGCACAGGTCGCCCGGCCGTCCAGCCAGCGAAGGGGCTGCCGGATCGCGGCCGAAGCCGTCATAGCTAGTCGCGGCTGCGAGCAGCAGCGTGACGCCCCGGCCGGAGACCACGCGGATCCGGCCGCCGGAGGACTCGATCCGGCCCTTCTCGGCGGTGACGAGAAGAGCCGCCTCGAAGGCGATCCCGCGCCCGTCCTCGTACCGGACGGGTTCGGACGAGCGCACCGTATTCGGGAGCACCTGCACGGGGCAGCGGCCGGAGAGCGCCATCCCGCCGCTTCCCGTCCGGCGTACGGCATGCTGCAGGGGGCTGCCCAGCGAGACGGTGAAGCTCAGCGGCTGCTCGCTGTCGATCCGCAGCGCCAGCACTTGATCGGCAGCCGAGACGAACAGCTCCCGGGTATGGCGAGCCCCGTCCTCCTTGTACTGCGTGCGGATCACCGCCTCGTCCAGGCAGAGCTCCCGCCGGTAGTCCGTCATCTCCCCTTCCTTCTCGAAGAGAAGCTCGAGATCCCCCAGCGGCAGGTAAGACTCGATGTCCGGTCCCTGCATGTACTGCTCGATGATCTCCTCCGCCTCCGCATGGCGGCCCTCGAAGATCAGCTTCCTTACCGGATCGAGATGGAGATGCGCGTCCTCCCGGACGGTGTCCCTCGGTTCGCCCGACCACAGCGTATCCTCATTCAGGGCGATTCTCTCCCGCCCTGTGCCGCCGAATACCATGGCGCCGAGCCGGCCGTTGCCGGCAGGCAGCGCCTCGAACCAGCTGCCTGCCGGCTGTTCGTACCACAGGATCGATCGATGGCTTGTCATCTGTGCCCTCCTCTACGGCTTTTTTCCATCGTCATTGCCGTGCTATCGATCTAACGACCTAACGGACTGCCGGACTGCCGACGCACTCATCCAGCCTCACGCCTCGTACAGCCAATCCAGCGTATCGACGCCATTATTCTTGTGCTCGACATCCCTCGGGCGGAGAACTTGATCGTCTGCGATCACGCCGAGGACGAGGAACGCCCCTCTGCCCAGATCGACCGTATGACGGCCCGCACCGAAGCGGAAGGCGTGGACATTCACCGAAGGATACGCATACAGCCGCAGGCCCTTGCGCAGGATCGGCGCGTAGCCCCCCTGGTCGTCCGCATGCGTATTCTCCTCGAGGCTCGGCACCTGGAGCCATTGCTCCTCCTTCGAGTTAAAATAGCCGATGAGCACCTTCGCCGGCTGCGGAAGCTCGAGCTCCAGGGCCACGCCCTCCCGTCCGGCCGCCATCTGGCTGAACCGGATGCCGGTCAGCCCGTCGAGCTCCTCCGCGCAGCCGACGATATGAATATCGCCGTCCGTGAAGACGCAGGCCTCCTTGCTGACCCGGTACACCTCGGCTTCCTTCGTCAGCAGGGTGAAAGGAGCCTCGCGGTAGGCGGTGATGGGCTCTTCCCGGGTGCGGAGCGCCTCCGGCAGCACCCCGGACCTCAGCTCGCCAAGATGGCTGCGCAAGTGCTCCAGCTCCGCTTCGTACATCGGCAGGCAGGCCTGCCAGTGGCCGTATTCGAGGCCGCCCCGGACCGGCACCTTGCGCTGGGGCGTCTGCATGCTGTTCGCAAACGTATACGTCCGGGCCGTGAGCCCAGCCAGCTCGCGGTAGTACGCCAGGCTTTCCTCCAGAAGTCCCGCCGCCGACTCGAGCAGATCCAGCCGCTGGAAGTAATCGCCCTGCACCGTATGCTTGTAGGTCAGCACCCGGATGGCTGCCCGCACCTTGCACGCATAGGATCGGACCATCAGCCGGATGGCCGCGACGTCGTCTGCCAGCCGTTCGAATTCTTCATGGCTGCCGTTCACATGGGCCCGCGCGCGTTCGATCGCGTCCGCCGCTTCGTCCGCATGCCGCAGGCATGCCTCCAGGATCTCCGGCGGCGTCTCCCCGACGTGCGGTTCGCCCCGGACTTCCCTCTGGACGTAGGCCTCCAGCCGCTCCCCCTGTGGAGATTGGGACTCCCACAGGTCCGGCCAAGGCATATGCCGCTCCGGATTGGTCAGCTGGCTCATCGTCATGCCGAGACTCATCGTCTGGCGGTTGCCTTCCGTGATGCCGAAGCGCCGGAGCAGCTTCGGCGCGCACGCCCCGGACGCCTCATAGGCGTCCAGCACCGCTTCCCCTGCCTCCCGGCTGCCATAGCGCCTGGCGAGCTGCCCGCTCCAGTACGCGCGCTCGGCTTCGGGATCGCGGTCGGCATTCCACGCGTAGCGGAACCAGGCCGCGAACCAGATCCAGTCGCGGTCGAGCTGTCGCAGCCTGGGCTGCGCCTGGTCCGGCGAATACGGCCAATCCCAGAAGAACAGCGGATACAGGTGCAGCCCGTTCGAGCCGAGCCGGTACCGGGCCGCCTGCATGCAGCGCTGGATGAACGCCGGTGCGCCGAAGCGGAACGGTTCCAGATTGGCGAGAATATGTACATTCACAATGTGGATCGACCCGAGCGAGCCGAGACGGTTGTGCGTCTCCTGCCATTTGCCTCTCGGAGTATAGGTCGTCAGCGACTCCCCGTTGTACTTCGCTTCCGTGAACAGACGGGGATACAGCGGCAGGGCCGCTTCAATCACCTTCATCGGCTCGATCGCATGCGAACGGAGGATGATCGGCGGCTTTTCTTTTACCTGCGACTTCGCCAGACCGTCGAGCAGACCGGCGATGATGGTCTCCGTGAACCATTCCACCCCGTAGATCTGTCCCTGCAATGCTTCCCCGAGACAGACCATCAGACCGACATTCGGATAGGTGCTCACGAAGGCGGCGATGGACTTGCGGTAGTAATCGGAGGTGATCGGCAGCGGCTTCGGCTGGTGCTGCTTCAGCCCGTGCTTCTCTGCGAAGGGCAGGGGGATGTGGATATTGTAGAATTTGAGCACCACCCAGATCCCCCGGCGGTCCGCTTCCTCCGTGATCCAGCGGAACGTCTCGGTATTCAGCCTGAATTCCTCTTCCGTCACCTCGAGGGCTTCCGGATAATCGTCGAGCTTCACGAAGGACGAGAATGGGTGACCGCTCCACAGGTACACGACGTTGCAGCGTTCCTCGAGCATCATATCGAGGAAGTCCGTCCACAGCTCCCGGTCGTAGAACCAGGGGAAGCGGCCCGGCGTCACGGGATACTCATACGTCAGCCTCGGCGGCTCGACCGTGGTCTTCTGCAGGCCGATCGCAGGTCCGCGCAGCTTCATCTGCGGGGCGTCCCCGACGGCCAGATCGTCCGGCAGACGACCGGCGGCGTATACCTGGCGTGCCAGCTCCAGGCACCCGTACAGCACCCCGGAGTCGTTCCCTCCCGTTACAGCCGTCAAGCTTCCCGGCAGCGAGGCCAGATAGAAGCCTTCCTCCTCGGGCGCAGTCGTATGATACAGGAGAACATCCCGCGCCTCCAGCTCCTGCAGCAGCGGGGATTCCTTCCGGTTCCCCGCATAGATCTTGGGTCCCGGCACCGCCCGGTATCCGTCCCAGGTCCAGGATTCCTCCTCCACTTGGACGGTGTACCCGCAGGTTTCCAGCGCCTCCCGGAGCTTGTGTACGCCATAGGCCACGCGCGGCGCGGCTCCCGGCTCCATTGCGATGGTCATCGCTCTCATCTCGGGTGCTCCCTTCTCTTGCGCCATCCGGTGCTGAACCGTTGGCGTCCTCATTTTAAGAACAGCTCAATTACAGGTACGGCGACGTCCGGCTGCTTCACGGGAATGGACAGCGTCAGCGTCGTCTCATCCCGGCCTTCGCGGAAGGCGCCTTCTTCGATGCCGCTTGGGACGAAGCCTTCCTTCATGCGGATCTCCGAAGCATCGTGGAGCAGCTGGGCATACTCCACCTTGCCGGCGAAGCCCGGCAGATGAATATTGCGGAACGGCCAGCTGTAGACGTGCAGATACATCCGGTTCAGCTGCGGATTGTACGTCAGCCGGCAGTCCGGAGGACAGGGGAACGACTCGGGGGCCTGCGTGCACCCGTAGATGGACCGGTTATGACGGCGCATCCACACGCCGATGCCCTTCAGGCGGTCGACCGCCCGTTCGTCGAACTCTCCGCGGCCGGTCGGCCCCACGTTCAGGAGCAGATTGCCGCCCTTGGCGACGACATCGATCAGCATTTTGACGAGCATCTCGACGCTTTTCCAGGAAGACTCCTCACGGTGATAGCCCCAGGAACCGCTGAATGTATGGCATGTTTCCCAGACGACCCTCTTCCCGTTCACCTGCACCCAGGCCTTCGGAATGTACTGCTCCGGGGTCGTAATATCGCCGCCGACCTGCAGCCGGTCATTGAGCAGAATATGCGGCTGCAGCTCGCGGATCCGGCGGACGAGCGCCTCGCTGCCCCAGTCCTCCTTGCCCTTGCCTGCCAGGTCGCCCTCTCCCGGGAAGGAGAAGTCATAGAACAGCAGATCTACCTTGCCGAACTGCGTCAGCAGCTCTTCCGTCTGGCCGTACAGGTAGTCCCGGTACCGGGAGAAGTCCTTCGTGCCGCTCTCTTCGATGAACCGGGCATCGGTGCGCAGCGGGTGCTTGGGATCCACCGTATAATCCGGGTGGTTCCAGTCCAGCAAGGAATAGTAGAAGCCGGTCTTCATCCCTCTGCCACGGAAGGCATCGACCATCGGGCGCAGCACATCCCGGCGTGCCGGCGTATTCGTCGCCTTGAAGCCGGTCAGCTTGCTGTCCCACAGGCAGAACCCCTCATGGTGCTTCGTCGTCGCTACGAAGTAGGTCATACCCGCCTCCTGAGCGAGCTGCGCCCAGAGCTCGGGATCGTAGAGATCGGGATCGAACCGATTGAAATATTTGGCCCCATAGACTTCCGTGCTCGACTTCTCTCTTGATTGCAGCCATTCGTGCCGGGCGCCGAGCGAATACAATCCCCAATGGATAAAAAGCCCGAACCGGTCCTGCGTGAACCATTCGCTGTCCCCGGCCGTAGGCTGAACTTCATAGGTCATACGTTTGCTCCTCCTTCATTGTGTGGACAGACGCCAAGTCAGCGGCTATCCACGTTACCTCGCTTCAAGTCAAGCGCCGATCTCCTCGCCTGCTGAACCGGCCTGCAGCTCCGCGTGGGCGGCACCGCCTGGCGTAGTCAGCCTGGACACGAAGGTGTAGCTGCCCGAGCCTGCCTTATAAACGGTACCTTCAACGCCGGATGCGATGAACCGGGCGCCTTCCCCCTCTGCCCCTTCGTCAGGAAGCGCGATGCCCGGCAGATAGATGTCCGCCGCCGTATTGACCGGAATCTCCACCTGCAGGGTAAACAGGGACCGCTCCAGCTTCCATCCGATCCGGATCGTGCCGTAGACGGACTGGAATTCACCCTTGGCGTAGGTGAGCCCCCCGCCCGGCAGCGGCCGGATCTCAAACTGCTTGAAGCCCGGATGCGCTTCGGCGGGCCGGAGCCCCAGAAGATTCGCGTACATCCATTCCCCGACCGATCCGAGCGAATAATGGTTGAACGAATTCATACCGGGATTCTGAAAGCCCCCGCTCTCCGTCCATGCGTCCCAGCGCTCCCAGATCGTCGTGGCGCCGTGCTTGACGGAATAGAGCCAGGAAGGGAATGCTTCCTGTGTAAGCAGCGCATAGGCGGTGTCTTCGTGGCCGTTCCCGGAAAGTGCGGGAAGCAGGTACCCGACGCCCAGGAAGCCTGTCGTCAGACGGTTTCCGTGTGCCTTGACGTCTGCCGCCAGGTGTCCTGCTGCCTTCGTGCGAAGCTCCCCCTCCAACAGGTTCATCTGCAGCGCCACCGCATAGACGGTCTGCGTCCCGCCTAGGATCCGGCCGTCCTCGCTCACAAAAGCGTCTAGGAAGGCCTGCCGGATGCGCTGGAACAGCCCGCTGTATTTCCGCTGCTCCTCGTCCCGCCCCAGCACGCCGGCACTCTTCGCCGTCAATGCCGTGCTGTAGGCAAAATAGGCCGTATCGAGCACATCCTTCGGCGTGTCCGCCCCGATCGAGAGCCAGTCGCCGTAATTCGAGTAGCCGGGTCGGATCAGGCCCGGCGAATGCCGCTCCAAATAGTCCACCCACTGCATCATGGCCGGAAGGCAAGCTTCGAGTATGCACTGATCGCCATACATCTGGTATACGGTCCAAGGGATGATCACACCCGCGTCACCCCAGCCTCCGTTGTCCGGCGCATGCCAGTTCAGCTCCTGGCTGGCGTGCTTGAACGCCTCCCACCCGGCATCCGGCGCCACGTCGGGGAAGGCTCCGGAGGGCAGACGCGCATCGATCACATCGAGCATGTATTTGTGGAAAAAGCGCGCCACATCCATCTGGTAGCTGGCCGTTCTGGCGAAGATCTGGGCATCGCCCGTCCAGCCGAGACGCTCGTCGCGCTGCGGGCAGTCCGTCGGCACGCTGAGGAAGTTGCCCCGCTGCCCCCACCGGATGTTCGCCAGCAGCTTGTTAAGCCTCGGGTCGGATGTCTCCAGGCTGCCCGTATCCGGTACCGCCGAGTGCACCACCCTGCCGACGACCGTATGCAGCGTAGGAGAGGCGGTGAGACCCGATACCTCGACATACCGGAAGCCGTGGAATGTAAAATGCGGCTCCAGCTCGCACGAACCGTCCCCTTGCAGGATGTACCGCTCTTCCTGCACCGCTTCCCGTAGATTGGTCGTATACAGCGATCCGTCTTCATTGAGCATTTCGGCACAGCCCACGGTCACTTCCTGGCCCTCCCTGCTCTCCTCGAGCCGGAGCTGTACCCAGCCGACCATGTTCTGACCCATGTCGTATAAGTAAGTGCCTCTGGCGGTCTTCTTCATGCTGACGGGCAGCAGCTCGCCCATGACGCGGACCGGCGGATCGACCTGAGCGGTCAGGGCTCCCGGATAACGCTCCAGCACAGCGGGAACGTCCCAGTCTCCGTCATCATACCCGGGCAGCTTCCACCCTGCAGGCTCGAGTCGCGCATCGTAAGCTTCGCCCTTGAGCAGATCCGAGTACAAAATCCCTCCGGTGGATACCTTCCAGGAGCCGTCTGTCGTCACCACCTGACGCGAACCGTCCTCGAGCTCGACATGCAGCTCCAGGAGCAGGTAAGGGTTGGTCCCGTACCGGTGCGCTCCGAACATGCCGACATGACCGGCGTACCATCCGGTGCCGAGCAGCGCTCCCAGGACAGCCTCCCCTGGGGTAAGGTGCTCCGTGACATCGTAAGCCTGGTACTGGACCCGTGTATGATAATCCGTCCAGCCGGGGGACAGGTAATCGCTTCCAATCCGTTCCCCGTTCAGGTGGACTTCATACACGCCAAGGGCTGTGGCATACAGCATCGCCCGGCGGACCGGCCCTTGTACGCGGAACGCCCTGCGCAGGTAAGGCACCGGAGGAAGCGTGTGCGCTGCCGCATCTTCCATCTCAGGCTGCTTTCTGCCAATCCAGCCTGCCGTCCAAGACTCGCCGTTCAGGAAGCCTGTCGACCAATGGGCGCTCCGGCTCCAGCCGGAAGCCTCTCCTTCGCCGTCCCACACCCGGACCTTCCAATAATAGTGCCGCCTTGACTCGAGCGACGCCCCCTGGTAGATCACATGAGCGGAATGGCCGGATTCCACCCGGCCGCTGTCCCACAGGTCGGCCGCCCCTTCGCGCAGCAGTCCGGGCTGGCTTGCTACGAGCACCTGGTAAGCCCTCTGCACATCGTGATTCCTTCCGGATTCCAGCTGCCAGCTGAAGCGTGGGGATGGGGTATCAAGGCCGAGCGGGTTCTCGGCGTATTCCGTACGAAGCCCGAAGATTCTCATGGATTCACTCCCCTGTATCGTTCACTATAAGCACTTCGTCCTCCTCCGCAGAAGCCATTACTTACGACTCGGCATAAGGGAATGGCGGCCTCTATGGAGGGGGCGGTGTGACTGTGTTCAGTTTACAGGAATACACCACCCCGGTTATAGGCTGAACAGGCCATGATTATAGGCGGCCGCCTGCACCCGTAACCGCCTTCAGCCAAGTTGACGCCATGAGCATGTCGCCGAGCGGGTTCATATGGACGCCGTCGGTAGTGAGATCGTGCCCCGTCTCGCAGCGGAGATAGTCAATGAAAGCCCGGTGCGTCGGGACGAGGATGGCGTCGAACCGGTCCGCCAGCCGATGGACGGCTTCCACGTAGGGCTGCAGCAGCCGGTTGCCGGTGGAATCCGGATATTCCTTGATCACCGTCGGCTCCATCAGGATCGGGCGGCAGTCCGGAATCCCCCTTACCCGTTCGAGCAGCCTGGCGTATATTTCCTCGTACCTCTCAGGGTACACCTGCTCCACATCGGGTGAATCGAGCTGCCGCCATACATCATTGATGCCGATGGAGATCGATACCCAATGAGGCTGGTGGTCGAGCACATCGAGGGTCCAGCGCTTCTCAAGATCGGTCACCCGGTTGCCGGATACGCCTTCATTGATCACCTTCAGCGATAGCTGCGGATAGCTCGAGATCAGGTAGTCGCGGAGCAGCCGGACATAGCCGCTGCCGAGCTTCAGAGGGTCCTTCTTTCTTCCTTTGTCGGTGATGCTGTCACCGATGAATACGATGCGGTCGTTGGCTTGAAAAGGCATGGGCGGTGATCCTCCTTGGCGGTATGGTTTGAGATGATGGCAGCGGGCCATCTTCCTCTGGTGAGCTTTACTTCCTGAGCGGCTGCATGCCATCCGCCAGATAACGGTCCATGACGGCGGACAGCTCCGCGCGGGCCGCTTCTCCCAGCGGCTGAACCGGCAGACGCGGCAGGCCGGCGGGCAGCCCGATCCGGTTCATCGCTTCCTTCAGAACCGAAGGCAGCGTTCCTAGCGCGAAGGCGCTCCGCAGCGCGCGCAGCTTGCGCTGCTGCTCCTCCGCCTCCAGGGGCAGGCCCATCTTCCACAGCTCGTAGATCGAGAGCACGGTCTCCGGGAACACGTTCGCGGTTGCCGCGACAGCTCCCTGGCCGCCGGCCAGGAGCGTCGGCAGAATGAGCGAATCCGTACCGGCCAGCACCGCAAACTCCGCTCCTGCATACTCCAGATACTGCAGGATGGTATCGAAGCTCCCGCTGCTGTCTTTGATCCCGATGATATTCGGGATCCGGCTCAGCTCTCCCACCGTCTTCGGCGATAGTGCATTGCCCGTCCGCGCCGGGATATTGTAAAGAAGGATGGGCAGGCTTGTGGCATCGGCCACCGCGCGGAAGTGCCCGATGAGTTCCTGCTGCGTGTACGCCAGGAAGTAAGGGGTGATCACCGTCAGCGCGTCTACTCCCAGACGCTCCAGATGTCTGGCGAGCCGGATGGTCTCATGCATTGAGGCGCAGCCCGCGCCGATGTAGACCGGAAGCTTGCCTCCGGCCTCCTCCATGATGATCTCGGCCGTACGCAGCTTCTCCCCTTCGGTCAGGGAGAAGAATTCGCCGTTCGTGCCGAGCCCGAACAGGCCGTGCACGCCGGAGGCGGCAAGCCGCCGTACAAGCGTGCGAAGAGCATCTTCATCCAACCGCTGCTCGCGGTCGAATGGCGTGATCATAGCCGGAATGATACCGGCAGGGTTCAGCATCATGGGGTTCTCTCCTTTGGGTTGGTTGGTTCGTTCTTAGACTGGTAAGTTTCTCTAACGGAATCCGTATCAAAAGCTGCGGGGCGCCAGCTCCGTGGCAGCGCGTATGGCTTCGAGCAGACTCCGCTCATCCGCCCGGCCCGTGCCGGCTATGTCGAAGGCCGTACCATGGTCGACCGAAGTGCGGATCACCCCGCCCTTCAAGCCGACAGTGATGTTGACGCCCTCTTCGAGACCAAGAACCTTGATCGGAATATGGCCCTGGTCATGGTAGCAGGCAACCACGATATCAAAATCCCCGCGCACCGCACGGTAGAACACGGTGTCCGCCGGATAGGGACCCATTGCTTCGATTCCCTCGCTCTGTGCCTGACGGATTCCCGGAAGCAGCTTCTCCTCCTCTTCACCGCAGCCGAACAAGCCGTTCTCGCCGGCATGCGGGTTAATGCCGCAGACCGCGATCCGGGGACGGCTGACTCCTGCCCTCACCAGAGTATCGTGCGCAAGCTTGATGACCTTATAGGTCCGTTCTCCATCAATCATCGAGATGGCCCTGATGAGGCCGACATGAGTAGTCAAATGGATCACCTTCAGCCTCGGTGAAGACAGCATCATCGAATAATCCTCGGAACCGGTCAAAGCAGCGAGGATTTCCGTATGCCCGGGATACAGATGCCCGCCCCTATGCAGTGCCTCCTTGTTCAGCGGGGCGGTGCATATCGCGTCGATCCGGCGCTCCGCAGCCCATTCCACAGCCTGCTTCAACATGAGGTAAGCGGCGTGCCCCGCTTCAGCGGATAGGACCCCCATGGGCAGGTCCGTCGGCAGCAGCCGCTGATCCGTACAATCGACCATCCCCTTCTCATACCTTCCCTCTTCTGGTCCGGCACAAGGACGAATGGATACGGCAGCACCCGTAGTGCGGACAGCACGCTCTAATTGAGCAGGATCACCGATGACGAATGGCCGGCACTTGTCATACACCTCCGACTGAGCAAGCGCCTTCACGATAATCTCCGGCCCCACGCCTGCAGCGTCTCCCATGGTAATGCCGATAAGCGGTTTCATAAATTCCTTCTCTCTCCTCTCCCATACTCCAGCGCACGCACCAGCACCCCGTCCGTTCCGAAACCGCCCGCTTTGGTGACCACGGTCAGCGGATGCCCGGTTCGGAGCAGGCCAATCGGTACGCCGCTCTCCACTTCCCCCAGCAGTTGAATCTCCGATGCGCCGAGACTTGTGGAGACGTGTCTTGCCGTATCCCCTCCGGTGAGGATGAGCCTGCCGACACGTACAAGTCCCGCCACACGGGCAGCGGCCTCCCCGATCGCCTCTGCTATCGCTGCGCCTGCGGCCCGGTCGTCCATGCCTCCGCACCGGCCCGCTTCCTGGGTACGCCGGATCTCTTCCGGGTCTGCGGCCGAGAACAGCACCGCGTGGTGCCCCTCACCCAGAATCCGCGCAGCCTGCCCGGCTGCTGAGGCCACCTGCTCCTCCCTCTCCCTTCCAGGAAACAGGAGCCGGGAGGAGACGAGCGGGATGCCGCGTACATCCTCCCGCTCAAGCAGCAGGGCCAGCTGCCGGCGCGCGCTCGGATGGACGCTTCCCACCACGGCCAGCACCGGTCCGTCGGCAGCCGGGAGCTCGAAGCCCCCCCTGCTCTCCGGCCGGCGGATCGGCAGCTCGCCTGCCAGGCCGGCGGATCCTGCCCATACGATGGCATACGGCAGGCGGGACAATACTTCCGCCATGCGGGCCAGGTCCCCATCCTCCTCGGCATCTGCGATCAGATAGCGGATCCCGCGCCTCGCGAAGCTGCGCAGCAGGCTCTCTGCTTCTCCTCCCCCGTCCCGCCAGAGCGCCGCCGGTACCAGCCCGCTGTCCCGCTGCGTCTGGCCGCGAAGAATATCCGCGATCACCGAGCTTCTTACCGGCGTCCGCGGATCACGGGCGAATTCCGTCTCGTGCAGCGGGATTCCGTGTACGTACAGCCGCCCTTCCTTCACGGTTCGGCCCATCTTAGGATAAGCTGGGGCCGCCAGGACAAAGTCAGGCTGCAGCTCATCGTACACCGCATCCAGTTCTGCTCCGAGGTTGCCGCGCAGGGTGGAGTCGAGTTTCTTGTAGACGCAGTCCGCTCCCAGTCCCTTCGCGAAGCGGGCGGCGGCGGCCGTACGCCGGTAGGCTTCCGCGGGATCGGAAGCACGGCTGTCCGTGTCGAGCACAATCACTTCGTGACCGGCGTCAGGATGTGCATCTCCATTCGGGTCAAGCCATAAGGACACGTTCAGCCCCAGCCCCGCGAACTGCACCCCGGTGTCGCAGGCGCCGGTCAAATCATCGGCAATCACAACGGTTTTCACCAGTCTCCCCCCTCTTCTCTTCGGGTGTTAAGGCAGAAGCTTGCGATACAGCCCGGATACCGCTTCGGCATCCACCGCCTTCGGGTTGTTGGCGAGCAGCCTCGTGACCTGGAGCGCCGCCGTAGTCAGGGCTTCGACATCCTCTTCACTTACTCCGTAGGTTCGCAGACTCTGCGGGATCCCGAGCTCCCGGGTCCACTCCAGCAGGGTGCCGATCACCCGGTCTCCGGCCTCCTCCTCCGTCATCTGCGGCCCGGACAGCCCCATAGCCTGCGCCGCCAGGAGCAGGCGGGCCCCTATGGCATCGCGGTTATAGGCCGTGACATGGGGCAGCAGCATCGAGTTCGCCACCCCGTGAGGGATGCCGAACTTGCCGCCGAGCGGATAAGCCAGCGCATGAACGGCCGCCGTCCCGGCAGCGGTCAGGGCCATTCCGCCGTACATGGAGCCGAGGAGCATGTTCTCCCGGGCATCCAGATCCCCGCCGTCACGGTATGCCTGCAGCAGGCTTCCGGCGATGAGGCGCATCGACTCCATGGCGAACATGTCGCTGAGCGGGTTCGCTTTGTTCGAGATCAGCGATTCGAATGCGTGGGTGAACGCATCCATTCCTGTAGCCGCCGTAATGTGCGGCGGCAGAGAGATCGTCAGCACCGGGTCGAGAATGACCAGCGCCGGCAGCAGGTGCCGGGAAATAATCCCGACCTTGAGCTCCTGCTCCGGCAGGGTAACAATAGCATTCGGGGTCACTTCCGACCCGGTGCCTGACGTAGTCGGGATGAGCACCGTGGGCAGCCCCGGCCGGGCTACCCGGTCGATGCCGATCAGCGTCTCGACCTCCACCGGATCGGTGAGCAGGACGGAGAAGAGCTTGGCGGCATCCAGCACGCTGCCTCCCCCGATCCCGATCATCAGGTCCGGTCTCTCGGCAGAGATCCGCCCGAACACTTCGCGGATATTCTCTGCTGTGGGTTCCGGTTGTACCTCCGTCGTGCAGAACGAAGGGATCCCCACCTCCCGCAGGCCGGTCATCACGCGGTCGACCGTCCCCTGAGCGAGGATCGACGGCTGGGCGATGACCGCCGCCCGGCGGAATTGCCCCACCTCGCGAACCTTCTCGGGAAGCTGCTCCAGCGCATGGCGTCCGGCCAAGATGCTGCCGGCCGTACGGAATCCGTATAAGGCTGCTTTTTCAATCGTCATCGTAGGCTGTTCACCTGTCCCTCTTGCAGATTTGCCCCCATCCTACGCCCGCTCCCGGGGGGAAGTCAATGAGGCCGGGGCTTCACGGTGCGATCACCCTATAGTTCGGATTCCTTCCACCCCCACAGTGACCTCCGCCCGGATAGTAATCTGATAGCAGCCGTCGTCCCTGGCCGGGAGCGCCGGCTGACGCAGAGAACCGAGGAGTGTGTTTCGTGACGATCGAACCTTATTTGACCCCGTTCAAGCTGGATGAACCCGTATTGGTCGGCTCCGGCCATCCGGACCGTTTTGACAGAGATGCCGTTGACTGCCCTTTTGTTTTCCAGCATAACGGCGCCTTTTATATGATGTATGTGGGCTTCGACGGGACAGGGTACCAGACGGCTCTGGCTCGCAGTGACAATCTGCTGGATTGGAAGCACCTCGCTGTCATTCTGCCGAGAAGCGAAGGGGAACGCTGGGATGCCAAGAATGTGGCCGGCACCTGGATTCTCAAGGAGAACCGCATAGACGCCCCTCCCCTCCTCAAAAAGTGGAAGAACAAATACTGGCTCGTCTACCATGCCTATCCCGAGTATGGCTATGAGACGGGCTCGGCGAAGATCGGTCTTGCCTGGACGGAGGATGAGCATCTGCTGGAGTGGCACCGGTGCCCGGAACCGATCCTGACGCCCGAGGACGGGGCGGACTGGGAGCGCGGCGGACTGTACAAGGAATGCCTGATCGAGCACCAAGACCGCTTCTACCTGTTCTATAATGCCAAGAACAAAACGAAAGGCCGCTGGCTGGAGCAAACCGGTGTCGCTTTCTCCACCGATCTCATCCACTGGGAGAGGCATGAGGAGAATCCGGTCCTGCAGGTTACGCCGGACGCCTGGGACAGCAGGTTCGTCAGCGACCCGTGTGTACTTCAGGATGATGCGGGCTGGATCATGTACTACTTCGGCTACGATTACCGCAAAGCCCAGGAGGGCATCGCACTGTCACCGGACCTGCTCCACTGGACCAAGCATCCGGAACCGATTCTCCGGGTCGGTGAGGAAGGCAGTGTCGATTCCATCTTCGCCCATAAGCCCTCCGTCATCACGCACGATGGAGTGCTGTACCATTTTTACTGCTCGTGCAGGCCCACCCGTCCGGGCGATCCGACCGTCAATTACGGCCGCGAATTCCGTACAATCTCGGTTGCCGCTTCGCAGCCGATCGGCCGGGACTGCCCGGTGCAAGGAGGGTGATCCGGTGAGAATCGACCGCATGGATGTGGAGTCGCAGGAGACGCAGCTCGCGATTGACGTGAGTGCGCCTGCTTTCCGGTGGAGCTTCGCGGAGGAGCAGGAACGCGGGCGCCTGCAGGCCGCTTACCGGATCGTGGTGGCAGAGAACGAGCGGGAGGCCCGCAGCGGAGCCGGCACGATGTGGGACAGCGGGTTCGTAGCGAGTGCGAACTCTTCGCATGTACCCTATGACGGACGGCCGCTGAAGTCACGCACCCGGTATTATTGGCGCGTCGAAGTGCGAGAAGCGGCCGGGGAGATGTGCACCAGCGAGGTCTCCTGGTTCGAGACGGCGCTGATGAATCCCAGCGATTGGCTGGCGGCCTGGATGGGTGTGCAGGCCGGCGGCAACGCCGGCGTTCCTCCTGGAGACGAGGCAGCATCCACCGCACTGCCGCTGTACCGCACCGAGTTCAAGCTCGGCCACCCTGTGAAGTCCGCCAGAGTCTATCTCTGCGGCCTTGGCCATTATGAGCTGCGGCTGAATGGACGCAAGGTCGGCGACCGGGTGCTCGAGCCGGGCTGGACCAACTATCACCGGACGTGCCTCTATTCCGTCTATGATGTCACAGCGTACCTGAAGGAGGGCGTCAATGCCGCAGGGGTGCTGCTCGGCAATGGATTCTACCATGTGACGGGAGGCCGGTACACGAAGTACAAAGGCTCTTTCGGCCGTCCGAAATGCCTGCTGCAGCTGGAAGCGGAGCTCACCGACGGTTCTAGGGTGACCGTAGTGAGCGGAGACGGCTGGCGGACCGCCGCAGGCCCCATTACCTTCTCCTGCATCTATGGCGGAGAGGATTACGATGCCCGGCTGGAGCGGCACGGCTGGGACAGGGCCGGGTATGCCGAAGACGGCAGCTGGACCTCCGCCCCGCAGGTAGAGCCGCCGGCCGGGAAGCTGCGGGCGCAGGCGGCGCCGCCGCTCCAGGTCCGCCGTACCTATCGCCCGGCCGATTACTCTCAGCCGACCCCCGGCGTCTATGTCGCCGATCTCGGGCAGAATATGTCCGGCTGGGTCCGCATCAAGGTACGGGGGGCTGCCGGAACGCGCATCACGATCTCCCCCGGCGAGCTGCTGCGGGAGGATGGCACGGTGAATCAGAAGTGGACCGGCTCCCCTTACCGGTTCCACTATACACTGCGCGGGGAAGGCGAGGAGATCTGGTCCCCCCGGTTCACCTATTACGGCTTCCGCTATGTGCAGGTGGAAGGCGCAGTACCGTCCTGGGGTTCAGATGCTTCCGCTGCCGATACTGCTGAACACGCTAACGGAGCGGCTGCCGAACTGCTTGAGCTCGAGGGCTGCATGATCTATCCCGGGATGGGGACCGCGGGAAGCTTCGAATGCTCGGATGCCCTTCTGAACCGGACGCATGACATGATCAACATGGCCATACTCAGCAATACCAAGAGCATCTTCACCGACTGCCCGCACCGCGAGAAGCTGGGCTGGCTGGAGCAGGTGCACCTGATGGGGCCTTCGGCCGCCCTTAATCATGATATCGAGAGGCTGCTCGCCAAAACCATGGAAGACATCCGGGACGCCCAGCTGCCCAGCGGTATGGTACCGACCACCGCACCCGAATATGTCGTCTTTCCCGAGCCCTGGGAGGTCTTCCGCGACTCCGTATCGTGGGGGGCGGCTTATGTGCTCACCGGGTGGAATCTGCTGACCCTATACGGCAGACGCCGGATTCTCGAGGAGCATTTCGCGGGAATGAAAGCTTATGTCGATTATGTGAGCGGGAAGGCGAAAGAGCATCTGGTCGATTACGGTCTCGGCGACTGGTATGACGCGGGACCGGGCGGCCCGGGATTTACACAGAACACACCCGTGGCCTTGACCGAAACGGCGATGTATTATCACATGACCGAAGTATTCGCCGGGATCGCGCAGCTGCTCGGGCATCATGAAGATGCATCCTGCTACAGGAGTCTGTGCGGCAGAATCAAGCTGGCGTTCCAGCAGGCATTCTTCGATCCGCAGGAGTGCAGGTATGCGGGAGGCAGCCAAACCTCATACGCGATGCCGCTGGTTCTGGGCCTTGCTGCAGAGGAGCACAAGCCCAGGCTGCTGGCCGGTCTCATAGAAGTGATCCGCCTTCAAGGACTGCGGACCACGGCTGGCGATGTGGGACACCGCTATGTGCTGCACGCTTTGATGCAGTCCGGCCATTCGGACCTGGTGTACGGGATGGCCCGCCAGTCGGAGCATCCCGGCTATGCCTATCAGATCAAGCACGGGGCCACCACGCTCACCGAAGCCTGGGACGGACCTACCGTCGGCAAATCGCAGAACCACTTCATGCTGGGCCACATCGAAGAATGGTTCTATGCGGGCCTGGCCGGGATCAGCTATCGGTTCGACCCCGAGACCGAAAGGTTTGCGCTCGAGCTCCAGCCGGCATTCCCGGAAGGGGTGACCTATGTCCGGGCTTCCCACCGGCTGCCGTGCGGAACCGTTCGCGTCGCTTGGGAGAGGCTTCAAGACGGCGGACTCGTTCTCGAAGCGGATATCCCTGTGAACTGTACCGCCGAGCTCCGGCTTCCGGCCTCATCGATGGATGCGGTCAAGGAGAGCGGCAGCGCACTTCCCGGTGCCAGGGGGATCGGAGTTCACGGCTGGGAAGCCGGCTGTGCGGTTCTGAAGCTCGGGTCCGGCGCTTACCGGTTTCGCAGCGTGGTATGAAACCGGTAAGCGCGGCCGCCCGAGCTCTTCTCGGAGCGGCGGCCTTTCCTTCCTTTCCCCTGCGCTCCCTTCCGCCTCTCCACCATCTCGATCTTTTCCGTTCTCCCCCTCTCTCCCCTTACTTTCCCTCCTACTTGCCCCCTCCCCAGACCCACTTCCACAAACGCCTCTGCCTCCTCCCTCTCCTTTCCCCTATGATCTTCGCCTCCATCTCCTCCTTCAGCCTCCTGAATGTGTGTAATCATCTCCGCGCAACTTCTTCCCCTCCTCCTCTCTGATGATGTACAAACCAAACAGCGGCCGCTCCCTAGCGGCCGCTGTTGCTTCCTATGGCGGATCACATTTATCCCATCAGCTTTATAAGTTCATCGTCTCTTGAAGCTATAGAATTCCTCAATCCACCGCTGCACCATGTCATGCTTCATCCTGCTGCGTCACGGTCACCGGGCCGTACAGTCCGGCAGAAGCAAACCAAGGCTGCCAGGCTTCTTCCTCCGTCCTGCCTTTGCTCCAGTAAGTCATCTCCGGACTGCCTCCGGTAAGCAGCGTAGGCCGGCCAATCTCATAATGCGGGCCCAGTGTACTTGCCACGCGGATGCGTAGCTCATGCCTGCCGGCGGTCAGCGGCTCCTCCAGCTTGAAGCGGTAAGGCTTCCAGAGCCGCACGCCGAGCGGACGGCCGTCCAGCCATACTTCGGCTGTGCCTCTGACATGGCCCAGATCGATCAGCCCTGCCGATAACTCCGCCGGGGCTTCCACCACCGTCTCATAATCGACGGCTCCGCTGTGATGGGGCAGCTGGAGCACGCTCCTCCAATCTCCGAGCCCGCCGGGCACCGGGGCGGTCTCGAAGCGGATCGGGGACCGCAGCACGGCGGCTTGGGTGTTCGATCCGGACGGGAGGATCCGGATGGCAGCCACTGCGCCCGCCCGCTGTACAGGGAACCGCACAAGTCCATCCGACACCTCGGCTTCGATTCCGTCCACCCATATGCGCATCTCACCTTCGCAATCGAGCTTCATGCTGTGTGCGCCTGCCGGCAGTGGATAACGCAGCCATACCGGCCGCCCGATCTCCTCGGGACCTGCCACTAGGGGAAGCGGCGCAGGCTGCGGCACGTGCTCCGGCATCAGCCATCCGACATCCGGCAGCGGGTGCGGCCTTGGCGTGAGCCAGAGGGACTCCGTCTCGGCGTACTGCAATACCGACGAATGATAAATGCCGGGTTCCCCGCCGCTTTCATCCCGCCAATCGGTCCCCGTGCAGAAGGGCAGCGCCTCGCCGCCGGCCCATTCCACTACGCCGTCTACGAACACTTCGCCTTTGCCTTCCGGCAGCTCCAGGGTGATGTCGTTCTCTCCGCTTCGCCACAGGGGCGTCACGTCGACTTCCTCCTGCCCTTGCCGGATATACGGGTTATAGTCACCGTGTTCGGTGACCTTCACGCCGTTAACGAGCAGCGCTGCGCGCCCGCGTGCCGCGAAGACCAACCGGACTCGCTGCGGCGGCTGTCCGGACAGGGCAGGCAGCCTTTGGGTCAGCCGGGACCCCGGATGGGGATGCAGGCTGTACAGCCATTTGGGAAGAGAAGGACGAGCCTCCGCGCTGACCTCCACCGAAGCCCGCATCGCCCCCTTGCCTAGAGGAGTCGCACAGAGCAGCAGTTCGTTGTCCCCTTCCCTCAGCTGCACGTGGGCCGTCTGTTCCTCCGGTCCGCCCTGCCATGGGATGGCCTCGCCGTTCACCGTGCCGGACAAGTCTGTATTGCTCTCCACCCGGATCCAGTAGATCCCTGACTTCGGCGCGACCACATAGGTTCTCGCCCAGACCTGCTCCGCCCGGCCCAAGTTCAGGAACCGGCGCGGCACCCTACCCATCCTACCGGCCCAGGGACGGACCGAGAGGTCGCCGAAGACCCGGCTGTACACCGCCGGCACAGACTCGTTCTCCACGAAGTATTCGCCTATGCACACCCGGAAGTAGGCAGCCTCGCTCCACAGCCGCTCGGTCCATCCGGAGTCGTCCAATCCAGGTTCCTGCCAGTTCCCGGCTTCTTCGCCGGGAGCTTCCGTCCTGAAGCGGACCCTCCTGCGCTCGACCGGCAGCAGCTCCCGCTCCGCTCCGTGCAGATCAAAGTCGCCATACCGATTCTCCAGCATCGGTACGGCGTTCACCTGCCAGTCCTCCACGCGGAGGACTAGCGGTTTGGAGACTGCCTCTGTCGAATTCGCCACATGAACGCCGGTTCCCGGCTGCGACACAGGCTGCGACACAGGCCGCATGGCCGGCACCTCAAGGGATGCGGCCAACAATCCATAAGGAGCGATGCTTTCCTGCTCCGCATGTTCCCCAGAGGCTCTATCCTCCGCTGCCGGTCCTTGTTGTACCTCCAGCTGGGCAGCCGCCGCCTGATCCCCGCAGACGACCAGCGCAGCCGGCCAGGCATCGAATGCGAGCTCCACTTCGATCCAGCCGTCTACCCGCCGGTACGGCAGCGGCTCCGAACGGCCCGTCACCGGATCCCACAGCTCGGGGCTGCGTTCCGTATGCAGCCGGTACCGGGCCTTCCCCGGACCCGGGCGGTCCTCCCTTGCCGGCTCGTGCATGCCGAGCAGCTCACCATCCTCGGGCAGCAGCAGGAAGATATCGGCATCCGCTGTCCGGCGGTGCAGCGACGCCCCCGGGCCCTCTACCCTGCGGGGCAGCCATGGGCCTATAAGCGCAACCGCCTCTTCCGCACTGTCCACATACCGGGCACCCGCCAGCGTTTGTTCCTCTGGCGGAACGCCGACACCGACCACAAGTCCTCCTCGCCTGATCCAAGCTGTGACATGGGTAAGGGCTTCATCGTCCATCTCCGTGGTGCCGCACAGCAGGAGCACGGTGAAGGCTTCATCCGCGATCCGCAGCCGGCTGCCGTCCGGAACTCCCTTGGCCAAGGCGGAATCGTCGGCGATATCAAAATCCAGGTGATTCCGGCGCAGCATGCCCGGCTGTGCCTGATCCCTGCGGTTCCAGCCGGACGCCAGCTCCCGGTATATGCGCTGGATGTGCGATACCCTCTCATTGGGCTCCCGGTTGGCGACCGCCATGGGATGCTCCAGGGTACCCCCGTCACTCAGGGAGAGCTGCCCGTTTACCGCATAAGAGGGATAATGCACGGCGATGTCGCATACATGCGTCCCTTCGCTTAGCAGCGAGCATACGCGGCTGACCGTATCGGCGAAGATCGCATAGTGCTCGAAATACGGCTGGCGCCAGCCCGAATCCGGCGGCGCCCATTCCCACCAGCCGCCCCGGGTACTGTAATACACGGAGTGGGGGCTGTACAGCGTCGCCCCGGCCTGGAGCCAGGGAATCAGCCAGTGCATCGTCTCCTCCAGCGTTCCGCCCCAGCCGCTGGTATGGAACCCTTCGAGCCATACCCGCGAGCCTCCGTGCAGATGGACCATGGAAGCGTGGGGCTTGATCTCCCCGTCCATATCGGAGCCGGGCGCATTGTACCAGCGGTGCGTGCGGAAGTAATCCAGGTACAGCCGCTGTGCGCCGTTCGGATCGCCCCGTCGGGCCGGCCCCGCCTGATCGCAGCCGATCAGCAGGCCGTGGCGCCGGTGCCACTCTCCCAGCGGAAAGAACCACGACTGCTCCGCGAGCTCGGCCGCCAGCCGGTACACCCTCCTCCGGATCGCCTCGCAGCCCGGCACGGGGTCGAACAGAGCCGGCAACAGCGGAGCCAGACCGGTGCCGAACCGCTCCCGGTACAAGGTCTCGAGCCTCGGCGTCCACAAGGGAAGCGGCGGCAGCTCATCCTGGAAGCTGCCTGCGATGGTGCGCCCCAGCTCCTCCCCGTAGCGCCGCTCCATCTCGCCGTGCACACGGATCCGCAGCTCGGCGGAGGCTTCGGGGTCCAGCCAGTTAAAGCCCTGCCGCACTGCCGCGTAGACCGTTCCGGCCTCCTCGTGCAGCACCAGCGAGCCTTCCGGCAGCGTCTCCCCGCTGCCTGCTCTCCGCAGCTGGTAGCCCGCATAGTCCGGCTTCTCGGCCACGATCCGCGCGAGCATATTGGCGCCCGAGAAGCCGATCTGGTCATAGAACCAGACGAACATCCCGAGCCTCTTCGCTTCGCGAAGCACCGTACCGAACAACTGCCACCATGCCTCGCTGGCATAAGGGGGGCTGTCGGCGGCGCACCCATACTGCGGACCGGTCGGCGCCAGATTGATGATCCCGATGTTGCGCAGACCGCCCCGGCGGAATTTGTCCATCTGCCAGATGATCCTCTCCTCCGTGACCGTCTCGCCGCTCCACCACCAGAAGGGAACGGGACCGAACCGCGGGTCCGCCTCCGCAAACCTTTGTTTGAGCTCCTCCATGCCGTATCCCGCCTTTCTCGACTAACTTCGCTCATCTAACCACTCTTATCTAACCTTTCCCTTCGAACCTTTCTTATCAACCTTTCCTATCTAACCTTTCTCATCCTAACCACTTTTTCTAATCGGCTTCGCATCCATTGGATTGCCCTTCGCCGGTTATCGCAGCGTCCTGTACCTCTAGGGCTTCGCTTAATCAACCCACTCGATCGCTTCCGGCCCGCCCTTGGCGGCCGTCATGGGCTCCATCCCGGGAATCATCGGCGTCAGCCGGAACTGCAGCCTCCGCTCCTCCCCGGCCGGAAGCAGATATTCCTCAAGCGTTGGCGCGTATCCGCAGCTGTGGTTGCCCAGCCCGCTCTGCCGGCTGTCGATGTGGACGTACGTCCGGTCGGCCCGTACGAGTTGCTCCCGGTGCTTGACGGAAGCGAGCGGCCCGGGCGCCACCTGGCGGGCGGTCACATCGACCAGCGGCATTCCCGCGATCAGCAGACCGGCTCCGGATTCATTCGTAACCGCCGCCCACCGCACATCCGCCTTGTTTCCGTTCTCCTGCGGCTTGATGTAAGGGACGAACTGCTCCGCCACGGAGCCGGAGTATACGCCAAGCTTCCCGCTTTCCTTGCGGTCGGGATAGCATTCATGGGGTCCCCGGCCGAACCAGGATATCCGGTCGTAAGCCTCTGGCAGAGCCAGCATCACCCCGAAGCGAGGCAGGGACGGCAGCGCCTCCCGCGCCGGCGTGAGCCTGACATCCACGGTCAGTACGCCGGTGCCATACAGCGTATACAGCGTCTCCGCGGTGAATGCGACAGCCTCCCCTTTGGCGCCAAGCACTTGGCGTACGCGAACCTGCACCGCTTCATCCTGAGCCGTACGATAGGCGATGCTGCGGACTTCGCAAGCCAGCTTGTCGTACTTGGCCTTACGCCACTCCTTCGCCAGATGAACATCATTATCGACGGGCGCGCGCCACAGGCAGACGGCGGGTCCGTCCTGTAGAATAGACACTCCCTGGCTGTACCAGTCCGTCACATGCCCCGTATCCATGGAGAATTTTACTGTAAAATCGGCGCCCTTCACCTTAAGAGCAGCCCCCTCCAGCTCAGCCATGAGCGGAGGCGGCGTTCCGGCGCCCACAGCCTTACGCGGTACTTCGGGGCCTGCCGATAGGAGAAGCGGCAGACTTCCCTCACCTTCCGACAGGTGGGGTGGCAGACTTCCCTCACCTTCCGATCGGAGGGGTGGCGGACTTCCTTCACCTTCCGATCGGAGGGGTGGCGGACTTCCCTCACCTTCCGATCGGAGGGGTGGCGGACTTCCCTCACCTTCCGATCGGAGGGGTGGCGGACTTCCCTCACCTTCCGATCGGAGGGGTGGCGGACTTCCCTCACCTTCCGATCGGGGGGGTGGCGGACTTCCTTCCCCTGCCGCCTTGAACACTGTCCCAGCCTGCCCCATCAGCAGGTCACCCCAGGCCACCTCATGCCCGGCTGGCGCCCACAGCGTGTCTTCCTTCAGGACGAATCGGATGTGCAGCCAATATTCGCCTTCCCTTCGTCCGAGACCATCCAGATAAGGAACCCGGACCGTCCGCTCCCCGCCCGGCGGGACGGCGAGTTCCATCAGTTCCCCGCTCTCCAGTACGTCGTTATCGCAGAAGAGACTCCACTCTGCGCGCAGATGCGACAGATCAAGAAAATCATAGCGGTTCGTTACTCTCACAGACCCCTGTCCGGGATCCTCCCATGCGACAATAACGGGCTCGATCGCCTTTTTGAATTCGAGGAGAGCCGGCTTGATCGTCCGGTCAGGAAACAGCAGACCATCGATGCAGAAGTGCCCGCTGTGCGGTTCCTCCCCATAATCGCCCCCATACGCATAGGCCGGGAGGTCTCCCGCATCCTTCCGGCGCAGGCCCATATCCGTCCACTCCCAGATCAAGCCGCCAAGCAATCTCGTGTACCGGTACACCGCGTCCCAGTATTCCTTCTGGTTCCCAAGTGCGTTGCCCATCGCATGTCCGAATTCCACCATAAGATACGGACGGGGATCGTCCTTCTTCCCCTCGTCCTCCAGCATGCTGACCGAAGGGTACATGGAGCTGACGATGTCGACCAGGGGCGCTTCATAAGCTCTTTCGTAATGAATCGGCCTTGAAGGATCGCGTCCCCTGACCCACTCCGCCATGGCATCGTGATTGCTCCCGTAACCGGATTCGTTGCCGAGCGACCAGAGGATGACCGACGGATGGTTCTTATCGCGCTCCACGAGCCGGACCATACGGTCCACATAAGGCGCCCTCCAAGCAGGATCGTCCGACAGCCGGCTCTCATCCCCTCCCGCCAGAACGAAGCCGTGTGTCTCGAGATCGGCCTCGTCGATGACGTACAGCCCGTAGCGGTCGCACAGGTCAAGCCAGCGCGTATCGTTCGGGTAATGCGAGGTGCGCACCGTATTGATGTTATGCTGCTTCATCAGCTCAATATCGCGGATCATCGATGCGTACGTTACGGCGAAGCCGAGTTCCGGATCGAACTCGTTGCGGTTCACGCCCTTCAAGATGACCGGCGTTCCGCTCACGAGCAGCTTCCCGTCCTTGACAGCAATGTCCCGGAAGCCGGCCGGCACCCTCCGCACCTCCTGCACGGCATCATCCGAATCCCTGATGATCAGTAGGAGCGTATACAGATGGGGGGTCTCCGCCGACCACCTGCGCACCCCGGATAAGCGAACCGTGGTCCCAAGCTCACGGACCTCCTGCGGGTGCAGGCTGAGGTCGATGTCGTCCAAGGAGCATTCATGAATCAGCGCTCCCTCTTCATCGAACAGCTTCAGCTGCAGAGTGCTGCCATGCCGCAGTCTCTCGTCACGGCGGATCATCGACACGGCGATCTTCAGCTCTCCCTCTTCGGAGCCCACCGGAACCGCCTGGACGCAAGCGTCCGAGAGTCCCGCCGGCGGAACGGAGACCAGGTACACGTCGCGAAAAATGCCGCTCATCCGCCATTTGTCCTGATCCTCCAAATAGCTGCCCGCACACCACTGGTACACACGGACGACGATCGTATTCTCTCCCGGCTTCAGGTACGATGTGATGTCGAATTCATGATGGTAATGGCTGCCCTGGCCGTAGCCTGCGGGCACTCCGTTCACATGGACATGGAAGGCGGCATCCACGCCTTCGAACACGAGCAGCGTCCTCCTCGAGGTCCAGTCTTGCGGCTGCCGGAAGCGGCGGCGGTAGATGCCGGTCGGATTCAGGCGGGGCACATGCGGCGGATCGACCGGGAAAGGGTACGGACAGCTGGAATAATGCGGGATCCCGTACCCGTGCAGCTGCCAGTTCGAGGGCACGGGGATGTCATCCCACTGCGTGTCGTCATACCCCGGCAGCTCACACGCGTCAGGAGTTTCCTGCGGACTGCCCGCATAATAAAAGCGCCATACCCCGTTCAACGGCAGCACATAAGACGACGCTTCCTTCTCCCCGCGCAGGGCCGACAGCTCGTCAGGGTAGGGTACCGAGAGCGCATGCGGCCTCTCCGTTCCGCGTCCGAGCATCAGCGGATTTTTCCAATCGTCCGCCCAAGTGTCCGCCGTATCTTCCGTCTGACTTTGATTCCTATCAGGAATCCATTGGGTACCGGTACTCTTCATCACGGCCGTTCCTCCTGTCCAAGTTGCCCGCTGTGTTCCAACCTTCCGCCTTGAAGCACTTCCGCTAGAAAGTCTTCGCCCCCCATCTGTCCGCCCTTCAGGACCAGCTGCAGCCCATCGAGCCGTGCGTCCTGACTGTGTGCCCGGCATACGGGGGCGCCGGGGGCTGTGGCAGCCAGCCATTCGAGCGCATGGATGCCAAGTCCGCGGGTGACGTAACCCGACGTATCCCCGCCTGCGATCACGATGCGCTTCAGACCCGCTGCCAGGATCAGCTCGCGGGCCAGAGCACCCAGCCGGCCGCCGAGCAGACGGCTCCACTCCTGCGGCGCGATGCCGAGGGATGCTGCCAGCTCCTGGGCTTCCTGGACAGCGGGATCCCCGGGACCCGCAGCCGTATACAGCACCACGCTCCGGCCTTCCCGCAGGCATGCCAAGGAAGCCGCCAGCAGACTGCGGGCCGCCTTCAGGCCGCCGTCCGGCCCGCAGAGCGCCGGCACAGGAACACGAATGCCGGTGAAGCCGGACGCCATGGCCCGGGAGATTTGTGCGGCGGTGACGGGCGAGCAGCTGCCCGAGACCACAAGCAGCGGCTCGGCCCGGCCGAGCCCCCCCGCTGAACCCGGGGGCGAAGACGCCTGCAGCTGCCCGGACTCGCGCAGATAGGCGGTCAGCGCGTATTCGATGCCGGAGGAACCGGCGGCGAACAGCGGCCCGCCGCCGGTTCTCCCCGCCTCCTCCCAGATCAGCCGCCCCGCCGCAGCCAGTCTGCTCTCGTCTAGGACGTCGTACAGCACTACGCCGGGGGAGTGCTGAAGCAGCGCATCCAGACGCCGCTCCACTTCCGGGAAAGCCCCGCCCAAGGCGCGGATATCCATGGAAGCGGCCGTCAGCTGGGTCTGGCGGCCCAAATGCAGCCGCAGGTCCGCTTCCTCCATCGGCGTGACGGGATGGCGGGCCATGGTCGGATGCCGGTCGAGCCGGAATACTTCGTTCACGCCTCCCGAGGCTGCCGCAAAATGATGGCCGAACAGCGTATAGCGGCCGAGCAGCGGCACGCCTACAATCAGCGGAACATAGCGGCCTGCCCCGAACACGGCCGTTCCGATCTCGATCGCTCGGCCGATGCTTCCGACTTCCGGAGAGGAGTCGAAGGTCGAGCAGACCTTGTAATGCACAAACCTCGGACCCAGCGCCTTCAGCTTCCTGAAGATTGGATCCAGCTCGGCCTCCATCTCCTGCGGAGTCATCGACCGGCTTACACCGGCCACGCCGATACAATCGGCATGCGGGAAGCGTTCCCGAATCCGCTCCTCGTCCGGAGGTTCCAGGAACAGCACGGTCTGCAGTCCGGCTGCAGACAGCGCTTCCAGCACATCCGTCGAGCCGGTGAAATCATCGCCGTAATAGCAGAGCAGCGGCTGACGGCTGGAGTCTGACTTCATCGTTGTCCCCTGCCTTAACTCATGCTTCATCCCCTGCCGCCTCCCGCCGCACCGAACTTGTCGATCGCCCGCTGGAGTACGGGATGCGACTGCGCATACACACCGGCGGATATCCCCTGCACAGCGGCTTCCCAGCCCCTCTTCATGCTCTCGACGCCGGCTGCCGCACCGTCCGGGTGCGCGAGTATGCCGCCCCCCGCCAGGTGCATGAGATCGGTCGTCCCCGTCTGCTCATAGGTGATTCCGGCCGTGCCGGCCCATTGTCCCGACGATACGACAGGCATGGTCTCATATCCGCCGAACAGCGGCTGCCTGCAAGCCCGGATGGAACGGATGACGGATTCATCGCTCTCGTAGAACTTGCTCCCGAGGCCGTTCACATGCAGATGATCGGCGCCTGCGAGGCGGCACAGCTTCTGATACACCGCGAATTCCATGCCGAGCATCGGGCATCGCGTCAGCATCCCCCAGCCGTTGCGGTGCGCATGGATCGGCACCTCGCTGTACCGGTTCAGCCAGGCCAGTCCGGCCAGCCCGATACTGTTCACGCTCACCATGATGCACGTTCCGCCTGCCTGGACCACCAGATCGTGGCCCCTGCGCAGCTCGTCAAGATCCCCGGTTATGTTGAATGCATACATCACCCGGCGACCCGTCTGATCGGCCGCCCTCTCCACCTCGGCCATGACTGCCTTCACTTTGTCCTTCAGGGGCGCGTAAGGAGGATTCGCATTGAGCTCGTCGTCCTTGATAAAATCAACCCCGGCCGCCGCCATCTCCCGTACCAGCGAACCCAGCTGCTCCAGGGAAAGTCCGATGCTCGGTTTGACGATCGTCCCGATGACCGGCCGGCCGTAGACGCCGGTCAGCCGGCGGGTCCCCTCCACGCCGAACTTCGGCCCCGGGTAGGCGGCTTCGAACGACGCTGGCAGCTCCAGATCCACGAGCCGCAGACCCGAGAGCTCCTGCAGCTCGAAGAGGTTCCCGGCGATGGCTGCCATCAGGTTGGGCAGGGAAGGACCGAAGTTATGCAGCGGGAAAGCGACCTTGACCAAGCCCCGCCGGTACTTCCCGTCCTGCCCATGGGGCAACTTGGCACCAGGCAGGGACGGGAAGTCCGTCTCCTCCAGTTTCTCGACCGAAAGGATGCGTGCTCCGTGCTTCTCCTTGAGGGAGTCGGTTTCCCCGGGCACCGCCGTGAACGTCCCGGTGGACTGCTCCCCCGCGATCACTTCAGCCGCCCGCTCAAGAGAGTAAGGCGTTTCGACCAGATATACGGCCGTAACCTGCTCATGCTGCATGGCTGTCCCTCCCTTCTGGCCGGTTCATCGGCGAAATACTTCTATGCTCAACGCTTCCTTGCTTAAGAGTATTCATCCTCTGCAGCCCCCGCTCTCGATCGACGCTCTACGACTTCTCACCAGGTCCATTCCTTCTCGGGACGGCGGTACGCTCCTTCGCGTATCGGCGCCTGGTCGTACACCTTGCGGCCGCTATACAGCGGATGCTTCGTCCCCCGAGGCGTCAGATCCACCACATCGTCTCCGCGCCACTGCGCTTCGAACGATTGGTTCATCGCCGTCTCTACGGTACGGCGGAGCGAGAGCGGGAACGTGACGGTAATGCGTTCCCCGGCCTGCGCGGACCCCAGCTGCAGGAAGTGCCGGCTCTGCCAGCGGCTCGGCTCGCTTCCGCTGCCTTCCGTGACGGAGCTTCCGAGCTCGCGGGAGAAACGGATCTTGGTGTAGCCGGCCCACTCGGGGATGCGCACCTGCAGCTGTGGGATATCCCGGTTCACCTCCAGCACAACCTTGCCTTCATGGGGCAGATAGCTGCTGACGTCGAGCCATTCCGAACCCCGGCTGAGCAGGAAGTTCACGCTTACCGTCCCCCGGTTCTCCGTTACGATATGGCTCCACCCCATGAACAGCCCGCGGGTACCCGAACCAAGGCAGCACAGCTGGAGATCGCTCGTGTGTCCCCGGCCTTCATTGACATCGCAGCAAAAATCATTCGGCGCCGAATACCCGGCGAACGAGCCCCGCGTGCGCTCCGCTACACGGTCATACGTCAGCCAGCCGTGGATATTCTCCGGCTTCGCCCCTTCTTCTTTCACCCAGCTCAAGTCAAGCAGCTGGGATTCCGTCAGGTGGTTGCGCAGGAAGCGCTCCACGGTGCCCCAATACTGCACATACCCGCTCTTCGCCAGGGTGATTCCGGTGGAGATCAGATCGACCAGGGAGCAGGTCTCATGCTCGTACGCCTGCTCCTGCAGATCCCCGGGCGTCCAGCCGAAGGAGGTGCACTTCGTCAGCGCCCATTCATAGCACTTCTGCACCCACGCGACCATGGAGGCGTCCCCGAGGAACGCGCCGAACCGGGCGATGGCATCCAGCGTGCCGAGCCGGGTATGGAAGTGTCCGCTCCGGTAAGCGAGCGCATCGTTGAAGCTGCCGTCCTTGTTGAACACGCCGCTGCGGTGAATGATCAGCTCGCTGAAATAACGGCACAGCTCCAGCGCATCCCCGTTACCCGTGAGCTCATGATACTTGAGCAGCGGCATAATGAGCCGCCCGCAGAACGCCGCAGGATCGGGTGCGAGGCGCAGCTGCACCCCGTTGGCCGAAGGCCAGCCCTCTTCGGTATATTCGGAAGCCGGATAGTACCAGACATCCCGCTCCTTGACGGCGATCCGCTTCAGGGCGGCGACATGCTTGTCGGCCGCTTCTTTGACCTGCGGATCCCCCGTGGCCATGTACCAGGTGGTAAGTGACAGGATGACGGCGCGCTGGTCGATCAGGTTGGCGTTCGCCTCCCAATGCCCCTTGGGGCTGATCTGCCGGTAGCTCAGGCCGTCCTCCTTGAAGAAGGAGAGCAGATTCGCCCTATACTTCGCCTCCACATCCTCCCCGAATGTCTCTCCGGACATATGCCGGGCGAGCAGCATCCCGTCCACCATGCGGCCGTGCGAGGACCCGTAATCCCAATCCCCATGGGTCATGAACGGCGGTTCGGTCATCAGATTGGCACTAAAAAAAGGCACATACCCAAAATCGCGGTCCGCCATGCCCACCATCGCGTGAAGTGCGTGCCCTGCGCGTTCCTCGAGCAGCAGCGTATCCGGTATTTGTCTGGTAGTCATACATTCACTCCTTGTCTTTAGGCTTTTCTATTCTAAATGTTCATTCTAAGTGTTCATTCTAAGTGTTCATTCTAAGTGTTCATTGGAAGTGTGCATTCCAAGGTGATCTCCAAGTCTTCTCATCGTAAATCCTCAACCCATCAATAACAATGGGGGGAAACGGGCATGTTCTTCCCCTTCTCTTCCAATCGGGAAGAGCTCCGCCTCCGCTCTCCATTCAAAAAGAAAAGCCCTCCCCGCTCCCAAACGGGAGCGCGAAGGGCTAAGAGGTTCAGAGATCTTACTCTCATCCCGGCAGCATGCTATATGTCTCTTGAGCCTCAGCCCAACCCTTTCTGTACCGGCGGTTCCGTCCCCGCCGCTCCAGGGACAGCGTTCTGCAGCGCTGCCGCACAGGCCTCTGCGGCCGCCTCCTCCGCCTGCTCGGCATGGCTGCTGTGCAGCACAGCAGCCACCGCCCTGCGCCAGCCCCGGTACTTCCGCTCCCGCTCCAGGGCATCCAGCTTCGGCTCGAAGACTTGGCCCGTCCGTTCCAGCCCGGCGATCTCGCCCAAGGATGTCCAGAGCCCGGCAGCGAGTCCCCCCGCATAAGCTGACCCCATGGCGGACAGCTCGGCAGCGGAGGACCGCCACACCGGCCGGCCCAGCAGGTCGGCCTGAAACCGCATGAGCGCCTCATTGGCGCTCGCGCCGCCATCCGCATGAAGCCCCTTCAGTTCAATCCCCGTCTGCGCCGCAATGAGCTCGGCAGCATCCCTGACCTGATAGGCCATGCTCTCCAAGGCGGCACGGATAATGTGGGCCCTGCCGGTCCCGCGGGACATGCCGGTCACGGCCGCTCTGGCCTGGGGCTCCCAATAAGGGGCGCCGAGTCCGACGAAGGCAGGGACCAGGTACACGCCTTCGGAATCCGGCGCTTCGGCGAGCCAACGCTCGAGCTCGCCGAAGCTGCCGAACAGCCCGAGATTATCCCGGACCCACTTGATGCAATCCCCCGAGGTCCGGATGACGGCTTCGAGGGCATAGGTCACGCTGCCGCCGAGCCCCCATGCGATGGTCAGCACCAGGCCGCCGCCTGCTTCCGGAGGCTGTTCGCCGGCATTCAGCAGAACCGACGTTCCTGTCCCGTAGGTGGCTTTGGCCGTGCCGGTCTCGAGACAGCACTGGCCGAGCAGCGCGCCTTGGGAATCCCCGATGATGCCGGCGATCGGCACCGGCACGTCGAACAGCTGCGGCTCGTCCGTGTACCCATAGATGACATCCGAGGCTTTGACTTCGGGAAGAATCTCTAGGGGCACTCCGAAGAGCGCGCACAACTCCGCATCCCACTGCAGCTTATGAATATCGTACAGGGACGTACGGCTGGCATTCGTCACATCGGTCGCATGGACCCGGCCGCCGCTCAGCTTCCACAGCAGCCAAGAATCGATAGTACCGGCGAGGAGCCGGCCTTCGCTCAGCTTCTGCCCTGCCTCCGGAACTTCGGCGAGCATCCAGCCCCACTTGGAGGCGGAGAAATACGGGTCGAGCAGGAGGCCGGTCTTGGCCCGGACCTCCCCCTCATGACCTGCGGCCTTGAGCTTGCGACAGATCTCGGCCGTCCGCCGGCACTGCCATACGATCGCCGGGTATACCGGCAGTCCTGTCACCCGGTCCCAGAGGACAGCGGTCTCCCTCTGATTCGTCAAGGTGACGGCCGCCAGCTGCTCCGGCCGTGCCGCCGCCTCTTCCATGACGGACCGTGCCGTCTGCAGCACGTTCGCATAGATCTCTACCGGGTCATGCTCCACCCAGCCGGGGAAGGGGGCGTACTGCCGATGCTCCGCCGTGCGCTGCGCGACAATGCGGCCGGCACGGTCTACCAGAAGTGCCTTGGTGCCGGAAGTGCTCTGGTCTATCGTGAGCAGATAGCTTTTGTCCACAGGGCTCCTCCTATCTTCCGAGCATGCTGAGAGCCATCCGCGCCATATTCTCTGCGCAGAGCCCGTAATGCCGGAATACCTCGGCAGACTTCCCCGCGATAGCGGGTTCGTCCGGAATGCCCAGGATACGGACCGGCACCGGGCAGTGCTGCACGACGACCTCCGCGACCGCAGCCCCGAGCCCCCCATGGATGCTGTGCTCCTCGGCGGTGATGATCCTGCCGGTTTCCCGGGCGGCCTTCACTACCGCTTCTACATCCAGGGGCTTGATCGTATGCATATTAAGCACCCGGGCCGAGATCCCCGCTCCCTGCAGCAGCTCCTGCGCATCGAGGGCGGCGCGCACCGTCTCCCCGGCCGCGATGATCGTCAGATCGCCGCCCTCCCTCAGGGTGACGGCCTTGCCGATCACGAATTCGCCGTCTTCGCACTCATAGACATCCTCCACCGGGTTGCGCCCGATGCGGACGTAGACGCCCCCCCCATGGCGGGCCAGCGCTTCGGTCATCCTCCTGGTCTCATGCCGGTCGGATGGCAGCACCACGGCGAGTCCCGGGATCGCCCTGGCCACTGCGATGTCCTGCAGGGAATGATGGCTCATCCCGAGCGCCCCGTAGCTTACGCCGCCGCTGATCCCGACCAGCTTCACATTCGTCGCCGAATATGCCACATCGACTTTAATCTGCTCGATGCTTCGCATACTGAGGAAGCAAGCCGGCGAAGTGACCCACGGCTTCTTGCCGCTGTGGGCCAAGCCGGCAGCGATCCCTACAATATTCTGCTCGGCTATGCCCACTTCGACGAACTGCCGGGGGTAGGCTGCGGCGAACGGCGCCATAGCCGCCGAGCCCCGGGAATCGCTGGCGAGCACCATCAGGTCCGGATCGTCCTTCGCCAGCCCCAGCAGCGTCTCGCAGATCACCTGGCGGTTAGGAATCCGATGGGCGGCGCGGTTCGGTATACTTGGTACGTGTTCGGCCATCGTTAGAGCACTCTCCCTTCCTTCTCATCGTGTTCCCGTGCGGCAGACAGCTCCGCCAAGGCCAGCGTCAGTTCCTCGTCACTCGGCACATGATGATGCCACTTCGGCACGTGCTCCGCAAACGAAACGCCTTTGCCCTTGACCGTATGGGCCAGCACCAGTGTAGGCTTCGCGGGAGCGGCGGGCACTTCCTCGAAGACCCGCACGAGCTCTTCCACATCATTCCCGTCGGCGGACACTACATGCCAGCCGAAGGAAGCCCACTTCGCATCCAGCGGATCCAGTCCCATCACGTCCTCCGTAGGCCCGCTGATCTGGAGCCGGTTGCGGTCGATGATGCCGACCAGGTTGTCAAGCTGGTAATGCGCGCCTGCCATGGCGGCCTCCCACACGGAGCCTTCGGCCTGCTCGCCGTCCCCCATTAGGCAGAACACCCGGCTGCGCCGTCCGTCGCGCTTGGCGGCGAGGGCCATCCCGACCGAGATCGCCAGCCCGTGCCCGAGGGCCCCCGTATTCATCTCGATCCCCGGCACCTTGTTGTTGGGATGACCGATCAGCCGTGTGCCGAACTGGCTGAACGTCAGCAGCTCCTCCTTCGGGAAGAAGCCGAGGTCTGCCAGGATGCACCAGAGGGATTCGACGGAATGTCCCTTACTGGCAACGAACCGGTCGCGTTCCTCCCACTTCGGATTCTCAGGGTCGATCTTCATCACCTGGTAATAGAGCGCCGTCAGAATATCCGTATTGCTCAGCGAGCCGCCGGTATGCCCGGTCCCGGCCCGGTGGATCATGCGCAGCAGATCCATGCGGATCTGGGCGGCTTTGGCTTTCAATGCTCTCGTGTCCATCGGCATTCTCCCCTTCTTGTTTAGCGTGCTGCACCGCGCAGCCAAGCCTCAATCTCCCTCTCTGTCGGATCGACCGGATCGGCCTCCAGTCCCGGAATATACCGGCAGGCTTCATACAGAGGCGCAATGACATTCGCATGGATGCCAACCGAGTGGTGCACATACGGCCCCCGGACCAGCTTCTCTTCCCACAGCGGCCAATCGTTCACCTCCACCCACACGTAGGAGCCTCTCGTGTACGGGCCTTGTATCCCGCGGGCCCTGCCCAGGAACAGCTGATACTCCCCGTGATCCCCGTCAAAACGGGCGAGGGTCATGCCCCCTCCCCGGATCTCTCCCTCATGCGTGCCGGGGGCATGGTCGTCGAACAGAAAGTGCTTGCGCAGCTTGGGACGCTCCTCTACCGATAACGACACCGGGAAGTTCCCGCAGTGGAACAGGAGCTCCCCGTTCGCATTCTCCGGATGACGGACCGTAAGATCCGCGAAGAAGGTCGGATGCTGGTTCATCGACGCCGCCTGGACCAGAACAGAGGTGATGGCCCCGTGGATATCGGTCTCGCAGGTGACGGGAATCTGCTCATCCGTGAGGATGGCGTTGGCCAGACAGGGCATAATCCCCATGGCGTCCTGCAGGGAAGACCAGCACTGGATAGCGATGGCGGAGCTTCCGGTCTGCGCTGCGTACTGTTTCATGGCTACCTTCAGGGCGGCGATACGGCGGACATCCGCTTCGGTCACCTCGGACCAATCCAGCTTCTCCTTGATATAATCCACAGCCTCAGCGAGTTCGGAGCTCTGTCCGTTCTCGATCCGCTTCGACGCCCGCTGGATATCCACCAGGGTAATCGGGTGAATCTCGATGCCGAAGCGCTCGAGCAGTTCCCCTTCATTGCACATCATCGTCCAGAAGGAGGACGGGCGGGGACCGATCTGCAGAATGCGCAGGCTGCGGAAGTGCCGTACGGCATTCGAGGCGGCAATGAAATTCGTGAAGCCGCGTTCGAACACCGGATCGTCCACCCGGCTGTTCGTGATATAGGTGAACGGGACGTTGAACCGGCGGAGCACCTTCCCCGTCGCGAACAAGCCGCACTGCGTATCGCGAAGCCGCATCCCGTCCTCCAGCGGAGATTCATCCCGCGGTCCCCACAGCAGGACCGGCTTGCCGAGTGCCTTCCCGACACGGGCCACCGTATCCTCCGTCCCGAAGTTGCAATGAGGGAAAAAGACAGCATCGACGTTCTCCCGCTTGAGGTGGTCTGCGATCTGTTCCGCGCCGATATGGTCGTCATAGAGCAGCCCTTCCGGGTTCAGTCCCTCCAGGTCCACAATATCCATGTCCATCCCGAAGCCTGCGATCTTCTCCCGGATCATCGTCTTGTAACGGAAAGCGTCTTCGGCACTGAACACAAACCGGCGTGTGGGCGCATAGCCCAGCTTGAATTTCTTCATGGGTCACTCTCCTGTATCCATTAGGTTAACTAAACAAACTAAACAATAAATAAACGTTAGTTTAATAATCTAGAAGAATCAATGGAAGACATGCATGGATTCCATTATTTTCTTTGAATTTATCACCGAATTCCACGATAAGTCAATCTTTTTTTCTAAATTATACACTTAATTTAAGTTATAATAACTAAACATATGACTCTTTTTTAAGCTTATCTTGCATAAACCAAGGAAGATGTATAAACTAAACTTACTAAACAACCTGAAGGATACAGAGAAATGGGGGTAGGGTTTCGGTGAAAATGGAGGATATCGCCAAGCTGGCCGGCGTTTCCAAGGCGGCTGTGTCGCTTGCGCTGAGCGGAAAGCCGGGAATCAGCGAGGAAACGCGCAGGCGGATTATGCAGCTGGCAAGCGAACACGGGTATACCCACAGATCCAAGGCTCCGTCAGCAGAACGGGGACCCCGTTCGCTGACCTTCCTTGCTGCCGCCAATGCCGGGATTGTGCTCGAGGATTACTATCAGCAGCCCTTCTTCCGGGAGCTGATCCACTATATTGAGGAGCGCTGCAGATCGGGCGGATATTCGCTCATGTACACTACCATCGGACCGGAGCCGTCTGCCGAGGAACTGCGTTCTCTCTCTGAGGAGAAAGGCAGCGAAGGAATCATTCTGCTCGGCACCAACCTGAGCCGCGCTCAAGTGTCCTTCATTGCGGGAGAACTGTCCCTGCCGCTTGTCGTGCTCGACACCTGCTTTGAGACACTGCCTGTCCATTTTGTCGAGATTAACAATCGCATGGGGGCCTATCAAGCCGGAAGCCATCTCTGCGAGGCCGGGCACCGGGCGGTCGGCTATATCGCCTCGAATGTCCGGATTCATAATTTCGACGAGCGGCGCAGCGGATTCATGCACGCTCTGCAGGAGAGGGGGATGGAAGTAGCGCCCGATTGCCTATTCTCCGTGGCCCCCACCATCCTCTCCTCCCAGGAATCGTTGAAGCGCCAGCTGGCCGCCTATCTGGACGCCGGGAACACGATGCCGACAGCCTTCTTCTGCGAATGCGACTATATCGCCATCAGCGCCGTCAAGACGCTGGGAGAGCTCGGTTACCGGATTCCGGAGGAAGTCGCGGTGGTCGGGTTCGACAACATCCCGGAGGCGCGGATCGTGACGCCGGAGCTGACCACGGTGCATGTAGAGAAGGAACGTATGGCCCACCTGGCCGTCGAACTGCTGCTTCAGTCGATTGCATCGAATTCGGATGTGAGGACCAAGATCAAGGTCGATACCCGTCTTGTCGAACGTTACTCCTCCCGCTCCCCCATCCCAACCTGATGGGATTCAGCTGCCGTCAACGGCCCTAAGCTTAGCTGCAATATCGAAAGCCCCTATCTATAGACAAGATGGGGGCTGTTTGACGCTTACGCGTGGTTTCCTTAGGAGTTCTGAGCCTGCGGCGCAATCCTCACAATCCCAGATACTCTCCACCGTTCACATGAATCGTCTGGCCGATGACGAAGCTGGATTCCGGCGATGCCAGGTATAAAAAGATCGGAGCGATCTCGTAAGGTTGTGCCGTTCTTTTGACCGGTCCCGGATTATTCAATGACCCGTAAAACATGTAAAATTCAGGCGGGAGTGAAGACGGGATAAGAGGGGTCCATGTTCGTCCGGGGGCTACGGCATTGACCCGGATGCCCCGTTCGGCTAGAGAAACAGCTAAGGACCGGGTTAGTGCATTGATGGCACCCTTGGTGGCGGAGTAACTCGCCATGGCCGGATAGCCGCTGTCCGCCGCGACAGAGCTCGTATTGATGATGGTACTGCCCGGTTTTAAGTGGGGGAGCACAGCTTTGGCAAAATAGAAACAGGAGAAGACGTTCGTCTGGAAGATCCGCAGCAGCTGCTCAGATGTCAGGCTGGTCAAATGATCTTCATAAATCAGTTCTCCCGCGTTATTGATTAAGATATCCACCCGTCCGAATCTGGACAAGGTAATCTCTACGGCCTGTCTGCAAAAGTTCTCATCACCGATATCCCCGGCAATCGTCAAGCAGCTGCGGCCCAATTGCCGGATCCTCTCCTGCGTCTCCGAGGCATCGGCGTGCTCATTGAGGTAGACGATCGTGATATCTGCGCCTTCCCGGGCAAATAAATAGGCGACCGCCCGCCCGATTCCGCTGTCCCCTCCGGTAATGATCGCAACCTTATTCTGTAGCTTGCCCGGTCCGACGCCTCCCGGCAGCTCCGAAACAGGTCTTGGTATCATCAGAAATTCCAATCCAGGCTGTCCGGGCTGATACTGGGGCGGGAACTCGACCGGGATTTCTTCGCATTTTGTCACTTGCGGGTCATGGGGATACAAGGGGGTTCCTCCATTTCGACGTTAACTGCTATCAGATTATTCTTGAGGTCGAAATGGGTGATTGCACAGTTGATTCTGAATAAACCCATATACCCGGATCAGGATCAGGGCTGAGAGCGGATAGGTAAAAATAGACCAGTACAATTTCCAGCCCCTGCTGTAATCCAGGAAGCCGACGTTCAAACAGATCCATTCGAAACTAATGGCAATACTTGTCCAGAGCAACAGGTATAGAAACAAGAACCGCTTGTCTCTGCTTATTGACCATTTGTCGTAGTAGTACAGGAAAATGAACGCATAGGGTGTATATAGGAATAGATGGGAGTATGTTGCCATGGGCTCGTAGGTTTCATTGTCCATGCAGTCGTACAAATGAAACGGCGTGGCGGCCAATGCATAGTCTATTGTCGCGACGAAGGTGAATTGGTACACCCAGAGTATGATGATTAGCATACGCGGGAAATGCTTTCGGATGATCCATACACAGGTTAACAAAACGATGGAGCATGCGACCACAAACCATTCGTTTCCGTCAAATCGAAAATTCATTGGCTAATGGATACCTCCGGACTGAAGCTTTTTGCGAAATATGCTCATCACTCCGACCAAAATCACGTTATGAAGCAGCCAGAAAGCTGCTGACCACCACTCCTTCACCGTGACGTGGACAAAAACCCCTAATACACTGGACAGATAGTCGAAGCCATACATTAGTAAAGAAAATCCAACAATGCAGACCACCTTGGGTCCTGCCTTTTTGGAAGCATTGTACGCATGAAGAAACAAAAGGGCAAGTATAGGATACAGAACGGTTCGGTTGAAGAATTGGGCGAATTCCGGGCTGAGCTGGTCCGGAATCATAGAGCTCTTGAAATTCATGGTCTGTAGAGCGGAATAATTTTGTGTGAGAAGGGAGCTGAGGCACCAGTAAAGGAGGATTTCCAGCGGTACAAGCTGCTTTCGCTGGATGTTGAAGAACACATATAGGAATCCCATATTTACAACAAGGTAAAATATGAAAATCAAGACCCCATCTCCTATTTCATCGTTTGTCTCTAATCCGTTCCACGTCCTAATCCAAGAAGTGGAATTCCTTTTCCTGCTTATTTTAACAAAGTTGATGAGGTTATATACGCATGCGTCAAAATACCCCGCACCTTGTCATATCAAGATGAGGGTGATTACAGCCCCAAAAGGCAGGAGAACGGATGCTTCCGGTCCCCTGCCTTTTGTTTGGGATTGCTATATTTAAGATTGCCGTATTTGAGATTGCCATCATCGAAGCCGGATTCGTCATTGGTCATCCGCGTGAAACACACAGCGTTCCTGCGATACGGCGAAGCCGCTGAACTTAAGGGTCGTACTTGGGTTACGCTTGTCCCTGGTCTATGCCGTAAAACCGGGCGCAGTTCCCTCCGAGCACCTGGTCCCGGACATCGGACGGATACGCCTCCAAGTACCCGGTGACGATCCCCATCACTGCCCGGTAATCGCGGCTCAGGGTACACACCGGCCAGTCGGAGCCGATCATAAGCCGTTCCGGCCCGAAAGCGTCGAAGACCACATCCAGGAACGGCGTGAATTCCTCCGGCTTCCATCCGCCCCAGTCCGCTTCGGTTACCATCCCCGAGAGCTTGCAGTATACATTCGGCGACTGGGCGAGCCGCCGGACGTCCCTGCTCCACCCGGCTGCAGACTTCCCGGCAATCCGCGGCTTGGCGAGATGATCCAGCACAAATCGCAGCTCCGGGAATTGATTCACAACCGTGACGGCGTTCGGCAGATGCTGCTCGAAGAGCAGCAGGTCATACGTCAGACCATAGGCGCTCAAGCGGGACAGGCCGCGGAGGAAATCTTCACGAAGCATAAAATCAAGGTCCGGCTCGTCATGGATGACATGCCTGACCCCCTTCAGCCTGGGGTGCCCGGCGAACTGCTCCAGCTGCCTCTCCACCTCCGGAGAACACAGGTCCACCCAGCCGACAACCCCCTTGATCCAGTCATGCTCCTCTGCGAGCTGCAGCAGCCACTCCGTTTCCTTGAGCGATTGCCTCGCCTGGACGGCGACTGAAGCTTCGAATCCGATCGATTCGAGAAGCGGCTTCAGGTCCCCCGGCAGGAAGGATCTTTTCAGAACCTCATGCCCCTCCCCAATCCAGGGATATTCTTCTGTCGAATAGTCTATAAAATGCTGATGGGCATCGATGCGCATGAATCCACCTCTTCTCCTCTTGTTCCTGGAGTTCTTCCTCTTATCCTGACAGCTCCACAACAGCCTTGATGACGCCGCTTTCCGGCTGCTCTCCCTTGTGTTGGCATCGTTATGTTACCGGTAACAAAAATACTAGCACAGCCTTCCGGGCAGGTCAACGGTTCCGGGCTTGATTATTGCTTGTCCTTGTCCCATTATTAAGTAGTATCACTATCTAAGAAGTAGTAAGGTCTGGAAGGATGTCCCGTGTTCCATGGTAACTATTTATGATATAGCCAAAAGAGCGAACGTCTCGCCCATGACGGTCTCCCGCGTCATTAACAATTCCCCCTCCATCAAAGAGTCTACCCGCCTCAAGGTGGAGCAGGCCATACGCGAGCTGGATTATGTGCCGAACAAGCAGGCCCGCAGCCTCACCTCCAAGGAAACGCGGCTGGTTTCCCTCGTGATTCCGGATATCTCCAATCCCTTCTTCACCAACATTGCCCGCGGAGCCGAGGACAAAGCCCTGCAGCATGGCTATCAGCTCATCTTGGGCAACACGGATGAGAATCAAGACAAAGAGGAGAAATACGTGAACATGCTGATGTCGACCGGTGTGGATGGCGTCTTGATCGCACCGACCGGCGACGAATCCGCGGCGCATATGAAGAAGCTAGTGAAGCGCCGGATCCCGTTCGTCTATGTGGACCGGACGGTTCAAGCGGTGCCCGCGGATTCGGTGACCGGTGATAATCCGTCCACCATCAGGCAGCTCGTACACCATCTGACGGAGCGGGGGCATTCCCGCATCGCCCTGATCAACGGTCCCGGCTTCCTATCGAACGCGAGAGAACGCGAGATGGCCTTCGACGAAGCCCTGATGCTCACCGGCCTCTCACCACAGCCTGCTTACAAGATCGAGACCCATTTCAAGAAGGATAACCTGAATGAAATTATCGACAAGCTGAAGGAGCTCCGCGATTCGGACTTCCCTACAGCGATTGTTGCCGCGAATAATTTCATCGGCGTCAACACACTAAGAGCGCTCCAGGCTCTTCAGATCCGGGTCCCGGAAGAAACAGCCGTCGCCTGCTTCGACGACCCAGACATCATTCCGGATTACAACCCGTTCCTGACCGTGGCGAATCAGCCTGCTTATGATATGGGATTCGTCGGCATGCAGCTGCTGATCGAACGAATCCAGGGCAATGCCCCCTCCACGTACCGCAGAATCGTACTGCCGGCAGAAATTATCGTACGCCGTTCATCCGGTGAGCAATAAGTGAAAAGGCCTGCCATGCCGGCAGGCCTTGTTCATTGAGGCGATGGTCTTACACCCTTTTCCTCATCGTCTTCATTCCATCCCTTACTTGTATATATTCATCGGCAAATGAGTCAGAGATTGGCCCGGAGCTGAAGTCGTCAAATTCTTCTCCAAATCGAATGCCTCCACAGGTTCTATCCGGGCAACCCGCTCCAGGAAGGCCGTCAGGGCCAGATTCAATTCCATGCGTGCCAGCGGGGCGCCAAGACAAAAATGATTGCCGTTCCCAAACGACAGGTGCTTCTTATTATTGGCCCGGTGAATGTTGAGCGTGAACGGGTCCTCGAACACCGTTTCGTCCATATTGGCAGCACTCATCCAGGCAATCACAACATCCCCTTTTTTGAGTTCGACACCGAGAAGACCGTTGTCCTGTTTCACCGTGCGGTGCCGCTTCGAACAGTGGAACCGGTAGCGGAGCATCTCCTCTACGGTTTGCGGAACAAGCTCCAGGTTATTTCTTACTTCTTCATATAAGGCCGGGTCATCGTACAGCAGGGAATAAAAGATACTCGAGAGCGTATGACTGGTCGTTTCGATCCCGGCCCCCAGCAGGAGCATGGTGGTCTTGACCACCTCATCGTCCGAGAACCTCTCCCCCTCGAGCTCCACCTGGAGCAGATCCGAGATAATGTCCTCCGCGGGATGGGACCTCTTTTGCACCACTATAGGATATAGATATTGGAAGTATTCCTTGGCGGCCGCCTGCTTCCTCGCTTCGCTCTCCTGCTCATCCCCCACGCGGTGAGGCTGGAACAGGATGTCCACCCAGTTCTTAAACAAATGGCTGTCCTTGGAAGGAACACCGAGCAGATCAGCCATGGCGATAGAAGGCAGCGGGCCTGCGAGGGATTGGACGATATCCACCGTAGTGCCTGCGGGCATGTCGTCAATCAACTTGGTTACCACCTGCCGGATCCGCGGCTCCCAGTTTTTGAGGCTTCGGGGTGTGAAGGCGGCCGACAGCAGCGCCCGGTATTTTTGATGCTTGGGCGGATCCATACTCGAGATACTTACTTTGTCCGGTGCGGTCCCTTCGCTGTTCTTCGCTCCGATCAGGATCGTGGTTCTTGGTCCCTCCGCAGAGAAGAATTCGTGGTTGCTGAGCACCTGTTTGACATCCTCATACCGGAACACATTCCAGGTATCGGTTGCTTCGTGATAATACACGGGGGTGTCCGTCAGCATTTTCTTATACCAACCGAGTGGAAAGAACTCTTCGGAGCGCGATTGAAAGTTTGTGATCTCTTGGATGGGAATAAGCTGTTTGTTCATTATCGATTCCACCTCCATCATCATGGGTCGCTTTCTAACGCCCGGTCCCGTACAGCAGTCTGACGATAACTTCACTCCGGCCTCCTTTCTATTTCCAGTTTATTGCACCTCCAATTTTATACTATCCGTATATTTTTATTCAAGTTTAGCGAGGATAGTAGCAGTATTTCCTATTAAATAAGGATATTTATCATATACGGATCGTTCATTTTATCGTCGTTTCTATAACCAAGATATACGGCTTCGCCGTCCTTGAAAGGACGATGCGCGTTTATAAGAAATACAAGAAGTCAGGATCGAGCCCTGGCGAGATATAAATTCTAGTATTAAAAAAAGCCCGCATCGCTGCCGGCCGCCGGACTATTCCTGCTTGCTGTGCTCCATATACCACCAACACGCTTTCGCAATCCTTCTTGCCTCCAAGCGGAATGCGCTGTGTTCCAATTCCGTCTGAAACGCCCGTAAGACCACTTCCAGCAGCGAGATATTAGTCTCCTCTTGCTTCAGTATGGAAAGGAGACCCTGGGTCATTTCCTTTGTTCTCGCTGTTTCTGTGGATTTCCGGATGGATCTCTCGAGCTCCTGCAAATCTTCTATCAGCTCAGTCTTGTCCTGGATCTTCTTGTTCTCCTGGGAGCTGATCAGAGACAAGGTCTGAATATCAATCAGATGCTCCCCCCTGTCCTGCATCGTACGCAGCAGCACTTCCACATAAGTTAAGACCCGGGGAACCACCTCTTTCCACACCGGCTGTTGACGCCGAAAGTTTCGCCATGTATTGCCTATCTGATGCAGCATCCCGAGACATAAGATTGACCCCTCATAGGCATACGGCCTGGTCTCTTCCCCATACAGCTGAACCAGCCGTTCGGATAACCACTTGAGCTGCATACCGGCCAGGTTGGCCAAATCAAATTCCCCGGAATAGAAGCCTCTCCAGAACAATTCCGACACCCGCTGCTTTTCCGGGAGCGACATGGGGATGGCAATCTGATCCACCAACAGGTCCAAATCGGACGCATAGTGAAGGCTTTCCAAGCTTTTTCGAAGCAGTAAATCCTCCTGCTGGAGGTGCTCGAAAATAGCGACGATCAGCTCGTTTTTGGAATCGAAAAATTTATAGAATGTCCCTTTGGATACCCCCGACGCATCCAGAATCATCTGAATCGTCGTGTTGGCGAAGCCGTGTTCGATGAATAGAGTAAGAGCCGTGTCTAACAATACTTGTTTTTTGTTGTTCATGGATGCGCTCCTTAGCAGCTGCAATGACGCTGGCCTTGATTGTATCAACAAGAAGCAGCGCCGCGGCGCACTGCTCCTCGTTTCGCTCCCTGGAAATCTATAATGGTCTTCATTCTAGAATCGGCTGTCCGCTTCGGGCCGAGACAGGAACAGCTCATCATAATGAACTCGGCAGCCTTCTCCCTTCGGAGATTGGGCCACTACGCCTGCCACAACGGCAGAGGGGAATGTCATGCCGAAATACCGGATCAGCTTCCAATCTCCTCCGTCCGGAGAATAAAAGAACGAAATGCAGTCTTGGGATTTGGTGATCCGCAGATACGGATTCTCGGCCGTCACCCGCTCTGAATTGCAATCATCCGAAGAACCGTCCCGTGTCACGACCGACACGATCGTGGGGTACTGCCCGTTATACTCGAAGCAGAGCTTGGCCCAGTTGCGGTCATCCGACATGAGCATCAAGCATCCGGAATCGTAGATTGTCCGCATCTCCACTCGCAGCCGTGTAGTCAGCTCGAACGACTCATCAACTGGGAGATGGAAGAACGGCGCAGAGCTTACGATGTGCTTTCCGGCCGGATCCTGAAAAAAATCCGCTGCAGGCGGGGCTTCGATCATCAACCCTCCCCCTTCGGTAAAGTTCCACTGCTCCGGTTTGTTTGTCCAGCTCATCCCAACCCTGGTTTCTGCAAGCAACAAATTGGTATTCATTTTCGAACCCACTCTCGAATGATTTTTTCGTTCCTCCATCTGGACTTCCCTCGCTGTGATGTACTAATTCGCCGGCCGCCGGTGCTTGTCCTTGTCACATAACCCATAAAAATAGAGCAAAAAAATGCCGTGTCTCAGACGGGGATACGGTTAACGGCAACGAGTGCCGTAAGAGAAGCGAAGCGAGTATGTAACGTTCCAAATATTGCTATTTTTATAGACTTTGATTATACTTTAGCCACAATTGAATCGCGAAGTTCTACCGAGGAGGTATCAAGTTCCGATGAATTTAGCCGTCAAGCTCATGCAAAAATTCAAAGACCGCGATACCCGGAATAAGCTGAGAGTCTATCAGGACAAAGTGGAGCTGATCAGGAGACGGAATTTGGAAGCGTGGGACGATGGGCAGCTTCAGACGGAATCCCTCCGGCTGCAAAAAGAAGCAAAAACGGGTATGCCTTTGGATGAGCTGCTTGTTGATGCTTATGCATTAGTCTGCGAGGCAGCGAAGAGAAAGCTCGGATTACAGCCTTACGATGTCCAGATCATGGCTGCCATCGCCCTGCACGAGAGATTTGTGATCGAGCAGCGTACCGGTGAAGGAAAAACGCTCTCTGCTGTTATGCCTGCTTATCTTAATGCGCTGACCGGCGAAGGCGTTCATGTGCTGACTTTTAACGATTATTTGGCAAGTCGGGATGCGGAGTGGATGGGTCCGATCTATCGTTTCCTTGGGTTAACCGTCAACTCGGTTCAAGCGGGCATGAGTCTGTTCGAGAAACGGGAAGCATACGCGGCAGATATAACCTATGTTACGGCTAAAGAGGCGGGATTCGATTATCTGCGCGACACGATCGCCCTAACCGAAGCCGATACCGTGCATCGTCCTTTCCACTACGTCATCGTCGACGAAGCGGATTCGCTGCTTCTCGACGAAGCGCGGCTGCCGCTGGTTATCACCGGCGAGTCGGGCTCTTCCAGCGACGATCGCATTCGTTTCGCACAAGTAGCTCGGCAGCTTAAGCAAGATGAACATTACGACTTCGATGAGTTCCAGCGGAACGTGTACTTGAATGAAGCTGGCTCAGCGAAAGCGGAGGCACTGCTGGGATGCGGCAATTTGTACGATAGCCATAACAGTCATTTGTTAACGTCATTGAATTGCGCGCTGCATGTGGAATCGTTATTAAAGAAAGACGTCGATTACATCGTCCGGGACGGTAACATCGAGCTGATCGAAGAATATACCGGACGCGTGGCGGAGAACAGGTATTTGCCGGACGGGCTGCAAGCCGCGCTTGCGGCCAAAGAAGGACTGCAGCCGAAAGCCGGCGGGAGAATTCTCGGGATGATTACCCTCCAACACTTCATTAGCCTGTATCCGAAGATTAGCGGAATGACGGCTACGGCGCACGCTTCCGCCATGGAATTCAAAGAGATTTATGCGCTGCAGGTCGTGCAAATTCCGCCGAACCGGCCAAACCTACGGATCGACCATCCGCACCGGATTTATACCCATAAAGAAGCCAAGCTTAAGGCGCTTGTACACGAAATCTCCTCCGTCCATGCGACGGGACGTCCCATACTCATAGGTACGTCAAGCGTCGAGGAGTCTGACATGCTGGCGGAAGCGCTAGCGTCTGCCGGCGTAGCCTGCCATGTGCTGAATGCGAAAAACGACGCAGAAGAAGCCGATATCATCGCAAAAGCGGGAGAAATCGGCGCCGTGACGGTGTCTACGAATATGGCGGGACGCGGCGTCGACATTCGGCTCGGCGGCGGCAGCCCCGCGCAAGCCGAAATTGTCGCCAAGCTGGGCGGGTTGTACGTGATCGGTACGCATGTGAATGAAAGCGTTCGGATCGACGACCAGCTGCGCGGGCGTTCCGGCCGCCAAGGCGACCCGGGAGCTTCCGTATTTTTCATAAGCTTGGAGGACGAGCTGCTGCTTCGGTTCGGCATCCATAAAACGATTCGCGCTTCCAGGCAGGACGACGCTCTCGAAGACCCGGTGCTCCGCAGCCATATCGCGCATATTCAGCGTGTGATTATGGGCCAAAACTACGATATATGCCAAGAATTGAACCGTTATTCGGATATGGTGGAGGATCAGAGACGAATTGTATACGCGGAGAGACTCGGAATATTGAAAGGCGAGAAGCCGATGAGCCCTTCGGAGCAGCGGGTACGGCTTTTTTATATCGACGAGTTCTGGGCTGACCATCTGGCCTACGTTTCTTACATTCGCGAAGGCATCCACTTGGAGAGCCTGGCCAGCGCCAATCCGATCGACGAATTTCATACCCTAATCACCCAAGCATACGAGCAAATTCCGGCTAAAATCAATAGCGAGTCGGAACATATGCTTGCACGGCTTGGAGGTTCGGATGATCCGGCAAAGTGGGAAGCGCTCGGTCTGAAGAGCCCTACTTCCACCCGGACTTATATCATCAACGATCAATACATCCAGAATAAGCGCAGCTCATGGACCGCAATGACTGTATTTGCTTTTGGGATTCGCAAAATATTGCGGCCGATATTCAGGCTGTTACCTTTTTAGTGCAGCATAGCTTAATCAAGGAAGTTCGGGACGAATGCGAGCGAACGCTTCTGCGCTGAACGGGTTATCTTATGCGCTAACGGGAGGGCATGTTCTTGTCCTTCAAGGAGCCCTGCCGTGGCCGGGTTAGGGCTGGCTCAGATAGTCGCTTATCATCTTCCGGTCCTCCGATGTGATCTGCTCCGTCTGCTGCCCCAAATCTTGCAACTGCTCGGATATAGGCCTCTCGGACTCCACGATCCCCACGCTTTTCTTGTCCCAGAGCTCCTTAAGCCTGGCGTCCATGGGGGTTGGAAAGATCCCCTTATTGTGCGGTGCGAGGTCCCGCACCAAGGCCTTAACATCCTGGCCCCCCAGATACGCTTCCGTGCCCGGCTGGTCATCCGGCTGCAGCAGAGCCGTGCTTTGCTCGATATACTTCCAAGCTTCCGCCTTATGTTGGCTTTGCTTCGTTACCGCAATCATGGCTCCGTCCCTGTAGCCGTAGAGGTTCAGCGGCAGCCGCGCAGTCCGCCAGCGTCCGGCCAGCTCCGGAGCCCAGCTCTTCAGCTGCTGGGTCAAGTACGTTCCTCCGTACAGCATCGCGAGCTGTCCGCTTCGCAGGGCTTGTTGGCCGGAGGTATCCCATATCGAGCTTCGGAGAGCCAGACCATGCCTGCGGACTTCGCGGGAAACGAAGAAGGCATCCACGAACGCTTGGCTTCCGCGGGCAAATTTCATCTCCCGGTCCAACATGCTTGCAGACAGCGCTGCCGTTTCGAAGGGATCCGAGTAATACTGAAACAGGAAGATGTTGCTCTCTTTGAGTTTCATGGCCATATCGACCCACATCTGCGGATTGCTCATGTAAGCGGCAAGGGCTTCCGGTTCGGAGGGGAAGCCGTTCGCCTCCAGAAGATCGGCACGGTAATAGGTGACTGCGCTTGGCAATTCCATGGGAAGCGTAATGAGCTTGTCCATTGCCAAGTTCGAGTACATGGGCAGCATCCCTTCGGGAATCCGCGCTTCGTATTCTTTGGCCTGGTAGGGCGCCTCGCGAAGGTTGTCCAGGATATCGATCCCGTTGATCTTTCCCGTATGGGCGCTGTCCAGAATGACTACGTCGGGCGCCTCCCCCGTGATCACGGACTCGATGAGGGCATCGGCGATCTCTTCATACGTATGCAGCTCGGACTTTACTTTAATGTCCGGATGAACCGAAGCAAAGTGTTTGTCGTTTTCAGTTGTATCATAGAATGACCAGACGACCAATTCCTCGGAGGAATCCGGGTTTGCCTGCTGTACGGGCACGGACGCTTGAGGCGGTACCCGCTTCATATCGGTAACATGCTGGTGGCAGGCGGTGGTCACAACCGGGACCAGCAGGAGCGATATCCATTGGAACAGCTTATTCATGTTCTTCCTCCCCCTCCTTGCCCGGATCCCGGTACCACTCTACTCCACTTCCCCGCTGCTTGGCCCCATACATGGCCTGGTCGGCCAAGTTCAGCAGCTCTTCGGGGCGGTCGGCATCTGCCGGGTAACGGGCAATCCCAATACTGGTGTTCGGCTGCAGAACCAAGCCTTGGTAGCTCAGAGGTTCGTTGAAGCGTACGAGAATATCCTCGGCGGTTCTTTGGATCTCTTCAAGGCCGGCCGCTGGAAGAATGAGTACAAATTCGTCCCCCCCAAGCCGGCAGACCGTACCGCGGCCGGCCGCTTGGGTCAGGAGATGGGCGGCGTGCTGCAGCAGCGCATCTCCCGCTTCATGGCCGTATGTGTCATTAATGCGTTTGAACTGATTCAAATCCATGAACAGAAGAGCGCCGCAAGCACCCGGTTCCTCCAGCACTTCCCGCAGATGAGAGTGAAAATAATGCCGGTTCGGAATCTTCGTCAAAGCGTCCGTGAAGGCGAGCTTCTGGAACTGGATCTCGGACTGTTTGATGAGATCGGCCTGCTCCTTCAATACGGTATTCATGTGAATCGCCTCAGCGAACATGGCCTTGAGCTTCAGGGCCATCTGACGGAAATTCTCGTGCAGCTTATCGAACTCAATAACATGGCTGTTCTGGACGGAGATTTCGAAATGAGCGGTGATTTTGTCCGGCAGCCCCGTGGTTTCATGAGTTAATCTCACCAGGAAGTGCACAATAAACCGGCTGATGCAGGTGGCCGTACTGAGAACAAGCAGGATATATGCCAGAATGAGGACAAAATCCAGGATGTAGATTCCCTCTACGTCCGCAAGCAAAAGCGAAACCGGCAGCTTCACGCTGATCCGAATGCCAGCCTTCTCTTCCATCGTTGACTCATACAAGTAGAACGCTTCACGCCAGGCGGAAGGCTCAATGAATGGCCTTTGGGCTGGAAGCCACAGATACATGGAATCCTGATATTGATAGATGGTGCCTCCGGGGCGCCAATCCCACACCGTCTCGGCAGCTCTGGAGCTGTCCGCCAGCGTGTTTCCGTTCCGATCCGTCACCACAAGGCGGGCTGACGGGTACACGCTTTTGTCGACCATCGCGCTCAGCTTGCCGAGCTGGATCACATCCTGCAGCTCAAGGGCCCTATACTCCGCTGGTCCCCAGTGGTTCAGCTGTTCTTTAATCGAATTGGAAGTGGATTCGGCGATTTGGTGCGCGCGCAGATTGATCATGTGGTTCTGCGATATTCCGGTTACGATCATAAAACCAATGAAGGGGAACACCAGGCCGCTGATGGCCAGGTGGATCAAAATTTGCTGCAGCGTGATCGGCTTGTACTGCTCTTTGAAGAGCGACATGGGCAGAATGGGCAGATAAGTCAGCATCATCTCAGCGGCCAGCGCATTCCCTGCTCCATTCACGCTGTACCCCAAGATGTGGAGCATAATATCGCCCGGGTAGGCGGCTGCGGAATATCCATACCATCCGATCAGCGTACCGACGCCTGCCACGAACCAGAATAGCAGGTCACACAGAAACACCGACTTCTGCCGCATGCGGACAAGCCCCGCCAGACAAACAACTTCCAAGATGACGATCCCCGCGTTGAATAGCGGCATCTCCAGGAGGAAATAATTACTCCAAGCCACGAACAACGATAGCAGGATGGCCGCAGGACCGCCTAGCAGGAAGAGTGCAAGGATAAGGAAGACCGATGAGAAATGATAGTGGAGTCCATACAGCATTGGGATAGAAAACCAGTCTGCCCCCAGGCTCAAGATCAGCAGGACAAGGGTGGTCCGAAGCTTGCTTGGCGTGATATTCGTGATCCGTAACATCGTTTCATGCTCCTTCATCCATGAGAAGTTCAGGTAATCCCGACCTGCATGCGGACACCATCGACTTCATGGTTTCTAAGAGTATTTATCGGATGCCCGGTACATTGCTTTGAGAGGCAACCACTTGATACCACAACACTAAGATATACGGCTTCGCCGTCATGTAAGGAAGCCGCAGACCTCAACTCCGTTCGGACACCGGATTCCCCCTAGATGAGTTCCTTGCGGTTTGTTAAATAGCGGTACAAGATTAAGCCGCATAGAGAGCATACAGCTGCGCACAATCCGATAAACCCGTAGCCGGCCTGAAGACCACGAATCAACCCGGTTGGGGTGCCGGCTCCGTACAGATGTTCAACCGCTTCAATGACGCCCCCAATAGCATAGTTGCCTAGGACGCTGCCCACCCCCATGAGCGTAACCGTAAACGTAATGGCGGTATCGCTGCCGCCCGGATACCGTCTGGCAATGAAAGCCATTACCGTCGGATAAATCATGGCAATCCCGATTCCCGAGGCGGCCAGCAGGAAGGCTGCTTTGTCTCCGCCCCAGATTCCCGCAAACGTGCAGAGGGCAGAAAATCCGGAGAATAGAATAAGCGACAAGGTGAAGCCGATCTTATCTGTAACCGGTCCTAACAGAAGTCTTGCGAGTGTAAAACAGAAAAAAAAGGCAGACAGCATGGAGGAAGCTGTCACGGTATTCCACGCATACGCCTTCTCCAGAAAATTAACCAGCCAACCGCCCACAGCCAGCTCCGATACGACGCCAAAGGAAAGGACCAGCACCATAAGCCATAAGGCGGGGTCCCGCATCAGGCTCTTCAGTGGAATCCGCTCCTCCTGCGGGAGCTCATCGCCAGGGAACGAGCTGCGCAAGGCAAACAGAATCGGAAGAAGGGACAAGGAAAGCATAACGAGGTACATCCCGCGCCAATCGAGTACATGACCGAACAGGCTAACCTTCATAAGCCCCGTTGCAATCAACGGAGCGACAGTGGAGCTCAGTCCATAGAAGCCATGGGTCAGATTCATTATCAGCCCCGTATTTTTGATGAAGATTCGGGCTCCGAGAATAGCGAGTGCAATCTCAAGCATCCCATTGCCGATGTACATTAGAAAATAAGACGCCGAAAACATCGGATAACTGCGGGAAAGATAAATAAGCAGCCCCGAAAGAACCATAACGCCAAAGGCCGAAATAGTTACGAGTTTGATGCCCCATCTGCGTGTCAGCAAAGCCGTGAATGAACAAGCTATGAGATAGCCCAGCGCATTGAGCGCCAAGAGCGTGCCGAGCTGCGATTCATCCAACCCAAAATCGAATTGAATTCGCGGTATGGCGGGTCCTTTGATATTCTCCGAAAAGCCAAACACAATGAAGCCCAAAAAAATGGTTGCCAATTGCATGGCATAGATGGGATTCATCTTCTCCCAACGTTTCTCCACTCGCCCTACCCTCCTCTATGAAATGAAATACAGGAATTATAGGGATGGGCGGGAAGGATGTCAATCTCAAAAAGCAGCGGCGGCTGCCCCGCCTCACGCAGCGCGTCCGCATAGGCCTCGTACCTTCGGCGGCTGCTCTCGCTGTTCCGCCTGCCGGGATACCGTGGCAGCGGATACTTGTGCAGCTTTGGCAATTTCTCTGATGTTCGCCATGGACGGCTCCTATTCTGACAGGCGGTTAAGTAGACAAGCTTCTGCCGCCGGACCGGATGACCTCCCGGTACCAGTGGAAGCTGTCCTTCTTGATCCGGCGCAGCGACCTTGCATCCGTTTCGTCCCGGTCAATGTAGACGAAGCCATAGCGCTTCTGGTATCCGTTCAACCAGCTGAGTACATCGGTGAACGACCAGTGCCGTGGGCCAGGAGTTCGTTGATCAGGTTGTCATAGAAGAGCAGTCCCGCTTCATTCACTTCGCCAGAACCGGAGGGATAGATCCGCGGCCAGCTCACCGAGAAGCGGTACGCTTTGAGGCCCATCTCCGCCATGAGGGCGACATCTTCCCGGTACCGGTGATAATGGTCCATGGCGACATCGCCGTTGCTTCCCTGATAAGTTTTTCCTTCTATTTTGGTGAATACATCCCAGACCGACGGCCCCTTGCCGTCTTCGTCCCAAGCGCCTTCGATTTGGTAGGCAGCCGATGCGGAGCCCCAGAGGAATGCCGGGGGAAAAGATCGCACATGACGATGGATCATCAATTGTTCCCTCCTGGAATGGATAATCGCGTTCAGAGGATGAGTATAATGTATGAAACGCGTTACAGAGAGCAAGATGTACCTAGCCGCTCTATGGGATATGCCAAATTCCTGCCAACTATAGTATGGGGTCTGGGAATAAAATAAATCATGCAATACATGCCCCGTGAAATTATGGAGGTACGAAGGACCCTAGTAGAGGTTGGTATCCTGTTTGGGCAAGCAATACTGCCGGACAATAATTTATAGCCAACTGTAGGAGCTGCGGAGAAATCTGCGGCTCTTTTGGTCTAGCAACAAGTTATATTTTCCACCAAGATGAAGCAGCAGACCATTGCCCCCTAATGGGAATGGTCTCTCCGATACGAGGGGCTATAAGATTCACTTTCGCTTCAGCTGCCTTTTGTAATGCTCGTTCTATCGGTTCTGTCCAACCATGAAAAGCAAGGGTGAAGGCTCCCCAATGGATTAACATCATTTTCCTGCCTTGTACATCCAAGTGCGCTTGTACAGCTTCTTCGGGTGTCATATGAACCCAAGGCCAACGCTGATCATATTGGCCTCCTTCCATCAATGTGATGTCGAAGGGTCCATATTTCTTACCAATCTCCTTGAAATGCACATCGTAACCACCATCCCCGCTGGTATAGAACCGGGTTTGTTCCCCGAGAATCACCCACCCGCCCCATAACGTCGTGTCTCTATTCATGAGCCCTCTGCCCGAAAAATGTCTGGAAGGAGTGAAGGCGAAGGTCAGCCCCTGAAACTTGGTTTCTTCCCACCAATTGAGTTCCGTAATTTTTCCTTTAGCAACTCCCCACCGGATCAAATGAGCGCTTACTCCGCATGGAACAAAGAAATGACCGACCCTATCTTTCAGTTTTTTTATCGATCGATAGTCTAAGTGATCGTAATGGTCATGTGTAATGAGGACCGCATCGATTGGAGGCATTTCATCGATTGTGTGCAGCATGCTCCCACTGTAACGCTTGCTTCCTGCGAATGATACGGGCGAAGCAATCGGTCCAAGCATCGGATCTACAAGAATCTTCTTCTGATCGATATGGAGTAAAAAGGCGGAGTGTCCAAACCAGGTTAAACTGTTTTCTTCGCTGTTTATTTTGTTCCAATCTATTACTGAAACAGGTAATGGACCGACGGGTTTTCGGTCCTTTCCGCCCGATATAGAGTCCTTAAACATAGAGAAGTAATCACGTGCTCCCATTTTCAACATGGCTGGCTGTCGATTGACAAACTTCCCATTCACGTAATTTTCGAATTTGGTGTACTGTTGTTTTTGTTCGTTACTTGGATTCCCTCCAAATACCGGATGCGGATTCATCAACATCACGAACTCCCTTCCTCATCTTGCTCGGCAAGCACTTCTTCTTAGAAAAGGCAGCCATGTAGGCTGCCGCTCCATTTATTTTATATTATTGGAGTACTCATCCGCTACCGATTCCAACCATTCCGGCTTATTTAATGTATTAAGACAAAAATACGGAATGGTGGTTCGCAAACGAGATGCCTTTACCGTCTCGTGTTATCGCAGAGCAGGCAGGCATATTGCTCGATAGAAATCTATAAATGAGCTTACACAATAAAACAAGGAGCACGCTGCCAGCCTGGCAGATGCTCCTTGTTTCGCATAGATCACCGTCATTTCTTTCTTTGTGCAAGCATCTTTTTAGCCATGCTATGGCAAACGCAATCCCACACACTTGATTCAGTTCGCACTCGTTGGTTTAACGCACCCTAACCAGCAAGAATCCAATTAAGTTAACGAGCCGTTCGAACTGTCGTCTCCGGGGAGGCATAGATCGTTACCGTCGCCGATACTCCCGCTGCGGAAGTGACGGTCAAATCAAAGGATACCGGGCCCGGGCCGGTTATTCTCACATTGCCATAGGCATCGATGAGGATCGAATGGCTGTCATCGCTGATGCCCGAGATGGAGAATGCGGCCCCGAGGACCGGATTATATTTCTGAGCCTCCGCGTTCTCGTACAGAATGCCGTAATTGTCCGTCATATTCAATCCGGTGAAGGCGTTAAAGCTGAATCCTTCGTTGTATTCCCTATCGTCCCAGGTCAGCTTGTCGATGCGCAGCGGATCGGCCTTGACGGTCACGGTCGTGGACAGCGACTTCGTGGACCCGTCGGCTGCTATGAAGCTGACCGATACCTTGGCCGTGCCCGCCTTGTTGCCGATCACATAACCCGAACCGGCACCGTTCGCAAAGGTATTAACGACGTTCTGGTCGGATGAAGCGACGGACACGATCTGCTTCGGCCGCATGGCGATCGCATCCCCTGCCGCATTCTTGGCCGTGTAGGCTACCCCACGCCCGAACTTGCTGTCAGCCCGAAGCTGGCTGTCCTTGGTGAAGGTATAGGTAGCGTCTGTAACGGAATTGTACACACTGTCGAATACGGACCCGCTGTCTATCGTATTCCTAAGCGCAGGGATGCTGTTCAGGGAGTACGTCAGATTGGCCGTCGAAGGATCCATGACGTTAATTGATCTTTTTAACGTGCTGACCTCCGCCTGATCTTTTAAGATGGTGATCTCAAGTTCCATCCGGTAATCGACAGCCCCTGTATGGTTCAGAGCGGCAAACCGGAATTTCTTGTTATTGATCTGGTTTCTCAGGTTCGTCAGCACGGTCGGTTCGCCGCCAATCAGCGCCCGGTTGCCAAGCGCCGCTTCCTTATCCCCGATCACCAGTACCGGATGCTCCGTGGATAGCGGGGTGCCGGCAGTCTCGGGAGCAGCCGATGTCAAATCCCCGGTGACCGAATCCGGTGTAGAACTAGCAGGGCCGTAGGTTTTGGCGGCCATCTGCACCTGATACGTTGAGCCGCCGCTTGCCACGGCATTGCCCTGGTCATCCACACCAATCAGCCTGTCGAGCTGCTTGCCGTACTGGTCAAGCACCACATAGGTGAATACCGTGGTCGCACCCGGAACCATTCCCTTCAGCGGCGCAGTGACTTCTTTGATACGGTCCGGAACCCGGGCAGGCTGAACCTGGAAGGTTTTCGAGTCGCTGCTGGTACTGTTCGCTGAAGCAACCAAGACACTGACGGTTACAGAGCCGTTCTTTCGGGCAGGGACCGAGCCGATCTTGATCTTCCCTCTATGTTCGCCGGCCGTAGCGATCGCTGCCGAGGAATCGTTCGAGCTGATGTGGATCTGCTTCAGGTTCTCCGTGCTCAAGATGTCGTCGGTGCTCAGCTTCTGTCCCTGTGCATCGTAGGCGGTAAAAGGGATGTACGCTGCGAGGTCGCCCGCCGCAATGACATCCGCCGGTTCTCCGAGCTCCACCTTGGCTGCCAGTTTGCCCGGCTTGATCAGCACCGATCCTTCAGCAGCCGCCGCCTGATTCATGAAGGTGAAGCGGAATTCGCCCCCCTTATCCACATTCCGCGTCAGCGTAATATCCAGGATAGGAAGGCCGTCCCCATCTTCCTCCATCTCATAGGTCAGCCCCTCGAGATCGTCTTTCCACCGCAGCGCAGGCGTGGCGTCCAGCTCGGTGACCGCGTCGTAATCCATCTGGCTGCCGTATTGATCGTAGAAGGCGAGCCCGAACTTGGCATGGTCCCCCGCGGTCTGAATGGCCCGGCCGTCTCCATACTGTACCGCCCCAAGCTCCACCTTGGTCAGGAACGGGCTCGTGCCGACCTTCCATGAGGCGTCTGCGCTCACCCGGCTGTCTTGGTTCACGACCGAGGCTGTCACCACGCCGGCACCTGACACCGCACCGCTGGAATCGAGCGTTGCGAGCAGGTAACCGTCGGCGCTTCTGGCAAGCTTGACGATATCCCCATAAGTGCTGTAATTCCCTGCAGGTATCGTCGCAAGCTCATCATATTGGTTGGTCGCTTTGAGCTTCACGGTGACGTGTGAGGACTGGGCGACCGTATCGCCCGTGTGGACGAACTCCAGCGTCTTAACGGATTCGTCTTCAGCGGTGAACGTGCCGGAGTTCGTCCCGATGGACGAGGCATCCAGCCCCCCCAGCGTGACCTTGTATTCTCCGGATCGGAGATTGACGTCAGACAATGTCAGTACGGCGGACTTCTTGTCCTCTGCGAACTTCGCTTCGGCGGCAAGAGCGGCGGTACCTTGGATCAAGGTGAGTGTGGCTTTCTCTGTATCAACCTCCCGGTCGAAGTCGACCTGGACCTTCCTCACTCCGATCGCCTTCACGGAAGCGACAGATACCGGCTCCGTCACCTTCGCAGCGGCATAGGCCTGCCTGCCGCCATAAGCCCCGACGACCAGATCGGCCCGGGTAGCCGTCCTGGCCCCGTCCGCCCCTTCAGGGAGAAGGCGCTGCCCTGCGGCCTGCCGGATGGCATCTTGGTACCAAGGTGTGCCCTGCATATCCGGCGTTATGCCGATGCCTCTCAGCAGCGCTGCCGCAATCTCCCCTAGGGTCAGCGGGGCACCGGGATCGAAGAGGGTGTCGGACTTGCCGTTCACGAGGCCTGCTTTCTTGGCTGCCTCAATGTAGGGAAGCGCCCATCCATTCGCTGGATCTTCCGGCAGGACATCGCTGAAGCTTGAAGCGGTTAAGGTGTGGTCGACGGGTACGCCGTAGATTCCGACAAGCACCTTGGCAAATTGCCCCCGGGTCAGGTTCTCCCCGATCCCGAAGGTATCCGGCCCGGTTCCTTCCAGCACGCCGGCCTTCAGCAGTGCGTCGATCTTGGCTCTCAAGGCAGCATCGGTATCCGCCAGATCTTTGTAATCGGCAGACGTCCTGCCTCCGCTCCCGGCGTTTACCGGTGCAGCCGGTCCGGCAGCCGAATCGGCGGCCAGGGCAGTGGAGGTGAACATGGTGAATGCCGTCATGGCCGATACGAAGATATGTATGTATTTGTTGTTCATGCTGTGTCTCCCTTTCTAATGAAACCCAATGAATTCTCTATTCTATATGGTTTGCTTGATGGTTTGCTTGGCATGAGCCGCTTGTACCGGCGGATTAGCAGGCTTGGACGCCGGGCGGACGGCCTCTTCATCTTCCCTGCGGATCGTCAGCGCGAGGCACCACGCCAGAAGCAGGAAGCCGGCGGCTCCCAGCAGCGCCGCTTGGTAGGCGAATCCGGTAGAAGCGGACGGTGCCGCCGAATCCGCTGCGCCGGCATACGTCATGATGCTGCCAAGCAGGGCAACGCCCAGGGCCGAACCGAGACGGTTCTGTACCTGATATAAGGTAGAGGCCTGGCCCATGCTGGCTGCTGGCATGCGCGCGAATGCGAGCAGCTGGACGGCCCCGACCGCGTGCCCCAGCGTGAAGCCGCCGCCGAACATCAACGCGCGGATCAGCCAAGGGCTGGTGTCCGAACGGACCAGACACATCAGCGAGAAGAGGATAACAGCCCCTAATAAGGAGCTCACCATCAGCTTGCGGGGGCCCAGACGCCGGTTAGACCTGGGCATGAGCTGGGAAGCGGCCATCAAACCGAGCGCCTCCGGGAAGGTGGTGAGTCCCGAAGCCAGCGCCGAAGCGCCGTACACATCCTGGTACATGAGCGGGAACACATACAGCATCCCGAGCAGTCCGGCCGACAGGCAGAATCCGATAAGTGCTGCCGTGCGGAACAGCCGGTCTCCCAGCAGCCGGAGCTGCAGCAGCGGCTGGCTCGCGCGGAGCTGGGTAACGACCAGCGCGGCCAGCATGGCGAGCCCTCCCAGACCAGTGAGCACAATGGAAGGGGATGTCCAGCCCTGGAATGCTCCTTCGGTCAGCGCATAGATCACCATCGCGAAGCCCGGTCCGCTGAGCAGCAGTCCCGGCAGGTGGAGCCGCCCGGCGGGTGGCTGCTGCTCCGCTTGGAGCAGCAGCCATCCGATGAGCACGGCGGCCATGCCGACAGGTAGGTTCAAGTAGAAGCACCATCGCCAGGACAGCTCCTCGACCAGCAGTCCGCCGATCACCGGCCCGACCGCCGGAGCGGCCGCAATGGGCAGAATCAGCGACCGGGACACCTTGGCCCGCTCCTGGGGAGGGAACGCGCGGAACAGCATGGCCATGCCCACAGGAGCAACGAGACCGCCTCCGACCCCTTGAATAATGCGGAACAAGGTCAGCTGCTCCAGGCTGGCGGCCAGCCCGCAGCAGACCGAGGCCGCTGTGAAGAGAGTGATCGCGCTAAGCAGCACCCTCTTCGCGCCGAACCGGTCGCCGAGCCAGCCGGCCACCGGCAGGGACAGGGCTACCGCGGTGAGATAGCCGATGTTGATACTGCCGGTCTGTGCCGAAGGCACGTGAAGCTCGCTCCCGATGGAGAGCAGCGCCACATTGACGATCGTCGCATCCATGGCGACTAGGAACATGGCCGCCACATACACGAGGCGGAGGGTCAGCGTGCCGGATGCCTTCATCCCCCAGCTCCGGCAGACGGAGCCGATGCGGCAGCTTCCGCCGGCCCGGCCTGCGGGCGCATATCCGTCCAGCGGGTCTCGATATGGCTCAGGCACGCTTCCCGGGAGGCTTGCCCGAATACCTGCGTCCAGCCTGCAGGCACCAGGGCGAAGGACGGCCAGAGGGAATACTGGCCGAGTTCATTCATCAGGACGACGTAGGTGTCGTCCGCACTTTCAAATGGGTTGCTCATAGCTTGATCTCCTTTGTCGGTTAGTGATTTGGTTGGTGAGGCCGGTGCATGGCTTCCAGCTTCTCCGACAGAATGCGTCCGATCTCGGCCAGCGGGGCCGGCTGGCACAAGTCTTTGTGCCGGCACGCGAGATCATACCGCTCGATCTTCCCTTGGACATAAGGCATCCAGGTATCCGGCGAGATCGGCGTGAACCAATCGGGAATGACGGTCGAATGGAAGAAAAGCAGATCCCCCTGGAAGACGCCCGGCTTAAACTCCGCCAGAATGCGCACGGAATTGACGTACGTATCCTTCAGACTCCGGATCACGGGCGGCTCCAGACTCGCCAGCGCGCTGCCGTCGCTGCGCAGAATCTCGATGGCGCCGTCCATATCCAGAGGCCGGTCGCCCAGGCTGTCCGGATCGTATCCGCCAAGCGCCAACAGGGCGATGAGCGCTTCTTTCTCGTCCGGCCCTTCGCGCAGGGGCAGGAAGTGGCTTGGGAACGCATCGAGCATCACGAGCAAGGCCACCTCTTCCCCCGCTTCCTGGAACAGCTGGGCCAGGGCGTGGGCCACGTTGCCGCCCAGCGACCAGCCGAGCAGATAGTACGGTCCTTTGGGCTGAACGCTTCGGATGTGGGCCATATAGTCCGCGGCCATCTCCTTCAGACTGCCGGGGAGCACATCCTTGCGGGCAATGCCTCTGGCCTGCAGCCCGAAGATCGGGTAGTCCGGGCCCAGCGACTTCATCAGCCCTGCGTAGCACCAACTGAGACCCCCTGCCGGGTGGATGCAGAACAGCGGCGGGCGGGCGCCGCCCGGACGGAGGGGCAGGAGCACTTCCAGCGCTTTCTCGCTGCTCCCTCCCTCCAGCCGCTCCGCGAGTTCCGCTACCGTCGGCGCTTCGAACAGGGTTCCGATGCCGAGGGAGACCCCGAGGGATTCGCGGATCCGGCTCATCAGCTTCACAGCCAGCAGGGAATGCCCGCCGAGATCAAAGAAGCCTTCATCGATGCCTACGCGTGCAACATTCAGGGTTTCGGCATACAAGCTGCACAGCATCTCTTCCTGCGGCGTACGCGGCCCTCTGCCGCCGGCCGAACGGGAGACTTCCGGTGCCGGCAGCGCTTTGCGGTCGAGCTTGCCGTTCACGGTGAGCGGCAGGGTATCTAACTCCACGAAAGCGGACGGTACCATATACCCCGGAAGTGCATCGGCAGCGGTCTGCCGCAGGACGCTGAGGTCCAGGCTGCCCGCCGTCTCCGAAGAGGCGATCACATAGGCGACGAGGCGCTTGTCCCCCGGCACATCCTCGCGGGCTACGACAATCGTCTGCTGTACTCCCGGCGCCTGCGTAAGGACCGCCTCAATCTCGCCGAGCTCGATGCGGAAGCCGCGGATTTTGACCTGCTGGTCGGCCCGTCCGATGTAATCCAGCGTGCCGTCCTTGCGCCACCGCGCCAGATCCCCTGTACGGTACATGCGGGAGCCAGGCTCCCCGTACGGATTAGCGATGAACCGCTCGGCGGTCAGACCGGGACGCTGCCAATACCCGCGCGCCAGCCCTGCTCCGGAGACGAACATCTCGCCGGTCACACCCGGAGGCACATGCTGCATGTGCGAATCGAGCACATACACGCCAAGGTCTGGAATGGCTCCGCCGATCAGGCTGTTCGCCTTGCTCTCGGTCATTTCCTTGGACAGCGGGTTGTAGCTTACGTGAACCGTCGTCTCGGTAATGCCGTACATATTGACCAGACGCGGAGCATCCTCCGGATGCCGCCCGTACCAGTCGCCGAGCAGGCGCAGATCCAGGGCTTCTCCCCCGAATACGACATATCGCAGGGCCAGCTTCGCCCCCACCTCCGGATGCTCCCGGTCGGCCTGCATGAGCTGATAGAAGGCGGAAGGCGTCTGATTCAGTACGGTTACGCGCTCCTCAGCAAGCAGACGGAGGAATTCCTCCGGCGAACGGCTGACGGCATGCGGCACCACGACGAGGCGGCCGCCGTACAATAGGGCTCCCCACATTTCCCACACGGAGAAGTCGAAGGCGTACGAGTGAAACAGCGTCCATGTGTCTTCCGGTCCGAAGCGGAACCACGCGTCCGTCGACGTGAACAGCCTGACGACATTGCGGTGCTCGATGACGACGCCCTTGGGCCTGCCGGTGGAGCCGGAAGTATAGATGATATAGGCCGTGTTCTCGGGCGTCAGCTCCGGATGCCGCTCGGCTCCGGCGGGATTCGTGTCCGGCAGCTGTGCGAGGCTCTGCGCGGTATGCGGATCGTCGAGAATGACCGGCCGAGAAACACCAAGCTCTTCCAGCACTGCCCTGGTCTGACGGCAGCCGATCACGGAGAGCGGCTGCGTATCCTCCAGCATGTACGCCAGCCGGTCGGCGGGATAATCGGGATCCAGGGGCAGGTAGCCTGCTCCGGACTTCAGCACGCCGAGAATGCCGACGAGCATCAGGGCCGAACGAGGCAGTGCCAAGCCGACAATATGTCCCGGACCGGCCCCATGGGCCATCAGCAGCCGGGCCACCCGGTTGGCTTGGCGGTTCAGTTCGCTGTACGTGAGAGACTCTTCCCCGTACACCACAGCAACGGCATCCGGATGGCGCCTCACCTGATCTTCGAACAGATCCGTGAGGCTCACGGTAACCCTGCCCAGCTGGGGCTGGATCCGTCTATACTTCTCTTCTTCCGGCGTCAGGATGTCCAGCATGCCGATGGATTGATCGGGATGCTGCTCTGCGCGCTCCAGAAGCAGCAGCAGCCGTTCGGCGAACGTCTCTACGGTCTCCCGCTCATACAGATCGCTGGAATACTCCAGCCAGCCGTCGATCCCGTCCGGTGCCCCCGCGTCCGTGAGGCGCTCGCGGAATTCGATGGTCATGTCGAACTTGGCCCGGCCGACCGTATGCAGCATCAGCTCGGAACGGATGCCCGGGAGCTGGAGACGCGGCTCCGGCGTATTCTGGAAGGCCAGCATGATCTGGAAGAGCGGGTGTCTTGCACGCGACCGGGGCGGATTAAGCACTTCAACGAGCCGTTCGAACGGCACATCCTGATGCTCGTATGCCGAGAGGTTGGCTGTGCGCACGCGTTCCAGCAGTTCCCGGAAGCTCGGGTCGCCCGAGGTATCCGTACGGAGCACCAGCGTATTGATGAACAAGCCGATGAGCCCGCCCAGCGCATCGTCGCTGCGTCCGGCGATCGGACTGCCGAGGGGAATATCGCTTCCGGCCCCAAGGCGGGTCAGCATTGCGGCAAGAGCCGATTGGATGACCATGAAGAGGCTCGTCCGCGACTCCCGGGCAAGTAGGGCGAGCCGGCCGTGCAGCACCGGTGGGATGCTCATGCGGATGGTATCGCCATAGTGTGTGGCTTCTGCCGGCCGTGCAAAGTCCGTCGGCAGCTCCAGCTGGTCCGGCAGCTGCCGGAGCGCCTGCCGCCAATAAGCCGTTTGGCCGGCGATCAGGCTGTCCGCATCGCTCTCGTTCAGCAGGCGTTCCTGCCATACCGCATAATCCGCGTACTGTACGGATAGCGTTGGCCAGTCAGGCGCTTCTCCCTTGGACCGCGCGGTATAGGCTGTAGACAGATCCTGCGTCAGAGGGTGCAGGGACCAGCCGTCACCCGCGATGTGGTGCAGCAGCAGGAGCAGCACGTGCTCTTCCGTCTCCCCGGCGCCCGCTTCCCCTGCTCCCGGATGTTCGGGGATGATGCGGAACAGAGTAACGCGGAATGCCGGTTCCGCCGCCAGATCAAATCCGTAACGCACCGCGAGCTCAAGCTCTTCGTCCAGCTCCTTCTCCGTTACCTCAGCTGTAATCAGACCGGGATACGCAGCAGCCGGCTCCAGGATCTGCTGACGGGCCGTTCCATCCTGCTCCGGGAAGATCGTGCGGAGGCTCTCATGCCGCCGCACGAGATCGCAGAGCGCTTCCTGAAGCACACCGGAGTCCAGCGGTCCATGAAGACGCGCGACGAGCGGGATGTTGTAAGTCGGGCTGGGCCCCTCCAGGCAGTTCAGGAACCAGAGCCGCTTCTGGGAGAAGCTCAGCGGGATCTCTTCGGGTCTCTCGGCCGCCCGGATCGGAGGCCGGGCGGCCGCCGCCTGATCCAGCTTCCTGGCCAATGCCGCGACGGTAGGCGAATCGAACAAGGCGGAGATGCCCACCTCCACGTCCAGCCCGTCGCGGATGCGGCTCATGAGCCGCCCGGCCAGCAAGGAATGGCCGCCCAGCTCGAAGAAGTCGTCGTCGATCCCGACCGACGGAACCCCCAGCAGCTCCGCGAACAGCGAGGCCAGGATTTCCTCCTGCGGTGTGCGGGCCGTCCGCTTCGTTTCGGCCGTATTGTAGCTTGGCGCCGGCAGCGCCTTGCGGTCCAGTTTGCCGTTGAGCGTCAGCGGCAGCTCGCTCAGGAGCACGACAGCCCCCGGCACCATGTAGTCCGGCAGCATGCCGCCGGCGTACTCCCGCACGGCCGCCGGGTCGATGCCTGCCGCTTCCTGCGTTACGGCATAAGCGACAAGCCGCTTGTCGCCGGGCCGGTCTTCCCGGACGACAACTGCAGTCTTGAGGATCCCGGGATAACCTGCAATGACCGACTCGATTTCGGAGACTTCGATCCGGAACCCGCGGATTTTGACCTGATGATCGGCCCGGCCGATGTAGTCCAGCGTGCCGTCAGGCAGCCAGCGGGCCAGGTCGCCCGTACGGTACATCCGCGAGCCCGGAGGCCCGTACGGATTGGCTGTGAACCGTTCGGCCGTCAGGGCCGCCCGGTCCTTGTAGCCGATCGCCAGGCCCTCCCCTGCTATGTATAGATCTCCTACCGCCCCGGCCGGCAAAGGCTGCAGCCCGCTGTCGAGGATGTAGACCTGCGTATTGCGGATCGGTCTGCCGATCGTCGGTTTGACCGTCCCGGGAGGAATATCGTGTACCGTCGACCAGATCGTCGTCTCCGTAGGCCCGTACAGATTCGTTACCGCGCAGCCCCGGGTCTGCAGCGCATGAAGAAGCTCCGGGGACAGCGCTTCTCCGCCCACCAGTACCCTCAGTCCCTGGAGCGGCGCTTCGGGCCGTTCGGCGAGCGACTGCCAGAGGGACGGCGTCGCCTGCATCAGGGTGGGAGCCGACTCGGCCAGGAGACGGGACAGCGCGACCGGGTCCTGCACGGTGATTTTGTTCGCTACCGTGAGCCGGGCACCGTTCAACAGAGGCAAGAAGATCTCGAGGATGGAAATATCGAAAGCCACGGTCGTGACGGCCAGCAGATGATCTTCGGTGCCGAGGGAGAGCCCCTCCTGCATGGCGAGCAGGAAGTTCGTCAGGCTGCCGAAGCCAATAACCACACCTTTGGGCATTCCGGTCGACCCGGAGGTATACAGGATGTAAGCCGGATCCGTGAGGGCAGGCACTGCGTACAGCTTGGCGTCCTCCAGATTCGCGGAAGACAGGGATTCCAGCTCTTCCAGCGTTTGCGCATCATCGAGAAGCACCTGTCTTGTCCCCTGCAGCTCCGGCAGTCTCCCGGCCGTCTCCCGGACCGTCAGCAGCACGAGCGCCTTGGCATCCTCCAGCATGTAGTGGGTACGGTCCGCCGGATATTCGGGATCCAGCGGCAGATAGCCCGCCCCTGTCTTGTGGACGGCGAGCATGCAGACGATCATCTCCATGGAGCGAGGCAGCGATAAGGCGATGATCGTCTGAGGTCCTGCTCCGAGACCGATCAGCAGCCGGGCAAGCCGGTTCGCTCGTTCGTTCAGCTCTCTATAGCTGACCGTGTCCCGTTCATAGGTAACGGCGGCATGCTCCGGGGTCCTAGCCGCCTGCTCTTCGAAGAGCACGCTGGTTCTGGACGCGGCCGGCGGCTGGCACGTATCGTTCCAATCTTGGAGCACCTTCCGGCGTTCTTCCCCGGAGATCAGCTCCATTCGGCCGATCGGCTCTCCGGGCATGGCTTCTCCCCATGTAGATAAGAACCGGGTGAAACGGCGGAGATGAGCGAGCAGCTCCTCTTCCGAATACAGCCCCGGATGTCCGTCCAGATCGATCTGCAGGCTCCCCTCATCCGTATGCGGATAGATGTGAAGAGTCAGATCATCCACGGGACCCGCCGACAGATTGGTCTTGCGGCCGGCATAGCCGCCAAAGCGGAGGCTGTTGTCGAACGGCATGATGTTCACAAGCGGACCGAACAGCCTCCGGTTATCGCTGACCCGCTTCAGATCCCGGCGCAGCTCTTCGTGCCGGTAGCCCTGATGCTTCCGGATGATGCGCACCTCGCGGGCCGCCTGCTGTGCCAGTTCGGCAGCGCTCATCCCCGGGCGCACGGACAACCGCAAGGGCAGGATGTTCATCACCATGCCCGGCGTACCGAGAGCCGCCGAGCCGATGCGTCCCATCATCGGAAATCCGAGAATGACATCCGATGAGCCTGTGAGTCTATGGATATAAGCTGCCGTGGCGGCCAGCACCAGCTCCGGCCACGTGACGTTGTGGAGCTCGGCGACGGTGCGCAGCCGCGCGGTATGTTCGGGCGTCAGCCGTGCTGACTGCCGGAAGAAGCTTCTCGCGGGACGCTGCGAGCGGTCAGCGAGGGAGACGGCATCCGGGTCGTCCGCAAAGAGGTTCAGCCAGAACCGGCGGTCCTGCTCCACTTTCTCCGACTTGCGGTACACTTCATCCTCTTCCAGCACCTGCTGCCATGATCCGAACACGCCGTGCGGAGCCGGCTGCTGGTTCATAGCGGCCGAGTATACTTCTGCCACCCGTTTGGCCAGCAGCCCGAAGCCATACCCGTCGATCGCGATATGGTGAATCCGCTGATACCAGAGGAAGCGCTCGGTGCCGATCCGGATCAGGGCCTCGGCGAAGAGCGGCCCTTCCGTCAAGAGGCAAGGGACCGCCAGGTCCCTCTTCATCCAGTCCTGTGCCGCCTGGTAAGGATCGGATTCCCCGCGCAGGTCCAAATACCGGTAGGGAAACTGGGGCTCATCGCGGGTAATCTGCCAAGGTCCCTCGCCGTCCTCTTCGAACGTCACATGAAGCGCATCCGCTTCGTGGATCACCTGCTTTAGAGCCTGCTCGAACCGGTCTGGATCGACAGGTCCGCCTATTTCAATGAACTCCCCCGTGTTGTACATCGGGTTCTCCCTATCAAGCTGCTGGGCAAACCAAATGCCCGCTTGAGCGCCGGACAGAGGCCGCCGGGTCTGTACTTGGACAAGCATGCTTGCATGCCTCCTCTCTTCTTAGCTAGTAGTCCAGATTGGGAACCGTAATCTTCACTTTGGATGCGAGCAGCTCATGCCAGCTTGCAATCGTCGGGCGCTCCGCGAGCTCGACGAACGACACTTCCACACCGGCCCGTCTCCAGTTCTCCACCAGGCTCATCACCCGGATGGAGTCGAGCCCATGCACTTCGATGAGATCCTCATCCTCCCCCAGGGACTCGGGCGCTTCGAAAAGCAGACCCGCGATTTGTTCACGCAGGGCTTGCCGGCTGTACGGCAGCGACACGTCCTGCGCACGTTCGTGGGGCTGCTTCTCTTCCGGGAATCCGGCAGAAGATCCGGCTTCCAGCTGCCCCATCACATCCTGCGTGGTCAGCGTCATGGCGCAGCGCTGGGCGGCATAGTTCAGGGCCATCCGGTGATTCTCAAGGGAAAAATCTGCTACCGCGTCGGCGACGAAGAACGCTTGAATATCCTGCATGAACGCCTCGCAGGCGGTCATGAGGCAGCCGATATGGGCATAGACACCGGTGACCATCAGCTGATCCCGTCCGCTGCGCTTCAGAATCTCGGCCAGCTCGGTCTTCCGGAAGCCGCTGTAGCGCCATTTCGTTAACTGGATGTCGCCCTCCAGCGGGGCAAGTTCGGGAACAATGTGCACTTGATGGGGATGATCATTGAGGCCCGATCCCCAGAAGTCAAAGAGCAGTCCGCGCTGCTCGGGGGTCTGTCCGGCAGGCTGAGCCGTATACACGACGGGAATGCCAAGTGCCCTGCACTGTTTGTGCAGGAGTCCGATATGGGCCAGCAGCTCGGTGACCGGCGATGCCTGCACGTTAAAGGCGTTCACGAAATACTGCTGCATGTCATGAATCAGCAGGACAGCCCGGTGTGGTTCGATGGTCCACGATACCCGGTTTGCCGGCAGCGAGGAAGCTGTCGGCATTTCATATGGTGCAATCTTCGGAAGAGCCATAATATACCTTCTTTCATGATTTGATCGTAATTTGTACATTTCAGTAATTGGATGGTTATTGTTATTTGGCTGGCTGCGTCCCCTGCGCCGCTGCCAGTGACTCGCGAAGCGCCTTTTTGCTCACTTTGCCGACAGACGTCAGCGGGAATTGGTCCACAAAGACCATGCGGTCGGGAATTTTGTACGGTGCCAGGCCCCGTTCCCGCAAATGGCTCTTGATCTCGGCAGCGGACGGTGTGCCCGGCTCGCGTGTAATGATGAAGGCGCACGAACGCTCGCCCAGGAAGGCGTCGGGAACCGACACCATAGCGGCGTTGTAGATCCCCGGATGCGACAGCAGGTGGTTCTCCACCTCTTCGGCAGCGATCTTGTCCCCGCCCCGGTTAATCTGATCCTTGGCCCGGTCTACGACAACGATATAGCCTGCAGGGTTGACCCTCACGAGGTCCCCTGTCCGGTAGAATCCGTCCACCGTGAAGGCTCTTGCATTATGCTCCGCCGCTTTGTAGTAGCCGCGGATGGTGTAGGGGCCCCGGGTGCAGAGTTCCCCTGCCTCGCCCGGCTCCACCTCTTGGTCATCTTCGTCCAGCACGCGAATCTCATCCCAGGGGGACATCGGCCTGCCCTGCGTGTGGAGGACCAGTTCATCCGGATCGTCCAGGCGCGTGTAGTTGACGAGGCCTTCGGCCATCCCGTACACCTGCTGCAGCCTGCAGCCGAGGACCGGCCCCACCCGGGCAGCCGCTTCCGCGCTGAACTTGGCTCCGCCGACCTGAAGCACCTCCAGGCTGGAGAAGTCGCATTCGCGGGAGGCGGCGGCTTCCATCCAGATCAAGGCGAGCGGCGGCACGACCGCGGTGATTGTCACCCGTTCCTTGGCGATCAGGGGGAACGTGTCGTCCGGTCCGGGTCTTGGCGACAGCACTACCGTCCCGCCCGCATACAGCGTGCCGAGGACGCCGGGGGAACTCAGCGGGAAGTTATGGGCGACCGGAAGGGCCGCCAAGTAGACGCTCTGCTCGCTGAGGCCGCAGACCTCGGCGCTCCGGCGGAAGCTGTACGCATAATCGTCATGCGTGCGCGGGATCAGCTTCGGCAGACCGGTGCTGCCTCCAGAGAGCTGCAGGAAGGCCACATCGCCGGCCTTCACCTCCGGCCAGCCGCCGGGAGCCCTGCTGTCCCCCATGGCGGCTGCTTCGTCCAGCGAGACGAACGGACCGGCTTCGCCGGCGACAAGGACATGCCTCAGTGACGGAACCGCACTTAGGACCTCAGCGGCCAGTCCCCTGTAATCGAACCCGCCCTCGATATCCGGAATAATGTAAGCAGTCGCTTCACTATGTTCGCAGAAGTAGCTGATTTCGCTCCGGCGGTGCAGGGGAAGCGCGAAGACGGGGATCGCCCCGATCCGGAACAAGGCGAAGATGACGGTGAAAAAGACCGCCGTGTTGGGCAGCTGCACCACGACCCGATCCTCGCGATGCAGCCCCAGCTGCAGGAAGCCTGCAGCCAAAGCATCGACCTTCGCTTCCAGTTCCTTGTAGCTCCACCGGTCATTCCCGCCGACCACAGCGGTCCGGTCTCCGAAGCGCTCGGCGCACTCGGTGAGCATCGCGCCCAAGGTTTGTCCCCGCCAGAGTCCTTCTTCCCTGTACCGTGCTGCGACGGATTCTGGCCACGCCTCAAATCCCGTTAACATTCGCTTTCCTCCTTGATCATTTTGTCTCATTCTCTCCGGCTTGATCATTCCGGCTCATTCCTTATGGGTGACCCCCATGGCCTGCAGTATGGTCTGGAATTTGGCCGTCGTCTCCCTCAGCTCGTTTTCGGCGCTCGATTCCGCTACTACGCCTGCTCCGGCGTACAGCGTTAAGGTCCGGCTCTCCGCTACGGCGCAGCGGATGGTGATGACCCATTCCCCGTCTCCGCTTGCGTCGCACCAGCCGACAAGGCCGGTGTAGAACCCGCGGTCGAACGGCTCGATCTCGCGGATCGCTTCGCGCGCCAGCTCGGTAGGCGATCCGCAGACGGCCGGCGTCGGATGCAGGGCAACCGCGAGCTCTAACGAGGAGACATCCGGATCGGTCAGCTGCCCCTTAATCTCGGTCGACAGATGCCACATCGTTGACGTCTGCACTAAGGTTGGCGCAGGCACATGCAGCGGCTGGCAGTAGGGGCGCAGCGCAGCGGCAACCGCATCAATAACCAGAGCGTGCTCCCGAAGATCTTTGGGCGAGGCGAGCAGCGATGCAGCCCGCCGTGCATCTTCCGCCGGGTCGTCGCTGCGCGGAATGGAACCTGCGAGCGGATTGACGGTAATCTCGCGCCCCTTCCGGGCAACGAGCAGCTCTGGGCTTGCTCCCACCAGCGTGCGGCCCTCCACGGACGGCTTCGCCTGGGCAGTGCCGTCGATCCGCTTCGGCAGATCTACGGCAAACGTGTAGCCGTGGGCATTATGCCTTGCGAGGTTGCGCAGAAGCTGCCGGATATCCACCCGATTCGTTGAAGTAAGCTGCAGAGACCGCGCGAGGACGATCTTGTCCAGCTCGCCGGATCTCAGCCGGGACAGCGCCCGCTCCACGCCGCTCACGTACATGCCTGGAGCGGGGACCGGCATAGAGGTAAAGTCGGATCCCACCGGAAGAGGGGCGTTCCCCGCTTGGCTGCCGTTCAGCGGCCCAAGCTTATGTACGGTCATTGGCACCACGAGCTGCGACGGTTGCAACGGGTCGAACGGCACAGCACCGACCAGCACCGGTATATCCCGGCCCGGCTGCCGGATATGGGCGAGCAGCTGGGCCGCCCGCTGCGGCAGAGTGGCAAGCTCGTTCGGTCCGGCAGTACCCGGAAGGACGGCCAATGTCCCTTGAGCCAGCAGGGTTGCGCTCGGGGAAGCAAAGAAGAATGAAGTTCCCGGCTGGTACTCTTCAAGGAGAGCTTCGGCGCATGGGGGAGATTGAAGCTGAATATTCGTATTCATAGGCTGAGTTTCGCCTCCTTCGCTGGGTTAAACGCCAAGTGTAGCTCCTCCGTCGATACGCAGGTCATGCATGGTCAGATGGCCTGCCTGCTCGGAGGCCAAGAACAACACGCCGCAGGCTATATCTTCGGGCGTCGCCAATTTGTTCAGCGGGATTCCCGTCCGGTAACCCGGGAGCGAACCGTGAAGGGTCGCCTGCATCCCTTCGTCGTCTGTCCACATGGACCGGAGCATCGGCGTATCCGTCGAGCCCGGCGAGACGATATTGCAGCGGATGCCGTCGCCGGCCAGCTCCAGACCGAGGCACTTGGTCAGCATGGTGACCGCTGCCTTGGAAGCCGCATAAGCTCCCATGTTCATGCGAGGGACGGCTGCCGCATTGGAGCTCACCGTGACGATCACGCCACTGCGGCGGGGTTTCATATACGATACGACGGCCTGCGACATGTGGAACACGCCGCCGATATTGACAGCCAGGGTATCTGACCAGTCCTCGCTGCTCAACGTGTCCAGCGGACCGGTACGGAGTATGCCTGCAGCGTGGACGAGCACGCGGATCGGACCAAGCTCGCGCTCTACATGTTCGGCGGCTTCCTTAGCCGCATCGGCCGAGCGGACGTCTGCTCCAACAGCGGTGACGGCCAGGCCTTCGGCGCACCATTCGCCTGCCAGACGCTCCAATGCTGCGAGCTGCAGATCGACAGCCGCAACCTTGGCCCCCCGCTCGGCGAAGGCCCGGACGACAGCCGCTCCAATCCCTTGGGCGGCACCGGTCACGAGCACGACCTGATCTCGGAACTCATTTTTGATCCCAGCCCTGAACTCATCTCTGAACTTATCTCTGTGCATTAGGTCTACCCTCCCAGTGCAAAGCGCAGACCCCGGCTGACCATTCCAGGAAGCACGGACACATGCCCTTCCCCTTCGAATTCATGGAACCCGGTGTGCAGGCCCTTGAAGGACAAGCGGGATAGGCGCTCATACAGCTCTCTGGCATTGTCACACATCCGGCTGGGATGATCCCTCTCCAGCTCACCGACGGTGATGAGCAGATTCAGCGGGGGGCTGATCAGAGGCAGGCGGGCGGACAGCTGCTTCACCTGCTCTGCGATCAGCGATTTGTTCCAATGAATCGAAGGGCTTCCGGCGATATAGGACTGGAACGTATGCGGCTGTGTCAGCAGCGTCTGAAGGACGAACAGTCCGCCCAAGGAATGGCCCATCACCGACTGGCGGCTGCGGTTAATCGGATAGTCCTGCTCGATGCGGGGCTTTAGGATGTGCTCTATGAAGCTTCTGAGCTTGTCGGCGCCTCCGGTGCGGGGTAATTCCTGACCGGGTCTCCTGACGGGGAGAGCGCTGAGCACCTCCGAGGGGGTAGGCATCGTAAAGTCGTAAAACCGGCTCGGGTCAAAGGGCTCGTCGTGCGGATATCCGATCCCCACGATCACGGCCGGATGGACACCGGTCTTCTCAGGCCTGCGTGACTGTACAAGCATCGCTTCCACGATCGTGCCGAACAGTGCGTTGGCATCAAGGACGTACATCACCGGGTAACCCTGCGGCGGCGGAGCCTGCGGAGGGGAGGCCACCATGATGCGGTAAGACTGCTCCCGGTCTTCCGTATGCAGTAGAAACTGCTTCGTGCCAGGGAGTACGTATGATTCGCTGCTGTGCCCCTGCTCCTTGAACGGCGGGGCTGCTTCCTGATAACGGTTCAACGGGTCTGCACCTCTTTTCAATCACCCTTTATGAGAATGATTATCATTATTAATTATAAAGCCATCTTCCCCGATGGAACATGAACGATCTCCCCATATCCGGATGTACTATTTACCGAATACGCCGCTTGGCTCTACCCCAGCTTGGGTCCCATTCCAGCTTGGGTCCCATTCCAGCCTGGTCTCCCGGCACCCGGATTTTCCCTGATGCAAGTACAGATGAGACAGGCCCTGACGGCCTGGTTCATCATACAAGAAGCCGCCCCTTGCGGGCGGCTTCTCTACGAATGCTTGCTGCGGTACATCAGCCAGACAAAATAAGGCACGCCGATCAGGGCAACCACAATGCCCGCCGGCAGCTCGACCGGGGCGAATACCGTCTTCGCGATCAAATCGGCCCCCATGACCAGCAATGCGCCGATGATGGCGCTGAGAGGCAGCAGCCGCCGGTGCGCCAGGCCGGTAAGCCGGCGTGCGATGTGGGGAGACATCAGTCCGATGAAGCCGATGCCGCCGGATACGCTGACGCAGGCGCTGACGATCCCGATGCTGCAGAGCAGCAGCAGCCCCCTCTCCTTCTCGACCTCCATACCCAGTCCGCGGGAGCTGTCTTCATGCAGGGGGAATAAGTCGAGTTTGCGCGAGCGCAGCAGCAGGAGCGGCATCAGCACCACGAGCCAGGGCAGCATCGCCAGGATGTACTTCCAGTTCGCGTTATAGATCGAGCCGGATACCCAGACGGCAGACATCTCGAAGTCCTGGGCGTTCATCTTGAGGGTGACGAAGACGGAGATTGCCGAGAGTCCCGAGGACAACGCAATCCCGGTCAGCAGCAGACGCTGCGGGTCCAGCCGCCCCTGCCGGAGCGCGAAGACATAGATGAGCAGCGCAGCACCCAGACCGCCGGCCCAGCCGGCCAGCGGCATCGCCATTACGGCGCCCCAGGAGGTTCCTTTGATGCTCCCCTGAAAAAAGAACAGAAACACCGCCATCGCGGCCCCTGCTCCGGCATTGATCCCGAGGATGCCCGGATCGGCCAGGTTGTTGCGCGTCAGACTCTGGATCACGGCTCCCGCCATGCCAAGGCCCATGCCGACAAGCGCCCCGATCACAATCCGGGGCAGCCGGAACTCGAGAATCACCAGATCGTAATCGTGCCGCGGATCCCTCCGCAGTATGGTGCGGACCGTATCGCTCACGGAGATGTCGAAGACACCGTTCGTCAGCGAGATGTAGGCGATCAGCAGCACCAGCCCAAGGCCCCCCGTCATAAGGACGGTGAAGGGCAGTCTTGTTTTTGCAGCAGCCTTACCGATGGCTCTTCCCTCCCCTCGTCCGGATCAGATAGAGGAAGTAGGGAACCCCGATGATCGCGGTGACGACGCCGATCGGCATCTCGTAAGGATAGTTCAGGAACCGGCTGAGCACGTCGCACAGAGCAAGGAATACGCCGCCGATCACCGCCGAGCAGGGGAGGATATGGCGGTAATCCAGACCGGTAAGAAAGCGCGTCAAATGGGGAATAATCAGTCCCACGAAGCCGATACGCCCCCCTATAGCAACGGATACGCCTGTAAGCAGGATGACGCTGAGTGTCGCCAGCAGCTTGATGCGTACGGTATTTTGTCCCAGCGATACGGCCATCTCATCGCCCAGCGCGGAGATCGTGATGGACTTCGATATTCCCAGCGCAATCAGCAGGCCTGCAGCAGCGAACGGCACGGCGAGCACGATCAGCTTGGGGTCCATCAGATGAAGGCGCGCGTTGTACCAGAAGCTGATATTCTGCGAGACCTGAAAATACATGGCAATGGCTGACGCAGCACTGCTCAGGAAGGTGCCGGTCAGCGTGCCGAGGATCGCAAGCCGCACTGGAGACATCCCGCCGGGCAGCAGCGAGGCCATGCCGAAGACCATCGCGATGCTGAGCAATGAGCCGGCAAACGAGGCAAGGATCATTCCCATCGACGAAGCGTAGGGCATGGCGACCATGCAGACGGTAACGGCAAAGGCGGATCCGTCCGTGATGCCCATAATGGATGGGGAAGCCAAGTCGTTGCGGGTGATCCCCTGCATGAGCGCTCCCGACACCGCCAGGAAAGCGCCGACGAGCAGCGCGCCGATCACTCTGGGCAGCCGGGAGTGCATAATGATCTGGTGGTCCACACTCGCGGCGTCAAAATGCAGGAACGCTTCGGCGATCCGGCCGGCCTCCATGCTCTTGGCCCCGTACATGACCGACAGGAGCATGGTGAGGAGCAGGACCGGCAGGGCTGCGGCCAGAATCATTCTATGCACGGGAACTCTGCGTTTGATGGTAGTTGAGGCAGCCTGGATCACTTGGCCTGCACGATGCTGCTCCGGCTCAGCGCTTCCAGGAACTTGATTTTGCTGTAGGCGGTCCCGCCCTGCGTCAACGGGTCAACCAGGTTCGTATACAATTGGCCGTTCTTCACCGCATTCATGCTCTGGAAGATCGGATTGCTTTTCAGTTCCTCGAATACCTTCGGCGTCTCCTTGTTCTCGTCTTCGGAGAACTGTACGAACAAGTAATCCGGATTGATCTCGGACAGCTTCTCGAGGGAGATGTTCTGCTGCGCCTTCGCCCCCTTGACCACGTCCGGGACAGTGGCGCCAAGCTCGGCATAAATGGACGGATTGAAGAACACGTCCTGCGGATAAACGAACATGCTGCCTGCCCGCACACGGATGGCGAGCACCTTCTTATCCTTGAGTACCGGGCCGATCTTTTCCTTGAGGGCTGCGGTATCCGCCTTGTATTGGGTCAGCACTTCCTTGACCTTATCCTGCTTGCCGGTCAGTTCGCCCAGCAGGCCGAGGTTATTCTCCCAGTCGCTGGCAATGTGGGATACGGGAATCGTTGTGGCGATCTTGCTCATTTTCTCGATCGTCTCGGCCGGGAATTTCGTGCTCATCAGGATGACGTCCGGCTTCAGCTTCAGAATGGCCTCCAGGTTCGGCTGGGCTTTCTCGCCGATGCCTTCGGCTTGACCCGTAATAGGGGCGAACAGCGGCGGGAAGGCACCGCCGACCGTAATGGCGCCGATCGGCTTCACATCCAGCAGCAGGGCATCCTCCATCGATTCCAGCGCGCCGGTAATGACCAGTTTCTCCGACTTAGCCGGAACGGTGTAGCTCTTGCCGCCATATTGGATGACTTTGGTTCCGGCGGTTGCCGGCTCCCCTGCCGCCTGGGACGTGCTGCCGGCATTCTGGGCCGGTGGATTCACCGCGGCGGCCGGCTCCGCTTTGCCGCACGCCATCAGTGTCATCAGTGTCAGCGTCGCGGCGCCGATAGTCCATATTTTCTTCATCAAAAAAGGTACCTTCTTTCTCGTTGTTAATGATAATCATTCTCAGTAGAGTATAGTAGATGGGTGCCTGCAGGTACATGAACGATCTGCCGAAGGTTTCATGTACAATTCCCGCATAACTGGTGATGAAGATCGTTGATCATCCGCTCGCTCGCATAAGCGGAGTATTCCCGCCAAGGATCGGAAGAAATCAAATGCACCTTGTTCGTTCTCACCGCCTTCATGTTCCTCCATAAGGCGGAAGTCTGGATCTGTGCCCAGTGATGCAGGGTTTCGCTCTCCTGGCATATATTCAGCAAGAGATGATCCGCATCCATGGAAGCGATCTGCTCCAGGCTCAGCTTCTGTCCAATGGCATAGCCATGGGCTTCCTCGGGAGCTTTCATCTGCAGATCCCCATAGATCACTTCTTTCATCCCCCGGGTGGGAAAGATATGATAGCCGTCTTTAAACTGGCTGACGATCAGCACCAGCTCTTCTTTCATCTGATCCTGCAGCTTCTCGCGAACCACGGCTGCCTTCCGGTCATAACCGTCCAGCCAGGCCTCTGCCTTATCGGAAGCGCCTACAATGCGTGCGGTCGATTGCAGCTGTTCACGCCATGTTGCTTCGTATGAGGAAATCATATGTACCGGCGCAATATGTTCAAGCCGTTCTTTCTCGTGCGGATGCAGCTGATCCGTAGTGATGATCACACTCACCTCACTGCCCGCCAGCGCCTGCAGGTTGGATTCCCAATCTTCATTGAAGCGGAAGCCGCTTAAGTGCAGCGGGATCTCCGAACGGTATTTGTCATAGTAATATGAGGTCCACTTGGGGTGCAGCGGTGCCGCGTAGGGAATGATTTGGAGTGTAAGGAGCTGCCCCAGAATGGGGGCGGAGTAAGCCGCAATCCTATGGCTCCGGTTCTTCAGGTAGGCTGTAGGCGACACGCCGACCTCCCGCTTGAACATACGGCTGAAGTAAAACTCATCGTGATATCCGACCTTGAACGCAACATCCCGCAGACGTAGATCCGACTGCATCATGAGCCGTTTGGCGTTCCGGATTCGAACTTCAGTCAAATAGTCAATGGCGGTTTTACCGAACATTTTTTTGAATAAACTGCCGTAATATTTAGGGCTGATCCCGGCCATTTGGGCCAGTTGCTCCAGGTTCAGACTGTCCCCGTAGTTCGTGTCGATATACGCTTTGGTCCTCTCCATGGAAGCGCGCGAATCGAGACTCCCTTGGTTGTCAGGCCTGTGCGTCATGATCCAATAGAGCAGCTCATACAGGATGGACTGACCGTGCAGCCATTCGGTACTCCGGCCACTTTGGCTGCATTCGCAGAGATGTTCACAATACTGAATTAACCGCAGGTCGTAACGGACAGGAATGTCGCCGGCCAGCAGGAAGTCCGGCGTGGAGTCCCCCGGTTGATGCACATCAAACTCAATAAGAAAGACGTTCAGCTTCTTCCCTTCTTCATGGTGAATGGCTACCGTCTGACCCGGCGCAGCTATGTATACGGCTTCTTGAGACAACCGGCGCTTCTCCTGAAGGTCCAGCGTCATATAGCATTCGGTTTGTTTGGCGACAATCATATGGTAGGAAGAAATCAACCGGGGCTCCAGGCCCCCCTCCTGGATGAACTGGGCAGAACGAAACTGGAGTAAGACCGGGTTCATGGGATCGCTGCCCTGGATATTATAGGTTGTCAACGTGAATTTCCTCCTTGCAATCGAAAATGAGAATCATTCTCGATGATAAGTTATCATATGACCTTGATCCCGTCAACTCTTTGGCCAGCTTTGACCCTCGAAATGCTCAGCGCACCTATCGCCTCTGCATCCGCGGCCGCTAGGACAACCGGCGTATAATGAAGACGCCTTCGGCCTTGAACGAATTGGATGTAAGCACAGACGAGAACGAGCTGTTCGGCACGGCGGCGACAAGCTCCCGGCTCTATACCCGGTTCGGCTTGGAACGGCTTGGAACATAGTGCGGTGAACGGCTCTCTCGCCGACGCCGCGCTCGTGAAGATGATTGCGGATGCCGCCTGGTTTCTCCGCACCGAAGATTCCAAAATATATTTTTAAATCCTGTAGTCCCCTTAAAACAAGGGGGTCTTTTTTTGTTGCAGTGAAAGGTTGATAACAAGTATATTGATTGAGAGTATATTCGTTTTTTTTGGCTTGCAACAAAGAAGAAGCCCCCTTCGGTCGAAGAGGGCTTGTATTCTTTAAGGAGCCACTTTGAAATGATCGAACTGCGTGAGTTTGTTGTTCGCCCGCAGCCCGGTCTTGCCGTGTGTGAAGGGATTCGGGCTGTTATCGGTGTAATTGATCTTCGGTACCGCCATATCTCCCACATACACCTTGATGTTGGCACCGCTGACGACTACTTTCATATGGTGAACCGCTCCGGTGGCCAGCGCTGCAGGGGCTGAAGGGTTCGATGCTTTTAAGTGGGCTTATCGAAACAGGGCATGCCGCCGATTTTCTTCAGAAGGTTACCGGCTTGTACGCGTCCAAAGCATTGCTGCCGCTCACTTTGTTGCTGAACGCCGCATAGCCGAAGTCCGCATGGGCGTCCTGCGTCGTATAGCCGATCTTGCCGCCGCCCATGGCATAGCTGCGAGTCTGCTTCAGCATGCCGTCCACAAAGATCTTGAAGGCGCTATCCGCTTTCTCCACCCGCAGGCTATGCCACTTCGTATAGTCGTAGCCGGCCGGCAGCGCTGTAGTAACCCCGCCTTGGTCCACACCGCCGATGCGGAACTGGGTCTGCGGCTCGTTCTTATTTCTGTTGACGTGGTTCATGGGCCGCCCTCATGCGGCAGCGCTTGACGCCGGCTCTTCATGGATTAGCACGACTGGACCTTGAGCTGGCTCGATATCATGCCGAGGTGAATGGCTTCGTGAATCAAAGCGAAGTTGAACAGCTCGCCGGCGGTATTAAATTGGAACGGTCCGAGGGTCACCGGCGCCTCCAGCTTCTCTTCCAGCATGTCTGGCGTGAGCTCGGACAGGCGGGCAAGCTGGGCCGTCAAGAGCTCGAGCAGCTCTTCCTTCGACGGAGGCGCCGACGACCAGTCTGCAGGCTTGGTCCCGGTGTTGAATAACGCCTCATAGGAATCCGGTACAGCCGAAGGGGAGCCGAAGCTGAGTGTAGAGAACTTATCCAGTAAACAAACGATGTGGCCGGCATTCCACCGGATGGTATTATTGAAGCCTTCCGGCTGGACGTCGAGCGTGGCCTCCTCGACTCCCTGAAGCTTCCCGATCACGATCTGATGCAGTACTTTACCCGTATTGATAATCGCTTGTGCCATAAATGATAACGCCTCCCGGTTTGTTGTTGGTATGTGGTTCGCTTTCGTAATGTAAGAATACCTTCTCCTCCGCTGTGCAACAATCACGTAATTCCGATGATATGGATCGGTTTCAGTAATGATGGCCAGGAAAATTGTGTAAAATGGGGCTGAGCCCAGTTATAATGATAGAGAGAGTCACGCGGATCGAAAGGAGCACGGTGTATGGAACTGAGACAGCTTGAATATTTTGCCGCTATATGTAAGGAGATGCACTTCTCCAGAGCGGCCGAGAAGCTCTGCACGACACAGTCGAATCTTAGCCAGCAGATCAAGTTTTTGGAGAATGAGTTAGGTCTTCCCCTGTTCGACCGTATCGGGAAGCGGATTGCATTGACGGAAGCGGGGAACATCTTACTGGAGCAAAGCCGGCTCATCTTCGAACGCGTCGATTATATCCAAGGGGCGATTGCGGATCTGAAGAAGATGGAGGGCGGCCGGCTGGACATCGGAATCCTCCCGGGTGACGGGGACTTGCTGTTCGAGGCGCTGCTGGTCGACTTCCACCGGACATATCCCAAGCTCTCGCTCCATGTCACGGAATGCACGGATGTGTATGAACAGGTTGCCGCCGGCACCCGGGATCTCGGGGTTACCACGGTTCCTGTCCATCCCGATGAGCGTATCGCCGTCATCCCCTTGTTCCACGAGGAGTTCGCACTGGCGATCCGGTCGGACCACCCTCTCGCCAAGTCGAAGGCCATTCCGTTCGAGCAGCTGGGGCAGCTGAGGATGGTCATGTTCGGCCCGGAGCATCAGATTACGAAGGTGATCCACTCCTGCTGTCAGGCACAAGGGTTATCGATTGACAATCCGATCGTCACTTCCACGTTATCGACGCTTCTCTCCCTCGTGGAACAAGGAGTTGGGGCTTGTATTCTCCCCCGTCTGCTGCTCGATCATCTGAACCGGGAGCAGATATCCACCGTCAAGCTGCTGAATCCTACACCAAGCCAGGACATCTGTATCCTATACCGTACGGACCGATTCATGGGGCAGGCGGCTAAGCTGTTCATTGACGTACTGCAGACTTACATTCAGAGCGTGATGGATCGTGCCCAGCGGTCGCTCGGATAGGTTGTGGAGGCTCACGATAGGACAAGACAGCCGGTCGAATACCGTAAGTCTCCACAGATCAAGTTAACTGCTGAGCGATCTCCCAGATATGACCCCCCGGATCAACGAAGCTTGCCGTCCGCACCCCCCACGGCCGGTCCATCGGCCCGTTGAGAAGAGCAACCCCGCGTGCAGCCAGATCACTGCATACGGCATCCACATCCTCCACACGGATGGTGAACTGAAAACGGGCCCCTGCTTCGCGGCCTGCGACCGTGCCGGGATCGATAAGCTTCGGCGCCGCGGAGATATGAAGCAGATTGATGCACATATTCCCGAATTCGAATACGGCGGAGTTGTCGTCTTCGAACACGATGGGAAGTCCAAACACCTCTTGATAGAACGATATCGCGCCTTTCAGATCCTCCACGAACAAAGTGATCACATCGATTGGTTTTGCCCCTAAATTCCCCATTCTCATACCCCTCCCCGTTTTGGATGGTCCATCTCCATACAAGCTTCAAGATGCTGCTCCAGTTCACTCTTCTGGCGGAGGTGGTGGCGGAAGTGCATGCCGATGAGATCGAACCACTCCCGTGAATTCAGCCAGCCAAAACCGCCATGTTGGACTTTGCAATTCGGGCTGGCCGCATGGACACTCTTCTCGCATTCCGACATTCGCTTCAGGACTAAGTCAAGTCCGCGCCTTAGGTCGTCCTTGCTTTCCGAATTGCTCGGGGCGTCTCCGTATCCTTCGGGCAATTTGATTTTTACCTGCGGGAAGGCGCCGGCCGCATACAATTGTTCTCCGGCCTCCGTCTTTCCTCCCACTTGCTCTTCACTTGCCGATATACAGAGTTCCACTTGGTCCAGATAGTCGAGAGCTGCAGCGATCAAGTGATGGTACATTTGGCCGAGAGACCAGCCCCCGTGCTGGGGTACATGCCTTAGCTGCTCCATGGAATAGCGCTGGAGATCGCTTTTGTATACCTCAATGAGTTCCAGACGATTCACTCCTTCACTAGGTATAGATCCAACCCAGTCGATCATCGCGGCTGATATCCACATTCATTTTATAATACTTGAAGCAGGGAGAGTTCTTATCGATTGCTCTATTGAAGCTCCTTGCCGGCCGGCTGCCTGGCTGACTGGGGCACCGCCTGGATCTTCCAACGGTGATCGTTCCTTGCTTTTTCCATCTGGATTACAGTAACGTATACTGGTAAACAAAATGTAGACAAGGTGTGAAGATATGTCTCCACGTACAAAGCAACAGAATGAGTCCATTCGTGAGCAGCGCAAACAAGAGATTTTGAAGGCAGCCATTCAGGTCTATGCGGCCAAGGGCTATTCGGCTGCGGCACTAAGCGATGTTGCAGAGCAGGCGGGTCTAGCCCACGGACTGGTGTATTACTACTTCAAGAATAAGAAGAAGCTGTTTCGTGAGCTGTACGAACATATGATGGACCAATCCCTCCACTACACGACAGCGTACTTCGAACAGAATGTACCGGCGCTCGAGCAATTCAAAAACTATGCCGTACTCGTCTGTGAACGGGTCGTCAAGGAGCCTGAGACCCAGCGTTTCTATATGCGGATCAGCCTGGATCTGCATCATCTGTATGCGCCTGGAGAGTTGTCGCCCTTTGAATGGATGAAGCGATTTATCAAGCCGATGGCACAAGCGATAGACAAAGGAATTCAACAAGGCGCCATCCGTCAGGGAGACGCCAACCTGATGGCCATGCAATTTTGGGGAGCTGTTTCCCAAGGGATGAATTATCTGGATCAGCTGGCTCAGGATTTCGCCGCTCAAGGATGGGAAGAGACTGAAATGAACAACGCAATGAGCGAAAAATTCCAACAAATCGCCGAATCAGCCACTTCATTGTTCAGGCCGGACTGATGGTAATTTATGGTTGACTAAGAACTCAATCAAAAATATAATGAGTTCAAGGAGCGTGATCATTTGCCAAAGATTCACAGAGAGAGCTTGATTGATGCCCCGTCCGAACAGGTATGGGACGCGGGCAGCGACGTCGGTGCTGTCCCTCATCGTCCGGTCCCCGGCTATACCGGAACATTCGAAGGGAACGAGGCGGGAGGAGACCAATGAATATTCTAGTCGTAGCAGCCCATCCGAACATAGAACGCTCACGAGTCAATACACGCTGGTTGTCGGAGCTCCGTGAATCCCCCGATTCCATCACGGTTCATGAACTATACAAGGCGTACCCCGACTTTGCAATCCATGCGGAGAATGAACAAGACCTCATCACCCGGCATGACCGGATCGTACTCCAATTTCCTCTCCAGTGGTACAGCATGCCTGCTTTGCTCAAACAATGGATCGATGACGTATTCACGACATCATGGCTGTTCGGAGCCGGAGGCAAAGCCATAGCCGGCAAAGAACTGATCCTGGCAATTTCGATTGGAGGCGATGCTGCTTCGTATCAGTCGGGCGGCTTAATTGGCTACACGATCAGCGAACTGACCCGGCCCCTTCAAGCTTGGGCCAATCAAATCGGCATGACCTTTTTGCCGCATTATACATTCTATGGGGCAGTCAAGGCGGCTGACGACCAAATCAACACCAGTGCCTCACCTTATGTGGCGCACATCTCCTCCCCCGACATCAACCCGATTCTCATTCGAAAGCGAATGCTGGACGCAATGAGTAAGGCTGCTTCAAATTCCGTATAATCCATTTTCCCCTCTGCTTGCATGCATGTTCTGTCCAGCCAGAACAGCCCGCCATACCTGGATGCCAGGCTGGCGGGCTGTTCTGCTGCAATAGATCTGTTGCTCGGTACGGAACAGGAGCCCGGCCTTCTTCAGCTCCGTGTCACGTTCGCAATATAACGTGAACGAATCAAGAAGAAGTAGGCGGTCTGGATCAGCACGAACGATCCGATCACGGCCGCCGACTCCCGAAGAAGACTGTAGTCGAACATGTTCTGCAGCGCCGTTAAGGCAACCGACCCGTGAATGACTGCAGTGAGGATAGGGACGAAGAACAAGATCATCACCTGCTTCGTCAAGATGCCGGAGAGCTCACGGTCGCTGAGCCCCACCTTCCGGATCGCCTGGAACTTGCGCTTCTCCTCCTCAAGATCGGTATAGAGCCGGAAGTACAGGAAGCTTCCCGCCCCTACGAAGAACACGATACCGATGAAGAAGCCGATGAAGAGGACAACGCCGTAACTCTGGTCTGCTTCGTACAGCTCATAGTCCGTGCTTTGGTATCTGAATTTACCGCTGCCTTTATCCTGCTCCAGCTTCAATGACAATTGCTTCCCGAGGTCCTTCAGATTACCGGCATTCCTGACGTCGAACGCGTAGAAGTGCTCCTGCTTCTCTGCTTGAAAGCGGCCTTTCATCTCTTCGAACAGCGTATCGCTTACCACGTAATAGTCCTTATACAGCGGCAAGGTCACCGACTGGATATCTTGGACCGGCTCCATGATCAGATCCGAGCCGGCAACCCGGACGGATGAGCGGTCGGATGGATTCTTGGCCGAGGCGCCGCCGTAATAAACAACGGCCGTCTCGTATCCCGTCGCCATAGCTTGCGGCTCTCCGGCCGCTTCGGCAATCCGGTTGAACTCGGAGGCACGCACGAAAGCTGCGGATTTTCCGTTCTCCAGTTGGGCGTACCCTATGCCGGCCTCCCATACCTGGTAGTCCAGCTTTGCTTCCCGAAGTGCCTGTTTAACTGCGTCTACGTGCTTGCCGGCCAGCTCCTCCGGATTCCCCGCACGGGAATAATATTCCATGGCGAACGGATTCTCCCTCTTCATCACCTCGGTATACATGGATTTGAAGCCGACGAGCGAACCGATCGCCGAGAATGCCACGGTGGACAGGATGGCAACCATGAAGAAGGTCCAGGCATTATCCTTCATCCGGTACGACAAGTCCGACAGCAGGATCAGGTTCGTCCGGCGCCAGAAGAAGTGGCGGTTCGAGCGCGCTTGGCGGATCAGATAGACGCTCAGCTGGGTGAACAGCAGGTACGTGCCGACCGTAACGATGATCGTGACCGGAATCATCGCCGCGGTGACAAGCGTCCCCTTCACAACCAGCGCGACCGCGTAACCTGATGCGAGCAGGAGCGCTGCTGTCCACGCCAGGAAGGCGGATGCCTTGGGCTCGGCCTTCGGCTTGGCCGTTCCCTTGATGAGCTCGATCAGCTTGTGACCCCGGAGTACCGATACGGTGAACAAGGAGATGCACAGGAACAGCACCATGAACGCCGCGAAGGTCAAGGCGACGGGGATATAGGGCATATAGAAGGGCAGCGTCTGCTCGAGCCGCAGCACATTCTGTGCCAGCAGCAGGATCAGCTTGGAGAATACAAGCCCGATCCCTATGCCGAAGACAGTAGCGCCGAAGCCGATCAGCATATTCTCCATGAACACCATCCGGCGCAGCTGCATATTCGTCATTCCGTGCATGATCAGCACCCCGAATTCCCGCTTGCGGGTCTTCAGGAAGGAGCTCATGGAGTACAGGACAAAGAAGAACGAGAACACATAGATGAGCGATTCCGCAAAATGCATCGTCTTCGTCACCTCGGCATGAATGGGCTCCTGCTTGAGTTCGGGATGGAAAGCGAACATGGAATAGACGAAGAACACCATGACCGAGAAAGCGCTGCTCAGAAAATAAGCTGCATAAATCCGGCGGTTGCGGAGGACATTGTTAAACGCGAATTGCCGCAAGGTCATGTGCGTGCCCTCCCAGCAAAGACAGCATGTCGATAATCTTCTGGAAGAACGCCTGCCGGTTATCCCCCCGGGTGATTTCGTTGTACAGCTGCCCGTCTTTAATAAAAATCACCCGGTGGCAGTAACTCGCGGCCAGCGCATCATGGGTCACCAGAAGGGTGGTTGTCCCTTCCTTCGCATTGATCTCCTCCAAGGTAGACATGACGTCCCTGGATGACTTGGAGTCCAGGTTGCCTGTCGGCTCGTCGGCAAGCAGCAGGCTGGGAGAGTTAATGATAGCCCGTGCTATAGCCGCCCGCTGCGCCTGTCCTCCCGAGATCTCATAAGTCCGCTTCTCCAGAATTGGGGTGATGCCGAGACGATCCGCCAACATCCGGACCTTCTGCTCCATGACGGACACCTTCTCCCCGTCCAGCGTCAGCGGCAGCACGATATTCTCTTCCACGGTCAAGGTGTTCAGCAGGTTGAAATCCTGGAAGACGAAGCCCAGTTCCTTGCGGCGGAATCGGGCCAGCTCATTGCGGTTCAGCGCATGGGGACTCTGCCCGTTAATCGTAATGCTGCCGCTGGTCGGGCTGTCGATCGTCGCCACCAGGTTCAGCAGCGTAGTCTTGCCGCTGCCCGACGGCCCCATGATGCCTACGAACTCTCCCCGCTCTACCGACAGCGAGATATCCTGCAGCGCCCGCTGCGATACGCTGCCCTCATATATTTTGCTCACATGATCTACCTTCAACATCTCCACGGTCTATCGGCTCCTTTCCATTGTGCAATGTTCGATTGCCTTCAGTTTACAGAAAGGCCGGAATTCTTTCTATCGAAGCGGCTTACAGTTTCATTACACGGGTGTAAGGTACCGTTCCTTGGAACCGGATACGGACCGTCGTCCCTTGACCGGGTTCAGACTCCAGCTCCACCCGGTGCCCCAGCCGCTCGCAGATCTGCTTGACCAGATAGAGTCCCATACCCGTGGATTCCCGGAAGATTCTTCCGTTCTCCCCCGTGAAGAAGGGGCGGAACACCCGCCGGATGTCGGAGGCCGGGATGCCGACGCCCCTGTCGCGGATCTCGAAGAGCGTCTCCTCTCCTTCCCGGACTGCGGTGAAGGTTACCTTCTCCTGCGTGCCGGCAGAGTATTTGACCGCATTGCTCAGCAGCTGGTTCATCACGAACCGCATCCACTTCGCGTCGGTCTCCACATACAGCTCCGGATCGATCAGGTTCTCGGGAAACACCTTGCTGCGGATGAACAGCCGCTTGTGCTCATGAATGACGGTACTCGCCAGCTCCCGGATACTCACGGGTTCCACCTGCATGTCCTGCTCGATGGATTCGAGTCTGGCCGCGTACAGCACGGTCTCGAGGCCGCTGTCGAGCCGCTCCGCCTCCTCCCGTATGCTGGCGGATTGCTCATCCTGCCGGTCCTGAACGGTGAGGTGGATGACGGACAACGGGGTTTTCATCTGGTGCACCCACTGATGGATGAACGCCAGATGCTCCCGCTTCCGGTGTTCTTCTTCCTGGAGCTGTACCTGATAATGGCGGTACTGCCTCCGCAGCAGGTCGCTTAGCGCCAAGGGGACCGGTGCACGGCCGGCGGGCCGGATCGACTCGTCGAGCGATTCTATGGGGCGGGATAGCCGCGAGTAGTATTCGCGGTGAGTGGCATACCGGAAGCCCAAATATCCGGTAAGCACGAACATGCCGAGAAAAACCGCATACAGCCCCGTTCTCCAGTCGCGGAAACCATCCAGCACATAGATCAGCAGAACAAGCGCCAGCTGGATGGCATGGGCTGCAATCAGCAGCAGATGATCACGAAGAAACAGCCTCATCGTCTTGCCCTCCCCGGATGCTTGCCGTATCGTGCCCTCATCGCAGTACCGTTCGCGGACTTGGCACACATCCACACCCGCCCGATAATAAGCCCTAGCTTCATGGGCTTGTTCCCGTCCCTATTCGCTCATGCAGTCTGTATCCTGCGCCGCGGATGGTCTCGATTCCGTCTGGGATGCCAAGCTCCAGCAGCTTCTTCCGGGCCCTTGCCACATTCACATTGAGCGTATTCTCGTCTACGTAGGATTGCTCATCCCACAGCAGCTCGAGGAGCTCTTCTCTGGAGGTGACGCGCGGATGGTGTTTCATGAGTGCCTCCAGCAGCACGGCCTCCTTCTTCGTTAGGGTAACCGACGGCTCTCCGCAGTGAAGTTCCAACCGTTCGGGAAACAAGGTCAGACCGGCATGCTGCACGATCTTCTCTTCCGCCTGCCCCGCATATTCGCCGTACACCCGTCTCAGCTGGCTCCGGATCTTGGCGATCAGCACCTCAATGTGCAGCGGCTTCGTAATATAGTCATCCGCCCCATATTCCAGCGCCATCACCTGGTCCATCCCCCCGGAACGGGCGGAGATGAAGAGGATCGGGCAGGTAGATACGCTGCGGATCTGCCTGCACCAGTAGAATCCGTCATATTGCGGCAAGTTCACATCCAGGAGCACCATATGGGGGGCAGTGCGTTGAAAGTGCTGCAGCACCTGGCCGAATTCCTCCACAACGATCGCCTCGAATCCATACTTTTCGATATGGGTTTGAAGCAGCTCCGACAACTTCATATCATCCTCGCAGATCATAATCTTATATATGGCAGACGCCTCCCAACACGTTCAACAATGACAACGGACACATCCGGTTAACCGGATTCAATCCTCCTCAATAATATACTTCATTTCCCATCCCTATCCAATGGATTGTACAACACGCTCCTGCCCTGAATGCTGCAAAAAAAAATGCCGCACCATAGGCGGCTCACTCAAACAAAAAGTACCAGAATATAGCAGTTTCATTGTGATGGGGTTCTGCCCCCTTATATAAATAAAGGTCCATCCCACCTATCGCAAAGCCACAGCTTTCGTAGAATTTACATGCCCTGACGTTATTGGTTTGTGTTTCAAGCATGAGACCTGGCATCCCGCCGGCCTTTGCCCAGTATTTCGCCTGATCGATTAGTTTGCGGCCAATTCCGTATCTTCTGTACGATTCATCCACTTTGATGTCCTCGACAATCGCGTAATGGTTCCAGTTCTTCTTCAGTATGATTTCACCCACAACGTGGTCCTGCAGAAGCGCCAAGTAGATGATTCCATCGGGATTATCGATATATTCGGAATACTCATCATCGGTCATGGCTTCCCCGCCGTAGGTTTTGGTATAAGCCGGAATCTCCCTTACCGTATACCCGAAACATTGATCCTTATATGTTACGTCAAGAATAGAATCAACGATAAAACAATCACGGATATCCATCCCCTTGGACAGGTCTGCAGCAGACCGTTCTCTGATTACGATATCTATAAGAATGCCCCTCCCCCTTGCCGGCCTGGACAATCACTTCTGCCTGTTCCGGAATTTGCGTTACCGTTATATCCGTTCCTAGGACGCTGGTTAGGATCGATTTGTTGCTGACCACCCCTAAATTATCCCAAATATATATTAACAACTTATATAAGTTTGTGATATAATTTGGCCATGAAGCCTACAAACCATACAACCGATCCGAATGCCGCCGATTTCGCCCTGGTGATCGAAGACTTGACCAGGATCCTCATTCGGCTGCCTTCCATTGAAAAACTAAGCTTCACTACACTGTCCGTCCTCCACACCTTGTCCCGCAAGAGTCCCATGCGGCTGACGGAGCTGACAGCCACCGAGCAAGTTACGCAGTCGGCCATTACCCAGCTGGTGACCCGGCTGGAACGAGACGGACTCGTCGAGCGCCGGCCCGATCCACATGACGGCCGGGTGGTTCAAGTGCATATTACCGCTCTTGGCGCAGAGGTTATCGATTCGCGCCGCTTGGACCGTATGGCGCAGCTCGCGAAGCTTATGGAAGGACTCACCCTGGAGGAAAGAGAGGCCATTACATCCGCATTACCCGCCTTGCGGCATCTGGTTGAGCTGGGAAACCATTCATAATCAGAGCCTTCCATTCTTGGAGGAGGAACACTTATGACAACAGCTTCTTTTGCGCTTGAACCGAGTCCGATCCATGTATCGGATGAATTGCTTGCCGATCTCCAGACTCGTCTGAAGTCTACTAGATGGCCTGCCGATGCAGGGAATGAGGACTGGTTCTATGGCGTCAGCCGGAATTATATGGAACAACTCGTGGATTACTGGATCAACGAGTTTGACTGGCGCAAAGCGGAGGAGGCGATCAACGCCTACGAACACTATAAAGTCAGCGTGGACGGAGTCCCTGTGCATTTTATGCGCAAACCGGGCGTCGGACCGAACCCTGTTCCGTTGATTCTATCCCATGGGTGGCCCTGGACGTTCTGGCATTGGTCCAAGGTTATCGGTCCGCTCGCGGATCCCGGCGCATTCGGAGGCGATCCGGCTGATGCCTTCGACGTCATTGTGCCCTCTCTTCCGGGCTTCGGATTCTCGGCTACGCTGCCGGATCGACCAGATATGAACTTCTGGAAGATCGCAGATCTCTGGCATACGCTAATGACCGATATTCTCGGCTACGAGAAATACGCCGCTGGGGGATGCGATGTCGGAGCTCTTGTGACCGGTCAATTGGGACACAAATATAGCGACGAGCTCTACGCGATCCATATCGGGTCTGCCCTAAAACTGAGCTTTTTCAATGGGGACCGTGCTTGGGATTTCTCCGGAGGACGTCCCATTCCAGACAACATGCCGGACAGCATCCGGACGGATATCTTGAAATTCGACCGCCGGTTTGCAACGCATCTCGCCGTCCACGTTCTGGATCCCAGCACACTCGCCTTCGGACTGAGCGACTCGCCGGCAGGTATGCTCGCATGGATCCTGGAGAGATGGGCCAGCTGGAGTGACAATAACGGCAACGTTGAGAATGTCTTCTCGAAGGACGATATCCTTACACACGCTACCATCTACTGGGTCAACAACGCCATCGCAACCTCGATACGCATCTATGCGAATGCCAACCGCTATCCCTGGGCACCCGCTCATGACCGCTGGCCTGTCATTGAAGCGCCGACGGGCATCACTTTCGTGGCTTACGAGAATCCGCCGGGCGTTACGACAGAACACCGCATACAGAATTTTCTGGACAGTGACCGCGCCCCCTGGTATAACCATCGGAACATCTCCGTTCACGAACAGGGGGGCCACTTTATCCCTTGGGAAATCCCGGACAAGTGGGTGCAGGACTTGCGCCGGACGTTCCGTGGACGTCGATGACCGGTATTGTGAGAGGGTATCCTGATAACCCATGACAACAAAAAGAAGCAGCTGCTCTGAGCCGCCCCCCAATGGTTAGCTGAGTGTCTAACCATCGGGGGGGCATATCAGCGGCAGTCTGCTCCCTTCACCCGGGTGGACGAATGGCTCATACCCATCCGTCCCCTCCCTGTCCTGATTGGATTCCGGCCGTCGTTTTCACTAGATTTGCTTTCACTAGATTCGTTTCCTTATCTGCTCCGGTGGATGCTCCGGCTGGCGGGAGATCATCGTCCCGTCATCCAGTCGGATCCAAGTATGGAATGAAGCCGCTCCCTCGGTCAAACGAATCATCCTCGCACCGCGTGGATATCCTTCCCTTCCGTAAGAGTTATACCCCGTCGCCCGTCCATAATGCAGACGTATTCCGTGAAGCTCGCCCCAAAAATCGTTCACATGGTCATGACCCGCGAATACCCCTTTTACATCTTCCATCTCAAGAAACGCCGAGAACAGACCGGAATTCACCTTGGGACATCCCATTCCCTCGTAGTTATGGCCGTAGCAGGTGTGATAGTTCCATACCTCGTTATATTCAGGCAGCGGAATATGCAAAAAAGATAAAGCGAATACAGGCTCGCCGTTGTTCTGTCTTCTTAACTCCCCTGCTTGTTCTTGGTACCAGCCAATCTGACTGTGGGTAATCCGTTCATACCCGCCAACGGGATGATGCAGATGACTTCCGGAATCAAATAAGTATAGTGCGGCAGCAGGCAATTCATCATTTCGTCCTGCCCGGGATTGAATACGAGTCGTATAGTTCCCGAGACGGTTATCCAAGGCAGGTCCCGCTTCCGTCAAACAGTGGGGAAACTGCTGCTGCAGGCGGATCAGGTCTTCCTTCGAACCCCTCTCATGCTCTGCATCATGGTTGCCAAAAATAGCGGCCCACGGAACCTGCGCCTCTTCTACCGCCCGTACCGCATTCTTGTAGGAGTCCAGCGGATCCTTGCACTCTTCACTATGAATCACATCCCCGCTGAAGATAACGAGACCCGGCGCCTACGTCTCGAGAATATTTTTCATCAACTGATAGGTTTGCTGGTCTTCGAGCTCTCCATTTTTCCAGTGCAAATCGGTGAACTGGGCAATCGTAAAACTTCCATCTTCTCGAAAACACAGGTTTCTCATGATCTCTCTCCTTCGAAGTACAATTCGTAGAGTAAAGTGTGGCTCCGCAGCCCTCCTCATCAAAGCGGACGTTAGGTTTTCCCTCACGCCCTTTTGATTCTCATTTCGACTCTTCTCCCAAGCAGACAGCTCTTTGGATAGCAGTCGCTTTCATGGGAATGGGCTGCCTGGCTTCATCCATGAGCTGAAACCGTTATCCGTCCAAGCACACCCCTTTGAGCAAATGCGTAACAACTTTTCCCGATTTTCCGGAGGTAGACTTACGGAGAAGATTCGTTTACTTATAGTCGATAGCTCTGCAGCTAATGCCAAGGGCTTCAGCCGGTATACTTCGCCAGGCTTGCTGTCCGCTCCCTGGAACGGCTGTCCGGCAGCGGCAAGAGCCAGGGGCTGTGAATATCGGATCTCCAGGCGCTGCCCGCTTACCGACAGGATCACTGCTTCCGTCCGACTGCCGTCCCCCCAGGCTAGATCCACTTCAAAGCCGCCGCGCGCCCGGAGTCCGGTCACTCGGCCTGCCAGCAGGGCTCCGGGTTTCAGGTATGAGCTGCGTTTACCCGCATGTAGAGCTCGCGGAATGTTTAGGGATTAACGTTAACATTCCCGGCAGGATCACGTCAATCCGCAGGCCCGCATGGCATGACAAAGCGGCCCCCTGCACTGCGAATGTACGCAGGCAAAGGGCCGCTGCTGAATAGAATGCCGGAGGGTATGAGGGTTACTGAGGGATAAGAGCCGACGGCCTGGTCTCCCCCGCTCCTGCCCCTTAACTCCCTTTCACGAGCTCTTTTTTCCAGAATTCAATGATTCTGTAATCCTTTAATTCCATAGAAGCCCATGAATTCTTAAACGTAAAACCATATTCCTGCATCCTGCTGATGGTCTGGTCTACTTCGGACGTCTTCACTCTCAGTTCCATCGCAATGCAATTTCTAACGATATCGGCGGCTTCCTCCACACTCATTTCCTGAATGGTCACGGTGCATTCACCCTCACATGTTTTTTGGCTATCATGCCTTAGTCTGTTATAAACCTATTTTATCCAATTTCGTTATAATTACGCTTGCTTTCTGCTGGAGCAGCAAAGACTGCCGATCCTGGCGGACGTCAGTCTTGGGATATGGATAAAAATAATCTGACGGCGGCCAAAAAGGCAGGAGCATTAGCCTGATGAACATGGTGTCCGGCTCCCTCTATCGTCACGAGTTCACAAGATGGAATAAGGGCGGCAGCCTCTTTCAATTGGTTCTGCGGTACGTGGCTGGCGGCCCCGCCTCCTATGATAAGGGTTGGTGCCATGATCTCTGGCAGACGCGCCCACCACTGCGGATTCGGCTCGTTAAGCTGCTGGAGGATCGAAGGCACGACGTTCCAATCGAATGGCAGCGGCTCCAGGGGTTCGGAAGGAATCTCGATCTTTTTATCGTGAAATGGAGGAGGCGTATCCTCAAGAACCAGGCGTTCAATTCTTGAGGGATAGGTTTCGGAGAAGAGGTAGGATACGGTTCCCCCCATCGAATGACCCATCAAGGTGAACTGCCCCAGCCCCAGGGCATCCGCAAACAAATGAAGGTCTTCGCACATCCGCTCAAAGGAATAGCTGCCGGTTCGCGCACTTCCCCCGTGCCCGCGTTGGTCCAAGGCCAAGACACGGTAGCGGTCCGCAAGCCCGGCAGCCACTTCATCCCAGGATTCCGCCTGGTGACCTAACGCATGGAGGGCAATTAGCGGCGGTGCCGATCTCTCCCCCGTTTCGCGGTATTGAAAGAGGTATCCATTCAAATCGATTCGTTGTACACGTGTTTCCATCGCTGTTCATCTCCCATCTACCGTATATTCTCGAATGATCTGCCCCTTGATTTCCTCTACCGGGAATCCTCGAGGATACGTGCTCATCATCAGCATCGCGCCCTGTAACGCGGACGAGAAATAAATCGATCTGAGCCGGGGTTCCTTCGCCCCCAGCTGTTCGAACATCGTGCACTGCACTTCAAACTGCCGGCGGGACTCTTCGTTGAGCTGTTCTCTGTAGACAGAGAGCACATGGTCGTCTTCGGGCTGCGTTTGCAGATTGAGATAGAACCGGTATACGTCAGGCCGCAGATATACGTTATGGATCGCGCCCTCGACGATATAGCGAAGCTGATCGGACGGCGTCTTCTGGGCTGCGGCAGCCTCCATGACTTCGGCCACTTCTCCGATCCGGACCCGGACCATAGCCGCCAGCAGGTCTTCTTTGCCTTTATAATAGTTGTAGAGCAGGCCCTTCGAGATGCGGGCTTCTTTGGCTACATCGTCGATGGACGTGGCATGGTACCCTTTTTTGATGAAAAGCGTCATGGCCGCGCCATGGATTTTCTCCTTGGCGGCTTGTCGAATGCGTTCATTCTCTTCAGGGGAACGCGGCACGGCTAAGTCACTCCTCCAATCATTGTGTTATATGGCGGCAGAGCGCACTTGGATGCATTCTGTCCGCTCATGTAAATATAATCCTATTTTATTTTTGAATGAATGTTTAGTCAACACAAAAAGCCGCCCTATAGGCGGCATTCCATGTAACCATGTGATCCAGTTGAGATGACCCGAGCACGAATCGCCAAGGCCGGCATCTGCCGGCCGGCTTGGCGGCCGGCTTGGCGGCCGGCTTGGCGGCCGGCTTGGCGGCTCGCATACGAATTAGAACAGAGTCTTCAATGCCTCAGGCGTAAACGGAATCAACTCGTCCGTACGGCCGTCACGAATTTTGTCCGCCCAAGCCGGATCAATCAGCAGAGCTCTGCCTACGGCTACCAGATCGAATTCTTCGCGTTCGAGTCTTTCGATCAAGCCGTCCACCTTCGCATTGCCCGCGCCCTCTCCATTAGTAAAGAGACTCGTGAAATCTCCATCGAGGCCCACCGAACCGACCGTAATCGTCGGTTTCCCCGTCAGCTTCTTGGTCCATCCGGCCAGATTCAGATCCGAGCCTTCAAACTCGGGCTCCCAGAAGCGGCGGGAAGAGCAGTGGAAGATATCGACGCCGGCATCTGCCAGCGGAGCCAAAAATTGTTCGAGCAGCTCCGGCGTTTCGGCCAGCTTCGCCGAATAGTTCGTCGGCTTCCATTGCGAGATCCGCAGCACGATCGGGAACTCCGGTCCGACCGCACGGCGGCATGCCTCGATGATCTCCACCGCAAAGCGGGTGCGTTCGACCACACCGCCGCCGTAGCGGTCCGTACGCGGATTGGTATGCTCCCAGAAGAATTGATCGATCAAGTATCCATGCGCACCGTGGAGCTCGATGCCGTCGAAGCCAATCCGCTTGGCTTCGGTTGCGGCCTGTGCGAAGGCTTCGACGATCTCGGATATCTCCTGTTCGGAGTAATCACCGGCATGGCCGCGCGCTCCCATATGCCAAAGCTGCGGAATGATCCGCCCGCCCGCCTCGTGCACCGCAGCCGCTACGTTCGCCCATCCGTTCAAAGCAGCCTCGCCATGGAAATACGGCACGTTAGGCTGATTCGATGCGTCCGGGTGATTCACCACCGTACCTTCCGTCACGATGAGGCCTACGCCGTTCTCCGCCCTGCGGCGATAATAGGAAACCACATCCGCTCCCGGCACCCCTTCCGGAGAATGCTGGCGGGTCATCGGCGCCATCACGATGCGGTTGGACAGCGAGAGATTCTGGGTGGCAAAAGGTTTGAACAAGGATTGTACAGAGAGATTTGTATTCATAAATACCTCCAAGTGGGTTTTTATTTTTGACTACAGGGTCAAAAACTGCGCAAAAAAAGGGGCATCAAGCCAGGATCAACGCAAAGGACGTTTGCCATACCGTGTCTATCCGTTCGCGGGATGCACCCGATTTTGCCATAATCTGCGCACCGAGAAGGGTAGTGGCCAGATGCGCGGCGAGCGCGGCAGCGGTATGCCGGTTCGTGATACAACCCTGCTCTTGACCACTGCGGATCACCTTCTCGAGAATGCATTCCACCCCGGCGAACATGATCTCGACTTCGCGGGTTACTTTCTCGTCGCCGGTTCCGAATTCCAGCGTGGAATTGACCATGAAGCACCCTTTGCTCAACGCTTCGTCACCTTGAAAAAGCATGGTGTCGCGTATGGCCTCCAGTTTCTGCACGGGAGTACCGGCCCGGGAGACCTGATCTTCCAGCATGGCTAAACTCTGCTCGCGGTACAGCGCCAAGGCCTTCAGAAACAAGGCCCGCTTGTCATCGAACAAGCAGTATAAACTCTGCTTCTTCACCTGCGTCCTCCGGGTCAGATCATCGAAGGAGGTCGACTTATAACCTTTTGTCCAGAACACTTCCATGCACTGCTCTAATGCATGCTCGGCATCAAATTCTCTAGGTCTGCTCATGGGAGCATCGTACCAGTTATTTACTGCGTAGTCAATAACTTCTTCTTGATATCACTTTCTCTATCATCAGATGATACTAACCGACGATGTCAGTAGAATGCACGTGCCAATCTTGTATTCTTTACAATAATTTTACTTTTTAATGACATTCGACACTAAATAGGTTACTTCGACACCGACACTATGTTACATTCTGTATGCAATAATTTGTTAATATATTACTTTATATGGGAGGAATGAATGATAATGAAGCCTTTCTCCAAGAAGATTCGTGTGGTCTCGCTGGCATTAACTTGTATGCTGGCGCTGCCGATCAGTACCGCATTCGCTGCTGATACTGCCGTCGTTGCATCCACTGTACCCAAAGCAGAGGCCGTCCCTGCAGGAGCCGGAGAATGGGATTACCTCGGTTCTTCCACATTCACTACCGGCAGCGCAGTAGCCAAATCAAGCGGAGGGGATTTTCTCGTCTGCCTGGAATCCGGTCCTACAGGCTATTACAACTTGTTTGAAGATGACCCGGCTGGCAACGCCGACGAAAGAGTAGGCTACGTGCACTTATCCGCCGGCGACTGCGGCGCCTTCCGCAGTATCGGAGGTTTCGTGGACGGTGATAATAAAAAGGCGGAATTCTATGTGTATAAGGCCTTCGGAGGTACCGCAACCGTTTCCTTCTACGATTGACCGGTTGCCCTTAACTCGGCGAACGTAGATTCATAGAGCGTTTCCCCCCTCAGGCGGCAGCAAAAAAAATCCATCGGTAAGATAGATAGGTTTTTGCCCCGGAGGGGATTGCTGCTTTTTCCTTGTACTGCCGTCCCCTATCCAAATAGGCCCGCCGAGATACCGGCAGGCCTTTTTTTTCATTGGATTCTTATCGTCTAACTCAAGACTGAAGATTACTGTTTTTGAAGCAGCCACTGGAGGTTGTAGCTCGTACTGTCACCATACTGTTTCACAACGGACCCATTCGCAGACTGGCCGCCGTTGTCCAGATACAGCCCTGTACCGCGGTTCTTGAATTTGATGTAGCCGCTGCCCGCGTTGATCAGTTCCCACTGCTGATTATAGTTGGTGCTGCCGCTCCACTGCGCTGCGCTGGAGCCCGCACTCGTGCTCCCCAGACCATCAATGGCTTTGCCTGTACCGCGGTTGATCAGCTTATAGTATTGATTGCTGAGATTGACAATCTCGAACTGCTGGTTGTAGCTCGTACTGCTTGCCCACTGGGCAAGATTCGCACCGTCCGTCGCAGCACCGAGACCATCCATATACAGGGCGGAGTACCCTCGGTTTTGCACCTTATAATACCCGCTGCTGGCGTTATATGAAGGCCATTTGTCCGCATCCCAGTAGAGATCCGTTACCCGGAGCGTCGGGAAATTGCTGTTGCTCGCATCGTAAGCATGACGGACCATCACCCATTTGCTTCCATCCCAAAAAGGCTCCTGCCCCCCGGGTCCGCGCCATCTGGAGTCTCCTGTTTCCAGGATGGTTCCGCCGCCGTTCAGCATGCTGGTTCCGGCTTTGTCAACATAAGGGCCTGTGATGCTGGAGGCACGGCCGTAGGCGATCTTGTACGTACTGTTTGCAGCTTGGCAGCAGTAGTCGAAGGCTACGAACATATAATAATAGCCATTCGTGTACACAATCTTGGCGCCTTCGACCGGATTGTTGGCTACACCGGGCCGGGTGGCGATGGAATTGATGGCAGCGCCTGATGCGGGCTTCATGGTCGCCGGGTCCAGCTTCACCAGCTTGATGCCTGAATAGAAGGAACCGAAGGACATCCAGAGGTTCCCGGAAGCATCCTTGGTAATACCAGGGTCAATGGCATTGTAGTTCTTGGAAGAATCGGAGCTGATGACAAGCCCATCGTCCCTCCAGTCCCCTGCTGCTATGCTGGTAGCGGACATGAGACCGATCAGGGAGCGGTTCGTACCGAATTCGGAGTAGGCATAATAGAGCCAATATCTGCCGTTCTGATAGATGACATCTGGAGCCCATACTTCGTTAACGGCGGAGGTTTTCGTTACGTACGCGGACCACCAGGACAGAGGGCCTTTGAACATGGGCGTTCCCTGGGTCCAGTTTTTACCGTCGGCGGAATATTTCACCTTGAGATAATCCCCGGTGTAGAACTGCCACCAGGTGTTCCCTTCTTTGATTACCGTAGGGTCATGGGATTCGACATTTCCCGATACGGACCATTCGGCTGCCGAAGCCGGCAGTGCCATAGCAAAAGCCATGATCCATACGAGTAAGATAGCAGCTAGCGAGAGCTTTTTTCTACGTGTTGTTCCTGACATGAGTTGTTGCTCCTTTTAGTGGGATAAGTAAGTAAGCGGTTCCAACAACGGCTGCTTAAAGGTCTGCAGCTAGAGCATCGTCCGTTCGTCGGGTGGTATGGAAAGGTCGCAGCCTCCCCTGGATGTGGTGTTTCGAAAGCGCTGTCATTACTTTGACTCTATAGATACCTCCTCAGCAGGATATAGAGATATATTATATTTATTTTACAAAAATATCAATAGATTAATATTATTTATTTTTTAGTTGAGCAACGTATGAATCTATTGATATCTCTATGGCTGAACACAAAAAGCCCCCTTTGCCCGGTTAGCGGGCGGAAGGCGGGCATAGGATCAGTCAACCGGTATACAAACGGGCGAGCACACCAGCTCGTTGGTCGCGTATTCATACCACTCCATCCAGTCGTTCTCGATAAGGATTCGGTGCACGTCCTCGTTTCCAATGAAACCTGACCGGTGTTGTTGGATAAGCTCGTGCAGTGCCAGCGCCTCCCAGCCCGGGTTGTCCATCGGAAGCAAGCCGGCCGCTCGGCATACTTGTTTCTTTTGCATGCTCCGCTCCACATCCTGAGCACCGGTGGACAGCCTGTCTGCGATTCCAATCATCAGCCGGCGAAGCAGCTCATTCCCCGCGGTCATCTCCATCCCTCTGATCTCCCCGACAAGGTCGAGGATCAGCCGGTCCACTTCCTTTACCTTTCCAGGCAGGAGAGGCCGGATAGAGGAAGCAGGTATTTCCCACCTGCTTTTCCTCCCCTTCTTTTGGTATCCTCTAAGCTCTCCGATGGCTAGCCACTGATAGATGATGCGGGGTTCTTTTCTCAGGATGACGGCGGTTTCTTCGACCGAAAAAAACAGTTCAACATTCATGAGATCCCTCCCGTTCTCTGTTTCTTTGCATATCCTATCTCTGTTTCTTTCCACTTCATCATTGATATATTCATAGCTATGCCTGAGGTTGGAAGGTTATGTCTGCTGCCGCTGTGGATGTGCGGAGCGGCCTGCGGGGCGAGTACCCCCTTTAAGAGGGCTCCCGCTCGGCAGCCCCCTAAGGGGGTTGGTATACAAGTGGTACAAACATAGACTAGATGGGCTTATCCTGTGCTACCGTGATGACGACATTCCCCTTTTTGTGCCCCTTCTCCACATACCGGTGAGCCTCCGGGATATGCTCCAGGGGATAGCGTCTGTCGATCACCGGCTTTACTTTCCCCGCTTCGATGAGCTGTCGGAGGAGGAGTAGATCCTCTTTGCGCTCCCTTGCTACCCCCTGCCCTTCCACGGAAACGTAAGTCCCGTTCGGTGCCAGTGCTTTCTTGCAGCGGGATTTGGAGGCTTTGCCTACGGCATCGAAGATGATATCGTACCGTTCCCCGCTTTGCGTAAAGTCCTCCTTCGTGTAATCGATGACCTGATCGGCGCCCAAAGATTTCACCAATTCGCTATTCGCGCTGCTGCATACGCCGGTCACCTCCGCCCCGAAGGACTTCGCAAGCTGTACCGCGGAAGTCCCTACCGCACCGGAAGCTCCATAGATGAGCACTTTCTGTCCACCCCCGATCTTTCCCTTGCGAAGAAAATGAAGTGCGGTAGTCCCCCCAAAAAGTACGGCAGCGGCTTCCTCATAGGTCGCATTGACGGGTTTGTGGGCCACCAGTCCGTCTTCCTGCAGGCAGATGTACTCGGCATAAGCGCCGAAGCGCATTCCGGTGAAAGCAAAGATCGGATCCCCCGGTTTAAATTGTGTCACCTCTTGCCCTACGGCTTCCACTTCCCCGGCTAACTCCACGCCCAGTATCGCTTTTCTTGGTTTTTGCAGGCCTAAGAAAAGTCGCATGGGAATCCAGTACAAGAGGGGGCTGTGGAATCCCCGAACCCTGCAGTCCCCTGAAGTTACGGTTGTCGCATGAATTTTGACCAGCACTTCCTTGACCTTCGGCGCGGGTTTCTCCACTTCATGCAGCTGAAGGACTTCGGGTGGTCCGTATGTGGTGCACAGCATGGCCTTCATAAGTCACCTCCTAAGAATTTGCGAAAAACGAGCCATATGGATGAATCCAGCATAACGGCTGCAGCTCCTATGTTAAAGATACTACAAACAAAGTATTATAATTAAAACACTACCTTGACTGACACAGTAATATGCCGTACCATACATATGAGGGTGATGATATGAGTGAGAACAAACTTACTTCCGACCTGCTGCGCGGGCATACGGATACGATGATTCTACGGCTCTTGTCCGAGGCTGACCGCTACGGTTACGAGATTGTCAAGCTGATTGCCGAGCGCTCGGGTGGTGAGTACCAATTAAAGGAAGCCACGATGTACTCCAGCGTCCGCAGGCTGGAGGCGGACGGTGATATCGAGTGGTATTGGGGCGATGAGTCACAGGGCGGACGCCGCAAATATTTTAGGATTACCGAGAGGGGCAAGACGACTTACGCCCGCAACAAAAGCAACTGGGAGTATGCCAAACGCATACTTGAAAACTTATTATAGGGAGGTTGATGTTATGAATGAGAAATTGAACAACTATTTGAACGGCGTTTTCGCACCTTACGATGGGGTAACAAGCGCCGCCGAATTAAAGGCCGACCTGCTCTCCGATTTGCAGGAGCGATTCCGTGAACTCCAAGCCGAAGGCAAGGACGATGAAACGGCTTTTGCGATAACCATTGACAGCATCGGCGACATTGAGCAAACGATTCAAGAGATGGCTAACCTCTCCCGCCCGCTGGAACGGCAGGCGGTGACCAACTTAAGCGCGAGCAACCTGCCGAAGAGCGATTTCGGGGGCGTTACCGCGCATAAGGGACAATTCACATCAAGCGTGCTGCGAGGCTCCGACTTCACGAACGCGGACTTGACCGGCAGCTCGTTTGCCAGCAGCGACGTGCGGGATGCCTGTTTCGACGGCGCCAACCTGACCGACTGCAACCTGTCCGCCCTTGACCTTGCGAATGCGAGCTTCAACAAATCCATCCTTGTGCGCACAAGCTTCAGCAAGTCGCGGCTAACCGGAGCCAAGTTCATTGGCGCAAAGCTTACCGACGTTAAGCTGAACATGACCGACCTTAGAAAAACCGTCTTTGAACACTGTATCTTCGACGGCGTTGACTTCACATCTTCCGATCTGACAGGGCAGCGGCTTGACGGCCAAACCTTCATCGGCGTCAAGTTCGACAAAGCGGCGTTGAACGAAGTTTCGTTCAAGGGTGCGACACTCCGGAATGCCTCATTCCAAGGGTCTTTGTTGTCCAAGAAATACTACCGCGACATCAGGACCGTCTGCTTCGACGGCGCAGTCGTGGATAAGCTGACCTATGCCGCGCTTAAAGGCATAGAAGCCGATGTGTCCAAGGTTACCATTCGATAAGGAGGGAAACCAAATGAAGAAGATGACAACGGGACAAAGCAATAGCGGCTTCTCCGAAACAGGGCTGCGCAGAATGCGCGGCGTACTGGCACGGCATGTCGAGTCGGGGAAGATTCCCGGGCTCGTCGCCCTGGTCAGCCGGTACGGGGAAACGCACGTCGAAGCGATGGGCACGATGCGACATGACGGCGGCGCGCCGATGCGCCGGGACACGATCTTCCGGATGGCGTCCACTTCCAAGCCGGTCACGATGGCAGCTGCGATGGTTCTGCTCGACGAGTGCAGGCTTCGGCTGGATGACCTGGTAGAGTCGTGGCTGCCCGAACTTGCCGACAGGCGGGTACTGAAGCGGCCCGACGGCCCGCTGGACGATACCGTGCCCGCGCGGCGGCCGATCACCGTACGGGACCTGCTCACCTCCACATTCGGGCTCGGCATGGATATGACATCGCTGGGCACTCCGATCATGGACGCGATCTTCGAGCAGGGGCTCACGCCCAATCTGCCGGAGCCGATGCCCGGGCCGGACGAGTGGATGCGCCGCCTTGGTACACTGCCGCTGATGCACCAGCCCGGAGAGCGCTGGCAGTACCACATCAGCAGCGATCTGCTCGGCGTGCTCGTCGCCAGGGTCACGGGCCAGTCATTTGAGACGTTCCTGCGCGATCGCATCTTCGATCCCCTGGGTATGAAGGACACCGGTTTCCACGTCCCCGAGGGCAAGATCGACCGGCTGCCGCCCCTCTACGCCCCGAGCCCGCAAACCGGAGAGTTCACCGTGTGGGACGAGGCCAAGGGGGGACTCCACAGCCAGCCTCCGGCGTTCCAGGGCGGCGGCGGCGGACTTTCTTCTACCGTCGACGACTACCACGCCTACTTCCAGATGCTGTTGAATCACGGAATGCATGGGTCCGAGAGGATTCTGTCCCGGCCCGCCGTCCAGCTGATGACCACGAACCGCCTCACACCCGAGCAACAAGCCGCCCGAGACGCCATGGCCAAGAACAACGTCCATCTGTCATTCGGCCAAGGGCAGCACGGCGGCTGGGGCTTCGGGATGGCGGTGCGCACCTACCGCGGCGACTACGCGTCCATCGGCCAGTTCGGCTGGGATGGCGGAAGCGGCACCTCAACCTACGCCGACCCGGAGAACCAGCTCACCGGAATCCTGCTCACCCAGGTCGGGATGTCAACCCCAGATTCAGCGCGGGTTATCCACGATTTCTGGACCACGGTCTATCAGGCCATTGAAGACTGACATCGAGCCCCGGTTCGTCGTTCGTTGGAAGATGTGCCGGAATCTTAAACGAGAACATTCAAATGTAAATAGCAAAGAGGTCGCTCCGGCCGGGGCGGCCTCTTCTTCGGATCCCGGTAATGTTCCGTGGACCACGCATCCTTTGCTGTGAGTTCGTCGAGCACCCGCGTAATCTCCTCCGCCCCATATTCTAACGTTGCATACGTATCCGGCATCTTCTGCACGATTATTGCACCTCCCCATCCGTATCTATCCGCAATCGAATAGTTCTTCCACACGGATCGGATCGGTGCGCCGCTTCCACTGCTGACGTCCGCTGTTATGCCCGACTGCTTTTCTACGTTCCGAGGTACTCCGCACATGCCGCTCTACGCCCTCCCACCAGCCTCCTAATCTGCCCCCTCAGGTTCTCGTGGATCTCCTCTCATAAGAAGGAATTCACATTAAGCCAGCCCCATTTCAAGAATAGGACAAATATACTATGATAATTGGTATATTTTCCTATATTTATAATTACGGATAGTATTATTATATAATATAGTACGAATAGTTGAATTATATAATATATTCATTCATCTTCGTATCGCTGCAACGCATCCGAATTGCAGCCGACTTCGACCTCCCGGAGCGAAAGGAAGTGACACGTTCGTTTTGTAAACGCTGCCACAAAGAAAGGCAGCCCGCTTTCCTCATGCAGTCCAAAATCGAAAGGAGCTACAATAAGGATGAATAACCCATTCGGCCGCCAGTGGGCCAACCGGGCGCGCGTGGCCGCGCTCTCCCTCTCCCTGCTCTCCTCTTCCTTCTCTTATCTCGGCGCCGCGGACGCAGCTGCGCCACGATCCAAGCCTTCCGCAGCCCAGGCCGCGGCAGACGGTTACAAAGTCGTCGGGTATTTTACTTCCTGGGGAATCTATGGCCGCAACTTCCAAGTCACGGATATCGATGCTTCCAAGCTGACGCATATCAACTACGCCTTCGCCGATGTATGCTTCGGCGGCCGTCACGGCAACCCCGCCCCGGATTCGCCTAACAAGAACACCTGGTCCTGCACCGATCCTGCCGTTCCGCTGCAGCGCGGCAGCGTGCCGGACGGCACGATTGTTCTTGGCGAGCCATGGGCGGACGTCAACCAGACGGTGCCCGGCAAGACGTATACGGAATGCCAAGAAGGCGGCTGCGGCAACTTCGAGCGGTTCCGCCAGCTCAAGGCGCAGAATCCTCATCTTAGAACGCTGATCTCGGTTGGCGGCTGGACGTGGTCGAACCGCTTCTCCGATGTGGCCGCAAGTCCGGCTCTGCGCCAAACCTTCGCGAAGTCGGCCGTTACGTTCCTTCGTACCTATGGCTTCGACGGGGTGGATATCGACTGGGAATATCCGGTTGAGGGCGGCATTGCCGGCAACAGTTACCGTCCTGCCGACAAGCAGAACTACACGCTGCTGCTGCAGGATATCCGAGCCGAGCTCGATGCCGCAGGACAGCAGGACGGCAAGTATTACGAGCTCACCATCGCTTCCGGCGCAAGCCAGAAGTATGCCGATAACACCGAGCTCGACAAAATCGCCCAAATCGTGGACTTTATCAACATCATGACCTATGACTTCCACGGGGCTTGGGAATCGGAAACCGGCTTCAATGCTCCGCTCTATTCCGATCCGCGCGATCCTTACGATGCGAAGAAATTCTATGTCGACGGTGCCGTCCAAATTTACCGCAGCAAAGGCGTACCGGGCAGCAAGCTGGTGCTGGGCCTCGGCTTCTACGGCCGCGGATGGAAAGGCTGCGATCCGGGAACGGCCGGCGACGGCTTGTACCAGACCTGCAAAGGCGGCTGGGACGGCAACAAGGTGCCTACCGGAACATGGGATGACTGGGCTTCCGGGAACTCCGGGATTTTTGACTATGGCGATCTCGCAGCCAATTATGTGAACAAAAACGGCTATACCCGGTATTGGAACGATTACGCCAAAGTGCCGTACGTCTATAACCCGACGACCGGCATCTTCATTGGCTATGACGATGTGGAATCGATCGGCCTCAAAACTGGCTATATCAAGCAGCAGGGCCTCGCAGGCGCGATGTTCTGGGAGCTGTCCAATGACTGCCGCACCAGCTCCAAATATGCCTGCTCCGGTCCGAAGCTTCTGGACAAGGTAGCCTCCGATCTACAGGGCGGCACTGTTCCGGCGGACACGACACCCCCTACCGCTCCGGGCAATCTGACAGCGGCCAAAACCGCCAATACGGTTACGTTGAGCTGGAACGGTTCTACGGACAACTACGGCGTCACAGGTTACGAGGTATACAACGGCAGCACGCTCGTTACCACGACCTCTTCCAAAACGTATACTGTCACCGGCCTGACGCCCAAAACGGCTTATACCTTCAAGGTGGTCGCGAAGGATGCGGCCGGCAACAAATCCCCGGCGAGCCAGGTGCAGATCACGACAGATGAGCTGGTTCCCGATGCTGCCGCTCCCAGCGTTCCGGCAGGGCTTGCTGCCGCAGCTAAAACCGATACGTCCGTAAACCTGACATGGACGGCTTCTACGGACAATGTCGGCGTTACCGGCTATGATATCTTCAAGGACGGCGTGCTGGCCGGCTCATCGGCCACGAACGCTTATGCGGTCACCGGTCTTGCGGCGAACACCGCGTACAGCTTCACCGTGAAGGCGAAGGATGCATCGGGCAACCTGTCTGCGGCAAGCGCTCCGTTAAGCGTCACTACGAACGTGGGCGGTGTGGTGAAAGCCACCGGTAAACCGGCGGTCCCATCCGTCACCCACGATAACTGGGATAACGACGGCAGCTATACGATCTCCTTTGATGTTTGGTGGGGCAATAACGGAAGCAGCTGGAAGCTGTATGAGAACAATACGTTAGTGCATACGGAGAATTTGGTGGACAACAGCCCCGGCGCCCAGAAGGGAACGAAGGCGTTCACCGGCAAAGCCAAAGGAACCTATGCGTACAAAGTAGAGCTGATCAACTCGTTCGGCACGTCGACGAGCCAGATTGTGAACGTAACGGTAAACTAAAACGATCTACAGCGAGTTATACGTACTGAAACACAAAAAGGGCCGTATTCCTTTCGAAATGAAAGGAATACGGCCCTTTTGCACGCTTATGTTACCGGGTTCCATGAACCTGCTTCATTTTGTCCTTGAAATCTTGGAGGAAGTCCCCCGTGATCCCCCTGCCGGAATACAGTCTCTCGCTGAATTCAAAGATCCGCTCATACGACTTGGCCTCCGACAGCAGCACCATGTGATTGGAAGCATCCACATCGATGATATGCAGCCGGGGGAACTGTCGCTCCCACTCCTCCCAATAGGCGGCCCGGTCCAGGACCGACGAGTCCTCCGTCGTGGAGAAGAAGGGCTCGAGCTCGCCGAAGATACGCCCGCCTTTGTTGCGGAAATAGTAGCAGGTCACCGACCCTGGATCCGGCAGCGGCATAGCGGTATAACGGTCGAACTGGTAAGCGTGCTGGATCTTGACGTTGGCTTCAATCATAGACTTCAGCTGCGCTTCCGTCTTGGTCAGCCCCCGCCCGCTGCCCAGCCTGATGAGCTGCTGCAGCAGATCTTCCTCGTCCGTGCCGAAGCTGACTTCGTCCCGGTGAATGAGGGTTTGGGCGAATTGGTCCGGCTCCTGGAAATGCTTCGATGCCAGCGCCAGATTGACGGCCTGCAGCACCGCCGACGTTCGGGAGACGGCCCCTTGTTGGAATGCCGGACCGTACGGCGAATCCAGCATGACTACTGTATTTACTGTTTTCCCCAGTTCCTGGAGCTGGCGTACGACTTCATACGCAATCACGCCTCCGAGAGAGTAGCCTCCCAGGTCATACGGACCCTCGGGCTGCACTTGCAGGAGGATGTGCACATAATAAGCGGCCATCGCACCGATGCCTTGGAGCGGAGAACGTCCGGTCATCCAGCCTCTCGCCTGGATGCCGTAGAACGGACGCCGGCTCGTCTGGGCGAGAGCCTGGTACATCTCGACGCCGCCCAAGCCGCCGTGGAACCAGAATACGGGAGATCCCTCCACGCCTTTGTTCAGGAGGATGAGCTCCGGGAATGCTGCCGCATCCACAGGTTGATGGGCGGCACGATTACACTCTTTGGACGAAGGCTGTAGTTCTTCCGCATAAGGCTGGACCGCCGCTTGGACCTCTTCCAGCGTCCGGCATTCCTGAAGCTTCATGAGATCGAAGGACGGGTGAACCTCTCTTTGCAGCTCCCGCAGCAGCTGCATGAGCAGGATCGAATCCAGCCCGTACTCATCGAGCGGCGTGCCGGGATGCAGCTCGGAAGGATGCATCCCAAGCAGACGGGCGATGATCCCCGTAACTCGCTGCGCCAGATCGGCATCCGATTCCGACCGGTCATTGCCGCGAGCGGATACGGCGTCCTTCTTGGCACGGCCCCGTCCGATCGTGTCGGGCAGCGGCCAGCACCTTCTTTGCTCGAAAGGATATGTCGGCAGCGACAGCCTTCTTGGTTGTCTCCCCTGATGCAGGAGCTCCCATGGAATGACGGCTCCTTCCGTCCACTTCCGGGCCAGAACATCCAGCTTCGCCTCGTCAAACAGCGCTTGCAAGCCGGTTTCATGGGCTGTGCCGGACAACGGCTGCCTCGCAGCAGGCCCGGTGACTCGCACTGCCCCGGTAAAGAGCCCCGTGGTCGTTTCGTCGGCTGTATTCCTGCCGGGATTCTGCAGATACACGGTCAAGCCGTGCACCAGTTCCTCCCGGCTCCGTACCACCAGAGCCAGCCTGGCCTCCATAGCCTCCCTGCCTACTTGAAGCGTGTAAGCCAGATCGGGCAGCCGGACATCCTCGGTCTGCTGCACATAGGCCAGCAGCTGCCGGGCGGATTCTTCCAGGCGCTGTGCGTTTTTGGCTGACAGAACCACGATCTGTCCCTCGGGTGAGCCAGACGGGTGAATGGCAGCTTGCTCCGGCGCGGCGTACTCCTCGATGAGCACATGCGCGTTCACCCCGCCGATCCCGTAGCTGTTGATGGCTGCACGAAGCGGAAGCGCTCTGCCATCCTCGTCCCTTAAGGGCTCCCAAGGTTGGTGCTTATCCGTCATACGCAGCAGGCTGCCCTCCAGCGAGATATGCGGGTTCGGCGCCGTGAAGCCTCTCACGCCTGGAATCACCTGATGCCGGATCGCCTGGACCGCTTTGATCAGCGAGGCCAGTCCGGACGCCACTTCGGCGTGGCCCATGACGGGCTTCACGGAGCCGATATAGCAGGCGTGCGCTTCCTGCGGGTCTGGGATTGAGCTGGCTGCAGCCAGTTCCAGATAGCCGGACCTCAGGGATTGGACTTCAATACCGTCGGCCATAGGGGAGGCAATCCCATGCGCTTCGATATACGATACGGTCCGCGGATGAATCCCGGATCCGTTGAACGCCTGCGCCATGGCTGCTTTCATTCCCGCGGCATGCGGCGAAGTCAGGGACATCCCTGCCCCACCATGGGCAACACCGGTTCCCCGAATGAGCGCGTAGATCGGATTGCCGTCCTTCTGCGCCTGGGACAAGGGCTTGATCAGCAGAGCGCCCACCCCTTCGCTCCGCACGAAGCCGTTGGCTTCCGGCTGGAACGACTTCGCCTGCCCGTCCGGACTCAGATACCCCATGGCATCAAATCCGGTGAAGCCGACAGGTGAAATGAGCAGGTTGACCGCTCCGACAATCGCCTGCTCGCATTCCCCCTGATGAATGGAACGAACCGCCCGGTGCAGCGCCACCAGCGTGGAGGAGCAAGCCGTCTCGCAGTATTCGCTCGGTCCCTTGAGATCCAAAGCGTAAGAGATCCGGTTCGGAATAAGGGAAGGCACCACGCCGGTCATGGCCTGCGGATTGTCCTTGGAGATCGACACCAGGCTCATATAATCGCCGGGTCCCGCTGCGACGAACACGCCGGTCGGACGCTGCGACAAGGTCCTCGGCGCCATCCCCGCATCCTCGACCGCCTTCCACACCTGCATCAGCAGCAGCCGCTGCTGAGGGTCCATCGCCTCGGCTTCCCGAGGGGAAATGCCGAAGAAGAGCGGGTCGAAGGTTTCGACGCCGTCGATGAAGCCCCCCCACCGAAGCCCGCTCTTCTCGGGATGGGCAGAATCGCCAAGCTCTTCCCTCCAGTCCCACCGTTCTTCCGGAATTTCCACGATGCAGTTCTGATCCTGCATCATGTTGAGCCAGAATTCGTTCAAGTCCTTGGCCTTGGGAAAGCGGCCGCTCATGCCTACGATGGCTATCGGTTCCGACAGGGAACCGGGGGATAAGCCGAGAGATGAGCTTGAAGAGGAGCCGGGAGAAGCGTTAGTCTCCGGCTGGTCTTCACGTACCTCAAGTGTGGGAACTGCCGGAAGCGTACCCATCATCCCCGGACGAAGCCGGGGCTTCCGGGTCCCGGTGGCAGGCACTTGTACCGGTTCATCCATGAACTGCAAGGGCGGGACTGCGGCCACTTTCACCTCTATCGGAACGGCTGCGTCCTGCTTCACATCGCCCAACTGATCGGGATACTCGGCGATCAAATACTCCGCAACCTCATGCAGGGTTGTATATTCGAAGAACACGGTAGGCGTGAGCTCCAGCCCCAATTCATCATTAAGCCTGTTGGCAAACTGCGTAAGGGAGATCGAATCGAACCCGTATTCGTTCAGATCCGAATGCACGTCGATATCCTCCGGCTTCACCATGAGCAGCTTGGACACCGCCGCCATCAAGACGGCTTGTACGTTCTCGAGCCGCCCAGCCATGTCCTGCTTCGCTTCGGGCGCCGCCTTGGAACGGACAGGCGCGGTGGACGAGCCAGGCAGCAGCCTCGAGCGGATCCGAGACAACTGGCCGACCTGAACCATGACCTGATCCCGGCCCGAAGCCCAGCTCCGGTACAGCGCCTCCATACCTGTCGCTGCCGGCATGGGGACAGTCCCGAGGCTCTGCAGCATGATTTTCTCCACCTCGCCGTCGACCTGCATGCCGCCGTCCTTCCAGAGCGGCCAGTTCACGGAGAGCATGCGGCCGTGCCGCCGCTTGGCGGACGTCAGTCTATTGCGATAAGCGGCGTAAGCATCCAAGAAGGCGTTGGCTGCCGAATAGTCGGTCTGCCCCGGATTGCCCGTCGCTCCGGCCACGGAGGAGAAGGCAATCATAAAGTCCAGCGGGATGTCCCTGCTCGCTTCATCCAGAAGGGCAAGTCCCTGCACTTTGGGCGCAAGGACCTCGCGGAGTTCCGCGGCTGTTTTTTTCTGAAGCAGGTTGTCCCGAATGACGCCCGCTCCATGAACGATCCCGTCGAGCTTGCCATATGCGGCAACAATGCTGCCCAGCAGCCCGGTCACCTGCTCAGCGTCCGTCACATCCACCTGCCTGTACTCGGCTCTGGCCCCGCGGGACTGCAGCTCCTCCAGATCCCCCCGCCGCTCTTCCCCGAGCGGGGAGCGTCCGGTAAGGATCAGGATGGGAGCTTGGACCCGATCCGTGATCTCCTGTGCAAGGAGCAATCCGAGTCCGCCCGCACCGCCGGTCAGGAGGTAGACGCCGCCATCCTTCCAAGGGATGCGGGCCTGCGCCGTATCCTCTTTCAGTTCGGCCCAGCCGCCGCTCCAACGCTTGCCTTGTTGGTAGCGGATCCGCTTGTCCCTTGGGCTTTGGCTGGACTCGATCAGCCGGTCTGCAAGGACCGCGCCGGACTCCTCCGTCTCGATGACCTGGCCGACCAGTTTGCCGTTCTCGCTCTGTGCCGCCATGAGCAGGCCGGACAACCCGGCGAAGGGCTCCCCGTCCTGCAGCGGGACGACGATCTGAACCAGAACCTTACCCTTCGGCTTCTCGGCCAGCAGCGCCTTCACTTCCTCGAAGACCCGGGTGCAGTGGGCTGCAAACCGTTCTCCGGTGGATTCCGGCCCGGACCTCAGCACCAGGCAGTGTACTCCGCTAATCCGGCTGTGAAGGAGGCTCACGGCGTCGGCACCCGTCTCGCATAGAACCACCAGATGCTTCTCGAACTCCTGGGCAGCCCCTTCTACGCCGGAATGCTCGTTCCAGACAGGCTCCAGCATGAGGGTTCCTATCGCTCCCGCATCCGGTGAAGGCTGCGCCGGACTCTCCAGCGTCCGGGTAGAGAAGCTCTTCATTCGGACATAGACCTGGCCGGCATCATCGAACAGGTCGATATCCAGTTTCTGCACCCGGTCCCCCGGCCTGCTGCCTTCGCTGTACCGGATGAGCGCCCATAACTCGTCCGGACTGCCTCCGTAGATTTCCATCTCCTGCAGCGCAAAAGGCAGGCCCGGCTTCATTGGGGCGGATTCCCCGCCGCCGGGACGCATCATCAAGGCAATGGTGGCCTGCAGGGCGGAATCCATCAGGCTCGGGTGAAGGATGAACTCCTTCCCGGCTGCCGCTGCGGCCTCAGGCAGGCTGAGCTTCGCGAGCACCCTGCCGCCCTGCGTATACACGCGCTGGATCCCTTGATGTGCCGGACCGTAGCTGATCCCCATGGAGTCATAGGTGTCATAGATCCGGGCGGGAGTCACCAAGTCTTCGCCGAACTCCGCCAGTAAGGCAGACAGATCCCATGACGGGCGCACTTCGTAACTTTCCTGCAATGCACTGCCCTGGCTGTGCAAGACCGCCGCTTCTCCTGCAGCCGCTTGGCCGCTGCAGACCTCATAATCCAGCTCGCTGCCGTCTCCGGAGAAGAGCTCGACATGAACCTCCACCGGCTTCGCTCCGACAACGATCGGGCGAGCCCACACGACATTGCGAAGCCTCAGGCGTGTCCGGTCTTCCAGCCGGAGCCCGGCGCCATGCTCCGCCGCCGCCCGCGCCATCTCCAGATAGGCCACGCCGGGAAGCACCGGCTGCCCCTTCACCACATGGTCGGCCAGGAAGAACTCCCGGCCGGTGAACACTGAGCTGAAGCGCAGGCCCGTCAGGTCGGAGGTGTTGCGCTGCAGCAGAGGATGAAGCGCCGATGCAGGGGCCGTGACAGGCGCTGCGCCTGTGCGGTCATCCGCTGTCGCCTGAGGCCGCGGTTCAGGCCCTGGCACCCAGTAAGCTTCCCCTGCGAATGGATACGCAGGCAGCGGGATGCGCCCGGGCCGCCCACCGGAATAGAGCCGCAGCCAGTCGATGTGAAGTCCTTTCGTCCAAAGCTCCAGCAGCTTCACGTAATTGCCGCGCAAGATCCATCTGCCGATGAGCTCCTGCATATCCTCATCCGCTTCGAAGAGAGCGATCGTTTCTTTATTGCGCTTGACCTGTCCACGGAACATCCCTTTGACGGATGGCCGGCCATCTGCAAACTCCCGCAGCTTCTCTTCCAGTTCTTCGATGGAAGCCACGAGCAGAGCCATGCGCTCCTCCATCGCCTCCCGTCCGACCTGAAGGGTATAGGCGATGTCAGGCAGGTCCGCATCGCTGAGTCGCTGCTCCCGGATCGCGTACAGCAGACGCCCCGCTTGTTCACGGAGCCGCTCTTCGCTGCGGGCGGACAGCACCACCAGAGCAGGGCCCTGCCGCTCGCCTTGTTTCGTGATGCGGGAACCTGCGGGCGGGTACTCCTCGATGACGATGTGGGCATTGGCTCCTCCCGCCCCGAAGGACGAAATCCCGGCGCGCCGGGGCACTTCCTGCCCGCCGATCACCGGGCGCTGCCAATAAGCGGTTTCCGCCTGCACGGTGAAAGGGGTGGACGCGAAGTCGATGTTCGGGTTCAACCCGTGTCCGTGCATAACGTTCTTCACCAGCGTTTCGTGGCGCATCTGCAGCAGCACCTTCGTCAGCTGCGCGATGCCGGCAGCCGCCTCGGCGTGCCCGATGTTCGATTTGACCGAGGAGATGGAGCAGTACCCCGTGTCCCCGGTGTACTTGCCGAACACATCCGTCAGTCCCCGGATCTCGATGGGATCCCCGAGCGCCGTTCCCGTGCCGTGCGCCTCGATGCAGCTGATGCTCCGGGGGTGAATCCCGCTCTGCGCCAGCGCCTGTTCGATCGCCTGGGATTGGGAGACCGGACTCGGCACGGTATAGCCGTTCGTCCGGCCGGCATGGCTGACCGCCGTCCCCTTGATGACCCCGTAGATCCAATCGTTGTCGCTCACCGCCTCATGGAGCGGCTTCAGGAATACCGCGCCGACACCTTCGGAAGGCACGTAGCCGGTTCCCCCTTCCCCGAAGGCGCGGCAGCGGCCGTCCGATGCACTGAATTGGCCCTGGCACAACGTAATGTACTTGCTCGGATGAAGCGTCAGATTGACTCCCCCCGCGATGGCCATTCGAGAGTGCCCGCTGCGGATGCTTTCGCAGGCCAAATGGATCGCATAGAGGGACGAGGAGCAGGCCGTGTCGACCGTCAGGCTCGGTCCCGTGAAGTTCATGAGATACGAGACGCGGTTGGCGATGGAGAACATCTGGCTCGTCGCCAGGTAGGCCTCTTGTCCGGACTGGCCCGCGGCATCCGCCATATGCAGCTGGTAATTATTGAACGTGGCCCCGACGAATACCCCGATCCCGTTCCCGTAGCCGTCCCTCTTGAGCGCGTCCCGGGTGTAGCCCGCATTCTCCAGGCAGGACCAAGCCACTTCAAGGAAGAGCCGCTCCTGCGGATCCATATACATGGCTTCCTTCGGCGAGATGTTGAAGAACAGCGGGTCAAACTGACGGATCCGCTCCAGGAAGCCGCCCCACTTGCTGTAGCTGAGCCCGCGCTCGACGGCCTTCTTGCGGTCCTCTTCGAAAAAGCCCTCGAGCGGCCACCGGTCGGCGGGAATCTCTTCGATGCAGTCTCTGCCCTCGTACAGATTGGTCCAGAACTGCTCCAGCGTCTCCGCCTTAGGATAGCGGCCGGCGACGCCGACAATGGCGATATCCGCCGGACTGCCGGCAGGCAGTGCGGGAGGCTGCGGCGGACTGGCCGCTGGGCTCGGAGCAGGCGGCTGGACCGAGAATGTTTTGTACAGGGCCTCCTGCATCTCCTCCAGTGCGGCTTCAAGCCTCGCAACCGGCTGCGACTCAGTGCCCGCCGGCCTTGAAGCGCGAGGCTGGACAGCAGCCGATAGGCGGACCGTCTCCGGCACGGCAGCTTGGGACCGCGCAGGAGGTTGAGACGCCATCGCCGTATATTCCGAGGCATCCGGCTGGATGGCAGCGGGTGGATGGGTCGCCTCCGTGATGGCGGCTTGCGGGCTCGCTGGCGATGGCGGCGCGAACGCCGCCGCTCCCGGAGCGGGCGGATTGCTGGAGTCCGGTTGCCGGACAGTCCCCTGTACGTCAGACGCAGGCCGAGTAGAGATTGCCGTGTATCCGGTCGAAACGACTGCAGGCGCCTTATAAGTTTGGGCTATGTACGCGCCCAGCGCTTGAATGCTGTTATATGTGTAGAACAAGGTGCTGTCGAGCTTGCCGATCCACTTCTGGATCTCTTTATTCAGCTGGGTAATCATCAGCGAATCGAGTCCCAGTTCCTCGAAGGATGCCTCATTCTCCATACGGTCGTGCGGAATGCCTGTGACCTCCTGCAGCAGCTCCTTGAGGCGCTCGGCAGCGGCCGAGGCCGTGAGCAGTGGGCCTGCGCTCACTACAGAAGACGGCAGGTCCGCAGCGGATGCTTCCGTGAGTGGCTCTGCTGCTGGTATGAATGCTGCAGACATGCTTGCTGCAGGTGCAATTGCTTCAGCAACAGTGGATGCGGCCATGCTCGCTGCTGGCTCGTTCACTGCAGGTATGCTAGCTGCAGGCACACTCACTGCGGGCACACTTGCTTCAGATGCGGTTGCTCCAGGAACGGTGGATGCAGCCATGCTCGCTGCTGGCTCGTTCACTGCAGGTATACTTGCTGCGGGCACACCTGCTGCAGATGCGCTTGCAGCAACCTCCATGCTCGCTGCTGGCTGGGATAAAGACTCGGCTGCGCCGTTCCATGGCTTTGGAGCAGGCATGGCTTCGACGCTTAAGTTCTCCTCCATCCGTACAGCCTGCGGCTCCACCGCTAACTTCACCCCGCCCTCGGATGGCTTCACCCAGTACAATTCCCTGGCAAAAGGATACGTCGGAAGCCTGAGCTTGTTCGGCTTCTTGTCGCCGAAGAGAAGGCTCCAATCCGGCGCGTAGCCTTGGCAGTAGAGATCTCCGAGAGCCAGCAGCGTCTCCCGGTAGGCTGCTTCGTCGGTGTGCTGGGTACGGCTGCGGAGCATGAGCTCGTCCATATACTGGCGGATCGCCTTCTGGCCGGCGAATTCCCGCGGCACCCGGCCCCTGAAGAGATTCGGCAGCCGCTCGCCCGCAAGAGCCATCCCGTAGACGAGCAGGGCATCCTGCCGGTCCTGGATCACCACAGCGCAGCGGTGGGCCAAGTGCTGCCTGCCCTGCAGCAGCGTATAGCTCATCTCGAGCAGCTGGGCAGCTGGCTGCGTATGCTGAAGATCAGCAGTCAAGTCCCGGATTTTTTCCTCCAAGGCCTCCGCCGTCTTCGCCGATAAGGCCAGCAGATAATACGGAGGACGCTGCTGCGCCGCTCCGGCTGCTGCTGCGCCCTCATAGCTGCCAAGCACCATATGCGCATTAGTCCCGCTCATCCCGAAGGCGCTGACCGCCCCTGTCCGTACCTTTCGGCTTCCGGGTTCCCAGGCCTTCCCTTCTTTGTTGACATAGAACGGGCTGCCCTGCCAATCGATGAACGGGTTTTCCTGCTCGCAGTGAAGGCTGGCCGGGATATAGCCGCTGCGCAGGGAGAGCACCAGGTTCATGAGGCTGACGAGCCCCGATGCGGCGAACGTATGCCCGAAGTTCGTCTTCGCGGACGTAAGGGCGCAGAAGCCTTGCTTAGCCGTATACGTTTTGAAAGCCTGATTCAAGGCGTTGATCTCGACGGGATCCCCCAGCTTCGTGCCGGTCCCGTGGGTGACGATGTATTCGATCTCTTCCGGATCGATCCCGTGCCGGTCGTAGACCTCCCGGTACAGACGGGCCTGCGCTACCCCGCTCGGAGCCGTGATGCCGTTCGTCTTGCCGTCATAGTTGATGCCGCTGCCGCGGATGACCGCATAGATCGGATCCCCGTCCGCTTCGGCCTGCGACAGGCGCTTGAGCACAACCACCGCCACCGCTTCCCCGGGGACCGTCCCATTGGCGCGCTCTTCGAAGGCATAGCACTTGCCATCCGGCGACACGATGCCGGCCCGGCTGATCCCCTCGTAAGCCTGAGGGGTCAGCAGCAGGTTGACGCCTGCGGCAAGCGCCGTATCGCATTCCCCGCTCCTAAGGCTCATGCAGGCCTGATGCGCGGCAACCAGTCCGGACGAGCAGGCGGTGTTGATCGCCATGTTAGGTCCGGTCAGGTTCAGAACATACGACAGCCGGGCGGCCAATACGGCCGTATGGGTCGAGGTGATGCTGCCCTGCTCCCTTGCGAGCAGCTGGTAATCGCCGTCTTCGACACCCACGAACATGCCGATCCGGCCCTCCTTGATCTGCTCGGCTCCGTACCCTGCATCCTCCAGCGCCTTCCACGACTCCTGAAGCAGGAGCCGCTGCCGGGGATCCATGCTCTCCGCTTCCTTGGGCGGAATATCGAAGAACAGCGGATCGAACTCCGCTGCCCCGGGAAGGGTGCCGCACCACCGGCAGTGAACCGGCTCCGACTCTGTCCCTGCTGCCCGTGCATGCTGCTGCCAATCGAACCGTTCGGCCGGAACTTCCTGTACCGCATGGATCCCTTCGGCCAGAATCTTCCACATCTCGCCGGTGTCACGGGCACCCGGGAACCGGCCGCTCATGCCGATAATGGCGATCGGCTCTTCCTGCGGACGGGCAGCCTCTTGGCTCCGTCGCTTCACCCGGCGGAACATTGGCCGTTCCTTGTCGGGATAGGATTCCTTCAAATCTTCGTTCGCGGCTTCACTCGAAGCCTCACTCGAAGCTTCATTCGAGACTTCATTCATAGCTTTCTTGGAAAATTTAATCGAAGCTTCCTCCGCTTCAAGATGCCCACCTGTTGCGTCGGAACCTTCCCGGTAGAATGCCTTGACCGTCTCCAGCCGTTCGGAAGCGAAGTAGCCTGCCAAGCTGTGGAGGGTCGAGTGCCCGAAGAAGACGGCAGGCGTGATGTCTGTACCGTAATGCTGTGTGAGCTTATCGGCAAAAGCCGCCAGCAGGATGGAATCGTACCCGAACTCCGCGAGGTTTTCGTGCACATCGAGCTTGTCCCGCGGGATCTTCAGCTGAACGCTGACGAGCTCCTTCAAGTCTCTTTCCAGACACTCTTCGAGGCTCATGCCTCTGTATTCCTCACGCCAGCCTCTGCCTGCCTGAATCGGCCCGGATGCCGGCACCGAAGCGGCCGCTGACTCCTCTGTAAGTCCCAAGAACCGGTAGACCCGTGTGCGCTGGCCCGCCAGCACCAGATGCTGCAGGTCCGCTTGCGACAGAGCGCGGTCCAGCATGTCCATGCCCTCTGCCGCTTCCAGCAGACGCTGGCCGCTGGATTTCAGGTACATCTGGGTCGAGCTCTCGTCCGCAAAGCCCATCCCCCCGTCCTTCCACAGCGGCCAGTTCATCACGACGGTCTTACCGGGAAGGCCCTCTTCCCTGCGGTAGCGGGCATACGCGGTTTGGAACCGGTTGGCGGCTGCATAGTCGCAGGACCCAAAATCCCCCAGAACCGCTGCGGAGGATGAGAAGTAGCATACAAAGTCGAGCGGTTCGCCTTGAAGCAGCGCATCGAGGACAAGGGTTCCTTCGATCTTGGGCGAGAGGACCTGCTCCACCTCTTCGATCGTTTTCTCGAGGATGGTAACCCCGCTGGTGACTCCCGCCGCATGAAGTACCCCATGGATCGGCCCGAAACGTTCTTTGGCCGCACGCAGCCCTTCCTTCATGGCGGATTCATCGCTGATATCCGCCTGCACATAGTGGACCGGGCTGCCCGAGCGCTCCAACGCAGCCAGCCGGGCGCGCCGTTCTTCCGTCAATGGCGACCTGCCCGTCAGGATCAGGTTCACGTGCTGCTTGCCGGCGATATATTCCGCAGCCAGCAAGCCCAGTCCCCCGCATCCGCCGGTCAGGAGATAGGTGCCGTCCGGCTTCCAGACGCTGGCGCCCAGCTCCAGCAGGGTCGGGGTGATCCGGCATACCTGCCGCCTGCCGCCCTGATACAGCACGCCGGGAACATGCGGTACGCCCAGCTCCGCGCACAGACCAGGCAGCGCTTCCGCCAGCACTTCCCTGCGATTCCGTCCCTGTCCGTCTACAGCGGCCGCCGTTACCTCCATCTGCGGCAGAACGAGGCCCAGCGAGCGCGCGATGCCGATCCACGATTCGAGGTAGCAGCGCTGGAGAGAGTTCTCATAGCTCCCGGCCAGCAGCAGCCTTGCAGGCCGGATTTTGGAAATAGACAGCGCCTTGAGCAAGGAGACGACCGGATGATAATCCGTCGCCAGCTCCGCCTCCTCCAGCGGCCAGAGATAGAGGACCGCATCGATGCTCGGGTAGTCCGCCCCGATGCTGCGGAGCGTACGTACATAAGAGTCTGCGTTGGCCGCGTTAAGACGGTACTCGCGGGAGGTGAGCTTGGCATCGTCCGAATCCCGCGAGATGCAAATGATCTCCGCCTCCGCTCCGGCTGCCCGGACCACTGATTCGCGGACCGCCTCTTGCTGTTCCCTCTGGGACACGAAGCATACGATCGTTCTCGCGGTAAGGGAAGAAGCCGCCGGCAAGGCCTGTTCCTCCCATGTCTCCCGGAAGGTCATCAGCTCGTAGGCTTCCTGGGCTGCGCCGGCTGCGTCCGCAGTCCGAACCGCCCCTTCGGACTTCTTCACGAGCAGCGAGCGATCCTGCATTTGCAGGACGGCCTTCCTGGCGGATTTCCTGTCTTGGGCCGCAGGGCTCTCTCCTGAGATCCAATACGTATCCCTGGCAAAAGGATACGCCGGCAGCTCGGCGATGCGTGGCTCCGCACCTCCGTATAGCTTCCCGCCGTCCAGCTCATATCCCTGGCAGTAGAGGTCCGCCAAGGCGCATAGGGCTTCCCGGTACGAGCTTGCTTGTCCCTCAAGTTCCCCTGCCCCGGCAAGAAGGTCGCCGAGATACTGCTGAAGGAGAGGCTGGCCGGCGAAGTCCCGCGGCACCTTCCCGTCGAACCGGTTCGCCAGCCGGTCCCTGCCGCCGCTGCGGCTCCAGGCCGACACGGCGTCTTCCGCATCTCTCACAACGACCGCGGTACGGCAACCGAAATGCTGCCTTCCTTCGAGCAGGGTATACGCGATATCGAGCAGCTCTCTCCGGGATAGCTCCTTGCTGCGGCATACGCTGATCATGTCCTGCACCTTGTCTTCAAGCGCTTCCGGCGTCTTCGCCGAGAGCACCAGCAGGAAGAACGGGGGCACTGCTGCAGGCTGTTCCGTTCGCTGCGCCGTATAGCTTTGCAGCACCATATGTACGTTGGTCCCGCTCATGCCGAAGGCACTGACGGCTCCGGTGCGCGGACCCTCCGCCCGCTCCGGCCACGGCCTGCTCATCTTGTTGACATAGAACGGCGTATCCTGCCACGGGATAAAATCATTTTCCTCCTCCACATGAAGGCTCGCCGGAATCGTCTCGTAACGGAAGGACTGTACGAGGTTCATCAGGCTGACCACACCGGATGCCGCGAAGGTATGGCCAAAATTGGTCTTGTTGGATGTGACGGCGCAGTATCCCCGCTGCGGAGTATATTCCTTGAACGCCTGATGAAGCGCGTTCATCTCCACCGGATCCCCCAGCTTGGTCCCTGTTCCATGGGTTACTACATATTCGATCTCACCCGGGTCTACGCCGGACCGGTCGTACACGGACTTCAGCAGCGCGGCTTGGGCCGATCCGTTCGGAGCGGTAATGCCGTTGGTTCTGCCGTCATAATTGATGCCGCTGCCCCGGATCACCGCGAGAATCGGATCCCCGTCCGCTTCAGCCTGCGATAACCGCTTGAGCACGACGACCGCCACCGCCTCCCCCGGGACGAGTCCATTGGCCCGCTTGTCAAAAGCATAGCACTGGCCGTCCTTCGACAGCATGCCGGCTTGGGTCATGCCGATATAGGGCTCCGGCGTCAGGAGAAGGTTCACCCCTGCGGCCAAGGCTGTATCGCATTCGCCGCTGCGCAGACTCAGGCATGCCTGATGTGCGGCAGCAAGGCCCGAGGAGCAAGCCGTATCCAGAGCCAGGACCGGACCCGTGAGATTGAGGAAGTAAGACAGCCTGGCCGCCAGAATGGCGTTGTGGTTGGACGTAATGCTGCCTACCCCTCCAGTCAGTCGCTGGTAATCGCCCTGCTCGGCGCCGACGAACATGCCGATGGTGGAGGCCTTCAGCCTGGAAGCGACGTAACCCGCATGCTCGAGTGCCCTCCACGCCTCTTGGAGAAGCAGCCGCTGTCGCGGGTCCATCTCCTCCGCTTCCTTCGGCGAGATCTCAAAGAACAGCGGATCGAACTCACCTGCACCCGGGATGCTGCCGCACCACTTGCTGTCGGTTTTGCCCGGGGCTTTGTCCCGCGCATAATACTCCTCCCAGCGGAACCGGTCGGAGGGAATCTCTTCGACCGCGCTCTTCCCTTGGGCAAGGAAGGCCCACATTTCCTCCACCGTTCTCGCTCCCGGGAACCGTCCGCTCATCCCGATAATGGCAATCGGCTCGGGATGGTCCTGATCCGCCCGTGCATCAGCGGTGCGAACCGTCTGCTTGCCGGCTGCCTTCCGGACAGGAGAAGTGACGACCGCCAGGGCAGAGTCCGGTTCGCGGTAGAACAGCTGGAGGGCACTCTCATGCTCCCTGAGAAAATACTCGATGATCTTGTCGATCGTCGAATGGCCGAAGAACAAGGCCGGCGAGATCTCGATGCCGTAATGCTTGGTGAGGACAGCGGCCAACCGGGACAGGCTGATCGAGTCAAAGCCGAAGTCGGCCAAATTCTCTTCCGGATCCAGCTGCTCCGGCGGGATGCAGAGCAGCTGCCCGATCCGTTCTTTGAGGTCCCGCTCCAGGCACATCTTCAGGCTGAGTCCGCGCAATTCCTTGGTCCATCCCCTGCCGGAAAAAGCGGCATGGACGCCAGCAGCAGCGGCCGCCTCCAACTCCGCAGTCTGTGGTTGCTCCGGGCTCCATTCGGCACTTTCCGCCGCCATACCCTCTTCGGCCCCCTTCTGCGTCGTCTCTCCCTGACGGGCCTTCTCACCGATGAAGTAACGCTCTCTGGCAAAAGGATACACAGGGAGACGGATCCGGCGGGGCTTGGCCTCACCATACAGGAGGTCCCAATCCCAGTCTCCTCCTCGCGCCCACCCTTCGGCTATCGCATCGGGGTCCCGTTCTATGCTGCTAGGCATCATGCTCATGCCATGAGGCTCTTGTTCAGCCGAAACGGAGGCTTCCCTGCTGCTCTTCCTTCCTCCGCGGTACACTCCGCTGATCTTCTCCTGGCCGTTCAGATACTGCCCGAGCTTCTCGCGAAGTTCCTCGAAGGAACCGGCGAGTACAGCCACACGCGCTTCCATCGCTTCCCGCCCCACCTGAAGCGTATAGGCGACATCGGCCAGGGAGCTGTCCGGATGCTGCTCCTCCCGGAGCCATGCCAGCAGCTCTTCCGCTTTTGCCCTCAGCCGCTCCTCGTTCTTGGCCGACAGCGGGATGACCGCCGGATGCTCCGGGGAGTATGCGAACTTCCAGGTACTCCGGGCAGCCGCCTGCGGTATGTATTCTTCCAACAGCACGTGTGCATTCGAACCGCCCGCCCCAAAAGAGGAGACGCCAGCCGTTCTCGGCACTACCCTGCGTTTGCCTTGTAAAGTAACCTCGGGCTGCTGCCATGCTTCGAGCCTGCGCTGCAGCACAAAAGGCGTCTTTCCAAAGTTGATATTGGGGTTCGCTTCCTCCGCATGCAGGCTCGGCACCAGGGTCTGATGCTTCATCTGGAGAATGATCTTCGTCAGACCCGCCATCCCGGCAGCGGCTTCCAGATGCCCGATATTGGATTTGGCCGAACCGATGGCACAAAATCCGGTGTCCCGCGTATCGTGTGCGAAGGCCCGGGTGAGCCCCGTAATTTCAATGGGATCCCCGAGTTCCGTCCCGGTGCCGTGGGCTTCCATATAGCTGACATCCCTGGCGTCTATGCCTGCTTTATCCAATGCTGCCCGGATCAGCTCCGCTTGGGCCACGGGATTCGGCACGGTGTAGCCGTTCGTTTTGCCCCCGTGATTCACACTCGTGCTCCGGATGACCGCGTGTATCGGATCCCCATCCGCCAGGGCGCGAGACAAGGGCTTCAGCACGGCCGTACCGACGCCTTCGCCCGGTACAAACCCACTCGCACCCGCGCCGAAGCTCCTGCATTTCCCATCCTTCGAGAGCATCTTCTGGCCGGACAGGAGCGAATAATTCGATGGATGCAGATACAGATTCACTCCGCCCGCCAGCGCCATCTCGCATTCTCCCCGGTGCAGGTGCTCGCAGGCTTCATGAATCGCCGTCAGCGAGGAGGAACACATCGTATCGACCGGCATGCTCGGACCGTTCAGATTAAGAAAGTACGACACGCGGTTCGCGGCAGAGCTGAAGGAAGTATACGGGTGCGAAGCGTCTCCCTTCCCCCACAAGCCGGGGCCATACAACGCATACCCGGTCTTCGTGATGCCGGCGAACACGCCGACCCGGCGGTTGTGCTTCTCGGCCAGGAGCCTGCGGGTGTAGCCCGCATCCTCCAGTGCTTCCCAGCACGATTGGAGGAACAGGCGTTCCTGGGGATCCATGTTCATCGCTTCCCGCGGGGAGATATTGAAGAACAAGGGATCGAACTCGGCATATCCCTCCAGGAAGCCTCCCCACCGGGAGCAGCTCATGCCCCGCTCCGCCGCCTCCTCGGGATCGGGATGATAGAAGCCGTCCATGGACCAGCGCTCCGCCGGGATCTCGGTTATGCAGTCCTTTCCCTCCTTCAGATTCTCCCAATACTGGCGGAGGTTCCGTGCCTGCGGGTAGGCTCCGCTCAGCCCGATGACGGCGACCGGCTCCCAGGCTTCCTCCGGCTGTGGATCGGCCTCGGCAGCCACAGGCGAGGTCCTGCTTCTGTCCTTTCTCCAAGAAACGAGGACAGGGAAATCATCCTCTTCGCCGCCGGAATCCGCTGGTGCTGCCGCTTCATCTTGCGGAGTCTCGGTCTGCCCCGCCTGTCCCGCCCACCGCAGGCAGTTCTGCGGATGCTCCGAGCTTAAGTATTCGGCGAGCTCACCCAAGGTTTGGTATTCGTAGAACAAGGTTTTGGACAAGCCGCCGAAGACCGCTTCCAGCTTCTGGTTCAGCTGATTGATCAGAAGGGAGTCGATACCGTAGCTCTCGAGCGGCTCGCGCAGATTAATCTTGGAAGGCTCAAGGGCCGTGGCCTCTCCGAAGAGGACCTTGAGGCAGTGCCCCGTTGTCTCCTTCAGCGAAGCGGATGCCGCTTGCGTGCTGGCGGCTGCAGGGGATCCTGCGGCCTGCGGCCCTCCTCCGAAGGAGAGCAGCTCTTCCCTGATCGGGTCCGCGCCCTTCGGAATGACCAGCACCTGGTCCCTTCCGAGAGCGAGGCTCTGGTATAAGGCCTGGAGGCCATGCCCCGTCTCCATGGCCGTCATCTCCCAGTGCTGCCTCATCCGCTGTTCATCCGCCTGCATCCCGCCTTCCTTCCACAGCGGCCAATTGATGGATAGCGTGACCCCTTGGCACAGGCCAGAAGATACCCGTTCATTGCGATAAGCGGCATAGGTATCCATGAAAGCATTGGCTGCCGCATAATCGGCCTGCCCGGGATTGCCGAGCGCTCCTGCAAGCGAGGAGAACAGCACGAAGAATTGGAGCTGGGCCCCCCTGCTGGCCCGGTCCAGGTTGACCAGCCCCGACACCTTGGGCGCAAGCACCCGGCGGAGGTCCTCCCTCTTTTTGGTGAGGATGAAGCCGTCGCTGACCGTTCCGGCACTGTGAAGAATGCCGTGGAGACCGCCGAAGTCTGCCAGGATGGACTGCACCAGCGCTTCCGCCTCCGTACGGCGGGAGACGTCGGCACGCTTGTATTCCACCACGGCTCCGGTTCCTGATAGGAGCTCCAGTTCCCTCTCCCGTTCTTCGCTCAGCTGCGACCGGCCGGCCAGGATTACGGTCGGCCGCTCGGCCTGCCGTACGATCTCCCGGGCGACGGCCATGCCGAGGCCGCCGGCTCCTCCGGTAATCAAGTACACGCCTTGCTCCTTCCAAGGGTGCGGCGCATGGACCGGCAGGGCCTCTTCTTCCTTCCATCCTGCGGCCCAGCGCTTCCCGTCCTGATAGCGGAACCTGCCCTGCGCCGCGAATCGGCTGTTAGCTTGAAGAAGACGGGCGAGCTCCTCAGCCCGCGCATCCGCTCCGACTTCAATCAGCTGTGGAATCAGACGGGGCTGTTCCGCATGAGCCGTCCTCAGGAAAGCGTACAGGCCCGAGAGGAGCCCCTGCTGCTCCTCGCCGGAGAGGACGAGCTGGAGCAGCACGCTCCTCTTCGGCATCTTCTTCAGCAGGCCGCTGACAACTTCGTGCAGCTGCGCTGCGCAGTGCTCGAAGCGCAGATCGGCCTCCATCGAAGAGTCCGTATCCTGCAGCCGCACGATCTCCGCCCCATGCATCCGGCTCAGAAGCTCTTCATCTGCCCCTTCCCACCCGCACGGTATCACGAGGTGCCGGTCATATTCGTTCCTTGGGTAATCCAGTGGAAGTTCTAATGGAAGCTCTGATGGAAACTCCAATGAAAGCTCTAATGGAAGCTCCATCTCCCTCCAATAGGGAGTGAGCAGGGATACCGGGAATTCCGTCCTGCCCGTCTCCTCTGCAGACCATTGATCTTCATTCTTCCTTTGATCTCTCATCCTTTGGTCTCTCATACGGTAACCTCCCCTAGCGGTGTGGCTGGCAGCAGGGCACGCGGCCCTTTCGGCTGCGGCATGCGGACGGCCAGTCCCCTGAGCCGCACATAGACAACCCCTTCTTCATTGCAAAAATCGATATCAAACACCCGGAGCGAATGCTCCTCCTTACTCCAGCCCTTGTACCTGACGACAGCCCAGCCTTCGGATGGGCACGCTCCGTACACATCCATCTCCTCCAGGGAGTAAGGCAGGACTTCCGGGAGCCCGGCTGCAGGCAATGAACCTGAGGTCAACAGGCAGGCGGATACCTGCAGCAATGCTGCTGCAGAGGAAGGCTGCAAGGCCCAGCCCTGCAGCGAATCCGCAGGAATGGCCGGTACCTGCAGCTTCGCAAGCACCTGATCCTGGCCTGCGTACAGCTGCTGAATCTCCGGATAATCCACTCGGGCGAAGCCGGAGCCGCTCTCCACAGCCACCCGGTCGTATGAGGACCGGAGTCCGGCCAGATCGAGACGCTGGGCCGGGCTGGAAGCAGCTTCTGCTCTTCCTTGGCTGAAGATGACAGGCTCGTCTCCCTCCGCCTCGGAACCACTGTAGATTTCGTACGCCACGGCTGCACCCGGCTCGGGCAGGAGCTCGATATGCAGGGTCAACGCTTCCCTGCGCAATCCCTGCAGACTTCCCCAAGCCACCTGACGCAGGCGGGTTCCCTTCCCATCTGCGAACGGACCACCCGAGTGCTGCAGAGCCGCATGGGCCATCTCCAGCAGGGCGAGTCCCGCAGCTGCACCGAGTTCCCGGTCGCTGTAAGGGCTCAGGCGGAAGCCGCCGCGGCTGAAGACCGAACTGTATCTCAGGCCGGTGAGGTCGGAAGTATTGCGGTGAAGCAGCGGATGAAGGACGGCCGGCAGCTCACCCGGTTTCTTGTCACGGGCCGGCGCCTGGACCGTCTTGTCCGCCGGCACCCCATAGCGTTCATCGGCGAACGGATACGTTGGCAGCGAAACGACTCTATAGCGCCCGTCTGCGAACAGCTCCTCAAAGACAAGCGAATACCCTTGGACAAACAGCTCCGCTGCCGTCGAGAGAAGCTCGAGATACTCGCTGCCTGCAGCAGCCTGACTCTCCCTGATGCATTGATCGCCGTACCGCCGTAAGGAAGGCTGTTCCCGCCGGTCTGGATCCGGACGGTCCGCTACGTACACCTGCGGGATCCTGCCGCGTTCCAGCCACTGCCGGAGCAGACCGGCGAACTCGTCCAGGCCGCTTACGACGCAGGCCAGCCGGCAGGGGAACGGCTTTCTTCCGAGCAGGAGCGTGTAGCTCACGTCCCCGCAGTCGAGCTCCCGGTTCTCTTCGCCGAATCCAATCCACTGCAGGACCATCTGCCGCAGCTGCTCCGGCGTACGGGCCGAGAGGACCATCAAGTAACCGTGCTTCCGGGCATGCGTCCTTATCGCTTCGGGCGCTTCCTCCAGAACAATATGCGCGTTGGTGCCGCTGAAGCCGAAGGAGCTGACCACAGCGCGCCTTGGCTCCTGCGGTTCCGTCTCCCAAGGCCGGAGTTCCGTATTGACGTAGAATGGGCTGCCGTCGAACGGGATGTTCGGATTGCCTTTCTTGTAGTTGAGCGTAGGCGGGATCATCTTGTGCTTCATCGACAGCAGAATTTTGAAGATCCCTGCCACGCCTGCGGCATGGGCGGCATGCCCGATGTTCGTTTTGATCGAGCCGATCGCGCAGAACGCCGTCTTATCGGTGTAACGGCGGAACGCCCTCGAGATCGCCTGATATTCGATGGGATCCCCGAGCTTCGTCCCGGTTCCGTGGGCTTCCACGACCTGGATGCCGCCTGGATCAATACCGAAGGCATCGTACACGCTGCACTCCAATCTTTCTTGGGAAGCAGCGCTCGGTGCGGTAATCCCGTTGGTCGTGCCGTCCTGGTTCATCCCTGATCCCCGGATGACCCCATGGATCGGATCGCCATCCCGCTGGGCATCGGAGAGCCGTTTGAGCACCAGCACCCCGACGCCCTCGCCCGGGATGAACCCGTCCGCGCGCTCATCGAAGGTATAACTGTGGCCGGTCGGAGACAGCATGCCGGCCTTGTTGGTGCTGAGATAATACCAAGGCGTGGACTGTACGAACACGCCGCCGGCCAAGGCCATCCCCGTCTCGCCGGCCCACAGCCCTTGGCATGCGAGATGAACGGCGACCAAGGAGCTGGAGCAGGCCGTGTCCACGGCGATCGCCGGCCCCTGAAGGTCCAGATAATACGCGATACGGGCGGGAATGACCGAGCCTGCGTTGCCCCAGAACGCCTGCGGCGGAGCCTGTTCGCCAAGCAGCCGGGCATAGTCGCTGCTGCCCCCGAGGCATCCGACGTACACGCCGCACCGCCGGTCCTTCATCCGGACGCCGGCATAACCGGCGTCCTCCAGCGCCTTCCAGGCTTCTTCCATGAATAGCCGCTGCTGCGGATCCATGCAGCCCGCTTCCAGGGCGTTGATATGAAAGAAGGAAGGATCGAACCGGTCGATATCCTCCACAAAGCCACCGCGGTCGCAGCATGTGCCCCCTTCGGGATAATAGTCGGACAAATCCCACCGCGGCGACTTCCCGATCAGCTCCGCCCCTTCGGCGAGATGCTGCCATAGTTCGCGGAGCGAATCGGACTGCGCGAACCTTCCGCTCATGCCGATGATGGCAATGGGCTCCTTCGTGACATCCGGCGAGGATGGGCGGGGTGCCGCAGCAGAGTGCTCGCCGATGCGCAGTTCCTTGTCTGAGGACGACTTGGCCGCCGGTTCCTCCGTCCAACTCACCTTCTCCTGCTCGATCCGGAGTACAGCCGGGGCTTCATCCACCAATGCCGATGGATAACGCCCCGCTAACGCTTCGGCCGCAGACTCCCGGTGCTCCGACAGGATATAGGCACTCAGCCGATCAACGGAGCTGTAGTCAAATAAGCTGGTGGTATCAAGCTCGATGCTCAGCGCCTGGTTCAGCACCTGGACCAGATTCACGCCGATAATCGAGTCGAGCCCGTAATCCGAGAAAGACTCTTCGTGATCGATCTCACCGGGATCTACCTTCAAGGCCTCGGACAGCTTCTTCAGGATCGTCATCCTTACATGATCTTCGAGCAGGCTGTCCGTCATCCCGGCATCCGCATGCACCGCTTCCCGTACCGGCCTGACCTTCGGCTGTGCTGCCTCTGTCACAGCGGGGCCGGTCACCGCAGGATGGGACGAAGCGGAATGAGACACAGCAGGACCAGACGCCTTGCTTTTCTCGGCCCCTCCTTCCTTCGCGGCCTTCACTTGCGTGCGGACGACCCCGCTGCTTCCCGCCGCAATGATCTGCTGCCCCATATCGTGAGCATCCTGCGCGGGGAACAGGACCGGGCTGAAGCCTTCGGCTTCGAGCACCCTCCGCCAGGCATCCGGATATAGACCGGGGGAGCCGGGAATCCGGACTCCTTCATCCTCCGACAGCCACCAGCCCTCGAGAAGCCCGAAGGTCAGATGGGTTAAGAGACGGTTGTCGCTGAGCTCGTTGATCAGCATCATGCCGGCCGGCTTCAGCAGCCTTTTGGCATGTCTCATGGTGTGGCGGATGTTCCTCGTGGCATGCAGTACATTCGTCGCCACGGCGATGTCGAATTCGCCGGAGGGACCTTGGGAACCCGTGGAAGGCTCCTCCACGTTATACAGCTTGTACGTCAGGTAAGGATTGTCCGGTCCGTAGACCCGCTCGGCATGGAGCAGGAACGCCTTGGAGATGTCCGTATAGCAGTACTCCCCGATCTGTGCACGGTAGGGCTTCAGCTTCTCGAAGAGCAGGCTGCTGGTACCGCCGGTGCCGGCCCCGATCTCCACGATGCGAATAGAGGCATCCGGATTCTCCTCCAACTTCTGTTCTATATAAGCGAGCAGCATATCGGCCAGCACTTCATTAAAATAATCCGCAACCGGATTGTTCTTGTATATCCCCTCTACCCGCTCCATCGACGAGTTCGGAAACAGAACATCGGTGGCAAGCTTCCGCCCGGTCAGAATGTCCGGGAGGGAGCGAAGCGTGCTTTCAGCCAAACGCATCCACGGCCTCAGGCTCGCATCCCCGTTCCATAAAGATCTCTTCTGCTCCCATTCTTTCCACAAGGTATCTGGATGTTGTGGATGGGCTCCTCCTCTGATGCCGAACGAATATTCGTCAGCCACAAGGAAGCGGTGCTCAGCAAGCACCCGGACGCTCTCGGCCAGCCATCTGCCGTGTCTGTCGCGTATGCCTGCGGCTGCCTGAAGCTCACCGATCTCCTTACTCGTGCTGCGGCCAAGTCCCATCGCCCACAGCTCAGCCAGCAGCAGTCTGCACAGCAGATCCTGCAGTTCCTGCTGCGGACCCGAGCTCCTTTCCTTGATCCTCCGGAGGGCCGGCCCTTTGTCCGGCAGTCTCTTCAGGATACCCCGCATGGGGAAGGAGCCCTCGGCCGGCCGAATGTGCAGCCGGTCATTCGTGTTCATGCCTTCCACCGGCAGAGGCTTGGTCGTGTGGAGCATAGCCAGCTGGTCCAGCGGTCCCGAGAGCAGAGTCTCGAGTGCCTGCATGCCCGCCGGAGGCTCGATGAGCCCGAGTCCGATCCGGGCCAGCTGCTGCACGCTCTCCGAGGCGGCGGCTTCCTCGCTGCTCCAATATCCCCAGTTCATCACCTTCACATGGCAAGCCCACTCCCGGGAGAGCCGGTGTGCGAAGGCATCCTTGAACGTGCAGCCGGAAGCATACGGGCTCTGCCCCGCATTCTTGATGAAGGAGATCAGCGAAGAGAAGTACAATACAAAATCCAGCCTCTCCCCTGCGAACACTTGGGCCATGCGTACGCTCGTCTCCACCTTGGCGGCAAGTCCCGCCCTGAACTGGTCTTCGCTCAGTTCAGACAGAGGGATATCCGTCAGGACCATCGCGGAATGCACGATACCGTTCACGCGGGCGTGGTCCTGCTTGATCGTACGGTAAGCGTTCTCCAGCGCCAGGGGCTCCGCCGCATCCGCGGCAATATAGCGCGGTGGCGGGCCCAGCTGCCCCAGACGCTCCAGCTCCGAGCGAATGCCTGCATCGATAGGCCGCCGGCCGATCCAGATGATCTGCGCCCGGTAGGTGCGGATCATGTATTCGCTCCATGCTTTCCCGATGCCGCCGGCGCCCCCGATCACTACATATACGCCGCCTTGTTGATACAGCGTTCCCATCTTCTGCGCATCCTCCGGAGCAGTAACAGGAATGAGCTGGTGCCGGTACCATTCTCCGCGCCGGAAGACCCAAGGGTGGCCGCGCCGGTCAGCGGGCAGAGCAAGCAGACCGGCGAGCGGCCATTCGCCCGTCTCCTCCAAGTCTGCAATCCGTATACTCCACTGCGGGTACTCCTTCGTCATCGAACCGAACAACCCGTGCAGGCTGGCATGCGCCGGATGAACGGGATCGCTGCTGTTCAGGGACAGCGCCTGGAATGTCACCAGGGTCCAGCCCAGACTGCGGCTAGCATAGCCCGCGGCCAGAAGCGCTTGGATCAGCCGGAAGCACGCAAGCACGCCGTACTCCTGCTCTTCGATCAGCCGCTCATCCGTTACGGAGAGCGAAGTCCCCATCGGCGCGATCCATACGATATGATCCGCAGGCCCGAAGGCAGCGAGCTTGCGGGATAGGGCTGCAATCGAATCGCCAGGCTCCACGCTCAAGTGCTCCGCCTGGGAATAGATGGCCTGCAGCGCTTCCCGCTGGCTCCCGGTTCCGCCAACGACCAGCACCTTCTCCTGAGGTTGCGGCATTCTGCCCCCCATCGCGGCAGGCACCGGCTCCCATACCGGACTGAGCAGCAGATTGCCCACAGGAGGCGGCGGCTGAACCGCTGACGAAAGCCTGTTATTCTGCCCGCTCCGCTCGGAGGGCTCTCCCGCCAAGGTTCGCAGCGAGAAGCCTCTCATCGACACACAAATCCGTCCCTCCTCGTCGCACAAATCAATATCGAGCTTGAGGGTCTGCCCCTCGCTGCCTGAATCTACCCTATGTCCAAGGCCCGTTGTCCGGATCCAAGCCCACATCCGGGGTGCACATCTGCCCAGAATGTCGATTTCCTGCAGGGCGAACGGCATCACGGGGTTTCTTGGCCCCTTCCCCGCATTCGGCTGCAGCAGCAAGGTAGCCTGCAGGGCGGAATCCATCAGCGCCGGGTGCAGCACATAATCCTCAAGGGTCGACAATACACTCATGGGCAGCGACAGCTTCGCCAGGACCTGGTTGGATCCTGTATACACCGCTTCGACGCCCCTGTGGCCTGGGCCGTAGTTCATGCCCATCGCTTGGAACGTATCATAGAAGGGCCCGGCAGCAACCGAAGATTCCCGGCACTGGATTTGAAGTGCCTCCAGATCCAGTGTCTGCCGCATGACGCTGCCGCGTACCCGCTCGGCCCGGCCCTTGCTGAAGAGAGCCGGTTCTTCCCCGTCTGCCGGCATGCTGATCAGCTCGTAAGCGATCCCGCCTTGCTCCTCCAGCTTCAGCCGGATCTGCAGTGCAGCCGGCTCCTCCGTGACGGCGAAGGGACGTACCCACGCCACCTGCTTCAGCCGGAGGTTCGTATGGAGCTGTTCCTGCTTCTCCCCTTCGGACTCCTCCAGGGCAGCCCGCGCCATCTCCAGATAAGCCACGCCCGGCAGGATCTTCCGGCCTTGGATGACATGGTCGGCCAAGAAAAACTCTTGCCCGGTGAAGGTGCTCGTGAACCGCTGCTCCAAGAAATTCGAGCGGTTCTTGTGCAGCAGCGGATGGATCCTATCGGATTCAAGCGTACCGGAAGGCCGCATGCCGAACGATGCCGCTGCGTCTGCCGGAATCCAGTAGCGCTCTTTGGCAAATGGATAGGTAGGCAGGCTGATCCTGCGCGGCTTCCCCTCCCCGTAGAGCATCTGCCAATTCACGTCGGCCCCTTGTGCCCACTGCTCTGCGAGAGACTTCATTTCACTGAGGGTCATTCGGCCAACGGTCATCCGGTTGTCGTCCGCCGGATGTTCCGCTCCCGCTTTCGACTGCTCTTGCGCAGCGGACCTGAGCCCCTTGGCATTCCCTTGGAACCAGCCTTGGCCGCCCTCTGCGCCTTGGAGGAAATCTCTGATCCGGGAGATCAGCTCATCTGGAGAGTTCGCCAGGAAGACGACCCTGGCATCCATGGCCTCCCGCCCCACCTGGAGCGTATAGGCCAGATCCTCCAGCAAGTTGTCCCCGCTCTCATCTTCCTGCGGTGTCTCGAAGCCCGCACCCGTATGTGCCGCAGCGTAACCCTGCAGGGCCGGACGGTGATGGCCCCATAGATAGGCTGCCGCGTCCGCGACCGAACTCCAATGAACCCATACGCCGGGCTCCAGGTCCACACGGAACACCTCTTGGAGGTTCTCCACCAGCTCGCGGACGTGAACCGGTTCGATGCCATAGTCGCTCCAATCGTCTGCAATCTCCAGCGCTTCTGCTTCGACATGGATGACGGCGGCCAGCAGGGAACGGAGCTTGAGCTGCAGTTGTCTTTGTGCTTCCGCTTCCTCCCCCGCCTTCCTGCCGGCAGTTTCCTCGCGAACCGCAGGAAGCGCGGCTGCCCCTTCGAGATAAAGGAGCAGCTTCCGGGCATATGCCTGCAGCCGGTCCGCATTCCGTGCGGAGAGCGGGACGATCACCGGACGCTGCTCCGTGTATCCCTGACTTTCGGATCTCCCGTTCCTGGAATGACGCTCGGCTGTGTATTCTTCCAGGATCAGATGCGCATTGGAGCCCGTCGCCCCAAAGGAGCTGAGACCGGCCCGCCGGGGGATCTCGGCTTCCCGTCCGTTCGGCGTCATACGCGGCTGCTTCCACTCTTCGGCCGTGCGCTGAACGAAGAACGGAGAATTCTGGAAGTCGATGTACGGATTCAGCTCTTCCGAATGAAGCGAAGGAACGAGCTTCTTATGATACAGCTGCAGCGCCGCTTTCTGGAGGCCGATCACCCCGGCGGCGGACTCGGCATGCCCGATATTGGATTTGACGGACCCGATCGCGCAGAACTGCTTGTCCCCCGTACGGCTGCCGAAGGCTTTGACCAGCCCTTCGATTTCGATGGGATCCCCGAGGGAGGTCCCCGTTCCATGGGCTTCGACATAGCCGATCGTCCGCGGGTCCACGCCCGCTCTCTCCAGGCAATCCGTGATGACCTCCCCTTGCGCCACAGGGCCGGGCACCAGGATTCCGCTGGCCGTTCCCCCATGGTTGACGCTGCTGCCTTTGATCACCGCATAGATCCGGTCTCCATCGGCCTCCGCCTTGCTGAGGGGCTTGAGCAGAACGGCCGCAATGCCTTCAGCCGATACATAACCGTCCCCGCCGCTGCCGAAGGTCCGGCAGTGTCCGTCGCTCGAATGCATCCCCCACAGGCCGTAGGTCATGTATTTGGCCGGATGCAGGGATAGGTTCGCTCCTCCCGCCAGCGCCACCTCGCTTTCGCCGCGCCGGATGCTCTCCACCGCCAGATGAATGGCGGTCAGAGAGGAAGAACACAGCGTATCGACCGTCATGCTGGGCCCATGAAAGTTGCAGGCATACGAGACGCGGTTGGCAATAGGCCCGCTGTGCAAGGACAGCGGCACGGCCTGCCCCTGGGATAAGGCATCGGCCCCTACCAGGGTGTAGTCCTTGTGCATAACGCCGGCGAATACGCCCACATCCCTTCTGCCACTGCTCCCGCGGGGCTGAACCAGGGTGCGGGGCGTATAGCCGGCATCCTCGATTGCTTCCCAGCACGTCTCGAGGAACAAACGCTCCTGCGGGTCCATCGTCTCAGCTTCCCGGGGGGAGATCCGGAAGAACTTCGGATCGAAGGCATCCGGATCGTCAATGAATCCGCCCCACCTCGACATCGGTTTCCCCGAAGGGGACGCGAGGCCCTCCAACTGTTCCGGCGCCCAGCGGGAGCTTGGAATTTCGGTGATGCAGTCCTTCCCTTGAAGCAGGTTATTCCAAAAATCCCCGAGGCTGTCTGCCTTGGGATAGCGCCCGGCCATCCCGATAATGGCAATCTCTTCACCGCGGGCCGCAGGTACGGTAGATGCCGTAGGTGCGAAGACCGGCGGCTCCGTGTTCCCTTCATTCCCAGGCTGTGGAACTTCATGGGTGAGCTCACCACTCGCTTCCTTCTTCTCCCCCTGACGGAAAGCGGACGCGTGGTTCTCCAGTAAATAAGCGGCCAGCTCCTCGATCGTCGAATACTCGAAGAGCAGCGTCGGAGATAAAGCGATGCCGATGCGGTCTTCGATGACTCTGACCATCCCAAGCAGACCGGGCGAATCGAGTCCAAGCTCGTAATAGCCGGCGCGCGAATCGATATCTGCAGGCGGCATCCCTAGGCGCTCCGCCATCAGCTCGCGCAGGAAGGACCTGGCGCTAGCGGTGAGCGAAGATCCGCCTTGATCCACGTCCACACCGTACCGGTTGTCGTGCCTGTCACCAGACGTACTGGCCCTATGGACTGCCTCAGCCGGGGCAGCAGTCCCCGGCGTCTCAGCGGCTGCCTGCTGCTGAAGGAGTCCCGCTTCGCGGACAAGCTTCCCGGCAAAGCGGGTCAGCTCGGCGATTTGATGTCCCGCCGCATTGAAGAATTCCATTGTCCAGTAGATGAGTTCTTTTCTAGGCAGCACGGAGGCCTTGCGGATTCGGGTGAAGCAGCGCTCCTGCAGCAGCTCGGCGGCGCGGAAGCTCTCATAGAACAAGGGCAGGAAGAGACGGGGCTCCTCTTCGGCCGGCGGAGCGAACAGCCTGCCGGAACCTACGCCGCTGCCGTCGATGAGCACCGGATGAAACATAAACTGCTGCGCGGAAGGACTCGCCTCCTCGCCCAGGGAGACGTCCATCCATAGCGCCGAGCCGGACTCGTAGATCTGTCCCTGAGCCCGCATCCATCCGGTATGGACCAACTGCTGGCGGCTGTACTGCTCATAGGCCTCCGACAGATCGTGACTGCCGGCGGCCGAATGCCGAATCCCGCTAAGATCCAGCCGCTCCGTATAGACGGCAGGGGCTGTACGGTGCATCTGCGCCGTAACATACAGGGTCACGCCGCCGGTATCCGGCACTCCTCCGAGCATCCGCTGTCCTTCTACACGAATATCCCAGGAGTCCGCCGAGGTTTCCTTGCAGCTTATGGCAAGCTTCAAGGAAGCGCCCGGGGTGACGATCAGCGGCTGATAGATGCTCAGCTGCCTCAGCTCCAGTGTCTTGAAGTCATAGCCGTGCTTTCGGAACACTTGAAAGAGGATATCGATATAGGCCAAACCGGGCAGCAGCTGCTGCCCGTGCACCCTGTGGTTCGCGATCAATGGATTCTTGTCCGACAGGTCAAATGTTTCGCGGATCATGTTCTCCCCTCCTATCCCAGTGTTTCCCAGATCATCGCTGGGGTTGTGCCAGCCGCAGCGCCGACAGGTTCAGCATACGCTTCAGCTGTTATCCGCCCTATCGGCTTCCGCTGCAGGAACGGAACTGGAAGCGGCTGTCTGACCGGCCTGCCGGTTTCCGGTCCCATTCCCTCTTCCACGATCAAATGGACGTTGGTCCCTCCGTCAGCAAAGCAGTTGACCGCTGCCGCACGCGGCGCGCCACTGCTGTTCCACCTGTCCGCAGCTCTGCTGAAGTAGAACGGCGAAGCCGCCAGATCATAGTGCGACATCGGCTGCTCAGCGGAAATAAAGGGAACGAACTGCCCGTGCCGGAGCATGAGGACGACCTTGATGAAGCTCGCTATGCCTTCCGCACAGAGCGGATGCCCGATGTTCGGCTTCATGGAGCCAAGCCCCAGTGGAGCTCCTCCCATGGAGCGGTAGACGGCTTGAATAGCTTTGAGCTCCAGCATATCGGTGACTTCCGTACCGGAGCCGTTGGCTTCGACGTACTGAATCTGCTCCGCTCTACGGCCGCTCCTGCGCAGTGCGGTCTCCATCACTTCCCTCTGGGCTTTCACATTCGGAGAAGCCGGACCGGCTGTCCTGCCGTCGTTATTGACGGCGATCCCGCTGATCACAGCATAGATACAGTCCCCGTCCGCTATGGCCTGCTCTTCGGTCTTCAACAGGACCATACCGGCCCCTTCGCCAGGCACAATGCCATCCGCCCGTCCGTCGAAGAGGTGGAACGCCTGCGAGCTGCTCAAGATGCCCCGCTGCTCGAAGATGCCGTGAGAGCCTGGCGTCGTCAACAGACTCACCCCGCCGACGATGGCGGATTCGATGTCGCCGCTGAGCAAAGCCTGTACGGCCATCTGCATGCCGACGAGCGCCGACGAGCAGGCCGTATCCACAACGACGCTCGGCCCGCGCAGATCGAAGAACTGCGAGATATTCGCCGCCAGATAGTTGGGCCCGACCGCGACAATCGGATTGCGCGCCTGAAGCAGGAGCTCCCGCTCCGGCCGGTGCTGGCTCCGGGCGCCCAGGTAGACGCCGACCGCTTTCCCTTTGACCTCCTGCGAGGTATACCCCGCATGGCACAGGAGCTTCAGGGTCTCCTCCAGCGCCAGCAGCGCCTGCGGGTCCATGGCCTGGGCATCCGATTCCGGGATGAGGAAGTACGACGGATCAAATCCCGAGATATCTTCCAGCACCCCCGCATAATAAGGCGTCGGTCTCCCCCACCGGCTGGCAGGTACTTGGCGGATCGCCGACCGGCCTTCGGACAGCAGCTCCCAATACCCATCTAGCGAATCGGCCCCGGGGAAGCGGCAGGACAGCCCGACCACCGCAATGCGTGCAGAGGCAGCTTGTTCGTGCTTAGGCACCCCAACACGACTCTCATAGGAACGGATCGGATCAAAGACCAGCGGAGCCGCCTGTGCCTGTGCCTGTTCCTGGATGTGATCTTGATGTAGAGATTCCGCTCCTCGAGGTTCAACGGGGGAGTCCAGAAGCTCCGCCATCGCAGCCCCATGCGTGTCGACAAGCCAAGCCGAGAGCGATTCAATACTCGGATATTCGAAGAGCAGGGTTGGCTCCATCTCTTCGTTCACCTGCTCGTTAATCTTGCGCAGCATCTGGACCAGCATGATCGAGTCAACGCCGTACTCCTGGAACGTCGTCTCCGTATCAAGCCTGGCGGCGTCGATTTTGAGCTCTTCAGCCAGAAGATCCGTGAGCCAGGCCTGTGTCCTCGCCGGCAGGCTGCCTGCTGGCTGCCCGGAGCCCCTTCCTGCCGATTGCGCAGGCTGAGGCCGGTGGCCCTGCTGCCGCGTCTCCTGCGCTTCGAACTGCATCAGCTTCCCGGGCTTCCATTGATCCGCGTCAACGACGGCCGGCAGCACCACTGGGTGGAGCTCCCCTGCGAGAAGCTGATCCAGCAGCTTCAGCCCTTCCTCATTCGTCATGCTGAGCAGACCGGTCCGCTCATACACCCGGCTTCGGACTTCGCCCATGCCGGTATCTTTCCAGCTCGGCCACTGAATGCTCACGACAGGACTCCCAGATCCGAGGGAAGCGCTGAAGTAATCCATATAAGCGTTCGCCGCCGCGTAGTCGCTCTGTCCTGCACCGAGGCCGGGAAGAATGGCCGATACCGAGGAGAAGAGAAGGAACCACTGCAGGGGCTCTCCCTTCAGGCTCTGGTACAGAACGCGGAGTCCCGGGATTTTCGGGTTCCAGACCTCGCGGATCCCCTCCTCCGATTTGCGGATAAAGGCCGGATTCTGCGTATCCATAACCCCCGCACAATGAATCACGCCTCCGACCGGACCGAGCGTGCCCGTCATCTCTGAGACAGCCCGGCGCACGTCCTGTTCATTCGTCAGATCAACTGCGAGCGTGATGACCTGCGCTCCGAGGCTCTCCAGTGCCTGCATGTCCTGGATCTTCCGCATGGTTGAAGCCGGATGCCCTGCGGTCTCGTTCCACGTCTCCCGAGGGGGCAGAGCCTCCCGGCCCGTCAGCACCAGCTTCCTGACGCCGTACTTCTCCACGAAATGCCGGGCGCACAAATAACCGATCCCTCTGGTCCCCCCGGTAATCAGCAGCGTATGCCCTTCGGGAAAATGACGCGCCGGTACCCGGCCGACTCCAGCCGGCAGCTCCTTCAAATACGCTCGGTAACGCACGCCGCCTCGGAAGATCACCTCGGCATCCGGGCTGTCTGTCCGGAATTCGCCTGCGATCTGCTCCGCCAGCGTATCCAGGTCTGTAGAAGCGGATACATCCACATGACGGGATTGAAGGCGGCCGTATTCGCTCTGCAGCATGCGGTACAAGCCGGCACGCTCGGCGCCGTACAACGAGGAACCGCTGGCCCCGTCCGAAGCGAGGGCTTCGAGGTCCTTCGTAACCCCGAGCAGCATCAGGCCATCCCGCGGTCCATGTTCGATGAGCTTCTGGAGCCAGGTCAGCCAAGCCGTTCGTTCCGTACTCCACTCGCTGCAGCCCGCCAGATCGATGCAGCCCTCATAGGACGGCCAGTCTGTATCCGTGCGGGCGAGCAGCCTATCCATATCACCCACATCGATCATCTGGGTATTGGCAAAATGTCTGGATACCGTGACGGCCAGCTCCAGGGTAGCTGGAGTCATCAAGATGGCAATCGTACGGGACACGCTGCGGGATAGAGCTGCCGGAGCCGGCTCCCACTGTTTGGTGAGCATGCACGTTCTGCTGCGAAGAGGCCCCATCTCCCGCTGAGGATGCGAAGGGCGGTCTTGCTTCGCGTACGCGTGTACCGCTGACGCCGAACCCGGTGACATCGGCGTAAGATCGAAGTCCGGCGCCCAGCAGCGCTCCTTGGCGAACGGATAGACCGGCAGGCTCATCCGGCGCGGCTTCCGCCCGCCGTACAGCCCGCTCCAATCGACGCTCAGCCCCTGCACCCAGAGGCTGGCCAGCTTGGCGTACTTCCCGCGCTGCATCCACTTGGCCAGGGCCTCCTGCAGCTCTTCGTCCCGGGCAAATACCGATAAGGCTTCTTTGCTCCGTTTGACCTGACCGACATACAGATCCTCCATCCCGCCCCGGCCTTCCACAAAGCCGGTCAGCTTCTCCTCGAGCTCCTTCATCGTGGAGGCCAGGACAGCCAGCCGCTCTTCCATCGCTTCCCGCCCGAGCTGCAGCGTATAAGCGATATCGGTCAGGCGTTCATCCCCCCACTGCTGCAGGCGGATCTCCGCCAGCAGGCGCTCCGCCTGCTGATGGAGCTGCCCGGCGCTCTTGGCGGACAGCACGATGATGGCCGGATTCGGGCCGGGAGTACCCGAGGCGCAGCCGCTGTCCGGTCCATCGTATTCCTGAATAAGGATGTGGGCGTTCGATCCGCCCGCGCCGAAGGACGAGAGCCCGGCGATTCTTGGATACTCGCGGGATTGTCCGTCGATATTCAGAAGCGGCCGATTCCACGCTGCAAGCTCCTGCTGGACCACGAACGGCGTAGCCGAGAAGTCGATCCGGGGATTGAGCACCTCTGAATGCAGGGAGGGCACGATCTGCTTGTACTTCAGCTGCAGCAGCACCTTCGTAAGCCCAGCGATGCCCGCCGCACTTTCGCAGTGCCCGATGTTCGACTTGGCCGAACCGATAGCGCAGAACTGAGTGTCCTCCGTGTACCGCCGGAAGCTGTTCGTCAGGCCTGCGATCTCGATCGGGTCGCCGAGGGAAGTACCTGTGCCGTGCGCTTCCATATAGCTGATCGTCCGCGGATCGATTCCCGCCTCCCCCAGTGCCCGTCCGATGACGCTCGCCTGGGCGTTCGGATTGGGAACCGTGTAGCCGTTGGTTTTGCCGCCGTGATTGACGGCCGTCGCCTTGATGACCCCGTAGATCTGATCGCCGTCCGCGATGGCACGCGACAGCGGCTTCAGCAGTACGGCGCCCACCCCTTCGCTCGGGACATAGCCGTCGCCGCCTTCGCCGAAGCTCTCGCAGCGGCCCTTGCCGGAGATGAACCGTCCCTGCGCCAAGAGGAGGTATTTGTTCGGATGGATCGAGATATTGACCCCGCCGGCGATCGCTGCTTCGCATTCTCCCCGCTGCAGGCTCTGGCAGGCCAGATGGATCGCGGTCAGCGAAGAGGAGCACATCGTATCCACTGTGATGCTCGGTCCATGGAAGTTGCAGAAGTAAGAGACCCGGTTGGCCACGGACGCCGGCAGTCCGTACAAGGCCAGGGGCTGACCCAGCAGCTGGGCCTGCGCTCCGTACAATTGATACTCCTCGTACATCACGCCGACATACACGCCGACGTTCCCCTCCAGACCCCATCGGTCCGCCTTGGCCAGCGTATCCCGGGTGTATCCCGCATCCTCCAGCGTCTCATACATACACTGCAGGAACAGGCGCTCCTGCGGATCCATCCGCTCGGCTTCCCTCGGCGGGATCTGGAAGAACAAAGGATCGAACTTGTCCACATCCCGGAGGAAGCCCCCCCATTTGCTGTAAGTTTTGCCCGGCACATCCCGGTCTTCGTCGAAGTAAGCGCTATAATCCCAGCGGTCCGGCGGGATCTCCGTGATGCAGTCGCGTCCGTTCCTCAGCACGTCCCAGTATTCGCGGATGCCTTCCGCCCCGGGGTACCGGCCGGACACGCCGATAATGGCCACATCCTCTGCGGCATGCCTTGCGGCGGCACGGGTCTGGCGTACCTCTGGAGCGGCGGCGAAGCGGGCGCGGCTTCGGCTCCGCTTCACTGCCGGCGCCTCTTCGGTCCGAGAGGCAGCTGCGGCAGTTGCAGCGTCCGTGACCGGCCGGGCCGGGACCTGCACCGCCGGTCCCAGCAGCCCGAGCAGAGGCTCCCGGTACGCCTTCAGGAAGTACCCCGTGAGTTCCCGCAGGGTCTGATACTCAAAGAACAGCGTCTTGGATAGGGTGCCGAACGCCTTCTCCAGTGCATGCGTCAGCTGGGTGGTCATAATCGAATCGATCCCGTACTCCTCCATCGGCGCATCGGTATCAATCCGCTGCACCGGCAGCTTCAGGACCGAAGAGATCAGCGTCTTCAAATAATGGGCCGCTTTCTCCTCGAGCGCTTCCCCGGCCATCTCCGGAACCGGCACGGCAACCGGTGCGGAGGCCGGCGCGGGCTCTGCAGACAAGGTAGGCTGCGCTCCCGGCTGTCCGGTAAGCTTCGGGCGGAACAGCTCCAGCTCCCCTTCCAGCACAAGCACCTGATCAGTGCCGGCTGCCAGGGCCTGATAGAACGCCCGCATCCCGCTGCTTGTCGGCAGGGCCGCCATCCCAAGGTTCTCCCTCATCAGCCGTTCGGCGGCAGGATCGACGTGCATCCCGCCCGATGCCCACAGCGGCCAGTTCAACGACAGCGTACGTCCGCTCCGCTCACCCGAGCCGACAAGGGTGCTGCGATACGCCGCGTAGGTATCCATGTACGCGTTGGCCGTGCAGTAATCCGCCTGTCCCGGATTCCCCATGGCACCGAATACCGAGGAGAACATCACGAAGAAATCCAGCTCGAACCCTTTCGAAGCCTGATCGATATGGATCAGGCCCGCCACTTTCGGCGCCAACACTTCCCGCAGCTCCCCGGCGGTTTTCTTCAGCATGTAGTTGTCCTTGATCATGCCCGCACTATGCAGGATGCCGTGGAGCTGACCATGCGAAGCCCGGATTCCCTCGAACAGCTTCTCTACCGCACCCTCGTCCGATACGTCCACCTGCACATACTCGGCCCGTGCTCCTGCCGCCGAGAGCTCCTCCAGTGCGGTTTGGATGCCGGGATGAAGAGGCGAACGCCCGGTAAGGATCAGGCACGGGCTCTTGGCGTGCCCGGCAATCTCTTTGGCGAACAGCCGGCCGAGACCGCCAGCGCCGCCTGTGATCAAGTAAATGCCCCCGTCCTTCCAAGGCAGCGGCTCTTCCTTCGAAGGCGGGGTCTCGAGCTCTTTCCAGTCCAGCACGAACCGCTCTGCTCCGCGGTACCGAATCCGGCCCGCCCTAGAGGAGCTGCTCTCCTTCAGCTTCGCTGCCAAGCTCTCCGGAGACTCCGCAGCTTCGACCTCAATCACTTGCCCGGCGATCCTCGGGTTCTCCAATTGGGCCGTCTGCAGCAGACCGGCGAGGCCGGCGTACCTCTCTTCTTTCTCTCCGGCTGCCACGACCTGGATCAACAGCGTGCTGTCGGATCCGCCCCTCAGGCGGCTCTGGATTGCTTCCAACAAGGCGGCTGCGCAAGCCTCATAGCGTTCCGCTACCCCTCCAGGCAGGCTGGAAGTCAGGTCCAGCACCCGGACTTCCTCTACCCGTGCTTTCTCTAATAAAGGCGCAAGCCGCTCTCCAAGCAGCGGATCCGTGCCGCAGAGAACGATCAGCCGCTCGCCGGAGGTTACACCCCCTTGGATCTCCACCGCTTCCTGGGTTTTCCAGTAGGGAGCGAGGAGGAACAGCCCCGCTCTCTTCGGCGAACTCTCGAAGGCTTCACGCTCCTCCGCTTCCCGCCAGACTAAACCCCTCATACGCACACGGACGGTGCCTTCCTCATCGAAGAGGTCGATATCAACGGTCCTCCCCCGCTCACTTGAGCCGTGATTGCCGCTGTATTGGACATGCGCCCACATCGACGGGGTGCATGAACCAAGCACTTCCAATTCCTCCAGTGCAAAGGGCAGAAACAGCTTCATCCCCTTCCATCCCCCGGAACCCTGACGGGGTGAACCGGCAAGCAGGATCAGGGCAGCCTGCAGCGCCGCATCCATCAGACTCGGATGCAGAACATACTGATCCGCCGTATCCTTGACCAGGGGAGGAAGGAGCAGCCGGGCCAAGAGCGACTCGTCTGCCGTATAGACCTCGTCCACCCCTTGATGCGCCGGGCCGTAGGCAAGCCCCAGTTGTCGGAACCCCTCATAATATTGTTCCGTGGTGACAGGTGACCGGGTAAGCCCGGCTTGGATCTCCTCCAGATAACGCCTCGGGGCTTCTACCGGGTGCTCATCGGACGAACGCACCAGCACGGCGCCCCGGCTGTGCAGATCAGGCTCGTCTTCCTTCCCTGTGTAGACTTCGAAGGTAATCTCGCCGTTGTCTTCCGGATAGAGCCCGATATGTACTTCTTCCTGGCTATCGCCGACTACAATAGGCCTCGCCCATACGATATGGGAGAGACTGAGCCGGGCGGTGTCCATATCCGTGCCCAGCGACTGCGCTGCGGCTGCCCTCGCCATCTCCATGTAAGCGACGCCGGGCAGAACCCGCCGCTCCTTCACGATGTGGTCCTTCAGGAAGAATTCCCGGCCGCTGAACACCGAAGTAAAGCGCTGCTCCGTGAAATCGGATGTATTGCGGTGAAGCAGCGGGTGAAGCTGGTACGCTGCTCTGGTAACCATCCCTGCCGGTACCTCCGCAGCCTCTTCCTCCTCGGGAATCCAGTAGCGCTCCCTGGCAAAAGGATACGTGGGCAGGTGTAAGGGAGGCAGCCCCTTCTCCGGAACAAGAACCCTCCAGTCCGCCTCTACCCCTTGGACATACAGCTCTGCCAGAGACAGCAGATGACCGCGGTATTCTTCGGCCGGCAGCTTCGTTCCGGCCTGCAGCTCTTGGGTCAGAAGCCTGGCGAGCCGTTCCAGGAGCGGCCGCTCTTTGCCGCCGCCTCTCGGCAATGTCATTGGCCTGGCATAGCCCTCGGCCTCGCCTGTCCGCAGCACTTCTTCCAACCGGTCCCGCAGCTCGGCCGGATCCTGGACCACATAGGCCGCTCTGACCCCAAAGTGCTCTCTACGGTGAAGCAGGGTAGCGCTTACAGCAGCGAGCGGCTGCTCTTCCCCATGCATATCAAGCCACCGGGCCAGGTCTTCCTGCTTCTGAAGCAGGGCTTCTTCGGTCTTCGCCGACAAGCAGATGAGCTGATAGGCTGGGTACTTCGCGCTCGCTTTGCTGCCTTCAGCAGCACCGGACGGCGCCTCCTCCAGCACCACATGCGCATTCGTGCCGCCGAAGCCGAACGAGCTGATCCCGGCGCGCCTCGGATAAGGCAGTCCCTCTCGGTTGAGCGGAGGGTTCCATTCCCGGAGGGAGTCGACCATATAGAAGGGGCTCTCCTCTATCGCAATCCGGTGGTTCAGCTTGCGGAAGCCCGCTAACCCGGGAAGCTGTTTATGCTTCATGCTCATGAGCACCTTGACGACCCCGGCGATGCCGGCTGCCGATTCCAGATGCCCGATGTTCGTCTTCACCGAACCGAGCCCGCAGTAGTTCTTTGACAGCGCTTGTCCGGCGGCGGATCCAAGTTCTTCGAACGCTTTCTGCAGCCCCTGGAACTCAAGCGGGTCCCCTTTGGGCGTGCCGGTCCCATGGGCCTCGATATAACTGACGCTCTCCACCGGAATTCCTGCCCTCCGGTGCGCTTCCACGATGACATCCGCCTGTGCCTGCGGGTTCGGGTAAGTAAGCGTATGGGTCCTGCCGTTGTGGTTCACGGCACTCCCCTTGAGTACGCCGTAGATAGAATCACCATCCTCCAGTGCCTGTTGGAGCGGCTTGAGCAGGACGGTGCCCGCCCCTTCGCTGCGCACATAGCCATCGGCACTGTCATCGAAGGTTTTGCAGGAGCCTGTCGGAGACAGCATGCCGGCCTTGGAGAACGAGATGTGCCTCGTCGGCGTCAGGATCAGATTGACTCCGCCGGCAAGCGCCATGCTGCATTCCCCGAGGAGGATGGACTGGGCCGCCGAATGGATCGCATTGAAGGAGCTGGAGCACGCCGTATCGATCGGGAAGCTCGGCCCTTTGAAGTTGAAATAATGGGAGATCCGGTTCGCGATCACGGCCGAAGCCGTTCCGATCGAATGGTAGGTCTCTATCGTTCTCTCTTTACTCTCCTGCAGTCCTTTATAGTCGAAGTTAAACACGCCCATGTATACGCCGATGTTCTGCCCCGACACCCGGGACGGAACCACACCCGCATCCTCGAGACAAGCCCATGCGAGCTGCAGCATGATTCTCTGCTGGGGGTCCGTCGCCTCCACCTCCCGGGCTGAGAGGCCGAAGAAGCCCGGATCGAACAGATCCGCATCCTGAATGAAGCCGCCCCACTTGCTGCTGCTTTTATTCCTTTCCTTCTGCGGATCGCCCCAATAGGTTTCCCAGTCCCAGCGCGACTTCGGGATCTCCTCGATACTGGAGCGTCCCGCCTTCAGGTTCTCCCAGAATTCCTCCGCGTTCTGCGCTCCCGGAAACCGGCACGCCAACCCGATGATCGCGATATCGTTCTCCGTTCTTCCGACCATGTCATTTCTCCACCTTTCCTGCTCCACGCAGCCTCAGACTGATTTCACAACAAGGTACTTTCTCTTAACCTGTCCATCCCTCCCGCCTACCCGCCGTTAGCCGCCTGCATGTAGCTCTGGATTCTGCGGTTCAGCAGCTCTGCCGTTTCGTTCATCAGCCGGAGGGCGATGACATCCACATGCCGGTTCCGCCAGGATTCGAGCTCCGTTCCCTTGACCCACTGGTTGAACGCCCCCAGGGCAGGCCCGCACTGGATCTGATAATCGACCTTATTCTCCGGGTTGCCGCTCAAGGCGAGCCGGGTGCTGTAGCCAAAATACCACTTGAAGATCAGCGCCATTTTCATTTTCGGATTGCGCTCCGCCTTCTGTATGACCGCAGGCGGTTGGTACGCCCGAACTTCGTCATATACCTGCTGGAAGGTGCGCTTGAAATATTTGTCCTGAAGCTGGGTCTTCGTCCTCTCGTCGATGTCTTCAATCGCGTTGTACTGGCGGTACAGGTCATACAGCTTGTTGGCCCGGGCCGGGAAGAACAGCCCCTTCTTCAGCACCTGAACCCGGGCCCCCATCTCGAACATGTCGCCCGCGGGCGCATATTCCGTGTCCTGCACGTTCATCTGCTCGAGCAGATTCTTAACCTCCGGGCTTGTATTCGCTTCCACAGTACATTGGTTGATGGAGCCGGTGACAATGAAATCGGCGCCCAGGCTGAACGCCGCCAAAGCGGCATCCGGGGTGCCGATCCCTCCAGCAGCCCCGACCCTGACCTTCTTGGCGTAGCCGTGCTTCTGCATCATCTCGTCGCGCAGCTTTAAGATGGCCGGCATCAAGGCATAGGCCACCGCTCCATCGGTATGGCCGCCCGAATCCGCTTCCGCGCACAGGTCGTCCGCTACGGCAATCTCCCCGAGAAGCGCTGCTTCTTCGCGCGTAATTTTGCCTTCCCCCAGCAGCTTCGCCGTGATCCTCTCGGGCGCGGGGGACAGGAAGGCTTCGGCTACCTCGGGCCGAGACAGCTTGGCGATGATCTTGTTCGATGACGTTACGCTCCCGTTCACATCCCGCCGCAGCCCCTTCGCCCGGTATTTCACCAGCGCGGGCGTGATCGTCATGAAAGCCGCTGCCTCGACGACCTTCACACCATGACGCATATACAGGTCCACCATACTTTCTTCGATATGCGGCTCTGCCGGTTCATGCACGAGATTCATCCCATACGCTTGTCCGGTCGAGAGTTCCCCCTGGATATAACGGATGGCCTCTTCGATCTGCGGCATCTTCAGACCGCCTGCCCCAAAAAAGCCCATCATCCCGGCCTTCCCCATGCGCACGACCATCTCCTTCGAGGCGATCCCCTTGTACATCGCGCCGGTAATGTAAGCATAGGTTAGGCCGTAGTCCTTCCTGAATTCCGGGCTTCCCAAGTGCGATGGCCGAATGGCTGCCAGTACCGGTGCCCGGGTGCCGGTTGAGAGGAGATCTTCTTGTGCGACCGCCACTGCGTCCGGTGCTGATGATGTCGCTTCTGCTGGTGAAACTGGGGCAGCCGGCGCCGTCATGAGGCCTACGGATGCATGGAGCGGGTGGTTCTCCACAGACGCCGCTTCCCTACTCGCAGGGTTCTCTTCGATAACCAAGGGGCCAGCTTCGGTACGTATGCGCTGGATCAGATCGGTCAAGATTTTGCCGCCGCCGATCTCCTCGAAATTCATATCCCCGCGCCCTAACAGATAGCGGATGCTCTCGCTCCATTTCACCGAACCCGTAATCTGGTCTCTCAAGTTCTGCTTGATCTCCTCATACCGGTAAGGTCTCGCCGTCGTATTGGAGATGACTGGAATCACCGGCTCTTCGAACTGGAAACGGCTGAGGAAGGTCTCGAATTCCCTCGCCGCATCGGTCATGTAACGGGAATGAAAGGCACCGCTGGTTCTCAGCGGGACCACGGCTTTGACGCCTTCCATCCCGTCCAGCATGTGCCTGGCGCGGTCGATGTCCGCCTTGGGTCCCGAGATCACAATCTGCGTGGGGCTGTTCAGGTTCGCAATGTCCACCCCATCCAGGCTTCCACGAGAGAGAACTTCCGCCAGCTGGTGTTCGTTCAGTCCCACCACCGCAGCCATGGCGCCGCCCTCGGCCCGGCTCATCAACTCCCCCCTCTTTTGCACAAGGAGCAGCCCCGTCCGAAAATCAAAAACGCCTGCCGCAAGCAAAGCATTGTACTCCCCTAAGCTGTGCCCCGCCGTATAATCCGGCGTCCGGCCGGACTCCACGACCTGATTAAAATAGGTAAGCGCATTCGCAATATACAAGGCGGGCTGCGTATACTGTGTTTGATTCAACCGGGAATGCGGATCCTCCAGACATAATTCTTGGATGGAATACCCCAGGATCGCATCCGCCTGCGCGGTCAATTCGGCAAACTCTTCGAACAACGCCCCGCCCATCCCTTTTCGTTGGGCTCCCTGCCCCGGAAAAACATAAGTGATCATACGCGCCATACCTTCCCTTCCGTTCAACGTTTCTCTTCCTTCTTCATGCGGAAATAACAAAAAAATGCCTGCGGCACTCCACCCGATGGAGGAGCCGCAAGCATTCACACTTAGTCGCGTGTATGGGTATGATCCCTTACGCCTAACTTAACGCGCCTAAACGTCGATTAAGCAGTCATAAGTTATGTCGTCAGAACAACCACCTTCCATATAGTACTATAGTTAATAAATTTTGTATAGAGGCAAATTTAATAAAAACTTGATGATTACAGGCTTTATCAGCCCGGCGGCGAGTCGGAACGGAAAAGAAGAAAAGCGGCTTCGCATAGTTCATTTTTTGTAACTATTGCACTATATTGTAACTACTTTTCAAATCTACTCCGCTTAGCTACGATGGTGAAAGGCAAGGGAATGCGGTGAAGCCGGGGTTAACATACACCCTACGGCATACCCGTAACCCGCATGAAAGCTGCTATTTTAAGGAGGAACATTTACTATGAAAACTATTCTATGGGCAACCTTGACCGCTAATGGCAACTACGCGCAGTCCAGTCCTGAGCATCCGCCCAAACCGGAAGCGCTGACTGATTTTGTTCTTCAAGCCAAAGCGGCGGGCAATTTCATCGTCGGCCGCCGGACATTCGAAGGCATGCAGGCCAGCGGCGGCGGGGAGCTTGGGAATTTGGACATCGTCGTCGTGTCGAGAGGCGCCAAAGAGATTCCGGGCGTCACCGTGGCTTGCTCCCCGCAGGAAGCCCTGGCCTATCTGCAGCACAAAGGCCATCTAACAGCGCTGATCTCGGGCGGAGCGGATCTGCATAACGTTTTTCTCGGCCACAGGCTTGTCGACGAAATAATCTTCAATATAGCCCCGGTGCTCGAGGGTAAGGGGCTCAACCTCCTGCTGGATAAAGGCCATTACCAGTATAAGGATATGGAGTTGCTCGATTTCAAGTCCCTTGGCGGCGGCGTCATTCAGCTGCACTACGCCGTAGGTCAAGAATAAGACCGGTTCCCATCATACTCTGGCCAGCTTCTATCATACTCCTGCCAACCTCCATCGTACCCCGGCCAGCTTCCTTGGACAGCTCGTCGTACATGGCCAGCTTCTCCTTCGTGAGCTCAATAATCCCTTCGAGCTCCTGGCGTCTTTCTTCCAGCAAGGCCAGATGCTTCACAAGGATGCGGGTTCGCTTGTTCAACGAGGGGGTTAACTTCTCGGGGTCTTCCCCCTGCTGTATTTTCTCCAATACACACCCGTCGCAGAAAAACTCCGTAATCTCCTCAAGCGACATACCCAGCCTCTTCAGGCCGCTTAGACACCGAATAAGCGTAACTTCGCTTTCGGTGTACGTGCGCGCACCGCCGTCCCTGCGCCCCGGGGCTTTCAGCACGCCGATCTTCTCATAATAACGCAGCGTATAAGGGGTGAGTCCCGTCCGCTCCGCCACTTGACTTATGGTAAGCATCCCATCTCTCCTGTCTCCGTGCCGGTTTTGAAACCATCATACTACTTAGAGTTAGCTCGAAGTCAACCCTGTTCCCCTCTTTTTTCCAGAACCTCCGCTCTCCACTTGACTTCGAGCCGGCTCTAACTTGTAAGCTGGGTTTACTCTACCTAAACCAGGAGGTTGGCTCATGCGAATGAATATTTATGTCATGCTGTTGTCTGTCTCGATATTTATCGGCGCGTCGTTCAATCTGGCATCGTACGCTGTTCATTTCTTCTCGGCTCCCGCAGCTGCGGCTTGGAGGTTCGGTCTGGCTGCTTGCTTGATTCTTCTCTTGTTATTCGTCAAAGAACGGTTGAACATGCCGGCCTGGAGGTCGAACTGGCCTATGTTTGTACTGCTTGGGATTCTTGGCGTATTCGGCTTCAACATGCTGTTCTTTGAAGGGATGAAAACCACCTCCCCGCTCAATGGTGCGCTGATTATGGCCACGAACCCGCTCGTGTCTGCCCTGTTGGCATGCTTCCTCATCAAGGATACACTAAGCGCGCGTCAGGTCATCGGGATCTTCTTCTCCCTGCTTGGTGTACTGCTCGTGATAACCCAGGGATCTTGGCAGGTGATCAGCACGCTGAGCTTCTCGGGCGGGGATCTGTGCATACTGGGCGGCAATCTCTGCTGGGCGCTCTATGGTGTGCTGAACCGGCGATATATCCGCGGTTCCTCCTCCTTGGCTACGACAGCCTACACGATGACCGTCGGCGCCCTCTGCCTGATCGCAGTTTCTTGGAGCGCCCCGAGTCCGGTCCCCGTCTTCGACATTCCCGCCGCCGCTTGGGGGGCTATCGCCTTCATGGCCGTATTCACCAGCGTGCTGGGGTACCTCTGGTGGAACGACGGCATCGCCCGGATCGGGGTGAGTCGGACGTCGATCTTCTTCAATCTCGTGCCGCTGGTGACGATGCTCCTCTCGTATGCAGCAGGTACCCACATAACCGGTGTGCAGCTGGTCGGCACCGCGATGGTCATCATGGGCGTGGTGGTCGCCTCGGCCTGGTCCCGGACCGCAGTACGCACCGGGACGCCTCCTCTCACCGCCAAAGGCAGCCCTAGATGAACTGGCGGCGGGCCAGCTTCCCCTTACGGAGTCGCTCGCCTCGGAGCTGTCCCCATGGGATACAGGCGACCGTGGTTGAACCAGGCTTCTTCCGGACGGAATTCCTGGATCCGACCTCCCTAAGCCGCAGCGGCGCCATTATCGATGATGATGCGGGCAGCCTTGGACCTAACCGTCCATGGAGCCCGCGTTTTTTGTAGGTCTATTCCCCCGAAAATTTCCTCTTCCATTATTTTATGGTAAAATTACCCACAATACGTTACTGGAAGGGAAGTGCTTTTTTGTCTGAGAACCGTACCCGGTCCCTGCTCCTTGCCCTCGGGGTGTTTGCGGCTGCAAAATTCAAATGGATCCTCGCGCTGCTTAAATGGAGCAAGTTCGGCGGTACGCTGCTGTCCATGGCCATCAGCATGGGAGGCTATGCGGTGGTTTACGGATGGAGATTCGGGGCTGTGCTGATATACCTGATTTTCATTCATGAGATGGGTCATGTGATCGCTGCGAAGAAGAAAGGAATACGCACGTCCCCTGCGATCTTCATTCCCTTCGTCGGCGCTTTCATCGGTATGAAGGAACAGCCGCGCGATGCGCAGACCGAAGCTTATCTTGCTTATGGAGGCCCGCTGGCCGGTCTGCTCTCCTTCCTGCCCGCCGTACCGCTGTACCTGCTGACCGGTGAGCCTCTCTGGGGTCTGACCATCTTTATGGGAGCCGCCTTGAATCTGTTCAATCTGCTTCCCGTGTCGCCGCTCGACGGCGGCCGGATCGTATCTGTGCTCTCTACGCGGATATGGTTCCTCGGACTGCTTCTCTTGGGAGCGTTAGTGATCCTTGCCCCTAGCCCCATGCCGATCCTGCTGCTGCTGATCGGGTTTCTTACCTGGTGGGCACGCCTTCGGGAAGGGTACCGGCGGTCGGTGCTTTTGTACGAGAAGAGCAAGCTGGAAGACTACCAGACCGTTCTCCGCCAGGTCACCGACTCTCTTGATTCCCCATTCAGCAGTCCGAGCACGCAATGGAATACGGCAGCGGCACTGGAGCCGACGTCTTCCCCTCCGGAACGCAAGTGGTTCATCCCCTTCGTGCACGATAAAGAAAAGCTGCAGCGCGACCGGCAGCGGCTGGATCTCCAATATGCAGAGAAGGCACGGGTTTGGGCAGAAGAAATGAAAACCGCTGAGGACGCTCTGGAGCGGTCCATAGAAGAAGCGGAGCAGCAGATGAATCAGCTGGAGAAGAAACTGCTGCAGCTGCATAGTTATTACGATTCCCCGGCCTCGGTGAAGTGGAAGGTGCTCTGCGCCTATCTTGGACTTACGCTGGTCTTGATTCTCTTTTCGATCTATGGCTTTTCTCTTATGGAGCTCCATAACATTCAGCTAAGTAAGAGGGCGTAACCAAGGGAGCCATTGGACATGTAGGAGCAGATACGCCACGGTAGCCTGCTTCCTCACAGACTTCTCTTGATTGATCTCGGCCATTCGTTGGGTATTCATCCAATTCCTAGGCCGAAGGAAGGCAGCCGTTACGGCAGCCGCCCATCAAGTATGGCTTGGATTTCATCCATTTGGTCTGGTTGCAGCGGCCCAAACTCCAAGGCCCCGGCCGCTTCCTCCACCTGCCGGACGGTTTTGAGCCCCGGAATCGGAATCGCCCGGCCGCTCCGTCCCCAGATCCAGCCAAGCGCACCCTGCACCAAGCTTCGTCCGCCGGAGGCCAGGATGTCTCTGACCGATTCCAGCGCGTCCAAATGGCGGGGATTCGGCTTGCCGTCCTTGAAATAGGGGACCCACTCATGCTTGCTGCCGCGTACATCGTCAGGCGGCAGATGGGATGCCGCGTCGAATTTGCCGCTTAACAATCCCATAGCGAGGGGAGAATTGACGATGCTGCTGAGCTGTCTGCGCTCGCACAGCGCCAGTAATTCCTGATTTCCCGCCAGGATATTAAAGGAATGCTGAATGGCATCACAGGACGAACGCTCGGCGAAGGCGGCGACACGGCCCGAATCCCAGGTGCTCCACCCGTAGGCGCGAATCCATCCTTGCCCCTTCAGCCGGTCCAACGATTCGATGACCGAATCGAGCTCGGATAGTGAAATATCGCCGACATGAATCTGATACAAATCGATATAATCGGTCCCAAGACGCCGCAGCGACGCTTCGCAGGCGTTCCTTATATATTCGGGAGACATATCATAGCGGGTGTACACGTGGCGGGTGGATGCGTCATAGGTGTATCCGAATTTGGTCGCGATGACCGCTTCATGGCGGCGGCCGTTCAGTGCCCTTCCCAGTATTTCTTCGCTGTGTCCGGTCCCGTATACATCCGCCGTATCGAACAATCGGATGCCAAGCTCCAATGCCCGCTGGATCGCCCGGACGGATTCGCTGTCGTCGACCTCACCCCATCCGTCCGGCAATCCGTCCAGCCAGAACGGCCCCCCTACGGCCCAGCAGCCGAATCCTAAGGCACTGACCTCGATTCCCGATGTACCCAGCATCTTTTTCTCCATACTCCATCAGCCTCCATTCACAAATGATTCACAAATGATTCACAAATGTTTTCTAAGCCATTATAATCATAGAAACCGGTTCCTATCAGAGCCAATTCCGGTTCAATTTGGGGAGCCAATTCGGAGGGAGCATGCTCGGTATTTATCTCGATTCGAATTCGGAGTTATCGGTCACTTCTCAGTTATGCAGCCAACTCCGCGGCAAGCTCCAAGCTGGAGAGCTGACGGAAGGATACCGTCTTCCGCCCAGCCGCAGACTTGCGCAGGAATACGGTATCGCAAGAAATATCGTGCTCGACGTATACGAACAGCTAATCGCAGAGGGATATTTGGTGGGCCAAACCGGCTCCGGCACTTATGTGGCGGGCGGCTTGGTTACGATGCATGCCGGCACTTCCGTCGGAACAGAGAGCTTCGACATGCCCGAACCGTTCCCCTCAACGGAAAGACCCATCGACTTCATGATCGGCACACCCGACTTGCAGCATTTTCCTAACCTGCTGTGGGCCAAATATTTGAAGGCGGCGGCTGAATATGCGCCCGCCGGTCTGTTCGACTACGGAGACATCCGGGGGGAGGAAGATCTGCGGTGCGAGATCACGTCCTATCTCTACAGAACCAGAGGGATGCGCTGCCATCCCGGCCAGATTATCATCGTATCGGGTTCATCGGAAGGGCTCTCGCTGATCGCCCAAGCCTTGTCCCCTAGTTACCGGTCCGTGTACATGGAGGATCCCACCATCGATATTGCCCAGCATATATTCAAGCATATGCAGTATGGAATCACGCCTGTGCCGGTGGACGGATCCGGGATGAGGCTGCATGAGATCGAACGGTTCCAATCCGGAAGTCTGATCCTGCTCACGCCTTCCCACCAGTTCCCCACCGGCAGTATCCTGTCCATCCAACGCCGGCAGCTTGCCGTCAAGCTCGCCGAACATGCCGATTCCTACATCATCGAGGATGATTATGACGGCGATTTTCGCCTCAAAGGCGTCCCCATCCCTCCGCTTTATACCCTCAGCCCCACCCGGGTGATCTATATGGGGACGTTCAGCAAGACGCTGGCACCCGGACTGCGTATCGGTTTTTTGGTAATTCCAAGCCATTTGGTGCGCGTGTTTGCCGATCTCAAGGAGGAATTGAACCTCCGTTCCCCGTCCCTTGCGCAGGCTGCCTTAGCCCGGTTTATGCGGGATGGCCGGCTGGACCGCCATATTCACCGCATGAAAGGGATATATAGACAGCGTAGAACCCGGCTCATTGGCGCCATACACCGGATGTTCGGCGAACGGATGATCATCCTGGGCGATGAGGCGGGAATGCACTTCCAGGTGGAATACACGGGTATGCAAGGTCCGGTGGACTGGCAGCAGTCCGTTACGTATGGAGTCAAGGTCTATTCCGTTGAGGACTATTGCCTGATCAAAGGAAACCATACCCGCCATATTCTGCTGGGCTACGGGAATACCGAAGAGAAGGACATGGAGATGGGGATTGAGCGGCTTCATCGTTTTCTGGAAGCTTTTAAGTAAGCCTTCTAGTAAACCTTTCTCTCCCGCTAACCTCCCGCATGGATATTCCGCGCGATCTTGTATTCCATGTTAACGAAATGACATAATGAAGCTGGTCCCCTCGTTCGGCGGCCGAAGTGTACCGCAAGACCTTGGGATATGGGAGGTGAGGAAAAGGATGGCACGGGAAGACGTCGGAATTGGCGGGAGTCCCCTAGCGTGGAAATGGTTTTTTGGTGTCAAGCTGGCCTTGGGTCTCGCTTTAACCGGCGCTTTTTATTGGGAACACTCGATGACTCTCTTCTGGAAATTAAGTACCATGATCCTCTCCTTGGTGTTTTTTCTGCTCGTTCATTATTTTTACCTGAACACGAAGCGAAAGCAGAACTGGCTGTTTCCGATCTTGATCATCGATTTCTTCGTATCCGCCTGCTATGGTTATGTGTATATCGACGGACAATTCCCGAACCATTTGTTCATCGGCATGACAGCCCTGGCCATATTGCTCTTCGTCAAGAACACCCGGAGGATCATCTTAGCTTGCCTGCTGCTGTTGTCCGTCTATCTCGCCTTGATGGTCAGCATCGACTGGTATGTATATCAGCGCTTGGATGCAACCGGATATTTTATTTCAGGCTCGTTTATCGTTTTCGCGGGGATTGTGAGCTCTTTAATCCGCTCCTATCAACGTGCGCATCAGGATACGCAGCGGTTATACGCCCAATTGATGCAGTCCCATGAGAGAGTGCAAGCATATGCGCTCCGGACGGAAGAATGGGCGGCAGCCAGGGAGAGAGTACGGATCTCAAGGGAAATTCATGATTCGGTAGGCCACAAATTGACGGCATTGCTGGTTCAAATGCAGGCGGCCCGCAAGCTGGGCCGCGTTGATTCCTTGCGAAGCGAGCAAATGTACCTGGAATGCGAAGAGATCATCCGCTCCTCTTTGCAAGAAGTGCGGCTCTCGGTAAGGGCAATCCGGGAGGAGCCCGCAGTCTCCACTTCCTTGAACGATAATCTGCGGAAGTTAAGCGAGGAATTCACCAGGTTTGCCGAGGTACAGACTGCCTTCGAAGTGAACGGCATTCCCGCCGCCCTGCCCGGTACCCTCCAATTAACCGCTTACCGCATTGTGCAAGAATCCCTCACGAATGCCCAGAAACACGGTCGCGCGAGGCATGCCCGAATCCTGTTGGATTATTCAGAGAGCGGCTTCACGCTTAGTATAAGCAATGATGGAGAAATCCCGGCCCAACTGAAGCCGGGGTTCGGTTTAATCAATCTGCAGGAACGAGTCCGCGAGTGGAACGGAGAGCTGCAATTTTGTATGGATCCGCATGCGGACTTTGCCGTGAAGGTGCGGTTTCCTTATTCTGCAGCGGAGAAGGAGCTGATAGCCCGATGAGAATCCTCATCGTAGACGACCAGCGGCTGATGCGAGAGGGCCTGGCGGTCCTCATCGGATTGGAACCGGGTATGGAAGTCATTGGAACGGCGGTGGACGGCAGAGACGCTTATGCCAAAGCGCTGGAATGGCGGCCGGATGTGGTGCTCATGGACATCCGGATGCCGGGAATGGATGGCGTGGAAGGATCGGAACTGATCCTGAGGCATCTGCCGCAGACAAAGGTGCTGGTTCTCACGACCTTCGATGACGCGGAGCTGATTGTACGCGCGCTGGAAACCGGCGTGCACGGATATCTGCTGAAGGATATGCCGTCCGAAGCGATCGTCAGTGCGGTGCAGACCGTATACAACGGCGGGACCGTACTTCAGCCCGAGATCACGGCCCTGCTCCTGAACGAGCTGGCCAAAATGTCCGAACGCAGCCCGCATCAAGCTGGCCCAACCCCCGTACATAAGACGATGGAGCACACGCTGCTGACCGAGCGGGAGCAAGAAGTGTTGGCATGGCTGGGCCAAGGCTTCAATAATAAAGAGATCGCAGACCGGCTTTTCATCACGGAAGGTACGGTGAAGAATCACGTATCGAATGTGATTGCGAAGCTGGGCCTCCGCGACCGGACCCAAGCCGCCATCTACGCAGTCCGTCATTCCATCTAAAGGGCAGGGCATGACTTTTGGCATAGGGCATGAGAGGAGTCATCTTCTACCGATCAAACGTTCCCCCTTTTTCCGTGTGAATTCATGACTTCTTACAGATTTGCCTGCCCCCCCATCCCGGTACAATCAAGGTACTAGAAATGAGGAGGGGTTAAGCAACATGTCAAAACTAAAAATCACCTATTGGATCATCACGGGTTGTACACTTCTGGGATTCTTGCTCAGCGCGGTCAATGAACTTTCTTACTCCCCCAAAACCGTCTTCGAAACGACCCAGCTGCTCGGCTACCCGGCCTACTTTCTGACGCTTCTCGGGGTGGCCAAGCTCATAGGGATTGCGGTTCTTCTGTTTCCCCGCTATAACAGGCTCAAAGAATGGGCTTATGCCGGCTTTACGATCGACTGCATCGCTGCCTTCTGGTCGGAACAGGCGGTCGGCAATGGGATGGGCAGCATCAAATCCGTCGTCGTGTTACTGTTCGTGCTGCTTTCTTACTACTTGCTGCTAAAGCTGCAAAAAAGCCCGCAGGTGAACCTGCCAACCGGCATGCAGCAGGCGAATCGATAAGCCCGGCACGACCCCGGGTTATCCTTCGCTATGCGAGTGGGATATAGCTTCCAGAAATTCCAAAAAGGGCCATTACGCATATTGCGCATGGCCTTTTTTTATTTGTACATGTTCAGGTACCGCAATAAGTCCGGTACGCGCGGGGCGACGGCTCGGGCGGCGAGGCGTAGTCCGCTTGTTCTGACGAATAGGCATAGGGGTTCGCCAGAACATCCAGCAGCCGCTGCATCACGCTGTAGTCCCCTTCGTTCTCCGCGGCTTCCAGCGCTTCTTCCACCCGGTGGTTGCGGGGGATGACCGCAGGATTGCTGCTGCGCATGAGAAGCTTCGAGGAGTCTAGAGGTTCCTCCTGCCTGCTCAGCCTGGCCTGCCACTGCTCCTTCCACCGGGCAAATTCCGCCGTACCCCACAGCACCGTATCCTCCGGCTTCTCCAAGGTTAACGCGCGGAACGTATTCGTATAGTCCGCCCGGTGCCCCTGCATCATCCGGAGCAGGTCATCGATCAGGGCCTCGTCCTGCGGCTCTTCGCCTGTCATTCCCAGCTTCGCTCTCATCCCTGCGAGCCAGTGTCCGTGGAACTGCCCGTTGAATCCGGCAATCGCATCCTCAGCCAGCTTGACCGCCTGATCTTCGTCGTCATGCAGCAGCGGCAATAACGATTCGGCGAATCTCGCGAGATTCCATGCGGCGATGCGCGGCTGATTGCCATAGGCATAGCGGCCCTGCGAATCGATGGAACTGAATACCGTTGCCGGGTCATAGGCATCCATGAACGCGCACGGGCCATAATCAATGGTTTCCCCGCTGAGGGCCATATTGTCGGTGTTCATTACCCCGTGGATAAAGCCGACGAGCTGCCACCGCGCAATCAGCGCAGCCTGGCGCTTGATCACTTCCTGAAGCAGGAATAGATAGCGGTTCTCCTGCGCCTCATAACCCGGGAAATGTCGGTGCAAGGTGTAATCCGCCAGGGCCTTCAGATCCTCATCCGTGCCCCACTTGGCAGCGTATTGGAACGTGCCGACGCGCAGATGACTGGCAGCGACGCGGGTTAGAATGGCGCCTGGCAGCTCGGTCATGCGCTGAACGGGCTCGCCCGTTGTCACTACCGCCAGGCTGCGGGTAGTAGGAATCCCAAGCGCATGCATGGCTTCGCTGATGATGTATTCGCGCAGCATTGGCCCGAGCGCCGCCCGGCCATCGCCGCCGCGGGAGTACGGCGTTCGGCCGGAGCCCTTCAGCTGAATATCATACCGCTTCCCTTGGGGCGTGATCTGCTCGCCAAGCAGCAGCGCCCGTCCATCGCCCAACATGTTGAAATACCCGAATTGGTGCCCCGCATAAGCTTGGGCAAGGGGCAATGCCCCTTCGGGAATCTGATTGCCTGAGAACCAGGCGCCATGGTTGCTTCGCAGCGACGAGACGTCGAGTCCCAGGGATTCCGCCACGGGGCTATTAAGCATAATCAGCTTCGGTGAGCGTACAGGATTCGTGTCCTGCGCGGTAAACAATGATTTCGGCAGACGGGCGTAACTGTTGTCGAAGTTCCACCCCGCAGGGATGCTTGCATTATTCTCAGTCATCGGATCTCCTTCTTCTTACCATAAGATGATGATAGGTTCTGGGGTTCGTTTGCTTCTGCCCCCATATTATACCCTTTTCACTCCGGAATGACGCCCTTTTCAGGTTATATGTCAGGCTCACTCCTCCTTGCCTTGAATAATCACTGGCAGGATGAAACAAAATAGAGAATAAACATCAATGGTACAAAGAGGGTGATGAGGTTGGGTTTCGCGTTCTTTTTCTTTGTATCCTGGCTCGCAGCCGCTGTCTTTGCGGTAATGCACAAAACCCTGACGTTTGTCGAAAATACATTCGTTTTTTTGCTCATCATGATTATAAGCGTCAATGGGTCGTGGATTCTATTCGAAGAGATGAAGTGGCTTCAAGTCTCTCAACAGCCTATCGACTATACGTCCTTCCTGATCCACCGGAGCATCTCGATCCCTCTGCTTGTAGTGATCGCCATCAATCTGCTGCGGAGAACCAAATCCCTCTGGACCTCCCTGCTCATCGTGTTTGTATCCGTGACATTACTTGTGGCATTCGGTATGATGGGACGCTTTTTCCATATCACGAAGATCGTCCATTGGAACGCGATTTTTGATGCCTTGTATTTTGTTATGCTGCATCTTATCGCTTATTACGCCTTTAAGTTCTTTCACCGAATTCACCAAAGCGAGGCGAAGGTTGAATGACCCTGTGGCAAAGCTTTGACAAAAATGAAATTTCCCTCTTGATTATGGATGCAGGCGCCTATCTGCTTTTCTTTCTTCTCCCGAAGAAATTTCAAGCCCACATTAGTGCCTTAAGTTTGGTATGGGGATATGCCATAGGCATCTTGTTTGATTTTACCATCGGCGGCGGTTTAGTCGACTTCTATATGGTGAACGATTCCAACCATCTGGAGGGCGCAGATTTTCTTTATTACTTGCTGTTCGCCCCATTCGGATATTTCTTTTTTTATTTCTACGAAACCTTCCGGATTCACACCAAGACTTTCATTCCTTATGTACTTGCATGGGCTGCCGTGGGTGTTGCCGTACAATGGCTGTTCAACCTGCTGGATATCATCACGTTCCAAAAAGGATATAAGCTGATCTATTCGTTCCCCGTATTTTTGATCACCCAGACCATATCAGGCATTTATCTGGAACGGATGAAGGCCCGGGAACCCATCTTGGCTCCTTCCAAGAAAAAGAAGTCCCCCAAACTCGTGCTCAAGCGGAGGTTTGAGTGAGAGGCATTACTGCCATCCGGGCCGCGGAACACAACCTTCTACATATGGGATAAAATATTGATAAGCTTGCCGAAGGGATCGCGGACATAGAAGCGCCGGACGCCCCAAGGTTCATCGGCAGGTCCATATTCAATCGGATATCCGGCCCGCTTCATCCGGTGGTACGCCTCGTCGACATCATCCACTTCAATCGACAAGTGAGGCACAGGTGTGCCGGACCCCCCCTCTGTCGCCATACTGACCTGAACGGACATCATCTCATGCGATCCGTACGTTGCGATCCAGTCATGATCCATCAACAAATCCAGTCCGAGCGTCTCCTGGTAGAACCGTGCCGCGGCAGAGATATCCTCTGTGTGGAGCGTCGCGACGATCCGTTTGACTTTCATCGATTCCATCCCCCTCTTCCCCATGGTGATCTCCAGCGAAACCCCGCTTTGCAAAGCCGATTTTTTCCATCCTACCACTTCCTGTACTTTTTACAATAGGACTTCGGGCAGCACGATCGCAACTTTTGATCCAGCCAGAAGTCTAATCTAGATTATTATGTAAATCATTCCTTCGAAAGAAACAGGTGATGTGTGTTGAATTTATTCTTACAAAGTCGCATGGCCGCAATAATCGCACTTCTTGTTCTTCTGACCAGCCTGCCCATTCAGGCGTCAGCCAGCTCTTCCATCCGGGCGTCGATCCCCCAGTTCCCCTTAAGCATCAATGGACAGAAGCTGGACCAAGCCTACAGTAAGTACCCTTTTTTGTTCTATAGGGACATTACTTATCTCCCTCTGACTTGGAACCATCTTCAGGCATTAGGCCTCGAATCCGAGTGGAGCGATGACGAAGGACTGAAGATTTGGACGAACCAAAACTTCCCGCCCCCCATCCACGAATCGCCGGTCGAACAGGATGTGAGCGGCAAGCGCAACGGTTCTGTTGATTATGCGGCGAAAGCGGCCGGGTGGCCGATCAGGCTGAACCAAACGGCCATCGATAATGCAGTGGAGCCCTACCCCTTCATCACCTTCAGGGATGTAACCTATATGCCGTTAACCTGGCGTAATGTACATGATCTGCTGCAGATCGACATCCGGTGGAGCGAGGCGGACGGCCTTCATCTGATCGGCGGCCAGCACATCATCAGTTCCTTGATCGGTGACGATGACCGGTCCCTGTACTTCTACTCCATGCTCTCCGCCGATCCGGCCAAGTCCATGTTGAAGATAGACAAAACCTTCAACCATGTGGAGTGGATGGGGCAGAAGGCTCTGAAGGAGATGACGGGAAAAGCGGCTGCGCCATCCTCTCCCTATGCCGGCAAGCCGGCGGAAGTGCAGCGCAAAGGCCGGGATCTCTATTATGGCGGCATGAACGTATATACCTTAACGGACGCCGATGTGTGGGAGTCGGCCGATTGGGGAGCTCCGGTCCATACGTATACCGAGTTTCGTGCCGGAGAAGGGGCGGCGATCCTCTCGGTTAACATCAGGCTGCCGCTGCCGGTTATCGGTCCGAACTACGGGAGCACCTATACGTTCCTGATCCGGGGCGGACAAGTGACCGAGTTGAAAGACTTCAACCAAAAGATCGACCGGGTGATTCCGAATCCCGACGGTACGGTGTGGATCGCATCCGCCCGGCTGCCCAGCCGCAGCGGGTATATTGGCGGGAGCGCAAGAGTGGCCCTGCTGGACCGGGAAGGCAAGCTCCACCTCGTGAATGAGCTGCTTGACGAAGCCGATGTCATGGCGCTGGGGTTGAACAACTCCGGCCTGGCGAATCCGGCTGGACCCGACGGCAGTCTGTATGTCGTGCTGCTCGGCCGAAGCAAGGACGATTTCACGGTCAAGGATAGCGACGGACTCTATGAGCTGAAGACAAGCCTCCAGACCGTCCGCCTGTCCAAGCAAGTGTCCGGCGAATACTATCTCGACAAGAACCGGAGCATCTTCGTCCAGCAGGCTAACAATACCCTGGTGAACGAGCTTACCGGGGCATCCAAGACCTGGTTCGATCACGAGCTTGCCCAGTTGAAGCCTGCAGCCCAGTAATCGCAGCACCTCTTGCCTGCCGCCTCAGAGATGAGGCGGCGGGCTTCTTTACTTTGGGTTGAAGCAGCCTGGGACAACGAAGATGAGGCGTTCCGAAGAACGCCCCTCTCGACAACACGTCGATCGTGCTGAAGCTGAATCCGGCTGCCGCTTGGGACACCTGCACGCAGACAATTCAAGTTGGTTCGCCCCGTTCCGGTTAAGGGAGCCCGCCAGGCGCCGGGTGATGCGTACCGGCAAAAGCAGCTGAAGACCTTGAAATGAACCAAAAAGTAATATAAATACCAAATTATGTAACCCATCTACCAAAGAGAATAAGGTAAGATCGGAGATGTAGATCGCTGGCCAGCATCTGACGCCCTTCATACTTAGAATAGCGCAAGGAATAACCTATTATCATGTAGGAGGAAGAAACAAATGTTAAAGAAAATCGCCAGATTGGCCGGGATTGCCCTGATGGGCTCCGCCTTGTTTATTTCGAGCGCATCCGCTATGCCGGCTTCGTCGGACCCCTTTGAACCGGTGAATAACAGCTACACGACCACGTACCAGTTTAGCCAGAATACGTGGACTTCTTATATTCAATACAGCAATGATTTTGATTATATGAATTTTGTCTCCCCCAAAACGGGCAGCCAGGAAGTATGGCTCATCCCGCCTTACGGCAAAAACTATGCCATCGGAATCTACGAGTACGGCAGCGGCACACCGGTTGCCTATAAGCAATCGTACGGGAATTATACGACGATGACGGCCAACCTGGTTGCCGGTCATAAGTACAGCGTCCTCGTCTTCCCTGTGGATGGCAGCTATGATACGGAGGCTTCGTACATCTTCGGTTTCCCGCTCTTGTTCCCGTTCTAATCGCTTGGAGCCGGTCTGCTCCTATACTGAAAAACCCGGTCGAGCTCTCGAGGCCACTGAAGAACTAACGCTTTTTCATCGGGAGTCTCATAGAAGTTACAAAAAAGACATCTGCCTCCATTTTTTAGGGAGCAGATGTCTTTTTTAATGGCTCAAAACGGGTTTGCCCGAC
>NZ_JAQAGY010000040.1 GCF_027533645.1 Paenibacillus caseinilyticus
CTTTCAAAGTCAAGCATTTAATTCTTTACTTTCGCGAGCCGATTCACCGGTCACCGGTTGAACCCGCATCGTGCTTGTCTTCTTTTGTTGAAGCTCAGAAGCGACAAGGAGTAATATAGCACAGCCCCCCACAGGGATGCAAGTACCAGATTTCAGATAGTGAAAAGCGGCTCCCCCCTCTCGCAACAGATAGGGGGGAGCGCCGCAAACCTGTAAGCCAGATCCTAGACGGACCACTCCTCCAGCTTCAGCTGGGGATCCGCCTTCATATCGAGGGAGGCGAACTGGGCACGGCGGTACTTCAGGAACGCGGCGGCGGCAATCATCGCCGCGTTGTCCGTACACAAGGCGTGGGGCGGCGCAAGCAGCGGAACGCCCTCTTTCGCGCAGCGAGCTTCGAGCCGCGCCCTCAGTCCCTTGTTGGCGGCGACTCCGCCGGCCAAGAGAAGCTGCTTGGCGCCGTAGGCCTTCACGGCGCGGAGCGCTTTCTCCACCAGGACTTCGGTCACTGAGTCCTGGAACCCCTTCGCGACCGCTCCCGGAGCCAGCGTCTGCCCTTTCATGGCGGCCGAGTTCAGCGCCGCCAGCACCGCCGACTTCAGCCCGCTGAAGCTGAAGTCATACGAATCCGGCTCCAGCCAGGCCCGGGGAAGCGTCAGCGCTTCCTCCGATTCCAGCGCAAGCCGGTCGATATGCGGTCCGCCCGGATAGGGCAGCTTGAGCGCCCGGGCGACCTTGTCATAAGCTTCGCCAGCGGCGTCATCCCGGGTCTGGCCGATGATGCGGAAGCGGCCTTCCGATTCCACATAGACCAGCTCCGTATGCCCTCCGGACACTACTAACGACAGGAAGGGATACTGGAGCTGGTGGACCAAAGCATTGGCATAAATATGCCCGGCAATGTGATGGACACCGATCAAGGGCAGTCCCCAAGCGCAGGCGAAAGCCTTGGCCGCCACCATCCCAACCAGCAGCGCTCCCACAAGACCCGGTCCCTGGGTAACGGCTACGGCGGAGAGCTGCGAGGGGTGAAGCTGGGCCTGATCCAGCGCCTCCTGCAGGATCCAGGTGATGGACTCCACGTGTTTGCGGGATGCCACTTCGGGCACGACGCCGCCGAAGCGCTGGTGGGTTTCGATCTGCGATGAAACGACATTCGCAAGAATCTCCGTGCCGTCCCGGACAATGGATGCCGCCGTTTCATCGCAGCTGGTCTCCAGCGCCAATATATAAACCGGCCGCTCCCCGGCGTGCTCCTTGCCTGCCGGGGCTGCTGCCGTTTCTTGTGCTAAGTTAGGTTCGTTCATATTCGTTCCTCTCATGATCCGTCTCTAAGCGCTACTCCTTCATGCGGCCCGCCTTAGGAAGATCGGCCCACATGATCACTGCGTCTTCATGATTATCCGTGTAATATCCACGGCGGACTCCGACGGAACGGAAGCCCAGCTTCTCATATAGTCCCAAGGCTACATAATTGGAGGGACGCACCTCCAGCGTCATGCGGATCGCCCCATACATATCGGCCGTACGCTGCATCTCCCTCATCAGGAGCTCGCCGAATTTGCGGCCTCGGAATTTCTCCCGGATCGCCACATTGGTAATATGCGCCTCTTCCATGATGAGCCACATCCCGCCGTACCCCGCGATCTCCCCGTCCACCTCAAGGACCAGATATCGGGCAAACTGGTTGTTCGACAGCTCGTTATGAAAAGCCCCCGCAGTCCAGGGGGTAGTGAAGGATTCCTGTTCAATCTCGCAGATGACCGGGATGTCCGCCTGGCCCATGGGTCGGAATCGACAGGTCTGGCCATCCGGCGTGGCTGCCGGGCGCACGGATTCTTCTTCCATGGCTGAACGTCCTTTCTTAGGTTCGTTTGGCAGCAAGAAGATTCGCCTCCGCTTCCGCCAGCTGCGTATAATTCGGCACCAATCCGTAAACATCCTCGGTTTCCCCCCGCTGCCAGCGGCTGCGGCCGAGTTCCGCGACGTGCCTGGCCTGGAACCCAAACCCCGTCTTGGTGATCGTACCGTTCCATCCGGCCTCAAGCTGACTTATTGCTTCCCCGTGCAGATGAGCATCTCCGGTGAAAACGATGTGCTGAGGCTCTCCGGAATCCGCAAGGGACCGAAGCTCTTCGACCCAGAGGGAGGTCAGACGGATTCCATCGGGAACAAGACATGTCCAGCCGGAAGCCGATGCCTCGTACAGTCCTGTGAAAGCCTGCCCGCGGCGGGCATCGATCATGGGAACGACCCACCTTTTCGGGAGCGACTCCGGCGTCTTCGTACCAAGAATCCGCTCCAATGCCCCGAGGTCTCCGTCTTGATCGATACGGAGCTCTACCGATTCCCCCTCTGCCGGTGCCGCCACCGGGCTGCGCAGTGAGAGCGCCTCCTCCAGACCTCCGAGGGCCATCGCTTCCAATGTCGAAACGCCCAGGAGCGCCAGGCTATGAGTCCACGCGAAGGTTTTGGCTACTGTCACTCCGATCCGTGTGCCCGTATAGGATCCGGGACCGACCCCCGCGGCAAAAGCGGACAGCTCCGCCGGCTTCACGCCGTTGTGCTCCAGAAGACGCTGAAGGGCCGGTACGACATACAGAGAATGGTTCCTCTCCGCGCTTACCGTGATCTCTCCCAAGAGAGAGCTTCCCCGGGTTAATGCCGCCGTCATCGAAACGGTAGAGGTATCGACGGAAAGCATCAGCCCCTGCTCGTCATACTGCGGTGATTGACTCCATGTGGTCATAACGTGCCATTCTCCTTTGCCTGCTTGCACCATTGTTCGTAGCGCTCTCCTCGGGGAGTGAGCGTGAACAGTCGCTCCATCCCTTCCAAGAGGCCGATCCGGATCTCCAGCCGGTCCTCCGGGAGCAGGTCCTCAATCAGCGAGGCCCACTCCACCAACGTAACGCCGTCGCCATAGAAATAATCATCGAGCCCGAGCTCATCCGCTTCGTCGGCGGACAGCCGGTAGACATCCATATGATAAAAAGGGAGCTTGTCCCCTTTGTACTCTTTGATGATGGTAAATGTAGGCGAATTCACAATGTCCTTCACCCCGATCGCCTTCGCAACCGCTTGGGAGAACGTTGTCTTGCCCGCGCCGAGATCACCGTCGAGCGTGATGACGGTCCCCCGGTCGAATAACCGGGCAACCCCCTGCGCAAGCGATGCCGTATCCTCTACACTACGGGAGATATATTGATATGAGGGCATGCCGTCAGGCCCCTCCCTTCACCCTGCAAAATGATTGTACCCTTTCTTGTCAAGCGGGGTGAAATCGCCGCCGGTTCGGAGGAGACGAACCGCTCCCGGGTCCGCCGTCACATAGCCGATCAGACTCAGGGGCATCCCCGCTTCCTTAAACATCGATTGAAGCTCTAAGGCGTGCTCTGCAGGCACCGTCCCCAGAAGCTCGTAATCTTCCCCGCCGTACAGCGCATAGTCTACAGGCTCCTTGCCTTGCACGGCCGCCTGCCGGTATAAGGCAGCCGAGAGCGGAATACGCTCCTCGATGAGGTCGATCCCCACCCCGGAAGCCTCCGCAATCTCCCAGGCTTCGCTGGCCAGCCCGTCGCTTACATCGTTAAGCGCATGGCAGAGAGAAGAGCGTCTCAGCAGCTCCCCGGCACGTATCCGGGGCTGCGGGCGGCAATGGGCTTGCACCAGCGGACGCACCTCGGGGCCCGCACCGGCCCATTCGTCCTCCCAGCGGCCGGCCGGGAGATTCTGATGAAGCAGCCACTCCAGGCCGGCCGCCGAATTCCCAAGCTCCCCCGTAACGAATACGGCATCGCCGGGCATCGCTGCAGACCGGAGCAGCGATCTCCCGGCTTCCGTTTCTCCGATCACCGTAACCGAAACCGTCAACCCTCCGGGGCTTGACGTCGTATCGCCTCCGGCTACGGCAACCCCATACTCCGAAGCACACGCATAAAGCCCTTCATACAGGGCCTCCATCCGGGCTGCCGGCAGGGTCCGCGGCAGGGTCAGCGAGATCAAGGCAAACCGGGGCGTACCACCCATCGCAGCAATATCGCTGACGGCCGACGCCATCGCCTTGTAGCCGATATCCCGGTCCCGCATGGTGACCGGGGTGAAATGCGTGCTTTCGGTCATCGTGTCGCAAGTGAGTATGAGGTGGCTGCCGCCGGGCACTTCCACCACAGCCGCATCGTCTCCGATGCCGGTCAGTACCCCTGCGGCTCTCTGGAACGCCGGCGATTGCTTGCCTCCGGTTAAAAGCCGGATCAGGGAGAATTCATCCAGGGATTCCGAGCCCACGTTATCCGCCTCCGCTTACCTTTAATAGCAACTATTATAGCCCCACGCAGGTCCCTCTAGCAACCGAGTAATGGGCCCTTCGAGCCGGGCGGCGGCCGCAAGCATCCGGATATAGCCCGGAGTATTCCCCGCTTCGAGGCCTGATGGCGGGCACCGAACCCAAAAAGCTCTTCATCCCGCGGGAGTACACCGCACGGGACAAAGAGCTTTATCATTGAATGCTTCGGCCTAGGCCCCAGGAATCTTAGGTAACCTCCTCCAACTCTTCGACAGGCACGACACGGGAGTCGGCAGGCTGGTTTTCGGTGTGCACTTTAGCGGTCTCCTTCTCCGGATCCACACTGTCGATCCACACGGAGACGCCGTTCAGTTCCACTTCGACGCGGGATTCGGCTCTCAGAATTTCCTGGGCCCGATAGACTTTCATCCTTCCGATCCTCCACCAGTCACGGACTCGGGGTGATCCATCGTATCGGTCGTCGTCTCTTCGATGAGTCCGTTCTGGTAGGAAACGGTACCCCCACCGAGTCCCTCATTGATCATTCTGTCGATATCCATGAAATAAGAGTCGCGTCCCTCATGGGAAGCATCATTCTCATACACGTTGCCTGATGTGTTGGCCTCGCTCACTTTTTTCTCCTCCTTATGATTGGACCGGACTGCGGGCCGGACAGCCCCTGCCCCGGGACTGCAGCCTCCATCCGTAGCATGTCCAAGTAAAGTCCGTCGTCATGCACTAGGATGTTATGGGATGCCCGCCTTATGCGCATACTAGTTCGTAGATGAAGGCCGTTCCCGGCCAAGGAGGGTTTCGGATGCATACGGTATGGAAAGGTGCCATCAGCTTTGGGTTGGTGCATGTTCCGGTCAAAATGTTCTCGGCGACGGAAGACAAGGATATCTCGATGCGTATGATTCATAAGGAGTGCAATACGCCGCTGAATTTCGTTCGCAAATGCCAGCACTGCGAGCGCGAGGTAGAATGGGGAGAGATTGCCAAAGGCTACGAATACGAGCCGGGCTCCTTCGTTCTATTCGAGAAGGACGAACTCGAACGCCTGACTGGCGAAGTCACGAAGGAAATCAAAATCCTGGATTTCGTGGATCTGTCGGATATCGATCCCGTGTATTTCCAAAAAACGTACTATCTGGCCCCGAATGAAACGGGCGCCGGCGCCTATAACCTGCTGCTCGAAGCTATGAAGCAAACCGGCAAGATCGGCATCGCGAAAGTATCGATCCGCTCCAAGAGCTCGCTGGCCGCGATCCGGATTATCGACCGCTGCATTGCTATGGAGACCATCTTCTATCCGGACGAGATCCGTCCCGTAGCGCATGTGCCGAATCTGCCCGAGAACGCGAACGTCAACGAAAAAGAACTGACGATGGCCAAAATGCTCATCGAACAGCTCTCTACCGGATTCGAACCCGAAAAATATAAAGACGACTACCGTACGGCGATGCTGGAAGCGATCGAACAGAAGATCTCGGGCCGCCAGGTGAGCATAGCTCCGGAACCGAACAAATCGAATGTCATCGATCTGATGGCAGCCCTGCAGGCCAGCCTCGAAGCGGTCACCCCCGTAGCCACGGAAGCTTCCCCCACCACGGCCGCCGAAGGCAAGCCTGTCAAAAGCACGAAGAGCAGGAGCAAGAAAACGAAAGAGCCTGCGCTCTCTTAAGCATTCCCGGTATAGAAAATCCCCCACCGTTCCCCGCCAGCCCGGCGCGGAACGGTTTTTTGGATCTCGTCCTCCTTTTACAGCTTCTTGTGCTCCTTTCGCTTCCTCCGTTCTTTGAGCAGCCGGAATATAGTATGCATACCGAGACCGAAAGAAACCAGCATACCGCTTATCGTTACGGCCAGGGCAATGTACTCGAATGCGGAATATTCCAGCATTTTGCTCCAGTTAATATCCCCTTTCAAATCCTCAATGACCTGATTCATGCCGTATATTCCGCTGATGACCGTATAAATCGTCAAAATCTGCAGCAGGTAATTGGACCGCTTGGATGTGAAGTTTTCCTGGTATGTATAGAGATCCGAGAGGGTTTGTTTGACTTCCTTGAACAAGGCGGCGCTGCCGAGATGATCCTTCACCTGCAGGAAAATATCCTTGCCCTGCGACTGGGAGACGACTTCGAGAAAGTAATATTTGGCTGAGAATAGGGTGATCGCGCGAATCAATTCCTCGATCTCATCCTGATTCTTCTCGAGCTGAACATGAGAGTACCGGTTCGATAGCTTGAGCAGTACGATTTTGTAGAAAAGATTGAGGAGAACGGCATAATAATACTCTCCGTACATATGACTGCCGATCGCTACAGCCGCTTCGCGGTCCTGACTCGTCAGACAGACGAACGAAGTCTCCTCCGTAATATAGTAGGTATGGGGTGCCCACCGGTCGTAGGTGTGCTTCCGGCAGTAGCGGCCAATGTATTCCCGGTTAGCGGCGCTGATGTACGGAGCCCCTCTATGATCATTGCCGTCGATCCGGGAAGCGCGGTAGATGTCGGTATCGGTGATCTCCATCCCTTGCTCCATGGCATACAGGGAGTGCACGAACATCCGCTCGTCCACGAAGAATGGCAGCTTCTCAAAGTAAGATTCGCGAAGCTCTGTCCGGTCCATGAACGGCATCATACCCGGCACCAGCTTCTGGAAGATCATGTCCTCGACTTCTTCGAACCGCTCGTCTCCTACGGTAAGTACCGTCTGCTTGTGTTGATCCTTCAAGTTCTGCAGCACACGGAACCGCCCCGCGAACTCCAGCGCCTGCGAATAATGAACGTCCCCTGCCGGCAGTTCAGTCCGCAGGGTAATGAATCCGATATCGAACGGACACAAGATGACATCCACCGAATGAATCCGGAAGGGGATACTCTCAAACTCGGTGTCCATGCGGCACGAGAGGTTTACGCTTAGGGAAAACCGGCGCAGCCCTTCGTCTTCGTCCTCGCGCGGAAAAAGCACATGACTTGTGAACGGCAGATAATAGCGCTCGAGATTATGGTGCGATACGCGGAACGATTCGCCGTAGAAGGCGTCTTCGAGACTTAGATTCTGTAGATAGAACGGGACGAAATCATCCTGGAGCAGCCTGCGCTTGATGCCTTCTCTGCTGTGCCGGTCTATGGAAAACGGAAAGATGAATTGGTGGAGGACCACTTGAAGCCGCTGGTGATCGGGGATGGATAGGGTCATGCCTTCTACTCCTTTTTGTAAGCCGTGGACTGCTTCTACTTACCCGCTGCCGCCTGCAGCCTAACCTTCAATCTTGCTTCAGCCGCTCCTCACCATGGTAATGTATTCATATAAGATACGACAAGCGGAGGGAGAACCCATGGGAATTGGTTTTATTGCGATATACTGCGTACTGGTGCTTCTCGTGCTGGAAACCGCAGCCACGCTGCTCATTACCACCGGACTCGATAAGCGGATCGCCCGCTTCCAAGCGCTATCCATGCTGACGGCCACCGGCTTCACTACCAAGGAATCGGAGCTGATCCTCCGCCATCCGATCCGAAGGAAAATTGCCATGTTCCTGATCCTCTTCGGCGTCTTCTCGCTGGCTGTGATTATCTCGACGCTGAGCAGCATCCTCGCCCAGAGTTTCAAAATCCCCCAGCTTCTCCTGTTGACCGTTCTCCTCGGCGTCGTGCTCCTGTTCCTCAAAAGCAAATGGATCACACGAAAATTAAAAAGCCGGCTTCATCAGCATCTGGAAGATGATTTTGCACTTCATGAACTGCCGCTGCAAGAAATATTATACATCGACGAGGATGATCTCATTACGGAAGTCTGTCTCCACCGCGGCTCAGCTTATATCGGCAGGAAAGCCGGGGAGATTGCAGGAAAGCAGGAAGACCTCGCCATCCTCTTCATCCAGCGGGGGCTGTCCAAGCTCCGCAAGGGCAGCCGTGACCTTACCCTTCACGAAGGAGACCTGCTCATGGTCTACGGCAGCCGGGAGTGCATTGCAGGTAAGTTTTCGCAGGAACTGGAGAAAATGAAAGAAGAGATCGAACACGAGGAGCAGATTACCGCGATGAAATAACCGCTCCCGCGGCAGGTCATTTCCTAAAACTACTGGAGGAATGCCCCCTTGGACTGGCAGCCCCTCGTCCCCTTCGAGCCCATCCGTACGGAAAAGGCACCATCTGGGGATCAATGGATCGGACAGGTCAAATGGGACGGCACCCGTATTCTCACCTACGCGTCCGGCGGCACGGTGAGACTCTTTAACCGCAAAGGCCACGAGCGGACACTCCAATACCCAGAGCTGCTTCACTTATCCTCTTACTGCAATGCCGAATCGGTCATCCTGGACGGGGAAGTCATCGCCCTTGCCGAAGGGCGCCCGAACTTCCAGGAAGTCATGCGCCGGGACAGCGTGCGCAAGTCGCAGCATCTGGCTCAGGTGCAAAAACAGGTGCCGATCTCGTACATGGTCTTCGACATCCTGTATCTCGACGGCGAATGGGTCACCGAGCGGACGCTGCGGGAAAGACAGCGCCTGCTTCAAGAACGGGTGCACGGCAGCCAAACCGTCCAGCTCGTCCCGAATGTCCCGGGCATGAATGACCTCTACAGCGTGATGAAGCTGCACAAGATGGAGGGCATCGTCTGCAAGGATCTGGAGAGCAAGTACCTCCTGGGCGGCAAAGACAAGCGCTGGCAGAAAATGAAGATCTACAACGATCTGCTGGCCGTCGTCGGCGGAGTCACCTACCGGGCCGGCCAAGTGAATGCTCTCATGCTCGGCCTCTATGACGCGGAAGGCCGCTTGTGGTATATCGGCCATGCCGGAGCCGGGCGCTTCACCCAGCAGATGTGGAGGGAGCTGACCGCAGAGGCCGCGGAGATGAGGCTCCCGGAACGCCCCTTCGTCAATGTGCCGGAGCGCAGCAAAGACGCGGTCTGGATCCAGCCCCGGCTGACGGTGAAAGTCAGCTATATGGAATGGACCGCCGGCAGGACGCTGCGGCAGCCGGGCCTTCAGGCGCTGGTCGCCGCCAGGCCGGACGAATGCACCTTCGCCCAGTTGGACGGCTAACCGGCGGCTTGACGGTTATCGGTTAAGATGACACTCAAAGAGGAGGTATCGTGTGGCCCCACCCGTCAAATCCAGATCCTCGTCTTCCCTGCCGGCCAAAGGCACGATCATCGTACAAGGTCAGGAGCTGACCGTAACCAATCCCCAAAAGCTTCTCTGGCCGGAGAAAGGGATCACCAAGGCCATCTATCTCGAGAAACTCGCGCAGCTTGCTCCCTATCTGCTCACCTATTGCCGCGGAAGGCATCTCACCACCATCCGTTTTCCGGACGGTTGGAACGACAAGTCCTTTTATCAGAAGAACGTACCGGAACCGACGCCGGCCTTCGTGGAATCGGCCGAGCTGGAAGGCATCCGTTACGTTCATCTGGATTCTCTCCCCACTCTGCTCTGGCTGGGCAATCTGGCGGCGCTCGAATTCCATCCGTCCTTCCACCGGATCGGAAGCCTCCTGCCGGCGGAATGGCTGATCGATATCGATCCGAGCCTGGACCCGGAGCCTCGCATCATGGAGGCAGCTGAAATCATAGGGGGCATCTTGGACGGTATGAACATCCGCTCCGTGCCCAAGACCAGCGGCGCCACCGGCGTGCAGATCTATGTGCCGATCCCGCAAGAGAAGGGATACACGTTCGAGCAGCTCCGCAAGATCGGCCAGTTCGTCGCGGACTTTGCCGTACAGAAGCACCCGCAGCTGTTCACGACGGAGCGGCTGAAGAAGGACCGCGGCACGCGCATCTACATCGACTACCTGCAGCACTGGTACGGCAAGACGCTCTCCGCGCCGTACACGCCGCGGGCCCGGGAGGCCGCCTCAGTCTCCACCCCGCTCACTTGGCAGGAAGTTGCCGGCCGCCCGGACCCACGGGATTTTCACCTCCTCAATATCATGGAACGGCTTCAGCAGAAGGGGGACCTGATCTCGCAGACCCCGCCGCAGAATCTCGATTCCATTCTTTCCTTCCTGCGGTGACTGGCCTGCCGGCCGCTGGACATGGCCAAAAAAGCATCCGATCTGCCGGTGGAAAAGGCAGACCGGGATGCTTTTTTGGTTTGGTGCCGTTCAGCGAAGCGGAGACCCAATAAGGGGCGTTCCCGACCTAGAACAGCGGCGAGACCAGCCGGGCCAGCACTTCCTTGCCCTTCTGCCAGCGGGACCGCTGCTCGAATTCCTCGAGCTCAATCTCCCTGCATGCCTTCAGATCCTGAATAAAGTCGCTTTCGAGCCGGAGGATCGTATCTTTATCGAAGAGGACTGCGTTCAGCTCAAAATTATTATAGAAGCTCCGCATATCCATGTTGGCCGTACCCACCGTAGCGAGCAGATCGTCGATGATCATTACTTTGGCATGAACGAACCCCCTCTGGTAAGCATAGAACCGAACGCCCGCCTGGAGCAGCTCTTCCAGATACGAAAGAGAAGCATAGTTCACCATGCGAGAGTCGGGCTTCTCGGGGTAAATAATCCGCACATCGATCCCGCTGATCGCCGCTGTCTTCAATCCCATGAGCAGGCTGGCATCCGGCACGAAATACGGCGTGGTGATGAAGATCCTGCGCTTGGCCGCCGTTACAGAGCCGAAGAACATCTCCAGCACCGCGTCCCAGTGGGCGTCCGGCCCGCTGGCAATGACCTGGACCGGCTTGCGGCCGCGGCATGCGTGCTCGGGGAAGTAAGCCGACTCCGAGAGACGTTCACCGCTGACGAACCTCCAGTCCTTGATGAAGGTATGCTGGAGTGCGTAGACCGAGTCCCCTTCCAGCCGAAGGTGCGTATCTCTCCAGAATCCGAGGGACGAGTTGCGCCCCAGATATTCGTCCCCAATATTCAGCCCGCCCAGAAAGCCCACGGTTCCGTCGATGACGATAATTTTGCGGTGGTTGCGGTAGTTGATCCGCTTGTCGAAGAACGCGATGAGCGCCGGCAGGAATATGTATACCTCACATCCGGCCGCTTTCAACTCCGAGATGAACCCCGCGTCCAGATGATAGCTTCCGATGCCGTCGAAGATGCAGCGCACCTGTACTCCGGCACGCGCCTTGCGGATCAACAGCTCCTGAAAGCGCCGGCCGATCCGGTCATTGCGGACCGTATAAAACTCGAAGTGAATATGCTTCTCCGCCCCCTCCATCGCCTCCAGCATCTCGGGATAAGCCTCATCCGCATTGGCGAGCACTTGCACTTCGTTCTGCACGGTAATCAGGGTGCCGGGAATATTGTTGAGCAGGGCGAACAGGCGCGGCTCATGCTTCCATCCCTGCAGGCGCTCTTCCTCGATCTGCGGATCGGAAGCCTTCATCTTCTTGCCGACCTGCCTGAGGTCGTGGACAAGCCCGAGCCCCTTGCGCCGAACCTTCCTGCGCTGCCGGTATTCCTTAGCGAGGAAATAGTACATAACAAACCCGATCACCGGAATGACGAACAGAATGAAGAGCCAGGCGAGCGCCTTGGGAGGATGCCGGAATTCCCCGACGATAATGGTAAAGATCTGGAGGATGAACAGCAACAGGGCGAGGATGATCCAGAGCTGCATGGGACATCTCCCTTCTTACCGTGGCTTGCTCTTGTAGCTTTTACCTCCTGCCAGTGCCCTATTCCATAATTTTGCTGGAATTCTGTTTCTTTTGTCATAAAATTCAGGATTTGGTTCAAAATATACCGGACACGCCCCGGCAAAGCTTGGAATAGAGGCACCGGATTACAGGAGGCCCGGCATGGTCATAACCAAGAAAAGCAATAAGAACGGCAAACAGCCCCCTGGGGACGCGATCCATAAGCTAGACTACCGCTTCATTGATGAACTCCGTTCGGTTCCCATCGGAATGGAACTGGGCGACAACCAAACATATCTGGATCACATCTTCGAAGACTGTTCCGACTTCGTCATCCGGGAGTTCCAGCTCGAGAAGAGCGCGAAGGCGATGCTGCTGTTCATTGACGGCATGGTGAATACCGAGCAGGTGAACGAGGCGATGAAATCGCTGATGATCCTCGAGGGCGGAGAGCAGTTCGTCGACAATATTTCGGCCTCCGTCCTGCCCGTCTCCCAGATCCAGCCTGCCGATAATTACGGCGATCTGCTGCTCGGGGTGCTCGGCGGCGACACCGGCCTGATTGTCGAACGGAATAACAAGGCCCTTCTTCTTGGCATCCGCGGCCCCGAGAAACGTTCGATCGCCGAGCCGGAGACCGAATCCGTGATCCGGGGTCCGCGGGAGGGATTCACGGAGAGCCTGCGGACCAATACGTCCATGATCCGCCGGAAGCTCAAGACGCCGCACCTGAAGATGAAGCCGATGACGATCGGCCGGGAGAGCAACACGAACGTCGCCGTGACCTACCTGTCGGATCTGGCTGATCCCGGCGTAGTGGACGAGGTAGTCGGCCGGCTGCAGCAAATCGATATCGATGCCGTGCTGGAATCCGGCTATATCGAGGAGTTTATTCAAGATTCGGCGTACTCCCCCTTCCCGCAGATCCAGTACACGGAGCGGCCTGACATGGTAGCCGCCGCCCTGCTGCAGGGCAGAGTGGGCATCTTGGTGGACGGAACGCCGAACGTGCTGCTCGTGCCGTTCACCTTTTCCGAAATCCTGCAGGCCAGCGAAGATTACTACGAGCGCTTCCAGATCTCCACGCTGATCCGGTGGCTGAGGTATATCTTCCTGCTGCTCTCCCTGCTGACCCCGTCCTTGTATGTCGCCTTCACCACCTTTCACCAGGACCTGCTGCCCACGACCCTGCTGCTCTCGGCAGCGGCAGCCCGGGAAGCGATCCCGTTCCCTGCCGTGGTGGAGGCGCTGATCATGGAGATTACGTTCGAAGCGCTGCGGGAGGCGGGCATCCGGCTGCCGAAGACGATCGGCTCCGCCGTCAGTATCCTCGGCGCCCTCGTCGTGGGCCAGGCGGCGGTACAGGCCGGGATTGTCTCGGCGCCTATGGTCATCGTGGTCTCGATTACGGGGATCGCATCCTTCACCATCCCCCGCTTCAACGGAGCGATTGCCGTGCGGATGCTGCGCTTCCCGATTCTGATCGTCTCCTCGATCTTCGGGCTCTACGGGATCATGATCGCCCTCATGGTCATTCTCGGGCACATGGCATCGCTGCGTTCCTTCGGCGTGCCGTATCTTTCGCCGGTCGGCCCGTTGTCTTCCGGCGATCTCAAGGACGTGCTCATCCGGTCTCCCTGGTGGCTCATGCGGAACCGGCCAGCCTTCATGCCGGTCCAGGACAGCGAACGGATGAGCATGGACCTGCCGCAGGAGATCATGAAGGAATCGGGACAGCGGGGCAAAACCATCGAGCATCCTTCGGCTGAGGAGGGGGAAACATGAAGAAACGGAACTGGATCCGGGTCCCGTTAGCCGCAATGCTCCTCGGCTGTCTGACCGGCTGCTGGGACCGCACGGAAATCAATGACTTGGCCTTCGTCCTGACGTCGGCTCTGGATATCGAGAAGGACGGCAAGATCCGCTACAGCGTGCTAGTCCCCCTCCCGGGACAGATGGGCGGGCCTTCCGGCGGGGGCGGGGGGACCGGCGGGGAGAAGAGTTATTACATCGATTCGGAGACGGGCAACACGTCCCGGGAAGCGCAGTCCAAGCTGCAGCAGCGGATGTCCAGACGCATGTTCCTGGCGCACCGGCGGACCGTGCTCGTAGGAGAGGAGCTCGCGAAGAAAGGCATCCGCTTCCTCTTCGACGCCATTCCGCGCACGCCGGAAAGCCGCATGACCACCTACATGATCGTGACCAAGGGCAAAGCCTATGACATGCTGAAGGCTTCGCCCAAATTCGAGCGATTCCCCTCCGAGGCCATCCGGGAGCTGGTGAAATCCCGCTCGGCGATCCAGATGAACATGAAGGATGTCGGAGTCTCGCTCAGCGCCCCGGGTACGGATCCTGTACTCGCCTATATGACCGAGAAGGAATCGCAAAAGAGTGAGAAACCATCCAAGGAAGTGGAGATGGCCGGCTATGCGCAGTTCAAAGACGACAAGATGATCGGTACCCTCGAAGGCGCCGCCGCCGATGGGCTCGCTTGGCTGAAGAACCAGACGATCACAACCTCCATTAACGTCAAGCTGACCGAGGAGATCCATGCTACCGCCCGCATCTACGACTCGCAAACGCATATGGATGTGAAACTGGAAGGGGGCAAGCCCCGGTTCCAGATCAAAGTCCAGGCCAAATCCAAGATTCTCGAGATCACGTCTTACTTCGACTTGAGCCGAACCGATAAGATCCAGATCGTGGAAAAAGAAATTTCGGCCTATATCAAGAAAGCCATGCAGGAAACCATCAAAACCATGCAGCAGAAGGAAGCCGATTCTGCGATGCTGGGAGGCTACATATGGAGAGCGTATCCGAGACTGTGGGAAGAACAGTATGCCAAAGACTGGCCTGCCGGTCTGAAGGACGCCGAATTCCAAATCGAAGTGAGCACGACGCTGATGGAGCCAGGGGATATTTACAATAATGTAACCAAATCGGAGGGCGGCCAATGAATACGCAGTTCATGGTATGGTACGGAGTGCTGATTATCATGCACTTGGCCATGAATATGAAGTATTGGATGAAGCAGACCAAAGGCATGCTGCGGCTGTTTCTGACGCTGTACGCAGCCGTCATCGGCCTGTACTTGGCCGTCGCCTTCGGTTACAAGCCGCCGATGCCTACCCAATTCTTCGTCGAGAGGGTCTCCTCCGCTCTCTTCTCGTTCATTATGCCGCAAGAAGCCGCTCAGTAAGAGAAAGGATCGAACCTATGTCCAATACGGTAATCGTCATCAACCATAGGCAGCTGGCTTGGCTGATCGGATCCATGATGACCGGGGGCGGGCTGATAGCCGTCCAGCATGAGCTTGTCAAGATAGCCAAGATGGATGCCTGGTTCTCCTACCTGCTGCCAACCTTCTACGTCCTGCTGATCGCCTTTGTGCTGGCCCAGCTCTCGAGACGGTTCCCTCAAATGAATCTGTTCGAGATCATCATGAAAGTATTCGGCCGGATAGCCGGGACCCTTGTCAATCTGCTGCTCGTCGCCCACCTGTGGATGATCCTGATGAGGGATACCCGGGCGCTCAGTAAGTTCATCAATACGATGCTGCTGCCCAACACGCCGGAAGAAATCCTGGTAACGCTCCTGTTCCTGCTCCTGATGTTCTATGGACGGACCAGCGTGGAAGTGATCGCCCGGGTGAATGATCTGTTCTTCCCGCTGTTCTTCTGCGTGATTATACTGCTGCCGCTACTCTTGTCCAACGAGCTCAACAAGTACCTGATTCAGCCGGTATTGACCAGCGAACCGCTCCAGCTATGGTACACGAACATACTGGGCATCGGCTGGTACGGCGACCTGCTGCTTGTCGGCGCGTTCCTGCATACGATATGGAATGCCAAGCAGCTGCAGTCCGCCTTCCGTCACGGCTCGATCATCGCCACCTGCCTGCTGAGCCTCTTCCTCTTTATGGAGATTGTGGTGCTGGGGCCTTCGATGCCGGCCAACATGATTTATCCGAATTACATGCTCGTGCAGCATATCCATGTGACCGATTTTCTCGATCGGATCGACCTTGTGATTCTCAGCATCTGGTTTCCGATTCTGGCCTGCAAGATCATTCTGACCTACCTGGCCTTGCTGACAGGGCTGGCCAGCCTGCTCAGGCAGAGAGACTATACCTTCATCAACTCGCCGGTCTCCCTGCTTCTGCTGCTCACTTCGCTGCTCGCCTTCAAAAGTACGACCGAGGTGCATGCCTTCGGCAACTACAGCTCGCCGGTGATCATTCTCGCCTACCAGCCGCTGCTGCTGGCCGCCCTGCTGATCGGCATGCGCCGGTTCCCGGTGAGGCCCGAGACCGAGAACCCAAACAGCAGCAGCGGCGAATCTTCGTCGAAGCCCCGCAGCAGCAACAGCATCCGGAGCGGCGGCGGGGGAGGCGGCAGTCCCGGAGCCCGCATGCAGCAGGGGTTCAAGCGCGTTACGTACGGCCATCTCGTCTGGTCAAGCAACGGTCTGCTGGCGCTCAGCGCCCTGTTCGTGGGAGCCGGCTTGCTGCTGGGCAAGTCGTACGCTCCCGTAGGCGTGGCTGGAGCCATCGGCTTTACCGTCTGCCTGCTGCTGTCCCTGCTCACCACGCATCTGGAGATGAAGCGGGCTGCCCAGCCTCAATCTTAGAATCTCAAGAATGACCATCGATCCCTCCCAGGCCCACCCGTTACCTAACTGTATGCCTGGCGGCCGGGATTCTTGACTGTCACAGCATGAAAGGAGTTCCCATGAATTTCAAGTGGTTTCGCAACAAGCTGACCTTCGTGATTATTCCTGAAGCCAACGGCAGCGTGGTCCGGGTCAATCTCTCCCGCGGCCTCATTGGAGGCGCCCTGCTGCTTACGGTGCTGCTCGTCGGAGCGGCGGGTTTCATTTATTTCCGGCACCTGCACTCCACCGCTTCGGCCTACCTCCGGACGTCGGAGCTGAACGGACGGACAGCCCGGCTCGAGCAGGACCTGAAGGGCAAGAACGCGGCGATCGAGCAGCTTCAAAACGAGCTGCATTCCTTGTCCAAGCAGGCGGATCAAGTCCACACCAAGATGGAAGAAATGAAACGGCTTGAACAGGAGCTCAAGAAGCTTGCTCCCGGGAGTGTGCCGGCCTCCAGCGGCAAAAACGGGGCACCGGCCGTCTCGGCCGCAGCCGGCTCCGGCGCGGCGGGTGGTATGGGCGGACCGGCCATCCCCGTCACAGCTAAAGATATGCAGGCTCTCGCGAACGTGACGGAAGCCCGGTATCAGGAGCTCGAGCAGGAGATGACCCGGCTGCAGGGGCATTTGACCCAGTCCAAACAGATTCTGCAGGAAAAGCTGGAGCGGCAGCGGCGGACGCCTAGCCTCTGGCCGACGCTCTCGAAGATCGTGACCTCGCCTTACGGGTACCGCAAGGATCCGTTCACGAAGAAGCTCAGCTTCCACCGCGGCATCGATATCGCAGGCCGGATGAACGACCCGGTCTATGCAGCAGCTGGCGGGGTAGTACAGGAAGTCGGGTACGACAAGCTCCATGGGCACAACGTAATCCTGGAGCATGCCGGCGGCCTGCGGACCTGGTATATGCATCTGAACAGCGCTTCCGTACGCAAAGGCCAGGCGGTGGACAAGGGCCAGCCGATCGGCAAACTCGGCACCACCGGCCGCAGTACCGGACCGCACCTGCATTATGAGATCCAAATGGGCGGCAAGAGCACCGATCCTGCCCCTTACCTGCCTGTCCAACATCGAAAGGAGAATGATTGACATGCTGAAATCCTTGTTAGGCAAGAAAGGCCGGAACCTGCGAGCCGGTACAGCCGTGACGCTGATCGGTGAGGGCTGCGAGATCGAGGGCGTGCTCCGCTCGGAGGCCGACCTGCGCATAGAAGGTGAGTTCAACGGAGTGCTCCAAGCTGCAGGGGAAGTCGCTATCGGCGAAAGAGGGCGTGTGCGGTCGACGGATCTGAAGGCGCGCGACGTGGTGATCGCCGGCCGGCTGGAGGGGCGTGTGGAAGCCGAAGGGCGCGTGCGCATCACTTCGACAGGGAAGCTCATCGGAACGGTCCGCGCGTCCGTGCTTATGATCGAGCAGGGCGCGGTGTTCCAGGGTCAGAGCGAGATGTACGAAGAGGCGCGGCAGGAAGATGCGCCTTTGGCGATCGCCATGATATAATAGGGTGAAAAGCTTGCATGTTTTGGGTAAAAGAGGATAGCCCCTTCGGCGCAAACGGCCCGAGGTTCTTTTGCGGCAAAACATCCCAAGCCAGGACAGAGTAGGAGTAGAGAGCCCATGACGAAGCAGACGATCTTGTTTGATATGGACGATACGCTGATTCACTGCAACAAATACTTCGATTTGGTTGCCGAACAGTTCGCCGATCAAATAGAAGCGTGGTTCCACGGATACCATCTGTCTATCGATGAAGTCAAAAAGAAACAATCCGAGATCGACTTGGAGCGCGTGCTCGTAAGCGGGTTTGCCCCAGATCACTTTCCGCAGTCGTTCGTGGATACGTATGAATATTATCTCAACCTGACGGGCCGGGCCCGCAGCGATAAGGAAATCGAACGGCTCCGGGAGCTCGGGGCTTCCGTCTACGGACACAGCATTGAGCCTTATCCCTATATGGAAGAAACGCTTCGCGCCCTGCAGGCTGAGGGCCACGAGCTGCATCTGTATACGGGCGGGGAGCCGGCGATCCAGATGCGTAAAGTAACCGAAGGCGGCCTTCAGCGCTTCTTCGCCACCCGCATTCACATCACCCGCCACAAGAACGCCGAATTCCTCGAAAGCCTGGTCCGCACCCACGGCTGGGATCGGAAGCACACCTGGATGATCGGCAATTCGATGCGGACGGATATCAACCCCGCGTTAAAGTGCGGCCTACATGCGATCTTCATGCCGGCCGAGCAAGAGTGGGTGTACAATCAGGTGGAACTCGAGACGGAACCCTCCGGCGCATTCTTCACCCTGCCGGGGCTGAACGCCATCCCGGAGGCCATCCGCAGTTATACGGAGCCCAAGGCGGCCGCGAACGGCTGAGCCGCTTGCAGGCGAGCCAAAAAGGACCCTCACCGGAGAGAGGTCCTTTTGTTTTGTCACGGGGCAGCGCCCGGAAGAAAATTCGCATGGTTAATCTTCAGCTCCATCAACCGTTCTGGCTGTTCCAGACGGAGATGCCACAGTTCCGCGACGCGGCATCATAATCCCCTCTCCCTCCCGCCTCTTGGTGATTACAGCCATAAATGATGACCCTCATGAATATAGTAAGAACAAGAGGCCTTGAAGAGAGGAGTCCGGAGCGAATGAGAAAACCCAAAGAACTGGTATACCGCAGCAGCCGATACGGGTTTACCCTGCGTCTTCCCGCATGGTGGCGCAGCTTCTGTGTCGTCAGCCGTTCGAAACGCGACCCGGAGACGGAATATGAAGCGCATTTTGAGTTCAAATATAAAGGGAAAGTGTATGAGGATATTTTTGCCCTGCTCGTGTACCGGATGACCCTTAAGGAGTGGAAAGAAAAAGGGTATGACGAATCCCCGCTGACCTTCGTAGCGCAGCATGACGGACGGATCTTCGCGGCACTGACACCGGAAGAGCTGCCCTATGCCTTCTATGACAAGAAAACGGGCGATTACAATTACAAGAAGTACGGCAGCGCCATCTCGCTGCTCAAACGGATGGTGAACAGCGACGTCCCCCGGATCCTGAAGTCCGTCCGGTTTGCCCGCAGGAGCGTCACGATGAGATCGGTACCGTACCGTTCGCGTAAAGTATGGCCGATCAGAGGGCGCTGTAGGCGCAAATAAAGCCTGCTGCTGCCCGGCTGGCTGGCATGCCGGAATGCACGATGCTATCAACAAAAAACAGCCTGGCGGATCAATCCGCAGGGCTGTTTTTTTGCGCTGAACGGGGGAGATCAGGAAAACCATCGCCCCGACCGCTCGGCATCCCGCTTCTTCTTCTTCGCGTACTTCTGCACCCGGGATAGCATGACCGGCTCATCGGGCGCTTCCTGAGGGGACGCCGAAGGCTGCCGGTGCAAGTCCCCCGGCTCCTCCATGGAGGCCGCCGCTGCGCTCTCCTGCCGGCCGAGGTCGACGGAGGGCAAAGGCTCCAGAGGCTCCGCGGCTTCCGGCGGCACGGCCGGCTCCTGCCGATCCGCAGTCCGCTCTGCCACTGACACCTCGTCCCCTTCCCCAGGCGCGTCCGGTTCGTGCGCGGACCCTTCAACGGACAAGCCCTCTGCGTCCGGGGTCAGGGGCCACTCTGCCACGCGGGCAGGGGAGGTCTCACCGCCGGATACCGGTTCAGGCAGCGGCACAGGGTTCTGCCGGGCGGGAGCCTGAACCGGTGCCGCCTCGTTCTCCTGCCGCTCCAATCGGCTCAGCCGCTCATTCAAGACCCATACCGCCTGACGGAGCTCGGCTACCTCATAGCGCAGTGCTTCGATGTCCGAATCCCCCGGCCCCACGCCTCCCGCTTCTTCTTCCTCCCATGGCCACTCCTCGGATTGCTCCAGCAATGCCTTCCACTCTTCCGCCGTTAACAGCTCTTTGGGATCCTTGCGCACCCCGATGCCCCCTTCCGTTACTTGCAGACCGTACCGCGATTATACAATAGGACGGGGGCTGCACTCCACAAATTTTCACCAAAAAGAGGAAAAGGAGCAGCCCCGGCCTTCTGCCAGAACGTGCCCCCTCTAATTCACTTGCTCATTCCTGCTGCCTCAACTCCGTCACGGCAGATTCGTAGAACCCATGAGAAAGCGGTCAACCTCCCGGGCCGCCTCGCGCCCCTCATGGATCGCCCACACGACCAGACTCTGTCCGCGCCGCATATCGCCGGCGGCGAATACGCCCTCGGCGCTCGTCGCATAGCGTCCGTATGCCGCTTTGGCATTCGACCGCTCGTCGCGTTCAACACCGAGCGCATCGAGCACCGGGCTCTCCGGGCCGGTGAAGCCCATCGCCAGCAGCACGAGCTGGGCCGGGTACACCTGCTCGCTGCCCGGCACCTCGACCGAGACGAAGCGGCCCGCCTCGTCCCGCTGCCAATCAATGAGCACCGTGTGCAAGGCCTTCACCTGGCCGGCTTCATCCCCTTCGAACCGCTTCGTACTGATGAGATACCTGCGTGGGTCCGCCCCCTGGCGTGCAGCCGCTTCCTCTTGGCCGTAGTCGGTCTTCAGCACCTTGGGCCACTCCGGCCACGGATTATCTGCCGTTCGGGTCTTCGGCGGGCGGGGCAGAATCTCGAACTGCGTCACGCTGCGGCATCCATGCCGGATCGAGGTGCCCACGCAGTCGGTCCCCGTGTCTCCGCCGCCGATGACGACGACGTCCTTGCCTTCCGCGGACAGGAAGGCCCCGTCCGCATGAGCGGAGTCGAGCAGGCTCTTCGTATTGCGCGAGAGGAATTCCATCGCAAGGTGGATGCCTCCGAGCCCGCGGCCCTCGATCCGCAGGTCCCTGCCCTGCGTGGCCCCGCCGCAGAGGACGACCGCATCGTAGTCCTGTCGGAGCTGTGCCGCCGGGAGATCCCGGCCGATCTCCGTGCCGGTGACGAAGACGACGCCCTCGGCCGCCAGCAGGTCGATCCGGCGCTGGACCACCGCTTTGTCGAGCTTCATGTTCGGGATGCCGTACATGAGCAGGCCACCCGCACGGTCCGCCCTCTCATAGACGGTTACACTGTGGCCCGCCGCATTAAGCTGCGCCGCGCAAGCGAGTCCTGACGGGCCCGACCCCACGACCGCGACGGTTCTGCCCGTCCGCGTTGCCGGAGGCTGCGGCGACACCCAACCTTCCGCGAAGCCTTTGTCGATGATCGTCTTCTCGATGTTCTTGATCGTCACAGGGGTGCCGTGCAGCCCCACGGTGCAGGACCCCTCGCAGGGGGCCGGACAGACCCGCCCGGTGAACTCCGGGAAATTGTTCGTCTTATGCAGCCGCTCCAGCGCTTCCCTCCACTGTCCCCGGTAGATGAGGTCATTCCATTCGGGGATAAGATTCTGCACCGGGCAGCCTGCTGCCATGCCGCTGAGCAGCGTGCCTGTATGGCAGAAGGGGATGCCGCAGTCCATACACCTGGCGCCCTGCTGCTGGAGCTTAATCTCCGGCATGGGAATCGAGAACTCCTGCCAGTGGGCGATCCGCAGCAGAGGAGCGTGTTCGATCGGCACCTCGCGCTCGTATTCCATAAACCCGGTCGGTTTTCCCATCCGTGCTCCTCCTCCTTAGTTGCCGCCCACGCGGGAGACATCCTTCATGTTCTCTTCGAAGGCCACCAGCAAGGCCCGCTGCTGCGAGAGTCCGGAGCGCTTCACCCGTTCGATCGCCTCGAACATCCGCTTGTAATCCTTCGGAATAATCTTCACGAACCGCCACAAGAGTTCTTCCCAGTGCTGAAGCACCCGGTGCGCCACCGCACTGTCCGTATAGGTCGCATGATGCTGGATCAGATTCTTGAGCTCCTCCGCTTCGTAGATCTCTTCCACGTTCTCCAGCAGCACCATATCCCGGTTGCACCGGGCAGCGAAGGTGCCCTGTTCGTCCAGCACATAGGCGATGCCTCCCGACATCCCCGCCGCGAAGTTGCGGCCGGTAGGCCCCAGCACGACGACGCGCCCGCCTGTCATATACTCGCAGCCGTGGTCGCCTACGCCTTCCACGACGGCCCGGGCGCCCGAATTGCGGACGGCGAACCGCTCCCCGGCGTTCCCCCGGATATAGGCCTCCCCGTCGGTCGCCCCATAGAGCGCCGTGTTGCCGATGATGATGTTCTCCTCGGCAGAGAATGCCGACTTCTCCGGAGGGAATACCGCGAGCTTGCCTCCGGACAGCCCTTTGCCGAAGTAATCGTTCGCGTCCCCTTCGAGCGATAGCGTCATGCCCCGCGGAACGAAGGCCCCGAAGCTCTGCCCGGCCGTTCCGTTAAAATGCAGCCGGATCGTATCGTGCGGCAGCCCCTCCCCGCCATGGAGACGGGTCACCTCGCTGCCCGTGATCGTACCGACGACCCGGTTCACGTTGGAGATCGGCAGCACCGCATGCACCCGCTCCTTGCGCTCTAGAGCCGGGGCGCAGATCCCGAGCAGTTCGGTCCGGTCGAGCGACCGGTCGAGTCCGTGGTCCTGCGCTTCGCTGCAGAAGCGTCCCACCTCCGGCCCCATGTCCGGCCGGTGCAGCAGCGGCGCCAGGTCGACTCCCCTGGCTTTCCAGTGCGCCACGGCCCGCTTCGTCTCGAGCACTTCGGTCCGCCCGACCATCTCCTCCACCGTTCGGAACCCTAGTTCTGCCATGAGCTCGCGCGCGTCCTGGGCCACGAACTTCATGAAATTCACGGCGTGCTCCGGATCGCCCGTGAACTTCGCCCGCAGCTCCGGGTTCTGCGTCGCCACACCGACCGGGCACGTATCGAGATGGCAGACGCGCATCATGATGCAGCCGAGCGCAATCAGCGGCGTCGTGGCGAAGCCGAACTCCTCCGCCCCGAGCAGGGCGGCCAGGACGACGTCGCGCCCGGTCATCAGCTTGCCGTCCGTCTCCACCGTAATGCGGCTGCGGAGGTTGTTCAGCACCAGGGTCTGGTGCGTCTCGGCGAGTCCGAGCTCCCACGGCAGCCCTGCGTGGCGGATCGACGTCTGCGGCGACGCTCCCGTCCCGCCGTCGTAGCCGCTGATGAGCACAACGTCCGCCTTGCCTTTGGCGACGCCGGCTGCAATCGTGCCGACACCCACCTCCGAGACCAGCTTCACGGAAATGCGCGCACGCGGATTGGCATTCTTGAGATCGTGGATGAGCTCCGCCAGATCCTCGATTGAATAGATGTCATGGTGCGGCGGCGGGGAGATCAGGCCTACGCCGGGCGTCACCCCGCGCACTTCCGCCACCCAAGGGTACACCTTGGATCCCGGCAGCTGGCCGCCTTCCCCAGGCTTCGCCCCCTGCGCCATCTTGATCTGGATCTCGTCGGCGTTGACGAGATACGCACTGGTGACGCCGAAGCGGCCGGACGCCACTTGCTTGATCGCGCTGCGGCGCAGGTCGCCGTTCGCATCCGGCGTGAAGCGGTCCGGATGCTCACCGCCCTCGCCGGTATTGCTTTTGCCGCCGATCCGGTTCATCGCGACGGCGAGCGTCTCGTGCGCCTCCTTCGAGATCGAGCCGTAGGACATCGCGCCGGTCTTGAAGCGCCGGAGGATCGATTCCACCTCTTCTACTTCCTCGATCGGAACAGGCGTCCGGCCAGAGCGGAAGGCGAGAAGAGAACGGAGCGTCAGATAACGCTCATTCTCCTGATGGACGAGCTTCGTGAAGCTTCGGTAGGCGCTGTAATCCCCTGTGCGCACGGCCTTCTGAAGCGCGTGAATCGTCTCCGGGTTGTAGATATGCTCCTCCCCGTTCTTCCTCCACTGCAGCTCGCCCCCCGGGTCAAGCACCTCGTCGCGCCCTTCCTGCGGAGAGTAGGCCCGGCGGTGGCGCATCACGGCCTCCTCCGCAACCTCCTTCAGTCCAATGCCTCCGATGGGGGTGTAAGTCCACGTGAAATACCGTTCCACGAATTCGTCGCTGAGACCGACCGCTTCGAAGATCTGGGCTCCCCGGTACGACTGGATCGTGGAGATGCCCATCTTCGCAAGCACCTTCACGACCCCCTTCGTCGCCGCCTTGACATAATTCGCCGCTGCCTTGTCCGGCGTGAGTCCCTTGAGCGATCCCTTGCGGATCTGGCCCTCCAGCGACTCGAACGCAAGATACGGATTGATGCCTCCCGCCCCGTAGCCGAGCAGCAGCGCGAAGTGATGCACCTCCCTCGGCTCGCCCGACTCCACGAGCAGCGAGACCTTGGTGCGGGTGCCCTGCCGGATCAGATGATGGTGCAGTCCCGACACGGCCAGCAGCGCCGGAACCGCCGCCTGTTCCGGGTCGGTGCCGCGGTCGGAGAGAATGAGCAGCGCCACTCCTTCCTCCACCGCCGTATCCGCAGCGGCGAATAGGGCGGCAAGCGACCGCTGCAGCCCCTCCGCCCCCTCGGCGGCCGGGAACAGCATCGGCAGCGTCACGGCGCGGAAGCCTTCCCGCTGCACGTGGCGCAGCTTCGCCAGCTCCGCGTTCGTGAGGATCGGCGTCTCCAGCCGGATCTGCCGGCAGCTCTCCGGCCGCGGGTCGATGAGGCTGCCCTCGGGCCCGATAGTGGTGACCTGCGCTGTGATGATCTCCTCGAAGTTCGCGTCGATCGGCGGATTCGTCACCTGGGCGAACAGCTGCTTGAAGTAGCTGTAGAGCAGCTGAGGGCGCTCCGAGAGCACCGCAAGCGGAGCATCGAAGCCCATCGAACCGATCGGGTCGACCCCGGTCCGGGCCATCGGCTCGAGCACGCGGCGCAGGCTTTCGAACGTATAACCGAACGCCTGCTGCCGCTGCACAAGCGTATCCGCATCCGTCTCGGGCAGCAGCGGGACCGAAGGCAGCTCGGCCAGCGAGACAAGATGTTCGTTTAGCCACTCGCGGTACGGATGCTCCGCCGCCACCCCCGCCTTGAGTTCTTCGTCGGAGACAATCCTCCCTGCAGCGGTATCGACCAGCAGCATCCTCCCCGGCTGAAGCCTCCTCTTCGCGACGATCTTCTCCGGCGGGACCGGCAGTACGCCCGCTTCGGACGCGAGCACGATCCAGTCATCCGCCGTGACATAATATCGTGCCGGACGCAGGCCGTTACGGTCGAGCACCGCCCCGATCGAGACGCCGTCCGTGAACGCGATGGCGGCCGGACCGTCCCACGGCTCCATGAGCGTGGAGTGGTACTCGTAGAACGCCCGGCGCGCATCGTCCATCGACTCGTGCTTCGCCCACGGTTCGGGGATCATCATCATGGCGGCGTGCGGGAGCGACCGGCCCGAGAGCATCAGGAACTCCAGGCAGTTATCGAACATTTGCGAGTCCGAGCCGCCCGGATCGATCAGCGGGAGGATCGCGTCATAGTCGCTGCCGAACAGCTCCGTCCGGCAGGCCGCCTCGCGGGCGCGCATCCAGTTTACGTTGCCCCGCAGCGTATTGATTTCCCCGTTGTGGATGAGATACCGGTACGGATGCGCCCGCTCCCAGCTAGGGAACGTATTCGTGCTGAAGCGGGAATGGACGAGCGCCAGCGCCGATTCGAATTCCGGATCCTGCAGATCCGTATAATACCGGTCGACCTGCGCCGGCGTCAGCATGCCCTTATAGACGATCGTGCGGCTGGAGAAGCTTGCAAAATAAACCGCCCCTTTCCCCAGGGAAGCGGGACACTTCTCCGAGCGTTTGCGGATCACATACAGCTTGCGCTCGAACGACAGATAGTCCGGGGCCTCCGCCGAGGCGCCTACGAAGAACTGCCGGATACAGGGCTCTGCCGACTTGGCCGCCGTGCCGAGCAAGCCGTGATCCGTGGGTACGGTACGCCAGCCGAGGAACGTCTGCCCTTCCCGTCGCACCTGGTCTTCGATCCACAGCTCGGCTGCAATACGGGCTTCCGCCTCCCGGGGCAGGAAGAGCATACCGACGCCATAGCGTCCAGGCTCGGGCAGACGGATGCCCTCTTCACTGCAGACCCGCTGCAGGAACCGGTGGGGAAGCTGCAGCAGAATACCGGCACCGTCTCCGGTATTGCTCTCGCTGCCTTGCCCCCCGCGGTGGTCCAAGTTATAGAGAATCCGCAGCGCCGCCTTTACCATCTCGTGGGAAGGAACGCCTTTCATCTGGGCGACGAATCCGATCCCGCAGGCATCGTGTTCGAAGCTCGGGTCATACAGGCCTTGTTTGGCTGGAATTCCATTTCTGTTCATGGCTCGCGCAACCTCTCATTTCGGAATGGGTTACAGGGGTCCCTGCTGAGGTTCCCTGCATGGAATGCCATCGCTGAAATCATTCGCCAAATTGCACCATTAAGTTAACGCTTCACAGAAATGAAGCGGCATATACAAAGAAATAGAACGCCCCCTGCCTTCTGACCAAGCTGTGAACATTCGGTGAACAACCCTAGATCGTACCACTTATCTTACCATCCTCTACCCCGCCCGGCAATTTATAAAAAACTAGAGATTTCGACTCATTTTTAGGAAGAGGCCCCGATAGAAAAAGGGAAATGTAGACTTTTGACGAATGCTAACAGGATGCACCATCATGAAGCGGAGGAAGCTTCCCATGCCTGATCAAAGCCCGGATCTGCCCGCGCCCCGGGAGGAGCATACATCCCCGGATCCCCGGTACAGCCTGCACCGCATCTACGAAGACCTGGCGCTGAAACCCTTTTCCCATTCGGCGGCCGGCACCCTGCTCGCCGCAGCGGACGGACGTCTCGTTATGGCAAGCGAAGCGTTGACCCGCCTGCTCGGATACGAACCCGGCGCCCTGCAGGGATCCACCCTTCAAGAGCTTATTCATCCGGGCGACCTGCTCCTGCATATGCATCACCTCAGCAGGATGGCTGCCGGGCTCAGCAGCCAGTACACCGCCGAGCTACGGCTGCTGAGCCGCGTATCGGATCCCCTGTGGATGCACATCAGCGCCTTTCCGGTAGGCGGGGAATCCCGCAGCGCGCCCTACATCTATATGCACGCCCAGGATATAACCAGCCGTGTCCAAGCCGAGTCTGCTCTGCAGGAGTCCCATCTTCACCTGAACGCCCTGCTCGAGACCATGTCGGACGCGTACATGATGCTGGGCCGCGGAGCCGAGTTCCTCTATATGAACCCGAGTGCGGAGAAGCTGCTGCAGCGCACCCCCGAAGAGCTCCTTGGGCGCAGCTTCAGGGTCGTGATGCCCGAATGGTTCGGTCCCGTCTTCTACCGGGCCTGCCAGCGCGCGCTGGAGGACGGGATGCCCGTCTTCCTTCAGGAATACTTCCCTGCGGAGCAGCGCTGGCTCGAGATCCGCTGTCTGCCCTGCAAGCCCGGGCTCTCTGTCTTTATCCGCGATGTCACCCGGCACCAAGTGCAGGAAGAGAAACTGCGCACCACCAAGCAGCAGCTCGACTCCATGATCGAGCATGCGGCGGATAATATCGCGATTCTGGGCAGCGATCTCCGGCTGCTTCGCGTCAATCAAGCATTTCTCGACACCTTCGGTTATGCCGAGGAAGAACTGATCGGCTGCCGGCCGCCGAATATTCCGGACGAGTTGTGGATCGAATCGGAGCTGCTCTTCCGGCAGGCGCTCCAAGGCAAGCAGATCTCCGGGTTCGAAACGGTTCGCCGGCGCAAGGACGGTATGCTGCTCGATATGAGCCTTACCCTCTCTCCGATCGTCGGTGCCGACCATCATATTCCAGGCATCTGCATTATCGGCCGGGACATCTCGGACCACAAGCGGACCGAAGAGCTGCTGCGCAGCTCCGAGAAGCTCGCCGTCGCCGGACAGCTTGCCGCCGGCGTCGCCCATGAAATCCGCAATCCCCTAACCTCGCTCAAAGGCTTCACCCAGTTCATGAAATCAGGGGCGCAGTACAAGGAACAATACCTCGACATCATGATGTCCGAGCTTGATCGGATCGAACAGATCATCAGCGAACTGCTGCTGCTTGCCCGCCCGCAGGCCGTCACGTACCGGACCGTACCTCTCCCGCCGATTCTAACCCATGTCGTCTCACTGCTTGAACCGCAGGCCAATCTCCAGAATGTAGAACTGCATTCGCACGCTTCCGCCCATCTGCCGGAGATCTATTGCGAAGAGAATCAACTGAAGCAGGTGTTCATCAATCTTGTGAAAAATGCGCTGGAGGCCATGCCCAAGGGCGGCGCTTTGGAAATCGCAGCAGCGCCTGTCGACGACGCCGGCAGCATCCGGATTACCTTCAAGGACAATGGGCCGGGTATCCCGGAGGAGCTGCTGAAACGGCTCGGGGAACCGTTCTTTACCACCAAGGAAAAAGGATCCGGACTCGGGCTGATGATCTCCCAAAAAATCATTGCGGAGCACGGAGGCCGTCTGTCTGTCAGCTCCCGGAAGGGAGGCGGAACTACCGTTACAGTCGTTCTGCCCGCGGCTTCCAGCCAGCCGGGTCCGGGTTCGGGGAAGAAAGCGTCTGAGCCGCTCCGATTCGGGCCCGAGGTCCCGGCTGCACCCCAATTAATCCATACGGACACTCTGTAACCGGCCCATCCACTAGGAATCTGCCCATGCGTTCACGGGTATGCTGGGGGGTGTACCTTCCCTGCCGCAGTATGCTATGATGGTCTTCTGATTTTCTTGCAGAGAGGACGAGCATCCAGTGGCCCAACTCTATTTCCGTTACGGTACCATGAACAGCGGCAAATCGATCGAAGTGCTCCGCGTTGCCCATAACTACGAGGAGCAGGGCAAGAAAGTGCTCCTCTTCACCCCTTCCGTCGATGACCGGGAAGGCGTCGGCGTCGTAGCTTCGCGTATCGGGATGCGCAAGGACGGCATTATCATTGACGAGCACCTCGATATGGTCGCCATGGCGGCACAGGAACGCCCGAACTGTATTCTCATCGACGAAGCGCAGTTTCTGACGAAAGAACAGGTCGAGCAGCTGACGGAGATTACCGATACCCTTGGGATTCCGGTCATCACCTACGGCCTGCGGGCCGACTTCCTCGGCCAGCTGTTCGAAGGCAGCACCTATCTGTTCGCGCTCGCTGACAAGATCGAAGAGATCAAGACGGTATGCTGGTACTGCGACCGCAAGGCGACCATGAACATGCGCTGCAAGGACGGCGTTCCCGTCTTCGCGGGCGAACAGATCCAGATCGGCGGCAATGAGAGCTATATCCCGGTCTGCCGCAAATGCTATTCGCTGCAAAAGAAAGCGGCAGCGTCCAAGTAATCCCCTGCTTGGCCAGCTGCAGGTTCCCTTCCTTTCGTTGTCCGGAAGTCTGCTCACACATGCAAAAGCACCCTCCTCACGGACGGGTGCTTGTTTTTTCGCTTCCTGCTTGCGCTTATGCCTCGCCCTGCGCCAGCCAGCGCAGTCCGTCGATCAAACGGTCCATCTCTGCATGGGAGCCGATCGAGATCCGCACATGTTCGGGCAGCCCCCATGCGCCTCCATAACGCAGAATGATGCCTCGGGATAGGAGACGGGCACAAGCCTGCTGTGCATCCGATCCGAGACGTATCAGAACGAAGTTGGCCATACTGCCGGTATAGTCCAGTCCGAGTTCCCGGCAGACCGCATACAACCGGAGCCGTCCTTCCTCGTTCAGCTGCCGGGAAGCCTCCACATGCGCCTTATCCGTTAGGGCTGCGGCTGCCGCCGTCTGGGCAAGGGTGTTGACGTTGAACGGTTCCTTGGCCTGCAGCAGATGCCGGATCACCCCTCGGGGAGCTGCGCCGAAGCCGACCCGAAGACCCGCGAGCCCGTAGATCTTGGAGAAGGTTTGGAGCACGACGAGACCATAACCCTCCTGCACATAGGCAAGGCCGTCGGTATAATCGTCAGCCGTAACATAGTGGCTGTACGCCGCATCATAGACCACCAGTATGCCAGGCCGCAGTGAATCGAGCAGGCGCCGCAGTTCGCCCGCAGGCAGATACGTGCCCGTCGGATTGTTCGGCGAGCAGAGCCACAGAATCTTCGTGCGCTCGCTTACGGCCCTGAGCAGCGCGTCCACATCGTACCGGAACCCTTCTCCAAGAGGGACGCGGACCACCTCCGCATTCATCAGCAGGGTGCCGAACGCGTACTCGCTGAAGGTCGGATCCGGCACAATCACCTCATCCCCGGGATCCAGGAAGGTCTGTGCGATCAGAGTAAGGAGCTCGTCGCCTCCGTTAGTCACGATGAGCTCCTCTTCCGAGAGCCCCGTATGGACCGCGATCGCTTCCCGCAGGCGGACCGCCGCCGCATCCGGGTACCGGTGCAGTTCGGTAAGCAGGGCTGAGGCCGCCTCCACCGCTTTGGGCGAGGGACCCAGCGGGTTCTCATTGGAGGCCAGCTTGACCACCTCCTGAAGCCCTAGCTCCTGCTGCACTTCCCAGATGGGCTTCCCCGGCGAGTACGGGGTGAGCCGTGCTAGAACTCCTCTCGGCTGCACGCCCCCTTCACCCGTTTGGGTCTTCATCTCTTTACTCATTTCATTCGCTCCTTCCTGGTTTCCCACTAGCTTTATTTATCATTAGTCTCCCAGCTCTTTACATTCGTTCGCATCGTCATGATAATTAGCATTATACGGCATTCCTGTCATAATCAAATGGACAAAACTAAACCAAAAAGCATGACAGATGACGAATTTTCTTCCGTCGTACAGCAGACCCCGTCAGAACCATTCTCTATGCTTTCCGAAGGAGGGATTCCCCTGCTCGTTACCTTGAGCTTGGCTGCTCATTCCGAAGAACCGCTGTATATCCAGCTGTATCAAGCCCTCAAAGAAGAAATACTCAGCGGCCGGGCCGCACCGGGGGCCAAGCTGCCCTCCATCCGCCAGTTGGCGCAGCATCTGGGCCTCTCCCGCAATCCGGTTGAGGCGGCCTACGATCAGCTGGCGGGCGAAGGTTACATTGTCTCCCGGCCCAAAAGCGGCTACTATACGGCTGATTTGGAATTGCTGGACGAAAGTGGACTTCTCCTTTCCCCCGCAAAGACGCCCCAATCGACCCAAACCGCTCCCAAAAAAGCATCCGGTATCTCAGACTCCGTGCCTGCCAGCCCCAGGCCTGACCGCCGTGATCCGTCAGCCTCCCCTCCCATCCGTTTCGATATCGAGGGGATGGACGCGGAGCACTTTCCCTTCCCCTTATGGCGCAAGCTCACGATGGAAGTGCTTCAGCCCGCCAGCCGTGAACTTCTGGGTTACGGCGATCGCCGCGGGGAGCCGGGGCTCCGCGAGTTGATCTCCGCTTATCTGAGGCAGACCCGGGGCGTTCGCTGCAGGCCCGATCAGGTGATCCTGACGTCCGGTACCCAGCAGTCCATGCTGCTGGTCTCTTTGCTGCTTCGGGGGACGCACCCTGATCTCGCGGTTGAAGCGGCCATGGACCCGCGCATCGCCGCCCTTCTGCGGCAGCAAGGATTCCGCCTTCATCCCGTGCCTCTCGAAGACGACGGGTTCTCGGTGGATCTCCTGACGGCGAAGCAGCACAGGGCGGTCTATCTGACCCCCTCTCACCAATTCCCCTACGGGATGGTGCTGCCTGCAGCCAAACGGCTCAAACTGCTCCAGTGGGCTGCAGCCCGCGGCGGATATATTATAGAGGACGACTACGACTGCGAGTTCCGCTTTGAGGGCCGTCCGGTTCCCGCGCTGCAGGGAATGGATAATGCGGGCCGTGTCGTGTACCTCGGCACCTTCTCCAAGTCGCTCTCTCCCGCCTTCCGCCTCAGCTACTGTGTACTGCCGCCGGAACTGCTGGGCCGCTATGAGACCGAGCTCGCCTGGCACGAGTCCAGCGCTTCCCGGCTGACCCAGAAAACCATGGAGCTGTTCATGCAGCGCGGCCTCTTCGAGCGCCACATCCGTCGTATGAGGCAGCACTACCGGCACAAGCGCGCCCTTCTCCTCGAAGCCGTCGCCCGGCATATGGGCGGACAGGTGCACTTGTCGGGCTCTACGTCGGGACTTCATGTCCTTCTCGCGGTCGACTCCTCTCTTCCCGAACAAGTACTGCAGCGGCGTGCCGCCGACGCTGGCGTGGAAGTCCGCACCGTCTCATCGTATCACATGCGCGAAGCCGGGGAAGTGCTCGCCGGTTCTGCCGGCGGCGCGCCGGAGACCGCCTATGTTCTGCTTGGGTTCGGAGGCCTGCCGGAAGAGATGATCGAAGAGGGGATTCGCCGGATGGCCGCGGCTTGGTTCAGGTAACAATCGTACTTATCCTACTGCCGTCTCAGCTTAGCCTTACTCCAAGCTGCAGCCTCGGTCACATTCCCCCACCCTCTGCATATCCTGTCTATATAGGCATAAGCGGAGGAGGCGACTGCAACATGCCGCCAAGAGTCTTCTGGTACCGTATCGCTCTTCTGGGCTATTTGCTGTCGTGGTTTGTGGGAAGCTTTATCGCAGCCGGAGCGATTTATATCGGAGCCTTTACCCGGCTGATTGGGGGCGAATTCCCTGTAATTGAGGAGTACATGTATTATGCGCTTGCGGGGGCGGTAGGAGGCACCTTGTATGCCCTGCGGCTGCTCCATGAGCATTACGAACGACTCAGCGAGCGCTGGTATGTGTGGTATCTTCTTCGGCCCATCAACTGCGCCGGGGCCGCCGTCATGACGATCGTTCTCTTCAACAGCGGCATCATGCTGCTCCAGACGGGAGACACCATAGAGGCGCGCATCGGCATCGCCTTCCTCGTCGGGTTCGGCTACGGCAAGCTGATGGATAAACTGCGGATGCTGACCGAAGCCCTTTTCAACGGGGGCAGCCGGAAGGAAACCATGCCGGCCAGTCAGCCCTCAGGCGGCCGGCCAAACGAAAAAACTTAAAATGAACCTGCCTGTCGGCTGCGGCCCATTAGCGGATTTCAGGTTCAATGAGACGTAACGCCCCAAAAAGGAAAAACCAAAGTCCGCAAGCCTGCGGTGCTTTGGTTAAGGATAACGAGGGAGAAGGCTATCTTAATGCTTACGGCAGTACGATCTGCTGTCCCGGGAAAATGAGGCTCGGGTTGTGCAGCGCATTCAGCTCCTGCAGCTTCTGCCACGAAGTCCGATCCAGCTTCGCAATCGCCCAGAGAGTGTCACCTGGCTTCACCACATATATTCGTCCTGTGTTCTGCACTTCGGTAGGAACAACGGCTGGTGCTGGTGCCGGTGTTCCCCCTGCCGGTGCTGGTGCCGGCAGGACGGATGGAGCAGCCCCTTTCACTACAATACGGCCTTCGGCAGCTGCGGTTGCAGTCCCCTGCTTCTGCAGGTAAGAGATCAGCGTTTCTTCCAGGGACGAATAGTCGCCGAGCACGGGCTGCTCCTTGAACATGGTATACTTGTCGCCGCCAGCCGCAATGAAATCATTCGTGGCCAGGACGTATTCCTGCTCCGTCACCAGCGGCACCCCCTTCACATGGACGGAGACGACCCGGCTGCCCGCCGGCTTGGCCGCGTCGAACTCGAGCGTCATACCGCCGATCTGCGGGAACGGGGCGAAGGACTCCGGATATCCCGAGAGGCCGTGCTCCAGGCCAGCCAAGAGCTCTGAGCCTTTGACCTTCTTCGTCTGAATATAATTTCCGAACGGCAGCACGGTGACTACCTCGCCCTTCGTGATGGGACCCGGCTCGATTGAAGCCCGGATGCCGCCTCCATTCGTTATCGCCACGTCCGCTCCCGTCTCGCTGAGCATCGCATCGGCGATCAGACTGCCAAGATTGGACTCACCCTTGCGTACGACTTCACGGTCGCCGACCAGCTTCACCGAGGTGCTGCCGACTTCCTGGGAGAGTACAGCATCTTGGCCCTTTTTGATCTCTTTCAAGATCTCCAGGATAGCCGGATCCTCCGCGATGCCGCTTTCCTTCACGCTTTCTTTGCTCAGCAGACCTGCCGTCTTGCCCGTCAGCTTCCCGTTCTCGAACGTCAGGTCCACCCGGCCGATGTTCTTGAGGTACTCCCCGGTCTGAGCAATGAGGACGCTGCCTGCCTGGGTCCCCTCCTTCATCTCCGTATGGCTGTGACCGTCAATGATGACGTCGATCTCCGGTACGGCCTGCGCTACTTTGATGCTCGTATCCGTGCTTGACTCGTCGACGCCGAGATGGGCAAGCGCGATGATGGCATCCACCTTGCCTTTGAGCTCGCCTACTACGGCTTTTGCCTCCAATGCAGGGTCTTCAAAAGTAAGGCCCCGCACATTGTTCGGATGTGTCTTGAACGCCGTTTCGGGTGTGCTGAGGCCGAAGATGCCCAGCTTGATGCCGTCCACCTCCTTGATCACATACGACTTCAGAATGCGGCTCCCGTCCGCCTTCTTTGCATTGGAGGACAGGATGGGGAACTTGGTTTGTCCAGCCAATTCCACCAGACGGGGATATCCGTAGTTAAAATCATGGTTGCCCGCCGTCATCGCGTCGTACCCAACCGTGTTCATCAGCTTCACAATACTTTCGCCTCGCACCAAGTTAGCGATCGTCTGGCCGTGGAACGTATCTCCCGCATCAAGCAGCAGTGTATTCGGGTTGGCCGCCTTGTACTGTTTGGCTATAGTCGCCAAGGCCGCGTACCCGATGCCCGTCTCGCTGGCTTCCACGCGGGAATGAATATCGTTCGTGTGAAGCAAGGTGATGCTTTTCTTCGCAGCTCCGGCTAAGCCGGGAAACGTCTGGGCCGTCCTCTCATTAGCCGCGGCGGCCGGCAGAGCAGGCAGCGCCGCCATCAGCAGAGCGAACGTTCCGAGCAGCAAACGTGGGGAAGGGATGAATCGCATTTGCAGGTTCTCCTCCTATTATTGGGCTTGGACATATCCCAGCCAATATACCAAGCGAATATTATAGAGAGTCTTCATCCACGTTAAATGTTTGTAAATCCAGAAGGTCCGCTATCTCCCACTCTCAGCACCCGGTAGATAGCCCCCTTCCGTACCGACGAAGAGATGTCCCCGGCCGCCGTCACCTGCTGGTTCCTTCATACCGTAGCCCACGGCTCCGGCTCCATGCACAAAAAAATAGCGCCGGAACGCATCCGGCGCCAAAAGAAGATGAGGGCTTACTACTTAACGATGAACGAACGTTCACCCGGAGATGCCTGCTTCGATCAGAGATCTCGGCCCTCGCTCGCCAGTTCCACCAAGGGAATAGGCTACAGCGGTCTCTCCATGCTGCAGTTCTTGGATCAACCAAGAGCTGGGTGATACTACACCATTCGCATACTCTCGTGCGGCTACGGGGGTAGAGCATATGCCTCTTTCCTTTTCATCTGCCCCGGCTGGTTCCGCACGCCGGATCATGCTCCAATCTCTGGAAGCCGTATTGCTTCCTAGAGTCCGTGGCATCCCGGGTACTCCGCCGCTGCGTAATATCCGCTGTTGCCGGATGACTCAGCATGGTGAACACCAGCCATTTGCCTATTCCCTTTACCCCGATGCTCCGGATCGACGATCACGTCGTACCCAGCCGTACGTCGCTCCATCCGTGACGGCTCTGAGGAAACCTGCCTGCCGTTCTCCGCTGTACAGCGCCCAAGAGAGGAAACCCTCCACACTCTTGCGGGATCGTTCCTTGCTCCGGTGCGATGCCTGGCAGCTTGTCTTTAGGAGACCCTGAACTGCCACCAGCTGCAGTTCCTCCTTCCGGTTGCTGATCCGGTAAGGCAGACGTTCATGCATCCCTTCCATGAACGGTTCTCCTCTTCTCTCCCCTAATTACTTATCACTTGATGAGCTTACCCATGGTTTTCAGCAGCTCATCAATGACTTCCGTGTCTCCCTGCTCCAGACGCTCGACCACACAGCTGCGCATATGGCCTTCCAGTAGTATTTTACCCACCGAATTCAGCGCGGACTGAATGGCTGCGATCTGGTTCAGCACATCATCGCAGTACGTATCTTTCTCGATCATTCCCTTGACTCCGCGAATTTGACCTTCGATTCGATTCAGGCGGGAAACGAGATTATCCTTAACCTTGGCCGAGTGATGACTGCGCCGTTCCCCCGCAGCCGTGCAGCAGGCTTCCTCCTGTGCCGCATTCTCGGCTGCGGCAGCACTTGTTTTTGCTTCCATGTCCATCGTTCTCACCCTTGCTGGCTTTTTTTATAGTGTATCATACCCCTATGGGGTATACAATCCATTTGAAGCATTTCTTCTGAATTTACAGACACTCTCGCAAATAATATCCTACCATAGACCTATGCGTAACTTGTCAAAAATATGATTCCTTCGCCCCCCCAATCTATGATATAACTGTTACTAGATGTGAATGGTGTGTCATGTAAGGGAGGACCCTATGAAAACGAAAATTATTATACTTGGAGGCGGGGTTGCCGGGATGAGTGCCGCTCATGAACTCAGTGAGCGGGGATTTGATGTTTCCGTTTACGAGATGAAGCGCCTGCCCGGCGGCAAAGCCAGGTCGATGCCCGTGCCTGACAGCGGTACGGAAGGCCGCTACGACCTGCCGGGGGAGCATGGGTTCCGCTTCTTCCCCCGCTTCTATAAACATATTATCGATACGATGAAGCGCATACCTTACGGGGACGGCTATGTTGCCGATAATCTTACGGAAGGCACCCGCCTTGGGCTCGCCAGAACGGACGGCCCCCCTGTAGAGTTCCTTACCGAATTCCCTACTTCGCTCACCGACTTGAAGGATTTGTTCCGGTCGCTATTCGACAACAATCTGGGATTGACGGAAGCCGAAGTCGAACATTATGTAAGCCGTATTTGGCAGGTAATGACGAGCTGTGATGAACGCCGGGTTGAGGAATATCAGAATACGCCTTGGTGGAGTTTTATTGATGCGGAAGAGCAATCCCCAAACTTCCAGCGCGTCTTTGCAGGGATGACCCGGATTCTTGTAGCTGCCAAAGCAAAAGAAGCCAATACCTGTACCGTAGGAAAAGTCGGCGCCCAGATCATGCTGGATATGGTACGGCCCGGAGGAAGCGCAGACCGGCTGTTGGATGGGCCTACCAATGAAGTCTGGCTTCACCCTTGGCTTAGTTACCTGCGCCATATGGGCGTAGATTATCACCTGAACGCGAAGGTAGAAGCGATCTCATGTGAGAACGGGGTCATTACCGGCGCCACCATTACGCAGAATGGGATCGCCGAGGAGGTGCACGGTGACTACTACATTTGCTCTCTCCCTGTGGAAGTTATGGCTCCTCTGGTCACTCCGGCGATGCTCCAGACCGATCCTACGCTCGCCGGCATCAAACTGCTCTCCGACGATGTGGAGTGGATGAATGGGATTCAGTTTTATTTTAAAGAAGATGTCCCGCTGATTCACGGCCATATGATTTATATGGATTCCCCTTGGGCGCTTACTTCCATATCCCAGGCACAGTTCTGGCCCGACTTTCCCCTAAGCGGATATGGCGACGGACAAGTAAGGGGGGTACTTTCCGTAGATGTTTCCGATTGGGAAGCGCCGGGACCCGTATACGGCAAATCGGCCAAAACCTGCACCAAGGAAGAGATTATGCAGGAGGTATGGTTCCAACTGAAGCAGAGCCTCAATGTCTCCGGACAAGAAGTTCTAACGGATGATAACCTTCACTCCTGGTTCCTTGATGAGGATATTCATATGCCGAATCCATGGGGAGCCAGCACCAATCTGGAGCCTCTGCTCGTCAATAAAGTATATACCTGGGAGCTCCGGCCGAATGCATATACGCGGATTCCCAATCTTCTTCTCGCCGCCGATTACGTCAAAACCAATACGGACCTCGCGACCATGGAAGGAGCCAACGAGGCGGCCCGCCGGGCAGTGAATGAGATTTTGCAACGTACAGCCTCGGATGCGCGTCCCTGCCGGATTTGGGATATGTATGACTTTGATTTTCTTGCATTGCAGCGCCACCATGACAAGAAGCGGTTTGAGAAGGGGCTGCCTTGGGACGGCAGTATATTTTCCCCTATTGGCAGCTGAGCATCCGCCAGAATTACGAATCCCCTTGAATTCTGCTCTCGAAAAAAATCGCCTCGTTCCCGGCCATTCAACCGGGTTCGAGGCGATTTTTTTGGGGGGGTTCTTTTTCCTATGCTAGAGTACGGGACTTTTCCGCTCTAGTTCCGCTGGGAATGAACACTGGCAACAGACTCAAGCGCCTTCAGGGTTTCACGTATGAAAGCCGGCTCATCCTTCGGCGTACGGGAAGTGATCAGGTTACGGTCGACTACGACCTCTTTATCCTGAAAAGCAGCTCCCGCATTTGTGATATCATCCTGAAGCGGCGGATAACTTGTCAGGATACGCCCCTGCAGCAGTCCCGCTGATATTAGAATCTGCGGGCCGTGGCAAATGGCGGCGATCGGCTTGCCAACCTCGTCCATAACATGTACGAACGATTGTACGAGTGGATCGAGCCTCAACGCTTCCGGAGAAGAACCGCCTGGAATCACCACCGCATCAAATTCGCTCGGATTCGCATCTTTTATCGCTAGCTCTGTTACATAACTGGCTTGCTTCTGCTTGCCTTCCAACTTCTCTCCGGCCTTCAACCCTATAATTACGGCCTCATGGCCTGCTTCGCGAAGCGCATCATAAGGTTTTTGCATCTCGCTATCTTCAAATGCCGGACCAAGTAAAAAAGCAACTTTTGCCATGGGTATCGACTCCTTTTTATAAAACTTATTGAAGCACCTCCTATTATTACCCTCCAGGGCACTCCCACAATCAAAAGAACCAGTCATCTATGTACAAGCCATATTTACAAATCCCTTACGCTTTCTTTGCGAAACCTTAACCCTAGGCTGGTAAGAGGTTTGATACAATATCATTGAACAAGGGGCCCCAAAGCATCGTGTAACTCCCACTCCAACAGAATCGTCAGTCTTGTTTCTGGCCCTCCATCCCTTTTGAGGGAAGCTGTCTTATGCGCGCGCCCTCATACCGGGATCCTTTGAACAAATGACTTCGCTATCCATCTCCTTTTGTTAGTGCCACCTCCCTCAATGAATGTTTATATAAATGACTTCATTGCTTACCCCACTATGAGTCCCCATCAATTTATTCCTCGACCGTAGTCACCCTCTCAGTCTAAAAAACCTCCCCCCCCCACAGTCCCTACTAATTCCCCCCTCTCTTTCCACCAAGCCCTACGAACCCCAGGGCTTTTTCTTTCTTGTCACTCAGCTGATTGACAGAGTGCCACCAAATAATTCTACCCTCATAACCCCTTCCATCTAAAAATCAGATGCTATAATACAAAAAGGTCCTGATCAGCTAAAAACTGATCAGGACCTTGATTTGGCTTGGCGACGTTCTACTCTCCCAGGACCCTGCGGTCCAAGTACCATCGACGCTGGAAGGCTTAACGTTCGTGTTCGGGATGGGTACGCGTGGTTCCCTTCCGCCATCATCACCAAAC
>NZ_JAQAGY010000041.1 GCF_027533645.1 Paenibacillus caseinilyticus
CATGGCTTCATTCAAGCGTTCGATCTCTGTTGACGTCTTATCCATCTTCATCGCCGCCTCAGGTGTTTTACTAATAATTACCCATACCAGCGGCATGTTACGTTGTTAAATGCGTCTTATATAACTGAATTATTATACAGAAAATAAGATTTATCCACCATGAAACTGGCTAAGGGATACCCTCTTCAGTTTATATATTGACACGATATATATCGGTCTGATATATTATGGTCACAATATACAAATATTTCTACATGTCAGGGAGGACCCCATTTTGAACAGTCAGGATGTTATTCTAGGCATGCTTATGAAAGAAGCATTGACCGGATACCAAATCAAGCAGTTATTGGAGGATGTATTCTCCAATTTCTATAGTTCCAGCTATGGAACCATTTATCCTACACTGGCTCGCATGGAAAAGGAGGGGTTGATCACTAAGGAAAATGTACTCCAGGACGGTAAGCCTAACAAAAATCTCCTAAACATAACGCCTAAAGGAAGGGATCATTTTAACGCTTATTTACTTGCCCCGCTTGAAGGAGACAGTATCCGGAAATCTGATTTGATGATGAGGCTTTATTTTGGCGAATTCGTTGGGTATGACAAGGTAATTCGTTGGTTGAAGCAAGCCCAGGAGGAATCACAAAAAAAGCTGGATCAATTACTTGGGCAATATTCGCTTTATAAAGATGACATGCATCCGGCACAGATCATCTGCATCCAAATTGGTATTGAAGAGTATAAGGCCAAACTTACAACCATTGCCGAGGGGGTGGTGAACTTGGAGAAGCTAGTGCAAGGGCAGGGCTGAACGTAGGGAATCCGAACGATTACGAAATAACATGGGTACAAACATGTTGATGATGGAACGCTCCCAAAACGTGTAGGAGGAATGTTATGAAAACGATATTTATCACGGGTGCTTCAACGGGCATTGGCAGAGCTACAGTAAAATATTTTGCCCAAAGAGGATGGAACGTAGCAGCCACGATGCGCTCGCCTGAGCAGGAAACGGAATTTAATTCATTACATAATGTGTTGGTGCTTAGGCTCGATGTCGAGAAAGAAGATACGATTCAACCTGCGTTAGCAGAGGCGATTGAGCGGTTTGGCAAAATTGATGTTCTTCTTAATAACGCGGGGTATGGAACAATGGGTCTTATCGAAGCAGCTACGGAAGAGCAGATCAGACGACAGTTTGAAGTGAACGTTTTTGGTCTGATCCGAGTGACGAAAGCCATGCTGCCGCACTTTAGATCCAATCAAGAAGGCCTGCTGATCAATATCTCTTCTATGGGCGGCAAAGTGACCTTTCCTACGATGTCTCTATATCATTCATCCAAATTTGCGGTGGAGGGCTTCTCCGAGTCGGTCTCTTATGAATTAGCATCACAGAACATCAAAGTGAAATTGATTGAACCCGGCGCTATTCAAACGGACTTTGGCGGAAGATCGATGGAGTTCTTTTTTAATGATGCATTAACAGACTATAAGCCATTTACTACTGCATTTCGGAGTAAATTGGGTGAGATGGAGAAACACCCGTCCTACGCCTCCCCTCCAGAAATGGTTGCCGAAACCATATACCAAGCGGCCACAGACGGTACCAATCAATTCCGGTATGTAGTAGGCGAAGATGCCAAGATGCTCATTCATATGAAAGAACATACGGATGAAGTGGAATACCTAACCAATATAGCCCAGCATTTTGCTTAAGAAGGGACACCGATGTAATGGTAAAAAGTACGAAAGGAGCATGCCGCGGCTGCTCCTTTCGTACTTTTTACGCTGCGATAGCCTACGGCTCTAACTCTTCCAGAACAATCTGCTTTAACTGAATGACCGGGCTTCTCAGTTCCCGCTCTTGTTCCAAGTAGGCGCAAAGTGCCTGAATGAGCGGCCTCCTGGGCCGATCCTGAGTAATCTCCGCCCCCAGCAGCTGGGCAATCTCTTGCAGCTCCTTCCGCCGGGCAGTCCCGCCTGGCCATGCCTCTAGCAGCGCAGCCACTCTGTCGAACAACTCCTCGACCATCCGTTCTTTTTCGTTATTCCAGTCGTTTGAACCCGAGTGAATGAATGTATCAAAAGCACTTCGCCCAAGCAGCCCCTTCGAACCTGACCTGGACATATGCTCGACTAGTGCATCCAGTTTATCGACGATAAACCAAGCCGTATCCTCTATGGACAGCAGCTTCGATTCGAAGACGATGCGCTGCAGGTAGTCCTTCAGGATCGCGCGGTATATAAAGATGAGGTCCCAGAGAAACGGCTCGATTCTCTCGCCATAGACTTCAAGAAGCCAAGACCTATGCCACTCCATCATGCGGGCACGAACGTGATTCCTCAGCGATTGGAACGTCGCGAACTGCGTAATCGGAAGTTCTATGAAGTCGACCATAATGTGACGGTATTCAATAAAATACTGAAAGCGAAATACAATCTGTTTCACGAGCCTCTCTTTGGGAGTACCCGTCCCCGTTTGTTGCAGGCTCTCGGCCCGATCAAAATACACCGTCTGGCACTCGTCGAAAACCGCGCACAGTAAGTCCTCTTTGGACGGAAAATATTTGTACACTGACCCCTTGGCAATGGAGCAGTCCTGCGCGATTTCCTGAATCGATGTCGCCAGAAACCCCTTTTCTTTAAACATGTTAGAAGCCGAACGAATGATGTCCTGCTTGGTTACGATCATCCTCAAGTATCCCCTCTTGACAACTTTAAACTCATAGTACAAAATTATGAACATAGAGTCAATTGACCCTTAATTCAAATTATTATACTAGAAGTCAAACAAGGGCCTGCTCAATTTCTGAATTGGAGTGTGATTGATCTTGGAAGAACTTTTGTTTTCATTTCCTAAGACGGCCATCATCGTAATCGACTTGCAAAAATGGATTGGATCTCACTATGCCCCTCACTCAGCGGAGCAAGTCGTCGGCCGCGCCGCCGCTATGGTTCAAGCTTTCCGCGAGGCAGGCGCTTTCGTAGGGCTTGTTCGCGTATCTACGAAAGACTTCAAAGATATGCCTCGTCCGCTGCTGGATCAGGCCCCTCCAGCCCTCAATCTGGTGCCTGGCTGGGATGAGATTGTACCCGAGATTGGCGTCACCGACACCGACCATTTAATTACGAAGCGCCAATGGGGAGCATTCTATGGAACAGACTTGGATCAGCAGCTGCGCCGACGGGGCATCACGACGATCGTGCTTTGCGGCATTGCTTCGGGTATCGGTGTAGATACCACAGCACGTGAAGCTTTCGCCCATGGATATCAGGTGGTTTTTGCGATAGACGCCATGACCGGCTTCAGCGAGGCGGAACATGAGCACGTGAGCAAGGTCATCTTCCCGCGTATTGGCAGAATCCGTACGACCGAAGAGATTCTCGCTTGCGCCGCGCTTCAGACTAATAGGACATCTGTATAATATCTTTTGTATACCGCCAATCCATACCTTGCTAAAACAAATAGTTTTGGGTAGAATTTCCATAATAGTGCCTTACAGGAGGAACACCAATGCATCCAAAAAAAGTGCCCCGTTAAGCCCGAGGTCCTCCATCCATGTGTTAGTGACTATTCACCCAAATCAATCAAAGGGAGATGTACACGAATGCACATGAATGGACCTGCAACTATTTCTCGGACCGAAAGACTACAAATCTGCCATGAAATCGCTTCGAGATTACACGAGGTGTACGGAGAAAAAATCCTTGCCATCGGGGTCTACGGCTCTGTTGCCAGAGGTACAGACGGCCCTTTCTCGGACATCGAGATGTTTTGCGTACTACGTGAATCAAGCGAATCCGTAGATTTTAGCTATGAATGGTCGGCTGGTCCTTGGAAAGCAGAAGTGAACGTCCTTAGTGCGGACGTTCTCCTTACAACCGCCTCTACGGTTGAGGACAGCTGGCCATTGACGCATGGGCCATTCTTTTCCCAACTTAGCCTGTATGATCCTGAGGGCTTTTTCCCGAAATTGAAGGAAGCTGCCGAATCACCAACAAAGGAAGATTTCCGGCATGCAATCAATGAAGTCCTTGTAGGGGAAATGTACGAGTTTATTGGGAAGCTACGAAATGTCAGTTTACATGGTCCCCATACCTACCTGCCTTACTTGGCAATGGAGTTTGCCCAATACGGAGCTATGTTAGTCGGGTTACACAACCAAAACCTTTTCTCGACTGGCTCCATGGTTCTGCCTGAGGCATTGGAACTGCCCGGCCGTCCAGAAGGATTCGACCCTGTTGCGCGAATGGTTATGTCCGGAGAGTTAGCACAACCTTCAAAGATCGTTTCAGCTTGTGAACATTTCTGGATTGGTCTTGTGAAGTGGGCAGCCGAACATGACTATGTAATAAGTACGAATCGAATCCCATTTTGACCTGCAGAGCTTCCCAAGCAGCTTTTAACCGTAGCCCCATCCACCAGTAAGGTGGCTGGGGCTTTTGTTTTTCCCAAGCAAAAGCTCCCTTCCATTATCACTTATCCAAATGAACCCTTTTATTGGGGAATCGAGTCTTTTAAAAAATCTTGGAATCTGATCGGAGGGCGTCCGATTAGGTTTTGCAATGCGGGATCGATTTGCGAGAAATCCCCTTGCCGGCTTGCTTGAAAGATACCCGTAAGCAGGTTGATGATCGCTTCCGGCATTCCATGAGACGTCAAGCGGTTCCGATATTCTTCGTCGGACACAACCATATGCCGAATCGGTTGGCCTAAGATCTTGGAAGCAATCGATGCGACCCCTTCCATATCAATCGCTTCAGAGGCCGTAAGAGGAGGGGTCATCCCGTCGAGCTTCCCCTCTGTCAAGATAGCCGCTGTAACTGCAGCCAGGTCCGAGTGAGTCGTCCAGGCAATCGGGCCGCTTTCCGGGACTATGAATTCCCCCGTTTTCAAGGCATCGCTGATCATCAATAACGCTGAAGTGGCAAAAAAACCGCATCGTAGCGACGTGAAGGCCATCCCTGAAGATTTCAGAATCTCTTCTGTAGCCGCGTTGGTGAGCATGGGGGGAAAATGTGATATCGCAGATGAACCCATATGGCTCGTGTACAGCACTCGGTCCACCCCAGCCCTCTTAGCCATATCAATGGCGGTTTGATGCTGGCGAACAGCCTCTTCTCCATCCAAAGCGTTGGAAGAGACAATGAGAACTTGCGACGCTTGTTCAAAGGCGTGAAGGAGACTTTCGGAATCGTCGAAATTTCCTTGCCGAACACGAACTCCGCGTTCTTTTAGATCCTGTGCCTTGCTCACATCCCGGACACTCACACCAATTTCCCCCGCAGGAACACGCCCGAGAAGTTCCTCAACGATCTTCCTTCCCAAATTTCCGTTGGCACCGGTAACAACAATCATTTCTGCATGCATCCTTTCGTTTATATATCGTAATTGGGCTTCTTGCCATACGATTTGGTTTGTGCAATCATAATCGTATAAGTAGAAGATAAAAGAATTACGCCCATGCAAACAACCTGCAGAAAGCTGTTTTTGTTGTGTTACCTACACATTAATCCTTTTGTCTGTTATTTGAGTTCAAGGGAAAGAGGGAGCCACATGTCAGTCAATCCTGATGACCCGCGTGTAATAAGAACCCGTCAACAGCTCGTCCAGGCTTTTAACGAATTGGTTGGGGAGAAGAGGAACTTTTATTCCATTTCTGTACATGATATTGCAATGCAGGCAGCTGTAAATCGAACAACATTCTATGCGCATTTCCAGGATAAATATGATTTTCTTGAATATTGGAAAACAGAGAAATTCCAAATTTTTGTAAATGGCAGACTACCAGAAGATGTAAGCTTCAATGCCAAAAATTTGCGAATCCTTATTCAAACGATCTTCGATTTTCTATTGCAGGCCCGACAGCACAGTACGCCCGGAGACAAACAGTTTGAAACCATATTTGAAAATGCCATTCATAAGAAGCTTCATCGACTCCTGCTGAAATGGTTACATGAGGCGAATACGCATGGCCATTCTCGTGATAAAGTGGAAACTAAGGCACTCGTTGTAAGTTGGGGTATATTCGGGTCGGCTTTGCAGTGGAGCCGGAACCCTCAAAACCGTTCGGTGGAATGGATGGTAGAAGAAATCATGGAGGTTATTGGGGCTGATCTAGCTTCTTTTATTTGACCGAAGATCCCGGTAGAAAAGATAGCATAGTAAACTGTATTTTGACTGTAGAATGATGATTTTTTCCGTTCCAATTTCAATTATCCATTGTAGCGTCCAACCCATCTGGAGCAATGGTCGGAGCAACATCCATGTTTCCATTACATTGTTCTGAATCTTTGTCTATGCGGCCGGATAAATTAACGATGGTGATTTGATTCTTGTTTAGGGTCATCTTTGAACTTAATTCATCCAAGATGATCCCCGGTAATTCGGATAGGAGGCTCGTATGAAGACAGAGGTTATACAGCATATTACAAATAAACCGGAACGAAAATCCCTGTACCATTTCACAAGAGTCGTGAATTTGGCCTCCATTGCCGATTCAGATACGCTTTTCGCTAGTAATGTTATTCATCCGAATCCGGAAGGTGAACGCCGCACGGAAAAAGAAGTACATCTGACAAATGGAAATACAGTGATTCTAAATGCACATCTAAAAATCTCAACGGAAATGATGGATACGGACACGACCGTTGGCCAGTTTCGATCGTTCCTTGATCAACATGTGTTCCTATGGCCTACGCTGCGGCTCTGCAAGCAAATGCTACATATGTATTCTCGACGAGAACCCTGTGAGAAGTTTGCCATCCTACAATTGGATGCCTATCCTCTCATATCCGATCATTTCGACCAGGTTCGTCTTTCTAAATACGACGCCGGAAGCATGCCACGATATCCTAAACGAACTTCCTATCGAAAGACACTCCGTATGTTTCTACCATTGGATGAGTATCGCAAACGAGAGGATTCTCTAGTTCCCCGAATTCCCTCCCAAATCCACGAAATCATGATACACAATTCAGTCTTGTCTCTCCACTCCTATCTTCAAACCATTTACTGTGTGGAAATTTCAGATGTACCCCAATGTTGGACTCATTTGCATAGACCGTTGCGGTATATCGAATAGCAGCTTAAAGCCTACAAAGGGGAAGCAAAAGCTATGACAAAGAGTCGTTCGACAACGTGGGAAGAACGGATCGATATCGTTCACTATTGCCTTGCGCATCAATATGATTATGATGACCATCTATGAGAAAGTGGAATGCACCTTTGGATATCGCCAATTAACCCTGCACATGTGCAGGAAAACCAAACAGGCGATTAACTAACTCAGAGTATGTCCCGGGTTGGGCGGTGCATCGATAATGGCTCCATGGAATCTTTCTGGGGAACTCTAAAATGCGAGAAGTATTATTTACATAATTACCAAACCTTTGAGGAGCTCGAAAAGGACATTGAGGCCTACATCCACTTTTACAATAACGTACACAATTGCAAGCGAAACTAAACGGCCTCAGTCCGATGGAATACAGGACCAAGGCCGCTTAATTGATTTTTATTTTTTGTACTGTCTACTTGACGGGGTGCAGTTCAGTTTTCATTAAGCAGGTGCCCTTTATTGTCTTTGCAAGAAACCAGCAAATTGCGCATGTCTTCTCAATGTAACTTTTATAGCGTCCTTTATAGAAGATGGCATGGTTGCTTCAGCTGAAAAGGCCTTAATTTCAATTATTACCTTCGGCTTTTGAGAACCAGGGCGTTTTATGAAAATGTCAGCCCTTACCGAACTATATCCAGAAGTTAGGGTATATTCATATGTAGCCTCAAGTCCGCTTGATCTAAAAACTCTTGCTATTCTTCTTCCAAGCTGGGTTGGCTTAGTTGTAACACTCTCATACCAAATTCTTGCTTCTTCGGCCCGTTTGGACTCTCTCTCCTTTAATGGAGTATATTCATATTCATCCCATTTATCCGCTATGACTTGATAAAAATGGGTTCTCGTAAACCTTCCAACATAAGAGTCGCCATATGTACCCTCTGGGTTTTCTAAGTCATTACATAACCTATGGAGGTCTGCAGCGCGTATAGGTATTATCCTTACGTCAAAATAAAGACGCGTGCGGTTCAATTCCTTCAAAGGTAGCTGGGCCCGATCCTCGGCATTTAATTCTCTGTGCCAAGCTTCCCAATTAAGTTTGTAACCTTCTCGGGCTTTAGAGAATTGCAAGACTCGCTGGGTTCGAAGAGCATCCGACACCGGCCACATTAGTATTACTTGGTATTCTGATAGATTGTGAATATCAATTAGATTATCAGCAAGACTCACTCCCACTTCCTCCATGGCACTCCCAATGGTATGGTGATCTATGCTAATTCTCTTTACATCTTCATCGATAATCTCAAAATCAGCCAACGACTTGTCACTATTATGAAAACTGAATGTTTCATCAATAATTTTTGGCCATTCAAGCTTGTTAGGACCAGTAATAACAAAGCTATCATGTAGTAAAATTCTTCTATTCCGGGAAGTTGCTTTCACCAGCATTTTTTGAAAATCTAAACTAGTCGTTAACCAAATGAAGATAATCGGTGTTTGACTTAGTTCACCTCGGTCAAAAAGGCTCAAATATTCAACAAACTGAGTTGGAATCTTTTCCTTACCTACAACGTTTTCTTCGTATTGATCAATAATAGCAATCAACAGTTTTCCTACCGTATGATCCCTTTCTCTTTTGATCCTTGTTAGCAGTGATTCCTTTATTTCTATATCTTCTCTACCTAGGACAAAGGTATATGCACTTGGGATATGGGTGCTTATTTCACGGGCAGCAGATGTTTTCCCGGCACCACTTTCTCCATATAGCGGTAGAAACCGAATACCACCACTAATCTGTATTGATTTATTTGCGCGATTTACCAAATTTAGCAGTTCAGCATTTGGTATTAATCGACCTCGATAAGCTTCATCTAAACTCTCATAGCGTGAAGGTAAGCTAATACTCATATCTTTTCTCACAACCTTTAGGTAAAATATACTATTTTTGTTTATAATACTATAATTTACACAAACCTACAATTGATAACATGTTATTGTAATACATAGCATAGAAACTTGCCCTTACTTGTGATACGGTTCCCCCCGCATAATCCGAAACGCCCTATACACCTGCTCCACCAGTACGAGCCGCATGAGCTGGTGGGGCAGCGTCATGCGCCCGAACGAGAGCTTGAGGTCGGCGCGCGCCAGCACCTCGGGGGCGAGGCCGAGCGAGCCGCCGATGACGAACGCCACGGAGCTGCGCCCGTACGTGGCGAGGTCCTGCAGCTGCCGTGCGAGGTCTTCGCTCGAGAGCGGTTTGCCGTCGATCGCGAGGGCGATGACGAAGGCGCCCTCGTTCACCTTCGCGAGGATGCGCTCGCCCTCGCGCTGCTTCACCTGCGCCTCTTCCGCGGCGCTGAGGGTCTCCGGCGTCTTCTCGTCGGGCACCTCGACGATCGACACTTTGGCGTAGGGGCCGAGCCGCTTCGTATATTCGGCGATCCCTTCGACGAGGTACTTTTCCTTGAGCTTGCCGACCGTAATCATCTGTATGTTCATCCTTCGAGAACCCCTCTTCTATACAAAAAAGAAGGCCGCCCCAGGCCAGCCTTCTTCTTCGGTGTGTATGGTTATATGGTTGGTTGTAACGTCAAACGACCAGAAAACGTCCCGGACCCGCGCACCGCTCGCAGTGGGACGGCGCTTCCCAAGCCTTGAACTCCACTTCGTCGAGATCCACGATATCCGGCGCATCCTCGTACTCATCAACGAACATATCGATGGCCAGTTCCAAATGTTCTTTGCATACCACGTGCATAACCGAAACCCCTTTATCTCTCTTGTGCCGCGCCTGTGACAAGCGCAAACCTTGTGTTCTTAGTGTACCCCAAAAGGGGCCATGCTAACAACCGCCAGTTTCACCCGTTCACGGAAATGCCACCTTCTGGAGCCGCTGTTCCGCCTGCCTTATCCCGAGCCTGCGGAGAGCAGCGGCTCTCTTGACCCAGCCGTCCCCGGCCAGCCCCCTCCTTACCGCTCCTGAAGCTCCTCCAGCTCCAGCTGTACGGAGGTCTTCTTCGCTCCGCGGTAGTAGGTCACCTGCAGCTTCTCCCCGATCTGCTTATGGCCGTAGATGTATTTGCGCAGCGCCAGCGTACTGTCCACCGGCTTGCCGTCCAGCTCGACGATCACGTCGCTGCTCTTCAGTCCCGCATCCTTGGCCGGCCCGACGACGTCCAGCACGAGCACGCCCTTCTTCACGTCCGAAGGCAGCTTGAGCCCTTCCGTACCTGCGTAGGCCTGCAGATCCTGTGTCACGACGCCCATGTACGGACGCTTCACCTTCTGATCCTTGATCAGCGTGTCGATCACGCCCTTGACCTGGTTGATCGGAATCGCAAAGCCGAGCCCTTCCACGCCCATATCAGCCACCTTCATGGTGTTGATGCCGACGACCTTCCCCTCCAGGTTCACGAGCGCCCCGCCGCTGTTGCCCTGGTTAATGGCCGCATCCGTCTGGATGACGTCCATCTCCCAGTCGAACTCCCCCTCCTTGCCGAGGGTGACGGGAATCGTGCGCTTCGGCCACGAGATGATGCCTTGCGTCACTGTCGGCGCGTAGCCGATGCCGAGCGGATTGCCGACGGCAATCGCCGTCTCCCCCGGCTGCAGCGCATCCGAATCGCCGAACTCGGCGAGCAGCTTGATCCCGGCGCCGTCCATCTCGATCACGGCGAGGTCCGTGATCTGGTCGCGTCCGAGCAGTGTCGCCCGGCGCTTCTCGCCAGAGATGGACACGACGTCGAGCTGCGTGAATCCTTCGACGACGTGATTGTTCGTCACGATGCGCACCTTGTCGCCCGAGCGGCTGAAGATCACGCCGGAGCCGAGCCCCATCGCTCCGCTCTTGGGATCGTCTTCACTCTCGTCCTCCCGGTGCGAGCCTACGATGCTGACCACCGTCGGCGCGACCTTGGCGGTGGCCCCCACCACCGTGTCGCTGCGCCGCCGGTCATCGCTGACCCCTTCCGCTGCCGGCGGAGCCATCACAGCCATCGTCTCGGCGCTGAGGAACTCGCTCTCCGCAGGCTCCCCGCCGCTGAACGCCCAGATGAGCACAGCGAGCAGGATCGCCGCTCCCACAGCCGGCAGCAGCCAGACGGGAAGCGGCCCCATGGACCTGATCCGGCGTCCCCGGCGGTCCGGCGTACGCCAAGTATCCCGGCGCGGCAGCGATACCTTCGTTGTATAGAAATCGTCATCGTCGAACAAACCCACTCTGCCGCCCCCTTAGATCCCGTCCGGCTGCCGCTCCCGAGCGGATCCATCCGGTTCCATACCTTGTGCATCCATTGTACCGTAACCCTAGCAGTACAAACAATTAGAGAAAAGAGGAATGATTCTCCTCCTGATAGACTAGACTAAGAACATGAGGAAGCATCCCCAGAAGCGAAAGGAAGAGAGCCATGACCACGAGCAATAACCGCGTTCACAGCCATCTGGATGAGATCGAATGGATCGGCAAGATCGCCGACTTGAAGGAAGAGCATTACCGCCAGACCCTGGTGCTCAGCGCCTTGATCGAACTGCTGGCCGACAAAGGACTGCTCTCCGTCGCGGAGCTGGCCGCCAAGGCCCAAGGGCTGGAGGTCATCGACACGCCAGAGGATCTGGGCGCCGTGGAGACGCCCCCTGCTGCCGCACAGGCTTAAGGCAGCACCTTCGGAACCGAGGACCAACAGCATCCTTTGCGCATCACATTAGCGTCCGAAGGCAGGCTCCATGCCCTGCCGTCTACTCCTCGCCCACCCGGTCCCACTCCGTCGCCCGGTTGTGGTACGTGCTCATGAGCTTCGCCCGGTGATCGTCCGGCTGCAGCCGGTCTTCTACCATGTTATTCACCGTCAGCTTGGCCAAGTCGATCATGTTGTGATCGAGGCTGAGATGCGCGAGATACACCCGCTTGGTCTTCGTCGTCATGACATCGACGAGGCCTTCGCCCGCCGCTTCGTTGGACAAGTGACCCATGTCCCCGAGTATGCGGCGCTTCACGTTCCAGGGGTAGCGCCCCATCCGCAGCATCTCGATATCGTGATTCGATTCCAGGATAAGCACATCGCTGTCCTGGATTTTTTCTTTGACCTTGGAGCTCATGTACCCGAGGTCGGTCGCCAGACTCAGCTTCTCTTCCCCCTGATAAAAGCAGTACCCCACCGGCTCCGCCGCATCGTGCGAGATGCCGTACGACTCCACCTGCAGGTCGCCGAACTCGCGCATCTCGCCCGTCTGCATCACGCAGCGGTTGCTCTCGGCGATCTCGCCGATGCTGCGGTCCAGCTCCTCCCACGTCTTCTCGTTCGCATAGACCGGCAGATCGTACTTGCGTGCGATTGCCCCGAGTCCCTTGATATGGTCGGAATGCTCATGGGTCACGAGCACCGCGTCGATCTCGCTTAGCGCCATGCCCTTCTCCTTCAGCTCCTGCTCGACTTTCTTGGCGCTGAGACCCGCATCGATGAGCACCTTGCCTTCATCGGTCGAGACTACCATCGCGTTGCCCGTTGACCCGCTGGCCAGCACCGTAAATCGTATACCCATAGCTTCATTTCCCCTTACTGCCTGCTTTTTGGATTCAGCGGTTCTTCCACCGCCCCGTTCAGCGCATGAACGTAATACGTCAGCCCATTGCCCAGCGACACCCGCCAAGACGGCCACATGTTGCGCGTCTGCGAGTTCGATATCTGTTCGTGATACCCCAGCTGCACACCCCGGATCACCGACCCGTTCGGCAAATAATTCTCGATCAGGCGCCGCAGCGCAATATAGGCCGTAATCACCTTCTGCTCCTTGACTCCGCCGCCTTCTCCCTGCGGCTGGACTTCTACATAGGATTGGGTGTACGAACCCACGAGCCCGCCCTGCTCCACCAGCTTCAGCTGCACATCGAACATCGGCAGCCTGCCGTACATCTGCTGGAACACGTACGTACCGCCCGTGCTTCCTACCGGGTCATACTCGTAAGCCTCCGTCCTCGGAATGCCGGTCTTCGCGAGCATATCCTTGAACCCGCTCCGGTTGATCAGCGGATCGAAGCGCAGGGGCGCCGCAAGCGGCTTCGGGGCGTCCACCGCCAGGCTCTCGTCGAACTTCACGACGATCTCCCGCAGCTTCGGCACGTCCTTCGGAATATCCGCCGGCACCTGGATGTTCTTGAGCTTCACGAGCTTCTGCAGCTCCTCCGCCACCCCGCTGTTGTTCGCCTCGAACTCCAGCAGATCCGCCCGGCTGGTTACGAGCTGGAACGCGAGCAGTATATTCAAGATGAGAAATGACAGTATCAATATGGTCTTGGCCCGGCCCCAGTCCATCCGCCGAAGACCTCCCCTCCTGCGATTGCAGCTTCCATCCTGCAGCTTGCCATCCCGCGGCTATTCGATAAACTCATACGATCCGTCGCGCAGCTCGGCTGCCCAGCCGGGCACGAGCTGGATGGTCCGTTCCGTTACCACGGGCCGGTACGCCGGGAATACGGAGTAGACCTGAGCGATCCTGGCGTACGCCTTCAGTTTGGCATCCAGTGCTTCTCCCCCGGGGAGCAGCACCTCCTTGCGTACCGTACTGCGCGCATCGGGCACCATCGTCGATCGCTCGTAGCTGGAGACGATGCCTTTTTGCACCGCGATCTTGATGAAACCGATATTCTCCCCGCGCTTGCCGAGCACGGGATAAGAATCATAATACTGGCGGAACACGAAGGCCCCGCTGCTCGGAAGCAGCTGCTGAGGGAGCTTCTGCAGGCCGTAGGTTCCATTCCATCCCCCATGCTGGTTGATGAACTGGACGGCCGAGCGCAGGTTGTCCTTCAGATCCTCCTTGTTGTCCACCGACGGCGCTGCGGGATCGGAATACGTCAGCCAGCGCTGCTCGCCGCGCATCTGCAGTCCGCGCGTGCCGTCCATATAGATATCCGATCCGTCCCATTCGGTCAAGGACCGGGTCAGTGCCGGATCGACGAAGAAGGTCCGCTTCAGCTGGTCTTCGGTCAGCTGGGTGTATACCATCGTCGGGCTTGTTACCGCCAGATTGCCGGTCGGCAGGTAATAATCCTGCGCCGTATATTTGTACGGCATATAGCCTTCTTCCACCTTCACGAACTTCTCGATATCCTTCACCGAGAAGTTGGCTTCCGCCTCATACAGCGTACTTGCCGTATCGGTGAAGAGGATCGTCCGCACCTCGTTATTCTCCTGGGCGAAGACCCAGATCCGTGTGATGAGGTCGCCCTCCGCAGGCAGTTCGCCCTTGATCTGCATAACCTCCTGGAGCACGTCCAGCGGCAGTCCGTCACGGAACCGCACTTCGAGACCGGGGCGTTTGCTCCTCACGTCGTCCCAGTTCAAGCCCAGGGCGGCGAGGGTCGTTTGGCGGAAGTTCTGCATATACCGCTGGTTCACGATACTGAGGATCTCCCGGTACTGCGGACGCGCCGAATTGGCGTACAGGACGGTATGCTGGTCTCCTCCGAGGTGCACTACGAGCTGATCCGGGAACAGCATGTCCGGCAGCGGGATCTGCGTGCCCAGCGTATCGGTCTTGATGTATTCCTCGGGAACCACCGGATCGTACTTCGGATAGCTGTAGGCGAGCAGATAGCTCAGGAGAATACTGAGCAGCACGAGGAAGGTCAGCACACCGGTCTTCAGCTTCTCGATCATGGGGCTACCTCCTCATGGCTGTACGGCAGGGTGAACGTCACCTGGGTCCCTTGGCCCAGTTCCGACTCCAATTGGATCGTGCCCCCGTGCGCTTTTACTATTTCCCGGGCAATCGATAGTCCTAGCCCCGTCCCCCCTGCACTGCGGGAACGTGCCTTATCCACCCGGTAGAACCGGTCAAAGATGCGGCTGAGGTCCTTCTTCGGAATGCCTATACCGTTGTCCTGAACCGAGAGCTCCAATACGGCGGTATCGGGCCTGCGGGCGGATATCCGGATGTGCCCGCCCTCCGGCGTGTACTTGATCGCATTGGAGATGAGATTGTCCAGCACCTGATCGATCCGGTCGCGGTCCAGGGTGATCTCCTCTATGGCCGGATCCACGTCGAGCTCGATAGCAATCATCCGCTGCTCGAGCTGGAAGGAGAACCGGTCGGCCGTCTCTTCGAGCAGCTCGGTCACATCCGCCGTATCCTTGGAGATGATCGCCTGCTTGGAATCGAGCCGGGAGAGCTGCAGCAGGTCCGTGACCAGCCGGATCATGCGCTCCGTCTCGCCCCTCGCCACGCTGACGAACTTGCCGGCCAGCTGCGGCTCTTCGAGCGCTCCGTCTTCGAGCGCCTCGAGATAGCTCTTGATCGTCGTCAGCGGCGTCCGCAGCTCGTGCGAGACGTTCGCTACGAACTCGCGCCGGGACTGCTCAAGCTTCTCCTGTCCCGTCACGTCCTGGAGCACGGCGATGGTGCCGGCCGCCCCCTTGCCCTTGCTGTAGATATTCGTGTACGTCACCTTGACGTACAGCGGCTCTTCCTCGCCTTCATGGAAGAATTCCATCATGGCCGACTTGTTCGGGCTGCCTTCAGTCCGGACCATCGTCTCCTGCGCTACCCCGAGCAGATCGCCAAGAGGCATGCCGAGCGTCGTGTCCTCGTTGACCTGCAGAATCTGCTTCGCCCGCCGGTTGATAACGATGACCCGGCCGTGATCGTCGGTTGCGACCAGACCGTCGTTCATGTTGGAGAGAATGGAGGCGAGCCGCTCCTTCTCTTCTTCATTGAGCGAGAGCGCTTCGCGCAGCCGGTCCATCATGAAGTTGAACGTGTTGCCGAGCTGCCCGATCTCATCCTGGCCCATGATCTGCACCTTCTCGTCGAAGCGGCCTTCCGCTACGGCCGTCGCCTGGCGGGTCAGCGCCTTGATCGGGTTCGTGATCGTCGATGAGAGCAGAACGCCAAGAAGAGCCGTAAGCGCCAAGGCGATCAACGTGCCCGAGAACAAAAATTGGTTGATCCGGTTCAGCGTGTTGTACACATCATCCATCGAGGAGATGAGATACACCGCCCCGAGTACTTTCACGCCGGAGCCGATGGGCTTGGCGATGATCATTTTGCGCTTGCCGTCGAGGTCCGTGAACATCCGCTGGTTGTCCTTGATCCCCTGCAGCGCCCGGGTGACTTCGGTCTGCGTATTCTTGCTCCCGATGACACCCTGGTTCGAGGCCAGCGACGTCGTCAGCACCTCACCGGTCTCGCTGATGACTTGAATCTCGCCCTTGGAGATCGTGAAGAGGGAGTTCACGAACTTGTTCAGCCGGTCGAGGGCCTCTTTGTTGTTCTCCGCATTGTTATCGAGGGTGCCGATCATGTAGCTCTCGACCCACTGGGCGAGCAGCAGCGCCTGATCGTCCCGGTTCTTCACGAAGTCGCTCTTGAGCGAATCCTCCAGCGTCTTGATGAAGTACACGCCGATCATCTGCATCGCGATCAGAATCAAGAGCACATAGATAATAATGAGCTTCATCTGGATCGATTGAAAAAAACGGACGCCCTTCATCTCCCGCTCACTCACTCCCCGCTTAGAAGCTGCCAGCATTCATTTTCGGGTTGCGCATCATATAGCCCAGTCCCCGCCTCGTAATGATGTACTCGGGCCGGCTCGGGTCGTCCTCGAGCTTCTCGCGCAGCCTGCGGATCGTCACGTCCACCGTGCGCACGTCGCCGAAGTATTCGAAGCCCCATACCGCCTGGAGCAGATGCTCCCTCGTCATCACCTTGCCGCTGTTCTTAGCCATATACTGGACCAGCTCGAACTCCCGGTGGGTCAGATCGAGCGGCGCCCCGTCCTTGTAGACCACGTACATGTCCGTGTCGATGAACAGGCTCAGGATACGGATCCCCTGCCGAGGCTCCTCTTCCGTCTCCTGGGCCGCAGCGGCCTGCGTCTTGCTCTGCCGGCGCAGGTGCGCCTTCACACGGGCGAGCAGCTCCCTCGTGCCGAAGGGCTTCGTCACATAATCGTCGGCGCCGAGCTCGAGTCCCAGCACCTTGTCGATCTCGTTATCCTTGGCCGTCAGCATGATGATCGGCGTATTGAGCTTCTGCCGCACTTCCCGGCATACGTCCATGCCGTCCTTCACCGGCAGCATGAGATCGAGCAGGATGAGATCCGGCTCCTCCGCGTACGCCAGATCGACGGCCGTCCCGCCGTCATAGGCACAGATCACCTCGTGTCCTTCTTTTTCGAGGTTGAATTTTAATATATCGGCAATCGGTTGTTCGTCGTCCACCACCAAGATTTTGGCCATTGTCCCGCGTTCACCGCCTGTTTCCTCAAGCTCTATTACGTGCCCTCCCGCGAGGGGAAGCTATTCTATCATTTTACCATACTCGGACACAAAAAGAGACAGGGAAGCCGCAGTCCCCTGCTTCTTCCATGTCTCCATACCCGGGCCGGAAACCGTAGCTCCTTCCCCGCCCGTACTGCCAGTTGCCCTGCTCTTCTTCCTAACGGTTCAAGAACTTCAGCGGATTCTGCGGACTTTCGTTCACCTGCACTTCAAAATGCAGATGCACACCCGTCGAATCGCCCGTGGAACCCATATATCCGATCTTCTCGCCTTTCTCCACAATCTTGCCGGTCTCGGTATCGATCTCACTGAGATGGCCGTACAACGTACGGTAGCCGTTGAGATGGTCGAGAATGATGCAGTTACCGTACCCGTCCTTCCTGCCGGCGAAGACGACCTTCGCATTGTCCGCCGCCATGATGTTACGGTTGCCGGTCAGGTCAATCCCTTTATGCAGGGCCCCCCAGCGTGTGCCGAAGGTACTCGTCACCGTGGCCGAAGCGACCGGCCAGGCGAATTTCCCCGTGCCCTCGCCTTTGACGACCTTCGTGCCCTTCTTCTGCACTTCCTTCACCGGCTGCTTCACGATCTCTTCGCTGACCAGCGCTTCGTTCTCGAGCAGGCCGTTCACCTTCGTGAGCTCGAAGGTCACTTTCTTCATGCCGTTCTGCCCGGGAGAGATGACTTCCATGGTCCCCAGACGCATGCTGTCGTCCTGCTTGTATTCGATCTCATGCTGGATCTCCTGGCTTTCCACGACCTTCTCCACGGTCCGCACGGACAAGGCAGGCTGAAGCACGGTCAGGTCGAGCACCTGGCCCACTTTGATCATGTCATCGGTAATGCCCGGATTATTCTGGTAGATGACCTGCCTTGGGATGCCGAACTTCTTGGCGATGCACCCGACGCAGTCCCCTTCTTGCACCGTATACTTGGTCGGAGCCATGTTGCCGGTCTCGAGCTTCGTCTGCAGCTCCTCAGGCTTCAGGAGTTCCTTGGGGTCGATCTTGACCTCCTGGAATTCCACCTGCTCCACGAAGTCGGCTTTCTGCAGCTCCGTCGATACGGGAACCGAGGCTGGAGCGGACAGTACCGCCACCTTGCCCGGCTCCTTTTTGCCGGAGACGGAAGCGACGGCCTTCGTCTTGATCTGCTCAAGCACATTCTTCGCCGTAGCCTCATCCTTCACGATCCCGGAGGGCTTGCCGTTGACGACCAGCTGCACGCCTACCGGATACGCGCTGAAATAACCGTCCAGCTGCGCAAGCACGGCTGCCTCTTCACCCTTGGGCCTGAAAGCCTTTTCAGCCTTCAATTCGATCTTCGGTTCCACGACGACCATTTTGGCCTCGCCGGTGCTCTTCGAGAGCTCTTCCCGCTTCGATTGCTTGTACGCTTCGATCTTCGAGGGATCCACGACGGCACCGATTTCGTTGCCATCGGCATAGACGCGGTAATAGTCGGCCATACCGGCTTCCACATACTGATGACCGCTCCACACGATCGCAGCCATGAGCGCCGCCGCGGATACCGTACGCCAGGCCATTCCTTTATGTACCGTTTCCGTTGTTTGCTTATATGAATGCGGAGTACCCGCTTCTTGGATTTCGCCGGAATCTGCTGCCGTTGTGACTTCTGCACTTTCCACTATGCTGTCAGAGCGCTTCTCAGACCCTCTCAGCTTGTTCATTAGGTCTTTGAACCGTTCCATGCCCTTGAAAACGTTCATCTTCTTCTCCTTTTAAGCCGTTTTTTGCCGCATTCGACAATCAGCCGCGGATCTTTGGTTCCCTCATGGAACTCCGCACTGTCTTCCTGATCTTGCTTCTGTACAGACTGCCCCGCCGTTGTTCTTTAGAAAGAACGACCGGCTGCTATGGGATCGGATATGGACACTGGGTCCTTCCGCCACTATTGCCGCACAACAAAGAATCCCCGGCTGCTCCGGGTCTCAGGTTGCTTCCGATGTGCACATAAAAACACCTAAAAATAGGGACGATAACCATAATGCCAGACTTCTTTACATACTGTACCATAGGAAGTCTATCATTTTCAACAAAACGTGGTATAGCACACACTTTCATAGGAGAAGGGAGGTAGTTATGGAAAATATAACGGCTTTCTTCCGAAATGGAACGGACATGGAGCAAGCCGCTGAAGCACTCCGCAAGCAGGGCGTGGTGGATCTTCAGCTGGAAGCCGAGGATGGCCGAGCGGGGATCTTCGCTTCTTCCCCAGCATACGCGATGGCTGGAGGGGATCCGAATACGGGTTCGCGGACCTCTTTTGCGATGCAGATTCTGGTAGAATCCTCGAGACGCCGTCAGGCGGAAGACACGGTAGCCTTGTTTGGCGGCCAGTACTAGGTAAGCGGCCGAAGGACAGAAAAACGCCCTTGAAGCTCTTATGAGCCTCAGGGCGTTTTCTTGTCGATCATGCCAAGCAGCTGTGTATACTCCTCCGGCTTGAGATGCTTCTGCAGCACCTGCTCCAGTTCCTTCAACTCGGCTGCGGTAATCCCGTCTTCAAGCAGCAGCGAGATCTTCTGCATCTCTTCGGGCGGCACCCGGTTATACAGCATTCCGAACACCTTGGACTTATCGCTCTCGGAGAGCCCGTCCTTCAGCTTGTTGAACTCTTCGCCGGACATGACGACCTTCTTATCCGTCTCCTGCTGGGCGGCCTCGCTTCCCTGCAGTTGCGAGGACGACTGCCGGCTCCAGACGGCGACCGCATCATCCGGCTTGCGGTACGGATCGGGTGCAGTGCTGCCTTCGGTGCCCGGCGTACCTGCTCCGCTGCCGGCTGCACCCCCGGTGCCGCTGGTCGTTCCGGAGCTGCCGGATGAGGGAGTGTTCGGCTGAGGCTGCGCCGCCACAGCCAAGTCCCTCTCCTTCGCAGGCAGCGTCGTCTCCCCCGCCGCTCCGCCGGTGCCAAGGCCCAGTTGGGCGCTGAAGCGGCCGGCAAAGCCGTTCCAGTCGATCTTCTGCCCGGCGGGGCGCTGAATGTGATATTGGTCGAGCAGCATCTCCACATAGGTGTTCACCGCCAGGAAGGTCAGCGCTACGCAGCAGACCGAAGTGACTGCCGCCGTGATGCCCAGCTTGAGCAAGCCTTTCATCCATTTCATGTAATAAGTTCACTCCTTCCCGCCTCATGGCCTCTTCCCTATCAGTATTGACCTGTTTCTGGGAAATCAACCAAGGCGGTTCGGGGAACCTGCCAAAAACCCCGGCCGTCCGTGAGGACGCCGGGGTGTGGCATGGGCTGGTGGGGCCCATCGTTATATGTCGTGCAGCAATTCCAGCTTTTATTGCAGCTTATTAGTAGATCGGCGCTACGAGGTTCGTCTGCTCGCGGTTGCGGCCGACGGAGAAGATCGCGATCGGAATCCCTGTGAGCTCGGATACACGCTCCAGGTACCTTCTCGCATTCTCAGGCAGGTCTTCCAATCTGCGGACATTCGAGAGATCCTCGGACCAGCCCGGAAGCTCCTCATATACCGCTTCGCACTCTGCCAGCATCTTCAGGGATGCCGGGTAGTGCTCGATGGTCTCCCCACGGTACTTGTAAGCCGTGCAGATCTTCACCGTCTCGAGGCCGGCGAGCACGTCGAGGGAGTTCAGGGACAAGCCCGTGATCCCGCTGACACGGCGGGCATGACGTACCACGACGCTGTCGAACCAGCCGACACGGCGCGGACGTCCTGTGACGGTGCCGTACTCGTGGCCCTTCTCACGGATCCAGTCGCCTGTCTCGTTCGTCTGCTCTGTCGGGAACGGACCGTCGCCGACGCGTGTCGTATAGGACTTCGCTACCCCGATGATCTGCTGAATCTTCGTCGGGCCTACGCCCGAACCGATGCATACCCCCCCAGCGGATGGGTTAGACGAAGTCACGTAAGGATACGTCCCTTGGTCGATATCCAGCATGACGCCTTGAGCGCCTTCGAACAGCACTTTCTTGCCGCCGTCAATGAGGTCGTTGAGCACCACGGATGTATCCGTTACGTAAGGACGGATCCGCTCGGCATACCCGAGGTATTCTTTGATGATCGCATCCGCATCAAGGCCTTCGGAACCATAGACTTGGCGGATCAGCACGTTCTTCTCTGCTACGAGGTGACGCACTTTGCGCTCGAACTCTTCCGCATCGAGCAGATCTGCGATCCGGATGCCGTTGCGTGCAGCCTTATCCATATAGCACGGGCCGATTCCCTTGCGGGTCGTCCCGATCTTATTGTCGCCTTTGCGTTCTTCCTCAAGACCGTCCAGCACGAGGTGGTATGGCATGATGACATGCGCCCGGTCGCTGATGCGCAGGTTGTTCGTCGTGAAGCCATTGTCATGGATGTACTGAATCTCTTCGAGCAGTGCGCCCGGATTGATTACCATCCCGTTACCGATAACACAAACTTTATCTTCATAAAAAATGCCCGATGGAATCATCGTCAATTTATACTTTTTATCGTCAATAATAATCGTATGTCCCGCATTGTTCCCGCCCTGGTAACGCGCTACAACCTCTGCAGATTCTGCCAGAAAGTCGGTAATCTTTCCTTTTCCTTCGTCTCCCCATTGGGTACCGACAACTACTACCGTTGACATGTTAACCTTTCCCCCCGAGAGGTGGAAACCACCTGAGTTTTGCCTTTAGGCATCCCGGACAGCCCACTGAAACTCAAGAAGCCCAGCTGCTGCCAAAGCACCATGATCAGTTTAGCAGTACACCGCAGTAAAGTCAACGAAAACGAACGATTTGTACCATGTGATACACAACGTTCGGGAAACATTTAGGATTAGGGAACCGAACCTGACATGGCAGCGCATAATCCGTTTGCAGTCCGCATAATAGCAAATCAGCGGGGGATCCGAATTTCGCCGGCTTAGGCGTTGAAAGGACTTTCTGGGGCCAGTCTCTCCCTCCCTGCCGACACGCGCCACGATCTTTGGTGTATCCGGACAATTTCCTCCTTGTTCCCGGCGCCATACCAAAAAAAGCAGCCAAGGCATCGCCCCAGCCGCTTCTTGAACCCATGTTCCTCTGTTCCCCGTGCAACATGCTTTAGGCCGTTAACCTTGCTTGAAGCTGGCTATCTGGCCATAGCGGCCGGCTCCTGATGCGTACGGTCGAGCCCGACGAACTTGTTATAGTTCTTGAGGAACGCGAGCTCTACCGTGCCGACCGGTCCGTTACGCTGTTTGGCGATGATAATCTCGATGATGTCCTTCTTCTCCGATTCCTTATCGTAGTAATCGTCACGGTATAAGAACGCGACAATATCGGCATCCTGCTCGATCGAACCGGATTCCCGAAGGTCGGACATCATCGGACGCTTGTCCTGCCGCTGTTCCACGCCCCGGCTAAGCTGCGACAGGGCGATAACCGGTACATTGAGCTCTCTGGCAATCTGCTTCAGCGTACGGGAGATCTCGGAGACCTCCTGCTGCCGATTGTCGCCCTTCCCGCGGCCGTGGATGAGCTGAAGGTAGTCAATCAGAATCATCCCGAGCCCCTTCTCCTTCTTGAGCCGCCGGCACTTCGCCCGGATATCGGCAACCGTGACGGCCGGCGAGTCATCGATGTAGATGTTCGCCTCGGATAGGGACCCGATGGCCATCGTCAGCTTCTCCCAGTCGTCGTTCTCGAGGAACCCGGTCCGCAAGCGCCCGGCATCGACATTCGCTTCGGCGCAGATCATCCGGTTCACGAGCTGCGCGGCGCCCATCTCGAGCGAGAAGATCGCGACGGTCTCTTTCTCCCGTACACCGATATTCTGCGCGATATTCAGTGCGAAGGCCGTCTTACCTACGGAAGGACGTGCCGCTACGATGATGAGGTCGGAGCGCTGGAAGCCGGAGGTCATCTTGTCGAGATCCGCAAATCCGGAGCGCACCCCCGTCGTGCTGCCCTTCTGGTTGTAGAGCATCTCGACCTTGTCAAACACTTCCATGAGCACATCCCGGATGGCGATGAAGCCCGAGCCGGAACGGGACTGCGAGATCTCCATGATCCGGGCTTCTGCGTCGCTGAGCAGGCTGCCGATCGTATCTTCACCGGAATAGCCATCCGTTACGATCTGCGTGGCCGTCCGGATCAGACGCCGCAGCATCGCTTTTTCTTCGACGATCTGTGCGTAATAATCGACGTTCGCTGCCGTTGGCACCGAATTGGCCAACTCGGACAGATACGAGATGCCGCCGGCATCTTCGAGCTGCTTCTTGTTCTGCAGACGAGCGGTCAGCGTGATGAGGTCGACCGGTTCGTTCGCTTCCGCCGTCTCGATCATCGCCTCAAAGATAAGCTGGTGGGAGCCGCGGTAGAAGTCTTCGCTCTTCACCCGTCCCATCGCAGTCGCAAGTGCATCACCGTCGAGCATGATGGCCCCGAGGACGGCCTGCTCCGCTTCCACATTCTGCGGAGGGATGCGATCCATAAACATTTTCTCGTTCCCGTTCATCCGTCTTCCTCCCCTGATGTACACCTGATGCTTGGGTTACCCGGGATTACCGGACGCCTCCTCCGGTGCCATAGCCGGTACTCTCAGAGGCGCAGGACGACGAAGAGCCGGCACCTGTTTCTCTGCCCGCTCTTCCGCCGCCATCGTATCATTGCTTACTCTTATATATCGTCTTCCCCTGCGAATTCCAATAGTGAATGAGTGCAGCAGATATTACCAGGATCCGTTGTACTGAGACAAAAAGTAATTACTCTTCCGTTACATGAACCTTCAGTTTGCCAGTCACTTCCGGATGCAGCTTGACCACAACTTCCGTCACGCCGAGTGTGCGGATCGCATCATCCATCACGATCTTGCGCTTGTCGAGCTTCACGCCCAATTTCTCCAAGGCTTCGGCCACCTGCTTGTTGGATACGGCCCCGAAGAGACGTCCGTCTGCGCCGGACTTGGCCTTCACGCCTACAGTCATCTCGCCGATCTTGCGGCCGAGCTCTTCGGCCGCCGCCTTCTCTTCCGCCTTCTTGCGGTCCTCCGCTTTCTTCTGGTTATCCAGGACCTTCAGCGTCGAATCGCTGGCCGGAGCGGCCAAGTTCTGTTTGAACAGGAAGTTCGCTGCATACCCTTCGGAGACTTCTTTCACTTCACCTTTTTTCCCTTGACCTTTTACATCTTTAAGCAGGATGACTTTCATTCGAATAACCCCTCTTCCGCATGAATTTGGCTTAAAATTTGTTTGAGCTGCTGGGTCGCCTGCGACAAGGTGCCTTCGATCTGGGTTGCCGCATTCGTCAGGTGACCTCCTCCGCCCATCCGCTCCATCACGACCTGCACGTTCATCTGGCCCAGCGAACGGGCGCTGATGCCGATCTTGCCGTCCGGCCGCTCCGAGATGACGAAGGAGGCCAGGACACCGGTCATCGTGAGCAGAGTATCGGCTACCTGTGCAATGAGCAGCTGGGAATACTTGCGGCCCGGCTCATTCACCGCCAGGGCGACGTGGTCGTAGATCACGACCGCGTTCTTGATGATCTCGGCTTTCTGGATATACTGCTCGAGGTCTTCCTTCAGCAGCCGCTGGATCAGGGACGAATCGGCCCCGTTGCGGCGCAGGAAGGAAGCGGCCTCGAAAGTGCGCGCCCCAGTCCGCAGCGAGAAGCTCTTCGTATCGACGACAATGCCTGCGAGCAGGACCGTCGATTCCAGAACCCCCATCGTGAGCCGCTCGTGAAAGTACTGCAGGAGCTCCGTCACGAGCTCACAGGTCGACGAAGCGTAAGGCTCCATATAGACGAGCGTGGCGTCCTGAATGAAGTCCTCGCTGCGCCGGTGATGGTCCACGACCACCTTGCGCGGCGTGAGCTGCAGCAGCCGCGGCTCCGGCGTCATGGAGGCCCGGTGCGTATCCACTACGACAGCCAGCGTGCGGGCGTTCGTGATCTGCATCGCTTGCTCTGGCGTGATGAACCACCGGTTGAGCTTCTCATCCTCATAGATCGTCTCCATCAGTTTCTGGATGGAGGGGTTCACACCCTCAAGAACGATATAGCCTTCCTTCGAGCTTACATGCGCCATCTTCAAGACGCCGATGGCTGCGCCGATCGAATCCATGTCCGGATTGCGGTGGCCCATGATGATCACCTTGTCGCAATCTTTGATGAGATCGCGGAGTGCGTGCGAGATGACTCGGGCTCTCACGCGGGTCCGCTTCTCGATCGCATTGGTCCGGCCGCCGTAGAAGGACAGCCGTTCTCCGACCTTGACGGCGGCTTGGTCGCCGCCGCGGCCCAGCGCCATATCCAAGCTCGTCTGGGCCCAGTGGCCGAGCTCCACGAGGTTCTCTGCCCCCGAGGCGATCCCGATACTCAGCGTCATGGGCAGCTTGTTCTCGATGGTGATGTCGCGCACCTCATCGAGCAGCTCGAAGCGGGACTGCTCCAGCGCCTTCAGGCCCTTCTGGTCCATGAGCAGCATATACCGGTCTGACGAGGTCCGGCGCAGATAGACGTGATGCTTCTGCGCCCACTCCGTGATCTCGCCGGTCACCTTCGCCATCATGATGCTGCGCGTCTGATCGTCGAGTCCCTGGGTCGCTTCATCCAGATTATCCATCATGACGATGCCGATCGCGAGGCGCTCCTCTTCATATCGCAGCTGCAGCGACTTCGCCGCCGTAATGTCCGTGAAGTAAATCAGACGCTCATCCGGCTTGAGCTGCACTTCATAGATTTGGCCTTTGCCGGCCGTGATCTCCATCCGGATGTCCTTTTCCTTGCGGCTCTTGAGCTGGGGGAACTTCTCGAGGAGTCCCTCGCCGATGAGCGTATCTTCGCCGAGCATCTTCGCCACGAACGGATTATGCCATTCGATGATCTTCTCTTCATTATAGAGCAGTATCCCGAGCGGCAGCTCGTGGATCACCTCGCTTCCGGCCCGCTTCACGCGGTGGGACAGCGTCGATATATAATCCTGCAGTTCGCCGCGGAACGCCCGCTCCGCCTTGAAGGTAAAATAGACGAGCAGACCGGACAGCAGCAGTGCGATCACGCCCACTTCCCATTGATACAGGAACATTAAGAAGATGAGCGCAGTCAGCAGGGCGAATATCCATACGATATGCATCCCCTGCCAACGCTTTAACAGGAACTTGGGCATTTCATTCGCTCCTACTCCCTTGGGTTATGTCACTTCCGGGCCGTCAACCGGTCCCGGAGCGGGAACGCTACGTCGAACACACCCAGCAAGCTGAACAGAAAATAGGCGGGCACCGGGAACAGCAGCAGGATGATGATCCCTGCGATAGGCAAAGTTTTGTTCCATCCCTTGATATGCGCGACATAGAAAAAGAACGATATCGCCTGCACCGAGAATGCCATCATAAGCAGCGGCAGCAGGTTGAGAATCACGGAGAACACCACCGACCGCGAATCCCGGACGAACATCTCCAGCAGCAGTCCGATCATATACATCCAGATGAACGAACGGGGAAGCATCCAATCCTTCACCGCTCGGAACGCCGGAAGGGACTCTCCCATACGGACGAGCGCTTTGCGTGCCAGCCAATGGGTCACTACAACATAGAACAAGGAGAATCCAATCAGATAAAGCGGAAGCAGCTGGACCATGATCTGCACGAGTTCGTCCACGTCGATACCCATGAGTCCCTGAAGCTGAGGGGGCAGCGTCTGCACGCTCTCGATCATGAACTGCTTCATCTTGCCTACCGGGTCCAGACCCATCAGATGAATGACGACGAAGCTCAGGAGAAGCTCGGCGAGCAGGGTTACCACGCCAGCTGTCATGACCGTCCGGGCTGATGCCCGTTTTTTATACAAGTTGCCCATCTGAATAACAGGCGGCAGGAAAAAGACCGACAGCGCTACTAAGAACACGCCAAGCCAAGGGGCCAGCCATAACGAGATGACCAGATATACGATGGCCAGCGAGATCGCATAATGTGCCACGAACGGTTTTGTTCCAAGCCTCACGTACATGGCCAGCACAGGAACCATCACCAAGGCTATCGTGATTAAATTGACGAGAGGCAGCATGGTGGAGAGTAGAATCAGGATATAGGCAATGCTCCAACCGAGCATGCGAGGGATGCGTTTTCCTTCCAAACCGTTCACCTCTTACGCAAATGATCTTCCAAAGCGGAGATGTCTCCGTACCATTCTTCGAGCTGATGTCCTTCTTCACGGTGCTGTTTCATCTTGTCCAGGACCGCCTCGTCCAACTTGCGCGGAGAAATACCGAGCCGCCGTCCGAGGATATAGCAGGAGGCTACCATGCTGGCGAGCCCGTCAACGATTTTGTATTGGCTGCCTTCCCACATGCCTTTGAGCAGATGGGAGAGCTGATCGACCAATTCGGTTTTCAGCCATTCGATGATTTTGGCCCGTTTGGCCAAGTCGACATCTCTATCCATACGAGGCCCGCCGCACTCCCCTCTACCCGGACACTTTTAGCTATTATATCATACTTCGCTTACCTTTTGTTCGGACTGCCAGAGCTTGAAACAGTAATCGATGATTTCTCTTCTGCGGATAATACCGATAAACACTCCGTTATCATCTATGACGGGTACATAGTTCTGGTTGGTCGCCAGGGTGATGAGATCCTGCATCTGCTGGTCGATCCGGACAGGCTTGATGGCCATGTGCTGAGGCACATCCTTCAGCTGCACTTTGTGTGCGCCTTCAAATCCGATCTCCGGAGAGCGCTTCAGCTTCCACAGCAGATCTCCTTCCGTGATCGTCCCCACATACTTGCCGTGTTCGTCGATCAACGGTACGGCCGAATACCGATGATATTCCATCCGCTCGAGCGCCTGGCGAATGGTCGAATGGGGGGACAGACAGATGACCTGATCCTTCGGCACCAGGAAAAAAGCAATATTCACAGTTCTCCCTACCTTTCTCTACGCCTGCGGAAGTCCCGCAGGCGGCTTGCCTTCTCATCATATCATGATACGCACCCCAATGAAAAATAAGACGCGTCCGACGGATGCGCCCTGCCCATTTCCACAAGATAAACGGCTTCGCCGTCCCTTTCAGGACGATGCGCGTTTATGAGATATATAAGATTACGGGATCGAGCCCTGGCGAGATATACATTCTTATATATTAAAAAGGAACAGCAACCCTGCCAATGCAGAGTGCTGTTCCTCTTCGTCTAGCCTATTCCGTTGTATAAGGCAGCAGGCAAACTTGACGGGAACGCTTGATAGCGATCGTCAAGGCACGCTGATATTTAGCGGAGGTTCCAGTCACACGACGTGGAAGAATCTTACCGCGCTCAGAAATGAACTTCTTGAGCGTTTCGATGTCTTTGTAGTCGATGTGCTTGATTTTGTTCACGGTGAAGTAACAAACTTTACGGCGCTTGCCGCCTTTTTTGCCACGACCGCTGAACTTTCTTTCGCCGCGCTCACCGCGGTCTTCGGAACGTTCTCTTTTCTCGAATGCCATTGTTCTCCATCCTTTCTACGTGGATTTGTTCCTGCCCTTCTAAGTTAGAACGGCAAATCATCATCGGAAATATCAATCGGTCTGCCGTCATCCTGGAAAGGATCCTGCTGCTGCTCGCGTCCTCCGCCATAGCTGCCACGGTTACCGCCTCCACTGCTGCTTCCACCGCCGCCATTATTGCCGCCTCCCATACTGGAGCCGTCTTCACGGTTCCCGCTGTTCGGCGATTCCAAGAAGCGCACATTGTCAGCAATGACTTCCGTCACGTATACGCGGCGGCCTTCATTGTTATCATAATTACGCACTTGAATGCGGCCTTCCACTGCAGCGAGCCGGCCCTTGCGAAGGTAATTCGCACAAGTTTCCGCGAGCTGGCGCCAAGTCACGACCGGAATAAAATCCGCTTCGCGCTGTCCTTGGTTGCTCGAGAACGGCCTGTCTACCGCCAGAGTGAACTGAGTTACAGCTACGCCTGCAGGCGTGTAGCGAAGTTCAGGATCACGTGTCAGTCTTCCGATCAGAATCACACGATTCAACATCCGTATTCCCTCCCGGATCCGCTGTCGCCCTCTACCCCGGGGGAGTATGAACCGACAAGCGTGCTCAATTACGGCTCAAAAGCCTTAGGCTACGTCGCGAACGATCATGTAGCGAAGGATTTCGTCAGAAATCTTCATTACACGGTCAAGTTCCGTGATTACGTCATTGTTTGCGTTGAAATGAACCAACACATAATGACCTTCACGAATCTTGTTGATCTCATACGCAAGACGGCGCTTGCCTTGAAGGTCATGTTTCGTAACCTCGCCACCGTTGTTGATGATGTTTTGGAACTTCTCCACCGTAGCTTGAACAGCTTCCTGTTCCAGATCCGGACGAATAATGTACATCACTTCGTATTTGCGCATGTTGCCACCTCCTTTTGGACTAGCGGCCCCTGATCTCGGCATTGCCGACAGGAGCAAGGAGCAAGAATGAATATTGTACTCAAACTCGCACCAAAATAGTATACCAAATATAGAAACTCAAAGCAAGCTTTCCCTTAGCTAGAGTCGGGCGGGTCCGCTTTCATCCCCTGGTAATTTTTAGGCCTCATGCTTCCCTCCTCTCATGGAAAATCTAACATTACTTCAACCGCGCAGGAGGTGAGTTTTCATGGGAGAATGGAGCCAGTTTCGTCCCGGCGACAGTGCGCCGAACGACGGCGAATATATGGAGATCGGCGAAGATGCCTTTCATATGGGGATCAACAATCCAAAGATGATTACCTTGAAGAAGGGCGACAAGTTCCCCGATACAAGTAACCACAACCGCAAATGGAAAAAGGTATTCCGGGGCTAACCGTCCTCTTCCGTTACGGGGCCAGCTCTCGGCCCCGGACGGTTCTCTTATACCAACCTCTGCGGATCACGAAAGGAGGCAGCTCCATGCGCTACAAATATACCCTTCTCCTAACCCTGATCGGTGCCGGCCTTAGTATTGTCCACTATATCTGGCATATGAATGATGCCATCTATCTATTATTCTATGCGCTCAGTGTGCCGGCATGGTTTTATCCCCTCTTCAAATACACCGACGTCAACCCGCTGCTCCTCTACCTGCTTACTGTTGCTTCGTGGGCGATTATCGGTTATGCTATCGACCGCTTTGCCGTATACCGCCGGACCCGCAGCCGCTAACCAGTCAACCCTCCTTCAACCCCAGGAGGGTTTGTTCATTTGTGCATAGGTGAAGGCATCCACTTATCCACACCCCTGCCTGTGAATAATGTGAATTGTCTGTTTATTTCTTCATCCACATGTTGATAAACCTACCGATTTCCTCTTCACCACTCGTCTTAATCTGTCCTTCGCTTATCCACAAGCCCATGGCATCGTCCTTGCTCTCTTTTATCCCCATCCTTCGATCCAATTCGGAGTCCTCTCATGGGACTTCCCCTTTTAGCGATCTCTGAATGATGACCATGCCGATGACGGCAGTCACTGGTCATATTACGGCCCCGACCGCTACAATACATATATCAGCACACGGCAGTTCATCCCAATCAAGAGGTGGAATTCACAATGAAAAATGTTCGAGTTCGTATCGCAACCCTGGCAGCCATGATGGCCGTCGTAACCCTGGGCGTAGCCGGAGTGCATCCGGGCGAAGCAGACGCCATGTATTACGGGTATGTCCCAAACGGCATGGGCGAAACGCTCGAAATGGCCTACTGGTGGTACTTCCTTAGATAAGTTAGATCATTACAAACTACACCAGAATCACCATTTTAGTCAGTGGAGTGACCTATTCCTGATGGGCCCCCATGTCCTTCTAGACGGGAGTTGACCTCTTCCATATCCGGCCCGGACCCTTACGGTTCGGGCTTTTTGCTTGACTCATAATTCCTACAGGACACAACGAAAAAGACCCCCTACAAAGTAGAGGGTCTAACGATAAGCGCTTTTCAGCGTTCATATACGAATGGTGGCGGAAAGAGTGGGATTCGAACCCACGCACGGCTTGCGCCGCCTAGCTGATTTCGAGTCAGCCCCCTTGGGCCTCTTGGGTACCTTTCCGCATTTCAAATATCCAAAGGGACAAGTAGTATAATACCATACAACCTAACTCTATTGCAAGCCCCTTACCAAACTTTTTTTGTTATTGGTCTGCGGCACGTTAGGTGATTAGTATGTCCGGGCTGCGCTCTCTTCATTCCACGTGAGGATAACTTATTCTTCATTCGGTATTGCCGTATTTCCCTCCTGAGGCGAGGCTGCCCGGAGCACCTTCTTTAGCTTGCTTTCGAATTTTGGTCTGGGGACGAGTACGCTATGCTTGCACCCTACGCATTTGATCCGGATATCCATTCCCATCCGGATGATTTCCATCTCATTGGTTCCGCAGGGATGCGGTTTTTTCATCTGTACAATATCGCCGAGTCCGTATTGCTTTTTCTCCATTACAACTCCGCCTTTTCATTTCGAAGATACGTCACCGGGGATACGGAATTTGAATCCCGCTGGACTCGAATGCTTTCTTGATCAGTGAATAGAGATCACGTGCTACGCCGAATTGGGCGTTAGGCTTGCATTCGGCGGTAAGGCGAAGTGTAATCTCCGAAGTGCCCATGGTCTGGACACCGAGCACAGCCGGCGCTTTCACGATATCTACGCTGTTCTCATAATAAGCCTCGGCGGTTTCTTTTAGTATTTTGATGGCTTCATCGATGTCGGTTTCGTAAGTCACATTGACATCAATGACGGCCAGCGAGTTATTCACGGAGAAATTCGTTACCTGGTTAATCGTACCGTTAGGAAGAATATGGATCTCACCCGTCCAACTTTTGAGGCGCGTCACCCGCAGGCCGATCTCTTCCACCGTTCCCTTATAGGTTCCCACTTGGATGACGTCGCCCACTGCGAATTGATCTTCGAAGATGATGAAGAACCCGGTAATGACATCTTTGACCAGACTTTGTGCCCCAAATCCAATCGCAAGCCCCAATACGCCAGCTCCCGCCAATACGGGACCTAGATTCACGTTGAACTGGCTCAAAATCATCAGGATTAGAATAAAGTTCACAACGTATGTAACAATATTCCGGATCAGCTTCCCGATCGTCTGTGTTCTTCGCCGGCTGAAGTGGATCGGCCCCTTATCCCGGGCTGCCATCATACTGTCGATGATCTTATCCGCTAGTTTGATGATCAGCCGGGCAACAACGAACAGAATCAGTATCTTCACTACCGTGAATACGATGGCAGCCCACATCCCTGGGTTAGACAAATAATCCACTGCCTTGTGCTGAAACTGGAACCAGGCTTCTTTCCAGCCTGCCGTATCCAGAACTTCCCCGCTTGCTGCGTTCCAAGATTGTACTTCCATTGGTCCTCTCCACCTTATTTCGCTATCGTAACATATGCTCCGTCTCTCTTACCAAAGATACCCCTGATCTCTACTTTCTCTTCTTCTATTATGGTCAACACTCTAGGGAGCTCTTCTTCCGGGAACTCTAGCGACAAGGCACATCCCGCGGTGATCTCTTTGGGAGTCGGGCACATGTCATTCTCGATATCCTCATACTCGAGCAGCATCTCAGCCCGTAGGGCCTGCTGGGTCGAGTCAAAAGCCATGAGCAGCAATTGGTCCACCTCGGCTCTGAATTTTGGGTGATCTACGTATAAATCTTTCCTATCAACCGTATACTAGTAACACCTAATTTCCAAGTACTACAAAGCAGCTGTTCACCCATTATACCCCGCAGGAGGCCATCATATGAAACTGCCATTTCATAGAGATTCGAGCAAAGAGAAAGATATCGATACCCTCAAGATTATGCACTCGGAGAATAACTGCGTCGAGCTGCTCTCCGACCGTCTCATTGCCTCGCTGCAGCATGTGCCGTCCCATCAACCTATCGTTGTGGTTTGTGTGGGAACGGACCGTTCAACCGGAGATGCTCTAGGCCCCCTGGTTGGATCCCAGCTCCGCAGGTTGAATGTCGACGGGCTGCACCTGTATGGTACGCTAGACCATCCGGTTCACGCGATGAATTTGAACGAGACATTAAACACGATCCACCAGCATTTTAATAACCCCTTCATCATCGCTATTGATGCCTGCCTCGGGCAGTTGACCAGCGTAGGCTGCATTCAAATCGGTCAAGGTCCTGTGAAACCGGGTGCCGGTGTCAACAAGGAACTGCCTCCGGTCGGCAATATGCACGTGACGGGGATAGTCAATGTGGGCGGATTTATGGAGTATTTCGTTCTTCAGAATACCCGGCTCAGCCTCGTGATGAATATGGCCGAAATTATAGCCAAATCGTTTTACAGCGCCTTAACAGGCAAACAGCGTTGGTCCTCTACCCCTTTAGCAAGGATCGAGTAATCGCTTCTTTTTCTTCAGGCGTCAGTACATATTTCGAAACTCCGTTCTCCAACGGCTTGGCATACAAGTACGTCTGATCTCTATTGTGAATACCGCTCAATACCACACCCGACTGCCTGTCGTCCAAGATCGCGATGGCAAAACTCAAGTCACTTCCATTCTCCGCAAAGGCATTGAAGCGATAGACACCTACGTTCGACTTCATCTGAGTCATCCGGTGTTGGACCGACTTCAGTTCCTGCTCAATCACTTGAGAACGTGCGGCCTGCCCATGCCAATGCTCCTGAAGCTGAATCACGATTTGTTCCATATCCAGATCGCCCATAGAGCCCATCATATGTGTGTACCGTTTACGGAGCTTATTCAATTTTACCCATAACGCGATTAGCGCAACCAAAAGGACAATCATCACCGCTGCTGCAAACAGCAGAATCACTTCTGCCGGTATAGCCAATACCTGCTCTTCCACGTTCCATCCTCCTGCTATTGTGAACCGATATGCTTTGCAATTTCGCCGACGGCAGCAATGAATCGATCTACCTCTTCCTCAGTTGTGAAGCAGCCTACGCTGGCTCTTACGGCCCCTCCCTGGGTTGTCCCCGCCACTTCATGGGCCAGCGGTGTGCAGTGAAACCCGGCCCTTACCGCTATATGGAATGATTGGTCCAATATAAATGCAATTTCCGATGAATCGGCATTCGCCAAAGTAAAAGAGACGATGCCCGTTCTTTCCTCCCCCATACGGGGACCAAGAATTCCGATACCCTGAATAGGCATTAACCCTTCCATGATGCGTTGGGTGAGCTTCCACTCATGAGCATAAATAGCCTCCACGGTCTGCTCTTCAATGTACTTCAACCCTTCAACCCATCCGGCAATACCGGGCGTATTCTGTGTTCCCGCTTCATACCGGTCCGGCCGCACACTCGGCTGCTCAATGGCCTCTGACTGACTGCCTGTGCCGCCGTGCAGCAAAGGCTCCAGATCCAGCTTCGGGTGAATATAGAGTCCTCCTGTCCCCTGTGGCCCCAGTAAGCTTTTATGTCCGGGGAATGCCATCATATGTATACCCATGCTGCCTACATCAATAGGAAGGACCCCGGCCGTCTGAGCTGCATCAACCAGCAGCGTGATTCCTTTGTCTTCACACAGCTGACCGATCTCCGCTATAGGCAGAATGCTTCCGAGCAGGTTTGAACTGTGATTGCAGACAATGAGTCGCGTCTGACTTGTCACCGCATCTCTTATCTTGTCCATGCTCAAATAACCGAGCGCATCCGTCTCCACGTAACTGATACTGACGCCATATTTACGCTTCATATACTCGAGCGGCCTGCGTACCGAGTTATGCTCTACGGAGGTGCAAATGACATGCTCACCTTCACGAACGAAGCCTTGGATCGCCTGATTCAAAGCCATCGTCGTGTTGAGCGCATAAGAAATATCATTCGGGTTACGGATTCCGAACAGTTTGGATAACCGCTTGCGTCCCTCGAATAAGGTACGGCTTGCTTTCACCGCCATAGCGTGGCTTCCGCGTCCCGGATTGGCTGCGTAGTTTGCTATGCAATCCTGTATCGCCCCTATTACTCCGGGCGGTTTGGGCCAGGAGGATGCCGCATGATCGAGATATATCGTATCCAATCGAATTCACCTCACTCTGCTTTTATACAATCCAAAAAGATAGCATCCCTGGCCGCCTGATCCTTCAGGCGTGATCCTGGGAATGCTATCCGTCAAAGGTTTAGGACGTTTTGCCTTGAAGCAGTTCCAGCAGTCGATCCAAATCATCTTTTGAATAATATAAGAGTTCGATTTTACCTTTATTGCTGTTACCGTGTCTTATTTTTACTGTAGTGCGATAAGCCTCGCGCAGCGATTCTTCAAGCTCATTGATGTAAGGATCTTTCCGTTTTTGCTTCAGCTTTGCTTTTTTTGAGTCCGATTTCTCTTCGAGCTTTTTCACTTCTTCTTCGAGTTCACGGACGCTCCAGTGTTCTTTAATCGCGGTATCCGCCAGGGCTTTCATGACTTTCTTATCCTTTAATCCCGCTATCGCTTTTGCATGCCCCATGGATAGTGTTCCACGTGAAACATAGTCTTTAACTTCTTCCGGAAGTTGCAGCAGACGCAAGAAGTTAGCAATATGCGAACGACTCTTGCCCACCTTCGCGGACAGCTCTTCCTGGGTTAGTGAGAACTGATCGATTAAGGCCTGATAAGCAATAGCAATCTCCATGGCATTGAGATCTTCCCGCTGTACATTCTCGATCAGAGCTATCTCCATAACCTGCTGATCCGTAAATTTTTTAACTACTGCAGGGACCGTCGCCAATCCGCACTTTTGGGAGGCGCGATACCGCCGTTCACCAGCGATAATCTCATAACCCTTTAGTACACTGCGGACTATTATCGGCTGAATGACCCCGTGTTCTTTGATGGAATCCGCCAGCTCCTGTATCGTCTCGTCATTAAAATGTCTGCGGGGCTGATAAGGGTTGGCACGGAGCTGGGACAAAGGAATTTCCACCACTTTATCATCCTCGTTAATATTTAAAGCAGGCAAGAGCGCATCCAATCCTTTACCCAAAGGTCTTTTACTCACAGTGCAATCACTTCCTTCGCAAGCTCCATATAAACTTCCGCCCCTTTGGACCGGGGATCATAAGTGATGATGGACTGACCGTGGCTTGGCGCCTCGCTTAATCTTACATTGCGTGGAATGATGGTTTGATACACTTTTTGTTGAAAATACTTTTTAACTTCTTCAATGACCTGCATCCCCAGATTCGTCCGGGCATCGAACATCGTCAGAAGAACGCCTTCGATCTGCAGGGTTGTGTTCAAATGCTTTTGGACCAGTCGTACGGTATTGAGCAGCTGGCTCAATCCTTCTAAAGCATAGTACTCACATTGAATAGGAATGATGACCGAGTCCGCAGCGGTAAGAGAGTTAACGGTAAGAATGCCAAGGGAGGGGGGACAATCGATTAAAATATAATCGAACATGGGTTTTACCAACTGGAGCGCTTTTTTGAGGCGGACTTCGCGGGAGATCGTAGGCACTAGTTCAATTTCTGCACCGGCCAATTGAATGGTCGCAGGAATGATCTTCAGATTCTCGATCGCCGTATCGCACATGGCATCCTTAGGGTGAATATCATTGATAAGGACATCATATATACAATATGCCACATCCGCTTTATTGACTCCAATACCGCTAGTAGTATTACCTTGGGGGTCAATATCTACCAACAATACCTTTTTGCCCAAGGATGCTAGTGACGCACCCAAGTTAACGGAAGTAGTCGTTTTCCCGACTCCGCCCTTTTGATTCGTAATGGCAATAATTTTAGACAAGTCCATTCACCTCAAATAAACAAACTGGGTAGAATCATCATTGATGTCGAAACCCGTATTGTGAAAGCGTATCACGCCCATGAAAGCGACATAAAAAAGAAAATCATCAGAGAGGTTGTCCTGCTCTCTAATGACCGTTAAGTCCACGAAGAACACATCCTGTGTTCTCGGATATCAATGGCGACTTGTCTCATACAAGCCCGTATGATTCCTATTGATTTTCTATCCATGCAACGGGTACTTCTATTTTAGCGTTTTGGTATCCGAATTACAATCTCATAATGATCTTCATGATCCTGCTCCGTTGTATTAATAGGAAGTCCTGAGGACGTCACCATATCTACAGACTGCCGAATCGTATTCAGTGCCAACCGTACATCTTTGGAATAGGATACTCGCTTTGATTTATTTTTAACCTTAACCGCTTCTTTGAAGAAAGCGATTCGAGCTTCTGTCTGCTTTACATTCAGTTCTTTGGTGATAATGTCTTCAAGCACTTTCAACTGAATTTCTTCTTGATCTAAAGACAACAGAGCTCTGGCGTGACGTTCTGTAATCTTACGATCCATCAAGGCATGTTTCACAGGCTCGCTTAGCTGAAGCAGGCGAATCTTGTTGGCGATGGTGGATTGGCTCTTGCCAAGACGTTGAGCAAGACTTTCTTGGGTAAGGCTGTGCATGTCGATAAGCTGTTGATATGCTATCGCTTCCTCAATAGCCGTTAATCCTTCACGCTGCAGATTCTCTATTAATGCGATCGATGCCGCCTGAGAATCATTAAAGTCACGAATGATGGCCGGAATCGTTTCGTAGCCTAATTTCTTACCCGCTCTCCAACGCCGCTCTCCCGCAATTAACTCATACTTATTATTCCGAATACGTACTACGATCGGTTGAATGAAGCCATGAGTTTTGATCGTTTGGCATAGTTCATCAATGCGATCATCGTCAAAGATCGTCCGAGGCTGATAAGGACTAGGAACGATGTCATTGACTGGAACATGCTTTACTTCGTCTGTAGACGATGCCTTTTCAACAAATCCGAACAGCTTCGAGATGTGCTCCTTCATTACGCTAACCACCCGATCTTTTTCACCGATAAGTATCCTGCTCTTAAGTAATTCTCCAAATCTATCCGAAATTCCTGCTTTTTCAATGTACAACTTTGTTGTAGGTTTCTACAATTCGGTGACATGATATCCAGCCAAGGTGTTCCACGTGAAACAAGATAACCGGCTTCCCCAGCCCTTAAAAACGAGGCGTGTTTATAAGATATATGAGATGACAGGATCAAGCCTTGGCGAGAGATAGATACTTATGTATTAAAAAAATCCGCTGCTAAGACAGGAGGCCACTGAAGAACTAACGCTTTTTCATCGGGAGTCTCATAGAAGTTACAAAAAAGACATCTGCCTCCATTTTTTAGGGAGCAGATGTCTTTTTTAATGGCTCAAAACGGGTTTGCCCG
>NZ_JAQAGY010000042.1 GCF_027533645.1 Paenibacillus caseinilyticus
TGTTGGATCATCCGTCTCACCCACTTTTCGTGATGACTCAATTATACGTCAAAAAAAGCACAGCCACTTCAATTTTCTTGAAGTGCTGTGCTTTTTTATAGGACGGACTTTTTCAGTGGCCTCTCCCGGGGGGATACGGTCTTTCTGTGCTTGGCGGGCACGCCCTGCATGTAAGTGCCCTGCCGTTAGGATGATGAGGCCTCCTGAGGGATGGCCCGCTGCGGTTCGATCAGACCCAAGTAATCCGTGACGTCCTCTCGGTCGAATACGCCGTCTCCATTGAAGTCCTGCCGCCCATCCAGCTGGACCAGCACATCTTGCGCACTTGCGACAGGAGGAATGAGCGGAGCGGTCCATTCCATGGGGGCACGGTCGATCCGGTTGTACTCCGCGGCGTAGACCTGAATCTTCGCGCCTGCCTTCACGGAAGGCTTGTGATTGGGAGTATACTTCCGGTAAGGCTGGCCGTCGATCGAATAATACAGCGCAGCCGCTCCGGGCGCTGAGAGATTCAGCTCCCGCATGCCTCCCGCAGGTTTGCCCAGCTTAATCTTAGCCGCTGCCGCGGTATCGGCCGCAAAAATACCAAGGGTGAGAGACGGGGAGACGGAAGGCAGCAGAGCGGTCACTTCCGTCTCCGTATCCCTCACAGGGACAGAAGGATCGTACTTCCACCCCTGTCCGTTCTCGTCCCGGACAAAGTAGCCCGCCGGTTTGCCGCCCTGGTCCGCTCCGCTTGTTTTCGAGAGCGTCAGCTTCGCACTCTGTCCCGGTGCCAGGGTAACCCCGCTCACCGTCACTTTTACGATTTTGCCTAACGCGGTCATGCCTGCACCGTCCTCGGGAGACAGCACTTCCTCGGCACTTACGAAGGCACCGGCGGCGAAGAGGCTTCCGCTGAAGTCCAGCTTCATGTCGCCGTTACCGAACAAGCCGGCGGGGAATGCTGCCGACAGCGGATAAGGCGTACCGTCCAAGGGAACCGGAGGCGGTGCGACGGGGGACATACGCTCGACGACGAGCGTATACCCGCGGGTTTCCGCTCCAGGCGCTGTGACAACCACACGGGCCGCATTCCTGCCCTCGGCGAGCCCGTCGAAGAGGACGTAATAACGCGCCCTCTCCTCCTCCCGGCCGTAGGTCACACCGGCAACCGTCGTTTCCGCTGCTTCAGCCCGAAGCTCCGCCCGCTCGTCATTCAACTCTACGAGCAGCTTCACGGGGCCGCTTACTGTCGATGGTACCTGCAGCGTATACTCCGAGTTCTCCGTCACCATCTCCTGAGACGAACCCTCCGCTTGCACGCTGCGGATCGCGGTATCCGCCGGCGGCTCGGCTTCGCGGAGATCGATCGTGTATGCGGCCCACTCCTCTTCCCCGGCCAGACGCGCCTGTAGAACATACGCTCCTGCCTCGCCCGGATGAACGATTCCCGCCGAAGCAGCAAAGCAGATGTCCACCACACTATAGGGAGGCAGCAGCGAAGCAGGAACCCTCAGCTCAACGTTCCGCTCTCCTCCCTCGCCTTCGGTCACCGTGATCTCCTTTGGCTCCATTTGCTCGCTCCGCGCCATCCCATACTCCCCGTCCGGACCATAGGCGTGGACAGAGACATCCAAGGCAGAGAGCTCCCGGTTCAATTCATACCCTGGAGGAAACTGGAGCTGGATGACGGCATCCCCGTATCCGTCCGTCGTTTCTTCCGTCATGGCGGTTAGTGCATAGAGAACCGGCACAGGGCGATAGGTGAACCTGAAGTCATAAGGCACTTGCCTAGCTCCCGCCGTGTACTCGCCAGCAGTAATCTGCAGTTCGCTTACCGACTTGTCATACACGGAAGTCCAATAGTCTGCCCACTCCGTTTGGGCCGAAGTCCTGACCGAGAAGAGATACGATCCGCCGAACGCCGGGTTCTTGACGAGACCGAGAAAGACCTGTACCTTGTCACCGGCAAGCACTGAGATCCCGGCTGGCATCTGCAGCATCAGACCGGCAGTGCCCTCACCTTCCAAGGGCAGGGCGCCTAGCTCCGCCATCTCTCCCCCGTTCACGGAGATCGAATAGGAAGCTTCCGCACGCATCCCCCCGTACTCGGCCGGAAACCGGAGTTCAATCGTGTCCTTCCCGCCCAGGCTCGCGTTAGATTGGAACTCCATTACCACGTTGTTGTCGTTGCCGGCATACTTGTTCAATTCCGTATAGTTATAATTGTAGAAGTACAGCGCCGTGACTGAAGGTGGATACTCCGGTTCCGATTGCGGTTCCGGTTCCATATCCTGCGGTGTAATCCCCGTCGTCAGATCGACCTCGGATGCCGTCAGCCCCATCGCGATTACTTGGTAATCAGCATAAGTGGTGACCGGCCCGGCGCTCGTATCTACCGTGAGCGTGAGCGTATAGACGCCCGCTTCGGACGGATTCGTCACCGGGTATACGCCTTGTTCCCCGTAAGGCTCGAGGAGCAGCGTAATCTCCTCCCCGGAGGAAATGACCTCGCCCTCCGGCAGGTCAACCGTAAGTTCATAGCCGGTAGCCTTGTCACCCGTCAGGGAGACCTCCGCAGGGACTGTAGTCCTCCCGGAGTAGGACAACCGGACATCATCCCTATTCAGGCCCTCGTCCAGGGAGAAGCCTGCGGGAAAACCGATGCGGACCGTGTCCCCTGCTCCGAGTTCACGGCCCAGGGCGAACTTAAATTCCATAACCGTGCCGACACCCGCCACGGAACTGCGGGCTTTGTAATTCTCGTCTTGCGCGTAAAGAGACTCGTCGCCGTGCGATATGGAGAATTGGAGATTCTCCGTCAGCGCATGCGCCGGCTGAGAGCCGTAGGTAAGCGGCACCAGGACCATAGCAAGAATAAGCAGCAGGCAGCATGCTTTTCTCCATCCCGGCGACCGGACTGCCATGTTCAATGCAGGAATGACCTCCTTCTGTTGCTGAATTGCACAGCTCTAATATCCATTCTTCGGTGACCGGAAACAGCCTTTCGCTCCATCCTTCATCTTCCAAACGGTAAATCTATTATACTATCAAGAAGTAGGAGCCGAAATCCCGAACTCTCGATTTTGGAGAAAAAAAGAGAGAAATTCATAAGATTTTGTCGAATGGGAAATCATGTACTTTGCCTGTTGATTTCCGGCACAAGGATGAGATATGATGAATACGAAAAATATTTTTGTATTATAATATATATTTAAGAAAATAATTTACAAACCATTTGCAAAGACGGTGATACCATGTCCAGCATCCTCCAATCCATAAGGGACCGTCAGCATGCGATGCACCGGCAGGAACAGACATTGGCCCAGTTTCTGCTCGACCACCCGCACGAAGCCGTGCATCTCAGCATCACGGACCTCGCCGGCCGGTCCGGCACGAGTACCGCCACCGTCTCGCGCTTTTGCCGGAATCTGCTCTTCAAGGGATACAGCGATTTCCGGATGAAGCTCGCAGCCGAGATGGTACTGCCCCCTTCCGATAAGCCGTCATATCAGGACATCGTAGCCGGCAACTCCCTGCACAGCATCGTGCAGGCCATCGAGAAGAACCATCTGCGCTCCATCGCCGATACTACGCGGCAGCTGGATCTGCAGGAGGTGCAGCGGGCCGTAGACGCCCTGCAGTCTGCACGCCGTATCGATCTCTACGGTGTCGCCACTTCCGGGGTAGTCGCTTTGGACTTCCATCAGAAGCTGGTGCGCATCGGACGGATGGCCCAGCATTACTCGGACTCCCACATGCAGATCACTTCCGCGTCCAGCCTGACGCCGGGCGATGTCGCCTTCGCCTTCTCATACTCGGGCGAAACCGTCGAAACCTACGATGCGCTGCTGTGTGCCAAGGAACGCGGCGCCGTCACCATCTCGCTGACGAAATTCGGCGCGAACCGCATCTCGTCGGCTGCAGATATCCGTCTCTTCGCTTCCACTCTGGAGGAAGGGATGCGCCGGGGAGACATGGCCTCCCGGATTGCCCAGCTTCATGTGGTCGATATCCTGTTCACCGCGCTTGTCAGCGCCGGCTTTGAAGACTATGTGCCGCAGCTCGAACTATCCTTCCAGCAGGTCAAGAAATTCCGTAATGAAAAAGGGAGATGAACTTATGAACATTCTTACTTTCCGTACACAAGACGAACTGAACAAAGCGGGCGCCGGCATCATTACCGGCCTGCTCCAAACCCAGCCCAAGGCAGCCCTCGGCCTTGCCACCGGCGGCACCCCGGTCGGGATTTACCGCGAACTGGTCGAGACGTACCGTCAAGGGCTTGTTTCGTTTGCCAAAGCGTCCGCCTTCAACCTGGACGAATATGTCGGTCTCGACCGCGGCCATCCGGCCGGTTACTATGCCTTCATGCAGGAGCACCTCTTCAGTCATGTCGATATCGCTCCGGAACGGTGCCATATTCCGGACGGGTCCGCTCCCGATCCGGAAGCCGAGTGCCTCCGCTATGACAACCTGCTCGAACAGGCCGGCCAGATCGATCTGCAGCTCCTCGGTCTCGGACATAACGGGCATATCGGGTTCAATGAGCCCGACCAGGAGCTCGAGCGCGGAACGCATGTCGTAGAGCTGCAGGAACAGACGAGACAGGCGAACGCTCGGTTCTTCGATACGCCGGATCAAGTGCCGACCCACGCGATCACAATGGGCGTAGGCACCATTCTCAAAGCGAAGATGATCCTTCTCATCGTCCGCGGCCAAGACAAAGCCGAGATCGTCAAGCGTGCGCTGCAGGGACCGATTACGACCGAATGCCCGGCTTCGCTGCTGCAGACCCACCCACACGTTGTCGTGCTGCTCGATTCGGAAGCGGGGAGCCTGCTGTCATGAGCGGCCCTGTCGCACAGCGTATCCTTCATGCCCGCATCGCGGCGGAAGCCGGCACCATCGATGACGGGTACCTCGATATCCTGCCGGACGGCACGATAGGAGCATTCGGTCCGATGGCGTCGCTGCCATCCGGTAGGGAGCTCCCTTGCCTGGACGCAGCCGGAAGCTGGCTGCTGCCCGGCTTTATCGACCTCCATGTGCATGGTGGGTACGGCGGTGATTTCATGGACGCCTCCGAAGCATCGCTGAATGACATTACCCGCTTCCATGCGAGCCGCGGGACGACTTCCATGCTCGCCACCACCATGACGGCCACGCGAGAAGACTTGGCCCGGGCGCTCCAAGCCGTGCAGGACTACCGCGGGAAGGGCATGCCTTATGCCCGTCTGGCCGGCGTGCACCTCGAAGGCCCGTTCATCAACCCCGTGCTGGCCGGCGCCCAGGACCCGAAGCTGATGCTCCCCGCCCAGCCCGAATGGCTGCAGGAGTGGACGGAAGCCTATCCCGGGCTGATCCGGCTGCTGACGCTTGCACCGGAGATGGAAGGCGCCTATGCTTTCACCGAGATGCTGGCATCCCGCGGCATCGTCGTGGCGTGCGGACATACGGACGCGACGTATGACCAGATCCAAGAAGCGGTGAAGCACGGACTTCGCCATGCGGTCCATACCTTCAATGCAATGAAGGGACTTCATCACCGGGAGCCCGGCGTAGTCGGCGCCGTCCTGACAGAGGATGCCATCACAGCCGAAGTCATTGCCGACGGCATCCATGTGCACGAAGCCTGCATCCGTCTGCTTACCCGGACCAAACGCCTGGACAACCTGATTCTCGTGACCGATGCAATCTCTGCGGCGGGACTTGGAGACGGAGATTATATGTTGGGCGGCCAAGACGTGGTCGTGAAAGACGGGATTGCCCGCCTCAAGGTAGGCGGCAACCTGGCCGGCAGCACGCTGACCATGATCGACGCCCTTCGCTTCATGGTGGAGCGGATCGGCCTCACAGTCGAGGAAGCCAGCCGGCTCGCCAGCCGGAATCCCGCCAGGCAGCTGGGTCTGTTGGAGCACACGGGCAGCATTGCATCCGGCAAGACAGCCGATCTGCTGCTTGTCTCCAAGGCTTTGGAGATCGAGCAAGTTTGGGTGGACGGACGCGATGTGTGGGAAGCCGGCGCCTTGAGCCGCACTTGATATACGGAATTAAGATAAACGCGCATCATCCTTTACGGACGATGCGCGTTTATAAAAACTATAAGATGACAGAATCGAGCCCTGGTGAGATATAACTTCTAAATAGTTCCAAAAAACCGGCTTATTCGCAGTAGCGAACAAGCCGGTTTTTTGGGATCCTTATCCAGGAGGAAAAGCTGTACGTTTCTGGGGTGTGAGCAAAGCAGCGTCTTTTGCGGATAAAGACCACGGTCCCTCTCATTTCTGGAAGAACTGTTGGGTTACGAGATAGTAGCGAAGCTTGGAGAGATCCTTATCGGAAATCGAGTGAATCTCCGCTCCGTACCGGATCGTCTTCTCTTGGATGTGGGCATAGCGTACGATAAGCTTCGGATGAATGGTCGCTTCATCGCACATGATCATCGTGTCGAACACATGGTTCATCTTCACCGAGAAATCGTTCACTTCAAACCCAAACCCGAGCCGGCTGACGTTCGTGAACCGAACCGCCATCGTTTTGAAGTCATCAATAAGCGTTCCATAGGTGTTGAGCTTGTAGCTCGTGAATACTTTATCCTCATCGCGGTACATATCGTCGTAGATCTGGTCGCTGGCCGCTTGAATATGGAAGAGTTCGGAATCCGCCGGCACCAGAATCAATTTGGACTGCGAGACGCGAAGCACTCTCATCTGCGCTTTCGTTCTATAGTTGAAGGCGATCACTGATTCGCCCCCAGCGAACGATGACGGATCCGTACAGGATACCTCCATCAGATCGTTCCCTTCATATGAGACTTGACCGCGGTACACTTTACCATTGTGCAAAAGTTGCATGTCTTTCATCTCACTCACCCCCTGCTTGATTACTTATAACTATAGCTGCGAATCTTTCAGAAAGTTTCAGCTAATTATTAGGAGATTATTAGATTTCATGAGAGTTTTAGCCGATTTTCGTCGAATAAAGTCGAAAAAACGTTGTATTGCTGCTTCTTGTTAAGCACTTAGCTTTTATATACCCCAATTCATGGAAGTTGATACGTGGTTGTCCTGTGATGCCGCCTGTGAATGATCATTTGGCCGCCAGTCCACGGCACCCCTGGGGATGGGCTCCTCCCCTCTAGACTTGGTATCCTCAGCCGCCGGCCTATCCCTGTAAGTTCAACGTTCTATCATGAGAATGCAAAAAAGCCCTCCCTCTCGGAAGAGCTTCATTGCTATGGAGGCAGGGCAGCGCCCCGCTTAATGCTCGAGATGATCCTCCGGCTGTGCCGCTTTGACCGTTAATCCCCCGTCCACCATGAGGAGATGCCCGTTGATCTGCATCGCTTCCTCCGACGCGAGAAAAACGACGGCATCGCCAATCTGGCGGGCCGTACCGAGCCGCTTCATGGGATTGGCCTTGATTTCTTGGGCACGGATTCCCTCATCCGCCAAATAATCGGTGCACATATCCGTATCGACCGTGCTAGGCCCGACCGCATTCACATTAATATTGTAGCGGCCAAGCTCAATGGCCATTCCTTTGGTCAGCATGTGGGCTGCCGCTTTCGAGGACTGGTAATGGGGAATCACGGGGCTCGTCACGACCAGACTAGCGGTAGAGAGCACATTGACGATCTTGCCGTAACGCTTCTCGATCATCCCTTGCGCCGCAATCTGCGAACAGAGAAATACCGACTTCACGTTGGTATTGTAAGTGCGGTCCCATGTCTCCTCGCTCACCTTCAAGAACGATTCGAACGGGGCGATTCCCGCATTGTTGACGAGAATCTCCACTCCTCCCAGTTCCGCTCTCACCTGCTCGAACATGGCAGTCACCTGCCCCTTGTCTCCTACATCCGCCTGGACGATCATACTCCGGACGCCGAGCGCTTGCGCCTGCACTTTCACGGCCTCGGCGAGTTCCCGGGAACGCTCCGACGTGAAGTTAACGGCGACGTGGGCCCCTTCCTCCGCAAGCCGCATTACAATCGCTTCCCCGATGCCCCGGCTTCCCCCGGTAACCAAAGCCACCCTCCCTGCCAGTCTGCCCATACTGCTGTGCCCCCTCATTCCATGAGTAAACTACACTTACAAACTCGGCCCGATGCGGTTGATGCTGAACTCCGTATGTCCAAGGATCTCGGCCTTGACGAGCTTCCCGCCGGCCACCGCCGCAATCTCGCTCCATACGGCTAGGCCCGCCTCTTCCAGGCTCATCGTTCCTTCGAGCAGGTCGCTGACATCCACATCCATGTTGTCGGACATCCGCTCGAACATGCGCTTATTGCCGGTTATCTTAATTACGGGCACTACCGCGGAGCCGGTAGGCGTCCCCCGCCCGGTCGTGAAACAGACGAGGTGCGCTCCTCCCGCCGCCATCCCCGAGACGCATTCGATATCGTTGCCCGGCGAGTCCATAAAATAAAGTCCGCCCTTCGGAATCCGCTCCGCGTATTCGATCACGCCTTGAATCGGTGCCGTTCCGCACTTCGAGATGCAGCCGAGCGATTTTTCTTCGATGGTCGTCAGCCCCCCGGCAATGTTCCCCGGGCTCGGATTGCCCCCGCGCATGTCCGCCCCCATCCGCTCCACTTCTCTCTCGAAGCGGCCTACGATATGATACAGCTTCTCTGACACCTCAGACGCGGCGCAGCGCGAAGCGAGGACATGCTCCGCGCCGATAATCTCCGTCGTTTCACCAATGACGACGCCTCCGCCAAGGCCGATCAGCGTATCGGCAGCCGCACCGAGCGCCGGATTGGACGCGAGTCCCGACGTGGCGTCCGAGCCGCCGCATTTGACCCCGATGATCAGCTCGCTCATCGGGAAAGGTACGGGCTGCATCGCATCCAGCTCCGCTCGCATTTTCCTCGCCAGCTCGGTCCCGTGCTGGATTGCTTTGACCGAGCCGCCCACGGACTGGATGTCGAATACCTCGACGAGCTTCCCCGTCTCCCGGATCGACTCCCCCAGCGCGATGGGGTCCACCACCTCGCAGCCGAGGGAGATGATGATGACCCCGCCTACATTGGGATTGCGGCCTGTGCCCGCCAGCACTTCGAACGTACGGTCTTTGTCCGCGCCGATCTGCGAGCAGCCGTGTTGGTGCGGGATGGCGACTGTATCCGGTACAAGCTGGGAGATCCGGTTGCAGACTTGGTTCGAACAGATGACCGTAGGGATGATCAATAGATGATTCCGGATGCCGATATCGCCGTTCGCTCTTCGATAGCCCATCAGGGTATTCATGCCTTCGCGCTCCCTTCGCTTCGCACGGCCGCATCGCCCGCTTGATCTCCGCGGCCCCGGATGCCTTCGACATTATGCACGTGCACATGCTCCCCTGCACGGATGGGCACCGTCGTCCGGCCGATCACCTCGCCGTATTTGCGCAGCTCCGTCCCCTGGGGGATGTCTTCCACCGCCACTTTGTGACCGAACGGCACGTCGCCCAGCAAGGTGACTCCGATCGCTTCGCTCCCCCTGTAGCACGTAATATGCTCTCCGGCCGCCAGGTCTTTGATCGCGGTCGCCACATGATCGCGAGGATCCATGATCAGCGCCTGTGCCCCTGCAGCAATCTGTCCCGCCATACCGCTGTTCCCCCTTCTCTCCCCTTTTGTACCGTTGCCGGATTACTGCCCCCGGACCATCCGGTTCGTCAGCGCGCCAAGCTTCTCAATCTCGACCGTGACCGTATCCCCATCCCGCAGATACACGCGTTCGGACTCCGGCAATCCCAGCACCACGCCTTGCGGCGTTCCCGTCAGGATGATGTCGCCAGGCTTCAGGGTCATATGCTGCGAGATGTAGCTTACGATCTCGTCGCAGCGGAAGATCATATCGGATGTGCTGGAGCTCTGCCGTGTTTCTCCATTGACTGTGCAGGAGATCGCCAGCTCGTTCGGATTGCCTACCTCATCAGCCGTTACGAGATAGGGGCCGAGCGGGGCGAAGCCATCGAGCGTCTTGCCGAGCATCCACTGGGCGGTGCGCAGCTGCAAGTCGCGGGCTGAGAGGTCGTTGGCGCAGCTGTAGCCGAGTACATAATTTAGCGCTTCTTCTATTGGGACGTCCTTCGCCTCTTTGCCGATGACGATCGCGAGCTCCGCTTCATAGTCCACTTGGGAGGTTACGCGTTCCGCAAGCGATACGTCATGGCCGTGGCCGGTCAGGGTGTTATTGAATTTGTTAAAAAGAATCGGATACTCCGGGATCGCCGCGTTCGTTTCTTCCGCATGCTTGCGGTAGTTCAGGCCGACGCAGATGATTTTGCCGGGATCGGTGACGCAGGGACCGAAGGTCTGGTCAGATTCACGGAGCAGAGCCCCTCCTTTGCCGCCGAAGGACAAGGCCGCCTCCACCAAGCCGCGGAGCGCCTGCAGCGCCCCCTCGCCGCCCTCGATCACTTCCTTCATCGTTCGCGGCACGTTCACTTTGGCATCCGCCACGAGATCGAGCGCCCGCTCGACATATAGAATCCCCTCGTCCGTCTTGATTCCCAGCTGCAGCTCTCCGCCCTGCACGAATGTAAGCAGTTTCATTTCTTTTTGCCGCCTCCTCTTCCGAAAATGGAATATAGTTAGAGCCAGTTGCGTGCCCTTGTAGCGTTTACCCGTTCTTCCCAAATACGACTCCGCCATCAATGTACAAAGGGGAACCCATCATGAATTTCGATTCGTCCGAGGCCAGGAACAAGGCGGCCTGCGCTACATCCTCCGGCCGGCCGAGATCGCCGCTGAGCTGCCGCTTCTTCAGCGACTCGTAGCCCTCCTCCGGATTCTCGTAGGATTTGCGGAGATAGTCCTCCACAAAAGGCGTCAGGATCGTTCCGGGCAGCAGCGCATTCACTCGGATGTTATAAGGGGCATAGTCGACCTGCATGGACTTAGTCAGCGCCAGCACTGCCCCCTTCGTCGCCGAATAAGAGGCTCTGCGCGCCAGCCCGATCTCCGCGATGCAGGAGGACATGTTAATGATAGAGCCCTCCCGCCGGGCCATCATATGCGGCAGCACATACTTGCAGGGCAGGAACACTCCCCGGATGTTGACGTTGATGACCCGGTCCCACTGCTCCGGCTCCACCTCATGGATCGCCCCGACACCGCTGATGCCGGCATTGTTGAAGAGGACGTCGATCCGGCCATAAGCAGCGATAACCGTGCCGACCAGGCTTTGGACGGAATCCGGATTCGTCACATCCGCCTGCACGAAGAGCGCCTCGCCCCCCGCGTCCCGGATCGCCTGCACGGTCTCCTGTCCTTTTTCTTCTAACAGATCATTCACGACGACGACCGCACCTTCCTTGGCGAACAGCAGCGCCGAGCTCCTGCCGATGCCCGATCCGGCCCCCGTGATCACAATGATTTTGCCGCTTAGTCTCATAGACGCCACGCTTCCTCTCTGCTGGGCTCATCTTCTATCCGGTAAAAAGGTATTCATGCGATCCATCAGTTCATGCTACCCGGCACCGATCATGGGGCTGAATGGGACTCCTGTCCTGGAACCCGACTTCAAGCCATGCCGGCCCTCTGCGACAGCCGCTCGGCCAGACCGCATATTTCGCGGATGGCGAGCTCCCGCTTCGTCTCCCACTCATGCAGGAACATGGAGCAGGAGATCGCGGCGACAACGGCTCCTGTGTCGTCGCGCACCGGAGCCGCCACACAGCAGAACCCCATGACCGCTTCCTGCAGATCGAACGCGTAGCCCTGCTCCCTGACCCCGGCCAGCTGCCGGAGCAATTCATCCCGGCTGCGCAGGGTATGAGGCGTCGAGACCGGCACCAGCGACTCCTCGGGATAGAACGCTTCCAGCTCGGTCCGCTCTACCCAGGCCAGCATAGCTTTGCCGAGGGCCGTCGCATGCGCCGGCAGCTTCACGCCGGGCTCGGAAGCCAGCCGCACGGGCGAAGGCATTTCTTCCTTCGCGAGATACAGCACCTCGCTGCGCTCCAGCTTCGCAAGCTGAATGGTTTCCCTGAGCACATGCTTCGTGACCGACGCCTCCTTGCGGAACCGGTCGATCAGGCTGAAGCCCTTGAAGAAAGCTTGGCCGAGATAACCCAGCCGGTGACCGAGCGAATAAGTTCCGTCTCCTTCGCGCTTCACCCAGTCGAGCGTTTCGAGCGTCGCAAGCAGCGAGAACATGGAGCTTTTGTTATATCCGAGCTTCTTTGACAGATCGATCAGCCGGAAGGCTGAAGGCTCCGAAGCGATCGCCTCCAGGATTTCATTCGCTTTTTCCAAAGCAGGCACCCAATATTTTTTGTCCATGTGCCCTCCGTGTTGAATCTTATTGGTTTATTATAATAAACCACGGTTTACGATGATAACAATTTCAGTTTACGCCGCTTCCCATTTGGTGTCAATTGGAATTTGTTCTCCCATTTCCGTTACAACCGTGCGTATAAGTTGAAGATTCGATTTCCCACCGGGGACCCTTTATACTTAAACCAACGATACTTGCGCCGGCCCTACTCTTGCATACCGGTCACTAGATCCGAGCGAGGGAAGCACTGCCCGGTGCGCCATCATCCGAAAGGAGCCCGTCCATGTCCGATTCGTTCGAATCCGTCCGCGAACTCGCGCAAAGCATCCGCACCCAGGTTAACCATGTCATCGTCGGTAAAGAAGAAGTAATCGACCAGCTGCTCATCGCCCTCTTCTCTTCGGGCCACGTCCTGCTTGAGGATGTCCCCGGAACGGGTAAGACCCTGCTCGCCAAAGCGCTTGCTCATTCGGTCGGCGCAGAATTTAAGCGCATACAATTCACGCCGGATCTGCTGCCCTCCGACCTTAGCGGCATCCACTTTTACAATCAAAAGCAATCCGAATTCGAATTCCGGCCGGGTCCGCTCTTTACGAATTTGCTGCTAGCCGACGAGATCAACCGGGCCACACCCCGCACCCAGTCCAGCCTGCTGGAATGCATGGAAGAGCGGCAGATTTCCATTGACGGCGAGACCCGTCCGCTCCGGCGGCCTTTCCTTGTGATCGCCACGCAGAATCCGGTCGAGAGCCAGGGCACCTTCCCGCTGCCTGAAGCGCAGCTTGACCGCTTTCTGCTTAAGATTCGCATGGGCTACCCGACCCGCAGCGAGGGGCTCCAGATTCTGAAGCGGTTCCGCAAGGATCACCCGCTCGAAGCCCTGATCAGTGCTGCCTCTGCCGATGACATCACGGCTGCCCAGAAGATTTGCACCGAGGTCGCCTCCGCCGATGACGTCCTTGCCTATCTGCTGTCCATCGTGGAAGCGACGCGCGAACACGGCGATATAGCGGTCGGCGTTTCTCCCCGGGGCAGCCAGGCTCTCCTGCGGGCTTCTCAGGTACATGCGGTCCTCCGGGGGCGGGACTTCGTCACGCCGGACGATATCAAAGCTCTAGCCGTGCCGGTGCTGTCCCACCGGATCGTGCTGAAGCCCGGCCTTCGGTTGCGGCCCCAAGCAGCCGAAGCCTTGGTGCGCCGGCTGCTCGAGGAGCTGCCCGTGCCTGCCGAGCTCCCTTCCACAGCGAGGTGAAGCGATGAGCCTGCACGGTGTACTGCTGATCGCCGCCGCTGCGGCAGCCGGCCAGAGCCTGCTCTTCCGCAGGTTGAACTTCCGCCGGCTGACCTACGAACGCCACTGGAGTACCCGGACCTGCTACCCCGGCGAAGAGATCGAACTCGTAGAGCGGATCGAGAACCGCAAGCCTTTCCCTGTCCCTTGGCTGCGCCTGGAATCTCTGCTGCACGGTTCGCTGCAATTCCGCCGCCAATTCAATCTGCATGTGAGCGGTGGCGAGCACTACCAGAACCACCGCAGCTTCTTCAGCCTGATGCCCTTCACCCGGATCGTACGCAGGCATAAAGTCGTCCCCTTGCAGCGGGGATGCTACCGCCTCAGCACCGCTTCCTTGACGGCGGGCGATATTCTGGGGCTGCTGCAGACCACCTGCCGGCAGGAGCTGGGAGCAGAGCTGCTTGTCTATCCGGCTCCGCTTCCCGCGGGGGCCCTTCAGCGCCCCGGACATCACTTTCAGGGAGACTTGACGGTTCGCCGCTGGATGATCGACGACCCTTTTCTTACGGCAGGCACACGGGAGTATCAGGCCGGAGATGCGCTGAGGCGGGTCAATTGGATGGCCAGCGCCCGCACCGGTAACCTGCAGGTCCACCGGCATGAATACACCGCCGAACGGCGGCTGATGGTATATCTCAATGTAGAGGACCATGAGGGCATGTGGCAGCAGGTGAATCGGCCGCAGCTTATCGAATGGGGGATATCCGCTTCGGCCGAGCTGCTCACCCAGGCTATTTCCCAGGGAATGGAAGCCGGCTTCGGCACGAATGCGGGCTCCGTCGATGCTCCCGACGCGCCGACGCGCACCGGGCTCCTAAGTGGATCCGCCCAGGGGGAGGCCCTTCTGGATACGCTGGCCCGGCTCGTGCTGGCGCTCGGCCTGCCGATCGAGACGTTCTTAGACGAGGAGGCAGACCGGCTGCAGGGCGGACCCCGGCTCGATATCCTTCTGGTGACCGCTTTCGTAAGCGGCAAAATGGAGGAACCGCTGGATCGTCTTCGCAGCCAAGGACATACCGTGGACATCCTGCACATCCCTACAGAGGAGGAGATGAAGCTGTGAACCCCTCCCGGCTCCTGCGCAAGTGTGCTGCCTCCCTGCTGCAGGGGGCAGCCGAGCTCCTGCTCTTTCTGCCGCTGCCGCTGCTCATCGCCGTATACGGGCTGCCGTCACCCGTGCGCTGGCTCTGGCTGGCAACACTTCCGCTCCTGTATGCAGCTGGATGCGCCGCCGCCCTGCGGCTCCCGCTGGAGCGGCGGTTTCCGCTGCACGCGGCCATGGCGGCGGCCGGAGCCCTCCACGCGGTCGTCGTGCTCGGCTTCGGCCTGCCTGCTCTGCTTACATTTCCCGCGGGCTGGGTGCTGGCCAGGCGGGGCTCGCGCCTGGCGGCGGAGCCCTGGGGTGCCGTCCTCCCCCCTCCAGCATTCGCTGCGGGCTTGCTGGTACACTTGGCCGCTTCCTTCGTCCTGCAGTTCGTCCCCTCGTTCGCTCCGTACCAGCCCGCGCTGCTCTGGGGCGGACTGACCGCCTTGGGCATCGCCCTGTTCCGGCTGAACCAGGCCCGGCTGCAGGAGGAGACGCTGAACCGCAGCGGAACCCCCCTGCTCCCATCGGCTGTGATGGGGCCGAACCGCTTGTGGACCGCGCTGCTCCTGTCCGGCGTGCTCCTGCTCGCCTTCGGCTCGGCACTCGAAGCGGCGCTTCGGGCCGTGCTGCTCCGGCTGGCCGGCCTGCTCGCCAGCCTGCTTCCTGAAGCCCAAGATCCTCCTATGCCGGAGGCAGGACCGGCCCCATCCGCTTCACCTCCCGTGCTGCCTTCGGCGGAGGATCCGCCCGGCTGGCTGCAGTGGCTTGAGCAGGCGCTGCTCTATGGGGCAGGGGCTCTGCTGGCGCTCCTCGCGATATACCTGCTCTACCGGCTCGCCCGCCGGCTTCCCCAGGGGATCAGGCATCTGCTCGCCTGGCTCGCGGAGCGGATGAACCCGGCCGGCCGCGCGGGCAGTACCGATGGCTACGAAGACGAAGTCGTCTCGCTGCTTCGAGTGCCCACCGACAGGCACAGGAGCACCGGGGCAGGCTCACGCAGCCGTGAGCCCCGCTGGAAGGAGCTTCGCAGCGGAGCCGAACGCGTCCGCTATCTGTACCGGCAATGGCTGCGCAGACAGGCAGCCCATGGCCTTCAACCGGCTGCGCACCGGACACCGGCCGAGACCGTCCGTGCGGTGTCGGAAGCCTTGGATGCGGCCGGCCGCCCTGCCGGCCCTGCGGCTGCCGAGCTGCTGAGGCTGTATGAGAAGGTGCGGTACGGGGAGCAACCCGTAACGGATGAAGAGGCAGCCGGGCTGCAGGCCTTGTTGGAGGCCGAGACGAAAGACAAGGCCAAAATCTAAACGCTTCGAGCCGATTCATTAATTATGTTAATTATAATAACATCTATTGATAACTTATATGACCTACTTTATAATGAGGTTAAACTTCATATCCTAAGTTCCTTTCGTATAACCTTAATGATCGGATTAAGGGTCTCTACTTAGAAACCGTAAATTTCTAGCTACGAAAACATGTGTTCTTTTACGCCAAAAAGACATGTTTTTTCGCAGCTAGTTTTTTTATGCCAACCTGTAAGATGAATATCTGTATCAACCGCAGTTTGATACATTGCACCTGTTATATCGAACTAGTCATAAGAGGAGGAATCAACTCATGGGGAACCTGCTGATCAAAGGGGCGCAAATTATCACAATGAATGCTGCTGAGGAGATATGGACCGGCGATATCCGGGTTGTCGACGACCGTATAGCTGCTATGGCGCCCTCCCTGGCCGAAGAGCCTGGAGAATATGTGATCGATGCCTCGGGCCGGACCGTCATTCCCGGGTTCATCCAGACCCACATCCACTTGTGCCAGACCCTGTTCCGGGGCAAGGGAGATGACTTGGAGCTCATGGACTGGCTCCGCCAACGGATTTGGCCGCTGGAAGCCTCGCACGATGAGGAATCCGTCTATTATTCGGCACTGCTCGGGATCGGCGAATTGATTCAGAGCGGGACGACCACCATCGTGGATATGGAGACCGTCCATCATACCGATTCCGCCTTTCGGGCGATTGCCGGCAGCGGCATCCGGGCCTTATCCGGGAAGGTCATGATGGACAAAGGCACGGAGGTGCCGCTGCCGCTTCAGGAGAAAACGGGGGAGTCCATTCAGCAAAGCGTGGATCTCCTGGAGCGCTGGAACGGATACGATAAGGGGCGTATCCAGTATGCCTTTTGTCCCCGTTTTGTCGTTTCCTGCACGGAAACGCTTCTGAGGGAAGTCCAGAAGTTATCCACGTCATATGGAGTAAAGGTGCATACTCATGCTTCGGAGAATCTAGGCGAGATTGAGATCGTACAGGCCGAGACCGGCATGCGCAATGTGGTATATCTCGACCATCTGGGGCTCGCCAATGAACGGTTGATACTGGCTCACTGCATCTGGCTGGATGAAGAGGAGAAGCGGATCATCCGTGAGCGCGGCGTTCATGTCAGCCACTGTCCGGGGTCCAATCTCAAGCTCGCTTCGGGCATCGCAGAGACGCCAGAGCTGCTGAAGCTCGATATCTCAGTGTCCCTCGGCGCCGACGGAGCACCTTGCAACAACAATCTCGATATGTTCAACGAAATGCGGCTTGCGGCTCTGATCCAGAAGCCGGTTCATGGTCCCACGTCCATGAACGCAAGAAGCGTCTTCCGCATGGCGACGATCGGGGGAGCCAAGGCGGTCGGCATGGAGAAGGAGATCGGCAGTATTGAAGTCGGCAAGAAGGCAGACCTTGCCATTCTCAACCTGAACGGCTTCCATACCTTCCCATCGTATGATGTGGATCCGATATCCCGTATCGTGTATTCCGCCACGCGGGCAGACGTCGAGACTACGATCATCGACGGCAAGATCGTGATGGAGAAGGGGCTCATGCGTACGGTAGATCAACCTACGGTACTCTCCGAAGCCAACCGCTCGATCAAGCGGCTGTTGAAGCGGGCTTCCCTGCAGGCCTAACTTGATTACGCCCTCGGGCCGTCTGCCGAGGCAGCTGCGAGCTGGGGGGCCGCGGCTTTGCCGTCTGACGAACGGGCAGACGCGAGCCGGAGGGGCCGCGGCTTCGCCGTCTGACGAACGGGCAGACGCGAGCCGGAGGGGCCGCGTCTTCGCCGTCTGCCATCAGATGGCGAAGACGCCCTTCCCGCCCTTCCTCGCTTCCACTTGGACGCCTTATGGAACGGCAGAAGCCCTCCAGCAGCCTATCCGTGCTCCTTGGGCCCAATGCCTCAATACCGCTTGCTTCTGCCCAGCGGCTCCATAATTCTACGCTGCGCCCTCATCAAACTCTATGCCCCCTGCTCTATTCACAGTCAAGCACCGGAGGCGGGGCTCCCATGCTGTCTTTTTTTACCTAGTATTTTCCCCCTTCTTCATCCGCCGCCTACCGCTTCAAAAACCGGATCAGCACCCGCTCGACATGGAACAGGTGCTTTCGCATCTCCTCCCGGGCGGCTGCGGGATCCTGATCCCGCACAGCCTCGTATACGGCCCGGTGCTCCTGCAGCAGCTGACGGGATACTTCGGGGCTGCCGTACATCTGCAGCCTCCGGGTTTCGCGGATCGCGGTCTCCATCTGCGAAGAGATCGAATCGATCATCCGCACGAGAATCGAATTGTGGGTGGCTTCCGCCAGAATCACATGAAATGCGATATCGGCACGCTCCCCTCCAACTTCGTCTCCCAAGCATGCTTCCATCCGGAGAAGCACCTCTTCGAATTTGCCGATGTCCTCCGCCGTACGCTTGACCGCGGCCAAGCCGGCATTCGAAATTTCGAGCGCCTGCCGCGCCTCGAGCAGCTCCATGACCGTGTCACGGCTCATGAGCAGGTAGTCGAATTCTGGCAGCCCCACGTCCCCCGCTTCGATGCTTCTTACGTAGCTGCCTTCGCCCTGATGAATCTCGACCAGCCCCATCGCTTTCAACGCGCTGAGCGCCTCCCGCACGGTGGACCGGCCGACTTCATAGCGCTCGGACAGTTCCTTCGCCGACGGCAGCTTGTCGCCCGGCTTCAACTGTCCGCTGACGATCCTCTCCTTGATTTGCTCCGCAATCGCCTCGTATATTTTTTGCGTTGTTATGCGCTTGATTTCCATTCTCCTGCTGCTCCTTCCGCACATGCGGCTCCATTCCTTGCTCCCATTGTATACCCCAGTTCCTGTGAAGTTCAACCTAGGTCCGGGCCTGAGCAGCCCCTCCGCTTTGGATGGGATTGTCTGCCGATCCAAGCGGCTGCATTGCCCTTCAGAGGCCATTCCTCAGCCCCCCTCCTAGTCCCCACTGCCTCCACAAAAAAAAGACCGCAGAACCCAATTTCTGCGGTCTCCCTCGGCTCATCAGCCTTCTATGATAAGACGCCTGCGTTTAAGCCGTTACCTGCAGGGAGCGTGCCATGGTCTCCCCCAGGGAGCGGCAGCCTTCCTTCTCCTCGGCAGAGGGTCCCAGCTCGACCTTCAAGCCTTCGGCTACGATCTCGGCACCCCGTTCCTTCAACTTCTCGAGCAGCGTATCGACGGCCGCCCCGTAAGCCGAGTAAGACGAATCGCAGGAACCGAATACCGCCGCTTTCTTGCCGGTGAGATCCACTTCATCCAATTCGTCGTAGAAGTCGAGGAATTCATCCGGCAGGTCCCCATCTCCCCAAGTGTAAGCGCCGAGAATGATTCCTTCATATTGCTCCAGCTCCGACGCGTTCGTGTCCATCACATTTTTTTGTGTGAGTTCGGCTCCGGCTGACTGAACTCCTTCCCCAACCGCATCTGCCATATCTTCCGTATTCCCGGTCATGCTGGCGAATATTAGAACTACATGAGCCATATCCATCCGCTCCCTTTTTAATTGATAATGATTTTCACTATCATAATAAAGAGAATGATAATCGTTATCAATTAAGCTGTCAAGGGGTTCCGGACATTTTGACATTTTGACATCTTCACTTCCTCCCGTCCTACTTTCTTCCATGCTCACAGCTGTACAAATAAAACCCGCCGTTGCCGGTCGGGCCTGTCTCCTTCTATGCTTTTGTAGTAAGCATCCCATTCAGCCAATCCAGCACATCGCGGGTGACTTCATCCCTGTTGATTTCATTGAGCATCTCATGCCGCCCGCCGGGATACAGCTTAAGGGTTACCCGCTTCATACCGAGCCCGGCATAGAGAGCAGCCAAGCGGCGCACTCCTTTCCCCATCATCCCCACCGGATCACGATCCCCCGAGAAGAGGAGCACCGGCAGACTCTTCGGAATCCGCTCCATGTTCTCCTTCCGGTGAATTTCGGCGAGACACCTGAAGAATTCTTCCCAGAATTGAGCGGAGAACACGGCTCCGCAGTCCGGATCGGCCGCATACTTGTCTACCTCCTGCTCGTCGCGGCTCAGCCAATCGAAGAGAGTACGGTTCGGGCGGAAAGCCCGGTTGTATCCCCCCAGCGTCAGATGCAGCAGCAGCATGCTGCGATGCCCCTCCCCTTTGCGTGATACCACTTGCTTGGCCAGCCAGATCCCGAGTTGGAGTGCTCTCCCTTGCGGTCCGTTGGAACCGGAGAGAATGATGCCGTCCGCTTTATCAGGATATGTATACATGTACCTCTGAGTCAGGAACGAGCCCATACTATGTCCGAACAAGTACACCGGAAGGTGGGGATGCCTTTCCCTTATGAGATCGGTCAGCTGCGCCATCCCCCCGCACATCAAGCGGAATCCGTCCCGTCCGACGATCCCGAGACGCTGTGGATTCCCCGCCGTCCGGCCATGCCCCCGATGGTCATTCGCATAGACGGCATAGCCCGCTTCCGTCAGGGCATGAGCAAAACGCTTGTAACGCAGAGCCGTTTCGGCCATGCCGTGAGCGATCTGCACAATCCCACGGATCTCTGCCTCTTGATCCGGCAGCCAGACGTAGGTATGGATATCTTCCCCGCCTTGATCCCTGTATGTCCACTCCTCGCTAAGCATCCTTCCATCCTCCCCTGCCCTCATTCGGCTGTTGCTCCCATTATAGAACTTGCCCGATACAAAAAGAAAGCCGCAGGTCCGTCTCCCGCAGCTTTCCCGTTTTAGAACATCAAGGCGACGGCATCGCGCCCTTTCATACCCGGCACGATACCAAGCGCTTCGGCCCCGTAAGTGACCGACTCCAGCGGAGCCTCGAGCAGCTCTTCGATCGTCCGTACGCCTGTCGCCCTGGCAGCAAGAATGCCGCGGTCCTTCAGCTTTTCATTCAACAAGCCGACATCAAGCGCTCCGCACATGATATACCCTTTGTCCGTTGTGACGACGAGCAGCGTCGTCTTCGGCAGTTTGACTTCGATTGCCAGCGCCGTACGCCCGTCCAGATCGACCGGTTCCATACGCATCATAACCTTGTCTCCCCCTCCACGTCCGTATGCTTCCACTATATGTCGGGGGAAGATGCAGGGTTCCGTGCCATTCGCCCGTTATGCTTCAGGAGCGACATGCGGTCTGAACGCGGCAGACAACCACGGCGGCCGTCTGCAGCAGCAGATAACCTGCCAGCCTGCAGTGCCTCAGCGCCTTTTTGCATCAGCAGGTCTTACCGCTTTCCTTCGTTGGATTCCGATGCGCCGCGGCACGCCAGGAACAGCGAGATCCAGCCGAACAAAAAGGCCAGCCCGCCAATCGGCGTGATTGCGCCGAGCACACGCAGATTCGTCAACGCCATAACATACAGGCTTCCTGAGAAGATCACGATGCCCGCCAGCATAGCCCAGCCCGCGCGCCGCAGATGCGCCTGTCCCGGAAGGACGGCGGCCGCGAGCCCTATGGCTACCAAGGCTAATGCATGGAACATATGATACTGTACCCCGGTCTGATAATTCGCGAACATGGCCTCGCTGATGTTATTTTTCACCATATGCGCACCGAATGCGCCAATCGCTACGGCCAGGAATCCGCAGACCGCCCCAATACGGATAAAAGTCGCTTTCATTATGATCACCCCCATTACTTAAGTCTACCGTACTCCAGCCTCCCCGCGTCAAATCCGATTGGTCACTGAAGGGGTATTTCCCTATGGAATTCACGAAAAGTTCACTCCCACGAACGCTGTTCTGATTCTTATATACACGAAACAGTCCGGCACAGCGCCTGGGAAGGCACTGCAGCCGGACTGCGTCGATCAATGCGCTTAACACCGTAATGACAAGCCGCCGTCCCTAGTATTGTCCGATATCGTGCTGACCAACAATAAGCGTGATCGGTTCCAGGAATACACGGGTGCGGGTAGGCGTAGTTAACAAATCAATCTCTACATCGACTACGTTATAGCGCTGGTGCTTGCCCTCCCGCTTGTCGAAAACCACATCAAATTCCTTTAGGCCGAGCTGGTATGCGAGTACGGAAGAACCTACCGAGATTGCAGGGGCTTCGTACTCCCCGCGGTTGAACAGGGTTTGCGTCAGGATTTCCTCATTCATGTCCACAATTTTGACTTCTTGGCAGATGATGTATTTCATTTGTTCCTCCTCCGTCCGGGATGCGTGTGATGGTCATCTATCTTTTGTTACCCCGATACCCTGTTTTTATTCAATATCCCCCGCCCGAACTCCTGCCACAAACGACATCAAACTTATAAATTCCCTTATACGGCGGGCTTTTGGAGACTTTGACCCCTTTATATTTATTTTTCCCGGCCGGGCAGTCGCCAACCCATCCCATCCGTCATATGATGCATCATCCAAGGCGGGGGAGATGAATGACGTGAGCAAGGCCAAGAACAGTAAAGCCAAAAAGAATACACCGGCTTCCTCCATCGATAAGACGCAGTTCATGATGAAGGTGGTCACCTCGGACGTATGTGCCCGGTGCCGCAAGTGCGAGCGCGGTATCCGTTATCTGCAGGCCATGTCACAGCCCGGAGCCCTCGGCAAAGGCGTCCCCTGCATCCTGACCAAAGGAAAAGCTTAAATAAGGAAGAATGCCCCCGTCCGGTCCATCGGGCGGGAACACACTACAGCCTGCCTCGGCGGTGCTGCGCTGGCTCGGCAACAACTTCGGAGGAAAGCGGAAGCTCGCGATAAACGCCTCCCTGCCTCACACGGCGCTGCTGTTTCCGTGCTCCCTGCTCTGCGTCCGGAAGGTAAGCAGGAACGTTGTCCGCTTCGGTCCCGTTACGCAGCCGATCTCCCCGCCGTTCTTCTGCATGATGGTCTTGCAGACCGCCAGCCCCAGCCCGGTCCCCTCTTCCTTGTCCGTTACAAAAGGCTCGAAGAGTTCGTCGAGGATACGTGGATTCACCTCAGGTCCATTATTCGATATTTCCATAATATAACAACCGGGCCGGCTGTATCCGCAAATATGCATCTCTTTCTCATATTTCACTTCCTCCATGGCATCGAGACCGTTATTGATAACATTGGAGATCACCTGCTGCACGGCTACCTTCTGAATATGCAGGGCGGCATGCTCTTCGAGATCTATGATCAAGCTGACATTCTCGCTCAGGAATCTGGGATTAAGCAGGGAGACGACGGAGTCGAGGAGCTGCCTGGCGGTAAGACGCACAATCGGTTCCTCGATCACCCGTTTCTTTGAGAAGCTGAGGAAGCCGGTGATCTGCATATTGATATTCTCGAATTCATTTTCCACCACACTCAGGTAGCGCTGGATTTTGTCCGAGCTTTCTTCCGTAGCCAAGCTTTCCCGGATGAGCTTCAGGAATCCCTTGATGGAGGTCAGCGGGTTCCGGATTTCGTGGGCCATGCTTGCCGCCATCTTGCCGATGAGATTCAGCCGGTCGTCATGGAGCTGCGTGAGCGCGCGTTCCTTTTCTTTCAGCTTTGCGCTGGTTCGCTCCATATAATGGCTGCAGACAAGCTCTTGCAGATAGTCGATTCTACTCGTGATCACAGTCAGGAAAGGAAGCGGCCGCTGAAACTCCAAGCCTTTTTCGCTGTCAAGAATATCAAGGACCGCTTTCCTCCAATACGAGGTGCTCTGAAAAATATGATGGAACGGCATCCCCTTCTCAACCAAATTACGGGACCAAATGGGAACTCGGTTGTTCAGTTCATGCTCCTGGACAGGGATCTGAAGATCAATCATGTAACTAAAATAAAATTCCGCTTGCCGGCGCAGTTCTTCGGAATCGTAATATTCAGGAACATCCTTGCAGAGCATAGCGTACCAGCGCGTAATGATTTCTTCCTTGCTGTCCTCTACCCATTGCAGCTCCTTGTCAAAATCCGCCATACGGCCCCCACCCTGCATCCAATAATCGGATAGTCCACGTCTGTTTTTCTTTCGAACTTTCCACCAAATCTCATTAGCGATTATTTGTATTTGCCCCAGAATGAGAGCAGCACTCGTAAAAACCAAGGCAGCCGCCAGCCTGCTTTATCTGCTTGACGTACGAAGTTTACGAATGACGCGCCCACGCGGCGCTGCTGCTTCACTTGCTCTTCCTCGCCCTTTACCGTGAACCGGTAACCGTCTTTGAGCCCTTCCACTTTAAACTCAAAGCCCTCGGCCTTCTCTACAAACTGCTTTTGTACTTCTTCCTCCCGCGGCTGTTCGTACGCTTTTTCGTCCGTCATGGATTCCCATCCTCTCTGTTTTGGGATTTCCCGGCATAGAGCCGGTCCAACTTTCGCTCCAGATACATATGATATGCAACGAAGGGCAGCGAGAGTCCCGCCACCGTCCCCCCGGTGAGCCGGGAATCGAAGAAATACAGCAGGATTGCGGTCGCCCAGAGCACCCCCGACACCTTGCCGGCTGCCCTCTGCTTTCTCTCGTAGTGCGCTCTTCCCAGCCTATACTTCCGCTCATCGAGCAGCTGCTGTTCACGGCGGACTCTAAGCTGCATCCATGAATCAAGCATTCGGGGCAGCTCCCCAAGAGATCGAGCAATATCCAGAGCTTCCGCCGCAAGAGGCTTCCACACAGCCTTACCGACCTCCTCTTCTCCTCCCTCCTGCAACAGGGGAGCCACGACTTCCTGGCCGATCTCGAGGTAATCGACATCTGGCTCGATCATAGCAATTACCCCCGTCACCACACTTGCTGCCCTGCCCATGAAGGCAAACTCAGCCGGCAGCTGGATGGATTCGGCCGACACGAACCGGCGTATGTCGGAGAGCAGGTCTTGGACGGCTTCGTCGTCGAAGGAAGGGTAGCTTTTGCCAAGGTAAAGATGCATGGCCGTGGCAAGACTGCGGGCTAATCCTTCCCGGTCCGCTCCGGGCCGAATAAAGCGCAGCTTCTCGAGTACGGTTACGACCACGCTGTATTTCTGCAGCACCAGCGATTGGACGAGCTCCAGCAGGTATCGCCGCTGCTCCTTGGAGATTGTACCCATCATTCCAAAATCCAAGTACACGAGCGTACCGTCCGGTTGGAGACGGACATTCCCCGGATGAGGATCCGCATGGAAAAATCCATCTACAACCACCTGCCGCAAGAAGGATGCGGCTAATCTCCGAACCACATCGCCGCGGTCCACCCCGTGCACTTGGTATAGGGATGCATCCGTGATGGGCCTCGCGTCCACCCACTCCATAACCAGCACACGCCGGGTCGTCAGCTCTTCATGGATCCTTGGCGCACGTATTCTGCTATCGCCTTGAATGCTCTCAGCAAAACGCTTGGCATGCTCTGCCTCTTGAAGAAAATCCAGCTCCTTCGACACAATATCCACGGTCTCTCGGTAGAGCCTGTCGAGATCGAACGACTTGCCCCAGCCCGTAAACCGCTTTGCCATGCCCATGACCAATCTTGCGGCCTGAAAATCGGCTTCTATAACCGATCGGATCCCCGGACGCTGTACCTTCACCGCTACGGCCCGTCCATCCGGCAATTCAGCCCGGTACACCACTGCAATAGATGCGGATGCTATCGGCTGTGGGCTGAGGGTTGGCAGCACATCTTCGGGCGCGCCGCCCCATTCGGAAGCTAACACAGCTCGAGCCGCTTCCCACGGTACAGGAGCTACCTGATCCGTAAGGTCCGCCAATTCCCGGGTGAAGGCAGGCGGCAGAAGGTCGGCACGGGTACTGAGGAACTGGCCCACCTTGATCAGGAGCCCTTCCAAACGGAGCGCTGTTTCACGGTATTCCCTTGCCTGCTTGCGAAGCAGGGCCTCCCGGCCAACTTCAGGATCGTCGAGCCGCTCTTTCGTACGTTCAAACTTCCAAATTTCGTAAAAAAATCGGATACACATTGAGGTAATGACCCCGATGCGGTAGTAGCGGCTGGTGCTTTTCATCCCATCACCACGGTTTTTTTGAAGTTACTTTTATTCCCATCATACCACAGGGAAGAAATCTCCACAAAAATGGATACGCTTGCTTTATTACAAAACAGAACAATAGAATGTGCTAATCAGCCTATAATATTTCACTAATTCATGTTCAATCACCAGTAAGTTGATGAAGCCCCTCCCCTCTTTTCGGCGGATCCTACAATTATTATGATTATGTTTCTGCTTATCGGGCCCCACGGTTCGTAGGATCATGTACCCGTATGGCACGCCTTTCCCTACATGTGCGTTGCTAGGTCGCGCTCTGACCATATCCGTAAAACAAAAAAAGGAAGAGCCCATATCACTATGGACTCTTCCTCACATCTTATCGGGATGACACGATTTGAACATGCGACCCCCTGGTCCCAAACCAGGTGCTCTACCAAGCTGAGCTACATCCCGCCGAACGTTCCCTGAGAGATTCGAACTCCCGACCTTTTGATTCGTAGTCAAACGCTCTATCCAGCTGAGCTAAGGGAACATAAAAGTAAGGCACCACCCAGATTCGAACTGGGGATAAAGCTTTTGCAGAGCTCTGCCTTACCACTTGGCTATGGCGCCTTAATTTGTTGAAAATGGAGCGGAAGACGGGAATCGAACCCGCGACCCTCGCCTTGGCAAGGCGATGCTCTACCGCTGAGCCACTTCCGCAGGTAGTGCGGTCGAGAGGACTCGAACCTCCACGGCTGTTACACCACTAGAACCTGAATCTAGCGCGTCTGCCAATTCCGCCACGACCGCATATTTTGTTAGATGGTGCGGTTGAGAGGACTCGAACCTCCACGAGCTTACGCCCACTACCCCCTCAAGATAGCGTGTCTGCCATTCCACCACAACCGCATATAAAAATTAAAAGTGAGCCATGTAGGACTCGAACCTACGACACCCTGATTAAAAGTCAGGTGCTCTACCAACTGAGCTAATGGCTCAAAACAAAATGGCTGGGGATCTAGGATTCGAACCTAGGCATGACGGAGTCAAAGTCCGTTGCCTTACCGCTTGGCTAATCCCCAATGGGTTAAAAATGGGGCGGTCGAAGGGAATTGAACCCTCGAATGCCGGATCCACAAACCGGTGCGTTAACCACTTCGCCACGACCGCCAAAATCAAAACCCATGCAATAGAAAAATGGCGGAGCCGACGGGATTCGAACCCGCGGTCTCCTGCGTGACAGGCAGGCATGTTAGGCCTCTACACCACGGCTCCACAGTAAAGAAAATTGGTTGCGGGGGCAGGATTTGAACCTGCGGCCTTCGGGTTATGAGCCCGACGAGCTACCGGGCTGCTCCACCCCGCGTCAGTAAATCAATTATGGTGGAGGCTGACGGGATCGAACCGCCGACCCTCTGCTTGTAAGGCAGATGCTCTCCCAGCTGAGCTAAGCCTCCATAATGGCTCCCCGAACAGGACTCGAACCTGTGACAACTCGATTAACAGTCGAGTGCTCTACCAACTGAGCTATCAGGGAATAAAAAAGTGGTGGAGGCTGATGGATTCGAACCACCGAACTCGATGAGAGCAGATTTACAGTCTGCCGTGTTTAGCCACTTCACTAAGCCTCCATAAAACATGGTGCCGCCGAGAGGACTTGAACCCCCAACCTACTGATTACAAGTCAGTTGCTCTACCAGTTGAGCTACAGCGGCAAATCGTGGTGGAGGCTGACGGGATCGAACCGCCGACCCTCTGCTTGTAAGGCAGATGCTCTCCCAGCTGAGCTAAGCCTCCATGGGATAAAGAATGACCCGTAGGGGATTCGAACCCCTGTTACCTCCGTGAAAGGGAGGTGTCTTAACCCCTTGACCAACGGGCCAGAATGTAAAAACAAGAATTGGTGGAGCCAAGCGGGATCGAACCGCTGACCTCCTGCTTGCAAGGCAGGCGCTCTCCCAGCTGAGCTATGGCCCCAAGGCATATTTAATCTATCTGGTGGGCCCTAGTGGACTCGAACCACCGACCTCACCCTTATCAGGGGTGCGCTCTAACCAGCTGAGCTAAGGGCCCTCATAAGAAACTTACAAGTATGCTCACCCTAGAATGGGCATACTTGTATTTTTGCTTGGCGACGTTCTACTCTCCCAGGACCCTGCGGTCCAAGTACCATCGACGCTGGAAGGCTTAACGTTCGTGTTCGGGATGGGTACGCGTGCTTCCCTTCCGCCATCATCACCAAACGGCTTGTGATGTATCTGCCAAGATACACCGGTCTTTCTCTTTCAAGGCGGCTTGCGCCTTGAAAACTGGATGCGAAATGAGCTCGCTGAAGCTCTAACTCTATATAGCTGCTGCTGCTCCCTTGCGGAAGCTTGCTTGGATAAGCCCTCGACCGATTAGTATTCGTCAGCTCCACACGTTGCCGCGCTTCCACCCCGAACCTATCTACCTCGTCGTCTACAAGGGGTCTTACATACTGGGAAATCTC
>NZ_JAQAGY010000043.1 GCF_027533645.1 Paenibacillus caseinilyticus
GTTGGATCATCCGTCTCACCCACTTTTCGTGATGACTCAATTATACGTCAAAAAAAGCACAGCCACTTCAATTTTCTTGAAGTGCTGTGCTTTTTTATAGGACGGACTTTTTCAGTGGCCTCCTAAGACAGCAGCGGTTCTTTAAGTGGAATTCCAGCTTTGCGAGGATATGGAGTGGGTGTTGCGGCTATTTTCTTGGCGATGACCAAGTGCCTCACCGATTCTTCTATAGGCAGAATAAATCGGTGGGTTTCCACCACTTCAGCTTGAAGCTCCTGCAAGCTTCGCTTCGCTTCTTGAAGTTCGTCGCCGACATCTTGGCCTTTCATCGCAATGAACAAGCCATCGACCGAGGTGAACGGCAAACAAAATTCGTTGAGTACCGCCAAACGGGCCACCGCACGGGCTGTGACCAAATCATATCGGTCCCGGTGTGCAGCCTGTCTGGCGATATCCTCTGCTCGTCCATGCACACAGGTGACATTAGATAACCCAAGAGACATTGACAAATAATTCAAGAATTGTATTCTTTTGTTAAGAGAGTCTACGATGGTGACTTGCAGATGAGGATACACAATTTTCAACGGAATGCTAGGAAACCCTGCCCCGGAGCCAATATCGGCAAGCGCCGCATGATCCTCCATGGAAACATAAAAAGAAAGCGATAGCGAGTCAAAGAAATGTTTGAGGTACACTTGCTTCCTTTCTGTAATCCCAGTTAGGTTCATCCGTTCGTTCCAATCCACAAGCTCCCGGTAATACGTTTCGAATTGAGAGAGCTGCCCCTCGGTTAAGTGAATTCCATGAGGCTCAAGCAGCTCGATAAATTGTTGTTGTACAGAATCCATATTTATCCTCTCGAAGCAATGACTTTATTATAATGCTCCAAGTGCACGAGCAGAATGGAGATATCCGCAGGAGTCACACCGGAGATCCGGGACGCTTGGCCGATGGAGATGGGTCTGATCTTGGCGAGCTTTTGCTTCGCTTCTATCGCCATCCCATGAATATCTTCATAGATGATATCATCCGGAATTTTTTTCTTCTCCATCTTGCGCAGACGCTCGACTTGAAGAAGCTGCTTCTCAATATATCCGCTGTATTTCACCTGGATCTCGACCTGTTCTTTCATATCTTCGGTCAGTTCGACGGAAGATGGCGACAGGGTATGCAGGTGCTCGTAAGTTACTTCCGGACGTCGCAGAAGCGAAAGTAAATCTACCGAGTTGTTGATTTCAGCACTGCCGAGCGAAGCGAGAAGACTTTGAACCTCTGCCGTCGGCTTCACCTTCGTCGTCTTCAGGCGCTCTAATTCCTCTTCCACCCGCTGTACCTTGTCTTGATAGCTGGCATACCGTTCCTGAGAGATCAGTCCGATATCATAGCCCGTTTGGGTCAACCGAAGATCCGCATTGTCGTGACGGAGCAGCAGGCGGTATTCCGCACGTGATGTGAGAAGACGGTATGGCTCGCTAGTACCTTTCGTGACGAGATCGTCGATCAGTACGCCGATGTAAGCTTCCGAACGGTCAAGAATCACCGGTTCTTTCTGCTGTACTTTCCGCGCGGCGTTAATGCCGGCCATAATCCCTTGGCCTGCTGCTTCTTCATAGCCTGAAGTGCCGTTGATTTGACCGGCTGTGAACAGCCCATCGATCGCCTTCGTTTCGAGTGAAGGCTTCAACTGCGTAGGTACGACGGCATCATATTCAATCGCATAACCGGTACGCATCATCTCTACCTTCTCGAGGCCCGGAATCGAACGGAGAATCTGAAGCTGCACATCCTCCGGCATGGAAGTGGACAACCCTTGGACATAATACTCCTTGGTATTGCGGCCTTCAGGCTCCAAGAAGATCTGGTGCTTCGGCTTATCGCTGAAGCGCACAATCTTATCTTCGATGGAAGGGCAGTAGCGTGGGCCCGTGCCTTCGATAGCACCGGAGAACATCGGAGCGCGGTGGAGATTGTCATTGATGACTTGATGGGTCTGCTCCGAAGTATACGTCAGCCAGCAAGGCAGCTGATCAGGAACTTCCTGCGTCGTTTCATAGGAAAAGAATTTGGGCTTCTCATCCCCTGGTTGAATCGAGGTCTGTGAGAAGTCGATGGTGTCGCCATGAACCCGCGGCGGGGTTCCGGTCTTGAACCGGACCAGTTCCAATCCATGCTTGCGCAGCTCTTCCGACAGCTTTACGGAAGGCTGCTGGTTGTTTGGTCCGCTTTCGTACATAAGCTCGCCCATGATAATTTTGCCGCGCAGGTATGTCCCCGTCGTCAGGACGATGGCTTTCCCGTGATAGGTAGCGCCTGTCTTGGTAATGACGCCGCGGCATACGCCGTCTTCCACAACAAGCTCCTCTACCATGCCTTGGCGCAGTGTGAGCTTCTCCGTACGCTCAATCGTTTCTTTCATGCTCTGCTGATACAGGAATTTGTCCGCCTGCGCACGAAGTGCATGAACGGCAGGCCCCTTGCCGGTATTCAGCATCCGCATTTGAATGTATGTCTTGTCGATATTCCGTCCCATTTCGCCGCCGAGCGCATCGATCTCCCGGACGACATGGCCTTTGGCCGGGCCGCCAACCGAAGGATTGCACGGCATGAAGGCGACCATATCCAGATTGATGGTCAGAAGCAGCGTCTCACATCCCATCCGTGCGGATGCCAGCGCAGCCTCAACTCCAGCATGACCGGCTCCGATGACGATAACGTCGTACTCCCCTGCACTATAGCTCATCGGTGAACCTCCTCTTACTTCTGTAATTTTATATGAAATGCGATTCTTATTTGCCAAGACAAAACTGCGAGAAAATCTGATCGATTAAGGATTCGCTGACCGCATCGCCGATAATTTCGCCGAGATGCTCCCATGCGTTCCGTATATCAATCTGGATCATATCGATCGGCACATAGCTTTCCGCCGCTTGGTGAGCTTCCGTCAATGCCGTACGCGCCTGCTTCAACAAGCCGATATGCCGCGCATTGCTAACATAAGTCAGATCACTTGATTCTACCTGACCACTGAAAAAAAGACCAGCAATAGCTTTTTCCAAGTCCGAGATCCCTTCTTGAGCCAGAAGAGACATCCGGACCACATGCTCGCTTCCGAACGCCCCGGTCAGAAAGTCCATCTCAATACGCTGCGGAAGGTCCTGCTTATTGATAATGGCGATGACCTGCCGCCCCCGAAGCTGCTCAATAAGCTCCAGCTCGCCTTGCTGCAGCGGTTCCGAACCGTTCATGACCAGCAGGATCAGATCAGCATCCGACAAGGCCTGCCTCGACTTCTCCACGCCGATCTGCTCCACCACATCCGAGGTTTCCCGGATCCCGGCCGTATCAAGCAGCTTCAGCGGGATCCCGTTCACATGAACGTACTCCTCCACCACATCTCGCGTCGTGCCCGCGATTTCCGTAACAATGGCCCGCTCTTCCTGCGCCAGCGTATTCATCAGCGATGACTTGCCGACATTCGGTCTTCCGATGATGGCCGTGACGAGTCCTTCACGCAGAATTTTGCCTTGTTGGGCGGTCGTCAGCAGGTGTTCAATATCGCCAAGGGCCGCCGAACATTTATCCTTGATGAACAAGTTCGTCAGTTCCTCGACATCATGTTCCGGATAATCGATGTTGACTTCGATATGAGCCATGAGCTCCACAAGACGGAAGCGCAGTTCCTTGATCCGCTTGGAGAGCGTACCCTCCGATTGCTTCAGCGCAATACGGAATGCCCGGTCCGACTTTGCGCGAATGAGATCGATGACGGCTTCCGCCTGCGACAGATCGATCCTTCCGTTCAAGTAAGCTCGCTTCGTGAACTCGCCGGGTTCGGCGAGCCGTGCGCCATGCTCGAGAAGCAGATCCAGCACTTTACGAACCGAGACGAAGCCTCCGTGACAAGAGATCTCCACCACATCTTCTTTCGTGAACGAGCGCGGCGCACGCATCACGGTTACCAGTACTTCCTCGGTCCGCTGGCCTGTATCCGGTTCCCGGATATAACCGTAATTCACCGTATGGGTTTGCACCTCAGCCAGCTTCTTTTTGCCGGCAAAGATCCGGTCACTGACCTCGACGGCCTCGTCCCCGCTTACCCGGATGACCGCTATCCCGCCTTCGCCCGAAGGGGTGGCAATCGCCGCGATGGTGTCTTGATTCATGATGCATTCCTCTCCAATCCTTCGATTCTAAAGAAAAAGCAATGTAGTCATACGACGATGACGACATTGCAACGGGATCTAACGTAATACGATAACCACCCGGCGGCTCGGTTCGTCTCCGCGGGAGAAGGTTCGCACCTGATGGTTCTGCTGCAGCTGGGCATGAATCACTTTGCGATCCTGCGAAGGCATCGGTTCCAAGACCACTTCCTTCTTGGTGCGGATGACCCGTTCGGCCAGCCGGTCAGCCAGCTCTCTCAGCGTTTGTTTGCGCCGTTCCCGGAACTGCTCCGCATCAAGGATGATCCTCACATGATGATCGGCATACCGGTTGGCGACAATATTCGCCAAATACTGAAGAGCGTCCAGCGTCTGCCCGCGGCGGCCGATCAGCATTCCGAGCTCGCCACCGAACAAGTGAAGCTCCGTCCCTTCCCTGCTCCGCTTTCTGTCGATCCGCACATTCGGAAGATCCATCGCACCAAGAACCTCCCGCAGGAAGGCTTCGGCCTCTTCGATGGGATCGGGCAGCACTTCCAGCTCGACACGGGCCTCCTTGACACCGAACAATCCGAACAAGCCTTTAGCAGGATGTTCCAGCACGGTGCTCTTCGTACGTTCTTCCGGAACCCCGAGTTGAGCCAAGCCGCTTGCGACCGCATCCTCAATGGTCTTCCCCGTAACCACGATTTTCTTCATCTGGCCACCTCACCCTGAAATTAGTTCCTTAATTTCAGTTACCTTCAAGAATCGCGGACACAGGCACCGGCCGCAACACGTACGTGCCAGATTACAACCGATTACTTCTTGAGCGAACCGTCATTCGGTTTGCGGTACAGGAAGTAGGACTGCACGATAGTGAAGATGTTGCTGTACACCCAGTACAGCGGCAGCGCCGACGCGAAGTTCATGGCCATCACGAAGATCAGGATTGGGAAAATGAACATCAGGCTCTGCATTTGGGGATTCATCTGCGATGACATGACCTTCTGCTGCAGGAAGGTGGTTAAAGCAGCGAGAAGCGGCAAAATATAATAAGGATCCTTCGTTCCAAGCTGCATCCATAGAAACGAGTGGGTTCCGATTTCGGTATTACGCATAATGGCATTATACAAAGCGATGAGAATCGGCATTTGGACGACAACAGGCAAACATCCGGCCAGCGGGTTGACGCCTTCTTTTTGGAAAAGCTTCATCGTTTCTTCCTGCTGCTTTTTCGGATCATCCTTGTACTTGTCCTTGATTTTCTTCATCTCCGGCTGCAGATCCTGCATCCGCTTTGAACTCCGGTACTGCTTCAGCGTCAGCGGGAGGATGATAAGACGAATAATGATCGTAACGACAAGGATGGAGAGTCCGTAAGAACCCCACATGAGATCGGCGAACCAATCAAGCGTGCTCGCTAAGGGACCAACGGCAAATCTGTCCCACATGCTTTTGCTGGGATCAATAGGCGTATTAGCCGGTGAGCATCCCGCAAGCAGAAGAAATACCGCAAAAAACGGTATGTATTTAAGTGATCGGCGCGTCAAAAGAACATCCTCCCAGTTTCATCTTTTCCAATAATACACTATATCATATCTATGGCTGCAAAGAAACTAATCTCAAGGTTTGAGAAAATGAATCCCCGGCTTTATTATAACGATTCCTTGCGGGGGGCTTCTTCTTTCTTTTGGAGCAAAGAGGCTCTTTTGAAGACATGGAACACACTTTTTTCCATCTCATGATACGTCATTTTCGCCGCCGGTTTGCGAGCGATAAGAATGAGATCATAACCGCGGGGCATTCTTGCCGCATTCAGCCGGACAATTTCTTTCAATACCCGCCGGATCCGATTACGCACTACGGCGTTGCCGAGCTTCTTGCTCACCGACACCCCGAAACGGAAGGAGACCAGCTGTGGCTGGAATTTATAATATAGTACGAACTGGTGGTTCGCGGCCGACTTCCCGTACCTGTACACTTTATCGAAATATTCTCTTTTGGTCAGACGATTCCTTTTTTCCATATATCCTCGCACTCCCACAAAGCCCATCCGTAAATTACGGCACAACTTCCCTATCCTTTACGGAAGTGGGCGGTTTTAAACCCTGACCTTCCCCCAAAAGACGCGGTCCGGCGGCAACGATTCCGCTTCATCTATAGTAACAATAAAAAAAGACCACCTGTACAGTGGTCTTTCGTCTTATGCGCTGAGTACTTTTCTGCCCTTCAGTCGACGAGCGGCCAGTACTTTGCGACCATTCTTCGTGCTCATTCTTTTACGGAAGCCATGAACTTTGCTGCGCTTTCTGACATTCGGTTTAAATGTAGGTCTCATTGATCGTGCACCTCCTTACTACAGGAAACTCGTTCCCTTAAAAATACCTTTCAACATTAAACCACTTTCAGCTCCAAAAGTCAATCTCTAGGAAACGGCAAAGTTATACACAAGCAAGTCCGGTTAACGGCCAAAACAGCCTGTGTATAATTTTTTCACGGATCTCCACAGGTTTTGTCGAATTGTAAACAGCATATTAACAATATCTTGTGCTGTTGATAAGTTTTTCACACAAGGTGTAGGTAGTGTGGATAAATACAAAAGTTCCGTTGCGTACCGGGGTCATTTTTGATATCATGAGTATGTTTTCCGTTGTGGATATAACTTTTTGTCAACAATGTTATCAACAGCCTGTGGATATCTTTGTGAACAATTTTCAGGCCTCTGAATAATTTTGTTTCTGCCGCCCTGCATAATGTGGATAGTTTACGACACCATTCCGTTTTTTTCTACAGGATCACGGCTTATGCCACACCGGTTATTTTTTTGAAGGAGTGAATACATTGTGGAGAGCCATCCTAATGACCAGTGGCAGCAAGTACTTCTAATATTGCAAAAAAGGGTGAGCAAACCGAGCTACGAAACGTGGCTTGCGTCCACAAGAGCCGTGATTTTCAACAATTCGACGGTGACGATCTGCGCTCCCAACAAATTTGCAAGAGAATGGCTGGAAGACCGCTACACCAAACACATCAACGAAGCCATTGTCGATTACAAGGGCCACCCGGTCGAGCTCAAATTCACGATTGAAGATGAGCAAACGGAAGCTGCCGGCACTCCATCCGAAGCCCTTCCCGTGAAACCGAAGCAGCCACCTGCAGCCGAAGAAACATTCAGCCATATGATGAACCCGAAATATACGTTCGATACGTTCGTGATCGGGGCCGGGAACCGGTTCGCGCATGCAGCGTCGCTGGCCGTCGCCGAAGCGCCGGCCAAAGCTTACAATCCGCTGTTCCTGTACGGAGGCGTCGGACTCGGCAAGACGCACTTGATGCATGCAATCGGCCATTTTGTGCTGGAGCACAACCCGAGCGCCCGCGTGCTCTATATCTCGTCGGAGAAGTTCACCAACGAGTTTATCAACGCTATCCGGGATAACCGGGGCGAGAGTTTCCGTGCCAAATACCGCAGTATCGACATTCTTCTTATAGATGATATTCAGTTCCTTGCCGGTAAAGAACAGACCCAGGAAGAGTTCTTCCATACGTTCAATGCGCTTCACGAAGAACGTAAGCAAATCATCATCTCCAGTGACCGGCCGCCCAAAGAAATACCGACGCTCGAGGAACGGCTTCGATCCCGCTTCGAATGGGGTCTCATTACGGACATCCAGCCGCCGGACCTGGAGACACGGATCGCCATCCTGCGCAAGAAAGCGAAGGCCGAGAATCTGGATATTCCGAACGAAGCGATGGTCTATATCGCCAATCAGATTGATTCGAACATCCGGGAGCTCGAAGGTGCCTTGATCCGAGTCGTGGCCTATTCCTCCCTGATCAACGAGGATATTACTTCCCACCTGGCCGCGGAAGCTTTGAAGGATATTATTCCGAGCTCGAGGCCCAAAGTGATAACGATACAGGATATCCAGGCGAAAGTCGGGGAATTTTACGGACTGAAGATCGAAGATTTCAAAGCGCGCAAGAGAACCAAGACCGTTGCATTCCCACGGCAGATCGCGATGTATCTCGCACGGGAAATGACGGATTTCTCTCTGCCTAAGATCGGGGATGCATTCGGGGGACGTGACCATACGACGGTCATTCATGCCCATGAGAAAATCTCCGCTGCTTTGAAGGCGGATCAGGATCTCTATAAGATCATCCAGAACATCAGCGAGAAAGTGAAGAACGTGACGATGTAAGTCGCTTTATTTTCTGTTTCTTGAAGTTATACACAGACTTGACCCTTGGGATAACCAGCTGAATATGGAGAAGCCTATGCACAAACTATTCACATGTGGATAGGCTTTTCCTATGCCCCTTTAGGCCACATATCCACATATCCTCAGCCCCTACTACTATTACTAATAAAAAAAAGGTAATATAAAGGGTATATGCCGTATCCGACTACTTTAGAACCCGTAGGAGTGACATTATGAAGTTAACGGTACTGAAAGAATACTTGAACGAATCCATACAGCACGTCTCGAAGGCCATTTCCAGCAAAACGACCATTCCCATTTTGGGCGGAATCAAAATAGATGCGGATTCGACCGGAATGACCTTAACGGCCAGCGACACGGATATTTCAATCCAAAGTTTTATCCCCAAGGAGAAAAACGAAATTTCGGTGATAGACCTGAAGCAGGCCGGAAGTGTCGTTCTGCCTTCCAAATTTTTTGTCGAGATTATTCGAAAGCTGCCGGCGCAGCAGGTTGAAATTGAAGTGAAGGAAGGCTTCCATACGACCATCCGTTCCGGCTCTTCCGAAATCCAGCTGGTGGGCCTCGATCCGGAAGAGTATCCGATCATGCCGGGGATTGAAGAGAACAAGCGGATTCAGATTCCAAGCGATTTGCTCAAGACCATGATCAAGCAGACCGCGTTTGCCGTTTCGACTAACGAAGCCACCCCTATTCTTACGGGGATTTTGTGGACGATCGCCGACGGCAAACTCAAATTCACGGCCTGTGACAGACACCGCCTGGCAAGCCGCGAAACCCATATCGATACCGAGGAAGGCTTTGTTCTCAGCAATGTGTCGATTTCCGGCAAAACGCTCAACGAACTCAATAAAATTTTGCCAGACCAAAATACGTTGATCGACGTGGTGTTCGCGGAGAACCAGGTGTTATTCAAAATGAGCTCCATTCTTTTCTATTCCCGTATTCTCGACGGCACCTACCCGGATACGTCCAAGCTCATCCCGCAGACTTATCAGACCGAGCTTGTCATCAATACCAATGATTTGGCCGATGCGATCGACCGTGCTTATTTGCTGTCCCGTGAAGAGAAAACGAACATCGTCAAGCTGATTATGCGCGAGGATCAGACCATCGAGATCTCCTCCTCCTCTTCTGAACTCGGCAAAGTAACCGAGGAACTGACGGCCGCCCGCCTGAACGGTGAGCTGCTGCGGATCTCCTTCAACTCCAAATACATGCTCGATGCGCTCAAAGTCATGGATTCCGAGCACATCCACATCGGCTTTACCGGCGCCATGCAGCCCATTATTATCCGGCCGGACGAGAATTCCAGCCTGCTGCAGCTGATTTTGCCTTACAGAACGACCGGATAAAGGAGCATTCACCTATGAAATCAATAGCCATTCACACTGAATACATTACGCTGGGGCAGTTTCTGAAGCTTGCAGACTGTATATCCACAGGTGGACAAGCCAAGCCATTCTTGGAGGAAACAGCGATTACCGTCAATGGGGAGCCGGAGAACCGCCGAGGCCGGAAGCTCCGCTCATCCGATATCATCAAAGTGGAAGGCTGCGGGGATTTTCAGGTGGTTCAAGGCTGATGCAGTTAACCCGGCTCGCACTTCAAAACTACCGGAATTATGAGCATGTGGAGTTTAAGACGGACGCCATGGTCAACATCATTGTGGGTCCCAATGCGCAGGGAAAGACGAACTTGCTCGAATCGATCTTCGTTCTGGCTCTAACCAAGTCACACCGGACCAATCAAGATAAAGAGCTTATCCGCTGGGAATCGCCGGCGGCCCAGCTGCACGCCGAAGTGGACAAGCGCTACGGGAGTGTGCAGCTGGACTTGTCGGTCTCACAGCAGGGGAAAAAAGCTAAGATCAACGGGCTCGAACAGAAGAAGCTGAGCAATTTCATCGGCTCCTTGAACGTCGTCATGTTCGCTCCGGAGGATCTTGAGATTGTGAAGGGCTCTCCGGGCGTCCGTCGGCGATTTCTTGATATGGAGATCGGTCAGGTGCATCCTTCCTACCTGTATGACCTTTCCCAGTACAACAAGATCCTTGTGCAGCGCAACAATTACCTCAAACAATTGTTCTCTTCCTCGGCTTCCGCGCCCCTTTTGGAAGTTTGGAATGAACAGTTGGCTGCTTTTGGTATTAAAATCATGAAAAAACGTCAAAGCTTTATAAAGAAGCTGCAATCCTGGGCGGAGAAGATCCATGGGGGGATCACAAACGGAGAGGAGCAGCTGCGAATTGACTATGACAGCTCTCTCTCCGGCAGCCTGGAGGAAGATGAAGCTGTTTTATTCGACCAATTTATGATAAAGTTATCACAGGTGAAAGATCAGGAGCTGCGGCGCGGCGTGTCGATGGTAGGACCCCACCGTGATGATTTACGGTTCTATATCAACGGCAAGGAAGCACAGACGTTCGGATCTCAAGGTCAGCAGCGGACAACGGCATTGTCGCTGAAGCTGGCCGAGATTGAACTGATTCATGAAGAAGTGGGCGAATATCCTCTCCTTCTGCTTGATGACGTGCTATCCGAGCTGGACCGGTACCGGCAGACGCAGCTGATCGAGACGTTTCAACGCAAGGTGCAGACCTTCATCACAACGACCGGCATTGAAAGTGTGGATGTATCCAAACTCGAAAGCGCTTCTGTGATTCATGTACGCAGCGGAAGCTTGACATAGATAGTTACGCCGATAAGGAGAGGGCCTGCATGTTTATCCATTTGGGCGGGGAGAAAATCATTCGCGCATCGGAGCTTGTCGCCATTTTTGACTTATCCATCGAAAAATCCTCCAAAATTTCCAAGCAGTTCGTGACTTATGCCAGCAAGGAAAAGCGCGTCGAAGTCATTGGCGACGAAGAGAGCAAATCGCTGGTCGTGACCCAGACGAAAGTATTTTACTCTCCCATCTCTTCCATGACGCTTAAGAAACGCGCCCATCAGCTGCTCACGAATTAGCACGACCATAAAGCCTCTCTGCACAGATATAAACTTCTTAGAAAAGGCTTCGAAAGAAGCTTTTCTTATTACGGAAAAGTGGGTGTCTGCATGTCTGTAAATCCAGGTACGACCTATGATGAAAGTCAGATCCAGGTGCTAGAAGGTCTGGAGGCGGTACGCAAACGGCCCGGTATGTATATCGGCTCGACAAGCGCCCGAGGCCTTCATCACCTGGTGTGGGAAGTTGTCGACAACAGTATCGACGAAGCGCTGGCCGGCTACTGTACACGCATCGAAGTCATGGTACACAAGGATAACTCCGTTACCGTTATCGATAACGGCCGCGGTATTCCGGTCGGCGAACATCCGAAGCTGAAAAAATCGACGCTTGAAGTCGTGCTTACGGTTCTTCACGCCGGAGGCAAGTTCGGAGGCGAGGGGTATAAGGTTTCCGGCGGTCTTCACGGGGTGGGCGTCTCTGTCGTTAATGCCTTGTCCAAGAAGCTGGTAGTACAGGTCAAGCGGGAAGGCAAAGTCTATCAGCAGGAATACAGCTGTGGTGCGCCTCAGTATGACATTAAGATTATCGGCGACACGGAGATGACCGGTACACAGGTCACCTTCTGGCCGGACGATGCCATCTTCACCGAGACGACGGAGTATGATTTCGATACGCTTCAGTCCCGGATCCGGGAACTGGCCTTTTTGAATAAAGGCATAGAGATCGTGCTGAGCGATGAGCGGACGGACACTTCGCAGACATTCATCTACGAGGGCGGGATCATTTCGTTCGTCGAGCACTTGAATCAGAACCGGGAAGCGGTCCATCAGCCTCCGATCTATGTGGAGGGCGAGAAGGATAACATACAGGTCGAAGTGGCGCTCCAGTATAACGACAGCTACACGGAGAATATCTACTCCTTTGCCAATAATATCAATACGCATGAAGGCGGGACTCACGAGTCCGGGTTCAAGAGCGCGCTCACCCGGATCCTGAACGAATATGCCCGTAAATATAACGCGATTAAAGACAGCGATGCGAATTTGTCCGGTGATGATGTGCGGGAGGGCTTAACGGCTATTATTTCCGTTAAGATTCCGGATCCCCAGTTCGAAGGGCAGACGAAGACGAAGCTTGGCAACAGCGAAGTCCGGGGCATTGTGGAGTCTTTGTTCGCGGAGAAGCTCGAGGAATTTCTGCAGGAGAACCCGGCCATCGCCAAAAAAATCGTCGAGAAGGGCGTGCAGGCCCAGCGTGCCCGCGAAGCGGCGCGCAAGGCCCGTGAGCTCACCCGGCGCAAAAGTGCGCTGGAAGTCAGCTCCCTCCCCGGCAAGCTTGCCGACTGCTCCTCGAAGGATGCCTCGATTTCCGAGGTCTACATCGTTGAGGGTGACTCGGCCGGCGGTTCCGCCAAGCAGGGACGCGATCGTCATTTCCAGGCTATCCTGCCGCTTCGGGGCAAGATTCTCAATGTGGAGAAGGCACGCCTGGACAAAATCTTGTCCAATACCGAGATCCGGGCCATCATTACAGCCCTCGGCACAGGCATAGGTGAGGATTTTGACATCGCCAAAGCCCGGTACCACAAAATTATCATCATGACGGATGCGGACGTGGATGGAGCCCACATTCGGACGCTCCTTCTTACCTTCTTCTTCCGCTACATGCGCAAATTGATCGAAGCGGGATTCGTGTACATCGCTCAGCCGCCCCTCTACAAGCTGGAGCGGAACAAGACCGTGCGGTATGCCTACAACGATAAACAGCGCGAGGCCATTATGGCGGAATTCGGAGAAGGTGCCAAGGTCAATGTGCAGCGTTACAAGGGTCTTGGAGAGATGAACCCCGGACAGCTGTGGGAAACCACAATGGATCCCGAAAGCCGTACTCTGCTGCAGGTTAGCATCCAGGATGCCATTGATGCGGATGTCGTATTCGATACCTTGATGGGGGATGCGGTAGAACCTCGCCGTGACTTCATCCAGCTGCATGCCAGATATGTGAAGAACCTGGATATTTAATCTCCTGACTTACCCATACCGAACCCTTTGGGGTTCATCTTGCGGATCTGCTGCAGCGGGGCTTTATTCATCGGCCTGCAGCAGTTTCGCGATTTTCAGGGATATAACGGGCATAAGGATTTACCGTATTACTTCGTACTTGTCATCTCATACATCTCTTTTGAATAAAGGCCTAATCCAGTACTGTAGGAGGTACCAATGTCGGAAGAACCTCGTTCGCAAGTAAAAGAAATTGATATCGGTTCAGAAATGCGCACCTCCTTTATGGACTATGCGATGAGCATTATCGTCAGCCGCGCACTCCCGGACGTCCGGGATGGACTGAAGCCTGTGCATCGACGGATTCTCTTTGCGATGTCCGAGCTTGGCATGTCTCCGGACAAGCCGTACAAGAAGTCGGCGAGAATCGTCGGTGAAGTTATTGGTAAGTATCATCCGCACGGGGATTCGGCAGTTTACGAGACCATGGTCCGTATGGCGCAGGACTTTTCTTTGCGGTATATGCTGGTGGATGGTCACGGGAACTTTGGTTCCATTGACGGGGATATGGCGGCAGCCATGCGTTATACCGAAGCACGTCTCTCTAAGATTGCCATGGAGCTACTGCGGGATATCAATAAAGAGACCATCGATTTTGTGCCCAACTACGACGGAGAGGAACACGAACCATCCGTACTTCCTTCTCGTTTCCCGAACCTTCTCGTTAATGGGCTTTCAGGAATTGCTGTCGGTATGGCGACGAACATCCCTCCGCATAACCTTACCGAGGTTATTAACGGCGTGCAGCAGTTGATCCAGAACCCGGAAGTGACTCCGCTTGAATTGATGCAGTCGATCAAAGGACCTGACTTTCCTACCGGCGGTTATATTATGGGCCGTGAAGGAATCAAACAGGCATATGCGACCGGCCGCGGCTCTGTCATTATGCGCGCCAAGGCAACGATCGAAGAGAACGGTAACAAGGCACGGATCCTTGTGCATGAGCTGCCTTATCAGGTAAACAAAGCACGGTTGATCGAGAAGATTGCGGAGCTCGTACGCGAAAAGAAAATCGATGGGATTACCGATCTGCGGGATGAGTCGGACCGCAACGGGATGCGAATCGTCATCGAACTGCGTCGCGACGTGAACCCGAACGTCGTTTTGAATAATTTGTACAAGCAGACTGCTATGCAGTCCAATTTCGGTATTATTATGCTTGCCTTGGTGAATGGCGAGCCCAAAGTGTTGAATCTTCGTGATGTGCTCTATCACTATCTGGAGCATCAGAAGGTTGTTATCCGGCGGAGAACCGAATTTGAACTGCGCAAGGCGGAAGCTCGCGCTCATATTCTCGAAGGTCTTCGTATCGCGCTCGATCATCTGGATGAAGTGATTGCGCTTATCCGTGCTTCCCGCACAACCGAAGAAGCAAGAGAAGGCCTCATAAGCCGGTTTGGACTCAGTTTTGACCAGGCACAAGCCATTCTCGAGATGCGTCTGCAGCGTCTTACAGGCTTGGAACGTCAGAAGATCGAGGATGAGTATGCCGAGATTCTGAAGAAGATTGCCGAGTACAAAGCCATTCTAGCTGATGAGCAGCTCGTACTGGCCATCATTAGTGAAGAATTAAATGAAATCAAAGAGAAATTCGGGGATGACCGCCGCTCGGAGATTACCATCGGCGAAGAAAGCATTGAGGATGAGGACCTCATCCCGCAAAGCGATGTTGTCATCACCATTTCTCATACCGGTTATATCAAACGTCTGCCCGTTACCACCTACCGCAGTCAGCGCCGCGGGGGCAAAGGGATCATGGGTATGGATACGAAGGACAAGGACTTTGTTGAACATTTGTTTGTAACCAACACACACCACTACCTATTGTTCTTTACCGACAAGGGTAAGGTGTATCGTCTGAAGGCCTATGAGATTCCGGATCTCAGCCGTACGGCTCGGGGAACACCGATCATCAACCTGATTCAGATCGAACAGGGCGAGACCGTCAATGCGGTCATTCCTGTAGAGGGCTTCGACTCGGACAAGTACCTCTTCTTCGCGACGAAGAAAGGGCTTGTGAAGAAAACGTCGTTGGACGATTACAGTAACATCCGCAAAGGCGGATTGATTGCTATTACTCTTCGTGAGGATGATGATCTCATTGGGGTGCGCCTAACGGATGGCAACCAATCGATCATTATGGGTACCGCCCAAGGCATGTCCATTCATTTCCCTGAGAACGAAGTCCGTGCTATGGGACGGTCGGCCACAGGTGTGAAGGGGATCCAACTTGACGACGAAGATGATGTAATCGATATGGATGTTGTCCATGAGGATAACAGTGTCTTGATCGTTACCTCCAAAGGCTTCGGCAAGAGAACTCCTGTATCGGAGTATCGTTTGCAGTCCCGAGGCGGCAAAGGGATCAAGACCTTGAATGTTACCCCAAAAAATGGACCGGTAGTCGGCTTGAAGATCGTGCAAGAAGACGAGGATCTGATGATCATTACCGCCTTCGGTACCGTTATTCGGACCAGCATGTCAGGTATTTCATTAATGGGCCGCAATACGCAAGGCGTCCGGCTGATTAACATCCGGGAGGAAGATGAAGTTTCTACTCTTGCCAGAGTGGAGAAGAGTGAAGATCCGCCAGAGGATTTAGAGGAAGGCGAAGAAGCTGGCGAGTTCATCGAAGATGGAGAAGCTTCGGATGAACCGACGCAAGAATAGGTAACAATAACAAAAAGAATGGGGGTTACATCCCATTCTTTTTGTTTTATAATGAAAGTACATAGGTCTTCCGAATTATTTTATTGTGAGCGGCCTACACTTTGTGATAGTAGACTGAAGGCAGAGAGAGGGATTCTCATGGCGACTGTCCCTGTTACCCAACTTAAGTTTGGCGACAAGATCAGCGAGAATGTTATAACACAACGAAACCAGGTGCTTTTTCCGAAAGGGAGAGTGATATCCGGACAAGATAAGGACATATTACAGGCATTCCTCATCTCCTCAGTTGAAATTGAGTCCAAGGATATGAAGGCGGAGAAGGCTGAGGAATCGACGGTTACATCGGATAAGCCTGCGGGGCCCAAATCTACGTTCCAGGAGCAGTATGAAATAATGCTCCGCCTGCTTCGCCAAGTATTCGATAGCGTGGGTCCTGGCGGACAGGCCCCACCGACGTTAGAGATCCGGACAGCCCTTGAGGGGTTGATTCGGCACATAGACCAATACAATGTGCTGACTTTTAATCCAAGTAAGTTTCATCTAACGGATTATCTATACCACAACAGCATTATGGTGAGCCTTACTTCGTATCTCTTGGCCCGTTGGCATGGTTGCGCGGCCAAGGACTTAATCCCCATTGCACTTGGGGGGCTTTTACATGACATCGGTAACGCAAAACTGGAGCCCTCTCTTTTATACAAGCCGGATAAGCTGAATGCAGATGAACTCGAGGGGATGAAGAAGCATACCATTCTCGGTTACAACATCCTCAAAGGGGTAGCTGCGTTAAATGAAGGAGTCAAACTCTCTGCTCTGCAGCATCATGAACGGGAAGATGGATCGGGCTACCCGCTGGGAATCTCAGGCGACAAAATCCATCTTTATGCCAAAATTGTCGCTGTGACAGATATGTTTCATGCGATGACTTCAGACAGATTCCATAAGAAGGCCAAATCCCGTTATCTTGTACTCGAAGAATTATTGCAAGAATCATTCGGCAAACTCGATCCGGCTATTGTCCAAACATTCGTCCAAAAAGTGACTTCGTTTCATAATGGGACGTTAGTCAAACTCAGTGATGGAAGAACGGGAGAAATCGTATTTTCGGACCGTACCCATTTGACAAGACCTTGGGTGAATGTGAATGGGACTATTATAAATCTGTCTGTAGATCGCAGCTTATATATTCTCGATGTCCTTGCGCCCTAATTTGGGGATAGGGAACTTGACGAGAGAAAAGGTATATGTTAAATTGGTCTTCGCTGCTTTGAGGCGGGGACTTTTTTTAACGAATTGGAACTCAATAAAAAAAATACTTGCAATCAAAAAGGCAGTTGTGGTATATTAATCAAGTCGCCGCTAAACAGGTGGACGAGATAAAAGAAAATTGCCCTTTGAAAACTGAACATCGAGTGAGTGTTAAATATAGAAGCTCAGTAATGAGTTTCTGCCATGCTTCAAAATGAGCAAGTCAGCTTTTCTTTAATGGAGAGTTTGATCCTGGCTCA
>NZ_JAQAGY010000044.1 GCF_027533645.1 Paenibacillus caseinilyticus
CGGTTCGATCCCGTCAGCCTCCACCATAATTGATTTACTGACGCGGGGTGGAGCAGCCCGGTAGCTCGTCGGGCTCATAACCCGAAGGCCGCAGGTTCAAATCCTGCCCCCGCAACCAATTTTGTTAGTGTGGAGCCGTGGTGTAGAGGCCTAACATGCCTGCCTGTCACGCAGGAGACCGCGGGTTCGAATCCCGTCGGCTCCGCCATTTACTTTTGAGTGAAGTTAAGGTAGAATATTAGTAAGATTTAGAAGGCTCGGTAGCTCAGTCGGTAGAGCAGAGGACTGAAAATCCTCGTGTCGGCGGTTCGATTCCGTCCCGAGCCACCATTTATGCCGCTGTAGCTCAACTGGTAGAGCAACTGACTTGTAATCAGTAGGTTGGGGGTTCAAGTCCTCTCGGCGGCACCATGTAATTTCATATGGAGGCTTAGTGAAGTGGCTAAACACGGCAGACTGTAAATCTGCTCTCATCGAGTTCGGTGGTTCGAATCCATCAGCCTCCACCATATTTTAGGGGCATAGTTTAAAGGTAGAACAAAGGTCTCCAAAACCTTTGGTGTGGGTTCGATTCCTGCTGCCCCTGCCAATTCAACTTAATAACATGGCGGTCGTGGCGAAGTGGTTAACGCATCGGTTTGTGGATCCGACATTCGAGGGTTCAATTCCCTTCGATCGCCCCATTTTTGTAACAAAAAATTAGAGCATTGGGGATTAGCCAAGCGGTAAGGCAACGGACTTTGACTCCGTCATGCCTAGGTTCGAATCCTAGATCCCCAGTTTTATTATGCGGAAGTGGCTCAGCGGTAGAGCATCGCCTTGCCAAGGCGAGGGTCGCGGGTTCGATTCCCGTCTTCCGCTCCATTAATTTACTGAGGCGCCATAGCCAAGTGGTAAGGCAGAGCTCTGCAAAAGCTTTACCCCCAGTTCGAGTCTGGGTGGCGCCTCCATTCTTTATTCGCCGGAGTGGCGGAATCGGCAGACGCACAGGACTTAAAATCCTGCGGTGGGTGACCACCGTACCAGTTCAAGTCTGGTCTTCGGCACCACTCCACATTTTCATAATATGTGCCCTTAGCTCAGCTGGATAGAGCGTTTGACTACGAATCAAAAGGTCAGGAGTTCGAATCTCTTAGGGCACGCCACTAGCCGGTATGGCGGAATTGGCAGACGCGCGCGACTCAAAATCGTGAGGGAAACCGTGTGGGTTCGAGTCCCTCTACCGGCATCACAAAAAAGCTTAGAAAACTTATGTTTTCTAAGCCTTTTTGTTTATTTTGTGGATATACAAAAAAGCCCGGTTTTAGTATCTTTATCATCAAGGTTGGTTGCCGGATTTTACTACAAGTAAATAGGGAGGAAGACCAAAGATGACGAAGATCGAAGATGGAGCCGTAGTACTTTTTCAAGGTGACAGTATTACCGACTGTGGAAGGAACCGGTCCAACAGTCATGATCTCGGGGTAGGTTATGCCTTGATGGCCGCAGCGCGGTTTGGACATTTGTATCCACAGAAGGACGTTCGGTTTCTCAACAGAGGAATCGGAGGCGATCGGGTAATAGATCTGCAGAATCGGTGGCAGTCGGATTGCATTGACCTTAAGCCTACTTGGGTTTCGATCTACATAGGAATTAATGACACTTGGCGTAGATATGATCGAAATGATCCTACTTCTACCGAAGAGTTTGCCGAACGTTACAGGCAGTTGATCATTCGGACGAAGGAAGAGTTGAATGCCAAAATCATTGTGATCGAACCTTTCGTCTTGCCTGTGCCGGAAGACCGTACCGCATGGAGGGAAGATCTCGATCCCAAAATTCAGGCTGTTCGGGAGCTGGCCAGAGAATATCAAACCCTATATATTCCTCTGGATGGTTTGTTCGCTGCAGCTAGTGCTCAAACGCCGCCAGCTTACTGGGCCCCGGATGGAGTCCATCCCTCTCCTGCTGGCCATGCACTTATCGCTGATGCTTGGTTGCGTGCGGTACAAGCATAGAAGAAAGTTGGAATGCGTGCCCACCGGGAATACAATACACAGAGAGGTGCAGTGAAGTGCAGGAGGAGGATGGGGTGGGAATAACCGGAAAAGTGAATTTAGCATTTTGAAATCCGGTAGAGGCAAACTAGAACTTTGATATTGGGGAACCCCTGTGAAGGGGTTCCTTTTTAGATTCTGCATTCAACCGGATGGTTGTACTGTTGACTACGTGAAGACCATGTTCTGCGGCCCATAGCAGTTGGCTTTCGGTGATCTCATTGTACGGCGGGCGGAGTAATGTAGACTTATAGCCTACGAGTTTTCCTATTGTCAGCTCTGTATCCTGTACTTGAGAGCATAAAACGTTCGTCAGTTAATTTGGGAAACAAGGTATGCCGGTGTATGAATGAGTGCCGATGAAAGGGCCCCCTCACCATACGTTGGATCAGATCAGGGTATTGGACAGCCTGGGGGCCCAACACAAAGAAGGTGGCTCTAATGTGTGCTGCTGCAAGAGCATCAAGGAGTTGAGAAATATATCGGTTATCCGGAGCGCCATCGACGGTTAGAGGCGACTTTTTTGGAAGAAGCAAGACAGGCCCTTAAGCAGCAGTAGGGCAGGGGATTTGCGAACAAACTGAGAGAGGTTTACCTTTTTTCCTGCACTGGGAGGTTTCCTTGGAAGGCTTGGGAGATGAGGCGGAATTATTAGGTTTGGCGATGTTTTATAGGTGTGGGGTTGAGGGAGATGCGGTTGGGGATTGGATTGTTGCAGATGACGGTGAAGGCTCTGTCTTCGTGCGAAGGGAAGCTTCCGAGGGTTGCAAGAGAGCCGGAGGAAGAGTGACCGTAGGTGCTACCCTGGAATCCGATACATTGAAGGCTCGAGGTACTTCCCCGGGGGAGCCGTTTTAGGTGCAGATGTTATCAATGGAGGAGTAGTGGAATTCGCAGCAGGTGGAGTGCAAGAGCATAAGGCCATTATACCGATACAGACCCCTATCCAGACTGCAGGTCGCTTGATGTTCACCATATGCCCCTTCCTACCTTGGCTTCCGCTATATCTTAGTTTGCTTTGGAAGAAGGGGAAATATCCGGACGCAAAGGCCGACCTGCAGTTGAGGACAGTCAGATAGAAGGGCTTAAGAGGAAGTGAGACCTTCCCAGATCATCCGTAGCGAAACGATTACAAAAGTGATTCGCAGTATCCACATCAGCTTCTGGCTGCTGAGACGGCTGGTGATGAGCGCCCCCAGCCAGCCGCCGATAATAGCCGTAGGGGCCAAGCCCGCAACCATCCATAGGTCCACCTCGCCCAGCCCCAAATGGGTAGCGCTGCCCATGATCGAAGAGAGAAGAATCACGAACATGGACGTGGCTGTGGCCACATGAGGCGGATAGCGGAAAAGCAGGACCATGGCAGGGACGAACAACGACCCGCCTCCGATTCCGAATAATCCGGAGATAAAGCCTACGGCGAGTCCGATGCCCAGAGCGGGTAGAATACTGTAACCGTAATGGAAAGTCTGGCCCTTACCGTCTGTGTAGGTCCGCTTGATAGCCCAATCTACAGGAAGAGGTTTCAATCGATCCCGGAGAATGAGCAAAATCGCCATGAGCAGCATGAAAATACCGAAGCTGAGCTGAAAGGATTTGGCGTCTACAAACTGTGTCGTATAAGAACCAAGCATAGCTCCAGGTCCACAGGTCAGAAAGTAAATCCAGCCGCTTTTGAAGTCGACGCGCTGCTGTTTCATGAAGGTGAGGGTGGAAGAGAACGCTGTGAAGATCAGAACGGCCAGGGAGGTACCGACGGCCGTAGCAACGGTTATCGGCTCCCCTACAAAATAAGGGCCCAAGTAGACCAAAGCCGGTACAATAATAATACCGCCGCCGAGCCCCACGAGACTGCCGAATGTGGCAGAGAGGAGGCCGACTGCGGTATAAAAGAGAATACTCATCGCTGCCGCCCGCTTTCCTAAGAATATCTGTTGAACTACAATAGGCTTATTGTAGCTTAGGAAACAGTCGAGGGCAAACGGCAATAGTCTTCGGGAGTTTGCAGTGGGGAATTCTATGGAAGCGAGATCACAGCCGCGCTTATCTCTGGGCTGACGATGGATTTGTTCGGCAGGTAATGATTGGATTGAATGAAGCGGATGGTGCGAGTCTTGGCACGCATCACGATGGAGTGTGTCTCGGCCCGGTTGCCTGGCAGATAACGGACACCATGGAGGATCTCGCCGGGTGTAATGCCAGTAGCCGCAAAAATCACATCGTCCGTACCTACCATATCGTCCATGGAAAGAATTCGATGCGGGTCTGTGAGACCCATGGCGATGCAGCGGTTCTCCTCTTCCTGCGAGGAGGGCCGCAGCCTGCCGAGCAGCTCGCCGCCAAGGCAGCGGAGTGCCGCCGCAGCAATCACGCCTTCGGGAGCGCCGCCGGAGCCCACATAGAGGTCGATGCCCGAATCGGCCATAGCAGGCGCCATGGCGCCGGCAACGTCCCCGTCGCTGAGAAGCTTGATCCGCACGCCGACCCGTCGCAAAATCTCGATCTGTTCACGGTGTCGATCCCGGTCGAGGATCATCACGGTCAGATTGCTGAGCGGCTTGCCCAGAAGGCCGGCCGCTTTGTTCAGCGTAGTCTCGAGCGGATCCTCCAGCCGCAGATGTCCGGCAAGCGCAGGGCCTACGGCCAGCTTATCCATATACATGTCGGGCGCGTGCAGCAGGTTGCCCTTGCCTGCGATCGCGAGAACGGCGAGGGCGTTGTGCAGTCCCTTGGCCACAAGCTCCGTCCCTTCCAAGGGGTCGACGGCCACATCGACTTCAGGTCCAGTACCGTTGCCAACCTGCTCCCCGATGTAGAGCATAGGCGCTTCATCCATCTCGCCTTCTCCGATAACGACGGTACCGCGGATCGATACCGTGTCGAACATCGCACGCATCGCGGTTGTCGCGGCTCCATCCGCCCCGTGCTTGTCTCCCCGTCCCATCCAGCCGGCTGCCGATAAAGCGGCTAATTCCGTAATGCGTACGAACTCCAGTGCCAGTTCTCTCTCCATCTCGGATCCCACCTTCCATCCAATATGTGGTCTTTTACTCTTAAATAGAGTATAATAAATAAATAAATAATGTGCAACAAATAATCGAAAACCAGCGAATATGTTGTTTATATTAAGGTTTTTAATACTTCGATAAGGATGTTCTATCAGAAGATAGCGCTTTTTGGTACAATCGTTACAGAAAGCCGCAAAGGATCGCCGATGCCGCTGAAGATCGTAAGGAGGGACCGGTCATCGAACTGACTGCGCGCCAATTGCAAATCGTAGAACTCGTGAAAAAACATGCGCCGATTACAGGCGAAGGTATAGCGGAAATGCTGGGACTCAGCCGACCGACTCTGCGTTCGGATCTGGCTCTGCTCGTAATGCTGGGGCTGGTGGATGCTAAGCCCAAAGTCGGATACACTCCGGGCTCGGCCGTATCGTCGGGTTCGCAGGCCGGACGCAGGCTGCTGGGGCTCAAGGTGAGCGAGGTTCAGGCCATGCCGGTCATTGTCCGCGAAACCGCATCTGTCAATGATGCGGTCGTGACGCTGTTTCTAGAGAATGTGGGAAGTCTGATCGTTGTGGATGATGATGGCTGTATGTCGGGAGTCATCTCACGCAAAGACCTGTTGAAAGTCACACTCGGCAATCCGGGTGCCGCTACCATGCCGGTATCGATGGCCATGACCAGGGGGGCGAATGTGGTTCATGTCTCCCCAGAGGATTCGGTGATCGATGCGGCCCGCAAAATGATCCACCATCAGGTGGATTCGCTGCCGGTCGTCGTGCCTTCGAAAGCCGAAGCTCTCCATGGAAGGCCGAGATGGGATGTGGTCGGTCGGATGACCAAGACGATCATGACCCAAATTCTGCTCGACCTGGTAGTAGACCGTTAGGGATCAGTAAAGGAGAAGAAACCGGATGAAGGAAGAGCAGCTGTATGAGATCACGATCTGTTCGGATGCGCTGGGGGAGACGGCGGAAGCGGTCGTGCGCGCCACGATGCGCCAATTCGACGCGCACCAGGTCCGCACCAAGCGGATCGGCCACATCAAGACGGAGGATGAAATCCGCACGATCATGGAAGAGGCGGCCAGCCGCGGTGGTTTCGTAGCTTACACGCTCGTTCAGCCGGAACTGCGGGAGATGATGAAGGAAGAAGCGATCCGGCTCGGGGTACGGGCGGTAGATGTTATGGGGCCGATGATGGAGGCCTTCATCGATACATGGGGCGATGCGCCGAAGCGCACACCGGGTCTGCTCCATCAGCTCGACGAAGACTATTTCCGCCGGGTGGAAGCTGTGGAGTTCGCCGTGAAATGCGACGACGGCCGCGATACGGGAGCACTGCTTAAAGCGCAGCTGGTGCTCATAGGCGTGTCGCGGACATCGAAGACGCCGCTGAGTATTTTTTTGGCCCACAAGGGGATTAAGGTATCGAATCTGCCTCTGGTGCCGGAAGTGAAGCTTCCGAAGGAGCTGTTCTTGATGCCGAGCTCGCGGGTGGTCGGGCTGACGATGGATGCCGAGAAATTGTACAAGATCCGTACGGAGCGCTTAAAGGCGGTCGGACTTCCATTCGGAGCCAAATATGCGGCGCTCGACCGCATCCAGGAAGAGCTGCAGTATGCGGAATCCTTGATGAAGCAGGTTGGCTGTCTGGTCGTGAATGTCACGGACCGGGCGATCGAGGAAACGGCGGGGTTGATTATGGATTATTTGAACAAGTAATCGGTAATGGAAGCTTTACATAGAATATGGACGAATAGAGAAGAGGAGGGGGTTGAGCCGGACGGTTCAGGCCCCTTGTTCTTATAACGGTCTATCGTGATTGCTCAAAGAGCAGGCGCCAACGCCGGAATGTTCTGACAGTGCAGTGTGATCCGCCGGGGCACGGCCGCCATATCACAGAGTAACGAACCGATGGGCGATATCTACTCATCCTGCGGAAAGGCGGGGATGTACCATGAAACCTTGGAAAGCATGGCTGGGGGGCGTGACATACGGCAAGCGGCTGATCCAGCTTCACCGGTGGAACGCTTGGCTCACAGCAGTGCTTGCCGTTACGGGCATACTGCTCTTCATGAGCCGCTGCGTGAACTGGGGCAGGGGAGGGTCCTGCTTAAGGATGCCCACGTCTGGCTGGGCCTCTTATCCATGCTGGTCCTGCTGCTGTATCTCCCCCTGCTGCGCAAGCATTGGCGGCAGCTCTCGCAGCGGCCCTTGCAGCGCTGGAATCTCGGCGGCGTGCTCTTCCTGCTCGCCGGCTGGAGCATCACCGGCGTGCTGCTGTGGCAGCTGAGGCGCCTGGATCCGGCGTGGGGCAATGCGGCGCTCCTGCTGCACGACGGGTTCACATGGGTAGGCGTGCCTTATGCCGTCTACCACTCGATCTCCCGAAGCCGCTGGGTGAAAGCGGCGAAGAGCCAGAGGCCGCCGGTGCAGGGGCAGCCCGGCGAGGCAGCGCCTGCACCGGCGGCCGACGGTCTGCATGCTGCCTCCGAGAGCGAGGCACGCCGTTTCGTGAGGCGTCTGCAGGAGGCGCCGATCTCACGGGCGGCCTTCCTGCGGATCGGCGCAGGGCTGCTGCTCGTGCTTGGGCTAGGTCCGGCATTCTACCGGTGGCTGAAGCAGTCCGCAGACAGCGGGGGGACGGCGCTGGAGAGCTTGGCCGAGTCGGACGGCAACCGCATGCTTCCCGAACCGGTACCGCTGCCGGCTTCTAATCCTCCGGTCGGCGGAGGCAGCCAGGGGAGGTTCCGGGTGTACACGGTGACGCCGATCCCTTCCTTTGACAGCAAGGATTGGCAGTTTGCTCTGACGGGGCTGGTCGAGAAGGAGCAGCTGTGGGACTGGGACACTTTCAATACATTGAAGCGGGTGGTGCAGGTGAGCGATTTTCACTGCATTACGGGCTGGTCGGTGTATCAAGTGACATGGGAGGGGATCCCGCTCCGCGAGCTTATGGATCTGGCCGGCATGAAGGACACGGCGAAGTTCGTCAAGCTGTATTCCGGCGATGGGGTCTATACGGACTGCCTCTCGCTCGAGCAGGCCCGGCTGGATGATGTCATGGTTGCCGTTCTCATGGACGGCAAGCCGATTCCCCAGCAGCTCGGCGGTCCGGTACGTCTGGTCGTACCCCGGATGTACGCGTACAAGTCCGTGAAGTGGCTGCAGGCCATTGAGTTGGTGGAGAAGGAGCATACCGGGTACTGGGAGCTTCGGGGATATGAACAGAATGCGTGGGTGAAGGGGGGCGGGCTGTCATAGACAGCACCGGCCCTTTGTTCATATATAAGAATGTATTCATATATAAGAATGTATATCTCGTCACTAGCGTTGCATAAACTTAACCCTATTAAAAAGACGGAATATTCAGAATTAAGTTTTCGGCTCTTACTGCCAAAAGGACTAGATCTCCTCAAGGGTAGCTCTGTCCAATTGGTAAATTAT
>NZ_JAQAGY010000045.1 GCF_027533645.1 Paenibacillus caseinilyticus
TGGATCATCCGTCTCACCCACTTTTCGTGATGACTCAATTATACGTCAAAAAAAGCACAGCCACTTCAATTTTCTTGAAGTGCTGTGCTTTTTTATAGGACGGACTTTTTCAGTGGCCTCGCCCGAGGCTGAGGTCCATATTCAAATTAACGGAGCAGCTGCAGTACGCCTTGCGGCTGTTGGTTCGCTTGTGCGAGCATAGCTTGCGCGGCTTGCGACAGGATGTTGTTTTTCGTTTGCTCCATCATTTCTTTAGCCATGTCTACATCACGGATCCGGGACTCGGATGCCGTCAGGTTCTCAGACGCATTGTCCAGGTTGTTGATCGTGTGCTCCAGACGGTTCTGCAGCGCACCCAGGTACGAACGGCCGGACGATACGGATTCGATTTGCGTGTTGATCGTCGTGATCGCCGTGTCGGCTCCAGCTTGCGTGGAGATGTCGGCTCCCGCTGCTGCGGTTTGAACTGCCGTCAGGTCTACGCCTGCTGTCTTCAGGTTGATGTCGATCGTCTGGGACGCATCGGCACCCACGTGGATTTTCAGGTCGGCTGCGGCACTGCCGTCAAGCAGCTTCTGCGTGTTGAATGATGTGTTGTCTTTGATACGGCCGATTTCGCTCGACAGTTGGTCGAATTCCGCTTTCAGCGCCGTACGGTCTGCCGTTACGTTCGTGTCGTTCGCCGATTGTACAGCGAGTTCTCTTTGACGCTGAAGGATCGAGTGTACTTCCTGCAGGGCGCCTTCGCCTGTTTGGATCAGGGAGATACCGTCTTGCGCGTTGCGGGATGCTTGGTCGAGACCGCGGATTTGGCCGCGCATTTTCTCAGAGATCGCAAGGCCTGCAGCGTCATCGCCTGCACGGTTGATGCGAAGACCCGAAGACAACTTCTCGATGTTCTTTGCTGCGTTAGCCGAGTTGGCTCCCAGCTGGCGGTGCGTGTTCAGTGCAGAGATGTTGTGGTTGATTCTCATGATGTTCTTCCTCCCTGAATTGGACGTCCACTTCCTTGTGGATCGTTTGGTTTTGGTTGTTGAGGCCGATGGTCCTTCAGGCTTTTCTTGCTGCCCGCTCTCTCATTCCCTCATGATCTATATATCGTCTCTCTACGCAGCAAAGTGAAGAGCTTCGAGAGTGCTAGGGCATGGTATATTTTCACACCGGGGTGGATCGGTACTTACGCCTCTTCATACAAAAAGACCCCAGCCAAAGGCTGAGGTCGAGTACAAATTAACGGAGCAGCTGCAGTACGCCTTGCGGCTGTTGGTTCGCTTGTGCGAGCATAGCTTGCGCGGCTTGCGACAGGATGTTGTTCTTCGTTTGCTCCATCATTTCTTTTGCCATGTCTACGTCACGGATCCGGGACTCGGATGCCGTCAGGTTCTCGGACGCATTGTCCAAGTTGTTGATCGTGTGCTCCAGACGGTTCTGCAGCGCACCCAGGTACGAACGGCCGGACGATACGGACTCGATTTGCGTGTTGATCGTCGTGATCGCCGTGTCGGCTCCAGCTTGCGTCGAGATGTCGGCAGCTGTAGTTGCGGTTGCGATTGCCGTCAGATCTACACCGGCTGTGTCGAGGTCGATATCGATCGTTTGACCGGCATCTGCGCCAACATGTACTTTCAATGCAGCTGTAGCACTACCATCGAGCAGCTTCTGCGTGTTGAATGTCGTGTTGTCTTTGATACGGCCGATTTCGCTCGACAGTTGGTCGAACTCGGCTTTCAGCGCGGTACGGTCTGCCGTTACGTTCGTGTCGTTCGCCGATTGTACAGCGAGTTCTCTTTGACGCTGAAGGATCGAGTGTACTTCCTGCAGGGCGCCTTCGCCTGTTTGGATCAGGGAGATACCGTCTTGCGCGTTACGGGACGCTTGGTCGAGACCACGGATTTGGCCGCGCATTTTCTCGGAGATCGCAAGGCCTGCAGCGTCGTCGCCTGCACGGTTGATGCGGAGGCCCGAGGACAGCTTCTCGATGTTCTTTGCTGCGTTAGCCGAGTTGGCTCCCAGCTGGCGGTGCGTGTTCAGTGCGCTGATGTTGTGGTTGATTCTCATGATGTTCTTCCTCCCTGAATTGGACGTCCACTTCCTTGTGGATCGTTTGGTTTTTGTTTGTTTGAGATTGATGGTCCTTCGGGCTTTTCTTGCCGCCCGCTCTCTCATTCCCTCATGATATATATATCGTCTCTCTCCAGAGCAAAGTGAATAGCTGCGATAATACTAGATCATGGTATATCCTTCCTCCACGTGAGTACGCATTCCTCTAACAAAAAGACCCCAGCCAGAGGCTGAGGTCCATATTCAAATTAACGGAGCAGCTGCAGTACGCCTTGCGGCTGTTGGTTCGCTTGTGCGAGCATAGCTTGCGCGGCTTGCGACAGAATGTTGTTCTTCGTTTGCTCCATCATTTCTTTAGCCATGTCTACGTCACGGATCCGGGACTCGGATGCCGTCAGGTTCTCGGATGCGTTGTCCAGGTTGTTGATCGTGTGCTCCAGACGGTTCTGCAGCGCACCCAGGTACGAACGGCCGGACGATACGGACTCGATTTGCGTGTTGATCGTCGTGATCGCCGTGTCGGCTCCAGCTTGCGTGGAGATGTCGGCTCCCGCTGCTGCGGTTTGAACTGCCGTCAGGTCTACGCCTGCTGTCTTCAGGTTGATGTCGATCGTCTGGGACGCATCGGCACCCACGTGGATTTTCAGGTCGGCTGCGGCACTACCATCGAGCAGCTTCTGCGTGTTGAATGCCGTGTTGTCTTTGATACGGCCGATTTCGCTCGACAGTTGGTCGAACTCGGCTTTCAGCGCGGTACGGTCTGCCGTTACGTTCGTGTCGTTCGCCGATTGTACAGCGAGTTCTCTTTGACGCTGAAGGATCGAGTGTACTTCCTGCAGGGCGCCTTCGCCTGTTTGGATCAGGGAGATACCGTCTTGCGCGTTGCGGGATGCTTGGTCGAGACCGCGGATTTGGCCGCGCATTTTCTCAGAGATCGCAAGCCCTGCAGCGTCATCGCCTGCACGGTTGATGCGAAGACCCGAAGACAACTTCTCGATGTTCTTTGCTGCGTTAGCCGAGTTGGCTCCCAGCTGGCGGTGCGTGTTCAGTGCGCTGATGTTGTGGTTGATTCTCATGATGTTCTTCCTCCCTGAATTGGACGTCCACTTCCTTGTGGATCGTTTGATTTTGGTTTGTTTGAGGCCGGATGGTCCTTCGGGCTTTTCTTGCCGCCCGCTCTCTCACTCCCTCATGATATATATATCGTCTCTCTACGCAGCAAAGTGAAGAGCTTCGAGAGTGCTAGGGCATGGTATATTTTCACACCGGGGTGGATCGGTACTTACGCCTCTTCATACAAAAAGACCCCAGCCAAAGGCTGAGGTCGAGTACAAATTAACGGAGCAGCTGCAGTACGCCTTGCGGCTGTTGGTTCGCTTGTGCGAGCATAGCTTGCGCGGCTTGCGACAGGATGTTGTTCTTCGTTTGCTCCATCATTTCTTTTGCCATGTCTACGTCACGGATCCGGGACTCGGATGCCGTCAGGTTCTCGGACGCATTGTCCAAGTTGTTGATCGTGTGCTCCAGACGGTTCTGCAGCGCACCCAGGTACGAACGGCCGGACGATACGGACTCGATTTGCGTGTTGATCGTCGTGATCGCCGTGTCGGCTCCAGCTTGCGTCGAGAT
>NZ_JAQAGY010000046.1 GCF_027533645.1 Paenibacillus caseinilyticus
GTTTGGTGATGATGGCGGAAGGGAACCACGCGTACCCATCCCGAACACGAACGTTAAGCCTTCCAGCGTCGATGGTACTTGGACCGCAGGGTCCTGGGAGAGTAGAACGTCGCCAAGCAAATGGAAGAGCCCTTTTGGATGTTTGTATCCAAAGGGCTCTTTTTGTTTTGTATCCTTAAAAATAAGTAAGTGGGCTGTGAATCATTGGATTTTGGGATAATTTGTTAGATTGAGGGGGGCTTTGGTTAATAGATAAGGGATTCAGAGCAAAGAGGTTGTAGCGGAGAGGAGAGAATTAGAATATGAATACGGAACGTAGATGGTGGAAAGAAAGTGTAGTCTATCAAATTTATCCCCGAAGTTTTATGGACAGCAATGGAGATGGGATTGGTGATATTAAAGGAATTATTAGCCGGCTCGACTATATACAGGAACTCGGCGCCACCGTAATTTGGCTATCACCTATCTATCAATCACCTAATAAAGATAATGGATATGATGTTAGTGACTACTTCAAAGTCATGAGAGAGTTTGGGACGATGGAGGATGTAGAGCTCCTTATTGAAGAGGTGCATAAACGGGACATGAAGCTTATGTTGGACTTGGTTATGAACCATACTTCGGATGAACATCCATGGTTTATTGAATCCAGGCAGTCCAAAGAAAGTGTTTATCGCGATTTTTACATATGGAGAAAAGGTACCGATGGACGTCCACCTAACAATTGGGCTTCTATGTTCGGAGGTTCAGCTTGGGAGTACAGTGAAGAGAGGGGAGAGTATTACCTTCACTTGTTCGGTAAGCACCAACCCGATTTAAATTGGGAAAATCCCCGAGTGAGAAGAACATTATACGATATGATTTGGTGGTGGGCTGACAAGGGTGTAGATGGTTTTAGAATGGATGTAATCAATTGCATATCCAAAGACTGTTCCTTTCCAAGTGTAGGAACGGAAGAGTTAGCAGATGGGGCTAAGTATTATGAGAACGGTCCCAAAGTTCATCATTATCTTCAGGAAATGAACCGGGAAGTACTTGCAAGGTATGATTTAATTACGGTAGGCGAAACGGGGGGCGTTACTCCAGAGGATGCACTCCAGTATGCTGGAACGGATAGCATGGAGCTCAATATGATATTTCATTTTGAACATATGCAGCTAGATTATGGACCTGATAGCAAGTGGGATATAGTGCCCTGGAAATTGAAGGATTTAATAAGTGTTATGAACAGATGGCAAACGGAGTTGGAAGGCAGGGCCTGGAATAGTCTTTATTTTAATAATCATGATCAGCCTCGTATCGTCTCACGCTACGGTAATGATAAAAAATACCGGGTCCAATCAGCAAAATTATTTGCTACGATGCTTCATATGATGCAGGGCACGCCTTATATTTACCAAGGTGAAGAGATAGGAATGACCAACGTAGAATTCACCACGGTGGATGAATATAGGGATCTAAGTACACTTCAGTTCTACGAAGAGGAGGTGAAGAAAGGGAGAGATCCTAGTGAGGTCTTAAAACAAATTCAACGTAGGGGGCGAGACAATGCGAGGACACCCATGCAATGGAGTGGCTCAGAGCAGGCCGGATTTACTACCGGCGAGCCGTGGATACAAGTAAATCCTAACTATGCAAGTATTAATGTGGAGGCGGAACTTTCAGACGAGAACTCTATTCTTCATTACTATCGGAAGTTAATAGCCTTACGCAAGAAACATCCCATTATCGTGTACGGAAATTACGAATGGGTTCCTACGGAAGGAAAGCAGCTTTTTGTTTATCGCAGGCAATTAACAAGTCAAAAATTGCTTGTTATATTAAACGTTTCGGATCAAATGGCAGTTTTTAAATGGTCGGAAGTTTGGAAACCCTCTGAAGGAAGTTTGATTCTAGGTAACTATGCAATACAGGCTGACTATGCCGATGCAGAGGTGATCGAACTCTCTCCTTATGAAGCAAGAGTATACGGTTATCAATTATAAAGTGACTGGGGCAGCGCTAAGCCTGCCCCAGTTCTTTGTTTTTTTACATGTACCTATTTTGGTTCACCGGTTGAGTTTGAGATGTCTGAATGAGCAGATCCATCTGCTGTATATTTTGCTGAAGGCGCTGCTGGATCTCTAAGATGCGACGCTGCTGAGCACTCATCTGCTGTTCAACTTGAGCTTGGGCTTGCTGAAGATCTTGCTGTACCTGTCCGAACTGGATTTGGAGCTGCCGAAGCTGCTGTGAAAAATTGCTGAGACCGGAAACTTGGATCGCTTGCTGTGCCTGCTGGGCTTGCTGTAACTGTTGAGCCTGCTGCTGTTCGAGAAATTGCTGATAAGATTGATTCTGCATGGTTCCCTCCGCTTTATACTTTTTAGAAACTAGGTTAAAACCGATCACTTTTACTTTGTACCAATAAAGCCAATTTATTCGGAAGCTAGGGAACATGATTCAAATATAAAAAAAGATAGTATGATAGGGTTGCAAATGCAGAGAGGTTTATGGTATATTACAAATCCGGAAGTTAATGAACGTCATTAACGAACGGAATATAGCTTCTACCGATAAGACTGGTTGATCGATCTGAGCTTGAGGGTTATCCCAAGAATGGAAAAACAACGTAGTTGCAATCAAGTAGTAAACATGCTATATTGTGAATCCGGCCGAGAAACAAGAGCCGAGAAAAATCGAATTGCCCTTTGAAAACTGAACATCGAGTGAGTGTTAAATATAGAAGCTCAGCAATGAGTTTCTGCCATGCAGTTGCAATTGAGATGCCGGTTACGGCAGCGCAATTGTCAACCGTAATGA
>NZ_JAQAGY010000047.1 GCF_027533645.1 Paenibacillus caseinilyticus
GACTTGCTCATTTTGAAGCATGGCAGAAACTCATTACTGAGCTTCTATATTTAACACTCACTCGATGTTCAGTTTTCAAAGGGCAATTCGTTTCGTTTGACTCAAGCCGCCGAAGCAGCTCAATCAATCTACCATATCTTTTTCATCTTAGCAAGTATTTTTTAATAACTTCTTAATTCCTACTTGCTATAAGTCATAGATCTCGGTGACATTCATGTTTCCGTTCCAAGGGACAAGTCCTCAAGGTGTAGATTCTAGACGCCTCTCATCGACAACGAAATTTATAATATCATAGTATTCCTATTAAATGCAACCCTTAATTTTATTTATATGAAAAACATCGAAAATCAACATCACTAGGTATGTATCTCAAGGGAGTTAGACTTTATGCAGTAAATGACCCGCCTTATTAAGAGCACTTTAATGCTTGAATATCATAAAATAACCATTTGGTTTTTCATCATATGGAAAGGCGAATTGTAATGTAATCTCGATAGAGTTCCTCTTACGAGTCGTCTTTTGTATTCACCTTATTCAACCTGCATTGTTACCTAAATCAATATGCGCTGTTTATACCACATAACCAAAACCTGCTCAAGGTTACTTCGGTTCTGGAGAAACCAACTTTACCGGTATACCGTGGGATATCCGAACAATAACCGATTTTCCCAATATAGCTGAATCATTTTCTTTGGAATCGCAGAGTACAGTTCTTGCAAGCTTAGTATTCTTGTCATAGACGAGATAGGCTGCTTCATTTCTTTGACCATTCCAATGACAGAGAGTTCTCTGCTAGTCGGTTCACAGAGCAATGGCGTACGGATAAAAAACAGCTATCTATAAGCAATAATCTGCTATAAACCCTGCTCCCAGCGGAAGTCCAAGCAGACCCACAACCGAATCAAGCTTTAGTAGAAAGGGGCCTCATTGTGCCGCTTATAGCCTGATGCTTCGTAAGGCATTCCGACATCTTACAATCGGATTTGTGTTATGGAACAAAAACAAGTTATTACATGATTTTAAGAGACGAGTTGTAATATGATGTGCCACACCTAAAGAAAAACAGAAAGGCCCATGCTGGTTTCGTATAAAATGGAAGTCACCACAACACCATTTTATACAGGAGAACCCAACATGAGCTACTCCCATCTTAGCATAATTGAGCGTGGACAACTAGAGACTCTGTACCGGCTGGGCTGGTTGCGAGGGCCATTGCCCGACATCTAGGGCGTCACCACTCGACCGTCTCCCGGGAAATTCAGCGGGGACAAACCGAAAGTGATACAAGGCCATCGTTTCTGAGCAGGCTTATCATCAGCATAGAGAGGGCAGCGTCCCATGTGGTAAGTACACAGAGGAACTAGCGAAAGACATCCAGGAAAAGCTGCATCAAACCTGGTCTCCAGAGAAAGTTGCAGAGAAACGAAGAGCCGAGGGGAAACCCTTCGTCTGTTTTAAAACCATCTATCGCTGGATCTACTCTGGCCGGCTTGTTGCTGGAGATGTACAGGTGCTTCGGCACAAAGGCAAACGACGCAAACCCGTTGAGGCGTGGACGCTTCATGGTCGGAACCCCCATCAGCCAGCGGCCTAAAGACGTGCGTAAGCGAAAGACTTTCGGCCACTGGGAGCTGGTTACCGCCCTGTCCAGTCGCGGAAAAAGCAAGGCTTGTGCCGCTACGTTCATTGAACGAAAGACGAGAATGTATATCGCCTTGAAAATCCCGGATCGCACTGCATACTCCATTGAGGTTGCATGCGGTGTGGTAGCGAGCCAGTACCCACAAGCTGCCTTTCAAAGCGCTACCGTAGACCGCGGCAAGGAGTTTGCCTGCTACAGCTCTTTAGAGAACCTGCTCGGTATCAAAGTCTACTTTGCCGCCCCCTATTCGTCCTGGCAACGCGGGTCCAATGAAAACGGCAACGGCCTGCTACGCGAATTCTTTCCCAAAGGCCACGACTTGGCATCCGTAACGGATAATGAACTAGCGGAGGCGGTTCACCTCATTAACCACAGTCCTCGTAAATGCCTCGGGTGGCGTTCAGCGTACGAAGCCTTCATGGATGAGATGTCGCACTTGGCTTGATAATCGGTCAAGAAAAAACGCAATAAGTAAAACCCTATGATTCAAAAGTTTGAACTTATGTCGACTTTGAGTCAACATCTTCTACATAGTAGTGCCTTTACCCTTTAAGAGAGAGCAGCCACTCTTGGTAACAGAATCCACATAAAATATGAAGATCTTTTTCACGCCCATCCTCTTCATACACTGTTATACTGTGAGCCGACTCTGTACTCTCTTCACAATACTGACAAGTGTAAGCCATTTGATCATTAATCTCCTTCTCTAAATTAAAGTAGTAAAAAAGTAATTAGGGGTTTATCTCTTTGTTTTTATTTTCCCGTTTATAGTGGTTAACTATGCACCTTTCGTCTTCCAATACCTAATACATTGTTAAAATACAAAGAACCCTTAAGATGATATATACCATCTTAAGGGTTCTTCAATTGCTTGGCGACGTTCTACTCTCCCAGGACCCTGCGGTCCAAGTACCATCGACGCTGGAAGGCTTAACGTTCGTGTTCGGGATGGGTACGCGTGGTTCCCTTCCGCCATCATCACCAAACGGT
>NZ_JAQAGY010000048.1 GCF_027533645.1 Paenibacillus caseinilyticus
TTAGCCATCCATGCCCCTGCCGGGGCACCACAGAATAATGAAAATTTTACTGAGACGTTCTATACTATTCTTACGGCTGGTGAGGAAGGTCGTTAAGCTATGGTGTTGCGAACCCATCCGTTAGTCTGACTACGACGATCATGGTGCACCACGGTATGTCGCTCCTCTTTAGGAAGCACGCGGGGTAGAGTAATCCTTTTCTGGTTGTTGCACCAGTCCTCCATTTTATTTGCCGTAGAAAGGTGAAGGTGAGTTTTATGGATATCCTGATCGAGCGCGCTTGCGGTTTGGATGTTCACAAGAAGTCCATCACCGCTTGTGTCATGACTTCTGAAGTAAAGGAGATTAAGACGTTTCGTACGCACACGGTTTTCCTACTCGACTTGATTGATTGGATCAAGCAGCATCGCTGTACGCACGTGGCCATGGAGAGTACCGGTGTCTTCTGGAAACCGATTGTAAATCTGCTTGAAGCCGAGGAGATCGAGTTCCTTGTCGTCAATGCTCAGCATATTAAAGCAGTCCCAGGCAGAAAGACGGACGTGAAAGATGCTGAGTGGATCTGTAACCTTCTGCGTCACGGTTTGCTCAAGCCCAGCTATATTCCAGACCGTAACCAACGAGAACTTCGCGAATTAGTCCGTTACCGCCGAAGCCTGATTCAGGAACGATCCCGTGAACACAACCGGGTCCAGAAGGTTCTGGAAGGCGCGAACATTAAGCTCGCTGCCGTTGTTTCCGACATTATGGGCGTAAGCAGCCGCGATATGATAGGTGCCATGATCGAGGGTGAAGAAAATCCAGAAAAGCTGGCCGCCTTCGCAAGACGAACCTTAAAGAAAAAGAAAGAAGAGCTAGAATTAGCCTTGCGGGGGAACATGAGTGCACACCAGAGGATTATGCTGAAAACCATGCTTACTCACGTCGACTTTCTGAATGAACAAATCCTTGAGCTGGACACGGAGGTAGCCAAACGGCTCGACCCTTTTCAGCAAGACATTGAGCGGCTAGATACCATTCCGGGAATTGGCCGACGTACTGCGGAACAAATCTTGTCTGAGGTTGGAACCGATGTTGGTTCTCGCTTCCCTACCGCGGCTCATCTCTGTTCATGGGCTGGCCTTGTTCCGGGTCAAAATGAAAGTGCCGGAAAACGAAAGTCCTCGAAAACGCGCAAAGGCAACAAGTATCTCCGAGCGGCACTTATTGAGGTTGCCCACTCCGTATGCAGATCCGACAACTACTTGGGAGCTCAGTACCGACGCATCGCCTCCCGAAAAGGCCGACACCGAGCAGCCGTGGCAGTCGCCCACTCCATCATGATCATTGCTTACCATCTTCTCACACGCAAAGAGGACTACAAAGATTTAGGCAGCCATTACTTTGAGCAGCGACAGCAAGAATCGATTGTGAGACAAGCCGTACGAAGGCTTGAGAATCTTGGTTTTCAGGTTGCTCTCTCTTCTTCAGAGGCCTCTTAACGCTTTTACATAAATCCAAAGAAGCACAGTTTTTAAAAAACATAAAAGCTGGGCTTAGTTTCGTGCTGCCATTTTCGGGTCTGTGCTAAGAGTAATTTTCGGGGTAG
>NZ_JAQAGY010000049.1 GCF_027533645.1 Paenibacillus caseinilyticus
CTATGAGGAACTGGAAACAAAATATTGTTTGGACAAGGGACGCAGCGCAATTGACCCCATCCGGATGTTTAAATATTTGTTGCTGAAAACCATCTTTGAACTATCTGACGTAGATATTGTCGAGCGTTCTAAGTATGACTTGTCGTTTAAATATTTCCTTGGCATGGCACCGGAGGATCCGGTCATCGACCCGAGTTCTCTGACTAAATTCCGCAAACTGCGACTCAAAGACATCAACTTATTGGACATGCTCATTGGTAAGACGGTAGACCTCGCCGTCGAACTGAATATCCTGAAGAGCAACTCCATAATCGTTGATGCCACGCATACAAAAGCACGCTACAATCAAAAGTCGCCGCTAGAAATTCTGCAAGACCGTGCACGGAAGCTGCGAAAGTCCGTTTACACGATGGATGAATCGATCAAAACCAAGATGCCCGCAAAGAACACGAACGGCGTACTCGAAGACGAGATCGAGTATTGTCAAAAGCTTGTAACCTTCATCGAGATGGAATCCGGGATCGCGCAGGTGCCAAAGGTGTTGAAGCCCTTAAACCTGCTGAAGGAAACGGTGGTGGATGACATCGAGCAGCTTCAACTCGCGGCGGACCCGGATGCTCGAGTGGGACATAAAAGCGCCGATTCTGCATTCTTTGGATATAAAACGCATTTGGCCATGACGGAAGAACGTATCATAACGGCAGCTGTCATTACAACAGGCGAGAAGAATGACGGCAAGCAGTTGCAGACGCTCATCGAAAAAAGCAAGGCAACGGGGATGCAAGTTAAGACCGTCATTGGTGATGCCGCCTACTCCGAAAAAGATAATATTTTGTACACAACGAACAATGAGATTGAGCTTGTAGCGAAACTCAATCCGCTGATCACGCAAGGCAGCCGCAGGAAAGAAGATGAATTTCTGTTCAACAAAGATGCAGGCATGTACGTGTGCCCGGCTGGTCACATGGCGATTCGAAAGGCCCGGCAAGGCAAGAAAGACGTCGGTAAAAACCAGCAGGATACCTATTACTTTGACGTCGAGATCTGCAAGAACTGCCCGCTCAAGGAAGGCTGTTACAAAGAAGGCGCCAAGAGCAAAACGTATTCTGTAACGATTAAGTCTGAAGCACACTCGGAACAAATGGCATTCCAGGAAACGGAGCATTTCAAGGCGAAATCCAAAGAGCGCTACAAGATTGAAGCAAAGAACAGCGAGCTCAAACATAGGCACGGGTATGATGTCGC
>NZ_JAQAGY010000005.1 GCF_027533645.1 Paenibacillus caseinilyticus
GATGAGATTTCCCAGTATGTAAGACCCCTTGTAGACGACGAGGTAGATAGGTTCGGGGTGGAAGCGCGGCAACGTGTGGAGCTGACGAATACTAATCGGTCGAGGGCTTATCCAAGCAAGCTTCCACAAGGGAGCAGCAGCAGCTATATAGAGTTAGAGCTTCAGCGAGCTCATTTCGCATCCAGTTTTCAAGGTGCAAGCCGCCTTGAAAGAGAAAGACCGGTGTATCCTGGCAGATACATCACAAACCGTTTGGTGATGATGGCGGAAGGGAACCACGCGTACCCATCCCGAACACGAACGTTAAGCCTTCCAGCGTCGATGGTACTTGGACCGCAGGGTCCTGGGAGAGTAGAACGTCGCCAAGCAAATGCAAGAGCCCCTTTAGATGTTTTCATCTAGGGGGCTCTTTTTTTATTTCAACATCACACGAATAGAAGGAAGCGGTGGAGGCAATACAACTTTAACTGACATCTTTCAAATCCATTTACTCTGATGGAGCCTATTCTTTTTCAATCTTTCGTATGATCCCTGTATTTTATACGACGGCTTAGAAAAAACTAGGGGGAGATCATGAATCAGCGAAAGGGAGGAATATAGCTATGAGCAAAACATGGACAACGATATCCATTGCTGCTCTATTGGCACTATACGGACTGCTTCCGGGCTGGGTTCGTGCAGAGAATGGGGCTGCTCAGAATGGGGCAGATCAGGCGAATCCTTGGGGTACCGTTAGAGGCAGCAGCAATGGGGCTCAATTCGGGAGTGACGCGGGCCTGGGAATGTCGGGAAGCACTCCAGGCTTCTTGATTAACAAGCAGCAGATCATGTCATCCCCGGACGGTTCGGGAGGCTACCGTTCTTTGGGGCTCTCTACCTCCACCTCCGATAGAGAAAAGGATTGGGGATGGCTCGGCCTGGTTGGCTTGGTGGGGCTCTCGGGCTTATCCGCGGTCAAAAGAAGTAAGCGATCGAAAGCTAATTCTTGAGAAGAGCTTCGTGAAGTTGGCAATCCTGATCGGTCGGATAAGCGAAGTATACAGGAAGCCAAAGAAGGCAGTAACCATAAGCAATACACATAAATGCGAATCATAATCAGGAGTTGGCTGATCTCGGAAGATTGAAGCATAGGTAAAATAGGAAGGCCAGATAAGAAGAGAACGCGGAATTTGATTCTTGTCTCAAGGAGGCTCGAAGGCTGCGGCCTGGAGCCTCTAATTTTTTTATTCCTCCGCGGGGGAATCTTCTGCGAACAATTGCTTTAACATCCGGTTACGATTATTCAGAAACTGTTTCATAATCACATAATGGTCCGTATCATCAGGCTGGGTAACGCGGATTCCGTCATCCCCCAGATGATAATGGACAGCGTTAGGGTATCCCATCAGGATAGGAGAATGGGTTGAGATAAGAAACTGCGACCCTTTCATAACCAGTTGGTGGATGCGGGAGAGCATGGCAAGTTGTTTCAACGGAGATAAGGCCGCCTCCGGTTCGTCCAGAAGGTAGAGTCCATACCCGCCAAACCTGTGCATAAAAGCCAAAAAAAACGACTCCCCATGAGACTGCTTATGCAAGGAAACGCCTCCATAAGAATCAATAATATGAGGCCCGCCTTCCGGGTCTGCGTCCAACTCGTCGATATGCGAAGCTATATTGTAATAAGATTCAGCACGAAAAAAGAAACCATCCCTGGCCTTTCGAAGTCCCTTCACAAGACGAATGTAGCGGTAGAGGTCTGAGTGAGTCGCATTGGTTTGAAGTGGATGTGCTTGGAGCCTCCTTCAGGATTAAAGCCCCAGGCGACAGCAATAGCTTCAAGCAGGGTGGATTTGCTTGAACCATTCTCTCCGATCAGGTAGGTGACGTTTGGATGCAGCATTAAAGAGTGCAAATCCCGCAAAATAGGCAAATGAAACGGATAGCCGGAAAGATGCGAGGGTATCGATCCTCTTAGGATTTCCACTCTTCGAATGTACCCGTGGTTTTGGCTTGTCAGCATAGTTGGCGTCTCCTTACAGGCCTGGGAATGATAATTACCGATTCTCTAGCTTTCATTGTAACATAACAAAAGATCCCTCGACTGAGGGACCCAAGTATCAGATAAAGGTTATAACGACGTAACCCGTTATTTTTTGGTACGCGAGATGAGATCGGAAACCGTAACAAATTCATAGCCCTGCCGCTTCAATTCGGGAAGAATTCGCTTCAAAGCTTCGACGGTCTGGGTGCAATCCCCTTGAAGATCGTGGAACAGTACGATATCTCCGTTATGGACATTGTTCAGCACTTGAGAGACGATTTTCTCCACGCCAGGCTTCTTCCAATCCTTCGTATCCTGATACCAAGACCACATGACTACCGTGAGCTTGTCTTCCTTCATGGACTGCAGCAGCGCATCGTTGTAGAAGCCTCCGGGAGGACGAAAGACATGGGGCATTTGCTCTGTAATATCAAAAATGACTTCCTGTGTCTGCCGGATTTCATTCACGATTCTCTCTGGCGGATAATGCTTCAAAAAATGATGATCAAAGGTGTGATTGGCGATCTCATGTCCCTCGTTCACCTCACGAATGGCGATGGCTGGGTACAACTGCACCCGTTTGCCGATGACGAAGAACGTGCCTTTGGCTCCATAGGCATGGAGCAGGTCGAGAATTTGCGGGGTGTAGACAGGATTGGGTCCGTCATCAAAGGTTAATGCGATCAGCTTCTGATCGGTCTCCACATTCCAGACCACTTCGCTGGGGCGGGGAACCGGCGGAGCGGACGCGCCCGTCAAACAAGCGGTCAGAAGACACAGCAGCAGTTGCCTGAGGCTTCGAATCATATCGGTCACCTCCGGGTTACAAGATCTTTCTTTAGGATTCAACTGCCGGGACAGGCTTATGCGGCCGGAAAGCGGCCAAAAAAAAGCAGGCCTCCCATCAGACACACTGGCTGGCGCCAATGCTCGCTGAGAGAGACCTGCTTATGTCGAGACGTATGACTAAGAACCAAGCACATGAACCTTCACATGCTGAAGACCGAAATTCAGAGCGGCTTGACGGCCTTGCGGCAGATAAATATCGATCTTATTGCCCTTCACAGATCCACCGATATCCGTTGCGATGGCATACAAGCCACCTGGTGGAAGACTGGCGTGGGGGGTATATCCGTCGATAAATACTTTGGATCCGAGAGGAATAACGGCAGGGTCTACGGCAATGGTTCCGAGCTGCAGCGGATTGCCCATGTAATCTCTTGCTGTAACCGTACCGTTCTCCGCCGGCGCTGCGGTATAAGCGGATGCTTGGGCTGTGATCGTCATCGTATATAGAGGAGCGATCTTCGTAGGGCGGTACCATGCAGGGGCATGATATTGTCCATCCACCCCAAGAATAGCGATGCGGTTCAAGTTATCCCACTGGGTCGTAATGCCAAAGGAATCAGCCAGTAAACGGAAGGGGATATAAACACGCCCATTCACCATTTTAGCAGCGGCTTCCTGAACGGAGGTTTGTCCGTTCACGGTGATATTCGGATCACCGGTGGTAAAAATAACAGTAGTCGTGGTGCTGCTCAAGGTAAGCTTGAGCTGGTCGCCGGCATGTTCCCATTGCAACTGGTACCCCAGTTTGTCGGACATATCCCTTGCGGGAACCTGAAGCTTGTGATTCTCGTCCAAAAAAGGCTGGGCGTCCGTGAAATGGACCAAACTTTCGTTCACCTGCACTTTAATATCCTCCGCGAGACGGATCGTCTCTGCCTGTGCAGGCTGGGCGAGCATAAGGATGGCGGCGGCCGGCAGCGTCAAGAAACACGCCTTGAGCATGGTCGTGATGCGAGTTTTCAATTGAATCCCTCCCGTATCGTTGCACCTGTCCGGCTAAGTGGAATCCTTGCCGTCAGTTGTCGATCGTAGCCTCCGAGGTTAGTTGTCGGGTTCGGGAAGAAGGTTGGTTCCCTAGCGCCAGATCCACCGGCTGCAAGCGGCAGCGGCGGTTCTTCGGCATTCACCCCATGTGTTGCGTCCCCCGTACGTACATCTAATAATACATGCGCGATTCGGCTCATAAGAGCGTACCATACGATGAAATGGAGGGGCAATGGACAAAATCATCCAGTCCCTGCCTAAAAATGACACGTCCCGTTAACGGCGGAGCGGACATCGGGTACAATGGAAGGATGAAAAGATTGATCTCTCAAGAAGGTAACGGTGGACATAACGGCGGGAACATGCATAGGAGGAAGGCTTATGTATCAAAGAGATTATATTCTGCGCATGTTGGAGCAGGCTGGTACGATGGTAGGACGGGTGATGGAATTGGCCAGAAACCGGAGGCTGCAGGAGGCTATGGAATTGCTGCAGCAGGCGATGAAAGAGCTGCTGGGGCTGGGATCGAAGCTGGTAGGGGCTTTGTCTGTCAAAGACTTGGTCGCTCTCCTGTCGAAGGACGGAGAACTCGACTCGGCTAAAGTGCTGGCTCTTGGCGAACTGTTAAATGCTCAGGTAGGGCTGCAGAAAGAGGGAGGCGATGAGGCCGCGGCCAAGCGGACGGCGCTCAAATCGCTGGAACTGCTGCTGACGGGCCGCGAGTACGATGCGCGAGGGGAGTTCAGAAGCGAATACGATATGCGGATTGAGGAAGCACTGCATCAGACAGGGCGCAATGGTCTACACCTGGAAGCGTTGTCGAAGATCGTCGGTTATTATGAGGACGCCGGAAAATATGCCTGGGCGGAAGATGCTTTATTCTACCGGTTGGAGATAGGGGAAACCGAAGATCGACAGTCGGAACTCAAAAACACTCTGGAGGAAGGGATCCGGATGTACGAGCGCTGGGTGAATCTGGAGGACAACGAGCTGGAAGCCGGCGGACTCTCCAAGGAGGAGGCCGAAGAAGGGCTGCGGACGTTACAGAAAATGAAAAACCGTATGGGGACGAATAGGGAAGAATCCTCGAGTGAACTCATTTAAATACGAACTATTATTGGGATGAAAAGAATATTGTTCGCCTTTTGGAGTTGACATCCTGTGTGAAAGCCGATAAACTGAAAGAGAATAAAAGGTTGGAAATTGTCATCTATACATTCGAATAATCTCGTATAATGTCGGGAATATGGCCCGAATAGTCTCTACCCGAAAACCCTAAATTTTTGGACTACGAGTAAGCGTGGAAGAATGAAGGTCGGCACCGAGGTGTCTGACCTTAACTTGCGCTTAGGCGTCATCTTGTCGTCCTTACTCATAGACTGAACAGCTTGTCTTAAGCATGTCCAGATTCTAGTGGAAGGGCGTTTTATTTTTCTATAGGACTTAAGTTGAATAGCAAGCATATGGAGGGTACCTGAATGTCGGTTCTTGTTGGAGTCATCATGGGCAGCCAGTCGGATTGGGAAACGATGAAGAAAGCGTGCGACGTGCTGGACGAGCTCGGCGTAGCCTACGAGAAGAAAGTGGTCTCGGCGCACCGTACTCCGGATCTTATGTTCGAATACGCCCAAAGCGCGGCTGAACGCGGGCTAAAAGTCATTATCGCGGGTGCGGGCGGAGCAGCCCATCTGCCCGGAATGGTAGCGGCCAAAACCGTGCTGCCGGTTATCGGGGTTCCGGTCAAGACATCGACGCTGAACGGACTCGATTCACTGCTGTCGATCGTACAGATGCCGGGAGGTATTCCGGTAGCTACCGTGGCGATCGGACAAGCGGGCGCGACGAATGCCGGTCTGCTGGCCGCGCAAATCCTCGGCGCCTTCGACAGCAGTCTGCAGCAGCGGGTGACTGAGCGCCGCGAGCGCATCGCCCAAACCGTGATGGAAAGCAGCGTGCTGGAATGATCGTGAAGGACGACCACAAGAACCGGCCCTATGATCCGCAGAAAGTGCTCGCACCCGGCGCGGTGATCGGTGTGCTGGGCGGAGGCCAGCTTGGAAGGATGCTGGCGCTCGCCGGACGGGCGATGGGCTACCGGTTCGTGACGCTGGAACCGACGCCGGACTCGCCGTGCGGTCAAGTGGCCGACCGCCAAATTGTGGCGGCCTACGACGATGCGCAAGCGGCACAGCAGCTCGCTGAAGAAGCTGACGTGATCACGTACGAGTTCGAGAACGTGGATGCCGGCGTGACGGAGCTGCTCATGCGGCAGTCGTACGTGCCGCAGGGCAGCGAGCTGCTCTACACGACGCAGCATCGGCTGCGTGAGAAGCGGGCGATCGAGGCGGCCGGCGTCAAGGTAGCGCCATACGCGGAAGTGGCAAGCGCCGCGGAGCTCCGTGAGGCGGTACAGCGCTTCGGCACGCCCTGCGTGCTGAAGACGGCAACCGGCGGATATGACGGCAAAGGCCAATGGGTGATCCGCACGCTGGATGAAGTCGACGAAGCATATGAGACGCTCAGCCGGGCGAAGACCGAGCTCGTACTCGAGCAGTTCATCCGCTTCGAGCGCGAGATTTCGGTCATCGCGGCGCGGAGCCCGCGCGGGGAAGTGAAAGCTTTTGCCCCGGCGGAGAATATCCACGTGAACAATATCCTGCACTTGTCCATCGTGCCGGCCCGGGCGCCAGAGAAGGTGCTTCGCCAGGCGGAAGAGATGGCGCTGCAGATCGCGGAGAAGCTGGACGTTATCGGGTTAATCGCCGTGGAGATGTTCTTGACTGCGGAGGGCGAGCTGTACGTCAATGAGCTCGCGCCGCGGCCGCACAACTCCGGCCATTACACGATGGAGGCTTGCCGGACATCTCAGTTCGAACAGCATGTAAGGGCGGTATGCAATCTGCCGCTCGGCGATCCTTCGCTGATGGCGCCGGTGGTCATGGTCAACGTGCTCGGAGAGCATGTAGCGCCGCTGCTGGAGTGGATTCAGAAGCCCGAATCGCAGACGGAGGTGCCTGGCGTGACTGCCAAGCTGCACCTGTACGGCAAGGTAGAAGCCAAGGCAGGGCGCAAAATGGGGCATGTGAATCTGCTGGGGGGCACCGCAGAGGAAGCTTTTCGCTGGATAGAGCTGTCAGGCGTTTGGGAGTCTAAGTAAACGAAATCATTGCAGTTCATAGAAGAGCAGATACCGGAGGTATGGGAATCATGATCGATCGTTATACAAGACCCGAGATGGGCAGCATCTGGACGGAAGAGAACAAATTCAAGGCTTGGCTCGAGATGGAGATTCTCTCCTGCGAAGCGTGGTCGGAGCTCGGCGTCATTCCGAAGGAAGACGTGGCGGAGCTGCGCAAGAATGCGAGCTTTAACATAGAGCGGATTTATGAAATCGAGCAGGAAACGCGTCATGACGTTATCGCCTTCACGCGCGCGGTATCCGAAACGCTCGGACCGGAGCGCAAGTGGGTGCACTATGGATTGACTTCCACCGATGTGGTCGACACGGCGCTGGGGTACCTGCTCAAGCAGGCCAACGAAATCATAGAGAAGGATCTGCTGAACTTCATCGAGATTCTGAAGGACAAAGCGGTCGCTTATAAGGATACGCCGATGATGGGACGTACGCACGGGGTGCACGCTGAGCCTACGACCTTCGGTCTCAAGATGGCCCTGTGGTACGAAGAGATGAAGCGCAACCTGGAGCGGTTCCGCTTCGCAGCGGACGGCGTACAGTTCGGCAAAATCTCCGGCGCGGTAGGTACATACGCGAATATCGATCCTTTCGTGGAAGAGTACGTATGTTCCAAGCTCGGCACGAAGCCGGCGCCAATCTCGACGCAGACGCTGCAGCGCGACCGCCACGCCGAGTACTTGGCTACGCTGGCGCTGATCGCCACATCGCTCGACAAGTTCGCAACCGAGATCCGCGCCCTGCAGAAGAGCGAGTTCCGCGAAGTCGAGGAGCCGTTCGCCAAGGGACAGAAGGGTTCGTCGGCGATGCCGCACAAGCGCAACCCGATCGGATGCGAGAGCATCTCGGGCCTGTCCCGCGTCATCCGCGGCCACATGGTCTCCGCTTACGAGAACGTGACGCTGTGGCATGAGCGCGATATCTCGCACTCTTCCGTAGAGCGCATTATCCTGCCGGATTCCACGATTCTGCTGAACTACATGCTGAACCGTCTGGGCAACATCATCAAGAACCTGACGGTGTTCCCGGAGAACATGAAGCGCAACATGCAGAGCACCTACGGTGTGCCGTTCTCCGGCCGCGTGATGACGAAGCTCATCGACAAGGGCTTCTCCCGCGAGCAGGCGTACGATACCGTACAGCCGCGGGCGATGCAGGCTTGGGAAGAGCAGCGCTCGTTCCGCGATATCGTCGAGAACACCCCGGCGATCCGCGAATACCTGAGCCTCGAAGAGATCGACGATGCGTTCAACCCGAGCTGGCATCTGAAGCACGTCGATACGATTTTCAAACGTCTGGGCTTGAGCTAAAAGAGTTACGGGGAGGCGGGAGAAACCATGAAGGAAGTGTCTACGGTTGCGATTTCCAGCGCGCAGGAGTACATCAAGGCGCCGCTGCTCTATAAAGGCAAAGTCCGCGAGATCTACGGTCTCGGCGATCACTACCTCATTGCGGTCTCGGACCGGATCTCGGCGTTCGACTGGGTGCTGAACCCGGCCGTACCTGACAAGGGGAATGTACTCAACACGCTGAGCAAGTTCTGGTTCGACCAGACGAGCGAGATCATTGAGAATCACGTCGTGCACGCGGACGTGGACCTGCTCGGCGACATCATTACGGACCGCGAGATCATGAAGAACCGGTTCATGGTGACGAAGAAGGCCGAACGGATCGATATCGAATGCGTAGTCCGGGGTTACATCACGGGCGGCGGCTGGAGACAGTACCAGCAGACCGGCGAGATCAACGGGCACAAGCTGCCTGCGGGCCTTCGGAAGAATGAGCGCTTCGAGCAGCCGATCTTCACGCCCGCGGCGAAGAATGACGTTGGCCACGACGAGGACATCTCTATCGAGCGGATGAAAGAACTCGTCGGCGCCGAATTGACCGAGCAGCTGCAGGCGAAGAGCCTCCAACTGTACAACTACGCTCATGCCTTCTGTCAAGAGCGGGGCATTATTCTCGCCGACACCAAATTCGAATTCGGACTGATCGACGGCGAAATCATTCTGATTGACGAGATCTTCACGCCGGACTCCTCACGGTTTTGGGCGAAAGACAAGTACGAGCTCGATACCGAGATCGACTCGATGGATAAGGAACCAGTGCGGTCGTATCTCGCCGGTACCGATTGGGACAAGAACAGCGAACCGGCCCCTCTGCCCGCCGAAGTGGTGGAAGAGACGAGCCGCCGGTACCGCGATATCTATAACCGTTTGGTGCTGGGAGAGTAAATCCGGCTGCGACCCGGTGTCCGGGCGGGCTGGTGCATCCTGGCGTAGGCAGTGCGTATGGTGAGAAGTGAACGGACTATTTTTTCTAATGACCTTGGGAGGTACTCATTCGATGTTAAAAGCGACCGTATATGTAACGATTAAGCAAAGCGTACTGGACGTACAAGGAACGGCGGTGCAGGGCGCGCTGCATTCCATGGGCTTCGACGAAGTAGGGAAAGTGCGGATCGGCAAATACTTGGAAGTGGAACTGAACACGAACGACCGCGCTGCCGCGGAAGAGCGCCTGAAAGCCATGTGCGAAAAGCTGCTCGCCAACACGGTCATCGAAGACTACCGCTACGAGCTGAGCGAATAGGAGCCGGCCGGCTACCTTCAACAAGGATTAGGGAGGACAACAATCATGAATTTTGCGGTTCTGGTGTTTCCCGGCTCCAACTGTGATATCGACTGTTACAAAGCGGTGGAAGACACAGTAGGCCAGCCTGTGGACTATGTATGGCATACCGAAACGGATCTCTCCAAATACGACTGTATTCTCGTGCCGGGGGGCTTCTCCTACGGGGATTACCTGCGGTGCGGCGCGATCGCCCAATTCGCTCCGGTCATGAAAGCTCTGGTCGAAGCGGCCGAGCAGGGCAAGTACATTCTCGGCATCTGCAACGGATTCCAAATTCTGCTCGAGTCGGGCCTGCTGCCTGGCGCGATGCTCCGCAACGAGTCGCTCAAATTCCGCTGTCACGCGGCCATGCTGTCGGTGGCGAACACGGATACGCCTTTCACTAAGGAATACAAGCAGGACGAGCTCATCAACATTCCGATCGCCCACGGCGAAGGCAACTACTACTGCAGCGAAGAAGCGCTGGAAGACCTGAAGGCGAACAACCAGATCGTATTCCGTTACGAAGCGGGCAACAACCCGAACGGATCGGTCGACGATATCGCGGGGATCTGCAACAAGCGCGGCAACGTGCTCGGCATGATGCCGCATCCGGAACGTGCGGTGTCCGAACTGCTCGGTTCGGCGGACGGCAAGCGGATGTTCACATCGATTTTAAGCACTTGGAGGGAAAAGCATGGCGCAGCAGCTATCGGCTAAGGAACCAACGGCGGAACAGATTCAGGAACAGAAGGTCTACAAGCAGTTCGGTGTCTCCGATGCCGAGTATGAGCTCGTATGCGGATTCCTCGGAAGGAAGCCGAACTATGTGGAGATCGGCGTATTCTCCGTCATGTGGTCGGAGCATTGCTCCTACAAGAACTCCAAATCGGTGCTCCGCAAGTTCCCGACAACAGGCGAACGCGTCCTGATGGGACCGGGCGAAGGTGCAGGGATCGTCGATATCGGCGACAACCAGGCGGTCGTGTTCAAGATTGAGAGCCATAACCACCCTTCGGCAGTCGAACCATACCAGGGCGCTGCGACAGGCGTGGGCGGGATTATCCGTGACATCTTCTCCATGGGCGCGCGTCCGGTAGCGGTATTGAACTCCCTGCGTTTCGGGCGTCTCACGAACGAACGCGTGAAGTACCTCTTCGAGCACGTCGTGTCGGGTATCGCAGGCTACGGCAACTGTATCGGGATCCCTACGGTCGGCGGCGAAGTCATGTTCGACGAGAGCTATGAAGGCAACCCGCTCGTCAACGCGATGTGCGTAGGCCTCATCGATCACGACAAGATTCAGAAGGGCGTAGCCAAGGGCGTAGGCAACCCGGTCTTCTATGTCGGTCCGGCCACCGGACGCGACGGGATCCACGGGGCGACCTTCGCTTCCGAGGATCTTACGGCCGAGTCTGAAGCGAAACGTTCGGCGGTACAAGTGGGCGACCCGTTCATGGAGAAGCTCGTCCTCGAAGCGTGCCTGGAGCTGATCGACTCCGGTATCGTCGTCGGCATCCAGGACATGGGCGCCGCAGGTCTGACTTGTTCCTCGTCCGAGATGGCGAGCAAAGCGGGCAACGGGATGGAGTTGTACCTCGACGAGGTGCCTCAGCGCGAGGAAGGCATGACGCCTTACGAGATGATGCTGTCGGAGTCCCAGGAGCGGATGCTGTTCGTGGTGAAGCCGGAGCATGAAGCGCAGGCGAAGGCGATCTTCGAGCGTTGGGGGCTGCACTGCGCGAAGGTCGGCAAGGTGACTGACGACGGCAACCTGAAGCTCTACCATAAAGGCGAGCTTGTCGGCGACATGCCAGTTAAGGCCCTCGTCGATGAGTGCCCGATGTACAACAAGCCTTCCGCGGTACCGGCGTACTATGAAGCGAACGCTTCGGTAGACACGACGCGTTATCCGGAAGTGACGGATCTGAAAGCCGCACTGAAGCAGGTCCTGGCTTCCCCTACGGTAGCGAGCAAAGAGTGGATTTATAACCAATACGATTATATGGTTCGTACCTCTACGGTGGTCCGCCCGGGCTCCGATGCGGCGGTCGTGTCGATCCGCGGCTCCCGCAAAGCGCTGTCGATGTCGACGGATTGCAACGGACGCTATGTGTACCTCGATCCGGAAGTGGGCGGCAAAATCGCCGTCGCGGAAGCGGCGCGCAATAACGTATGCTCTGGCGCAGAACCGCTGGCCATCACGGACAACCTTAACTTCGGTTCGCCGGAGAAGCCGGAAATCTTCTGGCAGCTCGAGAAGTCCGTTGACGGCATGGCTGAAGCGTGCCGCAAGCTGAACACGCCGGTTATCGGCGGCAACGTGTCGCTGTACAACGAGAATGCGCGCGGCGCGATCTACCCGACGCCGGTGGTCGGCATGGTCGGCCTCGTGCATGACACGGATCACATCACGACGCAGGGCTTCAAGAACGAAGGCGATATCGTCCTGCTGCTCGGCGAGACGAAAGCGGAGCTTGGGGGCAGCGAATTCCAACACGTCGTTCACGGCGTCACGGAAGGCCGTCCTCCGCAGATCGATCTCGACGTCGAGAAGACACTGCTGGATACGGTGCTGGGCGCGATCCAGAAGGGCCTCGTCGCTTCGGCGCATGACTTGTCCGACGGCGGTCTGGCTGTAGCGCTGGCCGAGAGCTGCATCAGCGGTCGTCTGGGCGCGAGCGTGAACGTGGCGACGGACCTGCGTCCGGACGTAGCCCTGTTCAGCGAGAGCCAATCCCGTCTGCTGCTCAGCGCGGTGCCTGAGAAGGCGGCCGAGCTGGAAGCGGTACTGAAGGCAGCGGGCGTACCTGTACAGGTGATCGGCAAGGTGGAGGGCACATCTCTGCAGCTGCAGGTGAACGGCAGCTCGGCAATCGACGCTGCTGTGGACGAACTGCAGCAAGTTTGGAAGGATGCGATTCCATGTCTGATGAACGCATAGTTTCCGGACAAGGACAAGCGATGAGCAGACATGAGCGTGCGAAAGGTCTGGTGACGGGAATGCGGCAAGGCAGCGGTAACCAAGAGCAACACGATGGTGCGTTCCCTCTCTGGACCGGAGCGTATTATAACGAAGGCGTCGGAGCGTCCCCGGGCGGGCTGTCCGACAAGCTGGGGGAAGAGTGCGGGGTATTCGGGGTGTTCGGTCATTCCGAAGCCGCCAACCTCTCGTACTACGGCCTCCATGCCCTGCAGCACCGGGGACAGGAGAGTGCAGGGATCTGCGTAGCGGGCGATGGCGCATTCAACTATCACCGCGGCATGGGGCTTGTCAAGGAAGTATTCAACAACGACAACCTGGTCCCTTTGGCCGGTTCCTATGCAATCGGGCACGTAAGGTATTCGACAGCGGGAGAGAGCAAGCTGGCCAATGCCCAGCCGCTCGTCTTCAAGTACCGCGAGGGCGATCTGGCGATCGCAACCAACGGTAACCTGACGAATGCGCCGGATATCAAAAAAAGGCTGGAGCGGGAAGGCTCGATCTTCCAGACGACCAGCGATACGGAAGTCGTAGCCCATCTCATCGCGCGTTCGAAGCACGATGACATCGTGGAAGCAGTGCGCGATGCGCTTCAGCAGATCGAAGGCGCGTATGCATTCTTGTTCCTGACGCGCGACAAGCTGATCGTAGCGCGCGACCCGCACGGCCTGCGGCCGTTCGTGATGGGCCGTCTGGGCGACGGGTATCTGTTCGCCTCGGAGTCCTGTGCGTTCGACACGGTAGGCGGTCTGTACGAGCGGGATATCGAGCCGGGCGAGCTGCTCATTCTCAACCAGCGGACAGGCGAGCTGACACACGATCGTTTTGCGGCTAAGAAGCAGCGGGCGGTCTGCGCGATGGAGTATATTTACTTCGCGCGGCCGGACAGCGACATCGACGCGGTGAACATCCACTCCGCCCGCAAGCGGATGGGGCGCCAGCTCGCGATCGAATCGTTCGTGGATGCGGATATCGTCACGGGCGTGCCGGATTCGAGCATCTCGGCGGCGATCGGGTATGCGGAGCAGACAGGCATTCCTTACGAGCTTGGCCTGATCAAGAACCGCTACACGGGCCGGACGTTCATCCAGCCAAGCCAGGAGCTGCGCGAGCAGGGCGTCAAGATGAAGCTGTCTGCGGTGCGCAGCATCGTGCAGGGCAAGCGGGTCGTCATGATCGACGACTCGATCGTGCGCGGCACGACGTCCCTGCGGATCGTGAACATGCTTCGCGAAGCGGGAGCGACGGAAGTGCACGTGCGGATCTCTTCGCCGCCATTCAAGAACCCGTGCTTCTACGGGATCGATACGCCGAACCGCGAGGAGCTGATCGCGGCGGTGAAGTCAGTGGAGGAGATCCGTCAGGCGATCAATGCGGACTCGCTGCACTTCCTGAGCCAGGATGGGCTCGTGAACTCGATCGGCGGCCCGTCGGGCGAGATCAACCGCGGCCACTGCACGGCGTGCTTCGATAACCGCTATCCGACGGCGATCCCGGAGGATGCGAAGATCGGCTGCGGCTGCGATTAAGCGGCTCGCTCGGCAGTTGTGCGGCATCATCCAAGCCATGACCAACCAATAATCAGAGCGGCCGCCATACAACGCGGCCGCCTACATATTACCAAGCGCCGGAATCCGAGGCGTAAGTTTTTGGAGCGTCCCTTCGTTGGTGAAGGGGCATGGATCTGCTGGAGAGTTTACGTGCCGCCTTTGAACCGGAGTTCTTACCGACAGGTAAGTTCATTAGGAACTCCGGTTCAACAGCGGCCGAAGGCAGATGCTATGCCCGGCAGCCCGCACGAATGATCGCTCCAACCCACTTAAGGGAGGAAAACCAAGTGTCCGATGCATATAAACAAGCCGGCGTGGATATCGCGGCAGGCAATGAAGCGGTAGAACGCATGAAGAAGCACGTGAAAACCACGTTTCGTCCCGAAGTGCTCACCGAGCTCGGCGGATTCGGCGGCCTGTTCAGCCTAAACAAGGACAAGTATGACGAGCCGGTGCTCGTATCCGGAACGGACGGCGTAGGGACGAAGCTGAAGCTGGCTTTTGCCATGGACAAGCATGACACGATAGGGATCGATGCGGTAGCGATGTGCGTCAACGATATTATCGTGCAGGGCGCGGAGCCGCTCTTCTTCCTCGACTACCTCGCTTGCGATAAGGTCATACCGGAGAAAATCGAAGCGATCGTCAAAGGCATCAGCGACGGCTGCGTGCAGTCCGGCTGTGCGCTGATCGGCGGCGAGACGGCGGAGATGCCGGGTATGTACAGCGAAGGCGAGTACGATATCGCCGGCTTCACAGTCGGCATCGTCGACAAGAAGAAGATCATCGACGGTTCGACGATCTGTCCCGGCGATGTCGTGCTCGGCCTGCCGTCGAGCGGAATCCACAGCAACGGCTTCTCGCTGGTCCGCCGGCTGCTGCTGGAGCAGCAGGGCTACAAGCTCGATCAGGCGCTCGAAGCGCTCGAAGGCAAGAAGCTCGGCGACGTGCTTATCGAGCCGACTCGCATCTACGTGAAGACGATTCTCGCCCTGCTCGAGAAGGTTACGATCAAAGGGATGGCGCACATCACCGGCGGAGGGTTCCTCGAGAACATCCCGCGGGTGCTGCCGAAAAACGTCAATGCGCATATTCAGTACGGCTCCTGGCCGATTCTGCCGATCTTCCATCTCATGCAGAAGGACGGCTCGATCTCGAACAATGACATGTTCCGTACCTTCAACATGGGGATCGGCATGGTAATCGTAGTGTCCGCCGAAGAAGCGGAGGCGACGCTTCAGGCAGCACGCGAGCTGGGCGAGAGCATCTACCGTCTCGGCGAGATCACGTCCGGCGAAGGTATCGTGACCTTCGAGGGCGCGGAAGTATGATTCAGAGGCTGCGCATCGCCGTGTTCGCCTCGGGGAGCGGATCCAACTTCCAGGCGCTGGCGGACGCCGTACGTACCGGGAAGCTCGATGCCGACATCGAGCTTCTCGTCTGTGATAAGCCTGAAGCGCCCGTCGTTCAGCGGGCGGTGACGGCAGGCATCGAGACGTTCGTGTTCCGTCCGAAGGATTACCCCTCCCGTGAAGTCTATGAATCTGAGATTCTCGGGAAGCTGCGCGAGAAGAAGATTGACCTTGTCGTCCTGGCCGGGTATATGCGGATTGTGACGCATGTGCTGGTGGACGCTTATTGGGGGCGGATGATCAATGTGCATCCGTCGCTTCTTCCTTCTTTTCCGGGGCTTCATGCGGTACGGCAGGCGCTTCAGCATGGTGTGAAGATCACCGGAGTCACCGTTCATCTCGTAGACGGAGGGCTCGACAGCGGACCGATCTTGGCTCAACGGGCCATGGAGATCCGGCCGGAGGATACGGAAACCACCCTTGCGGGCCGGATGCATGAGATCGAACATGAACTCTACCCGCGGGTCGTCCAGGCGATAGCGGACGGCAGCATTAAGCTAGAACAAATCGTGACGAGCATAGAGAAGGATGGGATGAAATCATGAGCCAGACGACGAATCAGAAGAGCGAAATCGAACTTCGCTATGGGATGAATCCGCATCAGAAGCAGGCGAAGCTGATCAGCGAAGGGAATCTGCCGATCACTGTCGTGAACGGCGACCCGGGCTTCATCAACCTGCTCGACGCCTTGAACGGCTTCCAGCTGGCGCGCGAGCTGCGCCGGGCGACAGGACTTCCGGCTGCCGCCTCGTTCAAGCACGTATCTCCTGCAGGCGCTGCGGTAGCGGCTCCCCTGACGCCGGAGCTGGCCAAAGCTTACTTCGTCGAGGGTCTCGAGCTGTCCCCCCTGGCAACGGCCTATGCCCGTGCCCGCGGAGCGGACCGCATGTCTTCCTTCGGCGATGCGGTGGCTCTCAGCGACATCGTGGACGCTTCCACGGCACTGCTGCTGAAGCGCGAAGTGTCCGACCTGGTCGTGGCTCCGGGCTATACCCCGGAAGCGCTCGAGATCCTCAAGGCCAAGAAGAACGGCGGCTACCTCATGCTGCAGATCGACCCGGACTATGTGCCGAATCCGGTGGAGACGCGCACGCTGTTCGGATTGACGCTCCAACAGGAGCGCAACGATGCGGTGATCGATGCTTCCGCTCTGGAGCGTATCGTAACGGAGAACAAGGATCTGCCGGAGAACGCGAAGCGTGACCTGCTGATCGCGCTCGTGACGCTGAAGTATACGCAGTCGAACTCCATCTGCTATACGCTGGACGGCCAGACGATCGGGATCGGCGCAGGCCAGCAGTCCCGGATCCACTGTACGCGCCTCGCAGGCGACAAAGCGGACCGTTGGTACCTTCGCCAGCACCCGGCGGCGCTGGGCATGAAATTCCGCCAAGGCCTCTCCCGTGCCGAACAGAACAACGCCATCGACCTGTGGCTTGAGGAAGAGGTTACTCCGGTAGAGCAGGCGGCTTGGGAAGCGGCATTCGACGAAGTGCCTGCGCGTCTGACCCGCGAAGAGAAGCGCGAGTGGCTCAAAGGGCTGCAGGGCGTGTCCTATGGTTCTGATGCATTCCTGCCGTTCCGCGACAACCTTGACCGCGCGAGCCGCAGCGGCGTGAAGTATGTTGTGCAGGCAGGAAGCTCCATGCGCGACGAAGAAGTCGTGAAGGCAGCCAACGACTACAACATGGTGATGTGCTACTCCGGGGTGCGTTTGTTCCACCACTAGAATCCGGCGAAGCGGAAGATGGCTTGGGCCATACGAATGCCCTATATACAGGAGGAGAAAGCTGTGACGACAAGAGCCGCTGGAGCGGAACGCTATTTGAAGAGCCTGCAGGAGAACGACTATCCGGGACGGGGCATCGTGATCGGACAAACGCCGGACGGCAGCAAGCTGGTCCAGGTCTACTGGATCATGGGCCGCAGCGAGAACAGCCGCAACCGCGTGTTCATTCAGGAAGACAATGGGTTCCTGCGCACGGAAGCCAAAGATCCGGCGAAGCTGACGGATCCTTCCCTGATCATCTACTATCCGGTAAAGCACCTGGGCGGAGCGCACATCGTAACGAACGGCGATCAGACCGATACGATTCACGAAGCGCTCGAGCAGGGCGGCACTTTCGAGTCCGCGCTTGCTTCCCGCACATACGAGCCGGATGCGCCTAACTTCACGCCGCGCATCAGCGGACTGGTGGACCTGGCCGACGAGCAGTTCGCTTACAAGCTGTCCATCCTGAAGTCGAGCGGTAACACGGAAGATCAGACGCTGCGCCATACGTATACCTACGAGAAGGCGCTGCCGGGCTATGGCCACTGCATCCACACGTACGCAGGCGACGGCAATCCACTGCCTTCGTTCCAAGGCGAACCACAGCTCGTGCCGCTGGCTAATGACGCTCAGAGCATCGCCGAGACGTATTGGAATGCGCTCAACAAGGAGAACCGGATCTCGCTGCTCGTGAAGACGATCTCGCTCGAGACGGCGGAAGCCGAGCTGCTCGTGATCAATAAGGAATAGGGGGCACTCAACATGCGGGTATTGGTTGTAGGCGGCGGAGGCCGCGAGCATGCGATTTGCTGGGCACTCCAGAAGAGCCCGAAGATCGGGGAGCTGTACTGCGCTCCGGGGAACGGGGGTATTGCTTCGGTAGCCGAGTGTGTGCCGATCGGCGTGCATCAGTTTGAAGAGATCGGCCAGTTCGCCCTCGACAAGAAGATTGATCTGGTCGTCATCGGACCGGATGATCCGCTGGCGGCAGGGATCGTAGATCACCTCGAAGCCAAGAATCTAAAGGTGTTCGGCCCGCGCCAGAATGCGGCGATCATCGAAGGCAGCAAGGTGTTCACGAAAGAGCTCCTGAAGAAGTACAGCATTCCTACGGCTGCGTACGAATCGTTCGAGCAGTATGACGCTGCGGCGGCTTATCTCGATCAGCTGCGGGCGCCCTACGTCATCAAGGCGGATGGGCTTGCCGCAGGGAAGGGCGTCATCATCGCCCAGTCCAAGGAAGAAGCCGAGCAGGCGCTGCGCGAGATCATGGTCGACAAGATCTTCGGCGAGTCGGGCAATCAAGTCGTGATCGAGGAGTTCCTGACGGGACAAGAGATGTCGATCTTGGCGTTCGTAGACGGGGAGACCGTGAAACCGATGACCCCGGCGCAGGACCACAAAGCGGTATATGACGGCGATAAAGGTCCGAATACGGGCGGTATGGGCACGTATACCCCGCTGCCGCACATCCCGCAGTCGATCATCGACGAAGCGATCGAGACGATCGTGAAGCCGACGGCGAAGGCCATGGTCTCCGAAGGCCGCCCGTTCCGCGGCGTCCTGTTCGCGGGACTCATGATCACGCCGGAGGGGCCGAAGACGATCGAGTTCAATGCGCGCTTCGGTGACCCGGAGACGCAGGTGGTGCTGCCGAGACTGCAGACCGACCTGCTCGAGATCTTCGTCGCCACGGTAGAAGGACGGCTCGGCGAGCTGGACATCCAGTGGAGCGATGAGGCGGCGGTCTGCGTCATTCTCGCGTCAGAAGGCTATCCGGGTCCTTACCCGAAAGGCCTGCCGATCGAGGGGCTGGAGCAGGTGACGGATGCCCTCGTGTTCCATGCCGGGACAGCGATCCAGGACGGAGCGGTCGTCACGAACGGCGGCCGGGTGCTGGGCGTTACGGCGCTAGGCCGCGACATTGCCGAGGCCCGCAGCAAAGCTTACGCTGCAGCAGACGGTATCCGCTTCGATGGCAAGCATTATCGCACGGATATTGCCAAGAAAGCGTTGGTATAATAGAGAAAAAGCCGGCTGGCGAAGACGAGAACCCTCGTTTCGCCAGCCGGCTTTTTTGGGTATGGAGGACAGCCGACTCTCATGAAAGGCTCCCGCTTGGATGGCAGAGGCCTCCGCCAGGGAAGGGACAAATCAAAGCTGGCGGGGGCATCAAGTATCTGAGCTTAAACTAGCCCTGATCTACCGTTAAGCATCGCTTGGAGGAGGAGTAACCGGCAGATGACGGAGGACGCCATGGAATCGGTAACGGCAATGGAAGACTGGAGTTAGGTACAAGTACCAACGGGAACCCAGCCGCCATGCCAAGCAAAGGCTTATAGCAGAACCTGCGATGGCCATATGAACTTGGCATAGAGGGAGCGGCCGGAGACACCGCGGGGTACGGAGCTCTACCGCATCCCAGCCGGGTAAAGGACATCCAACGAAAGAGACGAGGAACCTGAATGTTTCTATTTGCGTCCGCTTCCTTTGATTACAATCTTATCCCAGTTGCGGTATACGGAATAGACGGCGGCGGCGGCACCCAGAATCAAGATGCCGGACAGCCAATAGTGATGAACATAATAGGCGAACGAGCGCATCGCGTAAGGCCCCTTTGCATCCCGCAGGTAGGCGGCGGGATTATCCGCGGGCCTGACGGGTTTTTGCTTATCATCTCCGGTGGAGCAGCTTGAAATACAAACAATACAAAATTCCCCAAAAAAACCCGTGGGAAGAGGAGGGTTTGACGATACAAAGGGAACAGGTATATTATGGTAAATAAGGGAGAGTGAAGAGAACATGGCTCATATACTGATGATCAACCTGCCGGCGGAAGGGCACGTGAATCCAACGGTTGGCTTGGTGAAGGAACTGACGGCACGCGGTGAACAGGTAACCTACTACTGCACCGAGGATTTCAGGGAAAGACTCGAGAAAGCGGGAGCGGTTGTCCGGACGTATGATAATTACCTCGCCCAGATGCCGGAAGGGGGACCGTCCAGTATAGGAACGGACCCCAGGCAGATGATGAACTTCATGCTTCACGGGGCGGAGACGATGGTGCAGCACATTCTGCCGGAGGTCCGAGAAGAGACGTATGATTACGTCGTCTATGACAGCATGTGTATAGGCGGGTGGATCATCGCGGACATCCTGGGGCTGCCGAAGGTATGCTCCAGTACGACGTTCATAATGGGCCCGGAAATGCATGATATGATGCCGCCGCAGATGAAAGAGCGGTTCCAGCCGGATACGGAATCGGAGCTGTACCGTAAGAGCCAAGAGCCGGTGCAGCGGATGGAGCGGGAATTCGGCCTTGATCTGAGCTCTCTGCAGCATGTGATGGGAATTGTCTCCCACCCGGGGGATCTGTCCATCGTATTCACTTCCCGCAAGTTTCAATTCGCGGGCGAGCGTTTCGATGAGACCTACCGGTTCGTCGGGCCTTCGATTGCCGATCGTTCGAACAGCGGAGACTTTCCTTTGGAGGCATTGGACGGACAATTCGTCATTTATATATCGATGGGCACGGTGTTCAACGATCTGCAAGAATTCTATAAAACTTGCTTTGAAGCGTTCCGCGATACGGACGCCAAGGTAGTTCTGTCGATCGGTCGTAAAGTTAAGATAGAGGACCTGCCGGAACCGCCGGCGAATTTCCTCGTACGCTCTTATGTTCCTCAGCTCGAGGTGCTGCAGCATACCGACATCTTCTTCACGCATGGCGGGATGAATTCAACGAGCGAAGGTCTCTACTACGGCGTACCGCTCGCGCTGCTGCCGGTATCGGCCGATCAGCCGATGGTAGCCGGCCGGGTAGCCAGCTTCGGAGCGGGCATCGCGCTGGATCACAGCCAGGTGACGCCGGAACTGCTGCGGGAGACGGCCGAGAAGCTGCGTGCAGACGCCTCTTTCAAAGAAAAGGCGGAGGAGCTCGGCGCCTCCTTGCGGGAAGCTGGAGGCGCGGCGCAGGCAGCGGAGGAAATCATCCGCTGGAGCCGTACCTTGGAGCCGCAGACGCAGCAGCATTAAATGGCAGTAGGCCGCCCCGCAGCAGAGTGAACGGCGCGGGGCGCCAAAAAAAGGACGGTGTTCCTCTTCGGGGTGAAGAGGGACACCGTCCTTGTGCATTATGGCACGGCAGAGGCCGGGCGGATTACAAGGCAACCGCGGCTCTCGCCTGCGGTTTGCCTGCTGCCGCCGGCTTCTTGCCCTTGCCGACCGGGACGACCATCGGCGTGCCGAACAGCGGATCTTCGATGACGCGGCTCTCGAGCTCGAACACTTCGCGGATGAGCTTCTCCGTCACGATATCCTGCGGACGGCCTTCGGCCCACACTTTGCGATCCTTGATCGCCACGATATTATCGGCGTACCGGCAGGCGAGATTAATGTCATGCAGCACCATGACGATCGTGCGCTGCTCCTGCTCGTTGAGTTCGTACAGCAGATCCAGCACTTCGATCTGGTGGGCGAGATCGAGGTAAGTCGTCGGCTCGTCGAGGAGGATCGTCGGGGTGCCTTGGGCGAGGGTCATCGCGATCCAGGCACGCTGGCGCTGGCCGCCCGACAGGGAGTCGACGGTGCGCTCCGCGAGGGAGGCCATGTTCGTCAGCTCGAGGGCGCGCTGGACCATCCGCTCGTCCTCTTGACTCCACTGCTGGAGCCAGCTCTGGTAGGGATAGCGTCCCTGCTTGACCAGCTGCAGGACGGTAAGTCCTTCCGGAGCGGCCGGTCCCTGCGGAAGCATGGCCATCCTGCGGGCGATTTCCTTCGTCGACATGCGCGAGATCTCATTGCCGTCCAGGACGATAGAGCCCTTCTGGGGCTTAAGAAGTCTGGCGAGCGAGCGGAGCAGCGTCGACTTGCCGCAGCCGTTGCTGCCGATGAAGACGGTCACCTTCCCCTTCGGAATCCGAACACTGAGCTCTTGAAAAATGCAGGTTTCGCCGTAGCACAGACACAGGTCTTTGGATTGAATGGCGGTCATGGGAATCACTCCTTGAGTTTCTGCATGGCTGCAGTATGGATGAATGGATGGTTGGGTGACCGGTTACTGGTTCCGGCTGCGGTACAGCAGGTAGATGAAGAAAGGCGCACCGATCGCGGCAGTGAAGACGCCCGCCGGGATGTCCAGCGGCGTGAACAGCGTGCGCCCGACGAGATCGGCGCCGAGCAGGATCAGCGCCCCGAGCAGGGCGGAGACCGGCAGCAGCGCGCCGAAGCTCGGCCCGACGAGCTTGCGGGCCATGTGCGGCGCCATCAGGCCGATGAAGGTGATCGCGCCGCCGAAGGCGCCGGCCGCCCCTGCGAGGGCTACGCTGAACAGCAGGAGCAGCAGGCGCTGGCGCTGTACGGAGCTGCCCACGCTGAGCGCGACATCCTCGCCGAGCTCCTGGATATTGATATGACGCGAATACAGCAGAACGAGCGGCAGCAGGACGGCGACATAGGGCAGAAGAATCAGCACGTCCTTCTCCCAGGAGACGCCGTAGATGCTTCCGGTCATGAACGTGAGCGCTTTGGTAGCCACCACTACGGGGCCGGTCAGCATCATCATGTGCGACAGCGAGCTCATCGCTGCAGAGAAGCCGATGCCGATGAGCACGAGGCGCAGCGGGGTGACGCCGCCCTTCCAGGCAAGGCTGTAGACGAGCGCCATGGCGGCAAAAGCACCGATAATCGCGGCGACCGGCAGCCACACGATGCTGGCCCGCTCGGTCAGGAAGAAGAAGAAAGCGACGGCGCCGAGCGTAGCACCGCCGGTCGCGCCTATCGTATCGGGCGACGCCAGCGGGTTGCGAACCACGCCCTGCAGGATGGCACCCGACACGGCAAGGGCGGCACCGATCAGGATGCCGATGACGATGCGGGGCAGGCGCAGGGACCGGACGATCGTCTCGCTGGCATCCGCTCCGCTGCCGAGAATCGAGCGGATCACTTCGCCAGGCGGGATATAGACGCTGCCGATGCCCGTACTGAGCACGACGGCGGCAAGCAAAGCAGCCAGCAGCAGGAGCGTGACGAGCACGGCTCTGCGGCTGATCAAGAAGGAATAGGCGCTTCCCCGAAGGGTCATATAGCGGCTTGGACGGTTCATCGGAGCTGGCCCCCCCTCCGTGCGATATACACGAAGAAAGGCACGCCGATGATGGCGGTCGTCACGCCGACGTGCACTTCCTTCGGCAGGGCGATGAAGCGGGCCCCGACATCGGCGCCGACAAGCAGCAGCGCGCCCAACACGGCGCAGTAGGGCAACACCCAGCGGTGGTCGATGCCGACCACGAAGCGCACGATGTGCGGCACGATGATGCCCACGAAGACGATCGGGCCCGCTACGGCGACGGAACCGCCAGCGAGGATGACGATCACGAGCGCCGTCAGCGCCTTGATCAGGATCGTGCGCTGCCCGAGCCCCTTCGCCACGTCTTCGCCCATGGAGAGGACGTTGATATGCGAGGCGAGCAGCAGGGCTCCCAGCATCGCGGCGGCCATATAAGGCAGGACGGAGTAGAGCATCTCCATCGTGCGGCCCGCCACGGAACCGACGAGCCAGAAGAGCACCTGGTCGAAGGCTTTGCCGCTCCCGAGCAGCAGACCCTGGGTCAGCGAGGCGAAGAATGCCGAGATGGCCGAGCCGGCCAGCGTTATCTTCATCGGGGTGAGTCCGTCCCGGCCGATGGAGCCTAGAACATAGACGGCGAGCGAGCTCACGCCCGCCCCTGCGAAGGCGATCCAGACGAATTCGGACAAGGAGGAAGCGTTCCAGATCGAGACGGACAGGACAATCGCGAACGCGGCTCCCGCGTTCACGCCGAAGACGCTCGGTGAAGCCAGCGGGTTGCGGGTGATTGCCTGCATCAGGGCGCCGGCCACTGCGAGGGAACCGCCTACGGCGGCCGCGATCAGGGCGCGGGGCATACGGGCCGTCTGAATGATGAGATGCTCGTTCGACCCGTTGAAGCTGCGGTACGCCGAGACGATCTGCTCCCAGCTGTAGGTCTGGATGCCGAACATGACGCTGGCCAGCATGACTAGCGCCAGGAGCAGCGCCGAGACCGCGAGGCCGGTGATTTTGAAGGAGAGAGAACGTTCATTATGCATAAGGATGGACAGCCTGCTTTCCTGCGGATCGACTGGATGACAGAATAAGATGACCCCTGGCAGGTCATTTAGATCATTAACGGTATGCCATATGATTAAAGGAAAGAACTCTTTTCATTGTATGAGAACGGTTATCAGCTGTCAATGAATTTGAGAATCATTATCAAAAAAGGATTGACAAGATACATGACACCCTTTACTATGAACGATGTTAATGATAATCGTTATCAACTGCCGGCATGCCTACAACCTATAGAGAACTGCAGGCCGGACACTTTTAGATGTACGACACCAGGAGGTCACTTATGCAACGAATCAAGGGAATCACAGGCAAAACATCCGCAGGGCTGCTCGCCATCCTCATGCTGCTCTCCGTCTGGCTTACGGCCTGCGGCTCGAAACCGGCCGAGCAAGTGGCACCCGGATCCGCGGCGGGTACGCAAACCAATGCACCGGCACAGGCTCCGCTCAAAATCAAACATGCAATGGGAGAAACCGAAGTGCCTGCGAATCCCAAGCGGGTCGTCATTCTGACCAATGAAGGAACGGAAGCACTGCTGTCGCTCGGAATCAAACCCGTCGGTGCCGTGAAATCCTGGACGGGCAGCCCTTGGTATGATCATATTAAATCGGACATGGAAGGCGTAACGGTCGTCGGCGAAGAAAGCCAGGCGAACCTGGAGCTCATCGCTTCGCTGAAGCCGGACCTGATTATCGGCACCAAGATGCGACAGGAGAAAGTGTACGACCAGCTCAAAGCCATTGCCCCTACTGTCTTCTCGGAGACGCTGCGCGGCGAGTGGAAGAACAACTACCGTCTGTATGCTGAAGCGGTGGGCAAGAAAGCCGAAGGCGAGAAGGTCATCGCGGACTTCGACAAGCGCATTGAGAACTTCAAGGCGAAGGCGGGCGACAAGCTGAACCAGAAGGTATCCGTGGTTCGCTTCATGGCCGGCAAGACGAGAATATATCTGCAGGACACGTTCACTGGCATTATCTTCAGCCAAATCGGGATCAAGCGCCCGGAGAATAAGTACAAGGACACCTTCGTGGAAGAGATCACGAAAGAGCGTCTGCCGGAAGTCGATGCGGATATGCTCTTCTACTTCACCTATGAGACGGGAGACGGCAAAGCGGGCCAGCAGGAGAAAGACTGGCTGAACGATCCGCTCTGGAAGAACCTAAATGTCGTGAAGGCGGGCAAGGTGCGGCAGGTGAACGATGCGATCTGGAATACGGCGGGCGGCGTCAAAGCGGCGAACCTGATGCTGGACGATCTCGAGAAAATTTACGAAATCAAATAAACGATTAAGCATAGTAAGCAAGATAACCCTCTTTTCCCTGACGGGAGAAGAGGGTTATTGTTTTGCCGCAGCATGCATAAGGAGAGGGAGGTTAATGCAAAATAGGATGGGTCCAAACGGGCTGAAGACAAACCTTTCCTTAGGAGGAACACCAATCCATGTTTACTATTTCGGCACAGCTGAACCAATGCCAGCAAACGATCCAGCACCTCATGCAGCAGACGCAAGTCGCCAGCGGCGATTATCAAAAACTGCTGCAGCAAGAGCAGCAGAATTCCCAGCAGCTGGAGCTGCTTGCCCAGCGCGAGCGTCAAGCCGTCCAAGTGATCCAAACCGCTCTGCAGGGCCACCAGGCAGCCTTGCAGCAGCTGCAGCAGGTAGCTCAGGTTTGTTCCCAGCTGGAGCAAAGCTTGGCTCAGCTGAGCAATGCAAATATAGGGGGACTGGCCCAGCAACAGCAAGGCCAGCTCTACCGCGGCAACCTGTACCAATAAGCAAGGGCCGGCTTGGCTGCCGGCATGCCACAAGCGCCGGTCTCCGATGAGGGGGCCGTTTTTTTTGACTTAAAGGACGGTGAAACCGTTTATTTTGAAGAGAGAAGAAACAGGGCGCAGAGCATCTTGACAAATCTTACTGTAATAAATATAATTACAGTACAGGGATAAGGGAGGGCAAACGGTGAACAGCGAATTCACGATTGCGGTACACAGCCTCGTACTGCTCGCCTACCGGCCGGACCACATGGCAACCAGCGATATCATTGCTCACAATGTCAGCACACACCCCGCCCGGGTGCGCAAGGTCATGGCCTGCTTGAAGAAGAAGGGTTATGTGGCAACGAAGGAAGGCAGCGGAGGCGGCTTCATTCTCAGCTGCGATCCGGATGAAGTGACCCTGGCGGAGATTTACCGGGTGACCTCCATCGGTTCGATCAAGCCGTCGTGGTGTTCCGGCAGTACGGAAGAGGAGTGCCTGGTCGCCTGCAATATCGCAGGCGTGATGGACGGCATCTTCACCGAAGCAGAGGAAGGCATGCTGATGTATTTGGAGCGCCTAACGCTTCGCGGGGTGCTTGACAGGCTGAAGACCGCCCAGCGAGAGAAGCGCTAGCGGGCTTCTTTTCTCCCCCTGAACTGTTACTAATAATGTTTCAGTCCTCTCCTGTAGGTTAATTATGTAAAAAGCGGTTAAGTATATAAAAAGAGGAGAGGGTGACCGAAGATGACGGCTTATAATCCGATGCTGCTGCAAGAAGGGGACTGGGTGAGCGGAACGACCCTGCAAGACGAACGTTTCATTGGGTATATCGAATCGATGAACGATGACGGGAGAATCCGGGTGCGTCTGACACAGTGCGACCGCACGGAGCGAGTAGGGACGCTGGCCGAAGCCAGACCGTTCAAGCTGATGAAGCTGCCGGACGATCTGCTGTCGGATGTGGAGGCGCTGCGCGGACTGATCGAAGTGGCGCTGATCACACGCGACCGGGAGTGGTTCAAGGAGCTCAGCGAGCGCAAGTCGGCCGCCGAAGCCGCCTGGCCGAGCCCCGCGAACGGCGCGGGAAGCCAGGGCGGCACATCCGGCCTCTCTCCCTTCCGCCGGCGCTTTAACCCTGGATTCCTGCGGTAGGCTGCCGTATGGGCCGTGCAGCGAATCCCTACGCTTGACTATAGAAGAGGAGTGAGTGCAATCATGTCTATCGTATCCATTACCAAAGAAGAGCAGTTCGAAGCGGCTATTGCCCAAGGCGTGGTTCTCGTGGACTTCTGGGCACCTTGGTGCGGCCCCTGCAAAATGATCGCCCCGGTGCTTGAAGAACTCGGAGGCAAGCTCGGCGACTCGGTATCCATCGTTAAGGTGAATGTCGACGACAACCCTGACACGGCCGGTAAATATGGCATTATGAGCATCCCGACCCTGAAGCTGTTCAAGGACGGCCAAGAAGTGGGAACGCAGATCGGCTTCGTGCCGCTGGCCCAGCTGGAAGCTTGGGTGCAAGGGCAGCTGTAAGCATGGCAGCGAAGCGAGTGGAAGAGAGATCCGGAAGGAGGGCCTGTCAGGCTCTGATCCGGGTCTTTTTTTGCTGTACGGGAAGGAAGCGGGGGGCCCCCTATGGAATAATCTTACTATAACAGGGAGATGAATGTCCGAAGGAGGCGGTGCCGGTGAACCGGACAGACCGGTTGATGGCGATAGTGCTCGAGCTGCAGAACCGGCGCTGCGTGCGGGCGGAGGATCTTGCTGCCCGCTTCGAAACGAGCGTGCGTACGGTGTACCGGGACATGCAGGCACTGAGCGAAGCAGGAGTGCCTGTAGCGGCTGTGCCGGGACTCGGCTACTCCCTCATGGAGGGCTACTTTCTTCCGCCGGTCACTTTCCGGGCGGAGGAGGCTGCGACCCTGCTGCTCGGAAGCGAGGCGGTACTGCGGCTGCTCGGGGAAGCTTACCGCGAAGCTGGGCTGTCGGCGCGTATGAAGCTGGAAGCGGTGCTTCCAGCGGAGGTCCGCGAGCAGGTGGAGTCCATGCGCAAGGGGCTGCGCTTCTGGTCGCTTCCGCAGCGGTCCGATGAGAAGCTGGACCGGCTTTACCGGGCCGTACTGGAGGAGCGAGCTGTATGCTTCCGGTATACCGGGGAAGCGCGGCGGCAGCGGGAGGGGGCTGTCAGCGGCCCCGGCGAACTGCGGGAGGTGGAGCCCTATGGCCTGGTGCACGCCCAAGGCGTCTGGCATCTGGTCGGGCACTGTCTGCTTCGGGGAGAGCGGAGGCTGTTCCGTCTGGACCGGATGGCGGAGCTGGAGGAGACGGAACGGGCGTTCCGGCGTCCCGCCGATTTTGACTTGCATGCCTATACACCATCAGACGAACGGCCCGTAAGGATTAGAGTGCGTCTGGTGGGTGATGCGGCGCTGAGATATGCCCGCAACACGCCTTACTTCTATGTGACGCGGGCGGAAGAGGATCCGGAGATGGAGGGGGGGCTGCTGCTCACGCTGCAGGTGCGGTATGAACTTGAAGCCCTGCCATGGCTGCTCGGTTGGGGAGCGGAAGCGGAAGTGCTGGAGCTGGCAAGCTTGCGCGGCCGCATGGCAGCGGAAGCCGAAAAATTACACAAACTGTACGGAACGCCCGTGGAACTCCTGACATAAGGGTGTCAGGAGCGGGGTGCTATGATGAGGTCATATTCACTATACCATTTAGGAAAGAAGGCCTTGCCATGATCGATACGAAGCAAGCATTGACGGATCTGGAGCTGACGATGGAGCAGTACGAGGAGAGACTCTCCCGGTATACGGAAGACGAGCTGCACAGGCAGCCTTCGCCCGGCGCCTGGTCGGTGGGCCAAGTGTACACGCATCTGCTTAACACTGCCTTCCATATGCAGCTGAAGGCCATCGATGTGTGTCGGGAGGGAGGGGCAGCGGGAGCGAGCGGCAAAAGCGAAGCCGGGGAAGGGATCTTCCGCCTGGGCTCGTTCCCTCCCACGAAAATAGCCGTTCCCGCATCGGATGCTTATACACCTCCCAATACGGAGGATGCGGCTTCGATCCGTGCGCGTCTGCAGGAGTTAAAGGAACGTCTGCGGGATATCGAGCCGCAGCTTGCGGCTATACCCGCTGACCGAGTGGCTGTCCACCCGAGACTGGGCGGATTGAATGCAACGGAATGGTTCGCGCTGCTCGAGATGCACTTCCGTCATCACCTCCGCCAGCTCGGGGAGCTGGAGACATTCCTCGGCAAGAGTGCGTGAGCCTCGGCTGAAGCGGCCCACCTCACTACCGGGGGAAGCCGGGACATCTGAAAGGAGGGGATGGCATGTATCCTTCGTTGTTTTTGGCTCACGGAACCCCGACGCTTGCTGCAGAAGATCTGCCGTATACCCGCTTCCTCCAGAACCTTGGCAAGCATCTGCCGCGGCCCCAAGGGATTGCAGTGGTCAGCGCTCATTGGGAGAGCCCCATCCAGCGCATCACGGGTGCCTCCCGTCCGGAGACGCTGCATGACTTTTTTGGGTACCCGGAGGCCGCCTATGCGGTCACTTACCCGGCACCGGGAGATATCCTGCTCAGCCTGGACATCCAGAAGGAGCTGGCGGGCGAAGGCATCGCTTCGGAGATCGACGATGCCCGGGGCCTGGACCACGGCGTATGGCCGCTGCTACATTGGATGTACCCGGCAGCGGACATCCCCGTCGTGGCGCTGTCCGTCCACCCGCGTCTGGCCCCCGAGGAGCCGTACCGGATCGGACAGGCGCTGTACTCGCTCCGGCAGAAGGGCGTGCTCGTCATCGGCAGCGGAGGGACAGTGCATCATCCCTCCCGGCTCCACTGGGACAGCACGTGGGTGGATTCCTGGGCGCTGGAGTTCGACGCTTGGCTCGGCGAACGGATCTCCGTCTGGGATCTGGAATCCCTCTTCGACTATGAGAGGAGAGCGCCGCACGCGAGCCTGGCGGCCCTTACGCGGGAGCATCTGTACCCGCTGTTCCTCGCCATGGGACTCGCCGACCGTACCCGCAAAGCGAAGCTGCTTCACCAGGAATACCAGTACGGCTCGCTGAGTCTTACGGGCTGGATCTTCGGATGATAGGGAAGGGATGAGCTTGGAGCGATGATCCAGGGAGCACCGCCCTGAGAGAACGGAGCTGCCAGCCAATGGAAAGTCCGCCGAAGCGTGCAGCTTAGGCGGACTTTTTGTCATGGTCCGGGTGCCGGGAGGCGTGCAGGTGTGAGTCCATGGGGGAGCTTCCGTCCTGACAAGGCACTCGCGGGAGCTCCATTGTATAAAAGCAGTTACCCGCAAGAAATCGAGAAACGGCGCACATTGTTCACGTGAACATTTTTATAGCCACAAGGCGGGGAGGCTGTTATAATCTGGAGAGCAGGCTGCTCAGAGCAGTCCGAATCCTACAATTATCCACTTATCGGAGGGACTCTCATGAAACTATCCGTATTCACGGTCGTAACCCCGGACCTGACGCCCGAAGAACTGGCAAGCGCCGCGAAGGAAGCGGGCATCGAAGGGATCGAATGGCGGTTCAAGGAGATTCCGGCGGATGCCGGGGACGAACAGCCGTCGTTCTGGCGCCGCAATCTCTGTTCCATCGATCCGCAGAGCACCGAGACCGAACTGGACCGCTTCGCGAAAGCAGCAGCGGAGCAGGGGCTTCGCACGGTCTCTGTCGTGCCTTACTTGACGCCCGGCGATCTGGAGGGGACGGAGCAGGTTCTGAGAGCTGCGAAGAGGCTTGGGGCAGCCTCGATCCGTGTCGGCGTTCCGGGCTATGACCGATCCCGGAATTATAATGACCTGTTCGAACAGGAGATTCAGTATCTGCATGGGGTGGAGGAACTGGCGCGCCAGTATGGCGTGAAGTGTCTTGTAGAGACACATCATCATACGATTGCACCTAGTGCGGGGCTCGCGCATCGTCTCGTGTCCCGGTTCGACCCGGAGCACATCGGCGTCCTGTTCGATCCGGGCAACATGGTGCACGAAGGATTTGAGAACTTCCGGATGGGGCTCGAGCTGCTGGGCCCTTACCTGGCTCACGTACATATCAAGAATACGGGCTGGAAGCCGGGGAACCGCCGGGAAGACGGGTCCCAGAGCTGGACTTCTTACTGGGAGCCGGTGAACGGAGGCGTCGTGGATTGGAAGCAGGTGCTTGGCGACTTGAAGTCGGTCGGATATGACGGCTATCTCGGCGTCGAGGACTTCAGCGGCAAGTTCCAATCGAGAGAGCTGCTGAAGACCTATGGCGAGGAGATCCGCAGCCTGTTGGCCGGTCTCTAACCTATATTGCAGTCCAGGCGTAACAAATCCGGGGCGTTATCCGTATAGAAGAGGATAGCGCTTTTTGGCATGGACGGATTCTATTCCCGCACCTGCTAGAATATAGATTACTAGAAGCTTGAACGATTCTGGAAGAGAGAGGTGAGCGTCCATGATAAAAGGTTCATCCCCCATCTTCGGCAGATCGGGGCCGGGCAAGGCGGGGCTTCTCCTGCTCGCCGGCAGCATCCTCGCCCTGACGGCCGGCTGCAGCTTGGGGAAGGAGGCCCAGCCGCCGCAGCCGGCTCCTGTGCAGGTGAAGACGGGGCCGGAGCCAGGCGAGGAGACGGTACCGGCACCGCCTAAGGCGCCTGCCGGCCCGACGGCCCCGTTGACCGGACTGCCCGTGAAGGAGGGCGCTCTTGCCCGTCCGGTCATGGTCATGGTCAATAACGCTCCCCAGGCCCGTCCCCAGAGCGGCCTGACGGAGGCGGACATGCTGCTGGAGGTGCTGGCCGAAGGCGAGATTACTCGCCTGGTCGCCATCTACCAGAGCAGCGTTGCGCTGCAGAACCCGATCGGTCCGGTGCGGAGCATCCGCCCTTACTTTATCGAGCTCGGCAAAAGCTTCGGGGCCATCCAGGTGCATGCCGGGGGCAGCCCGGACGGGTACGCGAAGCTAAAAAGGGAACACATCGACGATATGGACGAAATTACGAACGCCGGGCCGTCCTTCTGGCGGGAGAAGTCGCGGAAGGCGCCGCATAATCTGTATACGAGCCTCGAGAAGATCCGGGCCGGGGCTGAGGGAAAGGGGATTGCGGTCGCTGCTGCAGCCGGGGATTCCCTGAAGACGCCGGCCTACAGCTTCGCGTCAGGGGAGGCGGAGGCGGTGCCTGCCCTGGGGACCGGAGCGAATGGCGCATCCGCGGACGGTACATCCCTTGACGTGACGTTCCTAGTCAAAGGCTATAAGGTAGGCTACCGCTACGATGCCGGGGAAGGACGCTATCTGCGCTCGCTGAACGGGGAGCTCCATAAGGATCTGGCCACCGGCACTACGCTGGGGGCGGAGAACGTCATTGTCATGGGAGCTGATCATCAGGTGCTCGACAAAGAAGGCCGGCTTGACGTCAAGCTGACGGGGAGTGGGGAGGCGCTCTTCTTCCAGAAGGGGCGTGCGCAGTCAGGGGAGTGGCGCCGGGATGCCTCCGGTGCTCCCCTCCGGTTCACCGACGGCGGGAAGGATCTCGTGCTGCAGCCGGGGCGCACGCACATCCTGATCGTACCGAATGCGCCGACGTTCGCCTCGCATGTGGCGTATGGCTCCGTCCCGCAGCCGTAGGGGACGCAAGCCGCCCGGGAGCGGCGGCATAGTGCCGTCGATGAGGCTGTCTATGAGGCCCAAAGATGCCCATAAACGTCCTGCAAGTGGTACACAAGCGGCCCTCTACGCCCGTTGGGTACACCAAAGAAGCTTACATGCCCATGAGGCATGTAAGCTTCTTTCCTCTTCCAGATCTATAGAGTGGAGGACCGGCTGCCCCTCGCCCAGGCGGCTAGGCGGGCAGTCTATGGAACCAGATAAGTACCGGCCTGACGCTTCCACTGTTCGATGTACGGATCCAGCGCCCAGTGCGCCATCACGACGGTCTCGTTCTCGGCCAGAGGGACCGTGAGCAGAGGGGAGGCGATCAGTTCTCCCCGGGACATCGGATGGATGACGATGCTGCGCGGGACCACGACAGCCGCCAGGTCGAGGTTCGGCGAAGTGAAGGCATCGGTGGCCGCCGGCTGCACCCCTTTCACTTCCGCCCAAGGCGTGGACAGCGTGTCATAGGACACGACGCTCTCAGGCAGGTCCGCCGGCACGTCCCTCAGGCGGTAGCCGTCCGGCCCCGTGCCGTCGTACGAGGCGAGCTTCGCCGTCCAGCTGCCTTCCCGGCGGACGAGCGTCCAGCTCTCGCCTACCGTATCGACGCCCCCTCCGGGCGGAGCCGCTTCCAAGGAACGGACCGTAGAGGCGGCCGATTCCCCCAGCAGGCTGCGCAGGGTCACATGCGGCTCCTGCAGCGGTTCGGCGTTCGAAGCCCGGCGCGGGGCCGCAAGCTGCGGCAGCTCCTTGACCCAGAGCATCTCCCGGCCGCTGCCTGTATCGGTCTGCGCGATGGCCACATAGCGGTTGCCCGCGAAGAGCAGCTTCTCGCTGAACGCCGGGCTGCCCTGAGAGCGGACGGCGGAGCTGCGGACCAGCGGCGTCTTGCCGCTCGAGGACACCCGGACGGCTCCGAGCCTGAGGCCCCCACCTCCTGACGGCTCCCCGTCGATCCGCCAGAATTCCATCTTGTAGGGCATCAGGATGCCGCTGCCTTCCGCCGTTACCTTCAGCCGCCCGTCCTCCGGAGCGATCAGCAGCGAGCGGTACACGCTGGATATCTTCCCGGTCGTACCGGGGACGGCCGGGCGGTCCGTGCGCGTACCGATCAGCAGAGCGGTTCGCGGGCCCGTATCGCGGGCTTCCTCCTGCGGGGGGGCGCTTGCCGCCGGTATGGCGGCCTGGGAGCCTGGACCCAGGCGGCTTAAGAGGCCGTGGACATCGGCCAGCAGCAGTCCTGCGGCCAGCGCGAACGCGGCTCCGGCGCCGGCGAGCCAGAGGCTCCACGGCCTGCGACGGCATACGCGGGGTTCGTCCAGGCGCTCTTCAATGCGGCGCTGCAGCTCCGGATCGAACCCGCGCCTCCCGAAGGGACCGTCCTCCAATGCCTTTTGTAAGTCGCTATCCTTCGGATCCAATCCTCCGACTCTCCTTTAGCTTCGAAATTTTGCCACGGGCGTGGTACAGTCTGGATTTCACCGTTCCCTCGCTGACCCCGAGCACCTCCGCCATCTCTTTCATCGAGAGCTGATGATGGGCGAAGAGGATGAGGACTTCCCGGTATTTCACCGGCAGCTCAAGCACCAGGGACCACACTTCGCCTACGGCCAGTTCCTCCATCACTTCGTTCTCGGCAGAGGCCTGCACGTTGTTCCCGGGGAGGAAGTAATCCACCAGGGTAACCCTGCGCAGGAAGGCCGACTTGCGGTAGTCCAGCGTCATGTTGCGGGTGATAGCGAGCAGCCAGGTTTTGACTGAGGACTCGCAGCGGAAGGAATAGAGATTGCGGTACACTTTCAGGAACACTTCCTGGGTAATGTCGTCGGCCTGGTCCCATTTGCGGGTCATGCTGTAAGCGTAATTCCAGACATCTTGGCCGTAGGCCGTCATCAGGTCGTGGAGAATGGCTTTTTTGTCCGAGCTTTCGGACAAGTATTTCAAATATTCGAATTTCATATTCCCTTCCAAGCTAGGCCACCTCAAATCTATTGACGATCTCCCCGTCATTCCGGTTCAACTGAAGGACCTTTCTCCCAGGATAGGAAAAGCGGCCCAAAAACACATATCTCCAGTGTACCGCGATCCCCAGTTGGAAGCCAGAGGAAATTGTGTTCCCAGCGGGGTGGCTCCGCAGGAAACCCCGCCGGCGGTCACGGCCGCCTAGCGGCAGGCAGTTCGTCGGCCGTAACCAGCGTGTAGCCGTCCGCCTGCAGCGCCTCAATCATGGCGGGCAGCGCCTGCAACGTGTTCTCCAGCGAGTTCTTCCGTCCGCCGAAGCTGTGCATCAGCACGATGCCGCCCGGCCTCAGGCGCTCCTTCACGGTCTGCAGGATCTTCCCGTGGGGCGTACCGGCCCAGTCCCGCGTATCGACCGTCCAGCCGACGAGCGGCCGGCCCAGCGAGGCGAGCGTCCGGCGGACGTCTTCCGAGACGGCGCCATACGGGGCCCGGAAGAGGACCGGAGCTGAGCCGGTCACCTGGCGCACGGCTTCGTCTCCTGCGGCGATCTCCTCGAGCAGCTGCGGCCCGCTGAGCTTGGAGAGGTCCGCATGATCCCAGGAGTGGTTGCCGATCCGGTGGCCTTCATCCGAGATGCGGCGGAGCACTTCGGGATACTTCTGCGCTTGACGGCCGACCACGAAGAAGGTGGCTTTCACTTCGTGTTTCTTCAGAATATCCAGGATCTGCGGCGTGTACCGTCCGTCCGGACCGTCGTCGAAGGTCAAGGCGGCCAGCTTCCTCCCGTCCGGGGCGGGAGAGGCAGGAGAGGCAGGCGGCTTCTCCTGCAGATCGGACTCGGGCAGTGGAACGGGAGGCTCCGGCAGGGGGGACGGGTAAGCTGCTGGAGCTGAATCTGGATCTGGAGCCGGAGCAGGGAAAGATGGCAGACTTCCTCCTCCGGAGACGCTGCCGGCTTGAGGTGCCTCCGTCAACAGCGGCGAGCTCTTCATCCCGGCTTCGGTGGGGGTGGCAGCCGAGGGGGAGAGGGAGTAGGCCGTATACAGTCCGGCCATCAGAAGTGCGGCGGCTCCGAACAGGGGGAGGGCCAAGGGGGAACGTGCGGGTGCTGGGGGCTTTCTCATCGTGTCATTTTCGCTTCCTTCGGTCAGGTTCGTTTCTTGCTGATACATAAGACGACAACTGGGGGAAGGAGGTTCATGCAATACCGGGTATTTGGGCATCCGCTGCCCCAAAAATGTATGAAATGCCATCGCTTCTGCCGGATGGAGGGCTTCCTGCGGAAGATATGCCTTCGATTGCCCAAATAAGCACACGCTCCCGAGAGGGATCGTGTGCTTATTTTGGGTTATTGCATCGGTAGCCCGTTCCGTGAACGGCTGCTTATCCATCCGCGAAGTTCCGACTGCTGCAGCGGGGAGACGCGTGCATTCCTTGCCGGCAGCGGCCGGCCGGTCTTGCTTGTGGGGGAAGGCGGTCTTATCTTCGTTCGCTCATCACCGCACCGCCGACAGGGGGCAGGAGAAGTTCTTCGGGCCGGGGGCGCCGGCGCGCCGCCTCGTCAGCTCGGTCCAGTGTGCCTGTATCTTCGTCATACCAGACAAGAACGATGATCTTCCCCCGGTCCAGCTCCGATTCATACCGCTCGGCATCCAGCGCCGAGATGCCGAGCGACTCCATTTTGGCCCGGAGCTGGTCGCCCCGGGAACGGAAGAGATTGGCGAAGGCGGTCGCCATGCCTTCCTCCATCATACCGATGGTCTTCGTATCGGTGAGCCGGCTGAGTTCTTGGGCCGTGTCGCCGTCATGTGCCAGAACATATATTTCGTTCAAAGAATGCCCTTCCAGCCGAAACTGCCGGATGGCTTGGATGGCTGCTTCTTCTCCGTCGACTAATTTCACTTTGGTTCTCATGTGCGATTCCTCCTCTTGATCCTTGGCCTTTCGATCCGGAATTTCCGGAATGCCGCAGTAGGAGTGCACGCTGCCGCTCTGTGGGCGGCAGACCCGCTTGATCGGAAATTACCCTGATTTTCCACAGCCGAATCACGCCTGGGCTGTTTCAAAGTCCCCCTTTTGTGGTTACATATGTTTATCTTTTTCGCTATAATAGTAGGAACGGAACATCAAGGAGCGGACAACCAAGGAACGATAGCGCAGGGAACCGGCGGGATAGGGAACATCGGGGGCCGGGTACGAGACGGACTACCCGATGTATGCTATACCGGTACACAACCTACGGATGCAATGAACAAGAGGAGACCGAATGTTATGAATATCGCAATTGTCGACGACAACCCGGTGAATATTATCGTCATCGAGAAAATACTTAAGAGTGCGGGCTATGATTCCTTCTGGAAATCTTCTTCCGCCAAGGAAATGCTGGAGCGGCTGACGGAGAGTGCCGATGGGGGCAAAGTCCCCGTCGATCTCATTCTGATGGATATGATGATGCCCGAGATGGACGGTATTGAAGCGTGCCGACTCATTCAAGGCGATGAACGGCTGCGGGATATTCCCATCATTATCGTAACGGCACTCGGAGATTCAAATAAACTGGCCGAAGCCCTGGAGGCCGGCGCCATCGATTATGTCATGAAGCCCGTCAACAAGGTGGAGCTGATCGCCCGGATCCGGGTGGCCCTCCGCTTGAAGTACGAGAAGGATTGGCATAAGGAGAACGAGGCCCGGATCCGCAGAGAGCTCGATCTGGCGAAGCAGGTGCAGAGCAGCGTGCTCAGCGCACCGCTGCAGAAGGAACACCTCGATATCCGGGCCGCTTACCACCCCTCATCCGAATTGGCCGGCGACTTGTACGCCTGGCACCGCATTGACGAACACCGCCACGGCATCATCATACTCGATATTATGGGGCACGGGATTTCCTCGTCCCTTGTCTGCATGTTCATCTCATCGGTCATGCAGGATACGATTACCCGCTTTGTTTCGCCCGAATTTGTCGTGGCGGAGCTTAACCGGTACATGCACCAGCTCAACCACAAGAACCCGTCGATGAGCTATTATTTTACAGCCGTCTACCTCCTGATCGATACCCATAACAAGACGATCGAATACGTCAATGCCGGGCATCCGCCGGGATTCCTGTTCGAGGAGGGCAAGCCGCCGGTGGCGCTGAGCCAAGGCTGCTGCGCGGTCGGCTTCTTCGACCAGATGGATATAACGAAGAGCATCTTCACCTATGAGAACCCGATCCGGATCGCCCTGTATACGGACGGTCTGCTGGAATCCATCCCGATGCCCTCCGATTATCCCGATGATGCGGCGGAGTCCGATCTGCTGGCCCTTCGTCTGCAGGGGCTCATCTACGGGGAAGAAGACCCGAACCGGCTGGTCGAAGCGCTGCTGCCGGACGACATCTGGGAGACGCAGAGCGATGACATCTGCATGGTGTTGATTCAGGCCACATAAGCCTCCATAGGGGCATGTGCCGCTGCACAGGAGTCACTACAGAGGAGAGAGAGGAAGCCCAGGGATGAAGATCAGAACAAAGCTGTTCGCAGGATTCGGCGTCCTGCTGCTGCTGCTGTTCACGCTGGCAGGCATTGGGATTACCAGACTGACAAGCACGGACGACAGCCTCGGCGAAATTTACGGAAACCGTTACAATAAAGTAAAGCTGGCTACCGGAGTCCGCAACAATGCCACGGAGCTGGCGAAGGGGGTCGCGAACCTTCTGCTGATCTCCACGCCGGAGAGCGACAAGAAGAATCTGGAGCTCATCCGAACCAGTTCCGCCAACGTCCAGAAGGCGATGGAGGACTTGAGCACGCTGGATTATACGCCGCAGGGCAAGGAGCTTGTGAACAAGTTGCTTGCCAGCGGGCGGCGTTACCTGGAATACAAGGATCAGACGCTGGGCCTGTACCAGAACGGCAAAGTCGCCGAAGCGAACAACCTTCGCACGAGCAGCGGCGTCAATATTCAAGACGAGTTCACCGCAAGCATGACGGCTTTCAGCGGTTATCAGGAAGAGCAGATGGATGCGGCGATCGCGAATGCTTTGAACCAGAACAAGCAGACGATGGCGGCCACCGGTCTCCTGACCCTGGTGACGCTGCTCTTATCCGTTGCCATCATGTACTGGATTATCTCGTCCATGACGAAGGGCCTCGGCACCTTGACGCTCATGCTCCGCGGCTTCGCCGACGGGCGCTGGGGAGAGAATTCGTACAGAGTGCCGATTACCACAACGGACGAATTCGGGCAGCTGGCGACCGTGTTCAACCAGCTGGCGGATCATCTGGACCAGACGACAGCCAAAGAGCAGGCGCTGCACCAGCTGAACGAAGAGAATCTGTGGCTTCAGACGCAGGTGAGCGATATGTATTCCGCTATGCAGGGTATGACCCGGCTGAAGGAGATGGGGGAGCTGTTCATCGGACAGCTCGCCCGCACGGTCGAAGCGCAGGACGGCGCCTTCTACGTGCTGAAGGACGAAGGCTTGACCCGGAAGCTGGAGCTGACCGGGACGTACGCACGCAGCGGAGTCCAAGCGGCGGATTCCTTCCAAATCGGGGAAGGTCTTGTGGGCCAGTGTGCCAAGGACGGCAAGCCGATCCTGCTGCAAGGCGGTGGGGAGCAGGGACAGATCCGGCTTGCCTTCGGAGATATGAAGCCGGTGACAGTCCTGGTACAGCCTGTCCTGTACGATGACGAGGTCATCGGTGTGTTCGAGCTCCTCTCGCTCAAGGCCTATTCAGACCTCGAGATGAAGTTCATTGAGCAGATTGCCGAAGTCGGCGGTGTGGTGTTGAATTCCCTGCAGGGCCGCCTGAAGATCGAAGAGCTCCTCCGGATTCACCAAGCGCTGACCGAGGAGCTCCAGACCCAGTCGGAGGAGCTGCTCTCGCAGCAGGACGAACTGAAGACGAGCAACGAGCGGCTCGAGGATCAGGCCAAGGCGCTTCGCGCCTCGGAAGAGCTTCTGCAGCGGCAGCAGGAGGAGCTCGAACAGAGCAACGAGGAGCTGCAGCGCAAGACGTCCGAGCTCGAGATCCAGATCCGCGAAACCGAAGAGGTGAACCGCCAGGTCGAGCTCGCCCGCGATTCCCTCGAGAAGCAGGCACTGGAGCTCGCGGTAGCTTCGAGGTACAAGACCGAGTTCCTCGCCAACATGTCCCACGAACTGCGTACGCCGCTGAACTCGCTGCTCATCTTGTCCCAGCTGCTCAAGGAGAATAAGGACAGCAACCTGTCCCCCAAGCAGGTCGAATACGCCGAGACGATCCATTCCTCGGGCAGCGACCTGCTGCGCCTCATCGATGACGTGCTGGATCTGGCCAAGGTCGAGTCCGGGCGGCTCGATGTCCATATGGAGACGGTGCTTGTGCAGGATGTGATCGATTCGCTGCAGCGGTCGTTCCTGCCGGTGGCCCGCAACCGGATGCTGGCCTTCGAGATCGAAGTCATGGAAGGCACGCCGGTCAGCCTGCAGAGCGACAACCTCCGGATGCAGCAGATTCTGAAGAATCTGCTCTCGAACGCCTTCAAGTTCACGGACAGCGGCTGCGTGAAGCTGACCGTCCAGCCGGCGGAGCGAGGGGAGCGGATGCTGGCATTCACCGTGGAGGATACCGGCGTGGGCATCCCTGAAGAGAAGCAGGAGCTTGTATTCGAGGCTTTCCAGCAGGCGGACGGCACCACCAGCCGCAAGTACGGAGGAACCGGGCTGGGTCTGTCGATCTCCAGGCAGCTCGCTGCCTTGCTGGGCGGGACGATCGAACTCGAGAGCGAAGAGGGCCGGGGCAGCCGGTTCACCCTCTGCCTGCCGATGAGCAGCGCCAAGCCGGCCAACGCTCCGGCATCGGCCGTGCTTGCCGGCGGCCTGCATGAAGCCCGCGACGCGGTAGCCGCTGCGCTTGCTTCTTCGGCGGGTCTGTCCCGTAGGGGGGCGCTGGCCATGCCGGGTGTCCGATCGGCCCTGTCGGCGCCGGTGCTGCGCCCTCCGGGAGCGGACCCCGGCGGAGATTCGTTCGCCGATGACCGGGAACATATCGAACCGAGCGACAAGGTGCTGCTGATTATCGAGGATGACGCCCACTTTGCGACGATTCTCCTCGATATGGCGCGCAGCCGCGGATTCAAGGGGGTGGTCGCGCTCCAAGGCGACTCGGGTCTGCAGCTGGCGAAGCAGCTTCGGCCCGATGCCATTCTGCTCGATATCCAGCTGCCGGTGCTCGACGGCTGGGGTGTAATGGTCCAGCTCAAGAGCGATGCGGCCACGCGCCATATTCCGGTCCATGTCATCTCGGTGAACGATGAAGTGCTGCAGGGGCTGTCGATGGGGGCCATCGCCTGGCTGCGCAAGCCGTCGACCCGCGATCATCTCGACCAGGCGTTCGAACAGATCCAGACGTTCCTCGAACGCGATATCCGCAGCCTGCTGATTGTCGAACCCGACGAAGCCCAGCGGATCGCCCTGATCGAGCTGATCGCACACGACGATGTGTCGATTACGCCGGCCGGGAGCGGACGGGAAGCGCTTGAGGCGCTGCGGACGCAGACCTACGACTGCATGGTCCTCGACTTTAAGCTGCGGGACATGGCGGTATACGAGCTGCTGGACGCTGTCAAAGGCGATGCGGAACTGCGCCGTCTGCCGATCATTATCTACACGGGAACCGAACTCGATAAGAAAGAACAGCTGAGGCTGAAGAAATACGCGGAATCGATTATTATTAAAGATGTCCGGTCGCCGGAGCGTCTGCTCGACGAGACGTCGTTGTTCCTGCACCGGGTACAGGAGCGGCTCCCCGAAGAGAAGAAGACCGTGCTGCAGAAGCTTCACAGCATCGAAGCCGTCTTCTCGGGCAAGAAGGTGCTGATTGTCGACGACGATATCCGCAATGTCTTCGCCCTCTCGAATCTCCTCGAAGGCTTGGGAATGCAGGTGGCGTTCGCCGAGACAGGCAAGGGCGCGCTGGAGCAGCTCGAGAAGGAACCGGACTTCGATCTCGTGCTTATGGATATCATGATGCCGGTGATGGACGGGTACGAGGCGATGCGCTCGATCCGCAACGACGAACGGTTCGACCGCCTGCCGATCATCGCCTTGACGGCCAAAGCCATGAAGGATGACAGGGAGAAGTGCATCCAGGCCGGCGCCTCCGACTATATTACGAAACCGGTGCATACCGAACAGCTCTTCTCGCTGATGCGGGTGTGGCTGAATAAGTAAGATGGATCACAAGAAGAGGGACGATCTCGAGGAACTCCTGATGCGTAGCAGCGCCCCTTCGGAGGCGGGCGGCGCGAGCAAAGAGGAGGAAGAACGCGAGCGGATCGAAATTACCCTGCTGCTCGAAGGCTTGTTCCGCTTGTACGGTTATGATTTTCGCAATTATGCTTATGCGTCCCTGCGGCGGAGGGTGTGGCACCGGATCCACGCCGAGAAGCTGCGGACGGTCTCGGGGCTGCAGGAGCGGGTGCTGCATGACCGGGACTGCATGGAGCGTCTGCTGTCCGACCTGGTGATTCATGTGACCGAGATGTTCCGGGACCCAAGCATGTTCGCCGCGATCCAGGAGCAGGTCATTCCGGAGCTGCGAAAGCTCCCGGCAATCCGGATCTGGCACGCAGGCTGCTCTACAGGCGAAGAGGTGTATTCCATGGCGATCCTGCTTCATGAAGAAGGATTGTACGGAAAGACGCGGATCTATGCGACGGATATTAACGAGGAAGTGCTTCAGAAGGCAGAGAAAGCCAGCTATCCATTGAAGAAGATGCAGGATTACACCAATAATTACATCCGCGCCGGAGGCCAGGACGCCTTCTCCAACTACTATAGCACGGCCGGCAGTTCGGCGGTGTTCCATCCGTTCCTGAGGGAGAATGTGGTCTTCGCCCAGCATAATCTGGTAACGGACCGTTCGTTCAACGAGTTCCATCTCATCCTCTGCCGCAATGTGCTGATCTACTTCGATAACTTCCTGCAGAATCAGGTGCACGACCTTTTCTTCCAAAGCCTCAGCAGGAGCGGTTTCCTAGTGCTCGGGCATAAGGAGTCGATTTCTTTCACGAAGCATGCGGCGGGATATGAAACGGTGAACGGCCAGGAGAAAATTTTCCGTATGAACGATAAATGAGGTGTGATCTTATGGAGGAACCGATCCGCATTCTAATGGTGGACGATCAGCCGGAGAACCTGCTGGCGCTCGAAGCCGTGCTTGAGGATCAGAATTACCATCTCGTGAAGGCCTCCTCTGGAGAGGAGGCGCTGCGCTGTCTGCTCAAGCACGAATTCGCGGTCATCGTTCTCGATGTTCAGATGCCGGGAATGGACGGATTTGAAACCGCCCAGTGGATCAAATCGAGGGAAAGAACCAAGGCGGTCCCCATTATCTTCATTACCGCAGCTCCCGATGAGCAGGATGATTATTCATTCACCGCTTATTCGGTCGGCGCGATTGATTATATCGTCAAACCGTTCGTTCCGCATATCCTGAAGTCCAAGATCGAGGGCTTCGTCTCGATCTACCTGGCGCACAAGAAGCTGCAGCAGCAGACGGATCTGCTTAATGAGCGGACGCGGGAGTTGGAGCGGGCGAAGGTACAGGCCGAACAGGCCGCTCAGGCCAAGTCCCAGTTCCTGGCTGTGATGAGCCACGAGATCCGGACGCCGCTCAATGGCGTGATCGCCATGGCGGATCTCCTCGAAGAAACGGATCTGAGCGAGGAACAGCGGGAATATGCGGAGACGATCCGGCGAAGCGGTGCGGCACTGCTCTACATTATCAATGATATTCTGGATCTCTCGAAGATCGAGTCAGGGAAGATGGAGCTGAAGGAAGAAGCGATGAACCTCCGTATCTGTCTCATGGAGACGATCGAGATGTTCCATGCCGAATCCCGTCATAAATCGCTGGAGATGACCTATGACATCGACCCGTCGGTGCCAGGGTGCATTCTCGGCGACGAATCGAGGCTCCGGCAGATTCTCATTAACCTGATCGGCAATGCGGTCAAGTTCACGGACCAAGGCGGAATCCATGTCTCGGTCACGGAGGTGGAGCGCGAAGGGGATCGGCTGCAGCTCGAACTGCGGGTGGCGGATACGGGGATCGGCATACCGGAGGAGAAGCGGAATCTGCTCTTCCAGCCGTTCACCCAGGTGGATTCGTCGATGACCCGCAGGTACGGCGGTACGGGCCTCGGCCTGGCGATCTGCCGGAACTTGGTGCATCTTATGGGCGGAACGATTGCTCTAGGGTCCTCGGACCGTAAGGGGGCGGAGTTCATCTTCACGATCGCCGTCCGGGCCTGCGAGGAACATGAATACATAAGCATGTCGTAAGCTTGCCGCTTTGGGGCAGTACAAGTCCCCGCGTTATACAACAAAAACTGCCGAGGAAGAATCCACGGCAGGGAGGCACCTCCGGGAGGAGGTGCTTTTTTGTTATGGGCCCATGATACTCGGCGAATCCGAACGGTGCTTACTGGGAGGAAACCTTATCCGCGATATATTGAACGTCCGAGGCATTGATCTTCCCGTCGTTGTTGATATCGAAGCGGGTATCGAAGTCTCCGAATCCCTGCTGACTTCCGCTCGCCTTGGAGATCAGGACGAGATCGCTAAGACCGACCCTTCCGTCATTGTCGAAGTCGCCGCCGCCGACATAGACCGTCAGTTTGGTGCCGGCCGGCAAAGTCTGAACGTGGCCTTGGCTGTCAGACAACGCGGAGCCGGGCAGCAGGGTCAGATCTGTCGCCCCGGCCTGGAGCGCTTTGAACTTCAGCGTGACCAGGTGCGGCCCGCCCGTCCGGCCCGGTACGGTACCGAGCAGGGCGCCGGACAGCTTCACTTGGCCCGTGGTGTAAGTGTTGGAGGAAAGAACCGCGGTGCGGCTCTCGGTCCCGAATTCCGGATGCAGCTTGACCTGGGCGAGCTTCAGACGGGACGGGTCATACTGCACCTTGGAGAGGAACCCGTACAAGTCTTCGGCCTGATCGGCCTTGAGATAAATCTCTAGTATCGAATTGGTGTCGATGAACCCCGGCTTGGCTTGAAGCGAAAGTACGGAACCGCCAGGATCCGGATCCGGGCCGGGGCCGTACACGGCAGTCGTCACGCTGACGCTCGGATTGCCGGTACTGGTGTGGCCGGCCGCATCCCGGGCTGCCAAGCTGAACAGATAAGTCTGGCCGGAGGCCAAGCCATCGGCACGATAAGCGTACACGTTCCCGTTTACGCTGCCTAGCAGCTGCCCGTCCCGGTAAATATCATACGAAGTGACGGCCACATCATCCTGGGCGAGCGTCCAGTGCAGGGAAGCGCCAGTGTATGTTACGTCCGTTACGCTGAGGAGGCTGCCCCCGGGCCATACCGGCGCCTGCGAGTCTCCGCTGTACGGCAGCTCCGGCGTGGTGACCACCGCTTCCGGATTGCCTGCGCTTTGGTTGAATTCATCCTCGGCGACTATCTTGAACCGGTATGTAGTAGCCGGGCTCAAGCCTGAGGCCGTATACTTGGTGACATTGCCGGCAACTTCCCCGATGCGCACATCGTCACGATATATGGCATAGCGGAGAACGGCCTTATTGTCTTTCGCCGCCTTCCAAGCGAGCTTCGCGCCCGTATACGTAACATCCGTTACGCTCAGACCCTTCCCGGTCGTCCAATAAGGGGGCCGGTCATCATACTCCGGCGCCTGGATGCTGATCTCAAGCGTATCGCTTCGATTGCCTACGGTATCCTCGGCTTTGACCGAGAAGCGGTTGTAGTTATCCCGTTGCACTTCAATGTCGTATTGAAGCGTATCCTTGCCGGCGACACCGATCAGTTGATTGTCCCGGTAGATGGCATAGGCGGCGATGCCCTTGCCGTCCGTGGCGGCAGGCCAATGCAGCACGCCGGACTTGTAAGTCAGGTCCGTGACCGTCAGTTCACCGCCTGCAGGCCAGGCCGGAGGAGTCTTGTCGATCTCCACGCTGCCGGTCAGTACTTGATAGAGGCCGGAGCCGAGCAGTTGATGCCACCCGCCAAGAGCGGGGAGGTGGAAGGTGCTTCCGAGGGAGGAGCTTACTTCGACCGCCTTGGCCGCTCCTGCCGGATGAATATAAGTCAGGGTCCCGTAGGTATAGGCGACGGAACCGTCTTCGGCAAGGAATTGCAGCGCCGGAGCAGAGCTCAGGAACGTCAGCTGCTTCTCATCGCCTTGAGGCGAGCGGAGGAAAAGCTGTGCCGAACCTGTGCCGCTTTTCTTGAGATAAGCGAACCAGCCCTTCTGGTACAAAAAGGCCGTGACCGAAGACATGTCGATGCCATCGTTCTGCTTCAGCACGGATGCCGACCGGCCGTCATACTTATAGACCTGCTGGCCGTCCGTGTAGACGACATCGCTTCCCGAGCGGATCAGACGGGTGAACGCTCTCTCGCCCTGCTCCACCAGCCGGGTGACCGTACCGTCCGGATGGTAGCGGAACAGGCCTAAGCCTGCGAGGAGCGCGCTTCCGTCAGCATCCAGCAACGCATCCCAATAATAGTCAACGGAAGAAGGATTGGGAATGACGGCGGTCTTGCCGTCTGCCGCATTCAGAATGTAGGTGCCGTCCGGCGCCATGTAAACCGCATAGCTGCCGTTCACGCTTCGGATCCGGGCGGTCTGCATTCCGCTGAGCCCGGGAGTGAGTTCCGTGAGCTTCGAGCCGTTCCACCATACCACCTGATAGCGGGGGTCGCGGATCCAATCATCGGTGTGGATCTGGAAGATGGCTCCACTGCCGACCAGCTTCTCGTTCGCGGTCGGATAGGCGACCGGAGGAAGATCGGTCACTTCGCCGGTAGCGCGGTTCTTGATGTGCAGGCTGTCGCCCGCCTTGTACAGCAGACGGTCCGCATTCCAGTCGAGCAGCTTGCCGTCGACATGCAGCGATTCGGACAGGCGCTGGCTCCGTTCTACGTAAATTTCGCGCTCTACGGGAACCGACTGTTTGTCGTAGGTCGTGAAGTGGAGGGTGATTTGTGTGCCTTCATAGTCGGAGACGTCAAACCAGGTGTCCTTGCCGGCCTCGAGGTACAAGGACTTGCCGTGATAACTGCCGTCGACCGTATAGGCTACTTCCACATAGGTCTTCTCGCCGCTTCCGGTAACCGCTTCGCCCCGGAGCAGCACTTGGCCGCCCCGCACGACCGTGCCGTTCTCGGGCTGGACAATCTTGATAACGGTAGGACCGTTCAGGGCTACGTCTTGCTCCGCGGTGCCGGAGGCGCCTCCCGTAGTAACGACTGTCACCTTCAGCTTGTAGGTCCCCTGCGGGAGTCCCTCGAGGGAGATCTTCCCGCTCCAATCGCTCCAGCTTAAGGCTTTCAGGGCTACCTTGCGGCCCTCCACCTCTGCCGTTACTTCCTTCAATTCATATTGCGAGTAAGCCAAGACCGTGATGTCCAGCTCGTCGAAGTTCTTGCCCGACAGCGTGGCCTTGCGGATCTGCACGGTGACTTCCCCGTCTTCCGCGAAGGCGGACAGCGGGATGAGTAACAGCAGCATCAGGACCAAACCCCATACCCGGAAAGTGCTTTTCATTATGAATCTCCTCTCTTGGATCACAAAGGGACAGATGGCATCGTTGGATACAAATTGTATCAAAATGGGCGTAGTTACCCCAATTTTAATACAAAATGTATCATGGTTATGTATCATTCTACAATTAAATCCAGCATCTCTCAATTAAAAAATCTTTAGAGAGAAAGACCCCCCCAAACCTGAAAACTTGTCCGTAAAAAATGGAAAATTGTGTTTCAGGAGGGAGAGCCCAGGTTAATCATAAGTATTATACGGTAGCGACGACTACAGTTCATTAGCAGAAAGGTGCAGGTGAAATTATGACTTCAGAGGCATGTGTTGCCATGCTGCTGGCTGGCGGCGAAGGACGCCGGCTCGGTGTGCTGACCCAAACGAAAGCAAAGCCTGCCGTACACTTCGGCGGAGCGTACCGGATCATCGACTTCGGCCTCAGCAACTGCAGAAATTCCGGAATCGACACGGTGGGTGTCGTAACCCAATATAAGGCCTCCTCCCTGCATGAGCATATCGGCAGCGGAGCTTCTTGGTCTCCAGAGCGAAAGGGCGTATCGGTGCTTCCTCCGAAGGACGGGGAATATGTGGGCACAGCGGACGCCGTCTATAAGAATATAGCTTTCCTTGAAGAGAAGCAGCCTGAACATGTGCTGATCTTGTCGGGAGACCATATCTACCAGATGGATTACCGGCATCTGCTGGAGCGCCACGTGCGGACGGGCGCCGATGCGACGATCGCCGTAACCCCGGTGGCGTGGGAAGACGCGCACCGCTTCGGCATCATGCGTTCGGATGAGAGAGGGCGCGTGGTGGAGTTCGCGGAGAAGCCGAAGCAGCCGAGGAGCAACCTCGCTTCCATGGGCATCTATGTGTTCAAATGGTCTTATTTGAAACGCGTGCTGGAGCTCGATGCGGGGAATGCCGACTCGTCCCATGACTTCGGCAAAGACGTGATTCCTTATATGCTGCTGAACGGCGGACATCTGCAGACCTATTCCCATGAAGGATACTGGCGCGACGTCGGTACGATCGAGAGCTTGTGGGAAGCCCATATGGATCTGCTCGGCGACCAGCCCAAGTTCCGCTGCAGCGGATCGGCATGGCCGATGTTCACCCCTGCGGTGCGCCACGGGGAGACCTATGTGGACCCGGCGGCCCGGGTGGGACAGTCTCTTATTGCCGGCAGCTGCCTTATCTACGGACAGGTGGAACGCTCGGTCGTGTCGCGCGGTGTCCATATCGGACAAGGCAGCGTCGTACGCAATTGCATAGTTATGCCGGGTGCGCATATCGGCCGCAACGTCTACCTGCGCAACGCCATTATCGGCGAGGGAGCCGTGATCGCGGATGGAGCGACCGTAGGCAGCCTGTCCAAGTCGTCCATTGCGGTCATCGGGGATGCGGAGACCGTAATGAAGAAGAACGACAAAATGCCGAAGGTCTATATTCCGATGGGGCAGCTTCAGCAGCTGGAACATGTTCGTTAATACGAACATTAGAACAACTTACTAGGAGGCGTCAGCCCGATGTTCCATTCCATCGTCGTAGCCAAGGGCGAACAAGAGGTGAAGCAGGCGGTCCGTGACTTCCAGTCGGCGGGCCGCGGTGTGGACCAGATCCAGATTCTGGCCCACGAGAACGTGAAGCTGGACAGGCTGTTCCAACCGAAGTATGCCAGCCGGATCGGATTCGTCGGCGAGAGTATGGCCCATACGGTCGCCCCGCTCTACAAATGCGAAGGGGCCGTTCTCCGGGAGAAGCTGCTTTCTCTCGGATTATCGTCTACAGCTGTGGAATACTATGAAGGAGAAATGGCCAAAGGAAGGATCGTCATTGCCGTCGATGACCAAACCGTGCTCCCTCATTAATACCCCCGCGAGCTGAAAAAGCCTCTCGTGCTGCCAGCCCGCACCAAGCGTCTCCCGAAGCCGAATACGCAAAGGAAGTGGACAGGATGAACAGGTGGAGTATGACGTTAGTGATCAGTACGCTGGCCTTGGGCTTAACCGGTGCGGCTTGGATGGCAGGCCCGCAGGAGCAGGCTGCCGAGACTGCCGCAGCCCCTGCGGTGCAGGCGGTGAGCGTGGAATTGGCGGCTGCGCAGGAGGTGGGGGCAGAGACGCAGGCGGTTCAGGGAACGGAGGTTCCGGCCGCAGTTCCGGTCGTCGCTCCCGCATGGAAGCTGCAGAGAGTGAACGGATTATCGGTGGACGACGACCTCAAGACGCTGTATGAAATCAAAGGGGAACCTGCCGCAGTGGAGAAGGACCCGTTGTTCAAGGATGAACAGATCTTCGTATATCCGGACTGCCGGGTGGGTCTGTACCAGAATTTCATTCAATATGTCATGGTTCCCGCTGATTCGGGAATGATCGAGATCGACGGCCAGCGGCTGGAGTTATCGGCGGATTCGCTGAAGGCTGCGCTCGGCGAACCGGATTGGACGGCGGAGGACGGTCTTGTGTACCGGAGAGGACAAGCCGCATTGAAGCTTTTTATCTCGGCGGATACCGGCCTGCTGACATCCGTACATTATTTCCATTCTTCGCAATCCTAACCGATTCATACCGCAGAGGAAGGCACCCGGGAGCCCAGGCATACTCGGGTTTTTGCCATGCTGACGTCAAATTCAGGAGGTACGAGGGGGGCTGCTGGAAAAGCGGCCAAAAAAAGAACGCTCCCGGCCAAAGCCGGTGCGTTCTGCAGTCTGTAGAGCCGGGCTGCTTAGAACATAGGGAATACGTACCGTACGAGGAAATAGAGGAAGCCGAAGAAGATCACGATGTAGGCGGCATACTTGATGAATGTCGAGGCCACCATACCGGAATCCATTCGGCGTTCCACGTGCCTTTGTTCGATCTCCACATTCTTGGTCGGTTCCATCTTTCATCGCTCCTTTAGCTGAAATTCATGTTCGGACGCGTCTTCCTGACATCCATTACCCGGACAAGAAAACGCTGAACCAGCATGAAAGAAAGCGGATACAAAAAAGAAGATACAAGAAAGCGCTACCCGTGTAATTTGCACTAAAATCTGCTATGCTAGAAAGTAATCATCGGGTAGCGGAGGTAGAGGTAACGAGAATGACGGCGGATAAATTCCAAGTGAGAACAGAATCGGGCCCGCAGGGCTCTATCTTGTATTTGACAGGTGAACTCGATCTCGGGACGGCGAACCAGCTGCGTCTTGCTGCGGAAGCGCTGGCTCTGAGCCCCTTGCCGCTGAAGCTGAACTTGCGGGAGCTCACTTACATCGACAGTACGGGGATTGGGATCGTGGTCTCGATCCTGAAGAACAGGCAGACGGTGCAGATGAACCTGATTGCCGCAGAGGTTCCGGCCAAAATCAAGCGGCTGTTCGATATGACCGGATTATCCCGTTTCCTGGAGTTTGAGGGAGTGATCCGATGAACGGGGGGATGAGAGCTGTGCAGGATGCGTCCGGGAAAGAAGTGTGCCTTCGGCTGCCGCTTCATGCCGAAGGTCTCGTCACGGTTCGGATGACGCTGTACGGTATCGCCGTACGAATGGGCTACTCCTTCGAAGCCATCGAAGATTTGAAAGTGGCGGTAAGCGAAGCGTGCAATCATGCCTTGATCGGTCTGCGCGGCGACGGGCTGGAAGCCCAGCTGGTTCTGGTGTTCACCATGAGGGAAGCGGAGCTGGAGGTGCAGATCCGTATCCATGGTGCCCGGGTCACGTTCCGTGATGCCTTGGCGCCGGCAGGGGAGCTGCCGGGCGACCCTGCAGCGCTTGAGGCATTCGACAGCGCACGGATCGGCCTGTATCTGCTTCGGGCACTGGTGGATGAGATTCTGGTGCTGCCCGGCGAGGAAGAGGGTAGCGAAGAGATCCGGCTGCTGAAGCGCCTGGATTGAAGGACTGGGCGCAAGCGGAGGCGGGAAGGCAGGGATTCATCTCCTTCCGGTACGAGGCCTTTACGTTGTAAGGAAATTTGGCCCCGCCTGCGCCGGAATACGAAACAAGCCGTGGCTGCCCCTTCGGAGGGCAGCCACGGCTTGTTTGGGTTTCTGCGGCCGCAGCCCTGCCTGCATAGCCTTTGCAGGCGGCCTTACCTTTTGGCCGGATCGTAGGGTTCGCCGAGGGCAGCCGGCGGGTAGGCGCGACCTACGGCGCCGGCCAGGACCAGAATGGTCAGCACGTAAGGCAGCATGTAGAGAAACTCCATCGGAATGCCCTTCGCGAACTCGAACAGCTGCACGAAGTTCTTCAGCGCCTGCGCGAAGCCGAAGAAGAGGGCGGCGCCCAGGGCACCGACGGGGTGCCATTTGCCGAAGATCATCGCGGCCAGGGCGATGAACCCTTGGCCCGAGATCGTATTGTGCGAGAAGTTGCTCGTCGTGGTCAGGGTGATCGTCGCCCCGCCTAGACCGGCCAGGGCTCCGCTGAGCAGAACGGCGGTATACCGCAGAGGGCTGACGCTGACGCCGAGCGTATCTGCCGCTCCCGGATGCTCTCCCACGGCCCGCAGCCGCAGGCCGAACGGGGTCTTGAAGAGCACGTACCAGACGACGCCCACCAGGATGAGAGCCAGGTAGGTGGTCGGGTAGGCATTGAACAGCGCCGTGCCGAGCAGCGGAATCTGCGACAAGACGGGAATGGCCGTCTTGTGGAATGCCGTATTCAGAGTCTCGGTCTGCCCGGAGCCGGCGAACAGAATCTTCACGAGATAGACCGTAGCGCCGGCGGACAGGAAGTTGATGACGACGCCGCTGACCACCTGGTCGGCCTTGAAGGTGATGGAGGCTGCGGCATGAATGACGGAGACGAGCATGGCGAACAGCAGACCGGCCGCGAGGCCGATCCACGGTGCCGCGCCGCTCAGGCCGGCCCCCTCGGCATAGTACGTGCCGACGGCCGAAGCGAAAGCGCCGCAGACCATGAGGCCTTCGAGGCCGATATTGACAACGCCGGAACGCTCGGAGAGTATGCCTCCGAGCGCGGTGAAGATCAGCGCGGTGGAGAATACGAGCGTCGTGTTGATGAGCTCACCGGCAATGCGGAGAATATCCATGGCTGGCTAGGTCACCTCCCCGGAGCTGCGCCGCTTCCCGAGCCGCAGCACCCGGCGGATGATCGCGGGTGAGGCCACGAAGAAGATGACGGAGCCGATGATGATACGGATAATTTCGGGCGGAACATCCGCCCCGAAGCTCATGCCGGCCGAGCCGTAGGTGAGGGTGCCGAACAGGATCGCCGCCAGGACGACGCCGAGCGGATGGTTGCCGCCGAGCAGCGCCACCGCCACGCCATCGAAGCCGTACCCTGGCGAACCGGCCGCGATCACCTGGTACTGGAATACGCCGAGCACCTCGACGACGCCGGCCAGTCCGGCGAACACCCCGCCGATGAACATCGCCCGGATCACCCCGGCGCTGACATTCATGCCGGCATATTCCGCGGCGCTCGGCGAATGGCCGACGGCCCGCAGTTCATAACCCTGCCGGGTTTTCCACAAGAGGATGTAGAAGACGACGGCGGCCAGCGGGGCGAGGAAGATGCCGGCATGCAGCCGGGCATGGCCAAAAGCATCGCTTAGGGCCGCCAAAGCAAGCGATGCGCTCTCCTGGACGTGATAGGAGCGCTGCTGGCCGGGCTGCAGCAGGAAGCTGCCGACGATGTAATTGGCGAGATACAGCGCGATCCAGTTGAGCATGATCGTCGTGATGACCTCGTTGACCCCCCGCCGGGCCTTGAGATAGCCGGCGATGCCGCCCCACAGCCCGCCGAGCAGGGCTCCGGCGATGACGGCCAGCGGCGCATGCAGCCAGAAGGGGAGGCTGAGCTTGATGCCGACGATCGAAGCGCCGGTCATGCCCATGATGAACTGGCCTTCGGCCCCGATATTGAACAGTCCGGTGCGGAAGGCGAAGGCGACCGACAAGCCGGTCAGGATCAGCGGGGTAATCTCGCGGATCGTCTCGCCGATGCTGTACGGATCGCCTATTACCTTCTCAATGAGGGAGGCATAGGCAGTCAGAGGAGCATAGCCTCCCGCGAGCATGATCAGGGCGCCCACGAGCAGGCCCAGGATCACGGCGGCCAGCGGGAGAAGCACCGCGCTGCCGGACAGACGGGTATCTTTAGCCATGGACGTCACCTCCTGAATCGGATGCCACTTGGGCCCCGGCGGGGTTCCCCGCCGCGGCGGGCCGGAGCGAGCCTGCCATCATCAGCCCGAGCTCCCGGTCCGATGTAGACGCGGGATCGACGATGCCGACGATCCGGCCTTCGTAGATGACGGCGATCCGGTCGGAGAGCTGCAGGATCTCGTCGAGCTCGAGGGAGACAAGCAGCACCGCCTTCCCGCGGCTGCGCTGCTCCAGGAGCCGCTTGTGGATGAACTCAATCGCTCCCACATCGAGCCCCCGCGTCGGCTGCGCGGCAATGAGCAGCTCCGGATTGAGGTCGACCTCGCGGGCGATGATCGCCTTCTGCTGGTTGCCGCCGGACAGGGCTCGGGCCGGGGTATGGGAGCCCGGCGTGCGGACGTCGAACTCGCCGATGAGCCGGCTTGCCTGCCTGTCCATCGCGCGGTAGTCCAGGAAGCCTCCGCGGTTGTAAGCGGAGGTGTAGTAGCTCTTGAGCACGAGATTCTCGCTCATGGAGAAATCGAGCACGAGCCCCCGCTTGTGCCGGTCCTCGGGAATGTGTCCGATGCCCGCCTCGGCCGCCTCCCGCGGGGACAGGTTCGCGAGGTCGCGGCCGGAGAGCAGGATGCGGCCGCCGTCCACAGGCTGAAGGCCGGAGAGCGCCTCGATGAGCTCGCTCTGGCCGTTGCCGTCCACCCCCGCGATGCCTAGAATCTCCCCGCCGAACACGTCGAAGGAGATGCCGTTCAGCGCGGGGGCCGCGCCGCGGCCCCGGACCGTAACGTCCTCGACGCGAAGCACGGGCGCCCTCTCGGCGGATCCTGCTGGGGCGGGCGGTTTGTCGAGCCGGAAGGAGACTTCCCGCCCGACCATCTTGGCGGCCAGCGCATCCGGGTTCGTCTCGGCGACCACCACCGTCTCGATGACCTTGCCGCGCCGGATCACCGTCACCCGGTCGGCAATGGCCATGATTTCTTTGAGCTTATGGGTAATGAGAATGATCGACTTGCCCTCCTGCACGAGCCTGCGTAGGATCGCGATGAGCTCTTGAATCTCCTGCGGGGTCAGCACGGCCGTCGGCTCATCGAAGATCAGAATCTCTGCCCCGCGGTACAGCGTCTTCAGGATCTCCACCCGCTGCTGCATGCCGACGGAGATGTCCCGGGCTCTCGCACGGGGGTCGACCCGCAGGCCGTACCGGTCGGAGAGCGCCGCCACCTCCTGCTCCGCCTGCCGGTAGTCGATCTGCAGCCCCTGTCTCGGCTCCATGCCGAGCACGATATTCTCGGCTACCGTGAAGGGCTGCACGAGCTTGAAGTGCTGGTGGACCATGCCGAGGCCGAGGCGAATGGCCGTCTTCGGCCCGGTGATCGTCACAGGTTCCCCGTTCACCAGGATCTCTCCTTCGTCGGGCTGGTACAAGCCGAAGAGGATATTCATCAGTGTAGACTTGCCGGCTCCGTTCTCCCCGAGCAGGGCCAGGATTTCGCCCCGCCCGAGGGTGAGCGAGATCCCGTCATTGGCTACGATGCCGGGGAAGCGCTTCGTGATCCCGCGCATCTCGACAAGGGGGACGGAGGGCGGCATGCTCCCGGATGCTCCTGCAGGGGAGAGACTCATTGCTCCGGAACCTTAATCTCGCCGCTGATAATGCGCTGCTTATACTCCTCGGCCTTCTTCAGCACTTCCTCCGGCACATTCTTCGCGGAAGTCTCCGGAAGACCGACGCCGTCGTCCTTCAGGCCGAGCACCGTCGTCTTGCCGCCCTCGTACTTGCCTCCGATCAAGTCGTTCGAGACGCGGTATACCGCCTGATCCACCCGCTTCATCATCGACGTCAGCGTGACATCGTCGCCGAAGGTCTTCGATTGATCCTGATCGACCCCGATCACCCAGACCTTCTGTCCGCCCTTCACCCGGTCCTTCGCTTCATTGAATACGCCGTTGCCCGTGGCTCCGGAGGCGTGGAAGATAATATCCGCTCCATCGTTATAGAGCGTCGCTGCCGCCGCCTTGCCGAGGTCGGGCTTATCGAAGGCGCCGGTATAGTTCACGGTGAGCTTGGCCTGCGGATTGACGGCGGTCACCCCGGCCCGGAAGCCCGCTTCGAAGCGCTTGATGACCGGAATGTCGATGCCGCCGACAAAGCCGATCTTGTTCGTCTTCGTCATGAGCCCGGCGACGACGCCGACGAGATAGGACCCTTCGTTCTCAGCGAAGGTGACCGAGGCCACGTTCGGCGCATCGACGACATTGTCGATGATCGCCAGCTTCGCATTCGGATTCTGGGACGCCACCGTCTTCATCGAATCCCCGATAATGAACCCGATGCCCCAAGTCAGGCTGTAATTGCCTTTGACCATCTGGTTCAGGTTAGGCAAATACTCTGCGTCGCTCTTACTCTGCAAATACTTCACCTTGGCTCCTGTGTCCTTCTCGAGCTTCTGCAGCCCTTCCCATGCGCTTTGGTTGAAGGAATTGTCGTTGACGCCGCCAACGTCAGTTACCATGCCGATCGTAAATTTGGCGCCGGCCTGATTGCCTGCCGCGCCGCCTTCGGTTCCGGCGGCCGTGCCTCCTGTACCTGTGTTGCCCGAATCGGCTGTACCGTTGTTGCCCGTGTTCTTGCCGCAGCCGGTGAGCGCCACCAACGCCACGAGCAGGGTGACCGCGGAGCGGGACATCCATGTTCTCATCGCTGTTCATCCTCCTGGTATGGGTCATCTTCACAGCCCTTGATCAGGCGTAGTATTCTCCAAGGAATGTCAGCTTATGACAAGAAAGGGCAGCGCCGGTCCGAAGCACCTGAGGGGACACGGAGGGAGCCGTTCGCCGGCTGCCTGCCCGCCCGGCTGCAGCTCTCCTATGGAGGGCGGCGCAGCACAAAGAGAGCCTGACCGGATACCGGTCAGGCTCTCTTCTTCAAGCGGCAGGGCCGCAGCGCATCCAGGGATTATTCAACTTCGCGTCCGAGATGGGCGTTCAGCATCCACACGTGCTTCTCCAGCTTCGTCTTCAGCTCCAGCAGCATATCATGCGTGCCTTCGTCCTTCTCCTCTTCCGCGAGTTCCATCGCTTCGCCTGTTTCTTCGATGAGCTGCTTGTAGTCATCGCGGAGCGAGCGGACCATCTCTTCAGCCGTCTCGAGCGGCTCATGCTCTTCGATCGTGGCGGCCGCGGCAATCTCCTTGGACGTCGACACCGGCTGGCCGCCGACGGACAGCAGGCGCTCGGCCAGCTCGTCCAGCGTCAGGGATGCTTCCTCGTACAGCTCCTGGAACTTCACGTGGAGCGGGAAGAAGTTGGGCCCCTTGACGTACCAGTGGTGCTGATGGATCTTCATATGAAGGATCGCCCAGTTGGCGATCTGCTGGTTGATCAGCGAGAGCAGCTCGCTCTGCGAATCCTTGGAAGAAGAGGAGCGCGAAGATCCTTTGGAAGAGGATTCTCGGGAAGACGCTTCTTTAGAAGAAGACTCTCTCGCTGCTTTTTCTTTCAGTTCTTTTTCTTTCTCGAGTACTTTAGCCATGACGGTATCCCTCCTGAGATTATATGGATTGGTGTAGGTGCCGGCCTCTGCCGGGCCGGGTGGTTAATGTTGGCATGTCTATCCTTAACCCGGGCTGCCAGGGTCTGAATCAGCCCGGTGCCCTGGATCTGCGGCAGGAGGAGGATGGGGTTTCAAGCCCGGAACCCCGGGGTAAACATAGTCCAACACCAACCAATCAAAGGGACAGGAAAGGAAGGAAACACATGGACAACAACTGGATCATCGAGGCCAGCGTAGCCATCGCCGCTATCGCCTTCGTAGCACTCGTCGTTTTCCTTATTATGACGCTCCGCTCGGTATCGGCCCTGCTGACGCAGACGAACGGGATCATGCGTGAGATTCAGCAGCAGGTCAGCGGCATCAGCGCCGAAGCGACCGAAGTGCTCCGCCACACCAACGAGGTGACGGTGGATGTGCGCAACAAGCTGCACTCCATTGATTCGGTCGTCTACTCCGTGAAGAACGTGGGGGATGCGGTGGAGGAGATCACTTCGTCCTTGAAGCAAGCATCGGCTTCCGTCGCCGGAACCGTGCGCAGCAAGGTGGTCGAAACGAACAAGCTGGCCGGCAGTCCGTCCGAGGACAAGGTCGTGAAGGTCATGCAGGCCGTGCCGGTCGTGATCGACCTCTGGAATTCCTTCCGCAACCGCAAGTCGGCGAAGAGCCAGGGGCTCAGCAAGGCCTAAACGCCTTCTCCGAAAACTTTTACAAAAAAATATGCGCCGTCTGTTTCAGCACGGCAGTCCTGGGGTAATTAAAGGAAGATTAACAGGGCTGCCGACTTCTTCATGTCGGAGACAAGCTGCAGCCGGGGGAGGAACAATATGGATAGGTCGCAAGCATTCGGAGTCGAAACACAAAGAACGGAAAGTGCCAACACCGTATATCTGCAAGGGGAGCTGGATCTGTCCAAAGTAGCGGAGCTTCGCTGCGCGCTGGATACGTTCATCGCCGATACGTCGCGTAAGCTCGTACTGAACCTGCGGGAGCTGCAGTATATTGACAGCACCGGCATCGGTGTGATTGTATCGGTATTAAAGGCCCGGGACGTGCTCAAAGCACCTTTCGCGGTAGAAGACATCCCACCTAAGATCAAACGGTTGTTCGACCTGACGGGGATCACCGCATTCCTGCAGACGAACGAAGCCGCCAACGACGCGACGCAAGCACGGACCATTAACGGATAGGAAAGGATCGAAGCGACCGTATGAAACCCGAATCTCAAGTAGTAAGTCTCACTGTTCCTGCAGAAGCGGAGTTCATCGACTTGGTCCGGCTGACGCTGTATGGCATCAGCTCCAAGCTCGGCTTCACCTATGAAGAGATCGAAGATATGAAAGTGGCGGTAGCCGAAGCTTGTAACAATGCCGTCGTGCATGCATATGAGCCCGGCAATCCGGGGCAGATGGAAGTGCGGTTCGAGAAGATGAATGACGGTCTGCGCATTGTCGTGAAGGACTTCGGGCCGAGCTTTAACTTCGAGGACAAAGCGCAGCGCGCCGAATCCCTGCATGACAAGACGCTGAATGAAATCAATGTGGGAGGACTCGGCATTTATCTGATGCAGGCGTTGATGGATGACGTGGAAGTGATGACGGGCATCGGAACCGAAGTGGTCCTCACGAAGCGGGTATCCAGGAGCGAGGAAATGGTATGAAGATCAATTCGGAGCGATTGGCAAATGCGAGCGCTGAAGAGCTCATCGTAAAATATCAGCAAACCGGCTGCAACGATACCGCGACCGTGCTGCTCCAGCAGTATGAGCCGATGGTGAAAATGGCGGCCGGTAAAATGTCACGCAATCGCCCCGATCTCTTCGAAGACCTCTACCAAGTGGGGCAGATGTCCGTACTCAAGCTGCTGAAGCAGTTTGATTTGACGCTCGGCGTACAGTTCGAGGCCTATATGATGAAGAGCGTCATCGGCCATATGAAGAACTATTTGCGTGACAAGTCCTGGTACGTACAAGTGCCGCGGCGCATTAAAGAGAAGGGCAACCAGATCCAGCAGGTGGTCGATACCTTGACGGTGAAGCTCGAGCGGTCGCCCAATGTCGACGAGATCGCCTCGGCCATGGACCTCTCCGTCGAGGAAACCATCGAAATCCTTGCCGGACGGGACTATTACCACTACGTATCGCTGGATACGCCTCTATCGGCCGAAGATAACGGCTCGACGATCGGGGATGTGATTGGCTCCCCAAGCGATGCATACAGCCAAGTGGAGAACCGTCTTGCGCTTCAGGAAGCCCTCGTGCATCTCAAACCCGAAGAGCAGAAGGTGCTGCAGCTGGCTTATGTGGAAGGGCAGTCACAGCGGACGATCGCCAATCAGCTGGGGGTCTCCCAGATGAGCGTCTCCCGGATCCAGAAGCGGGCGCTCGACAAGCTTAAGGCTTACTTCCAGGAACCGGACGGTAACAACAGTATGGGAATGGGGACATAGACGCGCCTGCGAGAGGCGCGTTTTTGCATGGGTGTGGACTGAGGGATAGAGGGAGAGGCGGAAGAAGGCATAGATGGGTCTGTAAAAGTCAGAAAATTCTGAACCAATTGGTCCGCCGCGGGTTCAGCCGTCAGGCCACCGGGTAATAATAAACAAGGACGACGAGCCCCAATATTCCATAAGGCGGTGGGAGTCATGACAGTCAAGCATAGTATCAAATGCAGCGGCAGTGAAGTGTTGGTGCGGGAAACGCCGGAGAAGCAGTATATTCTGGCGATCCAATCGACGACGAACCCGTTGGGCTTCGGCAATGTATTGGAAACGTTTACGGACAAAGAGGAGGCGATCCGCTCGGCTGAGCTTTTCTGCCGGTCGCTGTCAGCGGCCAAGGAACGCGGTTACTATCTAGAGAACGGGCACTTCGTGAAGCCGGAGCGGGAGAGGATTCCGGTCGCCGCCTGTTTTCACGAGGGGCAGACAGAAGAGGGATGGATCGAACAGCTCAGCCGGGGATAAGCTCCCCGGCTTTTTGTTGTCCGCCGGAGGAGAAGGGCCCAGAGCGGCAGCCGTGCGTTATGGCTGTGAAGTGATCCAATGCATGGCCCCTGCGGAGATCAGGAAGATCACGATGAACACGGGGATCCAATGCCACCGGATACCGAGATCCGCTTCACCGGCTTGCTCTTGTTGTGCTCCTCCTTCGTCAGCTCCCCCTCTTACAGCAGCCGCAGAGGCGACGGCCGGCAGCTCTCGCCACTCCCCCGAGGCTTCGTCACGGAGTCTCAGCCTTCCATCTTCGGGATCCAGCTCCAGCCGGAGCGTCCCCTCTTCCAGCAGGTCCACAATTCTCTTATGTCCTTCTTCCAGCTTGCTCATGGCACCTCATCTCCCTTCACGGTTTATTGCATCGAGCGCAAGTATCGAACTTTGCGGCACAAACTTCAAAGATGATGCTCGCTGCGGCGGCAATAAAGTACATACTAAGTTTGGTAAAGGGGGGAGGGGCTCATCCACCGCGCGGCAGAAAAGCGTACTAACGAAGGAAAGGGCTGCGCAGGACTGTAACTACCTGTCTATATTGTACTATGCCGTCCAAGGATTACCAAGCCCGAATCGCTAAATTGACAGAATATTCGAATTTATTATGGGAATGGCTGGCCTGCTCTCCGTTATCACCTTCGCCTATAATCCCACTTCGCTTTCGCCGATATAGAAAGAGTAGCTTTAGTGGAACATGCGGTAAACCGCTCCCCATTCAGACCAGGATAGGACCGATATCATGAAATTCACACGCCGGAACCTGCACAAACGGATCCGCCCCCTCCTGCTAGGGGCAGTGCTTTATGGATTGGCTGTTGTGGCCCTTACACACACCGTACCGATGATTTTCGGACTTTATCTTAGTTTTGCCGGCGTATTCCTGATGATCGGATTACGGCTCTTCGGTATTGTTCCGGCTGTCGTGCTTACCGTCTTGGCGGTTGTTACCGGCAAAGTGCTCGTGGGGCTTCCGCTTTCGGCCTTCTTCCTTGTGCCTGAGGTGGCCCTCACCGGCTGGATCCTCCGGAACAAGAAGCAATATCTGCTCATCGCCGATCTGCTCTACTGGGGAACAGCGGGCTGGCTGATCTTGTCGGCTGCTTATTATGCGGATGTAGGACATGCGGGCCCCGAAACGCTGCTGCTGCTCTTCAAATCGAGTATGTACGGGGCGTTCAATGCCCTCCTCGCCGATATAGCTATATCCTACCTGCCGCTGTATCGGCTGGCCGGGTATCGCGCGCCGGATGCTGCGGGCGGCATCTCCTACCAACGGATTCTGTTCCATCTCGTCATGGCAGCGATTCTACTGCCCTTCGTTCTGCTCATGACCATTGTTAGCTGGTACCAGAATGCTATGATGCTGGAGCGGACCGGCGGGCTGACCGAAGGGCAGGCCATTCAACTGGAACAGGAACTGCGGACTTGGAATGACGAAGAACTCCGCGGATTGAAGCTTCATTCCTTGCTCGAACTCAGCCGGTTGAACGAGGTGCTGGTGAAGCTCGGCGATAAAGAAGGGATCCGCAGTTATGTGATCGACAGCGGAAATATCGTCGCAGCTTCGAATGTGCCTGAGAGGATAAGGAAGCCTTGGGAATGGAAATCGGGATGGCAGCTGCTTCCCCAGGAACAGCCGGGTCTCTATCTCAGTAGACCGGCTCCGGGACAACAACTGTTCGAGATAGCGGCCTGGCAGGAGTCGAGCTTCTATTACAGCAAGCCGCTGGAAGGTCTGCCCTACGTGCTTCTGCTCGAAGTGCCGATGGACGTGTATCTCCATGAGCTTCAAGCGCTGCACCTGCTGAATTACACTCTCGTGCTGCTCTTCCTCTTCGCAGCCGTGATGTTCACGCTGAGCGCATCCCGGCGTCTCACCTCGGTACTGCAGCTGCTGGGTCAGGCTACGGCCGATCTTCCCCGGAAGCTCAAGGAAGAGGAAGAAATTCATTGGCCGGAGTCCCGGGTAACGGAGGTCCGCCGCCTGACGACCAACTTCCGGGCGATGTCGGGCGAGCTGCTCAAGATGTTCCGTGAGACGGTCCGGATGAACGGCAGGCTCCAGACCCAGACCGAGCTTCTGAAGGAGTCGGAGCGGCGTCTGGAGCAGCTTGCTTATTACGATATGCTGACGGGCCTGCCGAACCGGCTGCACTTCGGCAAATACTTGAGCGAGTGGATGGAGCAGCCCGCTGACCGGGGACTGCTGCTCGGGATTCTCTTCTTGGATCTCGACCGCTTCAAGCAGGTCAACGATACGTTCGGACATTCGGCCGGAGATGAGCTGCTCATTGCGGTGGCGCAGCGGCTCGCAGCCGGGGTGAGGCATGCGCCGGTCTTCCGGTTCGGCGGCGACGAGTTCGTCGTGCTGGTTTCCTGCCGGAAGCGAAGCGAAGTGGCGGAGACGGCGGAAGCCGTTCTGGCGGCGCTGACAGAGCCCGTCATGCTGCAGGGGCAGGAGATCTTCGTCCGCTGCTCCATTGGTATCTCGCTGTTCCCGGGCGACGCGGATGACGCCGACGGCCTGCTCAAGAATGCGGACGATGCGATGTACGAAGCGAAGGAACGCGGGGGAGGCCACTATGCCTTCTATTCCGAGACGATGAACGGCAGCGCGGCGGAGCGTCTCCAGCTCGAACAGGCACTGCACCGGGCGCTAGCCGCCGGCGAGTTCGAACTGTTCTACCAGCCCCAGTACAACGGGCTGAGCGGGAAGATCAGCGGCGTGGAGGCGCTCATCCGCTGGAATCATCCGCAGGAGGGATACATTCCGCCTGCGCGCTTCATTCCCTTGGCCGAGCAGACGGGAGAGATCCGGGCCATCGGCGAATGGGTGCTGCGCGAGGCCTGCTTCGAAGGGCAGCGCCTGCAGGAGCGGGCGCCGGGTCTGCTCATGGCGGTGAATCTGTCCCCCCGCCAGCTTGAACAGCCTGATATTGTGGAGCGGGTCGCCGGGATCCTGCGGGAGTCGGGGCTGCCGCCGCAGCTGCTGGAGCTCGAGATTACGGAGGAATCCTTCATCCGCCACGAGGAGCGGGCGATGGAGGCACTGCAGCAGTTCAAGGATATGGGCATTCGTCTGGCGATCGACGACTTCGGCACCGGCTACTCTTCCTTCGCCCAGATGAAACGGCTGATGCCGCATACGCTCAAGATCGACCGGTCGTTCGTCCACGGGATGGACCGGGACATGAGTAACGCATCGATCGTACAGGCCCTGATCACGATGGCCCACAGCCTGAAGCTGAAGGTTGTGGGGGAAGGGGTCGAGACGCAGGAGGAGCTGGCGTGCCTGCACGGATTCGGATGCGATGAAATGCAAGGCTATTACTACAGCAAACCCCTGCCGCGCATACCGTTAGAGCAGCTGTTGAGCGAACTGCTCTAAGGAAGGGATGGCGAATCAGGAGGCGGGAGAAGGGAGGGATAGAAAAGATGAGACATTATCCATGGCCGGGGAACCGGCTGACGGCTGCCGCCGCGCTCACGCTGCTCGCGTTCCTCGGCACGGCCTGCGGACCGGCCGCCGGCGACACGGCTGCCCAGCTGCCGCAAGCCGCCCAGCTGGAGCGTGCTTACCAGGTCGCTGCCACGGTACCGCAGCTGACGATCTGGACTTATTACGACATCTCCCGCGAGGCGGAGGCGTTCCGCTCGAAGCATCCGGAGGTCCAGGTGAATGTGGCGACCTTCCCGCAGAAGGACTATGTGGAGGCCTATCTGAACGGCCTTGCCGACTCAGCGCCCCCTGACCTCCTGCTCATCGGCAACGAGGACATCGGGGAGTTCAATGCGATTGAAGGTCTGGAGAACCTGGAGGAGCCCCCTTACGCGGCTGCCGCGTATAAGGAGGCGATTCCCGGCAATCTGTGGAAGCTCTATACCTCCTTCGACCGCGAGCGGTTGATATCCCTTCCGGTCCAGCTCCCAACGGCAGCGACCTATTACCGGCGTGATCTGCTCGAGGACTCCGGGCTGCCGGGAGATCCGGAGGCGCTGGGCGCCTACCTAGAGACGCCGGAGAATTGGCTGAATGTGGCCCGGAGGCTCAAAGAGAAGGACCATTATATTTTTCAATGGGATTCCGAGCCGGTAGAGGTGTCCGCCATGCAGGGGAATTACGTGCGGGAGGACTTGTCGTTCGCCCGGAATCAGCCGGTCTACCAGCTCACGCTCGATCTGGCCAAGGAAGTCCGCCGGGCAGGGTTGGCCCTGCGAAGTTCCGTGCGGACGGAGCCGGGGCAGGAGGCGCTCCGCAGCGGCAAGCTGGCGATGCTCTATATGGGGCGCTGGGGCGTGGAGGCGCTGGAGCAATGGGCGCCTCAGACCAAGGGGCTGTGGAGCATGACGAGGCTGCCGCTGAATCTGTACGGCTGGAGCGGCGGCTCGTCGCTTGCGATCCCGAGCCGGTCTCAGAGCAAGGAGCTTGCCTGGGATTTTGCCTGCATGACGACACAGCTCAAGGCACCGGCACGGCAGAGTTCCTTCATGGATCTGACACCGATGGATGAACTGTACCGTTACGGGCTGACGCGAGTCGAGCGGCAGACGCCCGCTCCGTTCGACCGGGAGCTGAGGGGGTTGTGGACCGAGTCGGTCACCGACATCCTCGAGAACGGGACGGACACGGCGAGCGGCCTCCGCTTCATCGAGAGCCAGTCCGACAGTCTGATGGAGAGAGACCGGGAACGGCTGCTTCATTATCTGGGGAAGCCTCCGGAGTCTCCTGACTCCAAGTAAGCCGGGTCTTCAGCAGCCGCATAGGTCCGGGCTGCGCCCCTCGCCTGCGCAGCGCACGCCCCTCGGATTCACCAGCGTGCGGCAGCCGCCGCAAAGAGCCGTTCCTCTCTCATCAGTGATGAGGGAGGAACGGCTCTTCGCATGCCTAGCGCTCTGCTCTCCATAAGGAGAGCGGGACGCTGGGCTTCGGCTATGAATTAATAGCGGGATGCAGCGGTTTTGTTCGCGGCGTCTTCCGCCTTGTCCAGCGAATTCTGGGCGGCGGTGGAAGCGGATTCGAGTGCCTTGTGCGCCGAGTCGGCGGCACCGCTCAGCTTCTGCTCGGAAGCATTAGCCGCTTTGTCGATGGCTTCATGGGAAGCGTCCGCCACCGATGTCGTGGCCTGCTGGGCTTTCTCGACCAGCTCGGAGCCGCGTTCTTTTACCATCGTAGCCGTATCGGACGCTTTCTCCTTCACCATGGACGCGGTATCAGCCGCCTTCTCTTTGGCCATGGCCATATACTCGGCCCCTTTGGTCTGGATGGTGTTCACCACTTCCATCAGGTCGCTGCGAAGCTCGCGTCCTGTCTTCGGAGCCATCAACAGAGCCACCAGGGCGCCTGTAGCTGCACCGACAACCGTACCGAGCAGCAGGGAGCTGCTTCTGCTTTCCGTAGACGTGTTCACTGTACTCATAATCATTCACTCCTTAGATTTGGTATATGGAGATAGGCTGCTTGTGTCTGTGCCTGTACGAGGGATCCGGAACCCGGGATCTTAAGCAGCGCGGTTCATGCCGCGGGCCAGCAGGCTGAGGACCAGGACGAACAAGGCTGCACCGATGATGGCCGGTACGACGGAGAACCCGCCGAGCTGCGGACCCCAGCTGCCCAATAGCATGCCGCCGATCCAAGCGCCTACGAATCCGGCGATCATGGAACCGATGATGCCGCCCGGCATCCGTCCCGGGGCGATCGCAGATCCGATAACACCGATGACGATCGCCATGATAATCATAATAATCCAACTCATTGCCACTCACGCTCCTTTGTCTGTTTTGTCCCTTTATGGAAGAGTGTGTTCTGTGCTTGCTTGTCTCTTTTTACCCGGGGGGTCTAGGGGTGAAACAAGCCCGGATGCCCTCGCCAGAAGGGGCGGTGGATCGCGGCCAAGAGCGGGGTCAGCTCCCAAGAAATGAGGAAGAAGAGCGGCCCGCGGAGAGAAAAGGGAACTTTATCCCCGGCTGCTCCGTCCAATAGAGCAGAGAGGTGAGCCGGGTGGCGTTCGACTATTTGAAATCGCTCTCCGGCGGAGTGGACCGGAGCTGCGTGCTGTCGGAGCTGATGGGGGCCTATGGCGAGGACGTATGGAATTACGTCTTCTTCCTGACCCGCGATCATGCGCTGTCCGACGATATTACACAGGATGTGTTCGTGAAAGTCTATGAAAAGATGTACAGCTTCCGCGGCGAGTGCAGTGTGCGTACGTGGCTGCTGGCGATCACCCGCAACCTGGTGCGCGATTATTGGCGCTCGGCGTGGTTCCGCCGGGTGATCCCATTCGGTTCGCCGCGGCGTGAGGAGCACGGCCCGTCCGCGGAATCGCAGGCAGTCGCCGCCCTCGTCACCGAAGAGGTATGGGGAGCGGTACTGGAGCTGCCCCGCAAGCTGCGGGAGGTGCTCCTGCTGCATGCGCACCACGGCTTGTCCTATGCCGAGATTGCGGAGCTTCTTGCCGTATCCCAAGGCACGGTGAAGTCGAGGCTGTCGCGGGCCCGGGCCAAAGTATCCCATCTGCTGGAGCGGGAAGGGGGAGAGCGGAGATGAGAGGCAAAAGGGAAACCCCGCCGTGGGAAAAGGAGCTGGGGGGCCGGCCTCCCCTGCGGGAAGGCGGCTACTCGAGAGAGCTGGAAGGCCGGGTGATGCAGCGGATTGCGTCGGGCCGGGTGCCGCGCACACGCCGCAGGCTGATCCGCTGGAGTCCGGTCCTGGCCTGCGGCCTGCTGCTGGCCATCGGCATCACCCAGGCGGACTCCTTGGCCGGTTGGGCCGGGCGGATCGGCAGAGATCCGGGAGCGGAAGGCAGCGCGCTGAACGGCGGCAAGCCTATCGTGCTCAAAGTGGCTTCAGACTCGGCTGCGGACTTCATGGCGTCTTACGGGCAGGCGTTCGAGAAGCGATATCCGAATGCGAAGCTGCGGGTGATTCCGCTGGGAGGCCGGTCCGCATTCGAGCCGGAGAAGGAGGATTCGGCCTGGACAGCGTGGCTTCGGGCCGAGAAGCCCGACGTGCTGGAGCTCGCTGCCGGCCGGACCTTCAGCATGCTGGCGGAGGAAGGGAGACTGCTGGCGCTGGAGGAGGCTTCCCGGGAGGAAGGCTGGGAGGCCGGGCGGATGCATACCGGCGTCATGGAATCGCTGCGCCGCCTGGGAGGCGGCGGGCTGTACGGCATCGCACCGGAGTATGACCAGCTGGCTCTGTACTACCATCCTGCGCTGTTCGGCCGCTACGGTGTGCCCGCTCCCCGCGACGGCATGACCTGGGAGCAGCTGCTCGGCACTGCTTCCCGGTTCGCCTCCGTGCAGACGGAGGAAGGGGAGCGCATCTACGGACTGGCCGCCGGAGAGGATACCGGATTGGTGGACGGCATGCTGAACGCCGCGGCGGGCGGAGGGCTGGACCTGCTGGATCCGGCGGGCCGCTTCAGCCTGCAGTCGGCGCAGTGGAGCGGTCTCTGGGGGCAGGCGGTAGAGGCTGTGCGGCGCGGGGCTGTCTATACCGGGAGGATGCAGAAGGAAGCGAAGCGAGCCGTGGCCGCGCAGCCGACGGGAATTGAGAAGGACGGCGGGCAAGGCGGGCACGCTTCCGGAGAAGCGGAACCCGGCGGCGCACCGGCCGCGGAGGGGAGTGCCGTGCGTCTGTTCCTGGAAGGCCGGGCCGCCATGGTGCTGGGCGATTACGACTTCGCGAGGCGTCTGGATGAGGCCTCCAGGACTGGAGCATCCGAGGCCTCCAAGGACTGGAATGTTGCAACCGAACCGACGGTGTCCGTCGGGCCGGGTGAGGTCTCCACGACGTTCGCGCTGCGCAAGGTGTATGCGGCTGCTGCGGTGTCGGAGCAGCAGGAAGCGGCGCTGACGCTGGTGAAGTGGATCGCCGGCGAAGAGGCGGCGAAAGGGCGGGCCGCGGCAGCGGGCGAGCAGCATCTGCCCGCACGGCTGCCGGGTCTCACGCTGCGGCTGCTGCAGGGCAAGCATGCCGAGGCATTCTACCGGCTGCGTCCGTCGCAGCCGGAGGAGGCCCGCGTCCTGCCGGCCGAGCTGGCCGGGGTGCTGCCGCTGCTCGCCGCGGAGCGCCTCGAGGCGGCGGCGGCCGGCAGGCAGACGCCGGAGGCGGCGCTGCGGCAGCTGGAGGCCGAGGCGCAGGCCGTGCCGGGCGGCAGCGCGAAGTAGGCGCAGGCCGTGCCGGGCGGCGGCGCGAAGTAGGCCGCAGGCCATGCCGGGCGGCAGCGCGAAGTAGGCCGCAGGCCGTGCCGGTCGGCAGCGCGAAGTAGGCGCAGGCCGTGTGCGCGGAAGCGGCACAGCATGCAGGCCGCGCTACCGCCAGGCCGCTCCCTTCTTGCGGTCAAGCTGCTGCCTTACGCTGTACCGGCCATTGGGCTGCCGTACCTCTTTGCACGTGTGGTGCAAGGAGGTACGGCAGCTCTTTTTTGCCCTCCCGCTTCCCGGCTCTTCCGTCCCTCCCCCTGCTCCCTCAAGGTCCCCCAGCCCCTATAGGCAGCGCCCTGTATTCGGGGTATGATGGAAGCACGAATGCTGTACGGGAGGCCGGGAAGATGGAGCAGGAGCAGCTGCAGGTCATGAGGAGTTACCTGGACAATGCGCAGATGACGCTCGATACGGTGCATTATACGAAGGTAGGAACGAACTGGCGTTACCGCTTCGAGAATCCGGAAGAGAACCGCCTCTACTTCATCCGCGAGGGGAGCGGGTGGGTCCGGCTGCGGGGCCGCCTGTTCCATCCGCAGCCGGGGGAGCTTCTGCTGCTGCCGGCAGGGGCGAAGCTTGAGCTGGGGTTATGCGGCGACGAGGACAGGTTCGGGAAGTATTGGTGCCACTTTGGAGCGAAGGTGGGGGATGTGAACCTCTTCCAGATGCTGGATCTGCCGGGCTGCATCCGGGCGCGGGAGGAGGCTTGGGTGGAGCAGCAGTTCCAATCCTTGGAGACGCTCTACCGCAGTCAGGCGCTGACCGCGCCCCTGCGCATCAAGGCGCTGCTTCTCGAGCTCGTCTCCTATTACATGGAAGAGGCGCTCGGGCAGCAAGGACAGCAAGGACAGGGAATTGCGCTGGCCCCCTCCGCCGCCGAAGGCAAGATCACTTCCGTGCTCCGTTATATCGACGCGCATCTCAGCGAGGGAATGACGGTGGAAGAACTGGCGCGTCTGGTGCATTTTCACCCCAATTATTTCATGCCGTACTTCAAAACGATGATGGGTCTCTCCCCGATCGCTTACATCAACCGCAAGCGGATGGAGAGGGCGAAGGAACTGCTGCGGGACTCGGACCTTGCCGTGACGGAAGTGGCGGAGCGGGTCGGGCTGGAGCTGCCTTACTTCTCGAGGCTGTTCAAAAAGCAGACGGCTCTCTCCCCTACACAGTACCGCAGCAGCGTCCGGGGCCGCGGGGGAGGGCCGGAACGGGAGGAGGCTTCCCTGCCGCCGCTCACGGATGTCCCTTCCTGAACCGGTGCGGCGAGAGCCCGGTGTGCTTCTTGAATAGCTGGCAAAAGTACGAGAAGCTCCCGAGCCCCACGCCCTGGCCAATCTCCTGCACGGAGAGGTCGGTCGTGCGCAGAAGCCAGCACGCCTGCCGGATGCGGCGGGCGGTCACATACTCCGTGAGGGAGCTCCCGACGGATTGGCGGAAGACGGCCGAGGCATGATTGGGCGACAGATGCACGGACCGGGCCAGCGCCGCCAGCTCGAACGGCTCCGCGAAGTGGTTCTCGATCCAAGCCATCATGCTCTCGGCCGCAGCGGAGCCGCGGGAGAGCGGAAAATGCCCGGCGGCGGCCGGGGCGACGGGGCGGCAGGCGCTGCGGATATAGTCCAGGAACGCGGTGAGGAACAGCAGCTGCTCTTCCGCCCCTGCGTGCGGGGCGGGCTGCGCCAGCCGGACTGCATGAAGCGCCAAGAGCGCCTCCCCGGCGGCCGGCGATTCGCTGTCGAAGACCCGGGGGGCCAGCGGGTCCTTCCACAAGCCCTGCAGGAAGCTGCGCAGTCCGGCGAATGGGACTAGGGCATCGTCCAGTACGGGGGGTTCGAGGACGAACAGCGAGCGGACGTAAGGCTGTTGAGGCAGCGGCTGTACATGAATCCGGTGCAGCTGATATGGCCGGAAGACCAGGACAAGGCCAGGGCGGAGTTCGATGATTTGTTGCTCTACAACGGCGGTTCCCTTTCCTTCATGGATATAGAGCAGCTCGAGCCCTTGGTGCGCATGGTAATAATCCACAATACCGGAAGTCCGCTTCTTGCGGAAAGATAGCACAATGGGATGTGTATTCAGGTTCATGTAATTCATCAGTTTCACGGCAGGTGCCTCCCCTCCAGGCGGATTCATTTCATCGTATTCTAACGACATTTTAGCATAAGAGAGCCATACTTTGGGGGCGCTCTTTTTGGTATGCTGGGAACAAGACAAGGATAGATCGTCAGGATGGAAGGGTAAGGCCGCACAAAGGATCGGCCGGAGATTGACGCAGGAGTGGGAGCATTGCAGGGGGGCTCGGCGGGCCGTGGAGAGTGTGGCGGGCCGCTGCAGACTCATTACACCGTCCCGTCGGAGCGGGTGGAGCTGCCGCCTTCGTACAATACGCTGGATAGTATTACGAGGGGCCGGCATGGTACCGGACGAGGCCCGAAGTGAATAACCCGTATATCCGGGCCGGCTGCTCTCACAATGAATATACGAAGGAGCGAGTGCGATGACGGATAGAGCGGGGAATGCACGATCCGTGCAGGCGGAGGGTGGAGCTGCGAAGTGGAGAGACGAGGCACAGCTGAAGGAGATCCTGCCGGAAGTCTGGACGCTGCTGCAGACCAAGGTAAGCCGGATGATCGGCCAAATCGGCGGCAAGTCGCCCCACGTGGCAAGGCCGGAAGAAGGAATATATGACGACCTGCGGATAGACTGGTGGACGTCGGGCTTCTGGCCGGGCCTGCTGTGGATCCTGCACGACATGACGGGAGAAGCGGCGTACCGCGAAGCGGCATGGCCGTGGGATGAGAAGATGGAGCGCCGCATGATCGAGGACAACAATTACCATCACGATGTTGGGTTCCAGTTCCTTCCGACGGCGGTCATCAAGTATAAGCTGACAGGCGATAAGGATGGGCTGCGGCGCGGGCTGCAGGCGGCGAACTTCCTGGCCGGCCGGTTCAATCTCGCCGGACGGTTCATCCGGGCGTGGAACGGCGACAAGCTTGGCTGGTCCATCGTAGACTCCTCGATGAACCTGTCCTTGCTCTTCTGGGCAAGCGAAGAGAGCGGAGACTCCCGCTTCGCGCAGATTGCCCGGGCTCATGCCGACACGGTAGTGGAGCACTTCATCCGCGCAGACGGTTCCGTGAACCACATCGTGTCGTTCGATCCGCATACCGGCGCGGTCATCGAATCCTTGGGCGGCCAAGGGGCGGCGCCGGATTCTTCATGGAGCCGGGGGGCCGCCTGGGCACTCCACGGCATGGCCAACACGTTCCGCTATACGGGGGACCGGCATTATCTGGAGGCGGCACAGCGGGTGGCGCATTACTTCCTGGCATGCCTGCCGGAGGACGGCGTGCCGCACTGGGACTTCCGCGCAGCAGATGATCTCGCTGCCGAGCCCCGCGATACGTCCGCGGGGGCCTGCGCCGCATCCGGCCTGCTGGAGCTGGCGGATGCGCTGCCGGGCCCTGGGGGGGCCGTCTACCGGCAGGGCGCCGAGCGCATCCTGCTGGGCCTCACACGTCATTACGGCACGTGGGACCGGCCGGAGCACGAGGCGATCCTGCTCTCCGGCACGGGCCACAAGCCCGCCGGACAGAATGTAGACGTTTCGCTGATCTACGGCGATTACTACTATGTCGAGGCGATAGCAAAGCTGATGGGTTGGGAGCGGCGTATTTTCTAAGGAGGTATGAGCGCTCGAGGGCACTTACTCTTCGGGGAACCGGAGCCCGAAGGACTGCGGCCGCTTTACAAAATCATCATGGGAATCCGCTCCCGGGGGTATTGTAGAATCGGCTGCAGTCCGGTATGATAAATAACGATAGAGACAGATGATGGTTGTGAAGCACACGCCGCTCATTCCCGGTAACGGGGATGGGCGGCTTTTTGTATTTCCAGGCCGGATTGCCTGACCACCATAGAATCGCAGAGATCATTGCAGTTGACTTTGCCCTTAGGGTAAGGGGTAGAGTGTACAATACAAAGCAGGCAATCCGTAGGAACACACGACGAAGGGAGGAGGCCTCTTGCTATCGATTGGAGAATTCTCGAAGATCTGTGAAGTATCTACCAAGACGCTTCGATACTATGATGAGATCGGATTAATTAAGCCGGATGAGATTAACCCCGAGAATGGATATAGGTATTACTCCATCGGACAGCTCCAAAAGATGCTCTTGATCAACAGGTTGAAATCGTATCACTTTTCGCTGGAAGACATCAAAGCCATGGTGGAATGGGAAGAGGATATATCCGATGAGAAGCTTTGTTCTGCTCTTCGCCGCAAGAGGGGGGAGATACAGGAGAAGGTCAGTGTTCTTGAATATACCCTGAACCAAATGAGCGATGACATTTTAAATTTAGAGAAGGGCCTAGCCATGATGTCCTACCTCGACCATATCGAAGTGCAGCTCGTTGAAACCCGGCCTATGAACATCCTCTCCATGCGGCAGATGATGAGTAGGGATGACTACATGTCAGGATACGGACCGTATTTTAGCAGACTGTACACCAAGATCGCTGGGGAAAAACTTACCCTGCTTGGCACGCCAATGACGATCTACCACAGCCCTGAATACGATCCGGCCGGCAATGATACAGAGTTTGCGATCCCGGTGGAAGAGGTTGTAAAAGGCACGAGAGAACTGCCTGGAGGCCTGTGTGCGAAGTCCGTATTAAAGGGTGCCTATCCCGAATTGGCATCGGTCTATGCCAAGCTGAGAGAATGGGCGGATAAGGAAGGATATGAATGGATGCAATCCCCCTATGAAGTATATGTAACCGGTCCCCATCAAACCGCCGCCCCGGAGGAGTCGGTTACCGAGGTGTATTTTCCTGTAATGAAAAAATAGCAGGATGACCTGCTTAACGCTCTTGTAGGACTCTTGTAGGAGGGATCTATCATGCAAAGAAACTACTGGCCGACAGCAGCATGGCAATCCGCAGACCCGGCTGCCGTGGGAATGGACGAGAAGAAGCTTGCCGAACTTGAACCCGTGATAGCATCCGAGTACAGCAATATAAGCGGGATCGTTGTTGTGAGAAAAGGATACATCGCCTATGAGCGATATGATCATGGCTATGGAGCGGACGCGGCGCACCATGTGGCCTCCGTGACGAAAAGCATCCTATCCGCCCTCATGGGTATGGCTATAGAGGCAGGATATATCACGGATGCCGACCAGAAGGTACTGGATTTTTTTCCTGAATACGATCCGGATGCTGCGGATAAGCAGAAACGGGAAATCACCATACGCGACCTCCTTACGATGACAGCCCCCTATTCATTCGCAGACTGGCACGAGCCGCTGGACAAGATGTGCATGCAGCCCGACTGGACCTCATATGCTCTCGATATGCTGGGTCACAAGGGGAGCAGGGGAGCTTTCAAATATTCCACCGCAGGGGCGCACCTGCTGTCGGCTATCATCACCCGCAGCACAGGACAAAGCGCCCGGGAGTTTGCGGTCGAACGCTTATTCAAACCTATCGGAATGAAGGCGATCCCGGATAATGACATGGAGGCATTTGGATTTGATGACTTATTCGGAGATAAGGTGAAGGGATGGGTGAAAGACCCGCAGGGCAACTCCACAGGAGGATGGGGACTTACGCTGACTCCCCGGGATATGGCGCGGTTTGGTTTTCTATATCTGAACCGGGGGGTGTGGGACCGTCATCAGGTTATTCCGGAGACATGGATAGAAGAATCAACAGCTATGAACCCCAATCATTACGGATACCTTTGGTGGTTGCGCGAAGAGGACGGAATTTCCGCATACTTGGCACTTGGCGATGGCGGGAATGTCATCTGCTGCATACCGGACAAAGACCTGGTCGTAGCCATTGCATCCGAGTTCATTCCTAATCCGCGTGATAGGTGGACACTGATTAAGGAACATGTGGTTCCGGCCGTATCCGGCTGAACTTGAAAGGCGCACCCGCTCACAGGGATATAAATAACGCTGCTATGACGGAAAAGTATGGAGGCGCCACAGCAGCATAGCATACGCCAAAGAAACCGGCGGTTTTGATATTTAATCAAAACCGCCGGTTTCTTTGGCAGCGGCCGGGCGGCACTGCGACCACGCACCGCCTGCACGCTTTGTCCATGCACCGCTTGCGACGCTGCGACCCCGATCTGTCTGCACGCTTTGTCCGCGCTCCGCGCGCCCCCACCAGCCTACGCGTCCGCACATCATCCGCGCCATTACGCGGCTTCGGCCCTCCGCCAAGGCCCTACACCCTGGCGTCTTCTACGGTGCCGAGGCCGGCCTGGCTGCGCATGCGCTGGCGGAACTCCTTCGGCGAGCACTGGTTGTGCCGTTTGAAGAGCTTGTAGAACTGGGCCATGTTCGGGATGCCGACCTCGAAGCCGACTTCCATGATGCTCAGATCGCGGGTGAGCAGGAGACGCTCGGCGGTTTTGACCCGCTTGTAGTTCACGTAGTCGACGAAGGAGAGGCCCATCGCCTTCTTGAAGTACTTGATAAAATAGTGGTAGCTGAGATTGAGCAGCCCGCATACGTCCTCGACCGCGATCTTCTCGCCGAGGTGGCGGTCGACGTAGTCGAGGGCGGGGCGCAGCCGCAGCAGTTCGCTGTCGTCCGTGCCGCCTAGGACGCCGCGGTGATCGCAGCGCAGCAGCAGGAGCATCAGCCGCTTGATCGATGACGAGATCGCCATCTCATAGCCCCGCAGCCGGTTCTGCGACTCCTCGTAGATGTCCATCACGAGCCCGAAGGCTTCCCGGCGGGCCGCCTCATTCTCCCGAAAAATATAATTGAGTTCTCCGAGCGGCCGGGTCAGCTCGGAGAACGCGGAGAGATACGGCATCGTGCTCTGGTCGAAGTGCTGCGACAGGTCGAGCTGGAACACCACCTGCCGGATCGCCGACGCATCCGGTTTATACGTGCGGTGCAGCTGTGACGCGCCGAGCAGCATGACATCGCCGGGGCCGAGCGTGCAGGAGTCGTCCTTCGTCTGCACCCCGAGCTGTCCCTCGAGCACGACGAGAAACTCTACTTCTTTATGATAATGCCAGTGCCACCGCTCCGGAATACCGTACGTGGGCAGGTCCCAGAACAGCTCCCAGATTTTCAGCCGCAGCAGCGGATTCTGATAGACCACAACTTCCTCATTGATCGCCTCGAGAGGCGAGTCCAGCGCCGCATTCATCAACAGGTCTCGTGCACCTCGCTCCACCAACATGGACACTTCCATAATATGTATACGTATTCAAGCGCAGCCTGATGAAGGATCCAGGCCTGACACCCCCAGTATATCACGAATCAACAACCATGGCATTTTTGCATAAGACCCAGGCAGGATCGAGCATATCTTTTTGGGTAAAGAATCAATATACTCAGTGGTATCTGATCATCCTATTCACCATATCAATCAAACCTTGGAGGGATCCGCTAATGGCACAGCCCAAACTGCGCGTTACCGTATGGAATGAATTCCGTCATGAAAAAAAGAACGAGAAAGTCCGCGCCGTCTACCCGAACGGCATTCATACCGCCATCGGCGAAGGGCTGGGCGACGAAGTCGAGGTCACGTACGCGACGCTTGATGAGCCGGAGCATGGCCTGACGCAGGAAGTGCTCGACAACACCGATGTCCTCTTCTGGTGGGGGCATATGGCCCACGACGAAGTGAGCGATGATATCGTGAAACGCGTGCAGGACCGCGTCCTGCATGGCATGGGGCTGATCGTGCTGCACTCCGGCCATTTCTCGAAGATTTTCAAGACGCTGATGGGCACCTCCTGCGACCTGAAGTGGCGCGAGGCCGACGAGAAGGAGCGCATCTGGGTCGTGAGCCCGGGCCACCCGATTGTAGAAGGCATAGGCGAATACATCGACTTCGAAGAAGAAGAGATGTACGGCGAGCACTTCGACATCCCGGCGCCGGATGAGCTCATCATGGTGTCTTGGTTCGAAGGCGGCGAAGTGTTCCGCAGCGGCTGCACCTTCTCCCGCGGCCAAGGCAAGATCTTCTACTTCCGCCCAGGGCACGAGACCTACCCGACGTACTACAACGAACAAGTGCGCCGCGTGCTCTCCAACGCTGCGAAGTGGGCCGCCCCGTCGACCCGCGAGTATCCGAAGTACGGCAACCACAAGCCGCTCGAGGTCATCAAGGCGAAGACGAACGCGTAACGACCGAACATTTTTGTGATAACTGACAGGCCCGGATCGCACCGAAAGAGGTGCCGCCTCCGGGCCTTTTTTGGGCGCCGAAGTTCAAGGGAAGGACCTGCGGGGGTCCGGAAGATTACAGGCGGACGGGTATTACTTGGATCTTCGTTTCACGGCGCTGGTGGTAGCAGCTTTGTACGGAAGCCTGCGCAATTCAGCGGTGCTTGTCGGGACCATGGTGGCCTTCGGCCTCATCCGTGCGATGAACGGGAGGGTAGATATTCACAGCAAGAAAGGCTCGGGTACGGAATTACCATTCTGCTCCCCAGAATGTGTAGGGTGTGCAGGATTATGGAAGCGGTGTCTATGGAGGATAACGCAGCAATGCTTTGAGGGCTGGAACGGGTTGTAAGGCGGCATCCCGTTGCAGTCCTTTTTCAATTGACGAATTAGGACGATCGTGCTAATATCTCATTAAATTGGACGTTCGTCCTAATTGTGTTGCAGAATTTTGAAGGAGATGAGATCATAATGTCAAATGAATTATTTGAGCCTGTTCAGCTGGGTGATCTGACACTGTCCAACCGGATGGTCATGGCACCGATGACTCGTAATCGCGCCGATGCTAGCGGTGTTGTGCCGCCCATGATGGTGACCTACTATCAACAACGTGCCAGTGCCGGTCTCATCATTACAGAGTCTGCCCCCGTTTCACCGGAGGCGGTCGGCTACCCGTTCACCCCGGGGATCTATACGGATACCCAAGCTGTCAGCTGGCGCCGCGTGACTGATGCGGTGCACTCCGCCGGCGGACGTATCTTTCTTCAGCTGCAGCATTGCGGGAGGATCTCCCACCCGAGCTTGCAGCCGGACCACGCGACGCCAGTGGCTCCGTCGGCACTGCGGCCGGAGGGACAGGTCTATACCTATACCGGAAAGCACGATTATGTGATGCCGCGCGCGCTGGAGACCTCTGAAATTCCGAAGATGGCAGCGCAGTTCCAACGCGCTGCAGAGATGGCCAAACAAGCCGGCTTTGATGGCGTGGAGGTACACGGCGCGAACGGTTATGTGATCGATCAATTCCTCCGCGACGGCAGCAACCGCCGCACCGATGCGTATGGGGGCAGCGTGCAGAATCGGATGCGCCTGCTGAACGAAGTCCTCGATGCGGTTTGTGCGGTGTGGCCGGCCCAGCGTGTAGGCGTACGCTTGACCCCGGAGAACCGGTTCAACTCCATGTCGGATTCCAACCCGCAGAAGCATTTCTCGTATTTTGCCGAGCAGCTCAGTCCGCGCGGTTTGGCGTATCTGCATGTGCTCGAAGGTGATATGATGACGAGGAACAGTGAGCTGGACTATCGAGCCTTGCGTTCGAAGTTTGCGGGTACGTATATCGCTAACAATGGCTATGACTTGCTTCGTGCCCAAACAGCGTTACGCAGCGGCGCCGCGGATTTGGTTGCTTTTGGGGCCCCGTTCTTGGCCAATCCGGATCTGGTGCGCCGCTATCGGGAGGGCCTGCCATTGAATGAAGCCGATCCCGCCACGTTCTACCAAGGCGGCGAAGAGGGTTACATCGATTATTCCTTTTACTGCGGTGAGGAAGCATAAGTAAGCCGACTGACCTTGGAGGTGTGGTCGGCGACGGAGGTGTTAGGCATGAAAGGTAAAATAACTCGCGAGCACATCGTCGAATCGGCCGACCGGCTGTTCTATCAGCGGGGTTACGAGCATACATCCTTCGCGGATATTGCCGATTCTGTGCAAATTTCCAAGGGGAACTTCTATTATCACTTCAAATCGAAGGACGAGATTCTGGCTGCCGTGATTGAGCTGCGGCTGGAGAATACCCGGAACATGCTGGTGCAATGGGAAGACGAAGGAGAGCGGCCCGAGGATCGGATCAAGAGCTTTATCCATATTCTGATTGCCAACCAGGCTGATATTACCATGTACGGTTGCCCGGTCGGCACGCTCTGCACGGAACTGGCGAAGCTCAATCATGCCTCGAAGGCGGAGGCAAGCGAGCTGTTCTCCTTGTTTCGTTCCTGGCTGAGCCGGCAGTTCGTGCAGCTCGGCCGCGAAGCAGACGCCGACGAGCTGGCGATGCATCTCCTCGCCCGCAGCCAAGGGGTCGCCACGCTGGCGCAAGCGTTTCGGGACGAGGGATTCATTAAGCATGAGGTCGAGCAGATGTGTGACTGGTTGAGCTGTATGGCAAACGCCACGCAGCTTGCGCACGAATCAGGAGGGGGCCTATGAGCACGACGATAGTGGGGCAAGATGGCAAACCGCGCTGCAGCTGGTGCGGCGCCGCGCCGGAATTTCCGCATTATCACGACACCGAATGGGGATTTCCGGTCAGCGACGATCGACGGTTGTTCGAGAAATTAAGTCTGGAGGGATTCCAATCCGGACTGAGCTGGCGTACCATCCTTGCCAAACGCGAGAACTTCCGCGAGGCGTTCCATCAGTTTGATTTCGACCGAATCGCATGCTATACGGAGCGTGACCTGGGCCGATTGCTCGGAAATGAAGGCATCATCCGACATCGCGGCAAGATCGAGGCGGTTATTAACAATGCGCAGCGGGTGCAGGAGCTCATTCAACGCGAAGGCTCGCTAGCCGCCTTCATCTGGCGGTACGAGCCGGACCGGAGTCAGCTGGCAGCGCCGCAGACCGCATCGACCTCGGCGCAATCGATCGCGCTGTCGAAGGAGCTCAAACAGCAGGGCTGGAAATTCGTCGGGCCTACTACGGTGTATGCCTTCATGCAAGCGATGGGGTTAATCAACGATCATGCCGAGGGTTGCGCGACCCGGGTAGAGGTTGAGCGCGCGCGCCAACATTTCCAGCGTCCAGTGGATGGGAGGAGCCATCGTTGAACCTGAACCGTTCCGTCATTAATCGCAGAGGATTTTCCTGAACCCACAATCCGGATAGAGTTTGAAGCGAATATTCCATGGATGCTAAGTGAACCGCCGGAATCAGAATGAAAAATGGGGTTTGTATGGTCTATCAAGTATCTATGATAGGGTGTGGGTAATATAAAAAGTTTGTTTTCGGAGCTGAACGGGTTTGTACTATATGAACCTGTCTTATTACAAAATTACTTGGAGATAAATCAATTACAAGATAGGGATGTTCTTCAATACTTCACTGAAACGGAGCATGGCGACAATATTACTAAGAATGGAATTGCTATACCTGTAATAGGTCTTAATACTAGCTATTATCAATTTCATATTGCGTTCCATGATGATAAAAGGTCCTTATTATTAAATGAGAATGAAACGAAGGTAAGCTCTTCCGGCTGGGTATTCCACACGGAGTCAGGCCAACTTCGGGTTGCAGGGGTAGGTTATTTCAAGAATATAGACTCCATCCATACAAACAACTCTCTTACTTTTGCTATCGAAAGAGGTTGGTATTCTGTGAGTATCCGATGCGGAGAAATGGAAGGTCAAGAGGAATTGGTACTTGAAATCATCTTAAAAAAGGAAAAGAGCAATCCGGAGTTTTATGGCGATTTGGAAGTGAGCTATTACTTTTGACTTGGCCCATTCCATAATCTTGAAGAGGAGAGCGCGATGGACGTACATGATATTCCTGTTGAACTTGTAGATCAAATAGGTGCGATTCAAAACATCTCATTCCCTCGGCAAGGGCATACTTCGCTTGTTGTTAAGATTGACACCCGTGATCACCAGTTCATTATTAAAAAGACGGAGCATGGTTTATTTAATGAATGGTTATCAGAGGAACATAAGGCCTTGCAATATCTTTCGACTACTGGACTACCCGTCCCAAAGGCATATGCTTTCCATATTCAGGATAAATCAAGATGGCTGCTCATGGATTATATAGATGGAATTAGCTTGAGACATTTCCTGAGCGATAATCCTAATCCTAGGGATAGAGAAAAAGTTATATCTAACTATGGTTTATGTTTAAAGCAAATCCATGAAAGCCAATGCCCTATTGGATTGCAAAAGAATGAGCAATCTTGGTTAGATACGATGCTCATGAAAGCAAGCTGGAATGTTGCTAATTATGATGTGGATGGCACGGAAGAATTGCTTTTGCGACTGAAAAAGGATAGACCTAAACCGATTGACAATACTCTGATTCATGGCGATTTTCACACAAATAATGTATTGGTTAACTGCAATAATGTAATTGGCATTATTGATTGGCCCAGAGCTGCATTCGGTGATCCGCGATTTGATATCGCGCTTGCGATCAGGCCTAAACAGGATGTATTTGATCAAAAGGGTGATAAAGAATTATTTTATGAATCCTATGGTAGATTGAGGATAACAGATGAAGAATATAGATATTACCAAGAAGGTATATATAATTTTTTTTAAGTATCGATCAAAGGTGCCAGCCATTAGATAAATTAGCATCTTTGCGCACGGTGTTCGAGCTGGCCAAAGAACAGAAGGCACAGGATGCCGCTGCACTGTTGAATGAGCAACTGCGCATCAGCGGGGCGACGCCAAGAATAAGCTGGCTGCATGGGCCCTACCATCTGCATTTTGAATCGGGATGTTCTGACGATTGCCGGCGCGATGCTGGGCGATGTGGAAGACATCCCATCTATTTCCGGTCGAGGTAAGCATGAAAGAGGCAGCATAGTAAATACCCGGGCTGAAGGATGAAGAAGAAATCAAGCGCATGGTTGTGGTCTTACCTGTAAGGGCAGATCCATGGCGGAGAAATAACTGCAGCCGCAATAATATACTATATGCGATTTCGTTGTAAGATGTAGGATATGAGAAGAGCTTGAAGGGAGCGTTCTCATGGATATTACATCTTTTTTGATTTATTGTTTGATTGCTACATTTACACCCGGACCAACGAATATTGTTATATTATCCACCGTGCATAAATTTGGAGCAAGACAGGCGATGGAATATTCTTATGGGGCAACGATGGGTTTTGGTTTATTACTTGTCATCTCTGCTGGTTTGAATACGATGCTTCTAACGATCATACCGAAATTAGTAGTGTTGATGCAGATCATAGGAAGCGGTTATATGTTCTATCTAGCTTATCAGCTCTACCAAACGGATAAATCAACCTCGACGGTTAACCAAACGGCTACCTTTCTATCTGGCTTTCTTATGCAGTTTTTGAATCCCAAGGTAGTGATATTCACAATAACGGTAATCCCGACATTTGTTATGCCCTACTATAACGCGGTTTCTGCGGTGTCAATCAGCATACTGGCTATAACGCTTATTGGATTCTTAGCTTTTACGACATGGGTGCTTTTCGGTACGCTCTTCAAGGCGTTTTTACAGAAGCATAATAAGACGGTTAATGTAACGATGGCCTTATTTTTAGCTTACGCTGCCATTATGATATGGATGTAGGCAAGCTTATACAGAGGTGTTGCAAATGGACAAATTCGTCTATAAAAAATCGGCAGGGATTACAGCATTATCAGCAAGTATGACGGAGTTTAAGTATAAAAAGCACGCTCACCAGGAGTATGCAGTAGGGGTTACACTACGTGGTATCCAGCACTATAACATGGATGGCACTTTACAATTATCCTATCAAAGCGGGATTATGCTGTTTAACCCGGAACAGGCCCATGACGGCATGGCACACGATCATACAGGCCTGGATTATGTGATGTTATATATTGAGCCCCAATTGCTCTTAGAGGCTATTGAGAAAAAGGATATCGTACGTTTTTCAACTCCTATTGTGTATGACTATAGACTTGAACAACGAATATTAAGTCTTTCTTATGCCATATTAAGTGAAAAAGAAGAGGCGTTATGCAGTGAATTGCTCCTATCCCTTACGAATCGCCTTGTTCCAAGCAATCTTTCTACAGACAGCAAGAAGGATAACGCACTGCTTAAAAAAGCAAAGGATATGATACATGCCAACTTAGAGCATGTACTCAAGCTTGATGATATTTGCAGCGAGCTTCATTTATCGAAATTTCAGTTAATCCGATTATTCAAGGTACATACTGGGATTTCACCATACCAATATTTTCTTAACTGCAAGATCGAACGTGCAAAGCGGTTAATCGAAAAGAATGGGGATGTCTATTCAGCAGTAGCTGAGTGTGGTTTTGTTGATTTAACCCATTTAAATAAACACTTCAAAAGCGTGTATGGAGCAACCGCATTTGAATATTTATCTTATATACATTGAGGTGAAATGGTTTTAATGCGTCTTTGAACGAGCCTTGTATCGCTGGGGCAGTAGTAGTAAAGGCTTGCGAGAACAATCATATAAAAACGAGGGCAGCCGGCGGAGAATCGATCGGCTGCCTTCGCCGCGTTAAAGGGCAGTTTACGCAAGCGATCGCATGTTATGGCATCCCTGCTGGAGATAATGTGATATTTGTACTGTGATCAGGTAAAATTAAACCATGCTTACTTTTTGATTGGAAAATAATCAATAACCAGAAGGAGTATTTAAAACGAAATGGGGTCAATAGATGAAGACGGAGCAAAAACAACTTGCCTTATTAAAAAAGGTTTTACGAGGAATTGCTGTCATACTTGGGGGATTCATCACAGCCTATGGGCTAGAGGCCGTTTTGATTCCAAATAATGTGTCCGACGGCGGTGTAACGGGTTTAAGCATCGTTGGATTCGAACTTACCGGATTGCCGCTAGGGCTGTTGATCGCTATTCTTAATATTCCATTTATATTTTTGGGCTACAAGCAAATCGGAAAAAGTTTTGCCATTTATTCCGTGATCGGTATTGCCTCGCTGGCCGTCGGCACGGCCGTTTTGCATCACATCTCACCCATCATTGAAGGTGACACGCTGCTGATCACCGTTGTCGGTGGGATTATTATCGGTTTTGGAATGGGGTTGGCACTACGGAATGGCGGTGCATTGGATGGTATTGATATGTTAGCCGTATTGCTTTCCCGAAAATTGCCTTTTGGTACAAGCGATCTGATCTTATTCCTCAATATGTTTGTGTTTATCGTCGTCTCGACGGTATTCGGCCTTCAAGGGGCTTTTTTGTCAGCGATTGCTTATTATATTGCCTCCAAAGTGATTCATATCGTTGAAGAAGGCTTAAGCGGAGCCAAAACCTTTATCATTATTACCAAACATCCCGAAATCATGGTAGAAACCATTCGTGACCGCTTGGGGCGGGGGGCTACATATAACCTGGTGCAAGGCGGATATTCCAACGAAAAGTTCAAAGAAATTACTTGCGTCATTAACCGTTTGGAAGAAAGCAAAATGAAAGAAATCATTTACGAAATCGACTCGAGTGCTTTTGTTATGGTGTACGATGTTGCCGAAGTGAAAGGCGGAAACTTCAAAAAACACGATATTCACTAAATGGGCGGAATCAAATTCAGGTATCGATAGCGCAGTAAGCAGGGAGCGGATGCCGCGGCGCGGCAGCTGCTCCCTGCTTCGCGTTGAAGTAAGGGGGAGGATGACGCAGTTACATTGTCTGAAAGGTGAGCGGCTGCTTTTGATTCTGGCGGCACTCGCTAATCCCCACAACCATGGCAGATAGCGTAAGGAAGGAATTCGTGTAGAGCTCGGGGTTCTTTTCCAAGCGAGTTGTATAGAAGGAAAAAAAGGGTTATTCTGGGGTAGGAAGATATGCCGTTATTCAGCTCTTGGGCTGAATAACGCAAATGAGGGAGGAGAGGGATGTATGGCCAAACAACTGATCGTCGGTGACGCAGCGCAGGAACTGGCGGCTACGCGCCGCATTCTGGAACGCTTGCCCGAGGAGCATATGTCGTGGAAGCCGCACGAGAAATCGATGACGCTCGGCGGGCTGGCTACGCACCTGGTCAACCTGCTGAACTGGCAAATCGCCATTTTTCAGTATGCGGAGTTCGATCTTGCGACCGTACCGCTGCGGCGTGAGGCTTTGGAACAACGCGCTGACGTTCTGGAGGAATTCGACGCCAACGTCGGCAAGCTTGAGCAGCTGCTCGCCGAATGTGACGAGAACACGCTCGGCGAGGAATGGACGCTGCGCCACGGCGACCATATCATTCTCCGCGCTCCGCGGGCGATCGCGCTGCGCACCTTCGGTTTAAGCCACATGGTCCACCACCGGGCGCAGCTCGGGGTTTACCTGCGGCTTCTCGATATTCCGGTGCCGGGCATGTATGGCCCCTCGGCGGACGAGCAAACCCAATGAACGAAGTCTCTTGATCCGATACGCGCCACACAGTCGCAGGGCACCGGCATGACCGCCGGTATTCTGCGGCTCTTTTTGTTGTCACCGTATGATAAACTTGCCGCTAACACCGCGATCGCTGCTTTTGCAACGCACGTGATGGATTAGTTACAGTTGAAGAAGCTGGCAATCAACCCGTTCTTATCTTTTTCGGCATGGGTATCTTCACGGGTGCAGAGATCGAAGCCAACAATTGAACCAGGCGGGGAACCGTACCACAATTACACGATGAACCGAAGGGAATCAAAGAAAGAAGGCGCTCAACGCGAGCGCCCTTATTAATTCACATGATATCGCCCTATGGGCACCACAAGAGGAGAGCCCGAGATGGGGTCTTCGATCACCGTGCTGTCCAGTCCGAAAATGTCTTTCACCAAGGCGCTTGTAATCACCTTGGATGGCTCGCCCTCTGCCACGAGCTGTCCTTGACGAAGCGCAAAAATATGGTCTGCATAACGGGCGGACAAGTTGATATCATGAAGCACCATGACAATCGTCGTTCCTTGCTTTCGGTTAAGGTCTGTGAGCAGGTCAAGAATTTCGACCTGATAGGTGATATCCAAGAAGGTGGTCGGTTCATCGAGGAATAATATATCGGTCTGCTGCGCCAGAGCCATGGCAATCCAGACACGCTGTCTTTGACCGCCTGACAGCTCGTCCATATGACGGTTTGCAAGCTCCGTGATATTCATCATCTCCATCGCATCGGCCACGGCCTTATCATCCTTCTTGGTCCATCCGCTGAGTAAGGATTGGTGCGGAAACCTCCCTCGCCCAACCAAATCCGCTACAGCAATGCCTTCCGGAACAATGGGGGATTGCGGCAGCAGTCCTAGAACCCGCGCCAATGGCTTGGGCGGGAATTTGCCGAGCGGCCTTCCGTCAAGGGTGATTTGGCCGGATGCAGGCTTGATAAGCCTTGCCAGTGTTTTAAGCAGCGTAGACTTGCCGCAGGCATTGGCTCCAATAATAACGCTAATTTTGTTGCTGGGGATCTCCAGGCTTACGCCTTGGACAACCGTCTTATGATCATAGCCCGCAACAAGCTGCTCGGCCTGAAAAAGATGTGTCGGCTTCATTATAAATCTCCCTTTCGATTCATTCGGATTAGCAAGAAGATCAGATACGGCGCTCCGAGGATCCCGGTGATGATGCCTGCTGGGAACCGGACCTCAAAGGCAAATTGCCCAATCAGATCTGCTGCCAAAACCAAATTCGCGCCAACCAGACCGGCCGGAATAGCGTTCGAAAAGCCGGATCCGACCAATCGTTTGGCGATCGGTCCCGAAAGGAAAGCGACAAAGGCAATGGGACCTGTGACAGCGGTAGCCAGAGCGATCAGGCAGACGGAGCTCAGAATAAGCACAATTCTTGTCCTGTCCGTACTCACTCCAAGAGAAGCGGCCGATTGTTCGCCAAGCTCCAATATACTTAGCGGTTTGCCCAGCAAGATAATAATAGGCGCAAAAACCAAAACCGATATCACAAGCGATGGAAGCTCGTGCATCTGGGAGCCATTGAGGCTGCCGCTCAGCCATCGGAGCGCTGCGGGAATATCCTGCTGTGCGCCGACGAGCAGCAGATAGGATACGACGGCGCTTAGCATGGCCTGTATGCCTATGCCGACCAGGATGACTCGCCCGACCGAGAAGGCCCTTCCCCTGGATAACAAATAAATAAGGATAACCGTGGCAAGGCCGGCAATCACCGAAGCAATGGATACAACCGTTTCGCTGGTGTGAAGGATGATGATGCAAAAAACGGCCGCTGCGCTGGAGCCGGCAGTAATTCCGATGACATTCGGGTTCGCGAGCGGGTTGCGCAGCATGGTCTGGAAGGTGGTTCCGGCCAGCCCGAAAGCGAATCCGGCCAAAAGGCCTGCCAGCATTCTCGGTAGACGTACCGTGTTCACCGCAAAAGACACACCTTTGAGCTGCTCGCCCGAAAGCGCTCGGAGCACATCTTTAATGGGATAGATGGTGCTCCCCAGTAAAAGCATGGCACAGCAAAGCAGGCAAGCCAGGAACGCCAATAAGCTGGTAACAAGGATCCATCGGCGGTGTCTTTGACGTCTTCCCGCCCTAATAAAGGCAATCGATTTAGTTGTCATAATGAACGCACTTTCGCTCTCATAGCTAATAGGATTAGGATCGGAGCTCCAATGAATGCCGTAACTACGCCGACTTCAAGCTCTCCGGGACTGCCGATGAGCCTGCCGGCGACATCAGATACAGTCAGAATGACCGCCCCCGAAATAGCCGACATCGGTATAATAAATCGCAAGTCAGGGCCAAGCATCAGGCGTATGACATGCGTGGATAATAGCCCGATAAAGCCGATAGGACCTGCCAGCGCAGTAGTCGCTCCGCACAGAAGAACACCGGCAAAAGCCGCAACGAACCGCAGTACTCCTGTTCGAACGCCCAGCCCGGTCGCGGCATCTTCTCCTAGTGCCAGCGCATTCAGTGCCGGCGCAGCCATGATACCGATCAGTATGCCGATGATCAGAAACGGTGTAAAGGTGCCGATCGCGCTCCAATGGGCTGAGCCGACGCTTCCCACCTGCCAAAACCTGAATTGATCCATGACGTAAGAGCGCGGGATCATGATTGCGCTGACTAGCGATGACAGCGCGGCGCTTGTGGCGGCTCCCGCCAGAACAAGCTTAAGGGGCGTTGCACCGCCACGCCCCATGGAACCGATTCCGAATACGAAAACGGCGGTAAGCATAGCCCCGGCCAAAGCTAGCCATATATATTGATTCGCGGTGCTTATGTTCAAGAACGCAATGCCGCAAACCACAAACAAGGATGCGCCGGTGTTCACTCCCAGGATACTCGGGTCAGCAATCGGGTTGCGAGTGACCGCTTGCATCAGCGCTCCGGAGACGCCGAGTGCCGCACCGCAGCATAATCCGAATACCGTTCGGGAAATCCGCTTGCGCACCACGTCTGCCCCGTAGGAATCTACGCCCGGGTGAAATAAACCGTCGATCAGTTCATGAAATCTCACCGGCCGGGAGCCCAAGACCAGAGAGGCGAACACGCATATGCCGAGCAAAACAACACAAATGACGAGAACTAACGTGAAATTCCGCGGGATCGGCGGGCTTAGCCGTTTGTTTGCTGAAACCGATGAACTATTCATTGATCTTCTTAAGGGCACCTCCGATTAATTCGAGGTAATCATCAATGGTATAAGCAATCGAAAGCGGATTCGGGTTGCCGGAAGCTGCCATAGGTGTGCCGTTACCAATAAACACAACAGAACCTCTTTGGACCGCTGGAATTTTGCCGAGCAAGGGATCCGCTTTCACTGCTTGGTATAAGCTTTCATCGCCATATCCGATTAAGATATCTGCGTCGCCAAGGATGTCGGCATTCTCGGCGCTCAAATTAAAGGAGTAGCTGGCGGCATCCGTAATCTGTTTCGTTACACGTTCAGGATAGACCATGCCCAGCTCTTGCAGGAAAGCACCGCGGGGATCTGCAGGTGTGTATACATTGATCTTAGACATATCTTTAGCCGAGAAGTTGGCCCAGACCACTTTTTTGCCTTGCATATCGGGATATTTGCTTGCTTTCTCTTTAATCAGGTTCTCGGTACGCTTAATGAGCTGTTCGCCCTCAGCTTTCATGCCCATGCCTGTTGCATTCAATAGGACTTGCTCACGCCATGTAGTCACCCAAGGCTTAGTCTGATAAGCCACCACCGGAGCAATTTTGCTAAGAATATCATAGTCTTCCTGGGTGATACCGGAGTAAGCGGCAAGAATGACATCCGGGTTTGCGTCTGATATCGCCTCAAAATCAAGCCCATCCGTATCTTGGAAAATATGAGGTTTGTCTACACCGAGCTCTTTGAGCTTTTGGGCTGTCCAAGGCAAAAGCCCGCTGCCATCCTGAACGCCGTAATTCGCCGCCGAGAAGCCGACAGGCACAACGCCGAGAGCGAGAGCGACATCATGATTCGCCCATTGAATCGTAACCACGCGTTCAGGCTTGCTTGGAATTTTAGTTTCGCCGAAGGCATGCTTGATCACGATCGGATAGTCCGTCTTTGCATCTTTGGAAGCGGGCTCTGTTGTAGTCTTTGCGGTGCTTGCCGAAGTGTTCTCAGTCGATGACGGTGTAGATGTTGGACTTGATTCCTGGCTTGAACAGCCAACCAGTGCGATCATAAGTATTGCCGAAATCAGTAAGGTTCCTAGTGTCATTTTCCGATTTGCGTTCATTTGCATAGCCATCCTTTATCGTGTATGTTTTTTAAATTGTGTCGAATAACTCGGTATCAACTCCATAGGTCGGAGCCTCGAACAGGCGGATTAGCAGCAGGGGTTCTAAATGATAATGATTATCAAAATCAATATATAGTCCATTTACTGGGATGTCAATGAAAAAATTATCCAGGCAATAGTTTGCCATGACAAACAGCGCGGAGAACCTTATCATAAGTAACGGCAAGTGGTTTGGAAGAAACCCGCGGGAGGGAAGTCTATGAACAAAACAGACCGTTTGTTAGCTATCGTGCTGGAGCTGCAAAGAAAAAAAGTGGTACGGGCCGAAGATTTGGCGGCCCTATTTGAGACAAGTGTGCGAACGATCTATCGCGACATTCAGGCACTCAGCGAAGCGCGCGTGCCGATCATAGGAGCTCCGGGGACCGGATATTCCTTGATGGAAGGCTACTTCCTGCCGCCGGTCAGTTTCTCGGTAGAAGAAGCTGTGGTCTTGCTCATGGGAACGGACTTTATCGAGCAGCGATTTGATGATGATTACCATGTCAGGGCTCAAGCTGCCCGCAGGAAAATAGAAGCCATTCTACCAGAGGGCATTCGCACTGAAACCTCTCGTGTACGCAATTCTATGCGTTTACTCTCTTCCGGTAAGCAGGTCACGCCGTCGCAAGAAAGGGACTATCTCGAGAAGATTCGCCGAGTGATATTAGATGAGCGTAAGATCAGATTTCACTATGCAAAAGGATTTGCGGATTCCGAAGGGAATCGCCATAGCGTTCGTACCGTTGCTCCCTATGGCCTAGTGCTTGTTCAAGGATCGTGGATACTCGTGGCACGCTGCGATCTGCGCCAAGACATTCGTCATTTCCGCTTGTCCCGAATGACCGAACTTCTCGAACTGGAAGACCGTTTCGAACGGCCGGCCCATTTTAACTTAAGGGAGTACCAGCCTACGGATCATCGGCACTTGCGGGTCCGCCTTCGATTTAATCATGACCTGGCAGATAAGGTGAAAGAATCGAACAATTATTACATGGAAGACATGAAAGAGGATGAAGAGGGGCTTCATGTGGTCTTACGTGTACGCCAATTGGACGAATTGGTGCGGTGGGTGCTTGGCTGGGGAGCCGATGTGATGGTGCTCGAGCCAGAATCATTCCGGACTCGAATTCGTGAAGAAGCCGAAAAAGTGGTAAAACGCTACTGACATTCCTTTGTCAGTAGCGTTTTTATATAGGCGGTGTATGCGAATATCGCAGTGCTTTAGAGAGAGGGCGACCGTTCTCAACTATCATGAAAAAGGTGGAATTAAACTGTGGGCAAACAGATCAGATTGCGATATATCAGCAGAACGGATATGAATGTGAACGAGGAGGAAATTGGATCGGAGGATTCAAATGGAGATGATTTTATAGGAGCTGCATTCAGCAGTTCCTATATGTTGTTATTATCAGGGATTTAGGAATCAAGTTGAAATAATTTATTGAGAAATCCCAATGCCTGAGCACTGCATTTCCCTGTTAAGCCGTTCTTCAGTTCCTTCTTAGCAAGCTCCACACGAATATCAGAAGGAAGTATGCCGACGTTCCCCATCCAATGGTCGGTTGACTCGAATGAAGTACTCTTCCACGCGCTATTCTTATCTAAAATGATCCGACTTTCTTTGGCACCAGAAATAACAATATCCATAGTTGCTTGCAAGTCCAAAAGGGACCGTTCGAATGTCTTCTTCATTTCTTTGCCATGCATTCTCGTTTTTAATCTTAACGACCTGGTTTCGATGCCTTCTTCCTCTCTGATTTGTCGATAAACCGCTAAAGCATCCTTCGAAATCAGACCTTGTTGATAACGAACTTCAATAGATATATGGCTTCCGAGAATGACTTTAACCAATGGGAACAATTCGCGTGAAATGAGAACCGGTTTTTTCTTAATGAATTTACCGTAAGCCGCTGCGCCATCACTGGGAAGTCGAGTTCGCCAAAGCCAAGGATCCGTTTCAGTCCCCGTTAACCATTGCTCGCCATAAGTGATTTCGTAAAGTGAGGGATGGTTTGGAATAAGTGGTGCCAGTGGCAAGATGCCCACTTCATTAATAAGCTGAACAGCCTCTTTATATGTGGAGATTTTCATTTGGATCATTCGTATTCCTCCTAATCGAATTCCTCCTAATCGCAGCTTCCTATAGAGTATTACGACATTATAAATAATACAAATTACAAAAACGGCAGGAAGATATAAGGTTTTTTATCTTAATAGATGACAATAGACGCATGATGAGTTTACGGTTTAATCAAAGTTTACAGATCGACTTTCCAGCTGCCCATCATCTTGGCTACTTCCGGATCGCGGTACGATAAAAAAAGACTTTCCCGCGTATCGAGTGTGGAAATATGTTCGATGTCGTCCGCGCTTAACTCAAAATCGAAAATATTGAAGTTTTCGATGATCCGTTCCTTCTTCACCGACTTCGGAATTACAACGACTCCACGCTGAACAAGCCAGCGAAGCACAACTTGGGCGACGGACTTGTTGTGTTTTTCTGCGATCGAGGCCAGCACTTCGTTCCCGAACAAGTTATTACGTCCTTCAGCGAAAGGCGCCCACGACTGGTGCTGCACTCCCTGCTCTTTCATAAAAGCGGCGCTCTCGATCTGGTGGTAGAACGGGTGCGTTTCGACCTGATTGACGGCAGGCACGATTTCGTTATGCACGATAAGGTCCATCAAACGGTCAGGCAGGAAATTGCTGACCCCGATCGCTTTGATCTTGCCTTCGCGGTACAGGTCTTCCATCGCACGCCAAGCGCCGTAGTAATCGCCGAACGGCTGGTGAATAAGGTATAGATCCAGATAGTCGAGCTGGAGCTTCTTCAGGGATTTGGCGAACGCCAGCTTGGCTCTCTCGTAGCTGGCATCCTGAACCCAAAGCTTGGTTGTGATGAACAGCTCTTCACGTGGTATACCGCTGCGCTTGATCGCGCGACCGACCGCTTCCTCATTCAGATAACCGGCGGCGGTATCGATTAGGCGGTAACCAGCCATCAACGCTTCATATACGGCGTTCTCGCATTCTTCAGCATCAGGAACTTGGTAAACACCGAAGCCGATGATCGGCATTTTTACACCATTGTTTAATGTTACGGTTTGCATTGTAATTCCTCCCAGTGTTCGAATGTAGAACAGCAAACGGCGCTTATCCCCTGAATCGGGCGCTGCAGCGGGGATTCCACTTACAACTCATTTGCGCTACACTAAGCTTAGAACCTTCGTGTTACACGAAGTCAAGTTGTATTCAAAATTTTTTCCCAGGGGGATTTCACATGCATACGGTCAAAGAAGCCGCCCAAATAACGGGACTCACCGAGCACGCAGTACGCTTTTACACGGATAAAGGTCTGGTGCCAAGCGTACAGCGTAATCACAACAATATTCGGATGTTTGATGAAGAATCGATCAACTGGCTGCATGGCATCAAATGCCTCAAGCAATCCGGGATGCCGATTGAAGTGATTAAAATGTACATAGATCTCTGTCTCGAAGGGGATTCGACCATTCCGCAACGCTACGCACTCATGATGGAGCATAAAGAAGACGCGCTCGTTAAGCTCGAAGTAGCCAAACAGCACGTTGCCCATTTGGAACAAAAAACCGCTCTATATCAAGCCATTCTGGAGCACCGCGCTTTAGACACGACCAATCCTGGGAACTGGGACAAAATCAAGCATATGCATAGTGATGTATTTTACTCGCCCTCTGTTCAGAAAGCGTGAGGTGATCTACGTGAGCCTAAGAGAGTTAATTGCTTTTCTTAACAAATTAGAGGATAGTAAGATATTTTATAAATTAAACAAAGTCCGAAATGAAGCCATCATGGTTGAAGTTGCTATTCCTGGTCAGCGGTGGGAGATAGAATTTTTGGAAGATGGTACCGTAGAGGTTGAAAAATTTATAAATGACGGAAACTTTTATGATGTTAAAGAATTGGAGTCTCTGTTTAAAGATTTCAGTGATTAATTCAGAAAATGATTCAACTTATCTGGAGACGATAGTTGAATGATCCAGGAGCAGTTTGCCGCGGCGGCTGCTCTATTTTTCATTGAAGTAACGGGCAGGATAGTGAAGAATTGTAATATGTTTAAAGGACAGCCATAACCACTGCCCTTATCTCAATAAATAAACAACTCGTCGACTTTCACACCCAGCACGCTGGCTAGGCGGAAAGCCAATTCCAAGGTCGGATCGTATTTATTGTTTTCAATAGCATTGATTGTTTGACGGGAAACACGACACCTTGCAGCAAGATCGCCTTGTGATAATTTATGTTCTTCTCTCAGTTGTCTAATGCGATTTTTCATTAAGACAGTTTCCTTCTGGCCTGGATATAAAAAATAATATAAAAGACAAGTCCAACCAAAACAACATCAAATCCATTTTGTAAATTACTCACCCAGCTTTGCGGTATAAAAGGTCCCACGATTATCGTTTCCTTATAAAACTGCTCTACTAAAGGGATTTCTCTTATTCCCCTTTCTATGCCATAGAACATCATTCCAATCCAGCTTGCTTGCGTTGCTTGTTTGCGGATTTCTTTCTGGCGTTCGTCACCCCCGCTTGATTTATGGCCGCATATGTACATGCAAGCGAAAATGACAACAGCATAATAGATACCTATGAGAATTTGTACTAATAATCCCATCCAGATCCCCCCTGTAAAAAGGTTTTTACACCTTTATAATACAATTAAAGGTATTTATTGTCAAAAATTTTTGACAAGCATCAGCACGAATCATTGAACTATCGGGAGTCGTTAGTTCAATAAAGACATGACGGCAGCCGGCTACGTGATCGGCTGCCTATTTCATTGAACTAAATGGCAGACTTGTTGAACTAATGGAACTTTGACTGTATAATAGATAGTACCAACAAGCGGAACCTTGTTTCATCAAATGAAACAAAAAGTGGGGGGAGATACAAGTATTATTGAGAAAGGCTCGCTGCGTTTGCTGTTTCTTCAAATTGGGAGGTAAACATTATGATTACCATGAAACCGGTTGCTTATGTCAGAAATAGTAGAGAAACAACAGAAGATGATTATTGGGGTGAAGTTATCTCCTCTATTGAGCTTGCAGATGGATATACTGAACAGAGTCTTGTGGGCATTGAGGATTTCTCACATGTAGAAGTCATCTTTTACTTTGACAAAGTAAAAGATGATAACATCGAAATTGATGCAAGACACCCACGGAATAACAAAGCGTATCCGAAAGTAGGAATCTTCGCCCAACGAGGAAAGAATAGACCAAACAAAATCGGACTAACTACAGTAGAATTAATAAAGCGTGAAGGCAAAAAGATTTATGTTAAAGGACTTGATGCCATAAATGAGACACCAGTACTAGATTTAAAACCTGTAATGAAGGAATTTGCTCAACCTCGGGAGATCAAGCAACCGCTCTGGGTCACGGACCTCATGAAAAACTATTGGGGGTAACGCTGGCTCTGCGGAAACTGTAACCTATCTGGGAGATAGCACAACGAAGAAGGCGACTGGCCGTTAGCACCATACAATCAAAACAAGGCTGCCATCTAAATTAACTTATGTATTTAAAAAGCGCCCACGAGCAGGCTGAAGAGAACCAGGATAACCCCTGTGCTCGTCATTCCGCCGCCTACACCGCTGTGTTGCCTTGATTGGACTGAGTTCGGAATTGTGCATTGTTACCTGGGGCAAGCCACAGTTCCAAGGTTGATGTATTTTCATAGAATGTACTGTTGTGTACGATCAGCGCCAGATCCCCAACACTCATAGAGCTCCCTTCGGAAATCAAGAATAGACGGTTGCCTAATCGCGTACCGTCTATTTTTGTGCTTACTTCCGCGGATAGATAATGGATATCCCAAAGTAGAATTTAACTATCGGGAGTCGATAGCACAACACCAGGAAGCAGTTTGCCGCCGCGACAACTGCTCCCTTTTTCATTGAAGTAACGGGCAGTTTAGCGTGGAATTAGCAAAGGAACGTACATTCGCTAATCTGTAGTTATACTTAACGTATTTAGGGGGGGGGGGGGGGGGACGTTAAGGAATGCTCCGTTCTCGTTAAAGAATATCCGATTGTTCGATGCGCGACCACCGTTGCGGCCTGGTTCTGTATAGAGCGGAATGCCCACCTCACTTATTCAGCCGTCCGTACGGAAACATTGAATTCATGAGCTACATCTTGAGCGGTAAACGGGGACTTGAATTTACATACATAATAAGGTCGAACAGCAGCTTGTTTTTGGACATCAATGAGGCATGCCTTTCCTATTAACTATGACAATTATTGACATGTTATTATGATAAATTGTTGTAAGCAGGATAAACATGTGCTGATTGGAGGAGGTAAGCGTGAATAAGAGTCCAGATAAAATGAAAGCTGTAGTTCTGCATAGATTCGGCGGTCCAGAAGAGTTACGCCTGCAGGAGATCGATGTGCCTAAAATGGGTCCGGATGACGTGTTGATTCGATTAGCATATGCCGGTGTGGGAGAGTGGGACGCATTCGAACGGCAAGGCGGATACGCGGAAATGCTAGGTGCAAATCCGAAATTACCTTACATTCTCGGTTCGGAAGGATCGGGTACGGTTGTTGCACGGGGTGAGAAGGTTTCCAATGTGAACTTGGGAGATCTGGTCTATGCACCTGGGTTTCTGAATCCTAAAGGAGGCTTCTATGCAGAGTACGCAGCCGTTGAATCCCAATATGTGTCCCGTATTCCAGATGGATTAACCAAGCAGGAAGCTGCGGTCATATCTGGAGTCGGGATTACCGCTTTGCGCGGGCTGGAAGATGTACTGAAACTTCAACAAGCAGAGTCTGTTATGATTTTCGGTGCAAGCGGAGGGGTAGGACATATGGCGGTTCAGCTCGCGAGAAGCATGGGAGCCCGTGTATTTGCAATTGCTTCGGGTGAAGACGGTGTTGCCATGGTACAGAAGCTTGGTTGCGATGCGGTTGTAAATGGTAAAGGCGGGGATATCACTTCGATGGCAATGAAATTTGCCCCGGATGGATTCGACGCTGCACTGTTCACCGCAGCAGGAGAGACCGCGAATCATGCACTCGGTTGTATCCGTGCAAGCGGACGCGTCGCATATCCTCATGGGATACGCCCTGAATTACGGATATCCTCAGGAATCAGAGTAGAAGGATATAACGGCGAACCAGATCCTGAAATCATGGGTAGACTTCATCGTTACATCATCCAAGGTAGACTATCGGTTCACATCAGCCATACTTTTACTCTGGAGGATGCCTTTATAGCTCATGCAACGCTCAACAGCCATTATTTGGGGAAGATCTGTCTGCAAGTTAATCCCTAATGGAGATGCAGAGGGATGAATTGAAAAGCTAATAAAATAGCACTCTTAAGAGTTTAGTTTGAGCTCACAGGGGGCCATAGCTTCATTCACTACAACAGGGAGGCCGCCGCATATCGACCGGCAGCATTGTTGAACTAAACTGGGAACGATAGCTGAATAAACCACTGCAGCAGCTGGTTATGCGATCGGCTGCTTTTTTCATTAAAGTAACGGGCAGCCTTCCTATTATTAAGAAATACGAGGTTTGAGAAACAAAAGAGGTTTGAGAAACAAAAAGACAGCGGCCGGACGGCTGCAAGGGGTTGCAAGCGGCCTACGGCATCCGCTTCAAGATGGTTAAGGGACTAGACGCCGGTCTTACCTACAGCGCCGCCGTACGGGAAGGATCGGTGGACGTGAACGACGCCTTTGCGACGGACGGCCGAATACAGGAGTTCAAGCTGAAGGTGCTGAAGGATGACAAGCATTTCTTCCCGCCGTACTATGCGGCGGCCGTCATTCGCCAGGATACGCTGCGGGCGCTGGCAGGGGGGCCTTAATGGCCCCTCTAAAATTGTTGTAAAAATGGCTGGTTCATGCTTCGCCCCCAGCTGCCCTGACACATGCAGCAAAAGCGTCGAACGCTTTATTCTGAAACGGCTCCTTACGGGCAATCAATCGCGTCGTCACGAACCGGTACAGTTCAGGGACGGGATGAACGTGAACCAGGTCGTCATCCCGAGCAACGACGGTATTAGTCACCAGCGCGTAACCGATTCCTGCGCGTACGCAATTCAGCATCGTATCGAGCGTGCTGACTTCGATCTTATTCAGGTGCGGTACACCCTCGCTCAGCAGCCAATCTTCATTTGCGGCGCGTATCGGACATCCTACAGGAAAAACGACCCACGCCGCATTCGCCAATTCGGAAGAAGCAGGAGCTTCCTGTGCTAGAGCATTCGTCAGCAGGAAGATTTGCTCCTGTACCTCATAACCGACTTGCATCTGGGATAAATCGTATTCGCCCGTGCAAAATGCGCCATCCAGCTCTCGGTTCGCCACCTTCTCGTAATTGCTCGGAGAGGTGCCTGTTTCGAGCGACAGTGAAACCTCAGGGCATCTGCTCTGGAAATCGATTAATGCCCGAATAAACGGCGCTGAGGAGGTGATCGTCTCCACAACGCCGATTCTCAGCGGCCCGCAAGGTTGATCCTGATCTTGGACGGCCCGGGTCGCCTCATCGACCATACGCAGAATGTCCGCCGCATATTGGCAGAAGAGGCGTCCCTTCTCGGTCGGCTCGACGCCCTTCGTATGTCTATGGAACAACTGTACGCCCAATTCCTGCTCCAGCTTGCGAACCCTCATCGTAATATTCGATTGTACATAGTCCAGCTTCTCTGCCGCCCGCGTAATGTTGCCTTCTTTCATAATGACCATGATCATTTTTAAATCCGTTAGTTCCATCGTCGAGCACCTCTATCTTCCAGACATCAATATTATTGATGACTCCATCTCTAATGATCATTTTACGATATGGAAACGGCAGTTTACAATCATTTCTAGAATGAACTTCACTTGTTAATAACAAAGGAGGAATTTACAATGATACGCTATCCTTATCTCTTCTCGACGTTTCAATTAGGGGAACTGACACTGTCTACTCGGGCCGTGCTGTCTCCGATGACCAGGACGAGCGCAGAGCCGTCCGGATTGGCGAATGCTCGCATGGCCCGTTATTATGCTCGCTTCGCGAAAGGTGGCTTCGGTCTCATTATTACGGAAGGGATTTATCCGGAAATGGCAGCCAGCCGAAGCTACATGAACCAGCCCGGCATCGCGAGCGACGAGCAAGCCGAATCATGGCGGCCAGTCGTCGAGGCCGTGCATAAAGAGGGTGGCAAAATCGTCGCGCAGCTGATGCACGCAGGCGCACTCGTTCAACACGATGCATTCACGCCGCTCGCTCCATCCGCCATGAAGCCTTTGGGTATGATGCTTGAAGAACACGGGGGCAGCGGAGAATTCGCCGTCCCGAGAGAAATGACCCGCGAAGAAATTCGTAGTGCAGTGGAAAGCTTCGTGCAAGCCGCACGTCGCGCCCAAGAAATCGGCTTCGATGGCATCGAAGTCCATGCGGCAAACGGCTATCTGCTCGATCAATTTATTACGGATTATACGAATCGTCGAACGGACGAATACGGTGGCTCGGTCGAGGGGCGTATCCAGATAATCGTCGAAGTCATCAAAGCGATTCGAGCAGTCGTGGGTCGGGACTATCCGGTAGGCGTCCGGATCTCGCAAGGGAAAGTGAATGATTTCTACCATAAATGGGCAGGCGGCGAGAAGGAGGCTGAGATCATCTTCAGGAACCTGGCCGCAGCATCTCCGAGCTACATCCATACGACGGAGTACAAAGCGTTCAACCCCGCCTTCTCGGAAGGCGGACCTACGCTTGCCGAGCTGGCCGTACGACACGGGGGCGGCATCCCAGTCATCGCGAATGGGAAGCTGGGCGATCCGGAAAGAGCAGAGTCCTTGCTGGAGAAAGGCGACGCGGACCTCGTCGCCATTGGGACGAGTGCGCTCGTCAACCCGGATTGGGTGAACAAAGTGCGGGAGGGTGAGAATTTGATGCCATTCGACCATTCCTTTCTCCACCCGATCGCAACATTGCGGGAGCACGAGGTTGCGGTAAAGGTATAAAGACCCAAGTGTACTGCTAACTAAGTGTTGTGACGAGACACGTCCAATTAAAAGCCGCAATAGTGATATCATCCCCTTTAGGTAGACACTCTCAAAAAAACCATCATGTTATGATGAGGAAAGAGTGACTACTTGGAGGGGATATTTTTATGGCTAAAAAGGGACTAACCTTTTACTGCACCTCTGTCAATAGAGTAGACACATAAAACCGAGAGAATTATACTGCGGATCGGTACATGCGTTCGTACTGGTTGGGCGTGACGTATCCTATGGTAGAATGGATTCCCTTACCATTATAGAAACAAGTGATGTATTCAAATATGTATTTGCGAGCCTGCTGCCGCGTCCTGAATTTCTCCAAGAAGATCAATTCTTTCTTGATCACACTATGAAAAGATTCGATACAAGCATTATCATAGCAGTTCCCTTTGCGACTCATGCTGCCTGTCATCTTGTGCTTTTCCAGCAATGCTTGATACTCAAGTGAGGCGTATTGGCTGCCGCGATCTGAATGATGCAGGACTCCTTGGGGTGATCCCTGCTGGCTGTGGGCGCCTTCTAACGCCTTGAATACCAGCGATATCGCCCAATGGCGTAGATGGCGGCTCCATTTGCTAAGGCCGTAAGAACCGGCGTCACAGAATTATAGGCATTAACTATATAGTGAATAAGCTATATATATTTAACATATAGGGTTTGGTTATTTACAATATGGAAAATGGTGTAGGAGGCAGGCCCCATGAACGAATCCGTAAAAAAGTTATTTGATGCCGTCGCCGGCGATTACGACCGTCAGAGAAGTCAGCTTATTCCGTGTTTTGATGAGTTTTATGGGATGGCTTTGTCCCTGGTGGAGAGTGCCGACGCCTCCCCGCGAATACTTGATTTAGGCTCAGGAACGGGGCTGTTTTCTGGTTTTGTTTATCAGAAATACCCTAATGCGCATTTTACCCTGATCGATGTTAGTGAGAACATGCTGGAGGGCGCCCGTTCGAGGTTCGGGGATGCTGCGAATGTTACTTATGTCGTTGCTGATTATTCCGACTATTCATTTACCGAGCAGTATGACATTGTAATCTCGTCTTTATCGATCCATCATTTGACTCACGCCGCCAAAAAACAATTGTTTCGGACGATACATCAGACTCTCAAGGATGGCGGTATCTTTGTGAATGCCGATCAGGCGCAGGGTGAAACCGCAGCGGCGGATGCCTATTATCGACAGCGGTGGCTGGAATATATTTCGCAGAGCGGCCTCTCCCATGAAGCGATCGAGGCTTCTATCGAAAGAAGAAAAGTAGATATAAATGCAAAAACGGGCGATCAACTTAGATGGCTGAGGGAAGCCGGGTTTGCGGAAGTGGATTGTATGTACAAATATTTGGATTTTGCCGTGTTCTTCGCACAAAAAGCTTAATCGGAGCAGAGTCCAAGTAACGGAGAAAACCAGTAAGGAACCAGGGGGTAGCGTGCCGCGGCAGCTGATCCCTTTTTCTGTAGTATCGATTAGTTGCGCTTAAGGGCAATCTCATCATGATGTCCGCTTCTGCAGGGGAGCGAGATCTTCACATTGACAAATCGTTTAGTTAGAACTATACTGGTTACAACGGTGGTGATACTTATTGAAGCAGATTAGTACGCGCTTTTCTATTGCAGTGCACATCCTCTCCCTCATTGCAGTCATTCCTAAGGATTGCACGGGCGACTTTATAGCGGGCAGCGTCAATACGAATCCCGTGATCATCCGGCGAATTATGGGGATGTTGAAAAAAGTGGGGTTAGTGGATGTCCGTCCGGGTGTGGGAGGCGCTACCTTGCTCAAGGATCCCGCCCAAATTACACTGCTGGACATTTATCGTGCGGTAAATGTGACGGAGGAGAACCAACTGTTCCGTATGCACGAGAATCCTAATATTGCATGCCCCGTTGGGCGGAATATCGAGAATGTCCTTCAAGCCGAATTGAAAGACGCTCAATCTGTCATGGAACAAAGGCTGGCACAAACGACATTGAACCAGCTCATCGACAAGTTCAAGTAAAAGCTCATCAACATAGAGCTTTTATTATATGGCTTTGTTGTAATCGAAATGGTTGTAACAAGCTTAATTACAAAACATTATTGGAGGAATGGACAATGAAAATTCTAGTGACTGGCGCAACAGGCAAATTGGGGACAAAAGTGGTAGAGACGCTGTTGAAATCCGTACCGGCCAACCAACTGGCGGTCAGCGTTCGAAATCCTGAGAAAGCAGAGGGATTTAAAGCACGCAGAGTGGAAGTGCGTCAGGGGGATTTCGACCGTCCTGAAACCTTAACCACTGCTTTTGCAGGGATCGACCGCTTGCTGCTTATTTCCGCTGATGGAGACAACGAAACAAGGATTCGGCAACATACCCATGCGGTAGAGGCGGCTGTGCATGCCGGGGTTCAATTTATTGCTTATACGAGTCTTGCCAATGCACAGGACAGCAATATTTTCCTTGCCCCCACCCATAAAGCAACAGAGGAAGCGATTCTGAAAACAGGAATTCCTTACTCATTCTTGCGCAACAACTGGTACCTGGAGAATGAAATTTCAAGCATTCAGGGCGTACTTGCAGGCGCCCCATGGGTGACCTCGGCAGGAAATGGCAAGGTGGGATGGGCAATGCAGCAGGATTATGCGGCCGCGGCGGCGGCTGTACTGGCAGGGAACGGCCACGAGAATACGATCTATGAGCTCTCCGGCAAGCTGATGACTCAAGAAGAACTTGCGTCGGCTCTTGGGGTGGTATTGAACAAGCATGTTCCTGTGCAGCAGGTAGACGACGCGGCTTATGCTGATATCATGAAAGGCGCGGGCGTACCCGACTTCTTGATCCCAATTCTTACAGGTATTCAGCAGGGCATTCGGGAAGGCGCACTCGAAGTCGTGAGCAATGATTTTGAAAAGCTTCTCGGTCGTCCAGCTGCGTCCGTACACGAAGCTCTCACCCAGGTGGTTAAGGGGATCTCCTAAGCAACGTAAGCGGCATTCAATGAACGACCTTTCTGAAAGCAGAGAGGTCGTTTTTCTTTAACACGAGTACTGAGGCTGGTTATGGCCAGGGAAAAATCTGCTTGGATTCACATTGACAGAAGTCCGTGATCGTTTGATTAGGGCTTGAAGTTTATGAATGCGTAAAACAAAAGCTACTCCTCCGGGTGATGCCGGGGAGCAGCTTTATTAATTAAGGGAGCGGATCGGGGAGCCGGCCGGACCGGCGGCATACGAAGTGCAGCGAGACCATTGCTCGGCGGCAACGCCAGAGGATTGCTCGTCGTTCTTACCGGGACTAACGTGAACCTAAATGTAGGTGCTATAAACATCAATAAGGCCTATCTCAATATGTTACGGGTTTGTAATCAATATTGTTACTTCCAAATACAGGAGTAAGTGTGCATAATTATATTCAGATCCATTGATGGGGGGCACACCTAATCAGGCTATCCGTGATTTTTTATTCCAGATTGATAAATATAAGGGGACATGATTTATGAATTTAGAGACAAAAACGAAGGCTAATAATTTCACTCTACCGAATAATGTCCCAATTGTGGCATTGTTTGGGCCTTCCGCATCGGGTAAAAGTACAATTCTCAGAATGCTCTCTAAAGAATTTCCAGATTCGTTTATAACAGTTCCTATTGTAACCACGAGACAAAAGCGAGGAGACGAGACATCTGCTGAGCGAATTTTCATCAGTGAAGAACATTTTTTTGAGTTGCTTTACGACGACAAACTTTGCTTTGTCGGAAAGTATTATGGCTTTTATGTGGGGGTAGAGCGTAAAACCTTACGTATGATAGCAGAATCAGGTAAAACAATAATTTTTGAGCCAAACCAATTTGAACGATTAACTATGATTAAGCAAATGTTTCCGAACTCTATCGTGTGTAACATTTTATTTGTTCCATTCGATAAAGCTCAAATTAATCAAATGAATGAAAGGCAGCTACAAGAAGTTTTTGCTAATAGAATTACAAAGAGGGGGGACATCTCGACCGTAGAGTATGAGCAGAGACTGAATGAATGCATTGAAACTATACTTACGTTATATAGAAATTTTCCTGAAGATGAGTTGTTTGTGAATGATTTTTCCGTACCATTAGAAGAACGATACGGAAAAATTCAGAGCATCATTAGTAATTATAGGGAAACTTTATATGAATAAAGTTGTATAGGTTGTCCTGAGGTCCTCCGTGAAGAGCAGACCGTAAACGAGATTGCAGCAAAGTGCGAATTAAGTCCGGTTATAATTAGCGGTGGAAGGCAGATTTCCTCGAGCGTGCTTCCTCGGTATTCGAGAAGAAAGCCCAAGAAACTGAAAAACTGAAAAAGGAATACGAGAGCAAACATGAGCCTCTGGAAAAGCTGGCCGGTCAACTTACGGTTGAGGTCGATTGGCTCAAAAAAATCTGGTCTCAAATGAACCGCAGGAAGCCCGTGAAGCCATGGTGGAGCATGACCATACCGAGATTACCATCAAGCGCCAGGCAGACCTGCTCAGCGTGAACCGAATAAGTGTATACCGTCCAGGTAAGGAGCAACGGGAAAGCGAAGAGAATGTGCAGCTCATGCACTGAATCGATGAACTGTACATGAAGCACCCTTATTTCGGTTACCGGCGTATGACAAATGTGCTTCGGGATCAAGGCGCTGCGTAAAGGGATAGCTCGCTATGTCCAATTTTACAATGAGGAGCGCCCTCACCAGTCTCTTAATCGTGCTAAGCCCGACCAACACTACACGCACAAGATAGAGCGGATCGCATCCTAATTCAATAGACTACGAGATTGGAGGACATAACTTATTCCTCAATAATTCGTATCTTGACAATGGGGGGCATTACAAAGCGGGAGAGGCCGTTATTCTTTAACACGAGTACTGAGGCAAGATCCGGCCACAGGATAGTACTCCGGAGAACGTTCATTCAATGAAACAGCGGCAGCCTAGGACTTTATCTACACGTCCATGGGCTGCCGCTGTTCGTTATGGGTCAATCTAATCCTTTATGGTCGTATGGCAGCAGGGAGGCCTTACGGCTTCGCGCGGCTTACCAGCCCCGGCCGTACTGCTTCGGCCCTTCGAGCTCGACCCGCAGCGCCTTGGCGGCGGTGCGCGGCCAGTACGGATCGCGGAGCAGCTCGCGGCCGAGGAAGACGAGATCGGCGCGCTCGTTCTGCAGGATCTCTTCGGCCTGCTGCGCTTCGGTGATAAGGCCTACCGCCCCCGTCGCAATGCCGGCTTCTCGGCGGATCTTCTCGGCTAGCGGGACTTGGTAGCCCGGATACGGCTTGATCGCCGCCGGCACGATGGCGCCGGAGGAGCAGTCGATGAGGTCGACGCCCTGGTTCTTCATGAGGCGGGCGTAGTACGCGTAGTCGTCCGGCGTGTTGCCTTCCGGATGGTACTCGTTCGCGGAGATGCGGACGAACAGCGGGCCGTCCCAGACGGTCTTCACGCCATCGATGATCTCGCGCAGGAAGCGGTAGCGCTTGTCGCGGTCCCCGCCGTAGCCGTCTTCACGGTGGTTGCTCAGCGGTGAGAGGAACTCGTTGATCAGGTAGCCGTGCGCGCCGTGGAGTTCGATGACGTCATAGCCGGCTTCCTTCGCCCGGCGTGCGCCTTCGACGAAAGCAGCGACGGTCTCGGCGATGCCATCGGCGGACAGCGCCTCCGGCGTACGCGATTTCTCGTCGAACGCGACCGCCGACGGAGCGACGATCGCGCCCGGCACTTCGCTCTTGCGTCCCGCATGGGCGATCTGGATGCCGATCTTGGCGCCTTGGCCGTGGACGAGCCGCACGAGCTCGCGGTGGCCTTCGGTATGCGCGTCGCTCCAGATGCCGAGGTCGTGCACCGAGATGCGGCCCTGCGGCGTTACCGCCGAAGCTTCGACGATGAGCAGGCCGACTTGTCCTACCGCACGGGCAGGGTAGTGAATTTTATGCCAATCTTGGACGAGGCCGGATTCATCCATGCACGAATACATGCACATCGGGGACATCACGATCCGGTTTTTGAGGGTAAGTCCTTTGATGGTATACGGGGTGAACAGCATTGAATCCTCCACATCCTTCTCTTTATCGATTTGGTTAGTATGTAATATGAGGTGTCATACTTACTTAAGTTTAGCAGATACCAGTCCCGATGGCAAAAGATAACCGGGGTTTAAGCTTCCCCAGCCTGTGGAACAATGGGAAGTATATTCCAGGCCGGTGGGACGGGACCTGCGGGTGTTCCCTTAACAGGCAGGCGGCACCCGCCGGGCCTAGGGCCTCTAAGAGCCGCGCCGTTCGCTATGCGGCGATACCATGCCGCCGGATTCCCTGCCCTTCATGCGGGCACCGCCCTACATGGCAGTGCCCTTCTGGAGATTCGTCCGCTGACTCGCTGGCTTCAGGCCATGCCGCCCGGTCCGCTGCCCGGTATCGGCCTTCGATTAAGGACGGAGGGGCAGAGGAGGCAGTGCTGCCCAAGCGCACCGGCCAAGGACACTTCCCCTCTTGACCCGCAGCTCGGCAGTACGCAAAACAAGGCCGCACCGGCATCACGTACCGGTGCGGCCTTCCCTGCAAGCTTCCAGCCGCTTACCGCTTACCGCCTTTGCGGCGGCGTCCGCGTACCGGCCCTTTGCGCTTGCGGCGCTTGCGCCGGACGGGGGCGAGCCCGTCGCCGGCATCGTCGCCGCCTTTCTTGCCTTTGCCAAAGGAGCCGAGCAGCAGCTTGATCATCGGCGCCATCTGCGAGACGCTCTGCACCACGGATTGCATCTTGCCAAACGTATTGACGATGCCCTCGACACCGCCTAAGCGGTCCACGATCTGTTTGATCTGGCCGATGTTGAACCCCTTGCCGCCGGTGCCGCCGCCGAGCAAGCCGGCGAGAGCGCCGCCGCCACCACCGGCTCCTTGGCCGCCGCCCCCGCCGCCGAGGAGACCGGCCAGACCGCCGCCCCCGTCGCCTCCCTGCGGGACGAGCGCCTGCGTGGCAGGCACCTGGCCGCCGAGGCCGGGGTAGTCGATGCCGCCCCCGCCGAAGGGAACGCCGCCGCCGGTGAAGTCGCCTCCTGGCGCCGTGCCCTGCAGGAAGCTGCGGGTCTGCGCTCTCTGCAGGCCGGGATACCCGCCGCCGTGATAGTGCGAAGGCCGGCCGGAATGCGGTCTCGGATCGCGCGCAGTGCCGCTCATGATCGTTTGTTTCGGATAGCTCATGGTTTCACAACCCTTTTTTCATAGTCTTGTCGCATATTGAGGACGTTCGTACTTTCCTCTGCAGTCGGTTTCCTTGTATACTGTATGTGATAGGCGAATGAACGGTATGGACTCCTGTCACGGGTGGCAGGGATTTTTGCCTAGGAGCTGGTGGTTTAGCCCATTACCGCATAAAAATAGTAACGTTTTGCTAACCTAAAGGGAGGAATCCTGCCCCGGTTGTCGAATACGTTCATCATGGGAAGAAAATATGTTCAAGTATGCAGCCGCATCGCCGCCGTATGGCAGGCCGACGCAGCACGTACAGCAGACCATCATAGGGGTTGAAGGAACCATGCAACTGAAGAAGTTGAACGACAAGGCGATTGATCAGCTGTTCGAAGCGATCCTTACGCTGAAGGATATAGAAGAGTGCTATGTATTTTTTGACGATCTGTGCACGGTGAACGAGATCCAATCGCTCTCCCAGCGGTTAGAGGTGGCCCGAATGCTCCGCAAGGGCAATACATACAACCAGATCGAAGCGGAGACCGGAGCCTCGACGGCGACGATCTCGCGCGTGAAGCGGTGCCTCAACTATGGCAACGACGGGTACAAAATGACGTTGGAGCGGCTCGGACGCTAAGAGCTGCGAGAGCAGGCAGGTACATGAACGGAAGGCGGGGCGCTCTTTTTTTCTCTGCAGCGGTATGGGAGAAAGGGGCGCCCTGCCTATGGTTATGGGGTCTTGCGGGTGCCCGCATCTCTGTCCCGTCTCCTGGGTCCGAGCGGGATTTTTGGCGTTGCCCTGCGGCAGGCTCCGGACAAGATGAGAGGATCGGCGGCCCCGGAGGGTGTCAGGAGGGATACGGCGTGGTAAAATACGGTATATTAGTGATAAGTCACGGCTCCCGGAGCGCGGACTGGGTGCGCCTCGTCGACGAAGCGGTCGATGCGGTGCGCCTGCCGGCCGGGGTGCCGATCTATTCTTCCTTCCTCGAGATCGTGGAAGGGCGGCTCATCCAGGACGGGATCACCCATCTGGAGAGCCTGGGCTGCACGGACCTCGTCGTTGTGCCCCTCTTCGTCTCTTCGGGGAGCACGCACATCGACGAGATTTCGTATGCGCTCGGCGTGAAGGATGCGCCGCTGCTGCCGACCGACATGGAACGCTTCGAGATCCGGGCGCGGGTGCACTTCGCCGCTCCCATGGACGACGATGCCGAGGTGGCGGAGATTCTGCAGGGCAAAGCAGGCCCGCTGTCCGCCGACCCGTCGCGCGAGATTCTGCTGCTCGTGGGGCACGGAAGCATCGAGAAGGGCTTCCATCTGCAGTGGCGGCGGGTGCTCGAAGGGCTCGCAGCACGGATGAAAGCGCTGGGCGGCTATGCGGAAGCGGATTATGCCATGCTGCTGCCAGATCAGGTGCCGTTCAAGATGCGCCTGTGGAAGAAGCGCCGGCCGGACTGCTCCGTGATCGTGGCGCCGGTGTTCCTGAGCGAAGGCTATTTTACAAGAGAAGTGATCCCGGAGCGGCTCGCCGGCTGGGAATACCGGTACAACGGGGCGGCGATGCTGCCTCACGGCGGCATCCCGCGCTGGATCGAGCGCCGGGCCTTATCCCATATGGGCGTCGGAACCACTATCAACTTCGAAACGAACGGGTGAGAGAGAGAATGGCAAAACGGGCAAGGCTGATCTACAATCCCTCCTCGGGCCGGGAAGAGATGCGCAAGCGGCTGCCGGATGTGCTGCAGCGTCTGGAGCGCGGGGGCCTCGAGACGAGCACACATGCGACGATCGGCGAAGGGGACGCCACCTTGGCGGCAGCCGATGCGATCGAGCGCGGCTTCGATATCATCATCGCGGCGGGCGGAGACGGCACGCTGTATGAGGTCATCAACGGGATGGCCGAGAAAGATTACCGGCCGCCCCTCGGCATTATTCCGCTCGGGACGACGAATGATTTTGCCCGGGCTCTGAACATCCCGCGGAACTGGGAAGCCGCCGTGGACGTAATCCTGCACCAGCACGCGCGGGTGATCGACGTCGGCAAGGTGAACCAGCGGTACTTCATCAACATCGCGGGCGGCGGGTCGATGACCGAGCTGACATACGAGGTGCCGAGCAAGCTCAAGACGATGATCGGCCAGATGGCCTACTATATGAAGGGACTCGAGAAGCTGCCCCGCCTGCGGCCCATCGAGCTGTATATCAAGACCGCGGAGGTGGAGCTCCACGAGGAGGTCATGCTGTTCCTCATCTCGAACTCCAACTCCGTGGGCGGGTTCGAGCGCCTCGCGCCGGACGCGTCGCTGAGCGACGGCCTGTTCGATGTGCTCGTGCTGCGCAAGTGCAACCTCGCGGAGTTCATCCGCGTCGTCTCCCTGGCGCTGCGCGGCGAGCATCTCGCCGACCCGAACGTCATCTACTTGCAGACGAAGCAGATTCAGGTCACTTCCCCGGACTATGTGCAGGTCAACCTGGACGGCGAGTTCGGCGGCACGCTGCCCTGCGTATTCACCAACCTGCCGCAGCACCTGCATATTTTTGTGGATGAGACCGGCCAGTCGACCTACAAGACACCGGCGATCAACCTGATGAAGCTGCCATGGAAAACCAAACCCGGAGTGGACGAAGATGACGAGAACGAGGAAAACAACAACGAGAACTACCGCTACAAAATCAAATCCTAGACGGCCGGGTAACGCCGCTAAGGCGGAAGACCTCAGCGGCCTGCCGGTCGCGAAGAACGAAGACTATACCGCCGATATCGTCGGGATCGGCCACGAAGGGGAAGGGGTAGGCCGGGTGAATGGCTATACCCTTTTTGTGCCGGGAGCGCTGCCGGGGGAGAAGGTGCGGCTGAAGGTCGTCAAGGTGAAGAAGCAGTACGGCTACGCCAAGCTGCTCGACGTGCTCGAAGCAAGCCCGGACCGCATCGACGCCCCGTGCCCGATCTACAAGCAGTGCGGCGGCTGCCAGCTCCAGCACCTGAGCTACGAGGCGCAGATGCGCTGGAAGCGCCAGCTCGTCATCGACAACCTGACGCGGATCGGCAAGCTGCAAGTCGTGGGCGAGCGCGAGGAGGGCATCCTCGTGCACCCGACGCTCGGCATGAGCGACCCTTGGCGCTACCGCAACAAGGCGCAGGTGCCGATCGGCCTCGCGGAGACCGAAGAGGGCGGCCTGGTCGGCGGTTTCTACGCCCAGGGCAGCCACCGGATCATCGACATGGAGGCCTGTCTCATCCAGCATGAGAACAACGACGCCGTCGTGGGCGCCGTCAAGAAGATCGCGCGTGAGCTCGGCATCCGCCCGTACAGCGAAGAGACCGGCCGCGGCCTGCTGCGCCATGTCATCGCCCGCTACGGCTTCAACACCGGCGAGATCATGGTCGTGCTCGTCACGAGCGGCCGCGACCTGCCGCACGCGGATAAGCTCACCGGCCTGATCCGCCGCGACGTGCCTGGCGTGACCAGCATTGTGCAGAACATCAACACCCGCCAGACCAACGTGATCTTCGGCGACGAGACGCGCACCCTCTGGGGCAGCGACGTCATCTACGACACGATCGGCGAGATCCGTTTCGCCATCTCAGCCCGGTCCTTCTACCAGGTGAACCCCGTGCAGACCGAGGTGCTCTATGGCAAGGCGCTCGAGTACGCGGCGCTCACCGGCCGGGAGACCGTCATCGATGCCTACTGCGGCATCGGGACGATCTCGCTCTTCCTCGCGCAGCGGGCCGATCAGGTCTACGGCGTCGAGATCGTGCCGGAAGCCATCGAAGACGCGCGGGCGAACGCGCGGCTGAACGGCATCCGCAACGCCGCCTTCGAGGCCGGCCCGGCTGAGGTTGTCATCCCCGCGTGGCGCGCCAAGGGCATCGCCCCGGACGTCATCGTCGTCGACCCGCCGCGCAAGGGCTGCGATCCGGCGCTGCTGGAGACGATCCTCGCCATGCGCCCGGAGCGCGTGGTGTACGTCTCCTGTAACCCGTCGACGCTGGCCCGCGACCTGCGCGTGCTCGAGGACGGCGGCTACCGCACCGTACAGGTGCAGCCGGTCGACATGTTCCCGCACACCGTGCATGTCGAGAGCGTCGCGGTATTGGTAAGAAAAGAAATCTGATTTTCTTACGTGGGGACGGTGTAATAATACTTAGTATGAATATAACGTTACAGCCCGTAACAAGAGACAATTGGCTGGATGCGCTGCGGTTAACCGTAACAGAGGACCAGAGCGGATTCGTTCCCACGGTTGCCGTTTCTCTCGCGAAGGTTCATGTGAAGCCGGATGGGGACCATGTCGAGTATCTTCCTTTCGCTATTTATGATGAAGATGTTATGATTGGGTTTATCATGCACGCCTATGAGGAACACACAGCTCACTCCTATTGGATTAATGGCTTTCTTATTGATGCCGGTTACCAAGGGAAGGGCTATGGAAGAACCGCCCTGCTCCGGATGATTGCCTATATCAAAGACCGGTTCGTCCAATGCCGGGAAATACGGCTTACCGTCCACCGCAACAACGCCGCGGCCTATAAGCTTTATCAAAGTATGGGGTTCAGGGAAACTGGGGATGTATGGGGAGATGAGCTGGTTCTCAAGCTTCCGTCTGAGCATGCCAGGGCTTGACTTGGACCGTAACTGAATTGTTCCACGATCCGGAAGGATTGCGGTATAATGAATAGTATCGTGGATCAGAGCGGCTCACCGAAGATTCTTCGCGCTGCGGACCGGACCGGCGGGAGAAATTCTGCCGAATGATGCAAACTATGGTATGAAGATGGCCGCCACCAGGATACAAACCAAAGGAGAATGAATAGATTGAGTAAACCAGAAGTACAGTACGAACTGCCCGAGAACTACGATGAACTGAAGAAAGCCGCTAACCGCACGTCGAACTGGAGAGAGCGCCTCGCCGCGGTGGAAGAGCTGGGCAAGTACAACACGGACCAGACGATCAACGTGCTGAAGCATGTCCTGCGCGGCGATGCCGTGTTCCCGGTGCAGGAAGCGGCGTTCCGCAAGCTGAGAGCCTTCGGCGAAGACGTCAAGCTGCCGCCGCGTAAGAAGGGCGAGCTCGTGAAAGGCGCGAACAAAGTATTCCTGCGCCTGAAGAAGAGCCTGCCGGAAGGCCACGCGTACGAGGAGTTCAAGGAGAAGCTGCAGAAGACGCGGACCGATGTCTACGACACCTACGAAGGCGAGAAGGGCGAGGAGTTCGACACCTGGCTCCAAGCCGAGTGGGCCGGCCTGCTGCAGAAGCAGCAGTAGGACAGGAGCCAAGCGTCAAGCGCACCGAATAGAACAACGGGGTATGGGAACTAGGGCAGAATGGGGTTGCGTCAGCGCCGATGCGCAGAAAGCAGCTCTTGATCCTTTGGGAAGTACCCATCATAATGGAGTGATAAGCCTGAGTAAAGCAAAAGGCAAGGGCGGCACCGGCCGGGGAACCGATAAGAAGGGCTGGAACCGGTGGCAGGCTAGCGCCAATCGGGCCAAGAGCGCGCCGAAGCCATATAAGAGTAAGGGCACCAAGAACCAGGACGGCACAGCCGCCGCCTCCGGCAATCCGAAGGGCAATAAGTCCGATAAGTAGTCAGCCAGTCAGCCTGTAATCAGGCAAACCAAAATTAATCGATGGGGTGGTCATTTGAGAAAGCAAAAGCCAATGTCGTTCGACGATCTGCTCAAGGAACTGCAAGGTCAGAAGACAGTAGAGGAAGATCCGAACCACATCTCGCTGGATAAGCTGTTCAACGAATCGTTCATGAGCAAGCATTCCAGCTACAAGAGCTTCGCGGAGTTCCTGGAGAAAGGCAACTTCCAGGCGGAGACGCATGAGGAGATCAACAACCTCCACGGCGAGCTGTTCGACCGGCATGTAGCCCGGGAGACAGGGTTCGATAACTGGCAGTCGATGCTGGATGCAGCGACAAAGGCGTATGAGGGGAAGTAGTAGGAAGAGCATGATGCCCACATGGGGATGATGTTTACGAATACGGCACCATGTGGAGTGCATATCATTGATGGAATGGAGGGGACAGCCTAACTAGGCTGCGCCCCTATTTTCTTATCATTCAAAAAGAAAGCCTGACAGCCGCAAATCCTGGCAGTAGGCTTTGAGAACATAGGAGAATACATGACCTGGAGCAAAGTGAAGCAAAATCTGGAGGGGTTCCTCTGTCCTGCGTTATATGGAAGGGTCGAATACCGGGCAACCGGTTACCGTTATTTACCTGATAAACCTGGGATTTGTTATATTGCCGTAGATAAAAAGAACGTACTCCATATGAGTGATACAACTAGCTCAATCCGATGGTATCAGACGGAGCAGGAAATTAAGAATGATCCAGATATCCAAATTCCTATCAACCATGAGGAAATTGAAGCGGTCCGAAAAGATACCAAGGGAGTCGTTCCGGAGGATCGTCTAATCGTAATTGCAAGAAGTAGAAAACTATCAGAATGCGCAAAGGAGCTTTTGTCAGCACAGGCCTCATTAAGCAGATCAGATTTTATCGTTGCAGCTACTAAGTTTTTGTCTACCTCTGTAGAGGAGAGCTTAGAGAGTAATGATATCTTAATGAATATTCTAGCTTTAGTAGACAGACGAGTTGGAAAAAAGCGAATAGTAAACATGACCGAGAAGATGAAGTTAAAGCATCCCATTGTGCAGTATTTTTATGAACTGCGGCGTAGTACGTTGTGAAAATAAATATATCTCGCTGAACACTCGACACACCGAATGAGAAGTTACTGTGGGATTCTCATCGCAATAAGTTTGTCACTGAGCCGACCGGATTTCAGGAATTACCCTGATTTTTACTCGGCTTTTTCCCCCTTTCTCCCCAAGCCATCGCTTCAGTCTCTTCCTCACGTCTGTCTTCATATAGGTAAGCGAATAAGATATATTAAGATAAAAAGAACGGAGGAACGAAATGGGAAAAGGGAAAGAAAAAGAAATACAGGAATTCAATGCACGTTTTGATGAAGAGATTGTTGAGATTGCGGGCGTTACAGAAGCTTGCGGTGTCGGAGCTGGTAAAGGAATGGGTCAAGTCATGTGGAACCCTTCCATTAATTTGATTGCGTGGAAACGGATCGGGGAAGATGAACCCTTAATACGTGATAGAACACGCTTGGAATGGCTTGTAAGCAATAGTGAACTATCAAAAGCAAAAGAGGTCCTTCAAGCAAACAGTCTGGTAAGGTTGAGAGTCCGAATTGGAGAAAAATCTCTTATGTTTATCGAAGTTCTTGATCCGTCCTACCAAGATAATGAATTGAATGTGGTATTAGAGGAATCCTTCAAACCCGTTTTCTATCATGATGAGATATTAGGTCCATTTGAATTGGATAAGTCGATTGATTTATTTGAAAAAGAAGTTCAATTCGACGGGGGAAGAGTAGAACTCTACTTTGAGTGGCAATCGGATGAGAACCAAATGAAGTTGGCACTTCAAACAGCCTATTCGTTGTTTGGTGATCAGGAAGGGTGGAACAAGAGACTAAAAGCGTATGCGGCAGATGAATTGCTCGATTTGGCAAATGATTGGTTAGAGCAAGATGATGAGCCTCAGTACGAAGAAATAACCCAAGAGATATTCATCAACTCGATTAAAATCTGGACAATCTCTGTCTATCCGGAAGGCAATTTCACTGTTTATTATTCAGACGGAGACTTGTTCGGGGGGCATTCGATTTGTGTGACTGGGAACATCAGTGGCGAGCTTGAATCAGCCCATATTTGAAACAGAAACGTAGAATGGGGGTCGATCTTCGGGTCGGCTCTTTCCATGAACTGTTGTTATCCGCTTTGAAATCTGCGCAAGATGCTTCGTTGGAGATAAGGAGCCGTCATCCACTTCGGGTGTTGGCTCTTTCCTTATGGAACGAAAGACCAAAAAAGGAAGAGTAGATTCGCTTTTGCTATAATAGGCATATAGCATCTATGAGGAGGAACAACGATGAACGAAGAAGCAGCGTCTCACGGATGGGATGCTATTGATCAGGCGATGTCCAAGCTCTACGGAGATCAGGAACCGAAGCATTACGGTACGCTTATTCGATACAGCCTGGGAGGCCCTGATCCGCTCGACGGCATCAGCGCATACAAGGCGGAGCAGCCTCTGCCTCATTGGCATTTTGTTACATACGGATTCACGGAGCTCTACGATAAAGAATCAGACGATGCCGAGCACAGCGGCTACGGATTTGAACTGACCATGCGGCTTAAGCGCGAGGAGACGGAAGAGGAGCCTCCGGGCTGGGCGCTGAACTTGCTGCAGAATATGGGCAGATATGTGTTCCGGAGCGGGAACGTCTTCCGGTCGGGCGATTACCTGGATGCTAACGGTCCGATCTGCCTGGGGGCCGATACGAAGCTGACGGCACTGGCCTTCATCGAAGACCCCGAGCTTCCGGCCATGGACACGCCGAACGGACAGGTGCAGTTCCTGCAGATGGTCGGTATCACGGGCGACGAACTGGAAGCGATGCAGATCTGGAATACGCTCGGCGTGCTGAAGGCTTGCGAGGAGCACATGCCGCTTTACATCACGGATCTGGCGCGAGATTCCTTCATGCAGACACCTGCGATTGCCGAAGCGGTGCAGAGAGGGCTGGAATGTGACGGGTCCAACACCGGGTTCTTATACGTGGACCAATTGGGCTGGGAGGCGGCGAAGAAGCGTCTACTCGGCAGGACTCCGGCTGCGCTCAGGCTGGGGGCCAAGCAGGCGGGGGTCGTCGGCAAGCTGCTCGCAGGGCGCATTGGGAAAGGGAAATCGCTGTATATGTCCGGTCCGGATATTCAGGTTGTCTTGGAGCCGGGGGATCAACCAGGTTTCGAGGAGGGAGAGGACGAAGTTCGGATCAAGCTCGACGAGGCGAGTGCTGCCGAGCTATCCCGGAAGCTGCAGCCGAAGGAAGGCGTGATTGCGCTGTCCACTTTCAAGGGGATGACCGTTCACATCGTCCCCACCCATATTAAAGACCAGGACGGCCATGTCGTATCGACGATCGGTTAGCCGAGGATGTGCCGCATCACAAGGAGGAGCAGAACATGAGTAGTTATCCCATCGACATTGAACAATTTCAGAATACACTTCTCGGGTTGAGAGGGATTACCGGGATTGAAAGCGGAGTCGAGAATCTCGAGCCGATCGATACGGAGATGTTGGGGTACAGTGCATGCGCACATCTTCCCCATGCTGCTCTGCTACGCACCGGAGGCGGGCTGGAGCAGGAAGTACTGCTCCAGTTTGAGATGAGCTTCGATTATTCGCCGGAAGGCCTGCAATCCGTCGAGTTCTTGGCCTGGTGGGTCAGGGACTGCGCGCGGAGCGGGACGAAAGTCCAGCTCAGGCCCTTCGCTCTTCCACCGGAAACTCCTAATGGGAGGCAACTGGGGACGACGCTGAAGTGGCATGTAGACCTGTTCGTGGATGGCATCGAGGAGAGCCTGGAGCCGGCTCTGGAAGCAGTTCGACAGCTTCATCAATCGTTGCAAACAGCGATCCGGCTGTACGATATCCCGCTGAAGGATTAGCAGGCGCCTGGGCGATACGAAGAGGAGCGCGAGGAGGGCAATGCGAAGAGGAGATGCGCGGGGCATCTCCTCTTCGTTGTGTTTGTGGTGACAGAGCGGTTTGCTCGCTGGACGGCTTGCCTTTTCTTTCAAGTTAATATCGGTGCACCGGAATCTCCCGGCTTGTCCTGCTGCCCTCTCACCCGCGGCAGACCCAAGTCTCACTCGATCTCTTGGCAGAAGTCCCTAAAATCGGGCACCGTCGAAAGATCATAGGTGCGCACGGCCTTCATGAGGCGCAGGATCAATCCTTGTTCCCAGTCCTCCCGCTCCTGGGGCGGGACACTGCGGCATGTCCTCCGGATGAGCGGCAGGAAGGCGGTGATGATCTCGTTCATGGCTTCCTGATCGCCGAGCTGCGCCCGCTTGACCCGTTCGTATAGCGTTTCGCTGTTCATAGGTCAGGCCTCCTTCCAGCGGTAAGCGTGGGCCTTCTTCCCTTCCTTATCGGCATGTGCCCCCGCCGCGATCCTTGTCCCCAGTGCCTGCCGGGCCGCCGCCGGAAGCGGTCATGAAGCGGCGCATGTGCTTCAGCGCGGTGTTCCGTGCTTTGGACACGGCCTGCTGGGAGACCCGCAGTCCATTGGCGATCTCACGGTCCCCTGCGGACCAGGAGTAAGCCAGCGTAATGACCAGCTGCTGCTTCGGCGTCAGCCGGCTGAACGCCTCGTACAGCCGTTCGTCCTTGAGCGACATCTGGAAGCGCTGCGGATGGCGTGTGGCGACATCTCCGTCCAGCTCCATGTCTGTGGTCAGCAGGAGATCGGCGAGCGTCCCCTCCTCCCGGCCGCCGGTCGGTTGGTCCAGTACCAGCGGCTGTCGCTCCGTATGCTTCAAGTGGCTTCTCATGAATTCCACATGGCTGAACCGGATCAGGGATGCGAGATATTTGGTGAACCGGAGACGGAAGAAGAACCGGCGGAAGGTATCATTCAGTTGGCGTTCCGAATCGGGCGACGGATGAATAAGAAAGGTCTCGATCAATTGGGCATGCTCTAGCTTGGAAGCAAACTCCCGAATCACCGGATGGTGCAGAGCCGCTTCCCGTACACCGTTCCGTATGCGGGTGTTCTGGTCATACTGCTGTGTGTTGGTCATATGTGCGCTGCCTCCTCTTCATGGTGGGTTCGATACTGTATACAGTGAGCCACCCTATAGATTATACAACTAAAATGGGAACAAATGTTCTTATTATAAAATAAAAATGAAGAACGGAAATCAGTATCCCCGGCTTTATTCCATGCTTGCCGATGCACTGAGGCGGGGGGCGCCTTTCTTCTCATAAACTGTAAAACAACCAGGCTATTGTCGATATAAAGGCTAATGTGTAATGCATAGCTTACAATAGTTGAAAGCGGGGCTGTTTACCGACATGTCACAGAAATCCACCTCGGCGTTGGCCAAAGAACTGAACATGCAGGCGAAAGAATTGTTTCAGACGATGATGTCTCAAGGTTTGATTCAGCGGGAGAATGAGAATTGGGTACTCACTGACCATGGGAAAGAGGCTGGGGGGATGGTGAAGACGCATCCTCAATACGGGACATACATAGCATGGGACGAGAGTATTCTCAGCAGGTTAAGTACTGCAGCTGCGGAAGAGGATAAACTGATCAATGCCACAGCACTCAGCAAACATTTTCAGATCTCCAAGTTCCGTATGAACCCCATCTTGTCCGAGCTTGGGATGATCCAGAAGTCGGTGAAAGGATGGACGGTTACGAAACTTGGCGAGAGTCTTGGCGGGAGGCAGTTTGAGCACGCGCAGACGGGGATTCCATCGGTTTCATGGAACGTCAGTATACTAACGAATAAGCGTCTGCTTGAAACTATTCAATCCGTACAAGGGAATAGCGTTGTTGAAGTTCAGGCAGAGACGCCTGCCGAACAGAAAGAGGAAGCGAAGACTGTTGCTTCTCCCATCGGGTTCCGCGAGAAGTTCGAAGCCAAGCACCGGACGGCAGATGGTCATTATGTACGCTCTAGAGCAGAAATGCTCATCGATAACTGGCTCTACATGTCTGAGATCGTCCACGCTTATGAGAGGAAGCTACCTATCGAGGAAGAGGTATACTGCGATTTTTACCTGCCTGTCGGCAAAGTCTATATCGAATATTGGGGCTTGGAGAATGACGAAAGATATAGAGAGCGCAAGAAGGTTAAGCTCGATATCTATGAAAAATACGGATTCAAGCTGATCGAGCTGGAAGATGCGGATATTCAGAATCTGGATGATATCCTGCCCAAGAAGCTGTTGAAGTTCGGTATTCAAGCCTATTAGGCAAGGCATAGAGAGGGAGAGACAATCATGAGCAATGAGCTTAGCGGAATAATGAATTACATGGTTTTTCAGCCCATGTTGTTTGTTGGTCTGATTATGGTTTTATATTTTCTCATAGGGATAGGGATACAATATAAACTGCTGCGTCGCATTCCTGAGAAAATAGTTACGGTTATAGGGTTAATCGGTGCTTATTTTGTGTTCACGGGTTGTATGGAACGATATCAGGACATTACGGATCTGGTTGCTCGCAAGAGCGAAGTGAACTGGATTCTGGGGGCGGTAGCGTTCGCTGTGCTGATCAGTTTGTTAGGGATGATATTCCAAAAGCAGGCAATAACCAAGGACAAGCCGCGCGTAACATCTCCGAGTATTCCAACACTTAAGGTGACGGAGGTGCGGCAGCAACCCGAATCCGGAGCGGAAGAGAGTGGTCAAGAGCACCGTACCACGGTAACCTGCAGGTGTGGAGCGGATATGGTGCCTCGCAAGAGCAGGGATGGTAAGAGCTTTCTGGGGTGTTCCACCTTTCCCCGCTGCAGACACACGGAATCGGTGCATGAAGCATAGTTCATGCGCATTTCTTACTGGACCCTGGCCGCGGCGGGGGTCCGTTTTTTTGGTTTGGGAACCTGGCACCCTCCATCTATAGGACATCCTTCTATTTACTTTTTATTTTCGTAAAAAATTAAACAAAAATAAAAAGGGATTATATTTTGTTTTGGGTGCGGAGTGTATATGATGGTCTTACCGTCCTAATGAAAGCGCTTAAAATAACGGGTGGAATGGAGGTGCCCTACCGAGCAGAACAGAAGGGCCAGCGTGATGAAGACCGCATGTGCAAAACCAAGAATGAAATGGAGGAAAGAACTAATGAAGAGAAGAAACAACCGCCTGTTTATACTTGCAATCGCTCTCATCCTGATGATCGCCGCATTCCCGCTTCAAGCCAGTGCAGCCTCGACGACGTTCATCAATCCGGTGGCGCCTTACTCGTCGGCCGATCCACACGTGATGAAGCACACGGATGGGTACTATTACTTCGTCCACACCTCGCAGGCCTGGGACAAAATCGATATCTCGCGTTCCTCCTCGCTGACAGGCATCGGCAATGGGACGCGGAAGACGGTGTTCACGAAGTCTTCCGCTTATTGCGCAGGTGCGAATTGCTACTCCGGCAACATCTGGGCACCGGAGCTGAATTATATCAACGGCGCTTGGTACCTGTACTTCAGCGCAGGCAGCAGCGAGGCGAACACGCCTAACCAGCGGATGTGGGTCATCAAGAACACGAGCGCGAATCCGCTTGAGGGTACATGGTCCGCTCCGATCAAGCTGAAGGATACGGCCGACTACTGGTCCATCGACCATACGGTAGCGAATATCAACGGGCAGCTCTATATCGCCTGGTCGGAGATTGCGCCGAACCAGCCGCAGCGCATCATGATCGCGAAGATGAGTTCCCCGACGGCGATCTCTGGCCGCGGCACCGTCATCTCTACGCCGACGAACGCCTGGGAGACCTCGGGGTCGCCGGTCAATGAAGGCCCGGCCTTCATCACGCACGGCTCCAAGGTGCACTTGTCCTTCTCCGCCAGCGGGTGCTGGACCGACGATTACAAGCTGGGGCTGCTCAGCGCGAACCTGACGGCTGACCTGACCGCAGCGGGCAGCTGGACGAAGAGCGCCAGCCCTGTGTTCCAGAAGACGAGCTCCGTCTTCGGCCCGGGTCATAACAGCTTCGTGAAGTCGCCGGACGGCACGGAAGACTGGCTGGTCTACCATGCCAATGACGGCACGGGCCAAGGCTGCGCGGACCAGCGCACCACGCGGATCCAGAAGATCACGTGGAGCGGCGATACGCCGGTGTTCGGTACCCCGGTGAATCCGGCAGCTGCTGTGAACAGACCCTCCGGTGAAGGCACCGGCGATATCTATTACCGCATCAAGAACCGCAACAGCGGCAAAGTAATGGCTGTCGATGCCGCGTCCGCCGCGGACGGCGCCAACATTCTGCAGTGGACCTACAACGGCACCGGCGACCAGCGATGGGCTCTCGATCCGGTATCGGGCGGATTCTTCCGCCTCCGCGCCAGCCACAGCGGCAAGGTGGCGGATGTGCTGAATCTCTCGACAGCCGACGGCGCGGATGTCATCCAGTGGCCGAATACCGGCGCCACGAACCAGCAGTGGAGCTTCGTCCCGACGAACAATCGGTACTTCGAGATCAAGAACCGCAACAGCGGCAAGCTGCTCGATGTGACGAACGGCAGCACGAGTGACGGCGGCGACATTGGGCAGTGGTCCGATCTGAACAATACGGTGCAGCAGTGGATTTTTGAACGTGTGAACTAAGACGAACGAATGAATGCCAAGGATAACCGGATTCTGCCGTAGGGCAGGGCCCGGTTATTTTTTCTGACCATAGGAGTGGGCAGCCCGTGTACTTACCGGTGTCATATGCGAAGCGGTTTATCTTCCAGGGACAAACCGGGTATAATGGGGAAGATGAGCAGGAGAGGAGAGTCCCGGATGAGCAAAGCATCCTTTATCCAGCCGGACCCGCAGCAGTGGCTGGAGAAATTTCATTTTCATACGAACATTAAGGTCCGGTACTGCGAGACGGATCTCTTGGGCCATGTCAATAATGTGAGCTATTTTATGTATTTTGAGCAGGGCCGCATCGAATACTTCGAGAACCTCGGGTTGACCGGAGAGCTGTTCACCCAGGAACGGGTATCCGTGGTGGCCGATCTTGAATGCCAATACCTCGCAGAAGTGTTCTTGAAGGACGCCTTGAAGCTTCATGTCCGCGTGGCCAAGCTGGGCCGCTCTTCGATGGATATAGAGTACGCGCTCGTCGTGGGCGAACAGCTCAAGGCCGCCGGACGGGGCGCGATCGTGCTGGTGGACAAGACGGCCGGCAAGAGCACGCAGATCTCGGAGCATGCCCGCAGCATCATCCGCGGCTTCGAAGGAGCAGCACTGGTGGAGTGAGAGCGGCGGCGCGCGGCTGGGGAAGCTAACGGGAGCGGGCTGCATAGAAGCTGGTGTATAGAAGCTGGAGTATAGAAGCTCGAGTACCGAAAGCCCGGATGTAGAAAGGAGCCAGTCTCATGTCTGCAGAACAAGGTACCAAGGAGAATCCTTGGCAGTTGAAGACGCCGCCCCAAACCTCGGAGTACGAAATGTACAAGGGGGAGAAGGATGGCCTGGAGATTCTCGTCTGTACGGTAGGCAAAACCGTACTGCATTACGAATACCGCTGTATCGCCGACCTGCATGCCATGCTCCAGGAACATGGGGATTGGATGGAGCTCGGCAGCGCAGATGAGCAGAAACCGGCCAAGGAAGGCACGGTGGAAGCCTGGGGCCGTTCACCGGAGAACCCTATCGGAGGCTGGTACGGGTTGAAGAAGGGATTCCGCGGCCGCTTCGGCATGTACATCCCTCCCCTGCTGGAAGAGCTGGGGCTGGCAGAGGTAGAGCACAACCCGAGGAACAACCGCATGCGGGCTAAGCAAGGATAGGATACCCGGTCTCTGCTGCGAAGCAGGGACTTTTTTGGCTTGCCTTTAGGATAAACGCCCAATAGGAAGCTGTATCAACCATTACGGAAAGGATGAGATTCATGACCTCATCTCTGAGTTCCAGAGATCAAAAATTGCTGCCGAATGGCCTGCAGCGGGCACAGGAAGCGGGCAGGACATGGTGGGAGAAAGAGGAGCAGAAACGGTGGGGTGAGATCGAGCTCCCTGTGACGCTTGTGGGCTGCCTATCCAAGATGACCAAAGACGAGCTCACCTCGATCCGTTCGCATCTGCAGATCGGAGGCTTGTCCACCCTGAAGAAGCAGGAGCTCGCTGCCGTTCTGGAGGAACGTGTGCCGGAGAGACTCCCGTGGCTGCTGCATCAATGGGACGAGGCCCGCTACGGGCTGCTGAAGAAGTTGGCGGAACGCGGAGGCCAGGGCTATGCCGAGCTGGAGCCGTACCAGCTGGCCTACTTCAGAGAGCGGGGGATCGTCTTCACCGGGACGCACCGGGGCAAGCGGGTCCTGGCTGTGCCGCGGGAGATCGTCGAAGCGTTCCGGGCTTCGGATACGGCGGAGCTCCGGGAGACCGTGCGCAGGAATACCGAGTGGATTCAGCTCACCCAAGGAATGCTCTTCTACTACGGCAGCTTGGAGTCAAGTGAGCTGTGCACCCTAATGGAGACCTATACGAAGGCCCCGGTTCAGCTCGGCGGGTTCTTAGGTCTGCTGTCCGATGCGCAGCAGTTTCACAGAGAATTCCGCAGCGTTACTAAGGGATACATGCATATTGATGTGGATGATGCGGAGCAGATTCGGCAGGAACATAAGCTGCGGGCGGACGTGCCGTTCTACCCATTCACGAAGGAGCAGCTGCTGCTGGCAAGCGGTCAGGACTATGTTGACCGGCATGCGGTATACCGTTCCTTTGTTAGTTTTATCCGATACACCTACGGGATATCCAAGGAGGAGGCGGATCCGTTCGTGGAGGATTCCGTCTTATGGATTCAACTCGGCGAGTCGCCGGGTGAAGTCCTCGAGATGCTGCAGACCGGACTTGAGATCGATACGATGGATCTCGTCCAAGCTTTCGTCAGGCACATTGCCCTGCTTCATAACAACACCAGGCAGTGGGTGCTGAAGGGGCACACCCCCAACGAACTGAGACGGCTTGGAGACCGGGAACACGGAGCGGACCCGGGCCCGGCCACAGGCGGGGATGTCATAGATTTCGCCACGGGCCAGAAAGCGGGACGCAACGATCCGTGCCCATGCGGCAGCGGCGCCAAGTACAAGAAGTGCTGCGGCAGATAGGAAGACACCCGGATTGTCGCAAAGTCTCCCATGGATTATCCCAACTTGTCCCATATTATGCAGCACAAACAAGCCTATATGACAAGTGTCATGTCCTCCAGATGACGTGTATGACTATAACGAATGACGGGCGCCTTCTATAATTAAAATAGAATACAAGGCGTCTGACGTGATCACGTGCCTCATGCGACCTACACGAGGAGGAAAGCTTGCGATGCAGCATCAGAACCATATTGCCCAACTGAAAAAAAACGTCGCTCCTTATGAGCAAACCGATACGAAAGCAAGTATAAGACAGCTGTTGAACACGGTAGTCCCCATGCTGCTGCTGTGGTACGGCGCTTACCTGAGCTTGTCCGTATCGTACTGGCTGACCCTGCCGATCGCGGTCGTTACGGCCGGATTCGTCGTGCGCACGTTCATTATCTTCCACGACTGCTGCCATCAGTCGTTCTTCAAGAGCCGGCTGGCTAACGACACGTTCGGCTTCATTCTCGGCGTCATTACGCTGTGTCCTTACCAGCAGTGGAAGAACAGCCACTCGATCCACCATGCCACGAGCAGTAACCTCGACAAGCGGGGCGTCGGCGATATCTGGATCATGACCGTGGAAGAGTACGCGGCTTCGTCGCTGTGGCTCCGGCTCGCTTACCGCTTCTACCGCCATCCGCTCGTCATGTTCGGTCTCGGGCCGGTCTTCGTGTTCTTGTTCCAATACCGCTTCAACCGTAAGGGCGCGAAGCGCAAAGAGCGCATCGACACCTACATGACGAACCTGGCGCTGGTCAGTGTCTATGCGCTGCTGATCTGGCTGATTGGCTGGCAGGCGTTCGTCATGGTCCAACTGCCGGTTATGTTCGTCTCCGGTCTGCTCGGCATCTGGCTGTTCTATGTCCAGCACCAGTTCGAAGACTCTTACTTCGAGCATGAAGAAGAGTGGAGCTATGTCAAAGCCGCGGTAGAGGGAAGCTCGTATTACAAGCTGCCGAAGGTGCTCCAGTGGATCACAGGGAACATCGGCTTCCATCACGTGCATCACCTGAGCCCCAAAGTGCCGAACTACAACCTGGAGAAGGCGCACAACGCCACGCCTCCGCTGCAGAAGGCCACGACGATTACGCTGCGCACTTCGCTGACATCCCTGCGGTTCAAGCTCTGGGATGAGCAGGCTAAGAATTTCATTTCATTCAAAGAATTGAAGCTCTCCCGCCGTGCGTCCGAATCGGTTGCGGACCGTCTCAAGGGTCAGCGTCCGGGCTTGCAAGGGGAGTAAGCCTAGCCTACAATGGAAGGGACAGCAGTGAATCCAAAAGGGTGGGCGGCCATGCAGAAGTGGTATCAGATTTTTCAACGGAATACGGGTCTCAGCCCTTATGTATGGGTCGTCTTTTACATCCTTCCTTTTTACTTCATCTTCAGATCTTCTTCCACCTATGAAGTCGTCAGCGGGATTGTCATGATCTTGGTGTTCTTCGTCTGTTACGTCCTCTCGTTCGTTTCGAGAGGGTGGCTCATTTACTTTTGGACCAGCGTACAGATTGTGATCTCCATCGCCATGACCCTGCTGTTCGGCTATGTTTATTTTTCGCTCTTCATCGCCTTCTTCATCGGAAATCTGCAGCACCGTGCAGGCTTCATTGTTCTTTATACGGTGCATCTGCTGAGCACGATCGTAACGGTGAATATCGAGTTCGTCTCGCGCAACCCGGTGTTCATCTCGCAGCTTCCCTTCGTTCTCATCACGCTGCTCGCGGTGATTCTTCTTCCCGTGACGACATACAATAGGAACAGAAGCGACAAGCTGCAGGGCCAGCTCGAGGACGCGAACAAGCGGATCTCCGAGCTCGTGAAGCTGGAGGAGCGCCAGCGGATCGCACGGGACCTGCATGATACCCTCGGGCAGAAGCTCTCCCTGATCGGCCTGAAGAGCGATCTTGCGGGCAAGCTGGTGCGTAAGGACCCGAGCCGCGCATTGAACGAAATCAACGACGTGCGGCAGACCGCCCGGGGCGCGCTGAAGGAAGTGAGAGAGATGGTCACCCAGATGCGCGGCACCTCGCTCGAGGAAGAGCTCTTCCGGGTGAAGCAGATCTTGAAGGCGGCGGAGATCGAGTTCACGCTGGAGGGCGATCCGAAGCTGCCTGATACGCCGCTGCTCACCGAGAATGTGATCAGCATGTGCGTGAAGGAAGCGGTCACGAACATCGTCAAGCACAGCCGGGCCACCGCCTGCACGCTGGCTGTCGAGCCTTCCCCGGGCGGACTGACGATCCTGGTCAAGGACAACGGGATTGGTATGCCGGGGGATGCGGTATGCTTCCGTGGCAACGGGCTGCGGGGCATGAAGGAGCGGCTGGAGTTCGTGAACGGAAGCCTGGATATTCGTACCGACGGAGGAACCTTGGTGGTCATCCGAGTACCGAATATTCTCAAACCACCGGAACCGGAGGCGGGGATATGATACGTATCGTCATTGCGGAGGATCAGCGGATGCTGCTGGGTGCCCTCTCTTCGCTCCTCGATCTAGAAGAGGATATGGAGGTGGTCGGGCGGGCGGGCAATGGCGCGGATGCCGTGAAGCTCGTTCAAGAGCAGAAGCCCGATATCTGCGTTATGGATATCGAGATGCCGCTGAAGAGCGGACTGGATGCCGCCGAAGAACTGAAGGGAAGCGGCTGCAAGGTGCTCATCTTGACCACGTTCGCCCGCTCCGGTTACTTCGAGCGCGCGCTGAAGGCTGGGGCCCACGGGTACCTGCTGAAGGACAGTCCGAGTGAGGAACTCGCGGAGTCGATCCGCAGCATCATGGCCGGACGCCGCATCTACGCGGCCGAGCTGGTAGACGGGGACTACAGCCAGGAGAACCCTTTGACCGACCGGGAGAAGGAAGTGCTGGCGCTGGTCGCCGACGGCAAGAATACCAAAGAGATCGCCTCCGAGCTGTACCTGACGACCGGAACGGTACGCAATTATATTTCGGTGATCCTCGATAAGCTCGGTGTCAGCAACCGGATCGAGGCGATCACGCGGTTCAAGGAGAACGGCTGGTTCAAATAGCGCCGGTTAAGCAGCCGTGCGAGTCACAAGTCCAAGCATCAAGCCCAAGCGGGAAGCTTGGGCTTTTTCTGATTGCGATGCAGGAGAAGGGGAAGAGGGCCATACGGAACTTGCGGAGGGGGTGTGGATGCCTCGGAAGGGACGGACAGACGGCAGCCCGCAGGCTGAAGACGGGGCACACACCAAAAGAAAGCCTTGGACACTGGAGGTCCAAGGCTCATTCGGAAAAGTGTGTGAATTCGTGTGGGAATGGGGCAATTCCGGTAACCCGGTGAAAGATTAGATTAACGTCGGAGCCGGGAGACCAAGGCCCTCGGCAATACGTGTGCCGTATTCCGGATCGGCCTTGAAGAAGTGGCCGATCTGGCGGAGCTTGATGTCATCGCGTTCTACCGGTTTCATCGCGCCTACGATGTTCTCGACCAGACGCGTACGCTCATCTTCGCTCAGCAGGCGGTATAGATCGCCTGCTTGGGTGTAGTGGTCGTCGTGATCGTAAGCCACGCTGTCGGCAAGGCCCGATACTTCGAATGGCGTCGTGCGGTGCTGCGGCGATTCTTTGGGTCCGCCGTAGCTGTTCGGCTCGTAGTACATGGAAGCTCCGCCGTTGCCATCGGCACGCATCTGACCGTCACGCTGGTGGTTGTTCACCTCGGCTACCGGACGGTTGATCGGCAGCTGGTTGTGGTTCGCACCCACACGGTAACGGTGAGCATCAGCGTAGGCGAAGATACGGCCCTGCAGCATTTTGTCCGGGGATGCCTCGATACCGGGAACGAATGCGCCAGGAGTGAATGTCGACTGCTCTACCTCTGCGAAGTAGTTCTCCGGGTTGCGGTCCAGCACCATGCGGCCTACCTCGATCAGCGGATAGTCCTTCTGGGACCATACCTTCGTGACATCGAACGGATCAAAACGGTACGTGTTGGCATCTTCGAGCGGCATGATCTGTACGTACAGTCTCCAAGCCGGGAAGTCGCCGTTCTCGATAGCGTTGAACAGGTCTTCGGTATGGTAGTCCGGATGCTCGCCTGCGAGCTTCGCAGCTACGTTCACATCCATGTTCTTCACGCCTTGCTCTGTCTTGAAGTGGTACTTCACCCATACGGCTTGGCCTTCTGCATTAACCCACTTGAAGGTGTGGGAGCCGAAGCCGTGCATATGTCTCAGTGTCGCCGGAATACCGCGGTCGGACATCAAGATCGTTATCTGGTGTAGAGACTCCGGGGACAGGGACCAGAAATCCCAAACCGCATTCGGGTTCTTCAGGTGCGTCTGCGGGTGGCGCTTCTGGGTATGGATGAAGTCCGGGAACTTGATGGCATCGCGGATGAAGAACACAGGCGTGTTATTGCCGACGAGGTCATAGTTGCCTTCTTCGGTGTAGAACTTCACGGAGAAACCGCGCGGGTCACGAACCGTATCGGCTGAGCCGAGCTCGCCGGCAACGGTGGAGAAGCGGATGAACATCGGCGTGCGCTTGCCTACTTCGGAGAGGAAGGCAGCCTTCGTGTACTGGCTCACATCGTTCGTTACTTCGAAGTGGCCGTGGGCGCCGGCGCCCTTGGCATGAACGACGCGCTCAGGCACGCGCTCCCGGTTGAAGTGGGCGAGCTTCTCGATCAGGTGCGCATCTTGGATCAAGGTAGGGCCGCGGTATCCGGCGGTCATTGAATTCTGGTTGTCTCCTACTGGGGCACCCCAGGAGGTAGTGAGTTTTTTGTCATTCGTACTCAATTCGTTCACCTCGTAAAGTTAATGTGGTTGGTCGGTATTGCCTATAACTATATGATAACCATTCTCAAATAAAAATCAATACTTTTTTATAATAATTCTAATTTAGTAATGAGTATAACTGAGAATGGCATAAAACCGGCCGTATATTTGACAAATTTGGGATTTACAAGTCCCATGAAGATATTTGTATGTATTAAATATTGATATTAAGAATAGTTCATCCATCTTCATACTCTGGTTCTATCTAACTCTTTAGTTAAATATAGGATATCTAAAAACCGCGGAGCCGTCTATCATTTCCGTCACAGCTTGCTGAGATTGTATCTCCCGCGGGCAGGAAAAGGATGGTAGAATAAGGCATGGTATTCCGGAAGATGAGGTGAGAGCACATGGATATTCAGGAAGAGGCGCTTGATCCTCAGAGGAAAGAGTCCAGGGCCCGTTATCTTGGGCTGAAGAGAGAAGAGAAGGTAATCCGGTTCTATGCCACCGACCGGCCCTATGGTGCCTTCTCTAATTTTGCCAAGCTGCCATTCGAGCTCGGGGGGAAGATCTGGCCTACGTCGGAGCATTACTTCCAGGCCATGAAGTTCTACGGGACGCCGCACGAGGAGGAGCTCCGTCTTACTCCCACGGCTATGCAAGCCGCGAAGCGGGGCCGGGAGCGGAGCAGGCCGCTTCGGTCCGACTGGGAGGAGAGCAAGGTCGGTGTCATGCTGGAGGCCCTGCTCGCGAAGGTGGAACAGCATCCGGCTGTACGGGAGCTCCTGCTGTCGACTGGGGACTGCCTGCTTGTAGAGCATACCGGCAACGATGCCTTCTGGGGGGACAACGGCGACGGTACCGGGCAGAACATGCTGGGCCGCCTGCTCATGCAGGTCCGCGGGGAGCAGGCGGGGTACCGGGCGGAGTTCTTTTTGCCGCCCTGGATCGTGTTCCCGGGCCAGCATCCCTTCAGTATCTTCTGGCGCATGGGAGACGGAGAGGGCTATCTCATGGAGCTGGGGAAGTGGCATGACACGCTGAACCCGGAGGCAGAGCTCGAATACCGTCGCTACTTTGTTCCTCCTGAAGAGTGGGCTGACTATTACCCGCAGGAATAGCGGGGGCCGCTCTATTCCGGGGCCCGGGGGGGGCGGGGCTGCTGGATTCGTATCCAGATGTCATCCCCGCGCGGGCCTTCCCTTCGTGATCCCGCGGCCCCGCGTAAATAGGCGGGCGGCTTCATTTGGCCCCTTAACCGGCCCAATATGTCTTGGACGAGCTCCGAAATGCTCATAATCTCATATACTGTAGTATTCCGTACGCATATGAAGCGTAGGAGAACCGCGTTTCCTAGCAAGGCTGGAGGAGTTATGGTTTGGTATGTTTTGGGGCATCCTGATCCTACAGAAACCATCCTGTCCGCACCCTATTGCTGCTAACGCTTACACGTTATTCTTATCCTTTTGATATTATGCCTCTTAACATATTCCTCCAATGTGACGACAAATAGAGTACTTGCTAATTACGAAGCAGCAGAAGCGAATCCAAGCCGGGAGGGACGAATATGTCGATACAGCATGAGCTTGATTTTACGATTCACTACGGGGATCCCGAGGTCACGGGGAGACTTGTGGTGGGAACGAAGGCATTCGACGAGGCGTTCTTCTATGACGGGGACGACCTTGGTTTGACTTATACGCCTGGAAGGTCGTTCTTCCGGCTCTGGGCGCCGACGGCAGGAGAAGCTGTCGTGGCGCTGTACCGGACCTGGGACGAGGAGGCGGCGGATCTCGAGCTGCCGATGACCCGGGCGGAGCGGGGAACGTGGACGCTGGAGCTCGAAGGCGATTTCGACAGCTGGTTCTATACGTACCGGGTGAAGATCGGGGACGGATGGAACGAAGCCGCCGATCCTTACGCCAAGGCGGTGGGCGTGAACGGAAAGCGGGGAGCCATCCTGGATCTGCGCAAGACGGACCCCCACGTGTGGACCGAGGCAAAGCCGCCCCTGCGGGCTGCGGTGGACGCTGTCATCTACGAGGTGCATGTGCGCGACTTCAGCATTCACCCGGAGTCCGGCATGGAGCACAAGGGGAAGTTCCTGGCCTTCTGCGAGCCCGGCAGCCAGGGGCCGGACGGGATCGTGACCGGTATCGACCATCTGGCCGATCTGGGCGTGACGCATGTTCAGCTGCTGCCGGTCAACGACTACTTCTACGGCAGCGTGGATGAGACGAGGCCCGGCGAGCAGTACAACTGGGGCTACGACCCCCAGAACTACAACGTGCCGGAGGGCTCGTACGCGGGGGATCCGTACCGGCCCGCCTCCCGGATCCGGGAGCTGAAGCAGCTCGTGCAGGCGCTGCACGACCGCGGCATCCGCGTAATCCAGGATGTGGTATACAATCACTTGTATGACGGCTACCGGGCGAATCTCGCGCAGCTGGTGCCAGGGTATTACTTCCGCTACCGGGAGGACGGGACGCTCTCCAACGGCTCGCACTGCGGCAATGAGACAGCATCGGAGCGCCCCATGATGCGCAAGTTCATCGTCGACTCCGTCGTGTACTGGGCGCGGGAGTTCCATATGGACGGTTTCCGCTTCGACCTCATGGGCCTGCATGACGTGGGCCTGATGCAGGAGATCCGCCGCCGGCTCGATGAGATCGACCCCTCGATCCTGGTCATCGGCGAGGGGTGGAACATGGACTCCGCCCTCGCTCCCGAAGAGCGGGCGAACCAGGAGCATGCCGGCCGGATGCCGCGGATCGGCCAGTTCAACGACCGGCTGCGCAACGCAATCAAGGGCGATACCTTCAACAAGACGTCGCGCGGCTTCGTGAACGGCGGCGGGTACCTCGAGCACGAGATCAAGACCGGCGTCTGCGGCTCGATTCCTTATAATGAGTATACCCGAGGCTTCGCGCTGGAACCGGAGCAGACCGTGAATTACGCGGAATGCCACGACAACTTCACCTTATGGGATAAGCTCTCGGGCGTCAGCGGAGGGGAGGAGGAGAATGTGCTCCGCGCGATGCACCGGCTCGCTTCCGCCGTGGTCCTGACGAGCCAAGGCATTCCGCTGCTTCATGCGGGCCAGGAATTCATGCGCACGAAGCAAGGGGTGGAGAACAGCTACAAGTCCCCCGACGAGATCAACCGCCTCGACTGGCGGCGCTGTGCGGAGCGCAAGCACGACGTCTGGTTCATGAAGGAGCTCATCGCGCTGCGCAAGGAGCATCCGGCCTTCCGCCTGACGACGGCGGAGGAGATCCGCAGCCATCTCTGCTTCGAGGATGCGCCGGGCGGCTGTGTCGCTTATACGCTCCGCGGCCATGCAGGCGGTGATGCCGCCGAGCACCTCTACGTGCTCTATCATGCGAACCGCGGCACGGATGAGCTGCCCTTGCCGCCGCTGGGCAAGTGGGAGATCCGGTTCGGGAGCGAGCATGTGCGCCGTCTTGATGACAGCCGGCTGCAGGCCGAGGGGATCGGTATGGTGGTGCTTCAGGTGGCAGGGCGGCCTTAAGGCTGCGCAGCGTGCTGTGTGAGGTAGTGGGAAGCCCCGGGTCTCGCGTTGAGACTCGGGGCTTCCGTGTGTCTGCAGCCGCTGCAGCGTGCGGGGCGGCCGGTACTGCAACGCAGAGCCTCCTGAGCTTCATAGATCGCTCCATGACGATTTGACACCAGCCCGGCGGGTCTGTTATATTGCTGGTAACACCAATTGAATACTCTCAAAGGGGAGTAGCTAGTACACGCAAAGTCGTCATTCCGTGGCTTCACCGCCTCCGGCTTTGTATGCGACGTATCCACGTTGTTAGCGAGACCTTTGCCCGTCCGGCAAAGGTTGATATAGATTCCTGCAGCAGCCTTTGCCGGCCAACCGGTGAAGGCTGCTTTTACGTTCGCACGCCGAGGTCTGCCGTACCATACCACGAAGGGAGCATGGCTTATGATCCTGCATTTGTTCGTCACCTTATTGGAGCAGCGCCGGCAACTGTTACAAGAATCGCGGAGAGAAGGCGGAGTGCCGGGTGCTGCCGCCCGCAAGCTGAAAGCGGTGGAATCCGAGATCGCCCGTCGCTTCGGACAGTATTTTGGCAAGAAGCTGAAGGTACGGGGCAGAGAGTTCCTTCAGGCGGAGAGATGGCTTCCCGGATCGGAATTCAAGGTACGGCAGGCCCGCTCCTCGGGCCGCAATCGGCAGGTCGTTTATTCGGTACGATAGCTGGGGGTAACGCTGACAGGACGGCCCCGCCGCTGCATTACGGTATTCTCATGTGAGGGACCCCGCCTTCCCCTAGGGGTTCCCGCAGCTCACTCCTTTGCCCGGCAGGTCCATGAGATGGACGCGCCGGGCTTTTTTTATTTTGCGCAAAGCTAATTCACGGACCGCCAAATGTCGATTTATTGAGTAGGGGTCCGCGCCTGCAAGGAGTGCCTTGTAAGGAAATCCAGCCCCGGTAAAATGTAACTCCCTTGCTCTTCCGGGGCCCATGATACAATGAAGAGTGAGACTAAAGACTTCAGTAATGCGACGTTTGGAGGGTGTCTCGTGTCGAACCACAGCAAGAGCAGAGAAGAAGGATTCACGCTGATCGAGGTGCTCGCGGCGACGGTGATCCTTGCGATCGCGGGGCTGACGATGACCGCGTTCTTCATCAATGCGATGACCTACAACAAGGCGAATCAGAATAAGACCGTGATGGTGAATTTGGCGCGCAACGCGTTATTTTATATGGAGAAGCAGGGATTCGAACAGATGAAGAATATGTTCGACCAAGAAGGGGCCGAGATCAACATTGCCAATTCCAGCTGCAACAGAGGAGCCGGAGCCAATGGAATTGTAGATTGTACCAAATCGGGTGAGCTGCAAACCTTGTTGAAGACCAAGGTGGGGGCCTGGGATATACTCCGCCCCCGTATTAATAATGTGGACTATTCGGTTACGGTGACCCGTGTGGCCTATCAAGCCAATGGGGTCATGGATGTGAAAGGGAAATATGAGGATATCTTCAAGAACAATCCGAAAATTGCCGAGTATCTGCTGCCCGTAACGGTTTCCGTAAAGGTGCATAGTGACGGGACGGAATCCAACGCGACGCTCAGTAAGAGAGAGTCGGTAATGGTGGAGGGGTATATTGCCAATGAATATATTCGTTAAACGCCTGCGGGATGAACGCGGGCTGACGCTCATCGAGTTGATCGCCATGCTCTCCATTATGTCTATGGTGATGGGGACGATTTATGGAGTGATCACCTTTGGATTCAATGCGTATCACCGGGTAACCATTGAGAATGAATTACGCAACGAAGGGGATATCCTGATGTCCTCCATCATGACCGAGATGTATGCGTTTGGGCCGGATTCCATGGCACCGGTCCAAGGCAGTGACGGGATCAAGGGACTGGCATTAGTCAAGAAGAACGACCGCAGATATATTCTTCTGCGCCCTGAGAGCGGGGGGGCCGGCTATTCCCTCTATATCGGCGATCAGGCGGGCGGTACGGGCCCAGGACAAGTTCCTCTTCGTTCCAAGGTTGTCCAGGGACCCAAGGATTCGAATCAGGATTCTTCTATTGTGCTGGAATGCTCTACGGAGGCTTGCGAAAGCGGACTCGTCAGCGTGAGAGCGGTACTCAGCCAAACATACAATGGCGGGGAACAAACCCTCGCTCTGCAAAGCAAATTTGGGTTCTAGGAGAGAAAAGGCATGGTACGGGAAGAACGGGGCTCGGCCCTGCTGCTGGTTTTGTTCATGATCGTGGTATTCGTACTGCTGGGCATCGCCGTGACGGGTGCGGCCGTAGGCGGGGCTAAGCTGACGCAGAAGCGCGAGAATGACGTGCAGAGCCTCCACCGCGCAGAGAAGGCCTTGAACGTGGCCGTGGCGCACATCGGCAGCAAGTATGACACTAGATCAGGCTCTGAAGTGACGCTCGAACAGCTCGAGAAAGACTTGAAGGATCTGCAGGCGCTGTCTTCGGAGGAAGGGGAGGAAGCGGACGAAGCGGAGGGAGACCACCAGGTGATCGAGTCGATCCGGCTTCTCACCTGCACGGAAGACAGCAAGTGTATCGAGATTAAGGCCAAGGCCAATGTGAATGGGGTGGAACGCACGCTGGTCCAGGAGGTTATGCTCACAGACTATCCGGAAGCGCTCAATTACGTGATGGGCTCCCAAGGGAATGTGACGCTGAACGGCACGCCCTATATGCTCGGCAATATCTATGTGGGCGGAGAACTGAAGGCCAAGGACCAAGCCGAGTACAAGTATGAAGAAGTGAACCATACGGAGAAAACCTTTGCGTTTCCTAAAGTGACCCAGAAGGTATACATTCCCGGGGAAGAGCGGATCTCTTACTGCGACAGCGAGACTTGTACCGGTACCAACTATAAGCCAATCGGCGGGGATAACAAATCTTTATCCGAAGTGCTGGGAACCGATAAACTGGAGGCCCGGAACAATAATCAGTTTGTCTCCATCAACTTCGATAATTCATTCATCGATAAAGCGGCGGAGGCTGTGCGGGGGGATAAAGAAGTACGTAAAAAGCTGGCGGATGCCTATGCGAAGCCGGGGGATGACAGCGAAGGAACAGCCTTAGTCCAGGTGATGAAACCCTATATGACCGCAGATCAAATCATCGTGCCTCCCGTGCTTTCGGAGGAACCTACAAAAGAAAAGAAAGAGGAGTACGACGCTTATCTGGCGAAGATGAATGGCGACTTCACCGAATCCGTGGTGCATGACGGTGATTTGTTCCTGGACGGCAATGAGATTAAGCGCCTGAACTACATCAAGAAAGAGGATCCCACTCTACCGGGCAAGAAGGGCAGCAAGTGGTTTGTTGTGCATGGCGATCTGACGATACAAAACGAAAGTTCCGACATCAACTATGAGCTGCCGATCAAGGCCAACATATTGGTGACCGGCAATATCACGATCAGAGGGAAAGTGAAAGTGGATTCCACGATCTTCACGCTGGGCGACGGCGGGACAGAGATCTCCGACGCTTCCATCAAGGGGATGGAAGGAGCGGATGGGATCAGCCGCAAGGAGCTGCTGTTATTCTCCAAGGGGCCGATTCTCATTACGCGTGTCAATTCGTTCGAACCGATCACCCGGGACTATGAACCGAATCCGGTGAAGGTCGAGGGGAGTAATGTGTATCAATTGGATGCTTTCTTCTATACGGAACAGAATGCTACGTTGTATGGCGTGGGATCGATTTTTTGGATTCACGGAGGGTTCTTTGCGAAAGGGGACCTGACCTTGAATGCCGTACGCGGGAATACCAGCGAGAATGCCGCGGAGAGCAAACTCAATGTAGAGGCGCAGCCGGGTCTGCCCTTGCAGCAGTCCCGACTTATTCTCGATTACAAGCAGAACCTCATCAGCAATCAGGAAGTAGGCCTGCCGCGGGTAGAGCGGTTCGAACTGAAGGTCGGCAATCGCAGACTGGAATAGAGTCACAAGTTCGGTGAAACAGGATAGCAAGGATAGCAGCCCCCGTGCCTTGAGTGGTTCGGGGGCTATTTGCTGTGCCATATGGTTAGCATGATAAAGGGTCAGCACAATAAAAAGGAGTAACTCTGCGGGATCCGCAAGAATTACTCCTTTATTGATTTAATACAAGTCGCCGGGAGGAATCACTTCGACAAGCACTTTGGCTTCCAGCCCATTATAGGTGACGGTAATGGTGGAACGGCCAAGCCGGATGCCCGTAATCGTGCCCTCATTACCGGTTATCGCCACTTTGCTTGCATCGCTATTATGGAACCCCAGATTGCCCAGTAAGCGTGTGGTTTTGTATTCCTCCATGGTGATCGGCACCTGAACCCCTGATTTGAAGCCTATGGTCAACTGGGACCAAAGGTTGGTTTGCTTCCCGCGGACCACGGTGATTTTCTTAGGCAGCCCGAGCTTGTCGATAGCCGGAACTACCGTGATGGTGCGCTGGGCTGGTATACCATTGACGGCGAAGCTTAAGGCAGCCGTTCCGGGCCGCTTGCCGTATAGAGTGACCTCTGGCGAGCCGGCATTCGTCAGATCGACTACACTTCCGCCGGGCACGCTCCACAGGTAGCTCAATGGACCCCCCGTTAGCTCCGACAGCAGGCTGCCAGTTATCGTTGAAGGCTGCATGACGCCTCCGCTGATCGTAAGGCTGGTGAATTCGGTAAGCACATCGCCGCCGGTAATCTGAGCGTCGCGAACGGCGACATCCGTTTCGGCAGCGTAAGTCCGCCCCTTATCGGTTGTGACTGTGACGACGACCGTGGCTTTGCCTCCGGCGATTCCTCTCAATACGGCTCCTGTGAGCGAATTGGATGCTGAAGTGAAGTCGGCAGCCGACCGGTCTTGGTCGGTCTTCACCGACCACTGCACCTGTGCGACCGGGAGTGTGGATGGCGTAACCACCGCTTGGAAGGACAGCGTGCCATTCTTGTCCACCACCCGTGGGCCTTCCCCGATCTGAACCGTTGGTTCCAGGATGGTGATGTCTACCTCTTGGTTATACGACCTGCCTTTGTCGGTTTGCACAGTCAATCCCACTTTGACCACACCCGTCTTGGTGGCTTCTAGTATGGTGTCGGGTTGATCCGTAGGGCTGAGTACGCCGCCCTCACTAACCGTCCATACGTAGGAGGTCGCGGACTCATTGGCGGTGAAGAGATTCGACTTCAATGGAACGGATTCGCCCACATACATGGTGGCGGGGCCGACAATGTTCAGGCCTGGCGTAATAACATTGACTACGGCCGTTGCCGTGAGATTGGAGCCATCCTGCGAGGCGACATGGATCGTCGCTTGACCGGGCTTCACCCCCCGGATCACGCCGGTCTGGCTGACGCTGACAATCTCCGGCTGCAGGGAAGTCCAAGTCAGGTTCTGATTGCTGGTATCCTGCGGCCCAATCGTTGGAATCAGCTTATCTTCGTCATCCAACCGAAGATCTTTACCCACCAACCCGAGGGAGGTCATCGTCGTGACCGCATCGAGATTGAATGTATTGAACGACACGGTGCGCGTAACACTATGATTAAAAAAACCAAGTGTAAAATCTTTAAAAGTAAGATTCGAACGATTGAGCAGGTATGACCCATTCTGCTGAGGAGTTACACTGATCGTGAACGTCACCGGATCCGCGACAAATTGGCTGCCGTCGCGGCGGTAGGTGATATCGGGAAGCGTTCCGGTCACCGTATACCCGGCAGCGAGTGTGCCTTCCTTCTTGAAGTTGGTGTCCGGAATTTGGCTTACCGCCAAGTTCGGCGGGAAGGCTTCGGTTACGGTCATGTTCTTGATCACCAAGTCATCGGTGTCAATGCTTCGGCTGTACGCAATCGGACTCGGCGTGATCGTGTAGGTCAGTACGGCCGGCGTGTTCTTTTCGACCTTGGTTGACGAAAGGGTACGAGTGGCCTGAAGGTTCGCTGACACTTTTTTCACTTTCGTTTTGATCGTCTGGGCAGCCACGGCTCCCTTGGAATCGGTGGCTTTGATCGTGATGAGGAGATCCCCGTCCTCCGTCAACGGATTCGCGAAGCCTTGCGAGACGAGCTCCCCCGAATTCTTCTGTACCTCGGGAAGGACGACTACCGTCTTATTGTCTCTGCCATAGGTGAAGCTTACGGAGGTTTTGATCTTCCAGTCGCTGAGGTCGTAATCCTCGGCCTTGAAGCTTACATAGATATCATTGCCTGCCGGAATGAAATTATCTAGCTCCGCGGAATAGTCGGTCGGTGCATAAGCCGTAATCACGGGAGCATGGTTAGACCCGATGAAAGCACGAAACATCGTGTTAACGAACAGCTTCTGCTCCCAATCAGGGAATTTGTTGTTGGCATGGCCTGTTCCCGAATACGTCACGTTCCCTTTGGAATACGTGTAGTAATGGTTCCAGCTGTCGCTTACGTCCCGGCTGCTTCCTGTGATGTTATACCACGGAATGACGCTGCGGTCCTCCAGGTTCAAGGTGAAGTACTGGTTATGCGTTGTATTAATGGTCGGGGTGGTGGTTGTCAATACGTAAGGAAACTGGGTCAAGAGTCCGTCATTCACCTTCAAGGCGGTTGTGGACTTATTCGGTGCACGAAGGCCCATGTTGGTCTGCGGATCAATCTGCCCGGTGGCGTCCTGAAAATATTTCATCCAGTTCGCCGATTTGTCGTTCGTATAGATCGTATCGTGCGTGAACATAACGGCCTGACCTGTCTTGATGAAGGCTTGTACGGCTTGGGATGCCTTCTCGCTGATCGGTGCATAGGCATTGTATTCATCGCGGAAACCGAAGATCAGCATGTCGTAGACGCCGTTGAGCTTGCTGTTATCGACGCCGTTATAATTCGCCAGCATGTCGTTGAATGCGGCGATCTCCATGGTTTGGATCGAGATGGCATAATCGGAGCTGGTCAAATAATCTTGTTTGATATTCGTATCCTTGTTCAATGAACTGGTACCTGAGGAGGCGCCGTCCGTGCTGGACGGGAGGATCTGCAGAACACTGATACGCGTCAATTCATCGCGGAACCGGAAGACGCCGGATTGGACGTCCTTCAGCTTCGTCAGCGTCGAGCCCTCCACAATCTCCAGCTTCCAGTATTGCAGTCCGGAGAAGCCCTTGGGCAGCTGAAAGCTCAGTACATTCCCGGTTTGCTTCGTTACGGGAGTCCATGCTACCAGCTGTTCGGCTCCGGTGGCAAGGACCTGATCCGCACTGATATACAGGTTGGCGATCAGTCCCCGCTTGGCCGCGTCCGCGACGTTATTAATATCGAACTGGAACGTAAGCGAATCCCCGTCCTGATACAAAAAGCCGTTGTTCGTTGTGTAATCGGTCGGTTGTGCGGTAAGGGTAAAGCGCGGCCGAATAGCAGCGCGCTCGACGAATTTCGTTTTCGTGTTAAAAGCGGTATAACTCGCAATGTCCGTGTTATTGACGAAGATGACGTTGTCTCTGGCTGTGGCTGATTGGCTGTAGGGGCTGAAGGCCGTATACAGCTTGCCGGTTTGTACTTGATTAAGAACATCCGTATGCAGGATCACCGGAAGTCCTTTGTTCACGAAGTTGTCTATGATTTCTTTGGCCTTCAGCTTCGTAATGTCGTTCTGCAGGTTGGTTGTGTCATGCTTCTGTGTCGTATTGTTGTATGCCGGTAAACCTGTAGGATTATAAGTCCCCTTACCGATATAGATGGCATCGTAACGCCCATCGAGATCCTCGCGTAGCGCCACGAATTTTTTCATCCGCAGCGTAGTCAGCTCAACCTGGGATGTATTCCCCGCCAAGATGCCGCTGAGATCCGATGTGCCGCTGTCCGTAATCTCCAGAATTCTGGTTTTCACTACTTCATCCGCCGCATAAGTTGCAGTCGGCCGAAGTCCCACTGCCGATAGTGATGTGAGCAGAAGTGTAACTACGAGCAGGCGGCATATGAACCTATGCCATATGTGCCCTGATATCCGCATGATGTCCCTCCCATAATGATGATAGTCCTACCTAAATAACGTCAAATAGATAGGCACATTGAATAGTTCCATTGTACTACTTCTGGGAAGTGTAAGATATCCCTGTTTTATTGCTATAACTTGGGCAGGGCATTGGCAAGGTATTTCGGATTGCCTCTCTTGGGTGTTAATATTTTAGCAGAGACACTGGGGGTATAATGTACTATATTGTAGTTATCTAATCATTCGTCACAATTCGACAAATAGTTCGATATAACGAATATGATGTCGATTCCATATATACGGGTTCATCTCCCGAGCTCTGTGTCCGATATAAAAAGTAAGTAACCGATATGGAGTGATGCCACAATGGCTCTTCTCAAGAAGAGGCTCGGGGATTTGCTGGTCGAGAGCGGCATTATCTCGGAGGATCAGTTGAAGGAGGCGCTGGTCGAGCAGCGCAATACGAAGCAGAAGCTCGGCGACCTGCTCATTACGCAGGGCTATATTACGGAGCAGCAGTTAATCGAAGTGCTGGAATTCCAGCTGGGGATTCCGCACGTTTCATTGCATAAATTCCAGATCGATCCGTCGATTGCGCAGATCATTCCGGAGAGCATGGCGAGAAGATACCAGGCGATCCCGCTCCAGAAGGACGGAAGCAAGCTGATGGTGGCCATGGCCGATCCGCTGGATTACTTCGCCATCGAAGAGATGCGGATGACGACGGGGTTCCGGATCGAGCCGGCGATCTCCAGCAAGGACGAGCTGCAGCGCGCGATTGCGCGGCATTACGGCCTCCAAGACTCGATGAGCCAGATGATGGGCGAGATCACCACGAACGATGAGATCAAAGAGACGGAGATCACGAGCGAGGATTCGCCGATCGTCCGGCTGGTGAACAAGATGATTCAGCAGGCCGTACAGCTCAGGGTATCCGATATTCACGTGGATCCGGGCGAGAGCAACGTAGTCATCCGGTACCGGGTCGACGGATTCCTCCGGACGGAGCGTGTCATCCCGAAGCAGATGCAGGGCTTCCTGACCGCGCGGCTCAAGATTATGGCGAAGCTGAACATCGCCGAACGGCGCCTGCCGCAGGACGGACGCATCAAGGTGAACGTCGACTTCAAGACGGTCGATATCCGGGTATCTACGCTGCCCACGATTCACGGAGAGAAGATCGTACTGCGTCTGCTTGATCTCACGACAGGCGTGAAGCCGATCGACAACCTGGGCTTCGGCCCGCGTAACATCAGCGCGTTCAAAGAGATGATCGCTCAGCCTTACGGTATCCTGCTTATTACGGGCCCGACAGGGAGCGGCAAAACGACGACCCTGTACTCCGCACTGAGTCATCTGAATAAGGAAGATACGAATATCATCACCGTCGAAGATCCGGTGGAGTATCAGCTCGAAGGAATCAATCAGGTGCATGTGAATTCGCAGATCGGCCTTACGTTCGCGGCAGGCCTCCGCTCGATCCTCCGGCAGGATCCGAACATCGTGATGGTGGGGGAGATCCGGGACGCCGAGACGGCGGAGATCGCCATCCGCGCTTCGCTGACGGGTCACTTGGTCCTGTCGACGCTGCATACCAACGATTCGATCAGTACCGTTACCCGGTTCCGGGATATGGGGGTAGAGCCTTACCTCATCGCCTCGTCGCTGGTCGGCGTCGTGGCCCAGCGCCTGGTGCGCCGGATCTGTCCGGAATGCAAGAGGGCGCATACGCCGACGGAGCAGGAAGTGTTCTTCCTGAAGAGCCGCGGGATGCAGGCGCCCGAGAAGCTCTACAAGGGAGCCGGCTGCGGCGCCTGCAACCAGACGGGATATCAAGGCCGGGCCGCGATCCACGAGGTGCTGGTGGTCAATGACGATATGCGCCAGCTGATCAGCGAGAATGCCACTGTGCAGGAGATGCGTGCGGCAGCCTTGGAGCAGGGCCTCATCCAGCTGATGGATGACGGCATAGCCAAAGTGCTGAACGGCACGACCACCTTGCAGGAGGTGATTCGCGAGACGGTAGCGCACTAACGGGAGGGAGCCAGACGATGTCTAACTTGCAACTATTCAAAGAACTGCTGCGCATGGCTCACGAACGTCAAGCGTCCGACTTGCATATCACCGCCGGTTCCGCCCCGGTGCTCCGGATTCATGGGAGTCTGCAGCCGCTGGAAGGCGCCCCGTTCACAGCAGAGGAGACGTCCAGCATGGTGGCAGCCGTACTGACGCCGGAGCAGGCGGACCGCTTCCGTCTCGCTGGAGAGGTAGACTTCTCCTGCGAGGTGGAAGGATTGTCCCGCTACCGGGTCAATGCCTACAAGCAGCGGGGTAAGGTGTCCTTGGCCGCGCGGACGATCCCGGCGAAGATTCCGACGCTGGAGGAGCTGCGGCTGCCGTCCGCGGTGCAGTCGCTGGCCCAGAAGCCCCACGGGCTGGTGCTGGTGACAGGCCCTACCGGCAGCGGCAAGTCGTCTACCTTGGCCGCGCTCATCAACCACATCAACCGGACGCAGAACAAGCATATCGTCACGCTCGAAGATCCGATCGAATTCCTGCATGGGCACGGTTCGTCGGTGATCAACCAGCGGGAAGTCGGCAGCGATACCCGCAGCTTCGGGGACGGGCTGAGGGCGGTGCTCCGGCAGGATCCGGACGTAATTCTGGTCGGCGAGATGCGCGACCTCGAGACGATTAAGGCCGCGATGACCGCAGCCGAAACCGGCCATCTCGTATTCGCCACGCTGCATACGACGGATGCGCCGCAGACGATCGACCGGATCATCGACGCGTTCCCGGCCCACCAGCAGGGGCAGATCCGCATCCAGCTGGCTGCCGTGCTGGTCGGCGTCGTCTCGCAGCGGCTGCTTCCTAAGCCGCGCGGCGAAGGCCGGACATGCGTCACGGAGATCATGATGAACACGCCGGCCGTGGCGAACCTGATCCGCACGGAGAAGGCGAACCAGATCAAGAGCGTCATGCAGACCGGACGCTTGCAGGGCATGCATACGATGGACATGGCGATCAAGGAGCTCCTCCAGCAGGGGCAGATCGATCCGCTGGCCGCCAAAGCATACCTGCAGGAAGGCGGTGTCTGATGCCACAGTTCGTGTACCAAGCCCGGCGGGGCGGCAAGAGTCTGAAGGGAACGCTGACCGCGATGGACAAGTCCTCGGCGGTCGAGGAGCTCCGCAAGCAGGGCCTCATGGTTCTCTCCGTCAAGGCGCATCAGACCCAGCTGCTCTCAGCCGAAATCTATATCGGGAACCCGGTGAAGACGGTTCACTTCATTATCTACATCCGGCAGCTGGCTACCTTGATCCGGGCCGGTATCTCGATCGTCGAGGCGACGAACATCCTCGCCGACCAGACGGAGAGCAAGCCGCTCCGCAAGTCGCTGCACGACGTGAGCGGCTCCCTTGTACGGGGCCTGACCTTCTCGCAATCGGTGCAGGAGCATAAGCGGATCTTCCCGCCGATGTTCGTGAACATGATCCGCGCCGGGGAAGAGACCGGGGATCTGGAAGGGACGCTGGAGCGGCTGGCCAAGTTCTTCGAGAAGGAGCACGTCACCCGCGAGAAGATCAAGTCAGCGATGACGTATCCGCTGGTGGTAGGCTTCATCGCTATCGCGGCGGTGGTCTACCTGCTCAAAGCGGTCGTGCCGCAGTTCGTCTCCATGTTCGAATCGATGAACGCCCAGCTGCCGCTCGTGACGAGAATGGTGCTGGCCGTCAGCAGCAGCATTGAGGACCAATGGTGGTATTGGGTGCTCGGTGTGCTGGCCCTGATCGTCGCTTACGTCATTGCAAGACGCACCGAGCAGGGGGCCTATGTTCTGGATTATCTCCAGCTGAAGATCCCCGTATTCGGCAAGCTGAAGCAGAAGGGCTCGATCGCGCTTATGACCCGGACGCTGTCGTCGCTGTATTCCAGCTCCGTGCCGATTCTGCAGTCGCTGAGCATTGTGGAGTCGGTGGTAGGGAACCGGGTCATCGGCGGATTCGTACGGGGTTCGGCGGATTCACTGCGTCAGGGCAAACCATTGTCCGAACCGCTGAAGCGGGCGTGGGTGTTCCCGCCGATGGTCACGCAGATGATCGCGATCGGGGAAGAGACCGGGGCGCTGGACCAGATGCTCGAGAAGGTCGCTGACTTCTACGAGATGGAAGTCGAGAACACCGTCGACCGGTTGAAGTCGCTGATTGAGCCGCTCCTGCTGGTGTTCCTGGCAGGCGTGGTAGGAACGATCGTCGCAGCGATCATGCTGCCGATGTTCAGTATGTATTCCAATATTGGATAACCGCAATTGTTATCATACATCTTACAATTCATTTCAGGAGGAATTTTACATGGCTACAGCGGTATTGAAGAGATTCAAGAAGGAAGAAAAGGGCTTTACGCTGATCGAGCTCTTGGCGGTCATTGTTATTCTGGGGATTATTGCGGCGATTGCGATTCCTATGATTAGTGGGATTCTTTCAAAGTCGAGAGCAGACTCCGATGAAGCAACTGCTCGTCAGATTTATGATGCCACTAGAATGTACATTACGAGTGAATTGAATGGTGTGACTCCAATAACGAATGTTACATTGCAAACATTGGTAAATGCACATTATTTGGATAGCGGACTTATACTTCCTAGCACTAAAGAACCACTCATTCCAACTACAACAGCAGCAGTATTCACGAGTGCTGGCTTTGACAGTGTGCAATTGAGAACGACAACTGTAACAGATAAGAACATTACCGCGGCTAAAATCAGTCAAGTAAAAACTACTACACCATAATCCACCCAACCAAGGAATCGGGTCTCCCGGTTCCTCTTTCATGACATACAGAAACGGAGGTTCCCATGACACTGCTCATCATTGCCTACATCTTCGTGGTCGGGATCGTGCTCGGCTCGTTCTATAACGTCGTCGCGCTGCGCGTACCGGCGAAGGAATCCATCGTACATCCGCCGTCGGCCTGCCCGAAGTGCAGCGCGAAGCTGCGCCCGCGCGACCTGATGCCAGTGCTTAGCTGGCTGCTCTCGAGGGGCCGCTGCCGCTACTGCGCGACCCCGGTATCCGCGCTCTACCCGCTCGGGGAGCTGGCGACGGGAGCGCTGTTCGTATGGGTGTATATGCTGCATGGGTGGAGCTGGGAGACCTTGACCGGCGCGCTGCTGGTCAGCCTCTGTGTGATCATCACCGTATCGGATCTGAAATACATGCTCATCCCGAACAAGGTGCTCCTGTTCTTCTTCCCGCTGCTGGCGGGGGCAAGTCTCTTCTCCTCCCTCGACGAGGGATGGGGCGGAGCGGGGAGCGCACTGCTCGGTGCTGCGGCCGGCGGGGGCATCATCATCCTGGTGGCGCTGCTGTCGCGCGGCGGCATGGGCATGGGAGACGCGAAGCTGATGCTCGTCTGCGGCTTCGTGCTCGGCCTGCCGAAGATTCTGCTCGCATTTATCATTGCTTGTATGCTCGGGACGGTGGTAGGCGGTGCGCTTCTGCTCTTGAAGCTCGTGAAGCCGAAGCAGCATATTCCCTTCGGACCTTACCTGGCCGCGGGCACGCTGATCGCTTACGCTTACGGGACAAGCTTGATTCATGGCTATCTCACACTAATTGGATCACATTAATTGGATAACAGGGGGGTGAAATAATGTTACGATTCGGGAACAAACAAGTCGGGATTTCGGTGGATACCAGCGGTCTGCGGTATATCCAGGTCAAGAAGAATAAAGTCGCGGATGCGGCCGGGAGCAAAGGGATGCTGACGCTGCCGCCGGGGACGATCGTGGAGGACCAAATTGTCGACGACGTGCTGCTCGGACGGGAAGTAAAAGCATGGGTAGAACGGGAGGGGCTGAAAGGCGCTTCGGCGATCCTGTCCGTCCCTACTTCGCAGATCATCATCCGCAAGATGCGGATCGAGAGTACGAAGGCCGCAGAGCTGCGCGGACTCGTCGAGCTCGAAGTCGAGACGGCGCTCCGGCTGCCGTTCGAGGATCCGGTATACGACTATATCCCCGTCGAATCTGACGAGGAGAGCACGACGGTGCTCGTGTACGCGGCTTCCCGCAAGCTTATCGACAGCTATGTGACGATGCTCGAGGAAGCGGGCGTGAAGGTGAAGGATGCCGAGATCTCGGCGTTCGCCTTGGCGCGAGGCATTCAGGCCCACCAGTTCGAGAAGCTGGAAGAAACGATGCTGATCTCGCTGGACGAGGGCCAGCTGGAGATCTACCTGTTCCATAACGGCAATCCGGTATTCATGAGGACGATCTCCCTGCAGGATCCGTATGCGGTGGCCGATCCGTTCGCCGCGAGTGGGACGGAGGGCCACGCAGGCCTCTCGCAGGACCAGATCGTCGAAATCACGGCTGAGCTGTCCCGGATCTTGAGCTTCTATCAATACAGCATCCGGGAGGGCGCGAGCCGGATTGTCGACATCATCGTGACGGGTTCCGGCGAAGGCCGGGTACAGCTTTTCGAAGGGTTGAAGATGGCGCTGACCGAGATCTCGGTCCGTACCTTCGACTTCAAGGTGTTCGCGGACAAGCCGGACGAGGTGACCGTGGAAGGGCTGAACCCTTACCGGATCGGCATCGGCCTGTCGCTGCAGGAGAAATCCACCAAGCGCATCAACTTGCTGCCGGGCAGCAAGAAGGACTCCCGCAAGGCGATGCGGATCGCCCTGACCGGAGCTCTGCTTCTGGTATGGGCCGCCGGAGCGGGCGGAGTGACTTACTTCTATCTCGACAACCAGAAGCAGATCGCCGCGGATCTCGATACGATCCACGAGCTCAATGCGAAGCAGGCGGCGGTGCAGCTCCAGCTCAAGAAGCTGGCGGATACCGGTTCGAACCCTGCTGTGGCCGTGGAGGCGATCGGGGCGGCGAAGATCGACGTAGCGAAGACGATTTCTCTGGTGAACGGGGCCATCCCGCCCGGGGGGCTCATCTACTCCCTGGCTTACAAGGGAGAGCAGAAGCTCAACATTACGGTCGACTTCAAGTCGATGGACGATGCCTCCGTGTATCTCGGCAAGCTCCGCGAGCTGCCGTTCGGTGCGGCTTCCTTCATGCAGTCGATCACGGCGGTATCGTACAGCGAGGAGCTCCCTGTGCCGCCGCGCCCTGTTACCGCGCCGCCGGCTGATCCGACAGCAGCTGCCGAGGGGCAGACAGGCGTGCAGATGCCGGCAGCCCCTCCGCAGAAGAAGATCGTGAACGTGACTTACCGCGCGATCTATACTATCGCCCAGGAAGCCGAAGAGAGCCAGGGCCAGAAAGGAGAGGGCGCAAGTGCCAAACAAAACAAATAACAATTCGCTGCTCCTGCTTGGCTTTGCCGCACTCTTCCTGATCCTGTTCGCTTCTTATTCCTTCGGTCTGAAGCCGACGAACGATACGCTGGAGGCGGGCAAGGCCGAGATCGACACCCTCCGGAACGGGCTGCGCATTCTCGAGAAGAAGGTGCAGGAGAAAGAGCTGGCGAAGTCTACGCTCTCCGATGAAGCCATCCAAGCGGCCCTGCCTTCCGGGGATAACCTGGAGAAGCTGACCGTGGATCTGCGCGAGATCGAGAAGGCGTCCCAAGCGAAGATCAACTCGGTCACTTACAACAAGACAGCCAAGAACGATCTGCAGATCCTGCTGAACAGCAAAGACACTCTCTATCCGAACGTGCATATGGTGGAGACGAAGATGGAGGTGGCCGGCACTTATGTACAGGTGTCGGAAGTGATCGAGCGGCTCCAGCAGCTGCCCCGGCTGACCCACATCGATTCGGTCGATTTCGGTACGATACCGATCAACCGGAATTCGGTCACTCCAGTGGATAACAGCAAGGAAATCACGGTCAACGTCTCGTTCAAAGCTTATTTCTCCGCCGGGCAGCCGAAGGATGCGGCTCCAGCAGCGGGTACGGCCCCAGAGGCACCGCCAGCATCGGCCGCTCCGGCTGCTCCGGTTGTGGAGTAGGACGTGCTTTACTTCTTAACTGTACCGCGGCTCAGCTCCCAGTAAGGGGGGGCTGGGTCTTTTTGTTATCTCCACGCCTGCCCGTCATCTTCCCCATCTGCGACGGCTGGTCTCCTGACGGGGTATTCTCTGGCCAGCAGACGGGTGTATTACTCCCGGTTAGGCGAGACATAAGGACAAGGAGTTACAGAGGGAGGCGGGGGTTACAGTGCGGGATAACGAACAGGAGGAGACACGTGCGCCATTCAAGTGAACGTACGGGAAGAAAGGATCATGTGGGGAAGTGAAGTCTGGTTCTTGGGCTAGGGTGGCTATGCGCTCAGAAGGTAAGGGGACACTACATCGAACAGGTGTTACGAATCCGAGGCAGGCGGTAGGCTGGCTGCTTAGGCCGGGGCTTGGTCGAGTCGAAGGATAGGAGCGGAGCGGAAGGCTATTCGGATGCGGATTCCCCGACGTGTACTGTCCGTTCGCCGGCATACTCGAGGGCAGATTCGGTATAAGAGGTCCACGCTTCCTGGCTTAAGCCCAACTGGCGGATCACTTCTTCAACTTGCAGGGTGATTGTCATGAGATTCCTCCGTTAAGTCAGTATAGATTGCATGATGAAAATTACTATAACAGATGCATTCCGAAATGTTTGTCGAAACAGCTTAAGATTACTTTATAAAAAACTGTGAAATTTATCACACTTTGGAGCCATGGGGGAAGAGACTCCGATTTCGTGACGAAGAACATGATGCCGGTCACTGGTCATATGACGGGGGAATTTCTTAAGATGAGGGAAGACAAGACAAGAGCTTGCAAGCCCAAGGAGGCCAACCATTCATGAAGACCCCATCGATCAAGACGACATCGGTAACAACCCCATCGGTAACAACCAGAACTATGAAGCTGCTGCGCGGCAGCGTAATGGCAGCCGTAGTAGGCGGCGTATTGGCCGGAGGCCCGGCATGGGACCGTCCGGTATGGGCGGCGGAGAGCGCAGCATCACCGCTCCAAGTGCAAGCATTCCGCTATCTCGATAAAGAATCCGACCGGATCTCGCTGGATAAGACATCGGAGCCGGACGGCACGCGCGACGGCCATCTCTCCTTGCGAATCGACGCGGGAGAAGGGACGGAGATCAAGTCCATCACCCTGAAGACGGCGGACAGCGCGGGCCGCGACATCAATCACGGACAGTGGAAAAGCTGGAAAGCCCAGGCAGGAGAGATCGGCCATCTGCTAGCTGTGGTGCGGGATGGGAAGATCCTCAATACGACCTTCCAGCCGACGCTCGGCACGTTCAAGGGCATCGCCGAGTTCGAACTGTACGCCTCGGACAACAACAGCATGAAGCCGGGCGAGTATTACTATGTGGAGCTCGAGACGAGCAAGGGGACCGTGAAATCGGAGGTTACGCCTTTTGCCGACAGCGAGACATCCTATGCCCCTGTGGTCATCCGGGAATTCGCCTCGGTGGATCTCAATCAGGACAAGACCGGCAGCGCCGTGTTCGAAGCGGACGGCGGCACGGACGGGCACTTCAAGCTGAAGCTGCACCTCGCGCCGAAGACGGAGGTGCTCGCCATGATTCTGCGTCCGACGGACAAGGAAGGCAAGGAAGCTTACCAGGGCATCTGGCGCACGAACCGGGCGGGCGTAGGCTGGCTGCTCGGCATCGCGAAGGGCGATACGGTCGTCACCCCGGAGTTCAAGAAGGATGTGAAAGAACCTCTTGGCACCTTCAGCGGCCCTGTGGCCTTCGATCTGTATGCGAACAACAACGGTTCGATCAAGAACGGGCAGTATTATACCGTAGAGATCGAAACGACTTACGGGACGGTGATCTCGAAGCCGATCCAGTTCGGCAATGCAGCGTCCAACTATAAGGACGATACGGCGCTGGACTTCCGCACGATTGCCCTGACGCTGGACTCGCGGCTGGCGGCGGTCGACGAAGTGGAGCAGACGCTGGAAGTGGCGCCGTTCACGCTCGAAGGGCGCACGATGGTGCCTATCCGCTTCATCGGCGAGGCTTTGGGCGCCAAGGTGGACTGGAATGCGTCGGACCGCCGTGTGACGCTGGCGAAGGAGGGGGTGCTGGTCGAACTCGTGATTGACGGGAAGAATGCCAAGGTGAACGGGGAGGAAGTCCTGCTCGATGCGCCGGCGGTCATCCGGGACGGGATTACGCTCGTACCCGTGCGTTTTGTCAGCGAGAGCATGAAGATGAAGGTCTTCTTCGACAACGGCGAGATTCTCATTACCGATGCGTTGGAGCAGTAATCGAACGCGCGGGATGCCCTGTGGGCTTACGCAGCCGCCAGCCGGGGCCTGCAGAGGGGAAGCGACGGCTTCCTCACGGAGGAAGGCCTTGCTGCCGCGGAGCGGCTATGCCGTGAGTGGGGCGCCGCCGAGGCAAGAAGCCAGAGCCTATACCTGCTTGCTGTGGGGAGGGTGAAGCCGTTTCGTAGATTGAGGTAAGAAGAGGGGGGGAGTGTACGGCGCGGCCGGGTACTTCCCCTCAGTTGCGTTATCCTGCGTACGGTCAGCCGCCAGAGGATGCCCGTATGGTTTGTTCACTAACGAATGGGGCTTTATAGAACAAGGAGAAGAACCTGGATAGGCGCGATGGTGCGTTTTTGATGCGATAGACCTGTTTTTTGGGAACTCCTTCTTTTAGAATCCTCTATTATTTGATAAAATAGGACTAAAAGCAGCATGGAGACCAGGACATATGCAAATAGGGAGCAGCATTCGCAGCATACGAAGAAAACGCGGCATCACGATGGGGCAGCTGTGCGAGGCTACGGGCTTGTCCCAAGGTTTTATGAGTCAGCTCGAGAATAACAAAACTTCACCGTCCCTGGCTACGCTCGAGACCATCGCTACGTTCTTGAACGTGCCGATCTCTTACCTGCTCCTCAAGCAGGACGAGCGGATGAATGTGGTCCGCAAACAGGACCGCACGACGAGTATGTTCAAAGGCGAGCACAAGATCGAGCATCTCGGACAGATCGGCGGCATGCGCCTGTTCTTGAGCGAGATCCCGCCGGGACAGCCCGACGACGGGCCGATGAACGAGCATGAAGGCATCGAAGCCCACTACGTCATGAAGGGCACCGTCAAGGCGTGTCAAGGCGAGGATGAGTACGTACTGGAGGAGGGGGATACATTCTCCTGGCATTCCAGCGTGCCCCATTCGGTACACAATATCGGTGAAGACACGGCCGTCATTCTCATTATCAGTCATAAAGAAGTATAGTGCGGCGTTGAGCGCAGTTCCTCCAAGGAGCTGCTTTTTTTGTGCTTTTCTGTGGGAACATATATTTATTTAAATAAAATAATATAGTTATAACAAATATTTTGATTGACGCGGACATGGTTTCTAAGCTATGATCATTCCAGAAGATAAGTTGCGTACTTAAAGTAACTATTAACTAAAATTCGTTCCATACGGAAAGCGAGGTAGATTGTAATGAAGCGGTATGAAGTGGGTGCATTGATTTTGAGGGTGGTGCTTGGCCTGACCTTCCTTATTCACGGAGTGTCGAAATTCCAGATGGGGCTTGGCAACGTATCGGCGTTCTTCGATAGCATGGGGCTGCCGGGGTTCATGGCATACCTTGTGGCTGTGATTGAACTGGCTGGAGGCGCGGCGCTCATACTCGGCATCGGCACACGGGTCGTGTCCATTCTGCTCGGGCTGGTCATGCTGGGCGCGATTCTCAAGGTAAAGCTGGCCGGCGGATTCATGGGGGACGGCCAAGGCGCCGGATACGAGCTTGATCTGGCTCTGCTGGCCATGGCGGCTTACCTCGGTCTCAGCGGCAGCTCTCTGTATGCGGTAGACCGCCTGTGGAGCCGTTCGGAATCGGCTGCGGCGCAGCGATAAATGGAGGTGGATTATGATGCGTACCTTGTTAGATCAAGATACCTCGATCGGACTCATCCAGTTGAAGGTCAGCGAGCTTCAGCGCTCGCTCCGGTTCTATACTGAAGTGATCGGTTACAGGCTGCTCGGGCAGAAGGGGCGTAAGGCAGAACTCACGGTGGATGGCGTGCATCCTGCGCTGATCCTGGAAGAGCTGCCGAATGCCCTGCCTGTCCCGCGCAGATCGGCTGCGGGGCTGTATCACTTTGCGATTCTTGTGCCGGACCGGCGGTCGCTGGGACTAGTGCTGCAGAAGCTGCTGGACCATGGACTGCACGTCGGCCAAGGCGACCATCTCGTCAGTGAAGCACTGTACGTCACGGACCCGGACCTAAACGGCATCGAGATCTATGCGGACCGCCCCCGGGAGGGCTGGCGCCGGGATGCGCTAGGACACTATATCATGTCGACGGATCCGGTCGATGCCGAAGGGCTGCTGCGGGAAGCGGCAGGCCATTCATGGTCTGGGCTTCCGGCGGGAACGGTCACCGGCCATATCCATCTACATGTCAGCGACCTGGGAAGGGCGGAGAAGTTCTATACAGAACTGCTCGGCTTCGACAAGACGGCTGGCGACTCGCAGAGCGTCTTGTTCGTCTCCGCGGGAGGCTACCATCACCACATCGGGCTCAATACGTGGGCAGGCCAGGGAGCTCCGGCCCCGCATCCGAACGCGGTCGGCCTGGCTTTCTATACCTTGGTAATCCCCCGGGGGCTGGAGGAAGCCGTTCGCCGGTTGGAGGCAGCCGGCGTCCCGGTCCGTCAGGAAGGCGGGGAGTGGATTACGCAGGATCCGTCGGGGATCGAGCTGCATCTGACGGAGCGCCCGTTCTCCCACGCTATGAACGAATAAATTCTGTATAAATTAAAAGAGCTGTCCCTGGCGATCGTCCGTAAGACGACGAGAAGGGGCAGCTTTTTTAGGTAGGAGCCAAGCAGAGAGGGGATTAGAGAGGGAATGGGTATGGGGGTGGAACGTTTACGGGCTGCCTTTGAAGTCGTGTCCTTAACCCCATACCCATTCCCTCACCGTGCACCAACGTATGGACTGGCACGCGGAGATCTTACAGGACGCCGATAGGCGTTTTTCTTATGAGCTCTATTATCGTGAGGGGCTGAAGGAAGGCCGCGGGTAGGGAAGGACGGTGGGCCGGCAGTCAATTTTGCCGGGCGCGCAGCCGATAATAGAAGGAGGGGAGGTCCTAGGGGCCTGGCCCGATCCAACACGGAGATCAATTTATCTTATTGACATAAGCAGGGAGCGTACAGCGATGAAGCAACCTAGAGGACTGAAGCTTAGGGACATGCTTGGAATCCTTGTGATCGGTTCGGTTCTCTTAACGGCGCTTGTGGGCGGCCATGCCGCCGTGCAGGCCAACATGGCGTCGCTGACGGCAAGTTATCTCGAGAACAACAGCCAGTATGCGAAGAAGCTCTCTTCCAATACGACGAATCTGCTTGGAGTGATGCAGAGCAATTTGAAGTCGATGGCCGAACAGGCGGGCGAGCAGCCTTTGTCTGCCCGCGAACTGGATATTTGGTACAAGGCCAACCGACAGTATTTCAATTCCATTCTCTTGGTCGATCCCGACCGGCGCATTATCGCAGTCACACCGGGGCAGCCAGGGGTCGGTCCCGGCACCCGGCTCACCTCCGAAGCTTCGCGGGAGGCCGTAGAGAAGAGGAAACCCATGATATCTGAGCCTTACATCGGAGCTACAGGCCGGCTGATTTTATTGGTATCGGCTCCTATTTTCGATAGGGCGGGGGTCTACAAGGGATACGTCGGAGGTACCATTTACCTGGAAGAGGACAACGCGCTGAGCCGGTCTCTAAGCGAGCATTTCTATGGCAACGGATCGTATGTCTATGTGACGGACAACCATGGGCATCTCATCTTCCATCCGGACGCCAAGCGTCTGGGGGAGGAGGTATCGGCCAATGAGATGGTCCGCAAAGCCGCAGCGGGAGGGAGCGGTTCCGAACAGATCATCAATACGCGGGGACGTTCCTTTCTGGCCGGGTATGCCTACGAACCGAGCGCGGGATGGGCGATTATCTCGCAGACCCCCACATCGGTGCTCGAAGCGCCGCGCGAGGGATTGATGAAGAACCTGCTGCTCCAAGCCCTCCCGCTGTTCTTGGTCATCCTGGCTGCGGCTTGGCGTGTGGCCTATACCATCTCGGCCCCGCTCTATGCGCTTGCCAAATTCTCTGAGGATGCCATGCTCTCCCAAGAGCCTGTGGCGCTCCGGATGCCGAAGACCGGCCGGTTCATCTATGAAGTGAAGCAGCTGCACCACAGCATTCAGAATCATCTCCTTCATCTTAGTACCGAGATAGAAACCGATGCATTGACCGGTCTGCTCAACCGGAGATCATTCGACCGGACCCTTCGGAGCTGGACGGAGGACAAGCTTCCCTTCTCGCTGATTCTTCTGGACATTGACCACTTCAAAAGGATCAACGATACCTATGGGCATCCCGTAGGCGACAAAGTGTTGAAAAGTCTGGCGGCGCATATGGATGCCTCCACCCGGCCGGGGGATCTATGCTTCCGGTACGGCGGGGAGGAGTTCGGTGTTCTCGTCCGGCACGGCGGGGCGAAGGAGGCGGCTGAGCTTGCGGAGCGCCTGCGGGTGACGGCGGCGGTTCTTCCGCTGCCCAGCGGGGAAGGAATCACGGTATCCCTCGGGGTCGCGGTCTCCGGCGCATCGGCCGTACCCGAGGAGATGGTGTGGATGGCTGACGAGGCGCTCTACCGCTCGAAGAAGGAAGGGCGGAACCGGACCACTGTGTACAGCGGCGGCCAAGGCTGACCCGGCAAGGGATATGAATTCCTTTATACAACTCTGCCGGGATGCCGATATAGAAGATAGGATACGCGGATGTCCACTTGAATATGAAGAAGGGGTTCTTATGACAAATAAAAAATTCACGTTATCGATCAAAAGCAAAGTCGTGCTCACCGTGGCTGCCGCGGTTATAGCCAATGTCGTCACGGGTTTCGTCGGTGTAGCGGGGCTGCAGAAAGTACAGCGCTCCCTGGAGGAGAGTCTCAGCATACGTGCCGAGAATATTGAAGTGATCCGTTCGGCCGCTGTGGATCTGCACCAGATGCTGGCGGCCGAGCGGGCGCTGTTCGTATTTGAGCCGGGCACGAAGGAGTTCGCTGCACAGCTCGAAGAATTTAAGAAGCAGCAGGCCTCCGAGGAGAGGCGGTTCAAAGAATATTTGGGCAATAAGCTGGGGCTTCCCGATGAGGAGAAGCTGATCGGGGTATACGAACAGGCCGCGGCGGCTTACCGGAAGTCCACCGAAGGGTTCATTAAGGATTTGTCATCTTCCGATGCGCAGGTGCGGCTCGCTTCGATTCGTGCCTTGTATGGGGAGGGGTTCGAGGTGTTCGACGAAATGGAAGGCGCCCTCGATGACATCGGCGATTATTACTTTGACGACAATGAGAAGATGCTAGAGAATGTAAAGTCCGAATATTCGAGGCTTCTGCTGCGTACGGGCATCCTCATGCTGCTGTGCATCGGGGTCACCAGCCTGCTCGGCTATCTCATTATCCGTTCGGTCAACCGCCCGATTCTTATGCTGCGGGAGAACGTGCGAAGAATGGCGGAAGGTGATCTGACCGTGACGGCGCGGGTGTATGCGGCCGATGAGCTCGGCGGCTTGTCGTCGGACTTCAACACGATGACGGACCGGGTCCGGAGCCTGATCGGCACGGTCCAGCACTCCGTACAGAACGTCAGCGGTTCCTCGGAAGAGCTGACGACGATCTCGCAGGCGACAACAGCGACCAGCGAGGAGATCGGAAGGGCTATACAAGAGATTGCCGCAGGCGCATCGCGGCAAGCCTCTCTGGCGGAGTCGACGAACCAGCGGACCCTGCAGCTCTCGGGTATTATTGAACAGGTCACCGAGGGGAATCACAAGATGAACGAATTGTCGGTTGAAGCCGATCATGTGATCAGCGGCGGTATGGAGCGGGTCAAGCAGCTTCAGGAGCACACGCGGGAATCCGGCGATTCCAACGCTGTGGTATCCGGCAAAATTCATGAGCTCGCCTCCAAGATGAACGAGATCTCCTCGATCCTGCAGACGATCAACAACATCTCGGAACAGACTAAGCTCCTCGCCCTCAATGCGAGCATCGAAGCGGCGCGTGCCGGCGAATCCGGACGGGGCTTCGGCGTGGTGGCTTCGGAGATTCACAAGCTCGCGATGCATTCCTTCGAAGCAACCCAAGAGATCAAAGAGACCGTCGTGAGCCTCGAGACCGGCTTCTCCGCTGCGCTGAAGGCGATGGATAACACCGCCCGGATCGTCGGCGATCAAGGCCGGATTGTGAAGGACACCGGCGGTGCGTTCGATACGATGGCGGCTACGTTCCGCAGCATTGTGGCCTCCATCCAAGCGATGAACCGCGATATGGACCAAATGCACGCACTGAAGGAGCAGGTCGTAGAGGATATTCAGGGGATGTCGCATGTGGCGAGCGATGCCGCGGCCGCTACCGAGCAGATCAGCGCGTCCTCGGCTGAGCAGCTCACCGCCTTCTCGATGCTTCACAAGGCAGCCCAGGAGCTCAAGCAGCTCAGCGTGAGCGTCGACGCGGAGATTCGGAAGTTCCACATCGGCTAAGCCGAGTTAAGGTTGCTTTCTTGTAATCTTGTAATGCGGCGGATCCTGGAATGAATGTCATGATGCAGATACGCTAGCCCCGGCCCCTGGCCGGGGTTTTTCGTACTGTCGTACTGGCGGAGGGTTCCAAGACCCCGGCTGTACAGAACGTACATCCCGGGGTATCCTAAGGTATGGAAGGAATTCAAGGAGGATACGGCCTTATGACCAAAATCGGTTTTGATATCGATGATACGCTCATCAATCTCAGAGAGCATGCGTTCAACCTCTACCAAGGGCATCTGGGGCAGGAGGTGCCGCTGGAGGTGTTCCAGGCGATCCAGTCGATGGGCATCCACCAGGCCTTCGGTCTCACCCGGGAGGAAGGCCGGACCTTATGGGGAGAGCTGCGGGAAGAGATCTACTTCTCGGCCTGCCCTCCGTTCCCCCATGCGGTGGAAGTGCTGCAGGAGCTCGACCGGCAGGGGCACGAGATTTATTATATTACCGCCCGGGCGAGAGAATTCGGGGAGCGGACGCTCGCGTGGATGATCGAGAATGGGTTCCCCGTGCAGCCCGGCCGCTTCTACTACGGCATGGATGACACGGAGAAGGTGCATATCATCCGGGATCTCAAGCTGGATTATTATTTTGACGACAAGCCGGCCGTGCTGGAGACCTTGGCGGAATCCGGCGTGAAGGCGTATGCCAAGGACCAGCCGTACAACCGGGACTTTCCTTTCCCGAGAATCGCCTGCTGGTCGGAGCTGCGGGATCTGATCTAAGGTTTCGTTATATCCTTTTTGCGTTCCGTTGTGCTTCGCACAAAGGTCACTTCCAAAAAGGATATAACTCCACGGTAGGGGTAGGGCGTAAGAGCGTGAAGAGCGTGAAGAGCGTGAATGCTTAGGGCGTAAAAGGCAAAGAACGTAAAAGGCAAAGAACGCAAAAGGTGTAACAGCGTGGGCTTGCTCCATAACTTGGGGCAGGCTTTTTTGCCATGTTGGAGCGATAGGGAAAGGAGAGCGGCTATGGCGGGGAAACGGCGGAGAGGACACGGATTACACTTTCGATAAGACCAGGGAAATGAAGGCGACGGTTCCGATGCTGAGGGAGATTCCGAGATAGACGGGAACCTTCTTCTTGGGGAGTCCCGTAAGCTCCAGCGCGTAGCTCAGCGTGAATAGCAGCAGGCCGAAAATCAGCCAGTGATAGTGGGAACCGGGCAGTCACTGCCCGAAAAACCATTCCTCCAGCTTGAGTGCCAGCGCACAGAGTAAGAGAGTCAAAGGGAAATTCAGCGTCATGCGATGCCTCCTGGTCCGTAAGTACCGATAGGGGGGAGAGAGAGGACTGAGGGAACCGAAGCTCTCCCGGGCTCTTCTTGCGTAGTTCCATAGTAACACGCCTGGAATTCCATATAAAGTAAAATAAGTTATTTTACTTGCGGCACTCCCGTGGGAAGATGGGTATGGGCTCATAGCCGTCGCGGTCCGCAGGACAAAAAGCAGGAGGGGGACGCGGCCCCGCGTCTGCTCATGGCTTCACGCTCCAATCGGTCTTCTTAAGGAGAAGACGGTTCAGACAACGGGGGAAGGCTTCAATATGGGCTGGAGCAGCACAGGGGGGTACCCGGCCCGAGCGAAGCTGCTATCCAGCGGGACGGCCCCCGGCTGGGGACTCCCGGCTGCTGCTCTTTGTTGACGGTGGCGCATGACTGCCCCGCTATTCCTCCGGCGGCAGACGCCATCGTCTGCGGTATTCCAGCGGGGTCAGGCCTTCGCGCTCCTTGAAGCGCTTAATGAAGAAGCTCGTCTGGTTATACCCCGCCTGCTCTGCGATCTCCCCGATGCTCAAGGCCGAGTGCTTCAGCATGTCCTTTGCATGGGACAGCCGCAGATGGGTCAAATACTCGTTCGGCGAATAGCCGGTATAGCGTTTGAACTCCCTGGCGAGGTGGTACTTGCTGAAGTTGTGGTGCTTCGCCAGGTCATCCAGCGTGATCCGGCCGCTGCGGCTGCGCTCCATCTCGTTCATCATCGCGAGGATATGCGGGGGCAGATGCGCGGGCTCATCGTCCGGGTGCCGCCGGATGCTGTGCAGGAGCAGCTCGGTCAGGATGTCGACCACCCACTTGGAGCTGAGGATGTCCGTGTGCATGCTCCGCTGGCGGTGGGCCTGAAGGATCTGCTCGAGCAGCGCCGGGACAGGCGAGGCCGCGGGCAAATCCAGAACCGGACCGGCGTAGCGCCGGATCTGCTCATAGTAGCTCTGGGAGCTGCCCCCGTCAAAATGCACCCAGTACATTTCCCACAAGTCCCCCGGCCCCCCGTCTGTTTCGTAGTAGTGGGGCTCCTTGCAGTCGATGAAGCATAGGGTGCCGGGGGTGAGCTTATAAGTCCGTCCCTGCAGGCGCAGACGGCCTTGGCCGCCCGCGGTATAGAGGAGCAGGAAGGAGTGATAGAGTGCCCGGCGGGTGTAGTATTCCTTCTTGGCATAAAAATGGCCGGCAGCCTGGATATAGAAGAACATGGACTGGGCGAGCGTGCTCGGCGTGACTTCGATATTCTCGGACCGGGGGTCGAGGTCCCATTCCACCTGAAGCGGATACTTGCGCAAGATGCTCACCTCTCCTTAGGGACCGCAAGATAGTGGTATTTTCCATCAATATTATCCGATGTGTTCCATTCTGTAAACGCGTACAATCGAGCTGGGAACCTGAAGTTGGATGAGAAACGGATAAGGCGAAAGGAGAGTTTGCCGAATGTCATTACAGCCGCTCAAACCTGTCAAACGCGCACGCATCGGCTTGTATTCGATCGGACTGGAGGCGTACTGGTCCCAGTTCCCGGGCCTCCGGGAGAGACTTATAGAATATGGGGCTTTTCTGGAAAAACAGATGTCCCCGCATGCGGAAGTGTTCAACTTCGGGCTCGTGGATAACGAGGGGAGGGGCCGGGAAGCCGGGGAATGGTTCAACAGCCGCAATGTGGATCTCGTGTTCTGCCACTCGGCCACCTACTCCACGAGCTCGGCCGTACTTCCGGTGCACCAGATATGCTCCAAGCCTGTCGTCATCCTGAACCTGCAGCCGGCGGCACGCATCGATTACGACCGCACGAACACCGGGGAATGGCTCGCGCACTGCGGGGCCTGCCCCGTGCCGGAGATCTCCAATGCCTTCAACCGGGCAGGCGTTCCATTCCGCGTCATTAACGGCCTGCTGGGCCTGGAGGAGACCCCGGAGATCTCGCTCGCCGACGAACGGACAGCCGGGCGTCCGGAAGCGGTCCGCGCCCTGCGCGAGATCGGGGAGTGGATCGGCGCCGCCACGGTTGCGCGCACCCTCCGCCACGCCCGGTTCGGGTTCCTCGGCAACACGTACAGCGGCATGCTCGATATGTACAGCGACTTCACGATGATCCAGTCGCAGACCGGACTGCATGTGGAAGTGCTGGAGATGTGCGACCTGGACCGGATGCTGCGCAGCGTAACGGAGGCTGAGGTGCAGGCGAAGCTGGAGGAGACGCGGCGCATGTTCGAGATCAGCGGGGATTCCCCTTCAGATCCGATCGCCCGCAGGCCGACCGACGAGCAACTGCGGTGGTCCTGCAAGGTAGCGGCCGCCCAGGAGAAGCTGGTGCGGGAATACGATCTCGATGCCCTGACCTACTATTACCACGGGGCGCCGGGAGGGGAGTACGAGAAGCTGCAGGGAGGCTTCATTCTCGGTCACTCGCTGCTGACCGCCAGGGGCATCCCGTGCGCGGGGGAAGGAGATCTGAAGACTGCGGTCGCGATGAAAATCTGCGATATCCTCGGCCGGGGAGGCAGCTACTCCGAGATTGTGGTGGCGGACTATGAGGATGGAACGATTCTGCTCGGCCACGACGGTCCGTTCCACATCGCGATCTCGGAGGGCAAGCCGCTGCTCCGGGGCATGGGCCTCTACCATGGCAAGCAGGGGACGGGCATCTCTGTGGAGGCCAAGGCGAAGTCCGGCCCTGTCACCACGCTGAACGTGACCCAGACCGGGGACGGGAAGCTGAAGCTGATCATCAGCGAAGGCGAATCCACCGACGGCCCGATCATGCGCATCGGCAATACGCAGACGCCGGTACGGTTCCGTCAGGATCCGGACAGCTATATGGACCAGTGGTTTGCGGAGGCGCCGACCCATCACTGCGCGATGTCGACAGGCCACAACGCGTCCCTGTTCCGGAAGGTGGGCGAGCTGCTGCAGGTGAGGCATGTGACTTTATAATTGTACTTGGGATCCAGGAAGGGAGGCCAGAGAATGGAACACACCGCATTTCTTCTGCGAATCGATCCGGCTGACGAGAAGGAATACTTCGAGCGCCATCTCCATGTGTACCCGGAGCTGGAGGAAGCCTTCGGACAGGCGGGCATCCGGGAGTATCATATTTATTATGATGAGGGCACGCTGTTCGCCTATATGATGGCCGAGGATTGGGACGCGGCGATGGGGCAGCTCGCCGATCATCCTGCCAATGCGAGATGGCAGGCTTATATGGCAGACCTGCTGCTCCCGTGGGAGAACGGGGAGAAGGTGCGGGTCATCCGCGAAGCGTACCGTTATCCGAGGGGCAGCGGGTAGCCCTTCGACAGCAGGTAGAACGGCATGCTTTCTTTGAGAAATACAGCACCAGCTCTGTATACCGCAGCAAAAACAGGCTTCCGGCAGCACCTGCCGGAGGCCTGTTTCTATTCAGCAGCGCTCTCTACGCACTGTCTTCCTGGGACTATCCGGCTTCCTTCATCCGGCGCACGGCAGCGATGATCTCCCGTCTGTCCACTGCCGGGATGGCCGTAATCTCTGGTGCCGCCGGAACGTCGAACCCGGCATGGGAATGGTAGAAGTCCAGCAGCAGGGTCCCCGCGGGCTCCTGCTGCGCTTCTTCCCGGATGGTTATCCAGAACACTCGGGAGCGGTGATGCTCAGGACCCCACTGCTCGAGGGAACACCTGAAGTTCAGGCAGCCTGCGATAATGAAGTCCGTCTCCTTGACCTCTCCGAGCACCTGGTAGCCTGCCCGCTCCAGTGCCCCGAAGACCGGAGGGAGCAGGTAATCCATGTATAATCCGTAAGTCGAATCCTCCAGCTCCGGAAAGACCCTCTCGAGCTCCTCGCGGTGCTCCTCCAGCACCTGTTTCCACTTGGCCGTAAACTCTTGCTGTATGATTACCGCTATGTCCTGAGCTGTCATCCCCGGTGTGAATAATTCGGCTGCCGTCATCGATTCTTCCTCCTCTGAAGGTCCGGGCCGAGGGAACTCCCCCGCATGCCCGCCTTGGCTTGGGTATCGTTGATCCCCGAAGGATCACCTTACAACTTCATCTTACAACAGTGAAGCCAATTGTAAGGTTCTGGGCAGCCCAAGGCTGATATAATGGGATGAGAAGGAGCATAACTTTGAAGTGGGCTCTAAACTGGCATCAAGCAAGGCTGCCTGAGAGGAGAAGGATGCAGATGCGACCGGTCGATCTCGCCCGTGAATTCATGGTGAGCACCAATACGCTGCGAAGCTACGAGGCCCGCGGGCTTGTGCCTCCCGCAGCGCGTTCGCCCAAAGGCTACCGGATGTATACGGAGGAGCACCGGGCTTATGTCCACTGCCTGCGCGCCATGGCGCCCGGCTTCGGGATGGACGTAACGAGGGAAGTGCTGGGCGCCCTTCAAGCCGGGGATCTGGATACGGCGCTGTGGACGGTGGGTGAAGCACAGGCCGCCCTGCATAGTGAGCAGAGGCTGGCCTCGTTCACAGCGGAGCAGCTGGCTGCCGAAGAAGCGCCGGAGGCCGCCTCCGGCAGTGGGCCGGTGACCATAGGCGAGCTGTCCGCGGAAGCCGGGGTGCCGCGTTCCGCACTCCGCTACTGGGAGAAGGAGGGGCTGCTCTCGCCTTCCAGGGAGGAAGGCAGCCGCTACAGGCAGTACAGCCGTACAGACCTGCGCAAAGTGCTGCTGATGCGTACACTGCGCACCGTAGGATATTCGGAGGAGACGGTCCGGCTGAGGCAGGCGGTCCGGGAGCTCGATGCGAGCGATGCGGGAGAGGCCCGCCGGCTGGCACTGGATGTATGGCAGCACTTGAACGCGACCCACCGGTTGCAGCTGAAGGGCATGCATTTTCTCTACTCCCTGTGCCGGCAGCTGAATTTGATAGATCATGACGTTCCGATAACGGTACCGTCTTGTGATACATCCGATCACAATGGAACGGGACTGTGATATAATGGGCGCATGAACATACAACAACGTACATACAACAACGCACATACGGACTAAGATTACGGGAGCATTGTTATGTTTGCCATTGAGCGATTGAATAAAATTAAAGAGCTGCTCTTCTCGAAGAAGCGCGTCGATGTCATGGAGCTCAGCGAGCTGTTCTCCGTCACGGAAGTGACGATCCGGCGGGACCTCGACAAGCTCGAGCAGCTGGGCGTGCTCGTCAAGACCTACGGCGGTGCGGTGCTGAACGAGGAGCTGATCCCGGCTGCGCAGGCGGCGGAGGCGGAGGACGAATTCATCGAGGAGAAGCGCATGATCGGCCGGATCGGCGCCCAGCTGATCGAAGACGGGGAAGCGGTCTATCTCAGCCCCGGCACCACCTGCCTCGAGATCGCGCGCAATCTGCGGGAGAAGCGGGTCACCGTAGTGACCAACGACCTGCAGATCGGCCTCGCGCTGAGGGACTTCACGGGTGTGAAGACGATCGTGACCGGCGGGGACCTGGCGCACTCGAGCTCCGCTCTCGTCGGGGGAGCCGCGCTGCAGCTTTTGCAGGGCATTTATGTCAATAAGGCTTTCCTCGGGGTGAAGGGCGTGCACTTCGAAGCAGGCTATACGACGGGCAGCTATGACGAGGCGATGATCATCCAGGCGGTGCGCCGGATCGCAAGCGAAGTCATCATCGCGGCCGATTACAGCAAGTTTGACCAGAGGGGCTTTGCGAAGCTGGGGGATCTCTCCCTGGCCAAGACGCTCATTACGAACAAGCAAATTCCCTCCGAATACAAAAAGCACTTCTTCGAGCAGGGCGTCAAGCTGTTCACGACCTTTGAGCTGGAGTAATCCGGCTGAGGGTTCGGCGGGAAGTGTAATCCCGAGGAAAAGAGGCCATGGGCGTGGAGCATCTGCTTCAAATGACGGGAATCACCAAGAGATTCGGCGAGGACGCCGTGCTGAGCTCCGTAGACTTCAGCGCGGACCGCGGGGAGGTGCATGCCCTGCTCGGGGAGAACGGCGCGGGCAAATCGACCCTCATGAAAATTCTTGCGGGCTGGTTCGGTGCCGATGAAGGAACCATCCGCATCGGCGGGGAGCCCGTGGCCATCGGCAGTCCCCGGCAAGCACAGGAGCACGGCATCGCCATGATCTATCAGGAGATGAAGCTGTTCCAGGATTTGAGCATTGCTGAGAACGTTTACATGGGCAGGGAACCGCTCAAACGGTGGAACCGGCTCATCGACTGGGACGCCGTCTACGGCGAGACAGGCCGATACCTGCGGGCCCTGGGACTGGATCTCGACGCCCGGACCGTACTGAAGTCACTGGGCCCGGGCCAGCAGAAGTTCGTGGAGATCATCAAGGCGCTGTCGCAGAATGCCCGGATCCTCATCATGGATGAGCCGACCGCTTCGCTGACCGAGGGGGAGCGCGAGGTGCTCTTCGGAGTCATCGGCCGCTTGAAGGAGCTCGGCGTCTGCGTCCTGTACATCTCGCACCGGCTCGAAGAGATCAAGCGGATCGCCGACCGGGTGACCGTCCTCCGGGACGGGGAGACGGCGCTGACCTGCTCCGCGGCGGACGTGGAGCTGGAGGACATCGTCCGGTTCATGATCGGCAAGCCGCTCGCGGACCGTTATCCGAAGCTCAAGGTGAAGAGCGGCAGGGAGCTGCTGCGCGTGGAGAATCTCAGCTACCAGGGACTGCTGCGGAACATCGGCTTCGAGGTCCGCCGGGGAGAGATCCTCGCACTGACCGGTCTCAGCGGCTCGGGGCGCCGGCTGCTCGCCAAGGTGCTGTGCGGCATCGAGGGGCCTTACGAAGGGACGATCCGCTTGAACGGCCGGCCCTATGCCCGGATGAACCCGCATCTGGCGAAGCAGGGCGGGCTCTGCTATGCCAGCGGACTGTATTCCGACGAGGGGCTGATCGCCACTTCGACGATCTCCGAGAACATCACGCTCTCCAACTTGGAGCGGGTCTCCAGCGGCGGGCTGCTGCGCACGGGGTGGGAGTCGGGCTATGCCAGGGATCTGATCGATCGGCTCGAGATCACATGCAGCGAGAAGGAGCTGGCCGGCAGTCTCAGCGGAGGCAAGCAGAAGAAGGTCGTACTCGCCAAGTGGCTGTTCGCGAACGCGCAGGTGCTGATCTTCGACGAGCCGACCGCGGGGATCGATGTCAGCTCGAAGTCCGATATCTACAACATCATGAACGAGATGGTGCTCTCCGGCGCTTCGGTCATCATGATCTCATCGGATCTCTCGGAAATTCTCGGGATGGCGGACCGCATTCTGGTCATGTGCGGCGGAGAGCTCCGCCGGACGCTGCCGAGAGCCGAAGCGACGAAGGAGAAGATCCTGTACTATGCTTCCGGCGGCGGGGCGGGATAGGAGAAAAGCAGGAAGCGGAAGGCATGCTCCGGGACGGATAGGCGGAGCATGTCTTTTGATGTGCCGCCGTGAGGGCTGACCACATGCCTTTAACAGCGGCTGGGGCTCAGCGCCATCCATTCAGGCGTGCCCAAAGCGGGTCAGAGGGAATGGGTGTGGGGTGGAAGCGCGGAGCGTCCTCCTTTAAAGTCATGTGATAAACAGCGGCTGGAACCCCATACCCATCCCTCCTACACATCCAGAGCAGGAGTCAGCACGCTGAGCGAATGGGTTAATGTTCTTTCACCTGATCACAAATAAACACGACCGAAAGTAATAATTAATTTTGTTGTTTATTTTCGGTTATTCGTGTGCTATACTGGGCTCAGTCCCGAGGGGAATTCTAAGAACTGGATAGGAGCCTGTAAGATGTCTGAATTCATTCTGGAATTGAGAGCGATTACAAAAACCTTTCCCGGCGTGAAAGCGCTGGACCGGGTGAACTTTCAGCTGAAGCCCGGTGAGATCCATGCGCTCATGGGGGAGAACGGGGCGGGGAAGTCGACCTTTATCAAGGTGATCACCGGTGTGCACCGTCCGGATGAAGGCGAGATATGGTGCAACGGCGAGAAGGTCGAATTCAAGAACCCGAACGATGCCAAGAAGTTCGGGATTGCCGCGATCTACCAGCATGTCACGTGCTATCCTGACCTCAGTGTCACCGAGAATATTTTTATGGGTCATGAGAAAGTACATAAACGAACAAGAAGAATCAACTGGCGGCAGATGCACCATGAAGCGCAGGTCCTGCTCGAGCGGCTGGGCGCCGATGTGGATGCGAAGGTGTTAATGGGGTCGCTGAGTGTAGCGCAGCAGCAGATCGTAGAAATTGCGAAAGCGCTGTCAACCGATGCCAAGGTGATCATCATGGACGAACCGACCGCGGCGCTGACCCAGCGGGAGAGCGAGCAGCTGTACGGCATTGCCGAGGGCCTGCGGGACAGCGGGGTGGCGATTATCTTCATTTCGCACCGGTTCGAGGATATGTACCGGCTGGCCAGCCGGGTGACGGTGTTTCGGGATGCGAAGTATATCGGTTCCTGGGGCGTAGACGAGATTACGAACGATGCCTTGATCGTCGCGATGGTCGGACGGGAAGTGACCCAGCTCTTTCCGAAGAAGGCGGTGGAGCGGGGCGAGGAGCTGCTGCGGACCGAGGGGATCGGGAGGACCGGGTATTATGCGGATATTTCCTTCTCGCTGCACCGGGGCGAGATTCTCGGACTCACCGGTCTCGTAGGCGCGGGCCGGACGGAAGTATGCCAGGCGCTGTTCGGTATCGAGCCCTGCGACTCGGGCCGGATCTATGTGCTCGGAAGTCCGGTTACGATCACCAATCCCCTCCAGGCTATGCGGCTTGGCATCGGCTGCCTGCCGGAGGACCGGCAGAAGCAGGGGCTGGTGCTGGACTGGGAGATCGGCAGGAACATTACGCTGCCTTCGCTCGGCGGACTCTCCCGGAAGGGGTGGCTCGACGAGGTCAGGGAAGACGCCGTCTCCCAGACGCTGGCGGAGAAGGTCAGTGTGAAAGCGAGAAGCATTCACGATCTCGTCTCCTCGCTGTCGGGCGGCAACCAGCAGAAGGTGGTCTTCGCTAAGCTTCTGACGGCGGATCTCGATGTCATCATCCTCGATGAGCCGACGAAGGGGGTCGATGTCGGGGCGAAGTCCTCGATCTACGAGATTATCAGCGAGCTGGCCTCCCAGGGCTACGGCATTCTGCTGGTGTCCTCGGAGATGCCCGAGGTCATCGGGATGAGCGACCGGGTCATCGTCATGAAGGAGGGCCGCATCACAGCCGAGCTCCAGCGCGGACAGGTCACGCAGGAGGCCATACTCGAAGCCGCGATGAGCGGCGGAGGGGAAGCGAAGCATCCTATTCACGCAGGATAGATAGAAAGGGGGAAGTTCCATGGCTGAGAAAGCCTTGGGGAAGCCCATCGGGAGCAGCGGCAATAGCGGCACTTCCCGCATGGGCGACGCACCGTCGCTCGGCGCCAAGCTGGCCAAATTCAGGGAGCTCGGGCTTCTGCTGTTCATCGTGCTGCTGTCGGCGGCCGTTCAGCTCCGCAATCCGAGCTTCCTGACGTTCGAGAACATTAACGATCTGGTCACCAACACCGCCATCCTCAGTATTCTTGCCGTAGGCATGATGCTCGTCATTGTTACACGGGGGATCGACTTGTCGATCGGGGCGACCTTGGCCCTCTCGGGCATGATCTCAGCCCTGGCCGTCAAGGCCGTGCCGGATCTGCATCCGGCACTGACGCTGCTCCTCGGTACGATGGTCGGCGTCGTCTGCGGCCTCATCATCGGCTTCCTGATCGCCAAGATGGGGGTGCTGCCGATCATCGCGACGCTGGGGCTGATGAACGTGTTCCGCGGCCTGACCTTCACGGTCAGCGGGGGCAAGTGGGTCAGCGCCCATCAGATGCCGGAGGGCTTCAAATCGATTGCAACCGGTTCCGTTATGGGGCTGAATACGTTGATTTTTATCGCTGTCCTAATCTATGTCGTATTCTACTACTTCATCAACCACACGAGAACCGGCAGGCAGATCTATGCGGTCGGCAGCAATCCCGAGTCGGCGAAGATCAGCGGGATCCGGGGCGACCGTATCTTGTGGCTGGTGTATACGATCATGGGCGCGCTCTCCGGTCTTGCCGGGGTGCTGTGGGTCTCGAAGTTCGCTTCGGCCCAAGGGGATACGGCGATGGGGTACGAACTGAACGTGATCGCAGCCTGCGTGCTGGGCGGGGTGTCGATCGCCGGCGGTTCCGGCAAAATCTCCGGGATTATCCTCGGTTCGATCCTGCTCGGCATCCTGAACAATGCGCTGCCGCTGATCGACGTATCGCCGTTCTGGCAGATGGCGATTCAGGGCTCGATTATCCTGGTGGCCGTGATCATCAATGCGCTCGTGAAGCGGGGCGTAGACCGCAACCACCTGCTGAGGAGGAGAATCTAACGATGGAAGCGCAAGCGAGAGGTTTGCAGGGAAGACGGGAATTCAGCCTGAAGAGCTTCTTTCTGCAGTGGGAGTGGCTGCTCGTCGTGATTCTCATTGCCGTGAATATCATCAATGCGAATTTGTCACCGTACTACCTGAATTACGAGAGCCTGCGGGATGCGACGATGAGTTTCCTGGACAAAGCGTTCATCGTTCTGCCGATGGTGCTCGTCATGATTCTCGGCGATATCGATATCTCGGTGGCCTCCACTGTGGCCTTGACCTCGGTGGTCATGGCGGACCTGTATCATCTCGGTCTTCCGATGGAGCTGTCCATCCTGATCGGTCTGGCCGTCGGGGCGCTGTGCGGGCTGGTCAACGGGCTGCTCATCGTCAAGTTCAAGGAATTATCCGCTGTTATCGTCACGCTGTCGACTATGATTATCTACCGGGGCATCGCCTATATCATCCTGGAGGACCAGGCCAAAGGGAACTTCCCCGAGTGGTTCAGCTTCTTCGGCTGGGAGTATGTCGGCGGAATCCCGTTCATCCTTGTCGTGTTCGCGGTCTTCGCGGCGGCGTACAGCCTGCTGCTGCATAAGACGACCTTCGGACGGAGGGTGTATGCCATCGGCAACAACAGCACGGCTAGCCGGTATTCGGGCGTGCAGGTCGATAAGATCAAGGTCATCGTCTTCACGCTTACGGGACTCATGGCAGCGGTTACAGCGGTCTTCCTCATGTCCCGGATGGGCAGCACGCGGCCGAATGTCGCTACGGGGTATGAGCTCGACGTCATTGCGATGGTCGTGCTCGGCGGAATCAGTACCGCGGGCGGCAAAGGACGGATGCTCGGCGCGATTCTGGCTGTATTCCTCATTGGGCTGCTGAGCTATGGGCTCGGGCTCGTGAACGTTCCGGCGCAGATGCTGCTCGTCATCATCGGGCTGCTGCTGATCTTCGCGGTGATGGTGCCGAAGCTGAAGCTCGGCAAGCTGCGCAGGACGTAGGGGGAGACAGTCCTCGCCTCGGGCACTGTGTGGAGCGGGGCGCCGGCAGGATAAGATTATCAGCACACAGGAACTACCCATGGCGAATACGGCAGACTTCCTCCGTAAGGAAGCTGTTTGTATACACTTTTTAGACCATATGATGTAGATAGGGGAGATCGGTCCGATGAAAAAAATGGTGATGACCTGTTTGGCGGCGGTTCTGAGTTTGTCGATGCTGGCGGCTTGCGGCGGAGGGAATACCTCGGGTACGGGAGGCAGCGCTGAGCCTGCGAAGAGCGAAGGGGCGAAGCCGGCGGACAGCGGGGCGGGAGGCAAGAAGAAGTACGCCATCATCTTCAAGAACACGGGCAACCCGTACGGCGAGAAGCAGATGGAAGGCTTCAAGAACGCGGTGACGGAGCTCGGCGGCGAGGCGATCCTGAAGGCGCCGGACCAGCCGACGGCCGAGGCGCAGATTAAGATGATCGAGGAGCTCATCTCGCAGAAGGTGAGCGCGATCGCGATTGCCGCCAACGATCCGGATGCGCTGCAGCCCGCCCTGAAGAAGGCGATGAATGCCGGCATCAAGGTGCTCTCCCTCGACTCGGCGGTCAATGCGCAGAGCCGCATGGTGCACATCAACCAGGCGGATCCGGAGCGGATCGGCCGAGTGCAGGTGCAGGCGATCTCCGAGATGATCGGCGGTAAGGGCGAGATTGCGGTGCTGAGCGCCACCTCCCAGGCGACGAACCAGAACCTGTGGATCGACTGGATGAAGAAGGAGCTCGAAGATCCGAAGTATAAGGAGATGAAGCTGGTCAAAGTGGCTTACGGCGACGACCTCCGCGACAAGAGCGTGTCCGAGACGGAAGCGCTGCTGAAGTCGTACCCGAACCTGAAGGGCATCATCTCCCCGACGACCGTAGGGATTGCCGCGGCAGGCAAGGTGCTCACGGACAAAGGCCAGAAGGGCAAAGTGCAGCTCACCGGCCTCGGCCTGCCGAGCGAGATGGCGCAGTACATCGAATCCGGCGTGTCGCAGTGGATGTATCTGTGGAATCCGGTCGACGTAGGCTATCTGGCCGGCTTCGCGGCGGACGCGCTGGTGCAGGGCACCATCACCGGCAAGACGGGCGACAAATTCAAGGCCGGCCGTCTCGGCGACAAGGAAGTGATCGCGGACGACAAGGGAACGCAGATCATGCTCGGCGATCCGTTCAAGTTCGATGCCAAGAATATCGGCGAGTGGAAGTCGGTGTACTAAACCGAACATAGGCAGGCTGCAAGGACTATAATCGTCAGCAGGTTTCCGGGACATGGAGGTGAGGCCATCCATCCCGGGAGCCTGTTTTTTGGTTGCTTCCTTTTTGCTTCATTATAATGAAGATGAAGCGTGCATGGGACGGATGGGAAGGTTAAATAGAAGCAGCGGTGCGGTGGGCGCGTGCTTATGCGGGCGTTCCGCTGTCTATTTTGTTTCCATACGGCGTTCCTGGTATTGGACAACTCAATTAAATTGTGTACAATTAAACTATGAAATTAGACGGAATAGGCCGTTATCCGGTTCAATCATCCCTTAGGAGGTTCACCCCATGTCCATCTATGATATCGAAGTGACCACGATCCGCGGAGAGCAGCAAACCTTGGCTGCCTACCGCAATCAGGTGCTGCTTATCGTGAATACGGCAACGAAATGCGGCTTCGCCCCGCAGTTCAAGGGCCTGCAGAAGCTCCATGATACATACAGGGAGCAGGGGTTTGCCGTACTGGGCTTCCCGAGCAGCCAGTTCATGGATCAGGAGCTTCACGACAACGCAGGCATCGCGCAGGCCTGCGAGCTCAATCACGGCGTGTCTTTCCCGCTGTTCGCGAAGATTGACGTCAACGGCAGCAACGCTCATCCGTTGTTCCAATACCTGAGCACCGAAGCCCGCGGCCTGCTCGGCTCCAAGGCGATCAAGTGGAACTTCACGAAGTTCCTTGTCGACCGCAGCGGCCGCGTGCTGAAGCGGTTTGCCCCGAGCGATACGCCGGAGTCGATCGAGAGCAAGATTGCGGAGCTGCTCGGTTCGACGCAGGGATAAAAAAGCATAGGGAGCCCCCTCTTTTCTAAAGGAAAGAGGGGGTTTTTGGCTGCAGCGGCGGGAGCAGTGCGATGGCATATGGAAGCGGCTTAGAGAGAGGGGCGGGTAACGGATAATCAATTCATTGGATTCTTTCCATCCGGGTCCCTTTATCGCAAGCAGGTTATATTCGCGCTATATCCTGCTGCAGCGTAAGTCCGCTATGTTGAAGGGGATACGCCCTGCTTCTACCCATTTGGAACCAAGAGGAGAGATGACCTGATGAAAGCGAAGTTTACCGTACCTTTGGCCGTAGGTACCTTCCTGCTGGTATCCGCTGCAGTTCCATGGGCAGCCGGATCCGGTACCGCCTCCGCCGCCGCTGCTTCGAATGCGTCTGTACAACCCGCGGCTGAACAAGTCACAACCTCACTTGCTAAGGAGCCTAAGAAAGCCATGACGACACGAGCAATCATCGACACTGCCTACAGAGGAGCCGAGGGAGCCGAAGTGAAGGGCGTCAAGCACTACCGCTCCCTTCAGGCCGCCATCCGCGATGTGCCGGCAGACCAGGCCTCCCCGTATGTCATCTATCTCAAGGCCGGTATCTATAAGGAAGTCATCACCGTGGACAAGCCGTTCGTCACCCTGGTGGGGGAGAACGCGAAGCGCACCATCGTTACCTATGATAACGCCAGCGGTACACCGAAGCCGGACGGCAGCGGAACGCTCGGAACGACGGGCAGTGCTACGGTGACCGTCAAGGGGGAAGACTTCACGGCGGTGAACGTCACGTTCGAGAATTCGTTCGATGAGGCGAACTCCGCCTTCGAGAACAAACAAGCCGTAGCGATCAAGACGCAGGCGGACCGGGCGATCTTCAAGGACTGCCGCTTCATTGGCAATCAGGATACGCTGTATCCCAATCTCGGAAGACAATACTTCGCTGACTCTTATATAGAAGGGGATGTCGACTTCATCTTTGGCGCAGCCACGGCTGTCTTCGAGAATTCCCGCATTCATTCCCTGGACCGCGGCTCTGACAGCAACAACGGATACGTGACGGCGGCCAGCACGCTCAATACGAACCCGTACGGCTACCTCTTCATCAACTGCCGCCTGACAAGCGATCCGGGGATGAAAGGCACGGTCTCGCTGGGCCGTCCATGGCAGCCTGGCGGCAATACAAGCGCCGTGGCCAGCGTCGTGTTCAAGAATACGCATATGGGCAGCCACATCACCGGGACCGGATGGGTGGACATGGGCGCATCGCAGGCGGCGAATGCGCGGTTCTTCGAATACGGCAGCAGAGGCCCGGGAGCGATCGCCAGTCCGACGCGTCCCCAGCTCACGAAGGAGCAGGCGGACCTGCATACGCCGGAAGCCTATTTCGGGGACTGGGAGCCGAAGAAGGTGCTGAAGCAGCTGGAGCGCTCCGCAGACAGGCCCTGACGATCCTCGTTTCCCATACCCCCGGAAGGCGTAATAAGAGGGAGAGGCCGCTGACATAGAGTGCCCTGCAGGCGCTTAGGGCTTCGTTCTTAATTACGATATCCCTGGTCCTTCTGGAAGAGATTAATGCTTGACAGGCACCTTCTTTGAAAACGTGAATAATTTTGTCTAATTTTTGATCAAAAAGTGAATAATCTTTGAACAAAACGGGTATTGTATGGTATACTAATCGTAGTTAGTTAAGCACTTACAATATCTGTTTTGGAGTGATTCCTAATGACGACAAAAACAGCTACCGTACAAAGCGAAATCCAAGGCGAGCGGGACGTAAACCGCCTCGTGGGATGGATGACTGCAGCAGCATGGATTTTTCTGGGCTTCGGACTTCTGCTGAGCCTGTTTAACCTACATCATTTCAGCGACCGCAACCCAAGCCTGATGATCGGGATCGGCTGCATGGTCGGCAGTGTTTTCATTTATGTGATGCGCACGGCGATCCATTTGGTTCATTCCCGTGCTGAGAACGGGAGTAAGTGAACGGACAGACCTAGAGCAGAGGAAGATAAGTCCCTGATTTCCCCATAATCGTCTTTTACAGGAAACACCTCCAACCGGTACCAGACCGGCGGAGGTGTTTTTTTATAAGTTTGTCAGCTTCGTGACAAACTTATTACAGAGAAAAGGCGAAGTTTTGACGTATTTGTTAACCCCCGCGTCAAGCCGGAAAGAATCTGCTATCTTATAGATATCGCTTCAGTGAGAGCCGTAAGTCTTCAAAAAAGGACACCGGGTTCGGGGAAGGGCAGCTGTCCGATCCGCGTACCATTTCACCCGGAGGTCGTTTTGAAAACCTACGTTTGTGATTTTTGTCACAAGTTTTGCCTATAGATCAATGCTAAGATTGTGCACCAGCACCTTGAGGAGAATGGAGGACCAACATGCAACAAACAAAACGGATGCTTCGCAAGGCACTGCCGCTCATCTTCTTACTGGCCGGCGTGCTGCTGCTGTCGGCCTGCGGCGAGCAGCCCATGGTACTCGATCCGAAGGGACCGATTGCCGCGGACCAGAAGGATTTGATTCTGATCTCTTCCCTCTTGTGCGCCGTGATCCTCTTCCCGGTTCTCGGTTTGACCGCCTATATCGTATGGAAGTACAGGGAGCGGGAGGGCAGCACGGCGGCTTACCAGCCGAACTTCTCCCACAGCACCAAGCTGGAAGTGATCTGGTGGGGAATTCCCATCGTTATCATCATTATTCTGGCGGTAGTCACTGCGCGGTATACGTACGCGCTTGAGCCTTCGAAGCCGATCGAATCGGAGAAGAAAGCCATTACGATCCAAGCAACCTCGCTCGACTGGAAGTGGCTGTTCACTTATCCGGAGCAGGGCATTGCGACGGTGAACTACCTGCAGATTCCGGAGGATGTGCCGGTCAAGTTTGAACTGACGAGCGATGCGCCGATGAACTCGTTCTGGATCCCGCAGCTCGGCGGACAGATGTACACGATGTCGGGCATGGGCATGACGCTCTTCCTTCAGGCGGATCACCCTGGACGTTATTATGGGTCGGGTGCGAACTTCAGCGGCGAGCACTTTGGCGACATGAAATTCTATGTGGATGCGAAGTCCCAAACTGAGTTCGATGCCTGGGTGAAAGAGGTCAAAGCCTCTCCTGCCAAGCTGACGAACGAATCGTACGAGAAGCTGGCGGAGAAAGGGACCTCTCCTGTCGCGGTGTTCTCCTCGTTCCCAGAAGGATTGTTCCAGCGGATCGTCACGAAATACGCGCCGGGCGGACACGCCCACGGACATGAGAGCGCGCCGCTTCCGCAGTCGAAGACGGATCCCGTACAGAAGCCGCTGCCGGATGCCAAGCAGAATACGGACGCCGGCAGCGGAACAAGCACGAATAGCAGCACGAAGGGCAGCGAGCATTCGGGTCATACGGGTCATTAAGGACCTGGTAAGCCAGGCCCGAATACAGGAATACCTGCTATCTGCAAGGATTTATAACAGCGAAAACACCGAAAGGAAGTCCTCCAATGCTCGATAAGATACAAGAGTTCGCATCCGAGTTTTTCGTTACCGGGGACCCGATGATCCTGGGGGCGCAAGTCAGCATCGCGATTGCGATGGTGGCCATCGTGTTCGTCCTGACTTTCTTCCGCAAGTGGGTCTGGCTCTGGCGCGAATGGCTGACGACCGTCGACCACAAGCGGATCGGCATAATGTATATCATCTGTTCCATTCTCATGCTCTTCCGCGGCGGGGTTGACGCCCTGCTCATGCGGCTGCAGCTGGCCGTTCCGAATGCGCAGTTCCTGCATCCGGAACACTATAACCAGATCTTCACGACCCACGGGGTCATCATGATTCTCTTCATGGCGATGCCGCTCATGTTCGGATTGTTCAACGTCATCATGCCCCTGCAGATCGGGGCCCGCGACGTAGCCTATCCGTTCCTGAACGCGCTGAGCTTCTGGCTGTTCTTCTTCGGCGCGATGCTCTTCAACGTCTCGTTCATCATCGGCGGTTCGCCGGATGCGGGATGGCTGGCGTATCCGCCGCTGTCGGGTCTCGAACACAGCCCGGGGGTCGGGCAGAACTTCTATATCTGGGGCATCCAGATCTCGGGTATCGGCTCCCTGGCGACAGGCATTAACTTTATCGTGACGATTCTCAAGATGCGTGCACCGGGCATGACGCTGATGAAGATGCCGATGTTCACCTGGTCCGTCTTCTCGAGCTGTATCATCATTATGTTTGCTTTTCCGATTCTGACGGTTACCCTGGCGCTGCTCTTCCTCGACCGGTTCCTCGGCGCGCACTTCTTCACGCTGGACGGCGGGGGCAACCCGATGATGTACATCAACCTCATCTGGATGTGGGGTCACCCGGAAGTGTATATCGTCATTCTGCCGGCGTTCGGGATTTTCTCCGAGATCGTCGCGACCTTCTCGAAGAAGACCTTGTTCGGTTACAAATCGATGGTCTTCGCGATGTTAATCATTAGTGTCCTTTCGTTCTTCACGTGGGTCCACCACTTCTTCACGATGGGCTCCGGCGCGGACGTGAATATTTTCTTCGCGATCACGACGATGCTCATCTCGATCCCGACGGGGGTCAAGATATTCAACTGGCTCTTCACGATGTACCGAGGCCGGATCAAGTTCACGACGCCGATGCTGTGGACCATCGCGTTCATTCCTTGCTTCGTGGTCGGCGGGATGACCGGCGTCCTGCTGTCAGTAGCACCGGCCGACTTCCAGTTCCACAACAGCTACTTCCTGATCGCTCACTTCCATCAGGTGCTGATCGGCGGCGTGGCATTCGGCTACTTCGCAGGGTTGTACTACTGGTGGCCGAAGATGTTCGGCTTCAAGCTCAACGAGCACCTTGGCAAATGGGCGTTCTGGCTGTGGAACATCGGCTTCTATGTCTGCTTCATGCCGCAGTACTTCCTGGGCCTCGACGGCATGACCCGCCGTGTCAGCACGTATGACTTCGACATGGGCTGGGGCTCGCTCAACATGGTCTCGACCGTGGGCGGTTTCCTGATGGGGATCGGGTTCATCTTCCAGGTATGGCAGATCGCTTACAGCATTAAGCATCATGAGAAAGACGTTACTGGCGATCCGTGGGACGGTCGCACGCTCGAATGGTCGATTCCGTCGCCGGCACCAGTGTACAACTTCGCTGTGACTCCGCAGGTGGAGCATGTCGACGACTGGTGGGAGACGAAGCAGAAGCTGGCCGCTTCCGCCGGGAAGACGCAGGCCCGTCCGGTCTACGAGCCGATTCACATGCCGAAGAATTCCGCGATACCGTTCGTGAAGTCCGCTCTCTGGTTCTTCGCCGGCTTCGGGTTCGTCTGGGATTGGATGTGGATGGCGATTCCAGCCCTGATCGGTATCGGGATCTGCATGATTGCCCGTTCGTTCACCTATGACGACGATTATTATATTCAGGTAGATGAAATCGAGCGGACTGAGGCCGCGCTGAGAGGGGTGAAGGCATAATGGAACAAGCACACGCTGCTAAGGGCGGACACGGGCACCACGATCACGGCCATCATGACCTGGAATCGATGAAGACGTTCGGCTTCTGGCTGTTCCTGATCACCGACTGTATCCTCTTCGGCACGCTGTTCGCCACCTATATCGTGCTTCGCGGCAATACCAACGGGGGGCCGACCCCCGAAGAGCTGTTCCAGATGCCGATGATTCTGGCGGAGACGTTCATTCTCCTGACGAGCTCCTTCACGAGCGGTCTGGCGGTCCTTGCGATGCACCAAGGCAAGGTCAAGCAGCTCATCGGCTGGCTGATCGTTACCGCTCTGCTCGGCGCGTCCTTCATCGGGCTCGAAGTTACCGAGTTCGTGCATATGGTACACGAGGGAGCGAAGATCTCCACCAGCGCGTTCCTCTCCGGCTTCTTCGCTCTGGTCGGCACTCACGGGCTGCACGTATCCCTGGGTCTGGTCTGGATGGTCGGGCTGATGCTTCAGCTCCGCCGCAGAGGCATTACGCCGGTCACGAAGCGCAAAGTGGAAGTTCTCTCCTTGTACTGGCACTTCCTCGACGTCGTCTGGATCTTCGTCCTGACCGTCGTGTATCTGATGGGGGTGATGTAAAATGGCGCAGCAACACGGCGATACCGCCTCTCACAACGCGTCTCACGGCTCCTTGAAGTCGTATGTGATCGGCTTCGTACTCTCGATCGTACTGACGATCATCCCGGTTGCCGCAGTGATGAACCACCTGCTCGAAGGCAAGCCGCTGCTGGTGCTCATCCTGGCGATGGCGATTCTCCAGTTCGTGGTGCAGCTCGTGTTCTTCATGCACCTGAAGGAAGGCGAGAACGCGCATTGGAACATCATGGCGCTCATCCTCGGGCTGATCATCCTGCTTACGATTGTCGCAGGCTCTATCTGGATCATGACATACAACCAGGTGGCCCACTAAGTTCCGTATGGGCCTGAATCCAATAGCATAAGCCAAGACCCCGGGCGCGGCGGCTGCAGCCGCCCGGCCGGCCCGCTTCAGATCAGCCTCCAGCATATGGAGGCTGTTTTTTTGTTGAAATTCCTCATGTTTTGGCAGAAAGAAAAGCGGGTGTAATATACTAAGGAAAAGAGCGCGGCGAAGGAGGGAGTTCATGCAGTGGATCGCGATGATTACGATGCTCATCGATCATATCGGGATTGTGTTCTTTAAGGGGGAGCAGGTGTGGCGGTGGATTGGGCGGCTGGCCTTTCCCCTCTATGCTTACGGGATTGTGGCCGGTTACCGGCATACCCGCAGCCTTCCGCGGTATGCGAAGCGCCTGGCTGTGACGGCGGCCTTGGCCCAGGTGCCGTATTTGTACGATTTTGGGTTCATACAGGTGAATGTGGTCGGGTCGTTCCTCTTCTGCATCGGGGTATTGTATCTGCTGGACCGGACGAACCAAGGGCCGCAGCGCATCTTGATTATCGCGGCGGGACTGCTGCTGATTACTTTACTGCCTTTTGAGTATGGGGGCTACGGGCTGCTCCTCGTGCTGATCTACAGGTATGCGGAATCAGCTTCAAGGATGTTCCTCGGCCATCTGCTGCTGAACTTCTTATATTACACGCTGATGCCGATGCAGGTGCTGAGCATCTTCGGTACGCTGATTATCATCTATGCGCAGCAGGTCCGCCCCGGACTTGCTCAGCGGTCGGCGCCTTCCTGGCTGTGGCGTGGATTCTATCCGGGCCATCTGCTGCTGCTCGCTATCGTCTCGGCCGTTCGCAGAACGCTGTTGGCTCCTGCTTGAGGAGCCTTCCGCCCGGCGCCGGCCCCTGCAACTTTTGCTGTCGAATGCTCGTTTGGGTTAGGGAGAGAGAGTAAAGTGAAGTTCCGTACCGAAGACGGTGTCTGTAAGAAGAAGACGCCTGCTCGCAAAGACGGACACGGACTGCATCTATAGGGGGAGTAAGCCGGATGAAACGACACGCCGCTTTGAATCGAATCTGCCGGGGGCTGACGGCCGCCGGATTGTTCCTGGCGCTGGTGCTGCCCGCTGGAGGTCATGGGGCGGAGGCCGCCTCCGGCGACAAGCGCTATCATGTGCTGCAGGGGTCGCGGCACACACTGGAAGAGCGGTTCCAATTGCTGAAAAAGCAGGGGGTTATGGAGGGAGACCAGAGCGGAGCGAATCTGGAGGGGACTACAACCCGGGCTCAGCTGGCCAAGGTCATGGCGAAGCTGTGGGGGCTGCCGGAAGCGCCGGCGGCCGCGGCGGCCTTCGGTGACCTGGGCGGCCACGAATGGGCGCGCGGGTATATGGGCGCCGCGGCCAAGGCGGGATTATTCCAAGGCACAGCCCCAGGGCGGTTCTCCCCGGGCGAGACCGTGACCCTTGAGCAGCTGGCAGCCGTGCTCGCACGGGCGTTCCAGGTGCAGCCGATGGGCGGCGACGATGCGATCGCCCAGTATTCGAAGGTGTCGGGTTGGGCGCAGTCGGAGCTCGACGCAGCCTACGGTTCCGGTCTGATCGGCACGACGGGCGATTATACCGTGGCCGCGAAGCGCAGCGACCTCGTGGCATCCGCCTACGCGGCTTATGCCCGCAAGGCGGACTTCCTGGGACAGAGCTGCAGCAAGATGCTGTCTGCGAAGCCCTTTGACCGGTGCAAAGTGGATGTGGGGGATGTTTTTGGAAGCATGAAGGTGACGGGAGTGGACTATTGGGCGGATAACGACGAGATCTTCGGATACTCGATCCGCTTCGAGGCGCCCCAGCCGGTGAAGATCCGCGGCACTTACGAGATCGTGGCGGGGAGCGAGACGACACCGGAGCATGTGGTGTTCCAGGTCGCACCGGAGGATGCGGGCCTCATTCCGTCGGAGGTGCTGAAGTGGAGTGACGAAGCGGTGATCGAGAGGTTCAAAGCCTACGGCGAAATGGAGACGAAGGGGAGCGGGGCAGTCACCGTGTCGGATTATACGGATCTGCTGTTCCCTAAGGGCGGGATTCCGAACAGTACGGAGAAGGTGGAGATTGAAGCCCTCTAGGAAAGAGCGGAGAGGCCGCGCCGGTAAGGGGGCGGCTTCCACAGCGGGGCTGCTCCAGACGATCAGGTCCAGCCCCAGAAGAATCCGTCCCGGTCCCAAGCGGCTTTGCCGCCGTGGAGTTTCTTGAAGATCTTTTTGACTTCTTTGTCGATGGACTCATTGCCGTTCTCATTCACATAAATGAAGTGCTCGCCAAATTGGCTGCGGATATGGTTCACGGCGTCCTGCTGGTACAGGATACCTGCATTTCTGAGTTCGTTCAGCATCCAGCGTGCTGCTTCTTCGGGAGTATGTTCCATGGATTGTCGCTCCTTGTAGTTGTAATCGGCTTGGCGTTGACGTTACTAGTATACCTTATGAGAGGCCTGCCTTGTCCAACAAGGCAGGTTTTTTTGCTATTATAGAATTTATAAAATTTCTGGGTGGAGCTTGTTTTCCGCCTTGTTTTTGTTCTGGGTAAGGTAGGAACCAAGCAGAGAGTAGATTAGAAGAGGAGAAGTCGGACAACCCCGAAGCCAGCGGGAGCAAGGGTCGAAACGGGGCGGCAGCGGCGCGAAATTCCGGTTGAAGGCGGTCGAAAGGGTACGTTTGTTGCTGTCATATTTTCCGGGAAATAATGGAGGTGCGGCGAACCGTCGGAGGCATGCCTGAAAGGGGAATCCCTGGCGGGCAATCGGGGCTCCGCACGGATCTGCCACAGGGCGGCTGCACGTGTCCGGGTTACGGTTTGCCCGGCGGGTAGGATACGCTATACAATGAGGAAGTGCTTATGATGAGGGGAAGAGGAGGAATGAAAGATGGCAGAGAAGCAGCACATGCTGGTGTTCGTCGGCTCCTATGCCGAAGCATCGGACAGCGGCGTGTACGTCTATGCATTCGATGAAGAGAAAGAAGAGCTTACGCTTCTGGATTCGGTGGCCGGGCTGAAGAATCCGACCTTCCTGAACCTGGATGCCGCGAAGCGCAGATTGTATTCGATCGCCGAGGGCGTGTCGGAAGACGGAGGGAAGGTGGGCGAAGCCGTATCGTTCGATATTGACGCTTCCACCGGCCGTCTGGCTGAGCTCAGCCGGGGCATCGGCGTAGATGCGCCGGCGTGCCATATCCAGCGTGATGCGGCGGGGCGGTATCTCATCCTGACGAGCTATCACGGCGGCCGGATCGCCTTGTCGGCGCTGGGGGAGGACGGGCGCATCGGAGCGCTGCTGGACACCCAGCAGTATGAAGGGCACGGGCCCGATCCCGAGCGGCAGGACCGTCCGCATCCGCACTCGGTGAATCTCAGCCGGGACAAGCGGTTCCTGTTCGTGCCGGACCTCGGTATGGACCGGATCCGCGTGTACCGTGTCGACCCGCAGGAGAACCGTCTCGCCTATCACGGCGAGACGACGACGCATCCGGGTGCGGGCCCGCGGCATATGGCGTTTCACCCGAACGGGAAGCTTGCCTTCTCGATCAATGAAGTCGATTCGACTGTGACTTCCTTCCGCTACGACAGCGAAGCGGGGACCCTGCAGGAGATCGAGCATGTGCCGACCCTGCCTGCCGGCTTCACGGAGGAGAATACCTGCGCCGAGATTGCCGTGTCCGAAGACGGGCGGTTCCTCTACGGTTCGAACCGGGGCCACGACAGCATCGTCGTCTTCCGTGTCGATGAGGAGACGGGCCGGCTGGCGCTTGTCGAACATGTGCCGACAAGGGGCGGGCACCCGCGGCACTTCGCGCTGCTGCCGGGCGGCCGCCACCTGCTCGCGGCGAACCGCGACTCGGAGAACAACCTGGTGCTCTTCCGTGTCGACAAGCAGACGGGCCGGCTGGACTTCACCGGTCACGCCGTAACCGTGTCGAAACCGGTATGCGTGCAGGCGGCTTACTTTCCCCGGTAAGGATTGGATAGGTTAGGGTAGGTCCGCATCCGTCAAGACAGAACAAGCCCCATCCGGCAGCCGGATGGGGCTTGTATTGTAGAAGGCAGCGGGCCGCCCGCCGGGCTGGGCGGGCAAGGCATCAACGAGCCTTGGAGCGCTGGAACAACTTGTTGATCTTGTAGGTCCGTGGCTGCCTTCGAACGCTGCCTTCGTCAGGAGGATCCTTCTTCGACGTCCGTTCGGCATAGAGGAAGAGATTCGTAATCCACCGGGATAGGCACATGATGCTGAGATAGCAGGCCAGCAGATGGATATAGTTTGTTCCCGGACCGAACCGGAACAAGCCGAAGGCCACGAGAGCCGGTTTGAACAGAAACGAGAAGAACAGGCAGCACAGTGTGCCGTATAGATAGTAATTTTTGCTGTGGTTGATACTCCATTGATACACGAACATGAAGATGACCGGAACCAAAGCCGTGTCGAGCGCCAGATTGACGGAGAGGAACGGAGCGAGCTTATACGGATAGATCCAAAGACCGTTCATGGCACCGAAGTCATCAATATAATTGAACCACAAATGCACGTTGAAGCCATAGTAATCCGAGCAGTAAGGCTTGTTCGCGGTCGATATACAGGAACAGCACGATGAGCGGCAGTACCAGCATCGCGAGCTCCATCCAGAACTGCCAGGTGCCCATATGGGAATAAGCAAACCAATAGGTCCGGATCTCAGCCGAAGCTTGCTCGTAAAGGCTTGTAATCCGGTCAAGCTGTGTCGTTTGATCCGTCGTCATGGGGTCCCCTCTATCATTCAGACTTGGAATGGTTCCTTACTAAGGTTCCCAAGGAGTAGGGGGATTATGAAGAAACAGGAACTGCCAGTCCCGGCGGACCGGAGCTGGCTGTATCTTGGGGCGCAGCATCGACTGCTCCAAGCGGGGCGGGATCCGCGCGGGCCGCCGCCAGCCGGGGACCATGGGCCGCCGGATGGGCAGGCACCCCGGCCGGAATGCCGCAGCTTACTGGCGCAAGCGGATCTCCTCTACTATGCGGCCGGCGATCTCCCCGACCTCCTGCGGTCCCATATCGCCGCTGTCGCGCCTGCGGACCGATACTGTGCCGGACGAGAGCTCCTGCTCGCCGAGAATGAACATATACGGCACCTTGCCGAGCTGCGCTTCGCGGATCTTGTAGCCGAGCTTCTCGCTGCGCGCATCGACTTCGGCCCGGATGCCCTCCTCGGCCAATAGCTCCTTCACGCGGTAGGCGTAGTCGTTATAGGGATCCGACACCGGCAGCAGCTTCACCTGGACGGGAGCGAGCCACAAGGGGAATGCCCCGGCGTAATGCTCGGTCAGGATCCCTATGAACCGGTCGAGGGAGCCGTATACCGCGCGGTGAATGACAACCGGCCGGTGCTTGTGCCCGTCCTCGGCGACATACCCGAGCTCGAACTTCTCGGGCAGCTGGAAATCCAGCTGGATCGTGCCGCACTGCCAGCTCCGCTTCAGCGCGTCGAGGATATGGAAGTCGATCTTCGGCCCGTAGAAGGCGCCGTCCCCCGGATTCAGGCGGTAGGGGATGCCGCGCGAGTCCAGCACGCTCTGCAGGGAAGCCTCCGCTTGGTTCCAGAGCTCCTCCGCTCCCATGTAATCCTCGGGACGAGTGGACAGCTCGATCACGTAGGAGAATCCGAATACGCGGTACATCCGGTCGATGAGCTCGATGATCTTCCCGATCTCCTCTTGAATCTGATCCGGACGGACGAAGAGATGGGCGTCGTCCTGGCAGAACGTGCGCACCCGCATCATCCCGTTCAGGGCTCCCGAGAACTCATGCCGGTGCACTTGGCCGAACTCGGCGATCCGGACGGGAAGATCGCGGTAGGAGTACAGGCGGTTCTTGAAGATGAGCATATGCCCAGGGCAGTTCATCGGCTTCAGCGCATATTTCGTATCGTCCACGTCCGTGTAGTACATGTTCTCCCGGTAGTGATCCGCATGGCCGGAGAGCTCCCAGAGGCGCTGGTTCATCATGAAGGGGGTCTTCACCTCATCGTAATCCCGCTGCCGCTGGAGCTCCCGGGCGAAGTCTTCCAGCTCCGTACGGATCGTCATGCCGGCCGGGAGGTAGAAGGGCATGCCCGGCGCTTCATCGGAGAACATGAACAGCCCAAGCTCCCGGCCGAGCTTCCGGTGGTCCCGCAGCTTCGCTTCCTCGAGGAGACGCAGATGCTCGCCGAGCTCGGCTTTCTTCGCGAACGCCGTCCCGTAGATCCGCTGCAGCATGGGATTGTTCGAGTCTCCCCGCCAATAAGCCCCCGCTACGCTGAGCAGCTTGAATGCCTTGATCCATCCGGTAGAGGGCAAGTGGGGACCGCGGCATAGATCCGTGAATTCGCCTTGGCTGTACAGGGAGATGACGGCCTCCTGCGGCAGATCGCGGATCAGCTCCAGCTTCAGCGGCTCTCCCAGCGCTTCGAAGATGCGCAGGGCTTCTTCCCGGGAGACTTCCCGGCGGACGACCGGAAGGTTCTCCTGAATGACCTTCTCCATCTCCCGTTCGACTGCGGCCAGGTCGCCGGGGGAGAGGGAACGATCCAGCCCGATGTCGTAATAGAATCCGTCCGCGATCACGGGGCCGATGCCGAGCTTCACGGACTGCGGCCCATAGAGGCGCCGCACGGCCTGCGCCAACACATGCGCCGCCGTATGCCGGAGGATCTCCAGACCGTCCGGGGAATCCAGCGTCACAATGTCCACGGTCACAATCTCAGCCCCTCCTTCTTCCTCCAGTCTCCGGTCCAGATCCGCGAGCCTGCCGTTGATCCGTCCGGCCATGGCCTTCTTCTTCAGCCCGGCGCCGATCGATTCGGCAATGTCGCCGATCGTGGTGTGCTGCGGATACCTCCTGATTGTTCCGTCCTGCAGTGCGACACTGATCTCCTTCATGCCCTTTTCCTCCATTTCCTGTTCAATTTGAACGCAAAAAAACGCATCACATCCCCTAAGGGACGAGTGCGTTCAGCTCGTGGTTCCACCCTAATTCGACCTGCAGCTATACCTGCCGGAGCATACGTCCGGGGTCAGATGACTGCGAGGTCCTCATGGGATCCGGTATCGGGGATCAGGCGGCGCCGCTTACTGCCGCAAGTGCGTTTGCGGGTTCAACGCCGCGGCTGCAAAGGGGTAATCCCGCGGCCGGCTACTGAAGAAGCTTGCACCTTTCACTTCTCTCTCTGGCAGTGCGGTTCCGGGGATCTTGTCTTTGGTCATTGCCGGTATTTGAGGTTTGATATTGTATTATACAGGGGGGATTTCCAATGTCAAGGGGGTACTTCAGAATGCAAGGGCCGGTGTGCGAAAGGGAATCATAGCCGGCAGAGAGGTAATCATCATGATTATCGAGGCTATGTCCGGGTGTAAGCCGCTAGCTTGCTGAAGGTCGGAGCAAAATAAGGGTTCAACGGCCGCTTGCAATATGGTAGACTTTTACATGGGTCCGCCTTTTTCAGGGAATACCGTACCCGGGAAGCAGGCGTTCTTTTCGTCTGTCCTGGTACAGGCTCGGGCGGCGTCCTCTTGGGCTGCAGGATTCTATTAACGGGGTGAATGTTCTTGGAATTATTCTTATCGGGATTTCTGCTCTCCTTGGCCTTATGCCTGGATCTGGGCATGGTCAATGTGACCATTATGAAAACGGGGGTCGAACGCGGACTCGTTCCCGCTGCCTTGGTGGGTGTCGGGTCGGGCATCGGCGATCTGATCTATGCAGTTTTATCTATGGTGGGCGTCACGCTCATCTTGGGCAACATCTATATCCGTTGGATTCTATGGGTGGGGGGGACGCTGATCCTGCTCTATCTGACCTGGCAGATGATCCGTTCGGTGATTCGGACCAAAGGGGTCGACCTGCAGGATACGAAGAAAGGCAGCTCCCGCGGAACGGTCAAAGATTTATACATGGGCATTACGCTGGCGCTGGCTTCACCGACGGCAATTCTGTTCTTTGCTTCTATCGGAGGCAGCGTGATCGCGTCGACGACCGGTTCGACTTCGTCTACCGAGTCGCTGATTCTGTTCTTCGTCGGCTTCTTCGTTGCAGGGCTGCTGTGGTCGGCCTTCATGGCGGTGGTCAGCAGCCAGGGCGCGAAGCTGCTTGGGGAAAAGCTGACGCGGGGGTTCTCCATCGTGTCGGCTGTCTTGTTCCTGTTTTTTGCGGTGAAAGTATTCTTGGACGGATACCATACGCTGCTGTAAGCAAGGGACGGAGCCGCCAGGGGATGGAAGGAGGAGCGCTGCTGCGACAGTGCTTTTTTGGCGTGGGGGCAGACTTCATATAGTTTACTATTCGCATATGCAAAGTAAGAAAAGGCTGTAGTTGAAACTCTTCATCTGTTCTATAATGGACGAATAAGCATGGACAAACCAGACCGGCAGATGAAAGAGGTGGAAAGATGGGCACGGTATTCCGATTCCTGATACCCTACCGCCGCTCGATGACGGCGGCGATTATTCTGATGCTCGTAGAGCTGGTCGTGGAGCTCTGGCATCCCCTGCTCCTGGCCAGGATGATCGACGAGGGGATCCTGCCCCATGACTTCGGGCAGGTGCTGAAGTGGGGAGGGCTCATGATTGTCCTCGCACTGCTCGGCTTTATCAGCGGACTCATCAATACGTTCTATGCGGCGGAGGCGAGCCAGGGCTTCTCTTACGATATACGCCAGGCCATGTTCGGGCGGCTGCAGTCCGTCTCCTATGCTGCGTTCGGCCGGTTCCCCGTATCGACGCTCATCACGCGGCTGACCAGCGATGTCACGCAGACGCAGCTCGCCGTATTCCTCGGGCTGAGGGTGTTCCTGCGCTCGCCGCTCGTCATGATCGGCGCGCTTGCGCTGGCTGTCTCGGTGAATGTGAAGCTGGCCCTGCTGCTGCTCGTGGTGACGCCGCTGCTCGTCGTGCTGCTGGGGCTCGCAATGAAGCGGGGATTCGCCTTGTTCCGGGCGGTCCAGGAACGGCTCGACCGGATGAACGGCACGCTGCTCGAGAACCTGACGGGCATCCGGCTGATTCGTGCCCTGGTGCGCGGCGAGCATGAGCGAAGACGGTTCGATGCCGCAAGCGGCGATCTGTCCGAGAAGACGACGGCCGCCTTGCGCTTGTCGGAGACGATGATTCCCTGCGTGCTCCTCGTGATGAACCTCAGCGTGCTCGTGCTGCTGTGGCTCGGCAGCGGCGAGATCGGCCGGGGCGCCGTGAATGTCGGCGAAGTGGTGGCAGTGGTGAACTATGCGACCCGCATTACGGCGGCGTTCGGCATCATCTCCATGATGATCTCGAGCTTGTCCCGCGCCTGCGCGGCCGTTACGCGCATGGCGGAAGTGCTGGAAGCGGAGAGCGGCAGGGAAGGGCTGGAGGCGGGAGAAGGCGCGGGTGAGAGAGCGGAAGCCGGAGCGAAGAGTCGGCCGGCGGAAGTGAGCGCAGAAGCTGGAGCTGGAGCGAAGAGTAGGTCGGCTGTAGAGAGCACGGAAGCCGAGCCGGAGAAGGCCGAGGCAGGAGAGCGGGAAGGTCCTGGAGCGAGGGGGGACGAGGAGGCGGCTTCCGGCGCAGCGGAACGGAGCTTACCGGATCTTCCGGCGTCTGAAGCGAAGCCGGTCAGGGAAATGCCGCATATGGAAGCGGGAGCGGTACAGTTCGACGGTGTGTCGTTCCGCTATCCCGGTACGGCCGCGCCGGTGCTCGAATCGCTGTCGTTCGAGGTAGGCGCGGGACAGCTCGCGGTGATCCTCGGCGCCACCGGCTCGGGCAAGACGTCTCTGCTGCAGCTGCTCCCCCGGCTGTACGAAGCGGAAGCGGGAGAGATCCGGATGGGCGGAGAGCCGATCCGCGGGATCGAACCGGGGCATCTTCGCCGGATGATCGGCTATGTGCCGCAGGAAGCGCTGCTGTTCGGCGGCTCCGTGAAGGAGAATCTGCGCTGGGGCCGCGGGGATGCGACCCTGGATCTGGATGAGATGGTCGAAGCGGCGAGGCGCGCTCAGATCCACGAGACCATCCAGGCGATGCCGGAGCAGTATGATACCGTCATCGGGCAGAAGGGCTCCACGCTGTCGGGCGGCCAGAAGCAGCGGCTGTCGATCGCCCGGGCGCTGGTACGCCGGCCGAAGCTGCTGCTGCTCGACGACTGTACGAGTGCGCTCGATGCGAGGACGGAGGCCAGGCTGCTCGCCGAGCTGCGGGCGATGTCCTGCACGATTCTGCTCGTGACGCAGAAGATCACGGCGGCGCAGCAGGCGGATACGATTCTGCTGCTCGAGGACGGGAAGCTGCTGGCTCAAGGCAGCCATGACGAGCTGCTGGAATGCTCCGGCTTATACCGGAGCATCGTCCAGTCCCAAGCCAGAGAGGAGCGTGTAGGCCATGTTTAAACTGCCGGGCATTCCGGTTAGATATGCCGAAGCGCTGGAGGCGCTGCTGGCCGCGCAGGAGCCCGCAGGGGCCGGCAGGCCGAAGCCGAAGGTGCGCAACTTGAAATCCACGCTGCGGCGGATCTGGTCTTATCTGGCAGGGGCGAAGCTCATTCTGTCCCTCGTCTGCGTGCTTGTCGTCGTGAGCTCCGTACTCAGCCTGCTCAGCCCTTACTGGCTCGGTATAGCCATCGATACCTATCTGGTCGATCGGGATGCGGCCGGGCTGCTCCTGCTGCTCGGGGGGCTGGCGGCCGTATACCTGGTGCAGACCGGCGCGACCGTGCTGCAGAACTACCTCATGATCGGCACGGCCCAGCGGGCCGTTGCGGCGATGCGTTCGGACGTGTTCGCCCAGCTGCAGCGGCTGCCGATCCCCTATTTCGCGAAGCGGCAGCACGGGGAGCTTATGAGCCGGTTCACGAGCGATATCGACAACGTGAGCCAGACACTGAGCTCCTCGTTCATCCAGATCTGCTCCTCGGTGATCACCTTTACCGGGATGCTGGCGGTGATGCTGTGGCTCAGTCCGCTGCTGACGCTGATCACGATGACGGTCGTTCCCGTGATGTTCCTCGGGATGAAGTGGATTACGCGCCGTACCGGCAGACTGTTCCGGGCCCAGCAGAAGGAGATGGGGGCCTTCAACGGGTTCATCGAGGAGACGCTGTCCGGCCAGCTTATCGTGAAGACATTCGGCCGGGAGGAGCAGGCTGCCGCCATGTTCGGTGAGCGGAACCGGCGCCTGCAGACCGCGGCTTATTGGGCGCAGACCTATTCGGGATTTATCTCCAAGCTGATGATTATGCTGAACAATATGAGCTTCGCGCTCATTGCGGCAGCGGGGGGCGTGCTGGCTTACCAGGGGTTCGTGACGATCGGGGTGATCATTACGTTCACAGAGTATGCGAGGCAGTTCGTCCGCCCGCTGAACGATCTTGCGACCCAGTACAATACGCTGCTAGCAGCGGTAGCCGGAGCAGAGCGGGCCTTCGAGATCCTGGACGAGGAAGAGGAGAAAGACGAGCCGGGGGCCGCGGCCTTAACGGATACTCAGGGGGATATCGAGTTCCGCGGCGTGACGTTCGCCTACGGAGAGGGAGAGCCGACGCTGGCTGACCTGAACTTCCGGGTGAAGCCGGGGCAGACAGCCGCGCTCGTCGGTTCCACCGGGGCAGGCAAGACGACGATCGTCCAGCTGCTGACCCGCTTCTATGATATCCGCAGCGGGCAGATCCTCATCGACGGACAGGATATCCGGTCGCTCCAGCGGGCCGGCCTGCGCCGTCTTATGGGCTTCGTGCTGCAGGATTCCGTGCTCTTCGACGCTTCGATCCGGGAGAATATCCGGTACGGGCGGCTGGACGCCACGGATGAGGAGGTCGAGCAGGCGGCGAAGCTCGCCAACGCGCACGGCTTCATCTCCAAGCTGCCGCAGGGCTACGACACGTCACTGCACCAAGGCGGCAGCGGGATCTCGCACGGCCAGAAGCAGCTGCTGGCGATCGCCCGGGCGATGCTGGCCGACCCGGCCATCCTCATCCTGGATGAGGCGACGAGCAGCATCGACACCGTGACGGAGGTGCGCATCCAGGAGGCGCTGTCCCGGCTCATGCAGGGGCGGACGAACCTGGTTATCGCCCACCGGCTGAACACGATCCGTCAAGCGGATCTCATCATCGTGCTGGATCGGGGCCGCGTGGCGGAGATGGGCTCGCATGAGGAGCTGATCGGTCTCCGGGGAGCCTATTACGGACTGTACGAAGCGCGGGTACAGGAGGAGGACGACAAGAGCCCTGTTTAACGCGGTCAATCATTTAGGACACGAAACAGGCGGGTCGCCCGGAGGCAGACGGTGAATATACGGATTCGCTCATAGAAGAGGAATAGTTACGGCGGGAAAGAAGAACGGCCGGTGGTCATGGACTGCCGGCCTTTTGGTATGAAGGGGCTGGAACTGAACGGGCGTTTTCAGCTGAGCGCCTAACCGAATGCCCATCGCTCTCCCACGCACCTCACCTCATCCGGGCTACCTCTCTCCCATCGGGGCATTTTGGCATGCGTGTCGGTATTTACCGAAAATTGTTGTTTGCACTTTTGTCCCAAATGTTTATATTTACATTATAATGCGTAGGAACGGAATTCCGGCTTCACGCTCAAGTCGTGCGCCATTTCTTTCATACCCAATCAAGGAGGCTCCCATGTCCGATCCGACCATCATCCGCTTCGAGCGGGTCACCCAGCGGTACGATGACCAGACGACCGTGCTGGACAACGTCAGCTTCGAGATCCAGCGGGGCAAATTCTACACGCTGCTCGGCCCCTCCGGCTGCGGCAAGACAACCATCCTGCGCCTGATCGCCGGGTTCATCCAGCCGACGGAAGGCAGCATTTATTTCAACGGGAAGATCATCAACCTCATCCCAGCCAATAAGCGGCAGGTGAACACCGTGTTCCAGGATTACGCGCTGTTCCCGCATCTGAATGTGTTCGAGAACGTCGCCTTCGGCCTGCGCGTCAAGAAAATGAAGAACGACGATATCACCCGCAAAGTGAAGGAAGCGCTCCGCTTCGTCAATCTCGAAGGCTATGAGAGCCGGGAGATCACCGAGATGTCCGGGGGCCAGCGCCAGCGCGTGGCGATCGCCCGGGCCATCGTGAACGAGCCGGAGATTATCCTGCTCGACGAGCCGCTCTCGGCGCTGGATCTCAAGCTCCGCACGGAGATGCAGTACGAGCTGCGCGAGCTGCAGCGCCGCCTCGGCATCACGTTCATCTTCGTGACGCACGACCAGGAAGAGGCGCTCGCGATGTCCGACGAGATCTTCGTCCTCGACAAAGGCCGGATCCAGCAGAGCGGGACGCCGACGGACATCTATGACGAGCCGATCAACCGCTTCGTGGCCGACTTCATCGGCGAATCGAACATCGTCGCCGGCCGCATGATCGAGGACTATGTCGTGGAGTTCAACGGCCGGCGCTTCGAGTGCCTCGACGGCGGGTTCCATCCGAATGAGGCCGTTGAGATCGTCATCCGTCCGGAGGACCTGGAGATTACCGCAGCCGATCAGGGCAAGGTACAGGTCCGCGTCGACACCCAGCTGTTCCGCGGAGTCCACTACGAGATTTCCTGCTATGACGACGGCGGGAACGAATGGCTCGTGCACTCCACGAAGAAGGCGGAGGTAGGGGGCCGCATCGGGCTGTACTTTGATCCGGAATCGATCCACGTCATGCGCTTCGGCGAGACGGAGGAAGAGTTCGACAAGCGGCTCGAGGCGTACCAAGAGGACAGCCATGGGGACTAGGGGAGCCGCGCGCAGCGCGTATCTGATTCCGTATCTCCTGTGGATGGTGCTGTTCGTCGCAGCGCCGATTCTGCTCATCGTGTACTACTCCTTCTTCGATGTGGAGGGGAACTTCACCCTGGCCAACTACGGGAAGTTCTTCACGCCCGTGTATTGGAGAATGAGCGTCAGCTCGTTCTGGTATGCTCTGCTCATCACGCTGTTCTCGCTGCTGATCGCTTACCCGACGGCTTATCTGCTCACGAAGACCAAGCATAAGCAGCTGTGGCTGCTGCTCATCATTCTGCCGACGTGGATCAACCTGCTGCTGAAGGTGTATGCGTTCCTCGGCATCTTCGGCACGTACGGCACCGCCAACCAGCTGCTGGAGCTGCTCGGCATCGGCACGCAGCAGATTCTCTTCACGGACTTCAGCTTCGTGTTCGTGTCCGTGTATATTTTCATCCCATTCATGATTCTGCCGATCTTCAATGCGCTCGAAGAGCTGAACCCGTCGCTCGTCGATGCCTCGCGGGACCTCGGGGCCTCCGCCTGGACGACGTTCCGCCGGGTCGTCTTCCCGCTCACCCTGGACGGGGTCAAGGCGGGCTGCCAAGCCGTGTTCATCCCGGCGTTGTCGCTGTTCATGATCACGCGTCTGGTCGCCGGCAACCGGGTCATCACGCTCGGTACGGCGATCGAACAGCACTTCCTGGTCACCCAGGACTGGGGGATCGGCGCGACGATTGCCGTCTTCCTCATCTTGGCGATGGCGGTTATCATGATCTTGACCGGCAGCCGGAAGCGGGGAGGGATCGTATGAAGAAGCGCTGGAGAATCTCGAATCTGTACCTGCTCGCGGTATTCTTCATTCTGTATGCCCCCATTCTGTATCTCGGGTACTACTCCTTCAACAGCGGGGGCAATATGCACGAGTTCGAAGGCTTCACGCTCGAACATTATGCGGCGGTCTTCCAGGATACCCGCCTGCTGATCATCGTGCTGAACACGCTGGTCATTGCGCTGCTGTCCTCGGCACTGGCGACGATCATCGGGGTGGCGGGGGCGCTGTTCATTCACCGGCTGCGCCGGCGCAGCACGAAGCAGACGCTGCTCACGCTGAACAACGTGCTGATCGTCTCGCCCGACGTAGTCATCGGCGCGTCGTTCCTGATCCTCTTCACGATCGCCGGCATCAAGCTCGGGTTCGCCTCCGTGCTCCTGTCGCATATTGCCTTCAGCGTGCCGATCGTTGTTCTGATGGTGCTGCCGAAGCTGCAGGAGATGAGCCCGACGCTCGTCGACGCGGCCGAAGATCTCGGGGCTACCCGGTGGGATGTGCTGACGAAGGTGGTGCTGCCGTTCATCCGGCCGGGGGTCTTCGCCGGATTCTTCATGGCGCTGACCTATTCGCTCGACGACTTCGCGGTGACGTTCTTCGTGACGGGCAACGGGTATTCCACACTCGCCGTCGAGATCTACTCGCGGGCGCGGCAGGGCATCTCGCTGTCGATTAATGCGCTGTCGACGCTGATCTTCCTCTTCACGCTGCTGCTGGTACTCGGCTATTACGTCATGAACCGGCGCAGCGCGAGAACCAAGTCTTTGACCCAGGGGGTGCGGCCATGAAACCGCTCGTCCGGTTATTCGTTACCGTGTTTGCGGCTGCTTTTATCCTCATGTACCTGGCCTCTTACCTGAATACTTCGGAAGGGTATTCCGGCGAGAATACGCTCACCGTGTACAATTGGGGCGATTATATCGATCCCGAGCTTCTCGAGAAGTTCGAGGAGCGGACGGGGATCAAGGTCATCTACCAGACGTTCGATTCCAACGAGGCCATGATGACGAAGATTACGCAAGGGGGGACCACGTTCGATGTGGCCGTACCTTCGGAATACGCTCTGAGCAAAATGAAAGACGAAGGCTTGCTCCTGCCCATCGATCCGGTGCGGCTGCCGAACCTGAAGCACATCAACCCGCGGTTCCTGAACCTCCCTTTCGATCCGGGCAACAAGTTTTCGGTTCCTTACTTCTGGGGGACGGTGGGGATTATTTATAACCCCGAGCTGCTCGAGGAGGGCAAGACGTTCACGAGCTGGAACGATCTGTGGGACGAGAAGCTGAAGAACCAGATTCTGCTCGTCGACGGGGCGCGGGAAGTGATGGGCATGGGGCTGAACTCCCTCGGCTACTCGCTGAACGACCGGGAGGAGGCGCATCTGCAGGAAGCGAAAGCGAAGCTCGATACGCTGACGCCGAACGTCAAGGCGATCGTCGGCGACGAGATCAAGATGCTGCTGGCGAACGAGGAAGCCGCCGTGGGCGTCGTCTGGTCCGGCGATGCCTCCGAGATTATGGACGAGAACGACAAGCTCGACTATGTCGTGCCGGAGGAAGGCTCGAACCTGTGGTTCGACAACATGGTTATCCCGAAGACGGCGCATAACATCGAGGGAGCGCATGCGTTCATCAATTTCATGCTGGACCCGGAAGTCGCAGCGCAGAACGCCGAGTATGTCGGCTACTCCACGCCGAACGAGAGCGCGATGGCATTCCTGCCGGAGGACATCTCGGGCGACAAACGCTTCTACCCGGAGCCGGAGCTGACGGAGAAGCTGGAAGTCTACGAGAACCTCGGCAAACGGATGCTGTCGCATTATAATGAGTTGTTCCTGGAGTTCAAGATGCACCGGAAGTGAATGGAAGAGCCTGCCCAAGCAATGTGCTGGGGCAGGCTCTTATTCAACTAAGGCCCCTTGCGTAAACGGGGCCTTTTTGTGTACTACGGTAGGGCTCTTTGGTTGGTTATGCAAAAGAAACAGTCCTCGGGGTTATCGTGCTGCACGGCGGATCATCATTTCCTGTCGAACGAAACCGTACTTCTCATAGAGTCCATGCGCGTCTCGTGTACCAAGATGAATCGACGTATGGCGAATGCGAGGATGGTCGACCACCACAGCCATCATCCATTTGCCGAGTCCTTTTCCGCGATGTTCCGTGTCGACGATCACGTCGCACAGCCAGGAAAAGGTGGTTCCATCCGTTACAACCCGCATGAATCCTACTTGAAGTCCGGCCGTGCTGTAGACTCCGAGACAAAGCGATTCTTTCAAGCTGTTCATGATGGTATCTTCCGGCCGTTCTGCGGCCCAATAACTGCTCTTCAATAATGCAATGATTACATCCGGCTGCAGCTCTTCCACACGGTCACTGATTCGGTAAGGCAGGCAATCATGAATCCACTCCATCTGTATACCTCCTATATTCGTAATGTGTTTAGTATAATGGTAACAGTTAGAAGAGAAAAATGAATTATTTTGCAACTATACCCATACAGATCGGGGTGGAAAGATCATGAAATACGAGAATGTGAAGGACCATCTGAAACAACAGATTAACAGTGGGGCGATCAAGCAGGGAGGTAAATTACCGTCCATCCGAGAGCTTAGTATCCAATGGGAGTGCAGCAAAAACACCGTAATCCGAGCCATCGATGAGTTGGAAAAAGAACACCTGATTTACTCGGTACCGAAGAGTGGTCACTACGTGATTGTTCGTTCCTCCCCGTCTGAGGATCGGCCGGAAGGGCGGATTGATTTTGCAGAAGCTGCTCCGGATCCTGGTATCATCCCCTATGAAGAAATTCAGCACGGGTTGAACCGGGCGGTACAGCTATACGGGGATCACCTTTTTACCTACGGCGATCCGCTCGGGTTTCTATCTCTACGCGAGGCTATATCCCGACACCTGGCAGTCTCTCAAATCTTTGCTGGACCCGAACGGATCTGCGTCGTCTCCGGCGCCCAACAAGCCCTTCACTTGCTTGCCTCCATGCCGTTCCCGAATGGGAAATCGGTTATCTTGGTCGAACAGCCCTGCTATGCCGGAATGTTGAAAATAATAGGTCTGCTCGGAGTAACTGCAATCGGAATTGCCCGAACGGAATCAGGCCTTGACCTTGATGAACTGGAACGGCATTTTCGGAACAATTCCATTAAATTTTTTTATACGGTCCCCCGATACCACAACCCGCTCGGAACCAGCTTGTCACGTCGGGAGAAAGAAGCAATCGCATCCATGGCGGAGAAATATGATGTGTATATCGTGGAGGACGACTATCTCGCAGACTTGGAAACGGACAGCAAATCCGATCCAATCTGCAGCTATGATAATTCGGGCCGCGTGATCTACATCCGAAGCTTTTCCAAAATAATGCTGCCGGGCCTGCGACTCGGTGCCGCTGTACTTCCCGAAGCATTCATCACTTTGTTCCGAATGTACAAATCGTCGAGCGATTTAAGCACAGCAGCCCTTTCACAAGCCGCATTGGAGATTCATCTGGGCAGCGGATTGTTTCAGCGCCACGCCGCCCTGATGAGGGAACGCTACGGCATTCGAATGAAGGCTCTTCAGAAGGCATGCAGCCGATATTTGAACGAGGGCTTCCGTCTAAGCAAGTCCGCCGGGGGTATATTTGCCCAACTCGAGCTGCCCCATCATTTGGCGGCAGAGGAGCTGGCCGCGGCTCTTCGACAGAAGGACGTGTATGTCTTTCCTACGATGCATTACTACCTTCCTAGCGTGGAAAGCGCGAACAGCTGGCGCCTCAGCATTATTCGCACGAACGAAAACAAGATTGAGGACGGCATCCGGATCATCCGCCAGACGGCCGACGAACTAATGAGCCAAAGAAGTACAAACAAACTTAGCCGATCAGCCATTACTTGGATGTAGGAGTGGCCACTTTATACTGTACCATGAACCCCCGCCGACAATTTCTCTGTATTGAACTAACATTCCAGTTATTTCAATGAAGAAGAAGGCAGCTGCCACAAGGGTGATATGCTCCCTGGGCATTACTATCGTTCACAGTCAGCTTAACTTCTTGGTAAGCAGTATTTCCAATGGTTGTGTATCAAGCAGTAAGCACCCTGCATCTTTATAGCCTAGTTTTCTATAAAAATGTTGGGCTCCTTCATCAGCCTGAGTGGATGTCATAGACATGTTGAAGCCCCTTTGTTTCATTTGATCCTCCCAGAAGAGGACAACTTTCTTGCCTGCACCCTTGCCTCGATAGGGTTCATCAACCCAAATCATATTCATAAAAGGGATGTTGTCCCAAAAATAACCAAATCTCATCCATCCGATATTACTTTCATCTTGGTTCCGCAGTATATATATTTCATTTTCTTTTATTTTTGTCAGTAGGAGGCTCTCTGAAATATGATCGTCACGGACGCTTATGTACTCATAGTCTGACTCATTCGCAAAAACGATGTTCATTGTTATTCCCCCCCCCTTTTTATGTAAAATAATATCAACTAATATCTGATATTATTTTAATCGAACCCCATTATGCATGGCCAATAAAATAGGTATATACAATACATCGCCCATTGGGTCAGTCCGATGAATACTCATGACTATCAGCGTAATTGACGATTCCACCTCTTTTGATTCTGCGGAACCGGTGGGTGTGCATAATAAAACCCCTGCTAGCAATACAAGGAACAGTATCCTCAAGATATCACCTCGAAGCTAGTATCCCCATTTACTATCAAAAAGCGAGGTACAGCTGCCGCGCTCTAATAAGCGAAAAGGGTCAAGAGAACGTTCTCTCGGGTGCTTAACCCCAAAAGAAGCCAGGTCCGCTGCTAACAGCAGCAGAACCTGGCTTCTTTGGCATTTAGCATGAAGCGGAGAGAGAAGCGGGGAAGAGGGGGAAAGCGGTCAAGCCTGAGAGGGGAGCAGCGCTGCCGGAATCGATGATCCGGGCCGCAGCCGGGTACGTGTCGCCGGATTGGCTCAAGTAGACGATCCTGCCTCCCGTCAGCCCCGTATCCATGAGCTGAGGGTAATCCGGGTGAGAGTTGCGGCGGATTAACAGATCAAGCATTGGAAGGCTTCTTCATCTCCTTGTTAGATTATATAACGTATAACCGAACTTTCTGATTTGATTTTACTTCAAAATAGGCTTTTGTGTCAATAAAATGTTATGTTTTATAACATTAAATATGAAAACGTTCACCTTTTCTCATATATCCGTACGGCGCGTGATTGGAAATAAGGGATGGCGAGCAGGGAGAGCAGCGTCAGTCCGATGAGGGAGATGAAGCCGGCGCCGTGCAGCGCATCAAGGAACAAGGTACAGCTCAGCATGATGCACCGCGTGAGCACGAGCACGCCTTCCCTCCAGACGAGGAAGGAGGTTACCTGTACGCTGTTGCATTCCTGAATCATACGGAACTGCTGCGAGTTCCATACGGTGAGGAAGTAGAACATACCCAGGGCGGACAGGGTGTTGGAAGCGATCCTCATGGCGGGCAGGGGGATGATGACGATGAGCAGGGCGGCGGCGATCAGCACGGTGCCGATCCACAGCCAGCGCGATTCCCCCAGCACATACCGGCGGTACAGCCAGAGTCCGAGCAGGGCCGCAGCGGTATAGAGCGCGTTCAGCAGAGCGATGAGCAGCCGGTCCTGGGTCACGGAGAAGGTGAAGAGCAGGCCGAACAGGTTCTGGAACTGGAGGAACAGGCCTGCCGCCAGCAGGGAGCAGAGCACCCACTTCGCGCCCGGATAGCCGAAGGCGAGCCGGAAGGAGAAGGTGCCGAAGTGGGCCGTCTGTTCAGGGCCGACGGGAGCGGGCAGCGTAATCCGCGGAATCCGGAATGCATAGAAGAGCATGACGCCGAGGAAGACCAGCATGAGAGCGAACGAGCCCCGGTAGCCGAAAGCGTCGATGACCTTCGCGGAGGCCATCGGTACGGCGATGGAGAGCACCTGCGCAATGAGGCTCTGGGCTGCAAAATAAGGCGCAAACTCCGGCCCTTTGCCGATGAGGGCGATCGGCAGGTTCTGGGCGGCCGACGAGAAGCCGGACATGCCCCCGACCGCGACTCCGAGCAGGGCGATCCACAGCAGCCGGTTGTCGAGCTGCACGGTCATCAGGTAAGCGAAGGCCGCTCCGCCCCCTGCGGCGGCCAGGCCGACGAGCAGGCGGATGGTGAAGCGGACGAGCAGCTTCGCTCCTAGGGTGAAGGCGAGCCCCCACACGAGGAACATGACGAGATTGAAGAACGAGACTTCTTCAATGGAATGGGCGGGCTCCCAGATATAGAGATTGACGAAGATCCCGATATAGATCGAGATTACGGACGAGACTGCATTCATGATAAGCAGCCTTCGCATGTCGCTGGACAAGGGAATCACCCTTCGCTTGTGGATTTTTTGGAGCCTACGGGCTGCCTATGACCTAAGCAAGGGGAAACGCGCTCTCACTCTTGCTGATACGCATCGTAAGAGGCAGCAGCACGGGCGTCTCCAATAAAAAACCTTAGTCCGCCTGAAAAAAGCGGACTAAGGCTGCATACCGTTTCAAGTTACGGACATCCATATGGGTGAAGTCCAGTTAGAAGTTTGTTCCGCTTAAGGTGGGTATGTGGCCGGTTCCGCCATGCAAGGGCGGCTTACTTCACCGCTCCGGCGGTCACGCCGCTGGCGATCTGCCGCTGGAAGAAGATGTACACCACGAGCACGGGAATGATCGTAATGAGGAGGGCGGCGAACAGCGGGCCCCACTCCGTGCGGTACTGCATCTCGGCCTGCATGACGGCGATACCTACGGGCAGTGTGTATTTCTCCGGATCGTTGACGAGGATCGTGCCGATCACATACTCGTTCCAGATGTTCAGGATGTTGACGATGGCTACCGTCACGAGACCCGGCTGGGAGAGCGGCAGCATCACCCGGAAGAAGACGCCGTACTCCGAAGCGCCGTCGATCTGGGCCGCTTCATCGAGTTCCTTCGGGAGCGACTTGTAGAAGCCGACGAGGACGAAGATCCCGAAGGCCAGCACGCTCGAGGCGTACACGAGAACCAGCCCGAGGTGCGTGTTGATGAGGTTAAGCCGGTTCATCAGGAAGAAGAGCGGAATCAGCGCCAGGTTGAAGGGGATCATCATGGATGCCAGATAGAGCAGGTACAGGGCGTTGCTGCCCTTGAACGGATAGCGGGCAATGACATAAGCGGTCATGGCTGCGAGCAGCAGGCCGAGGAAGGTTCCTCCGAGCGTAACGATGATGGAGTTGAAGAAGTAAGCGTCAAAGTTATATTTGTCCCATACGTACGAGAAGTTCGACCAGAGGAGCGGGAACTGCGGCAGTGCCCAGGGGGCATTGCGGAAGAATTGGTCGTTGTTCTTCAGGGCATCGAGCAGGGTCCAGAGGAGCGGATAGAGAACGGATACGCTCCAGAGCAGGAGGACCGCATAGATGAATGTGCGGGACAGCGGGTTATAGGCGGGCTTCATGGTGAGAGGGTTCCTCCTTTCGGTAAGGGATGCGGATTAGCTGACTTCGATGGTCTCATGGCGCATCAGGCGCTGCAGGATCACGGTAGAGATCAGCGACAGGACCAGGATCACGACGCCGATCGCCGCCCCGTAGCCGAAGTGATACTGCTTGAAGGCCATCTGGTACAGGTACGAGCCCATCACGTGGGTCGTATTGTCGGGGCCGCCGCCGGTCATGAGCATGACGATGACGAACGAGCCGTTGAGCGTGGTCATCATGATGTTGATGACGGATACCTTCATCTGTTCCCAGATCAGCGGAAGGGTGATGCTGCGGAATTGGGTCCACTGGCCCGCTCCCTCTATACCGGCCGCTTCGTAGTACGAATCGGGAATGTTCAAGATTGCGGCGATGAGCAGGATCATGTAGAAGCCGATCCCCGCCCAGATCGTCGGTGGAAGCAGCATCCAGATCGTATGCTGCGGGAAGCCGAGCCACGTAGTGCTCACCGGTTCATCGGTGAACAGGGACAGGAAGGCGTTCAGGAAGCCGATCTGCGGATTATAGATGAAGTTCCACAGGACGCCGATGACGACCACCGAGATGACGTTCGGGATGAAGAAGATCGAGCGGAAAAAGCCGGAGCGCATGACCTTCAGACGCGTCAAGGCGACGGCGAAGAAGGTGGCGAGCGTCATGATGCCGATAACCTTGCCGAGGACAAGGAAATAGTCGTTGCCGATGCTCTGCAGGACGATCGGGTCACTTAGCATCTCCTTGAAGTTATCCAGGCCGATGAATGTCTTGTCCTGCGACATGCCGGACCAGTCGAATAGAGAGTAGTACATTGCCTGGACGACGGGGTAGATCGTGAACAAGCAGAAGAAAAGGAAGGTGGGGATAATGAATATCGAGATGAATACGGCCCGGTTCCACTGCGCGGTTCGGGTCTTCATGGGTTCTCACCTGGCTTCACATAAAATCACGGAGAAGGCGGCAGGGCAGGGGCCCTCCCGCCTTCTCCGTGTTAGACTGCGGCGAATCTTACTTCTTCACTTTCTTGGCGACGTCGGTGACGCGCTTGACCCACTCTTCCGGCGTAATCGTACCGATGGTGAGGGCGTCGGTCGCATCCATCATGGCTTTATCGACATCCGCGTTGAAGGTGACGGTCGGCACGACGACGGTGTCCGGGCTCGTCAGGTACGCAGCGGCGTCCTTAACGAAGCTAGGCGCGTTCGACTTGCTGATATCGCCCTTGATGTTCGAAGGCGCACCGCTCAGCTCGGCCCATTGGGAAGCTTGGGATTCGGAGAAGATGAACTGCAGGAACGCTTTGGCCGCTTCTTTGTTCTTGGCGTTCTTCGCGATCGCCACGGTGGAAGTCGACGTGTTCGCTACAACCTTGCTGCCCTTGTCATGCGAGAGCGAAGGGATGAAGCCGAAGTCGAAGGAAGGCGGCACGTCCTTGGCCATTTCGTTCGGCAGCCACAGGCCGTTCACGATGAACGCATCTTTGTGCTGGAGGAACAGCATCTGGGAATCCGTATGGTTGATCTGGATGGCCGCCTTGTCGATGAAGCCCTTGTCGCGGATCTCGGCGATCTTGCCCAGCGCCTTCAGGACGGCCGGGTTCTGGAATGCCTCTACTTTGGAATCGCCCATATCCTGGAGCAGCTTGTAGTCGTTGTTGTTGGCCGCCACGATCGCCGGATACAGGAATGAGCCGTTGATATAGTACGGGTATTTGCCGGTATGGATGAACGGCGTGACGCCGGCCGCTTTGATCTTCTCGCTGACTTCGAGGAACGATTGGTAATCCTTCGGCGCTTCCCAGCCTTTTTCCTTGAAGAAAGCCTTGTCCCAGAAGACGCCCCACGAGTTCATGACGAGCGGTATGTTGTAGATCTTGCCGTTATACTGCGGAGGCTGCTGTGCGAGCAGGTCGGTGATCTTCTTGCCGTCGACGTTCTTCGCTTCCTTGATCCACTCGGTGAGGTCCTCGAGCTGGCCGTCGGTCACCATCTGGCGGTCGTTCAGCTCCGGGCCGTCGATGTAGACGAAGTCGGGCGGGTTGCCCCCGATCCAGCGCGGTTTGTTCTGCTCGTTGATCTTCGGTCCGGCGCTCTGCTTGATCTTCAGGTCGGGGTTCGCGGCTTGGAAGTCCGCGATGACCTTCTTCCACCACTTGTCCCCGTAGCCGCCTACGAAATACTGGATCTCGAAGTCGCCGGTGAGCTTCTTGCCGCCGGATGCCGCTGTGCCTTCCGCCGGTTTGGTGTCGGCCGGCTTCGCCGTTTCTTTCGCCGGGGCGGTCGAGCCGCAGCCGGTCAACGATACCATAGCCATGGACACGGCCATGGTCAGCGCCGCGATTTGTTTTTGTTTGTTCATGCAAAGAACCCTCCCTGAACGATTCTGTATACGCCGGAGCCGCCGCTGAGGCTGCAATCCGTATCGCTTATACACATCATACCGGGGAGGGTCCTGCCACTCTATCGAATATCTTCCAAGAATTCTATAGAATTCTCTGAATTGTTCAGCGGGTTCATGATTCCGCACATGAATCGTTCATCCTGTAAAGCGCCTGTGAGCGGTGCCCGTCGTGACTGGAATGTCCGGGAGCGTCCGTCAGGGACGGGTCTGCGACACGGCAAAAAGCTGCAGCTGGTCGAGCGCCTGCCTCGGGCTCACGTGGCCCTGGAGCACCGCTTCCCCCATCTTGCGCGAGGCGGCCATGACGGCCGACCAGACCGGCTGGTCGATCGGATAGAACCGGGCCTGCTGCAGCTGGTCGATATGCTCCCGGGTCAGGGGATCGAGCCGGGAGAGCCGGTCGCCCACGGTCCGGGTCACCGGCAGGACGCCCTCCGCGGCGACAAGGCGTTCGTAATTGGCGTCATCGTACAGGAAGTCGAGGAACCGGGAGATCGCCTTGGGGTCCGCATGGTCCGTCTGGAACGAGACGAGCACATCCTGCACGCCGAAGGCCGCCGGTGGCAGGCCGTCCTTGACGGGAATCGGACCGACGCCCCACTTCAGGCCGGGGAATTCGGTCGGGACGACGGACGAGAAGTAATTGCCGGAGATCATCATGCCGAGCCGGCCGTCGCCGAGGATGCGCTGCTTCTCGTCCCTCGTCGTCACGGCGGGCTCTGGGTCGGTCAGCCCCTGATCGTACAGCTCCTTCAGGAAGGCGAGGCCTTCGACGTTCTCCGGGGAGTTGATCGTCCACTGCCCATCGCGCATCCAGCCGCCTCCCGCGCCGTTGAAGAAGTAGGAGAGATACGCCTGAATCTCGTTATCCGTCAGATCGACGCCGAAGCCGTAGGCCCGGCCCGCGCTCTTGATCTTCCGTGCGGCGAGCTGCAGATCGCTCCAGGTGGCAGGGGGCGCGGCGATGCCGGCCTGCTCGAACAGCTCTTTGTTGTAATACAGATTCCGGACGGAGGCGACGTAGGGGATCGCGTACTGCACGCCGTGCCGGCGGTCGATCTCCATGAAATGATCGTAGAACTTGCCCTTCAGCTCGGGGGACAGGATGTCGTTCAGGTTGTGCAGCCGGCCGCTCTCGGCGAAGTGGGCATAGATGTTCGTGCTGAGCAGGTCCGGCGGCTGGCCGCCCGAGATCATCGTCGTGTACACGCCGTCCAGGATGTCCCAGTTCACCACCTGCAGCTCCACGTCGATGGAGGGATTCTTCAGCTCGAATTCCCGGACGAGGTTCTCGAGAAGAGGCTTCGAGGCAGAGCTGTATTCGGCGGCGACGAACTGGATCAGCGACGGCTTGGTTTCCTGCGGCGCGGGCATGGCCGGCTCTTGCTCTTGCGGGGAGCAGGCGGATGTAGCCAGGAGCAGGAGCGAACAGAGCAGGAGGGAGGGGCGCAGGGAGCGGTGCATGGCAGGGCGTCACTTCCTTATAGGGAATGTCGGGTATGGCACGAATGCCGGAGCCGGCCCGCCGGCGGCAGCGGATGGACTGCCACCCGCGGCTTAGTTGAACGGGAACAGCAGCTTCTGGTTCTCCGGTGTGTACATGGTGTCCTGCGTGACGAGGGTCGACTCGATAAGCAGGGGCGGATCGGACTTGCGGCCGAAGGCCGGCCGTACGGCGGCCTGCACCGCCATATAGCCCATATTGAACGGCTTGTGGACCACAAGGGCATGCACGATGCCGGCTTCGAGCAGCTGAATCTCGTAGACCGAGCTGTCGAAGCCGATGAGCGTGACGGGGCTCGTGCGGCTGTTCTCCCGGAGGGCCTTGGCCGCGCCGAGCGTCGCCGCTTCGTTCAGGGCGATGATTCCGTTGAGCTCCGGGGCGTCCGCGAGCAGCCCTTTGGTGATCTTGTAGGCCTGCTCCTCGGAGCCCCCGTGGTAGTAGGTGCCGAGCAGGCGGCCGCCGTAGCCCGCCAGCGCTTCGTTCACGCCCCGCTCCCGCAGCCCGGTCACCGCGGAGAGCCTGGAATCGCTGATGACGGCAGTGACAGGGGGCCGGCGCACGGCATCGGCGAGCGCATGGCCGGACTTACGGCCGTCCTCCTCATGATGGTTCGTAATCAGGCTGCCGGGCGGCACGCCTTCGATGGGGGCATCCATCACGAGCAGGCGGATGCCGGCCTGCTCGATACGGGGAATCCAGGGCTCCAGCTGCCGCTCGTCCACCGGGGCGATCAGGATCGCCTTCGGCTTCCGGGCGACCGCCTGCTCCAGCAGGCGGAGCTGGCCGGCGGAATCCGTCTCTGTGAGGGGGCCTTCCACCTCCAGGTGAAGGCCCAGGTCTTTGGCAGCGGCCTTGGCTCCGGCGCTGACGCTCTGCCAGTAGGCCGCGCGGACGTCTGCGCTCTTCAGAATGACTTCGACCGTAGATGCGGCGCTGCCGCCGTCCCGGCCGGAGAAGTAGAGATGGAGGGCGGCAGCGACCGTCCCGCCGAGCAGGACGGCGAGCAGCCCGAATAAGATCCACTGCTGGCGCATGGGGGCAGCCCCTCTCATAGATGTTTGGGAATCGTGATCGTCACCAGGGTACCTTGGTCGAGCACGCTGTCGATGGTAATGCCGTAGTCGCTGCCGAAGTACAGGCGGACCCGCTCGTGCACGTTCGGGATGCCGATGCCCCGGCGGGTGTCCCGGAGGCCGTCCGCTTCCGGGCGGGTCAGCCGCTCGAGCTGTTCGGGACTCATGCCGGCGCCGTTGTCGCGCACCTCGAAGCGGAGGCAGTCTTCCTCTTCGCGGCCGGTCACCGTAATCAGGCCCTCGTCGAGCTGGCCGCGGATGCCGTGGTAGATCGCATTTTCGACGAAGGGCTGCAGCAGGATTTTGACCGTCTTGTAGTGGAGCATCTCCGCCGGCACGTCGATCCGGTAGTCGAGCTGGTCCTTGTACCGCATCTTCTGGATGAGCAGGTAATTCGTGATATGCTCCAGCTCCACGCGGACGGGCACCAGCTCTTCGTCCTTCGTGATCCCGGCGCGGAACAGCTTGGCGAGGGCGGAAGTCATCTCCACGACTTCCTCGTGCTTCTTCTGCTCGGCCATCCAGATGATGGAATCGAGCGTGTTGTACAGAAAATGCGGGTTGATCTGCGACTGAAGCAGCTTCAACTCGATGAGCCGCTTGTTCTCCTGGGTCTCGAACATCTCGTGCATGAGCCGCTTCGTTTCTCCCACCATATGGTTGAAGGTGCGGCCGAGCTGTCCGATCTCGTTCACCTGGGTAATCTCCGCCCGCACGTCGAAGTTGCCGCGCTCCACCTGCTTCATCACGGACTGCAGGTTCTTGATGGGGCGCGAGAGGCGGTGCGAGAGTAGGAAGGAGATCAGGAGCGAGATGAGCAGCCCGAGTCCGCCCCAGAGCCAGAAGGAGGTCTGGAAGACGGATTTGTTCGCAATGAGCTCGTCCGTATAGGCGACGCCGACGATCTTCCATCCGAAGCGGGTGTCCTGAACAGAATAAATGCGTTTGCCCTCGCTGTCCTCGGCGGTGAAGCTGCCGCTGCCCGTCTGCATCACCTGGTCGATCCGCTCGGTCCGCAGATGGCTGTAGATGAGCTGCTGCTGGGGGTGGTACACGAGGTTCCCGTCCTGGTCTGCGATGAAGACGTAGCCCCGCTTGCCGAGGTTGATGTTGCTGCAGATTTCGTTGATGACGCTAAGGTTCAGGTCGACCAGAAAAATCCCTTCGCTGCGGATGCCGTCCGTGCTCTTGAGCTCCCGGCTCAGCGAGACGACCCAGCGGTACTCGTTCTGGATCACATTCTGCACGTGCGGCGGGGAGATGGCGGACCGGCCGCCGAGACGCTGGGCGTTCTTGTACCAAGGCTGCTCGGCCAGCTTCGCATTCGGATTCAGCGAAGTGATGCGCCGGTCGGAGACGAAGCGCCCGTTGTATCCGAACACCATGATCGAGCCGATATCCTTGCGGGTGTAGAGGATCGACTGGAACAGGTCCGAGATGCGCTTCTCGTACGCTCTCCGCTCTTCTTCGCTGATGAAGGAGCTGTCCGAGATGTAGTATTTGACGTCCTTGTTCGTCATCGCCAGGATGGAGATGTTCTCCATGTTGTCGATATACGACTGGATGTTGGCATTCACCTGCTGCATAATCTCGGCCATGGAGACTCTCGCGTTCTGTTCCACGGCATCGGCGGACAGACGGTAGGAGATCCACGAGACCGTCACGATCGAGAACAGAATGAGGCAGGAGAAAGCGGCGGAGATACTCGACTGGATGCTTTTCAGGGGGAACCAAGGGAACCATCCCCGGGCCGGGCCGCCTCCCGGCTTCATGACCGGTTCTCCTTGGCGAGCTTATCCCGGTACTCGCGCGGCGTCTTGCCGGTATGCTTCTTGAACAGCATGCTGAAGTAGTTCGCATCGCTGTAGCCGATCCGCTCCGCGATCTGGTAGAGCTTCAGGTCGCCTTCCTGCAGCAGCTCCTTTGCCTTCTCGAGCCGCACCCGCGTCAAGTATTCGACGAAGGTCTCGCCGGTGCGCTGCTTGAAGACCAGCGAGAAGTGGCTCGTGCTCATGAGTACATGCCGGCATACGCTCTGCAGCGACAAGGCTTCGTCCGCATAGTTCTCTTCGATGTAGGCGACGGCCTGCAGCGCCTGCTTCTTGGCGGTGTGGCTCCGGTTGTCGGCGATGGCCGTCATGGCGGACCCCACGGTCCGCTGCAGCCAGGCTTCGATCTCATCGAGCGTCTTGAACCGCTCGATATCCGAGAAGATGAAGGATGACGACACATGGGGAAGCTGGCCGCCGAGCCCGAGCTCCTGCAGGGTGTTCATCAGAGCGAGGACTGCCTTCTGGATCTGTAGCTGGCAGGCGCCGATCGGGAGCAAGGACTGCTTCAGCTCCGCGACGAACTGCCGGATGAGTCCGCGCACATCCTCAAGGGATCCCGTCTTGACCGCCGTGGCGATCCGCCGGTCCCACTCTTGCCCCGGCTGCGGGGCGGCCGCGGGACGGCCTTCGACGTCAAGGGTGCTCAGCACCCGGTTCTTGCCGAAGAGAAAGCGGTACTCCAGCGCGTTCAGCGCGCTCCGGTACGAGAGGGGCAGCTCCTTGGCGGTGGAGCACACGGCGCCGATGCCGACGGTGACGGTATACTTGAGGTACTTCTCGATCTGGTGCCGGGCATCCTCGGCCAGCCGGAATGCCGGAGCCTGCAGGGGATCGCTCGGCGTCTGGCCGGCCAGCAGCACAATCATCCGCTCTTCACGGGACCGGAAGGCGAGTCCGCCTTCCTTGTGAGCAATCTCCTGCAGGATGTTGAAGCCCGCGAAGCGGAGCAGCTCGGCGTCCGGTACAGCACCGGTGCGGTTCTCCGGCGGGGCGAAGGTGTCCGCGAGATCGTCGAAGTCGAAGACGACTGCGAGGAACCCCGGCTCAAGCGGAGGGATGCCGAAGTACCGGCAGCGCTCCTCGAGCTCCCGGGGGGAGACGCCGGTGACGACCATCCGCTCGAGGAAGCGTTCTTTGAGCAGCGGCAGGCTCTGGTTCAGCTGGCTGTAGAGCCGGGAGATGTCCTCCCGCTGCCGCAGCTCTTCGTCCATCTCTTCCTTCAACCTGCCGAGCAGCGAACGTATCTCCCGGGCTGTAATCGGTTTCAGGATGAAGTCCTTCACCTGCAGGCGCAGCGCCTGCTGGGCATATTCGAACTGGTCGAAGCCGGTCAGGATCACGACCTTGGTGTGGGGATAAGCCGCGGCGATGCGCCCCGCGAGTTCCAGACCGTTCATGAACGGCATAGAGATGTCCGTGACCACCAGGTCCGGCTTCAGCGTCTCGACGGCTTCCCAGGCCTGCCTGCCGTTCGTATAATCGCCGATGAGCTCGAAGCCCAGGGCGTGCCAGTCGATCGTATTCTTGAGTCCTTCGAGTACCTCAACTTCATCGTCCACGATAATGAGTCTATGCATTAAGAGAACACCTCGGGTCTGTGGGGTGGTGAACGGATGGATCGCTGCCGCCAAAAGGCTGTAAGAAGATGATATCAAGGATTGGGCGCCGCGTATACGGGGGGATTGCGGGTTGCAAAATAGAACCCCCTCATTCAGATGGGGGACATATGCTTTGATGCTTGGTTTAATAAGTTGAAAATGTGTATAATAAGTTTAATTTTGTGGTATAATTTTTATACGATAGGAGGTCAGATACATGGTTAAAATGGCCGAGCGGGAACTAAAAGAAAAGCTAAATCAGCTAGAACTAAAAGCAAAGGAAACGGGTCAAGGGGTTACGGTGGCTCTTACAGCCGAAGAGCTCCATACGCTTATTCAAAATTTGGGTAAGGCCAGAGCCAAACGAGTCGGACCCAGCAAGTCAGCTAGGCTCATCCCGAAAGAGGATGACGGATGTTATTCGGTAGCTGAGGTTGCTAAGCGATTCAATTATTCAGAACAGGCTATATACAAATGGATTCACACGGGTAAGATCAAAGCCCACAAAGTTCCGTTTTCCAAAAAAGGCTACCGGATTCCTAAAGATCAGTTTAAGGAACGCATATCTCTCAGGGATAAGATCTTACAATCGAGAAAACAGCTTATTGGTGATGCTGTTGTCGAATTCGACGACCCCTCTGGGAGTAGAGAATGAGTACAGGAGTCAATACAATTATCCGAGTCCAGTGGGACAGTCTTTTATCGAGGTTCGGATTAGAAGGAGCCTCAAACATGATTTTGGGTTAGTCGATGTATGGGACTACCCCATAATTGCGGCCGCAATGCAATATGGAGTAGATTTGCTTATTACAGATGATAAGAAGGGATTCATTGATCCGCTCGGCAAGCTGAGAGTTATGTGCCTCTATGATGCCATTCGTTTCGATTTGTCTACTCTCCATATGAAGGAATCAGAATGGCTTTTATAGCAGTTGCGACGCCTATCTATCCTTTCAATCTTGGTATTCGATCATGGAACCGGAAGTAACTCTATCGGACCGGAGGCCGCCATCCGCTTCTCGGTAGGTGCGCTGGACGAAACTGCCTTCCGTCCGGTCCTGCAGGGACCGCACGGTCTTGAATCCGCATCATTTTCCCTGTAAGACTTCCGATATATATGGTATATTGTGTAAGATCCTATCGAAATTTACTAGGAGGCGAAGAGGGAAGAAGGGGACGATTCTCTCGCCTGAATCCGCTGGGGGCAGCAGGTGAAAAGAGGCAGACGCCTTCCTTGATTCGGACCGGCCATAGAATGGATAAAAAAGAGAGACATCGGTTGTAATATACAACAAACGAAAGGGGGATGTATACGTGTCCTCTCCTATTCGGGATGCCCGAAAAGGTAGATGGCTGGCAATCCGTTATCAGATCATTTCGGAGGAGGTTTATTGTGAATCATGTCGATGCAGCTGGAATGTGCCGGATTGCGGCCGTGCTTCTTCTTAGCGTTCTCAGCGTGAGCTGCTCGGAGAGGGGGGCTTGGCAGGGAGCCATGAGATCCGCCGGTCCGGATCCCGTTTCGATCGTCGTCAATAGCCAGGGGATGCGGTTTCCGGAAGGGCTGGACGAGAACCGGAATCCCTATCTGCATTATATTGAAGAGCATACGGGACTTGATGTCCAGGTGGACCTTCCGCCTCAGGAGAGGTACCACCAGTCGGCGGAGGCACTTCTCGCTTCGGGGCAGCCTCCCGATCTGATCTCCGTCTACTCCCAGGTGTGGGTCGCCCGTCAGGCTAGACGCGGGGCTATCCTGCCGCTCGACGAATGGCTGCAGAAGTACGGGGCCGACCTGCGCCGCAGCGTTCCCGAAGCGGCCTGGGCCCAGGCGCGGTACGACGGCAAGATCTATGCGATTCCGAGCTTGAACCCGAACGAGGGGATGGAGCTGATGTATGCGCGCAAGGATTGGCTCGACCGGCTGGGATTGCAGCCTCCCCGGACGCTCGAAGAATACAAGCGCGTAATCCGGGCCTTCGCGCTGGAGGATCCGGACGGGAACGGACGCCAGGATACGTATGGACTCGGGCTGATGAACCATCTGTTCCGCTCGGCACCGTTCTTCGGCGCGTACGGGGTGCAGTTGAATCAGTGGGTGGAACGGGAGGGGAAGCTGGTCTATTCGAACACGCTCCCCGAAACCAAGAAAGCGCTTTTATTTCTTGCAGACCTTTACAGGGAAGGGGCGATTGATCCGGAATTTCCGCTGGCGAATCAAGCGAAGCTGTCGCAGATGGTGGAGCGCGGACAAGTCGGCTTGTTCTCCGCGACCTGGTACGACACCCGGGGGATGATTGCGCTGAACCGGAAGAGGGATCCGCAGGCCGAGTGGATCCCTCTCGACTATCCCGTAGGACCGCAGGGGCACCGCGGCGTCTATGCCATCCCCGCCGTACGCAGCTATCAGGTCGTGCCGTCAGGGAGCCGGCATCCGGACAGGGCCGTCCGGCTGCTTAACTTTATCGGCGGGGAGGGGCAGGAGACGCTTGCCCTTGGGTTCGAGAACGAGGTATGGACACGGAAGAACGGCAGGATCGTGAGCAACTTTGCCGAGCATGACAAGCATGCGTATCGGGGGCTCTATGGGTCGCTGGCGGATCTGGCCCAGACGGAGCTGCTGCGCACCCGCCTGGATTCGTACGGGGAGGAGCTTCGCCTCTACGATAACCTCGAGAGAATCCGCGGCTCTCTCATTCATGACGCTTATACGGGTATGCCGACACCGGCCATGGAAGCCTATGCGGACGAGCTGAACAAGCTGCAGATCGTATTCCTCGAGATTGTGCTGGGGACCGCTCCGCCAGAAGCCTTCGACCGTTATGTGGAGGAGTGGACCGCGCAGGGCGGGGCAGCCATAACGGACGAGGTTAACGCCTGGTACCGGGCGTCCCGCCGATGGGAGTAGCACATGAAGATGCTTCGATGGCTCTACTCCCGTTATGCTCGCAGCACGCAGATCCGGCTTACGAGTTATTTTCTGGTCGTGCTGCTGCCACTGGTCGCCGTCTCCTTGTATGCCACCGACCGCTCGGGCGAGATCGTGTTCGAAGAGAGCCTGCTGTGGACCCAAAGCAGTCTCCGCTCGGTGGCCGACTCCATCGATTCGCTCCTGCAGAATGCCGAAGAATTGTCCCGGATGATGGCCACCGACGAGCAGTTGATCCTGATCCTGAAGCAGGCAGGACCGCAGCTCTCCCCCGCTACGGTCTACAGGTTCACGGAGCTGATCGGCAGGCTCTGGAACGTGACTTCGATCTCCCGGACGGTATCGGCGGTCTCCGTGTATCACGCCGACTCCGCGACGATCCTCTCGACCAGATCGGGGACGAGGCGGATCGGGGATGACGCCGAACGCTCCTGGCTGAACGGGCTTGCGGCCGCTGCAGGCAAGGAGGTCCGCTTCGTAGGCCGGGACGAGCCTACGGCAGGCGGCGGCACGTTCAGCGGGTTGACCGGCGCTGAGGGCATCTCCCTGGTGAGGGCGGTCGACCCCTATAACAACGAACGGAAGCCGAATCTGCTCATCGTCACCCTGAACCCCGGCCGGCTGCTTCAAGTCATGAAGCAGATCCTGCCGTCCGCGAGCTCCTCGATCGAGCTGCGGGACAAGAACGGCGCGATAGCGGCCGGTACCGGATCGGGGCCGTTATCCGCAGGATCGGGGCGCATGATTGAAGCCAGTGCGGTCTCCTCTGTATACGGTTGGTCATTGCTGCTGCAGCAGCCGGAGGAGGAGCTCTACAGGGCGACCCGGCAGATTCGCAATTTCACCTACCTCATTATCGTCATCTCCACGCTGCTTGCCGTATTGATCTCTTGGGGCATCTATACGCGCATCGCCTCGCCGCTTCAGAAGCTGTCTCACGGAATGAAGGAGCTCAGCGGAGGCAACTACGATCTCCGGCTCCGTCATGGACGGGAGGACGAATTCGGGATGGTGATGGATCTCTACAACCGGATGGCTGCGGAGCAGAAGCACCTGATCGAGGATTATTATGAGCAGCAGCTTAAGCTCAGCCGGACCGAGATGAGATTTCTTCAATCCCAGATCAACCCGCATTTTCTGTACAATACGCTCGATTCGATCTACTGGACAGCCAAAAATTACGACGCCGAGGAGATCAGCGAGATGGTGCTGAACTTGTCCCGGTTCTTCCGTCTCAGCCTTCATAAAGGGAAAGACACATTCACGCTGGGGGAAACCGTCGCCCATCTCGATTATTACGTAAGGGTGCAGCAGATCCGCTACCTGGACAGCTTCCGTGTCACTTATGAACTGCAGGAGGAGACGAAGGCCCTCCCGGTGATGAAGCTGCTGCTGCAGCCTCTCGTGGAGAATGCGATCCAGCACGGGCTGGAGAAGAGAGGGGATGGCGGGCGGCTTGAAGTCCGCAGCAGGCTGGAGGACGGACAGCTCGTCTTGAGCGTTAGCGACAATGGGGCGGGGATCGGGGCCGGGAGGCTGGCTTACATCCAGAGGGAGCTTGGCGAGCTGGGGAAGGGCCGGACGGGATTGCCGCTTGGAGGAGTCGACGAAGGGGTGCAGGATCTGTACGGGCTGCGCAACGTGCTGTCACGGGTCCGGATGTACTACGGAGAGGCGTCTGGCCTTCTGATCGAAAGCGGCGAGGGCGAGGGGACAACCGTCACGCTGCACTTTCCCTTGGAAGGCGGCAGGAGCGGACCGGCGTAGGCGAGAGATGTGAAGCGAAGAGGAGCGGATCCGGTGAATCTATTAATCGTAGAAGACGAACATCGGCTGAGGAACAGCCTGGCCCATGGCATTCCCTGGGAGGAGCACGGCATCGATGTCATAGCGGCCGTGTCCGGCGGCGGGGAGGCGCTGGAGACCATCGGGAGGAAGTGCCCGGATCTTATGCTCCTCGATATCCAGATGCCGGATATGGACGGGCTGACCCTTGCCCGGCGGGTGAGGGAGGCTGTGCCCCGGATGGGGATGGTCATCTTGAGCGGGCACGACAGCTTCGCCTATGCGCAGACGGCCGTAGAGCTGGGCGTATATCAGTATTTGCTGAAGCCGGCAGGGGACCGGGAGATTCTGCAGGCGGTCACGGGTGCGGCAGAGCAGCTCCGGCAGGAGCGGGACGAGCGGCATGAGCAGGCGATGCTCGAGTACAAGTGGCAGCAGCATCTGCCCCAGCTGCAGAACCGGTTCCTCTTGTACTGGCTGACGGGCCAATACCGGCGGGAGGAGATCCTGCGGCGCGGCAGCGAGCTGGGGCTGGAGCTTCGGCCGGAGAGCCGGTACGCGGTCGCCGTGATCGACCGGGACGAGGGGGCGGAGAGCGGAGACGGTCCCCTGGTGAAGGAGGCCTCCATGCTCCAGTACATGCTTCGGCGCATCGCGGAAGAGCAGCCTGGAGGCGGCACCTGCTGGGTCTGTCCGGATCTGCCGGCAGCTGCGGTGCTTCTGTTCGCGCTGCCCGCCGGGCAAGGCGAGCAAGAGAGCCTGCTGCGGATTCATACGGCCGTGGAGCGGATGCTGTCGCTGGCGGGCCGCTCCTTCGGCATCACGGTCAGCGCAGGCATCAGCGGGAAGACCGGAGAGGCTGAGGCGGTATACGAGCTCTACGAACAGGCCCGTACGGCACTGCTCAGGCGCAAGATGTATGGCGGCGGCATCGCCATCCCGTACAAGGAAGCGGAGGAGCCGTCCCTCTCGGTTCCGCCCCTGGAACCGTCCTTCGAGCATGCGCTGGAGACCGCTCTGCAGACCGGCGACGGAGCGAGGGCGAAGGAGGCGCTCGATGCCTTATGGGCGTCAGGCATTGCCGGCCTCACCCATCCCGACGAAGTCCAAGAGCAGGTGCTCTACCTCGGTTCGCTGCTCATCCGCAGCATCCGGCGGCAGGGCTGGCTGCTCAAGGAGGTTACGGGGGAGCACTATCCGTACTTCCAGAATATCCACCTGCTGACGACCGCGGAGCATATTCATTCCTGGCTGACGGGTACCGTGGAGAAGATCATCGCTTATGCGGACCAGCAGGGGAGCCTCGTCAGCCATGAGACGATCAAGTCGATGCTGGAGGTGGTGGAGCGGGAGCTGGATCAGGATCTTACGCTGCATATGCTCGCGGACCGTCTGTACGTCAATGCCTCCTACCTGAGCCGCCTGTTCAAACAAGAGACCGGCCAGCCGTTCTCCGCCTATGTGCTGGAGCGGAAGATGGAACGCGCGAAGGCAGCGCTTCTCGAAGGGGCGAAGGTCTATGATGCCGCGCTCGCAGCAGGGTACCGGGACGTGAGTTATTTTACCAAGGTCTTCCGGAAGTACTGGGGGACGACGCCGGGGAGTATGAAGGTATAGAGCTCCGGCACGAAGCGGGGGGATTCGGAGCGAACCGACAGGAGATGTCATCAAATTACCAGAAGGGGTCATCGCTGTCTCCTAATGTTTCTTCCCCGCCTCCGGTATACTGGGGCATGAGGTTGGTTGTCCTAACTCCATATCCCGAAGGAGCGTGTGAATTTATGAAGAAAAAACTCGCAGTATTGACGGTAGCCGCATCGGTTGTAGCCTCATTCCCTGTATCCCTTATGGCAGCTGAACCGGCGGGAGCGCCGCAGGAGGTCCAAGTCATTCCGCTCACCCAGAACAGCAGCGGAGCCAAGGTGAACGAGGTGGTTGCGAAAGCCCGTGCAGCCGGCGAAGAGGGCCTTCAGAAGAGAGCGGCGGCCGCCAAGACCGAGCGTTCGGCGGCATCGGCAGATACGGCTTCCAAGTCGGCGGTGAACTATCTGCTGATTGAAGGGAACACGCACTATTTGTACGAGAAGAACGGCGTCGATGAGGCCGAAAAAGTATATGTGTATGAGTCGGAGGCGCCTGCTGCAGCCAGCGAAGCCCGTGCCAAAGGGGCGGTAGCAGCGGCAGCGGTCAATCTGCCGGACGGGATCGGCGGCAAAGCCGTCGTGACCAAGAACGGGTCCTACTTCAACGCGACCGTGCGGACAGCGACGGCGGCACAGCTGACGGGCGCGCCATCGGGAGCGACGTACATCTACGGAGGCTTCAGCGGGACGGGCCGCAAGTACGACGGCACGTCGACGAGCTATCCGGTGGAAGCCGATATGGGGCTGCAGTACAGCAACAGCTACGGCTATGTGAAATGGACCCCGATGCTCAGCTTCTACAACGGCGTGAAATCGAACGGCTCGTTCCAATCGGGCTACGATAAAGTGCAGTACAAGAACGGGTACAAGGGCGGCGTGGACCTCAATCTGACGACCTACCGCAACGTGAACGGCAATACCCGCCTGTCCGTCAGCGGCACGGCGGAGTGCCCCGATATGGCCTGCACCTCCCAGACGGATACGTACCTGACAAGCGTAGTGGAAGTAGCGGGGACGAACGTATCGAGCGTGAGCAAGTGGAAGATGCTTGCGACGATCGCGGGTTCCGAGACGGTGACGGGCAAGAACTATGCCCAGTTCAAGAACGTGAACGTGGATGGCGTGACGCAGACGCCGACCGTCGAGGCGGAGGACTACGCTACAGTGAGCATCAGCGGCAGCACGGCGACGATTAATGTATCGCGGTAAAAGTAGGGACAGGAAGAGCGCATGCTAGACAGGAACAGAGCATGCCGAATTGCTGAAAAGAGCCGCTCTTGGGAGCGCAGTGCAGAGCGTAACCGCTTTGCACCGCGCCCGCCAAGGGCGGCTTTTTGGATATCTAAGAATTTATATCTCGCTAGGGATCGATCCTGTCATCTTACATATCTAATAAACGCGCCTCGTCCTTAAAGGACGGCGAAGCCGTTTATCTTGCGACTGCGTATTCAAGTCGGGATCTCGCAGGAAGCCAGCGGGCCGGTGATGATCGCCTTCCCCTTCCTTATTCCCTCCCGTACCGTGCGAGCGCGAGACGTGCCGATTCCCGCATCCGCTCCTGCAGGCGGGGGCCCTCCGCTACCCGGACCCGCTTCCCGAGAAAGCGCAGCTTCGAGAGAACATACTCCGCTTCATCGCTGTGATAAGTGAGCCGGATGCGGTATACATCCTGAGCTTCGTCATAAGCGACTTCCTTATCGAAGCAGGAGAAGGCATACAGGATGCGCGACAGCTCCTTGCGGTAGAAGGGCAGCACTTCAATCAGTGCCTGCTCCCGCCGAGAAGCCAGAATGTCCGCCGCATGCCCGAGAGCGGCAGCCGCTTCTGTTTCCCCGATGGGCTCTTCGTGCACTTCCAGAATGGTCTCCAGCTTGGTCGTAAGCAGAGTCCGCTCTGCCAGATGGTACCAGAGCAGATACCACTCCTTGCGGACCATGGAATACTCCAGCTTGTACGGGAGGCCGGGCTGGCCGCCGTACAATGAGCCGCTCCGCGTCCGGATCGTCAGGCGCATGCCGGAGCCCGATAAGATCAGCCGGCGAAGCGGGCGGAGCAGAGGGTGGTAGAGCCGGCGCTCGGCATGGCGGGCTTTCTCGAGGAAGCCACCCCCGCTTGTGAAGTCCGGCGTTTCTGTGCTCGCGAGCCATTCCCGCAGCGTACGGAGCGTCTCCGGCAGAAGGGCATCCGAGGCAGCGGGATGCTCCAGCATCCGCTTCAGCCAAGCCCGCTCATGCGAGGTGGACGTGAAGGTGGCCGTTTCGTCGAGATGGGATACGATGGCGTAGCTGAATATTTTCTCAAACGGATTCATGGTAGTAATCTTCGATCTCCTTCCATTCGGCGATCATCTCCTGGCGCAGCTGCCGCGGTGCGAGTACCTCGCAGCTCGAACCGAAGCTGCGGAGCCACGGCTTGATCTCCGTGGTGCCGCTCACCTCGATTTCGTAGACGAAGGACGCCTCGTCCTCCTCCTGAATCGCGCCCCACTGTCCCTGCAGCTCCACGCGCTCCCGGATCCAATCCGGCTGTCCGCCCCCGGGGCGGTAGAATCTCGCCCGGACCGTTACCGGGGGAGACGTATCGAGTACCCAGCTTCGGCTGAGCTTCTCCTTCAGCCTCTGCTGGCGTTCGAGGTGCACATCCTCCGGGACTTCTTCCTCCACCTCAATCTGCGTAATCCCCTCTACGCGGTACTTGCGGATGCCCTGCCTGGGGTGGGAGGCCAGCAGATACCAGCGGCCATATTGGTGGTCGTATACGACCTGGAGGGGATGCGCGGTTTCGGCCGCGCCCGCCGTTTCGCGTTCGAAGAGCGGATTGGTGTTGCGCGAAGCATAGTGGCTGCCGGATTTCGGGGAGAAATACAGGAACCGGACCTTCCGGCGCTGGCGGATGGCATGCAGCAGCGTGTACAGGTGTGCCTCGTCCAGGATGCGGGAGTGGTAATGATACTTGTAGCAGAAGGGCTCGGTCAGCAGGGCTTCCCAGTCCGGGCGTGATGACCCGGGGAGACCTGGCTTGCCGCTCTCATGGGACTTCAGCGCCCGCTTGAGGCTGTCGCGCAGCAGGTATCCTTGGACGGACGGAACCTGGGTGTTCGCCATGATATCCACATAGTCGTACAGATCGCACAGCTCACCGAAGGATAGCTCCGTCAGGATATCATTGTGCAGCCGGTAGCGGTAAGGCCGGGGGCCGGGCTCCCGCCGGATGACGCCGACCTCTTCGAGATACTTCAGGTCGGTGCGGATCGTCTTCTCATCGGGAAGGGCAGCGTCTGCAGGCATTGCTGTACAGCACGTGTCGAGCAGCTCGAGTGCGGTCTGCGGCCTCACTTGAAGCGAGGACAGCAGCAGTGCGAGACGGCGGCTCTCGGATTCCTTCAGGGACTTCGCCCGGTAGAGGAACAGGAGCAGCGGGTCGGCCGATTCGTAATAATGGTACCGGAGCATGTCCGCGAACTCCCGGCCCTCCTCGCCGGGCAGCTGGCGGTGCACGGTGCTGAGCACGTCCTTCAGCCGCCGGATCGTCTTGTCGAAGGTGTGCACGGAGATCCCGAGCCGCCGGGCATACTGCTGCCGGTCATAGGCGCCGCTGGTCAGCACCAGCATGCGGAGGAATTGGATTTCTTTGTCGAAGCTTTCACGTGCCATGGCGTACCGCCTCCGTTCGGTTAATTCTTGTTCACCTATTGTAGCAGGAGCCGGGGATGGGTGCCTACCGCAAAATAATTGGCGGAGAAGCTCCTTCGTAATACTTTCGCCATGTTCATGGGAGCGCGGATAAGCGATGATAAGGGTGTGAGACGGGCGGCCTGCCGCTTGGGCTCACGGGGATCTCCGAGGCGCAGGCAGGGTTACTTCTTGTCGCCGGTTCGAGTCCGGCTCCTGCCAGAGGCGGGATAGCTCAGTTGGTAGAGCAGAGCCACCTTTCCGAACTTTTCCTCGAAGACCGACCATCCGTACATAGACACAGTGGCAATCTGCCGTCATGGCGTGAAGCGAGGCGCCCGAAAGGGTTCCTTCGACCTCCAATTGAAAATGAAAGGCGCGCAGCTGCACACCTGTGATGAGCGCGCCGCAACCTTTTCGCCATCTTCCTCGCTTCTTCATTCCGAGACTTCGGACTGCCACGCATCACATCATCCGGCGAGGCGCCGGGGAGGGTTCCTTCGATCTGACGATGGCCGGCCGGACCCTGGGTCCGGCAGCAGGTTCGACTCCTGCAGCTCCTTCCCCATCCTTCCTCGCCGGCCTTACTTAAGGAGGCTATACCAATGAGCCATGCACGCAAACTCTTCGGCCGTACCCGGCCGCAATCATATAATCACGAAGGCTATGCCGCTTATGCGCGCTCTCCGGAGGAGCAGTATCTGCAGACGCTGCTGACCAATACACTGGGCAACACCTTCTATGCCGATGGCAGCGACCTGCTGGAAGAGGCGCAGCGGATGCATCTTCAGATGGCGCAGCACCATCCGCAGTTCATGGCCCGGGCGCTGGTCTTTGCCCGCACCGAAGGCTTCATGCGCCTGCAGCCCCTGTACGGGCTGGCCGTGCTCTCGGGCATCCGCCCGGACTTGTTCGCCCAGGCATTCCCGGGCGTCGTCCGCATCCCGTCGGACCTTGCGGACTTCCTTACGATCCTGCGGGGGCTGGGCCGGGGACAGGGCGGGCGCGCCGTGAAGCGGCAGGTGAACCGGTTCCTCTCCGGCATAACTGAATACTGGGCGCTGAAGTACAACGGACGCGGACGGGGTTACAGCCTCGGCGACGCCATTGCGACCGCCCACCCGAAGCCCGCGGACGAGAAGCAGCGCTCGCTGTTCCGCTACTTACGCGGCAAGGAGGCGGACCTGTCGCTGCTGCCCCAGGTTGCTGCGCTGGAGGAGCTGAAGCGGGCGGGCTCCGAGGCGGAGCAGCTCCACTGGATCGGCGAAGGGCGGCTGCCGTATGAGACGGTCACCGGCGCGATCCGGCCTACGCGCTCCGTCTGGGAGGCGCTGCTGTACCAGATGCCGCAGTTCGCGCTGCTGCGCCATCTGAACGCGCTGGACCGTGCCGGCGTCTTCGACTCCGCCGAACACCTGCGGTACGCCGCAAGCCGGCTGACCGACCGCGAAGCGCTCGAGAAGTCGCGCATCCTGCCGTTCCGTTTCGCTGCTGCCTTCCGTCAGGTCGATCATCCCGAGCTGCGGGATGCCCTGCGGGCCGCAGTCGATCTCACCTTCGGCTCGCTGCCGGAGCTGCCCGGCCGTACCGCGGTGTTCCTCGACATCTCGGGCTCGATGGACGGGGATTATCTTCGGACAGGCTCGGTCTTCGCGCTGGCCCTGTATAAGAAGACGCAGGGCAGCTCGCTGTTCTGGCTGTTCGACACCGAGGTGGTCGACCCGAAGCCTTCCCGGTACGACAGCATCCTGGGGCAGGCGGAGAGGATCCACAGCCGCGGGGGGACCGATACGGGAGCGCCCGTGCGCAGGCTGATCCGGGAGAAGCAGCGCGTGGACCGGATTATCATCATCACGGATGAACAGCAGAACAGCGGCAGCCCGTTCTACCGCGACCTGCAGGCATACCGGACGGAGGTGAACCCGGAGGTCCAGGCGTTCATCGTGGATATCGCGCCGTACCGGCAGGCCATGGTACCGCCGGACGACCCGCGCACCTTCTATATCTACGGCTGGAGCGATACCGTACTGTCTTACATTGCGCAAGCTTCGCAGGGATACGGATCCATGGCGGAACGTGTGGCAGCCATGGAATGGGAATAATATACAACGGATGGGCCCAAGGATGGCCGGGAGCCAAGGAGGCTGAGCAGCATGACCGACATACAGCAAGAGATCATGAAGGAGCTTCACCGCATCGAAGAAGAGAAGAACGTGCGCATCCTGTACGCCTGCGAGTCGGGCAGCCGGGCTTGGGGCTTCCCCTCGCGGGACAGCGACTATGACGTGCGCTTCCTGTACCTGCGCCCTATGGACTGGTACCTCTCCATCGACGAAGGAAGGGATGTCATCGAGCGCCCGATCTCGGACCGTCTCGACCTGAGCGGCTGGGACCTGCGCAAGGCGCTGCGGTTGTTCCGCAAGTCGAACCCGCCCCTGCTCGAGTGGCTGCAGTCGCCGATGCCGTACCTCGAGAGGTACACGGTCGTCGAACAGATCCGCCGCATCTCGCCGCTGACCTTCTCGCCGAAGTCCTGCATGTACCACTACCTCAACATGGCGAAGGGCAACTTCCGCGAGTATCTGCAGGGGGAGCAGGTGAAGATCAAAAAGTACTTCTACGTGCTTCGTCCGCTGCTCGCCTGCAGCTGGATCGAGAAGTTCGGCACGATGGCGCCGATGGAGTTCGATGTGCTGGTGGAGGGGCTGATCCCCCGGCAGGGAGAACTGTACGCTGCCGTTCAGACGCTGCTGGCCCGCAAGAAAGCTGGCGACGAGCTGGATTACGAGCCGAAAGTCGGGCCGATCCATGCGTACCTGGAGGAGCGGATCGCCTACTTCGAGCAGGCAGCCGTCCTGCAGCCGGCAGGAAGCGCCGCCAAGGATCCCGGGCTGGACGCCTTATTCCGCGGAGCGCTGCGGGAAGTGTGGGGAGAATAGACAGGGAGGGGATTCAGGCTCAGGTGCAGGAGGCGCCGGGCTTGGATCTTCTTTATGTAGCGGGTAGGGGGAGTTAGGCTGGAGCGCTGATACTGCTGCTTGTCGATAGGGGTAATCCTGGGGGAGGCACAGGGAGCCTATTGCTATACCCATTCTTTCCCTCGCACGGAGCGGAGCCTTGGATATAATAGTAAGAAAACAGCTGGACGGCCTGACGGACAGAGAGAAAGAAGGTATGGGAATGCTGACACCGGCGTCCGAACGAAAGTTAAGCAAATTCATGACCAAAATGCTGCGGCATACGCCTGCGGAATTCGGGCTGAAGCTCGAGGGGGCCGATGGGTCGTGTACGGTGGAGGAGCTGCTGCGAGCGGTCCGCGCCCAGCGATCCTGGGCGTGGGTGACGGAAGACGACATCGCCGCCGTAGTGCGGCAGTCGGAGAAGCAGCGCTTCGAGCTCCGGGACGGCCGGATCCGCGCGAGATACGGGCACAGCCATGACCGGGTGCAGTACGAGCCGGGCGTGCCGCCGCACACCTTGTACCACGGCACGAACCGCGGGGCGGCTGGGGCCATTCTCGCTGAAGGCATCCGTCCGATGAACCGGCAGTATGTGCACTTGTCCGAGGGAACTGGGTTCGCATCGCTGGCCGGAAGCCGGCGCGGGGAGCTCGTGATCCTCACTGTAGATACGCGGAAGGCGGAAGAGCTCGGCGTGATCTTCTACAGCGCCGGCCATGAGGTGTGGCTGGCGGACGGCGTACCGGCTTCCTGCCTTGCTGTCTGCTCCTCGGACCCCTCGACAGGCCCCGGCCCGCTGTGACCCGCCAAGACGGTGGCTCTGAAGCAGCTTCCTCCTGGAGATGGCTGCGCCAAATTGTTGCCGCCGCGCGGTCTGCCGCCGAAGCTGAGGACGGCTGCAACGAGCCGGCCATCCTGCGGCCTATCACTGCAGACGGTCGCCGCCTGCCTGGGGAGGCCTGCAGAGGAAGCGGGGAAGCGACGCCGCGGACCTTTATTGGGACTGTGATCGGCGGCAAGGGCACGAAGAGAGCAGTTCTCCGGTTTAGGGGGAACTGCTCTTTGGCCTGCTTCATGATGCCGAAGACCGGCGCTTCGGACGCCATGCGCAGACAGAGCTTGCGAGGGTTCCTCACGCCGTCCGGAAACCCGAGCTGCCCCGTGCCTTACTTGACTGGGCGCATTTTGGTTATAATGGGGGAAGCAGGAAGAAGGGGTGGCCTTATGGTGCAACTATCGCTGACCATGATTGTGAAGAACGAGGCGCAGGACCTGGCCCGCTGCTTGCACAGCGCCAAGGATCTTGTCGATGAGATCGTTATTGTGGATACGGGCTCGACCGATGAGACGAAAGCGATCGCCCTCTCGTTCGGCGCAAGGGTGTTCGATTACGAGTGGAAGCATGACTTCTCGGATGCCCGCAATTACGCGCTGCGGCAGTCCACCGGGGATTGGAACCTCGTGCTGGATGCCGATGAGTACATTCTGAACGACTGCAGAGCGCAGGTCCGGGAGTTCATCGCGGCGGGCCGGGCTGTCGGGCGGATCAAGCGGATCGACAAGTTCGAGCAGAACGGCGAAGTGATGGAGTCCCAGGTGTTCATCTCCCGCTTGTTCCCGAGAGGGGCTTATTACCAGGGGATCATTCATGAGCAGGTCATCACCGACCTGCCGGCGGTCAACACGCCCATCGAGGTCTATCATGACGGCTATTTCCGCAGGAACAAATCCGACCGGAACTTGAAGCTGCTGCAAGAAGCAGTGAAGGAGCAGCCGGAGGACGCTTATTTCCTGTTCCAGCTCGCCAAGGAGTACCGGATGGCGGGGAACTATGCGGAGGCGGACAAGCATTATACGGCATGCTATGCGCACCTGAAGAGAGAAGAAGCTTACTATCCGCTGGTTATCGTGGATTATCTATATAACGTGATCGCCTATAAGAACTTCGAGACAGGACTGGACCTTATAGAGCGGGAGCAGGACCATCTGGCGGATTACCCTGACTTTCACCTGGCGTGCGGCCACCTGATGAGAGAGCTTGTGTTCAGCGACATCGAGCGCTATATCGGGTACTTCGGGTACATCGAGCAGTCCTTCCTCGCCTGCCTTGCGCTCGGGGAGACGAGCCGTTACGACAGTGTGCGCGGGGCAGGCAGCTTCCTGCCGGCCTATAACCTCGGCGTATTCTACGAGACGAGCGGGGATAAGGACAAGGCCCGTACCTATTATGCGCTGGGGGCGGAAGCGGGGTACAAGCCGGCGGCCGTGCGCCTGGCCGCACTGTAGGGGCGTCCCCCGGTGCGGGGATTTATTGGACAGGGGAGGCTTCCCCTAGAATAAGGAGCTGACCGCGATGTATACGGACGTGGAACCGGACTACCCGGTCATGGACACGCATATTCACTTGGATGCGTACCGGGAGCCGGAGCGGGAGGCGCTGCTGGCTTCGCTGGCGGACAGCGGGGTGCAGACTTTGGTCGCCGTCTCGATGAATCTCGCTTCCTGCGGGGAAGTGCTGCGGCTTGCGCGCTGTTATCCGCCGGGGCGCATTCTCTGCGCCTTCGGGTATCACCCGGAGCAGCCGCTGCCCCATGCCGCCGAAGAAGAGCAGCTGTTCGCCTGGATCCGCGCCCACCGCAGCGACATGGCGGCGGTCGGCGAGGTGGGCCTGCCTTATTATCTGCGCCAGGCGGCAGAGGCGCGCGGCGAAGCTTGGGCGATGGACGGGTATATCCGTCTCCTCGACCGGTTCATAGCGCTGGCTGCCGAGCTGGACAAGCCGATCGTGCTGCATGCGGTATATGAAGATGCGGATATCGCGCTCGATCTGCTGGAGCGGCATGGCGTGCACCGGGCCCATTTTCACTGGTTCAAGGGCAGTGGGGACACGCTGCGGCGGATGATGCGTCTTGGCTGCTATGTCTCCGTGACGCCGGATATCGTCTACAAGGCGAAGACCCAGGCCATGGCCGCCGGCGTTACGCCCTCCCGCCTCCTGACGGAGACCGACGGGCCGTGGCCTTTCGCGGGTCCCTTCGAAGGCCGGATGACCCACCCCGTCATGATCCAGGAGGCGGTGGCCAAGATCGCGGAGATCCAAGGCGTGCAGGAGCGGGAAGCCGGGCGGATGCTCTATGAGAATGCCTGCCGATTCTATGGTGCGCCGATCCGCGGGTAAGTTGTCCGTCTCCGCCGCCGGGTTTAAACCTTCTCCCTGTTGGACACAAAGGTACTAGGCTACAATAGAGACAGGGTGATACCGGGCAATGAAGGATGAAGAACTGCACAGGCAAATGGATGCCCTCCAGCAGCAGATAACAAGAATGCGATACTCCCATTGGGTGGAGCAGGAGGTGCTGACTCTCCAGTGGTGGTTTTTGCTCCTATTGTTCCTGATTTCCTGGGCCGTTTGGTGGCGGTTGGTGGATAAAGGGCGGTTGTTCGAGATCGGTTTTCTTGGACTCTTCATCGCATGCGCCGCCTCCCTGATGGATGCGACAGGTACGGAGCTTGGCTTCTGGACGTACCATTACAAGCTCTTCCCGCTGTATAATCGGCTGCTGACGGCTGATCTGACGCTCATTCCCATCTGCTTCATGCTCATCTATCAGTGGTTCCCGGGCTGGAAGCCTTACGTATGCGCCCTTGCCGTTCTGGCGCTCGGGGCCTCCTTCGTGGCGGAGTGGGTGTTCGCCTTCTTGGATATTTACGAGCCTGTCATATGGAAATCCTATTATTCCTTCCCGATCTATCTGCTCCTCGGCGTGGCTGCCAAAGGGATGATGCTGTGCTCTCACAAGATCATCTTCACATATCGGGCCCGCCGGACGATAAGGTAAGTAACAGCAAGTTACGAACCATATTATCCGTTCGGAGGGATCGATCCATGTCCAGACTCGTCTATGCCGATACAACCCGTTATGAGCCGCGCGGCGCCCGCCGGTTATCCCATGAAGAAGCGTACTGGCTGCAGTTCGGCCTCCAGCATATGGAGCCGGGTCCGCTCCGCAGCGAGTATCTATCCCAGATCGACGGGCTGGAGGTGACGGCCGCCTGCGACTGCGGGGAGCCGACGTGCGTGACCGTGCAGTTCATGGGCGGCGGGGTGCAAGATACCACCCGGCTCGTAGAGCTGGAGCTGAGGGACGGCCGGCTGCTTCTGATCCGGCATGTGCAGGGGCGGATCGCAGAGCTGGAAGTGATCTGACGGGCTGGAAGACGGGCCCGGTTCCATGAGCCTCCCCGCCCGCGGCAGCGCACTTGCGGTCCCGGAGGGGACAAAAGACCGGCCGAACAGGCTGAAGGCATGTGCCGTGATGACCGCTCCGTTCCTTTGGATGGAGCGGTTTTTGACGTTGGCGGCCTGTGAGCATCGTCCGCTTCCTATTCTCCATTGGTGGTGCAGCGGGCCGGTGGATATGCCCGGGCTGCTCGCTTAAAGTGCGCTCAACCAAGCCTGATGTAAAGATTAAGTGCGGTGAGTGCGACCAGCTTCTGATAAGGCAAGGCAGCGATGTTGACTCTGATGCAGCAGCGGTGGGATAGGGGGGGAGTACCAGCGTAGCTGACACCACCCGCAAAGTAGATGTGAGTAAATGGTAATATCTAAGGTTGATTTTCGTAGAAGTTCCCTTCTTGTTAATGGAATAGGAACTGAGGTAATATAGCAGGGCGCTCTGTTCCATAACTGCAGAAGCCTGGCTAAGGAGTAAAGTTCCGATTCTGGCTCTTTCAGAAACATTTCCCTGTCCTACTTTGCGGCCTATGTCAGCTACGCTGGTATTGGGCCAGGAAGGCACGAAGGGAACAGGAAAAATAGCCAAGCTAAGATAATCTCTTTCTCGGCTATTTTTCTGTTCCCATGTACTGTTAAGCTTTGAAGTGCCCTTTATAATAGACATTAATATTCTAATGAGGGACAAAAGTTCAAATCCTACTCTGGAGAAATTCCCTAGAGCCAAAGGACGCAATGGTTTGGAGCAAAAAATGGTAACCCATTTTACTTAGCCCTAGATGAGTTCAGATTTATTAAGGAGATGTCGAAGGGCTGCCGCGACCAGCCTGTTATGCAAATAACGAACATGCTTCACAGCTCTATGTAAGGTGTGATGGTGATGCTGGGCGAGCGCAGACTCTCCTAATTAGATACCCATCCTGCATAATAGCAGCCATTTACTAATTTTATCCTCCTTGGACTAAGATCAAGAACATTGTTTACTTGCCGATCTAGAGAAAGTGTACCGGAATAATGGAAATATGTTCCATCCCGATAGTATGTCTCTGTGACGGATATTGTACTACGACAATTTATAGCTGTCGAAGAAGTGGTAGTATAATATGCCCCTATATAATAGGATTCAGCAAATACGGAGGAAGAGAAGCTAAGGAACATAAGAAGAGCAATCATTGCCATAATACTGCGTTTACCGCGATTCATAGGTCTCACCTCCTTTCATGCTGCAAGCCGTCTGGAAGCGTCTGCTCCTGCAGCTTGCAAATACGTCTGGGAAAAAACAAGATACGTGTTAGGGATACACCCTGTTGCTATAGAAAGGTTACTATAACCAATTAATGGGGTAAATACCTCTAGTGTCATTTTTTAACAAAGTTTTAGTAAAGGTTTTCCTTGCTCTACTAGAGTGTGTTTTCAAACTATCAATATAAGGATGGCAATCGGTGTACACGCGGTTCCGCCGATGGGAAAAGGCGGGCCTTTTTGAGTTGTTGGGGGAGTCAGGTCAGGAGCGGCCGGGTGACAAAGACAAGACAAACCGCAGCAGACCGTACCCCAGGATAGGGGCACGGTCTGTTCGGGTTACTTCTGCTTGGCCTGCAGCTGCTGCTTCTGTGCCTCGTCGATCGACACATAGCGGTAGATTGGCTCGGAGCGGACGGTGCGGATGTAATCTTTGACATAAGGCTGGCGGTAGTAATTGTCCTTGCTGTTCAAGGTGGCGATGATGCCATAGGAGTCCAGCAGGAGCTTCTCCGCGTCATGGAGCGTCTGGAAGCGCTTGGCCGGATCCAGGATCGTCGCCGATTCCTGCAGCTTCTGCGTATAGGCCGGGCCGATATTGAAGAATGGCGAGTTGGCCGGCACTTCCAGGAAGTTGATCGGATCGCTGTAATCTGCAATCCAGGCGTACTCGAGCAGGTCGTAGTCGCCTTGGTCCACGCGGTTCCAGAAGATAGCCGACGTGTCATCGGTGTACTTCAGCTGGACGCCAAGGAGTGAGAAATCCTTGGCAACTTCAGCCGCGAACTCCCGTGCGCCCAGGTAGGATACCTCCGGCAGGCCTTGGCCGCCGGGATACCCCGCCTCCGCGAGGAGCTTCTTCGCTTCGGCGATATGCTGCTCCTGGCGCTGCACGGGCTGCAGGTCGCCGCCGATCGCGCGGAAGTCGCCCTGATCGGCCGCATCCGGCATGCCCGGCGGTACGAAGCCGCCTGCCGGGGTCTGGCCGCTCTGATCCAGCGCGGCGAGCGCCTGCTTGTCGATCACGAGGCCGAGCGCTTTACGCACACGCGGGTCGTCGAACGGCTTGTGTGTCGTATTGAACATCATGAAGCCGGAGCCGAGATAGGGGCTCGATGTGATCGTGCCCTTCTGCACCTCTTCTTTGACGTTCAGATCTTTGGGAAGCGCGGAGCCGAGATCGATGGCGCCGTCTCCGAAGTCCGCCCATTGTCCCGTGGAGGTTCCATCGAGCTTGAAGGTCAGGCGGGACAACTTCACTTCCTGGCGGTCCCAGTAATACGCGTTGGGTTCGGCCACGATCTCGAACTTGTGCTGCCACTGCTTGACGTGGAAGGCGCCGTTCGAGATGAGCAGCTGCGATTTCGTCGACCAGGTGGACGGGACTTTCTCTACGATATCGGATCGTACCGGCGCGAACGTGAAGGTCGCCAGAAGGCCTAGGAAGTAGGATGTCGGCTTCTCGAGCGTGACCTGCAGTTCGCTGTCACTCAGCGCCTTGATGCCGACCGACGCCTTATCCGCTTTGCCTTCATGGTAAGCGAGCGCGTTCTTGATCGGCCCGAGCATCGAGGCCGACGGCGACTCGACCGCCGGATCGAGCACGCGCATCCAGGCGTATTCGAAGTCCTTGGCCGTCACGGGCTTGCCGTCGCTCCACTTGGCGTTCTCGCGCATATGGAACGTATAGACGGTACCGTCTGTCGAGATCTCCCACCGGTCGGCGGCGCCGGCTTCCGGCTTGCCGTCTTTGCCGACCCGCAGCAGTCCTTCGAAGAAGGTGATGCCGAGCGTCGCTTCCTCGGCCGTCGGGAAGAGGGCCGGGTCGAGATTCACCGGCTCATAGCCGAAGCCGACCACGAGCTGCTGGTTGGCGGAACGCTGGCCAGCGGTCTCCTGCTGCGCGGCGCAGCCGGACAGCAGGGCGGCGGTGACAGCCAAGGAGGCCAGCCGCATTGTGAATGGATTCATGGGTTAGTTCTCCTCCTTCTTTGTCCCTGATGTAAATGTGAACACGTCGATCGAAGCGGTCAGCTCATCGGCCAATTGCCCGAGGCGCAGGATCGATTCGTTGATTCGCTCGATAATCACCTGCTCCTCGGCTGTGGAGTGGGCGACTTGTTCGGAAGAAGCGGCGGTCTGCTCGGTGACGGCGGAGATGCTCTCGTAGGCTGCCAGGATCTTCTCCTTGGAAGAGGACATCGTCTGGACCGCCTGGCTCAGCGCCTCGACTTGCGACACCGTCGTGACCAGAGAGGTATTGATGTTGCGGAACGATTCGCTGGTCACTTCAACCATCTCATCCTGCAGACGGAACATGCGGAGGGCTTCCTCGGTCTTCTCGACCGTACTCGCGGCCTGTTCGCCTACGCTTGCCGTAATGCCGGTGATGCTGTGTGCCGCCGCGGCCGATTGCTCCGCGAGCTTGCGCACTTCCTGGGCGACGACGGAGAATCCGCGTCCATGCTCCCCGGCGCGTGCCGCTTCGATCGAAGCGTTGAGCGCGAGCAGGTTGGTCTGCCGCGAGATATCCGTGATCGAGCCGATAAAGGAGTGAATCTCCTGAATCCTTGCGGAGAGGTCGTGAATCGCGGTCGTCACCTCGGCGATGATCCGGCTGCTCTCCTTCGACTTGTCCTTAAGCCCGGTGACGGCTCCCTGGCCTTCGGCGCAGAGCTCTTCCACGCGGTTGGACGACTCGATGAGCGTGCCGCAGGATTGATCGACGACCTCGATCTCTTGCGCCAGCGTGCGGGCCAGCTCCAGGCCTTCGGCCGTCTCTTCCGCCTGCGCGCCCGTGCCGTGGACGATCTCCCCGATCGCCGTCACGACTTGATCGACGATCTGCTTCGTCGTATCGGACTGCATCGCGAGGTCCTTCGAAGAGGACTTGACGATGCCCGCGGTAGCTTTGGACTTCGTCAGCAGGTCGGCGAAGCGCTCGACCATACGGTTGAAGCTGGCCGACAGATTGGCGATCTCGGTGATCGTGCTCGTCCGGGTGCTGCGGACCGTGAGGTCTCCCTGCTCTAAGCGGGACAGCAGATTCATCTGCTCTTCGATCGGACGGCTGATCATCCGGGAGACGAGGTAGGCGATGACCATGCCGATCAGGACGCAGACCACGATGACGCCTACGGTGAGGAGCAGCATCTGATGGCTGTCTTCCTTGAGCTCCGCGTCCGGGATGACGCCGACGAATTTCCATTTCATCTTGGAGAAAGTGGCATACTTATAGAGGAAGGATTCTCCCGCCTCGTTCTTGTAAGTGAGCTCGTCGGTCTCGTTCTGGTTGAAGCGTTCCAGCAGGGACGCATCCTGGATCTTCTCGCCGAGGCGGCTGAAGTCCGGGTGGCTCAGAATGAGGCCGTCGCGGTCGACGATCATCAGGTAGCCGGTGGAGCCGATCTTGATATCGAACGTCGCCTCGGACACCTGATAGACTTCCATGTCCAGGCCGATGATACCGACCACTTGGTCTTCTTGGTTCCGCACTTCCTTGAGTGCCGACAGCACGTTATCTCCGGTGAAGGAGCTCTTGTGCGGGTCGAGCCAGATGATGCGCGTCTTGCTGTCCGCGGCCTGTTGGAACCAGTCCAGCTGCTGCGGGTTCGACTCGAGTGTCTCCGGCTTCAGTACAGAGATACCGGCGCCTGTCATTGGCACGAAATACATGTTGTTAATCTTCGAGTTGTACCGGGCCGTGGAGTCGAGCAGGAACGAGATGTCCCGGTTGCCCGTGTCATCGCCCGCCGCGTTAAGGAATAAGCGGTTCGAAGCGATGGTGTTCAAGGTACTCTCCATCGTCTGGAACGTCTGTTGGAACGAAGACTGGCTCGCCTGAAGCGACTGCTCCAAGGAGCCCTTCAGCTTATTCTCGATGGTCGAGCTCGAGACGGTATATGAGATCGTACCGAGCGCAAGCAGCGGAATGACGATAAACACGGCGAATAATATCGGCAGCAAATGCCGAAGCTTAATGGAATAATTCTTCATACGCATCTCCCCTGGTGACATCATCTATGGGTACAACCATTCCCTGTGTGCTGCAAGTAAAAGCGTTAGACGTATGTACCTCCTTTCCGGATGTAAAGAATGAATAGCAAGGGTAAGTAGGGTGTAGAATAACGGAACAGTTGTGTACTTATTTACCATCGGTTAAATGGTTCTTGGAGTAAAGAGCGGGGCGGAGATGGACCCTTGGGAATGTAAGGGTAGGGCTGCCTATGCACAAGCCTTTGGTGTGCGGGAGGAGCGCTTTCGCCGTTGGTATATGTAAGTATGTGTAAAATTAGGAAAAGTCACCGGGACTCCATCCGCTACGGCAGCGTCATGGAGGAACCGCGCGCGGCTATACACATAGAGAGTTCACAGTTAGTACACAGGCATGATGCCGAAAAAGCGCTGTTAAAGTTTGCTTGAACAGCTTGCAGTCCGTTGAAGAACAAGGGGTAGTCCTGCGCTTCGGTAAGACGCACCCCTTCGGTTAGCGTGACACGAAGCAGGCCAGTTATGGTAAGATACCACCATAACTGGCCTGTTTTTTTGTTATACCCCGCAGGAAATGCCGGTAAGAATACACGAAAGGTTCGGGGGATGCCATGGATCGCGTCTATCAATATATAGCGGAGTATATCCTGCACAGCAGCGAACAATTGGATGCGCAAAATACCCAGATGACAACGCCTGTTGTGGACGTGGCCATCATGAAGCGGACCGCACGCACCTTGCGGAAGGCGGGCATGCTGACGCTATCGCTGGATGCGCCTCCGCCGGAAGAGGGTCCCATCCCCGATATGCCATTGCTGAAGTGGACTCCGGGCAAGCGGGCAGTCATAGAGGATGAAGCGCTGGCCTTCGAGTGGTTAAGCAGAGGCTGGATCATGAAGGAGATGCGCTTCAAGCGGGACGGCAGAACGATCGACCGGGTTCATTACCGGATGGGCTACCGTTTGTTTGAATATCTGCAGAAGCAGACGGACCAAGAACGGCAGGAGCGCATCAGTCGGTTGGAGCGCTACCGCACGGATGCCCGGACGGTGCTCGGAAGCTTGGCTTACCTCAATGCAGAACGTGCAGTCCTGCTATCCCCGCTCCGCAGCTATGTATCTGCGAGCATCCATTGGACTGTAGAAGAGCTTGCGGAATCGGCCCTGTTTCCTTCGAATTGGAACACGGAGAGGAGGATCCACTGTTTGGATTTTGTGCTGGCTTATCTTCGGATCTCCAGTCGTCAAGAGGTGTTCGATTGGAAAGAGATCGGGGCGCAGTATTATGGCGGCATTGGAGGCTCCAAGGCGTTCGATGCCGGCCGGGATGAATTTATCGGCGTTCTCGAGGCATGGAGCGGACAGTCGGCAGCGGTCTGCGGCCTGATTAGTCCGGGGAAGATTACGCCTCTCTTTTTTGCAGGCCATCTGGACGGGCAGTGGTCCGGCTATCGGGCCGGCCCCGTTCATGCGTTGACGGACCTGTCCATTGCCCAAGACCAGTACCGGACGGAGGCGGCGACGCTTTGGCTGGTAGAGAATCGCGGGATCTTGACGCGGTTGTCGGCCGAACGTGATTTTTTGCGGGATACCGGCTCTCTGGTCGTATGTGTGGACGGCCACCTGAGAAGCTCCCACCGCCGGTTCATCCGCCAATTGATCGCCAGCAGCACGATCCGGCAGGTGATGCTCTGGACCGATTATGATGAGGATGGGAGGCTGATCGCCGGCGAACTGGCTGAAGCCGCCGCGGTGGATGCCGCGCATCCGCCCAAGCTGAAGTGGATCGGCCACGATCACAGGGTCATCGGGTCAGAGACGGAATATCAGCAGTACATGTTGGCTCTTCTTCAGGAAGGGACCCGGCTGGAGCAGGAGCAGGCCGCAGGGGAGGCAGAGGATTGGAGACAGTGGATCAACCATTAATATCGATATTCCAGAGCAGCGAGTTCTCGCCGGAGATGCTTCAATCCATGAGGGACATTGCTTATTTATCCGGGGTGCTGAGCGATCTGGGCTCGCAGCATGCGTTCCAGACCCCGTCCGAGATTCTGCGGTTCTTACGAATCATTCAATTGATGAATGAAGAGGCGCTCGGACTCGACGATCCGATCGAGAATGCGGATACGCTGTATTACCGGTACCGCAACCGTTATACCGATCCGGAGCCGCCGAGCAAGAAGAAAGTGGAGCAAATCATCGGGGTACTTGTCAAATACAACTGGATCTCCAAACAAACGAGGCAGCTGAAGATGCGGGATGTCGGCAAACGGATGATGGATGCGCTCCTGCGGCTGGCTAATGACTCGCTGGCCTATTACATGCATGACGATATTGGACGCTCGCTGTTCCAGGCGAGGCGGGACGCGGAGCTCAGCGAAGCCTATGACGACAACGGCATATCGGGCGGCAACAAGATCGCCAGCATGATCCGCAACGTGGAGAATGCCATACAGCTCATGAACGAGAGGGAGCTGGAGATGCTTGCCGACCGCAACGCCCTGCCTCAGCTGGAGACGATCCATGGGCTCATGCAAGAGCTTGAAGTGAAGCTGAAGGAGCGGTTCCGCCAGTTCCGTACCCTCGAGGACAGTCTGGTCCTAAGCAGTCTGATGCAGCAAGGGACGGCCGTGCTGGCCGAGGGGACGAACCTCAGCATCGGGATGATCAACAAGTATCTCAAGTTTACGATGATGCAGCAAACCGTGCTCTCCTCCACCATTCATCCCGAGAAGGTAAGGGAGTTCATCCTGCGGATGTACGATCCTCCGCTGGATTCGGATATTCCGAATGCCCATCAGCTTCTGAGCTTCATGGAGCAGGATCAGTACGAGGGGGAAGCGGCAGACGGATTGTGGATCCCCGTTAAGTTTGCCGCCCCCCTCTCGCCGGAGGCCGTTCATGAAGCGGTACATTACCTGGAGACGTATGAGCCGGTGGTCGATCCGATCCGGCAGGAAGAGACGGAAGTGGAATACAGTCAGGAAGAGGTTTCCATTTACCAGTTGGGGGAATTGATGGGGCAGACCCAGTGGCTGTTGACCAAATCGATGATCGAGACGGATGCCATCGAAGCGTATATGGAGCAGGTCGAATCGGCGCCGGTCGAGCAGGTGATCATCGAGGCCACCTCCCGGGAGTGGGGCGATGCCGTCAACGCGCTGACCGCGATTGCAGCCTTGGTCGGCAACAAGAAAGTGGCGCTCGATCAGGCGGCGGAGGGAGAAGGAACGGACCGGACGGGAGAGGAGAAACCGTGGGAGTGGATGAACCGTGACGACCGCCGCCAGCGACTGAGCAAACGGGGCGGCCCGGCACGCCCGGACCGGGAAGCGTCCCCTGGAGAGGGAGGAGGCGACGACAATGTCCGAACAGAATAAGGCGCCTTATGAAGAAGGCGCAGCGGTAGAGAGGCGCGAGCAGTCCGCCGGTCCATGGGAACAAGAGGCGGATGACGGCGGAGCTTCGGAGGGGCTCCCCGGCCATGCGAACCCCCTCAACGTGATGCAGTCGCTGAAGGGCATGCTGACCGCGGAGGAAGAGCTGGCGTTCATGAATATTTTATTCTCCTCATCCGCTACGATTCGCGCCGGCAATTTCGGGCTGCCCCGAAGAGAGGTCGAGAAGCAGCTGCGGATTGTCGAAGGGGATGAGGGGTTCTTTTCTTTCCTGCAGCGGGTCAATCAGGCCGTCAGTCGTTATTTTCAGGTGATCTATGACGAGAAGCGCGACCAGGTGGTCGTCATGATGCGGGTTCCGGCCCGGGCCGCCCGCAGTACGCTGTCCAAGGAAAGCCTCGCGATCCTCTTGTTCATGTTCTATCAGCAGGAGGTGCTGCAGCATGAATTCACGCTCTTCGACCAGCTGCTGAGTGCCTTCGGGCATGAGACGACGAAGGCGAATCAGCGCCTGCTGCTCAATATCGATCAGCTCCGCAAGATCGGGGCGCTGGAGGAATACGACACGAACTCTTCGGAGAAGGCGTACCAGCTTACGGCGATCGGGGCGCATCTGTTCTCGGACTCCTTTTTGCGCCGGACGGCCGAATTCAGCCAGTCCAATCCGTTGAACAAGGAAGAAGTGCTGAAGTTTTTCAGACGGTACAACCTGTACCGGGAAGGAACTTGGGAATAGACGATGATACCTTGGAACATGTCGTTCAGCGGGATCCGGGACTATGCGGCTACAAGCATGGATTTGTCCGGGCAGGGGGAGCATGTGCTAGTTACCGGACCCAACGGCGCGGGCAAATCAACAGTCACCTACTGCATGGGGGCGGTCCTGTACTCGTCCAAGGTGGATGTGGAGGGACTAAGGTCCCGCAATCTGGCAGCGGATGAAGTGTGGAAGGCCCACATCCGGCTGCTCTTCAAGAATGAAGGCTTGGTCCGGATCGATGCGCCCGCTTATGCGGAGTTCTCGCTGTACCTGCTGCAGGAGCCGGGACAGCCGGTGAAGAAGGAATTCGCCGTCTCCTCCGGGGAGACGCCCGGCGAATGGGAAGAGACGGTCCGGTATACCTCCGGCGACCGACAGTACAATTTTACCGCATATAAGAAGGATCTCCAGTATAAATACAAGATCGATCCGGATCTGTTCTACCTGATCTGGTATCAGCAGGAAGTCAACCAATTCGCGGTGATGCACCCGGAAGAGCGGTTCCGCATCTTCGCCGAGATGCATGGGATCGATCAGGTGCAGCGCAACTGGGAAGAGAGCATGGAGAAGCTGAGGGATACGCAGGAGACGCTCCGGGGGGCCGAGAGCAATGTGGCGAACAAGAAGCTGGGCCTCAAGATCATGAAAACCGAGCTGGACCGCTACGAGGATAACCGCCGCCGGCTGTATGAGGGCGGCACTCTGTATGCCCGTTCCCTGCTGGGGCTCGAGGTCTATTATAAGCAGGAGCAGGAGCGCCTGACCGGCCAGATCGGGCAGCTGCGGCTGGAGCAGGAGGAGCAGCAGGAGCAGATCAGCGGCATGAAAGGACGGGAAGTCGAGGTCCGGGAAGGACTGGAAGCTCTTCAGAAGGCGGTGGGGGAGCTGCAAGCCAAGCTGGCGCGGGGGGAGGCGCAGCTTCTGGCGCTGTCTGCCGAACGGGCGGAGACCAAGACAGCCATAGCGGGACTGGAGCATGAGCTGCAGGAGGTCAGCAGGGAGAAGGCGCGTATAGAGCGGACAGAGGAGGAAGTGAACCGGCAGCTGTCGGAGCGCATCAGGCAGTGGAACGATACGACCAGTCTGGAGGAGCAGCTGCGGATCGATCTGGAGAACAGCGAGCAGCTTATACAGGAGCGTGGCATGGCGGTCTCCCGGCTGGAGGCCGCGGCGGAGCAGGAGCAAGAGCAGGAGAACAAGCACCGGGAGAATCTCTATCAATACGTGAGCAGTCACCGGGTTCAGGACGAGCTCGACCGGCTGGAGTCCTCGCTTCTGCATGCCAAGGACAGACGGCATGCAGAAGCGGGCCGCCTGCGCGAGCTGGAAGAAGAGCTGGAGCGGCTCGAGGGCGAGCACGATTGGTCCCGGCGGCAGATGGACTCGCTGGCTTACCTTCACGCCAAAGGCGTGCGGGCCTACGCTTTGCGCGAGCTGGTGGAGCTGGACGGCTCCGCACCGCTTCAGTCCGAAGAGCGCTTCCATGCGATCAAATATACCATTTTCTTCGATGGGCACCGGATCACCCCGCCCAATGACCTGTACCATGTGCCGCTGCGCAAGGTGGTGCCGGACCGTTCGGTGACGGAGATTGTGCCGCTGCAGCTGCGGATCAAGGAAGGGCTGGACGAAGAGACGCTGCCTCACGCCATGAAGGCGCTGTGGTGGGTGGAGAAGTTCTTCAAGGGCGGAGAGACCCGGATCGAGCAGGGCCTGCTCATCGATCCGATGGGAATTCGGGGTCCGCAAGAGCAGCAGCGGTACATTCTGAGCCCGCGCGCGCTCTCGCTCCGGAAGGAAGAGGTGGCGAAGGGCATCCGCGAACGGTCACGGAAGCTCGTGGAGCTGGACGAAGCGGTCCGGCAGGATACGAAGCGGCTGCAGGAGCTGAACAGCATCATTCATGTCGTCCGGGAAGCGGAGGCTTTCATGACGAGGGAACATGAGCGGATCGGCAGAATCCGGAAGCTCGAAGGAGAAAGAGAGAGCCTGCATGTGCTGCAGACCGAGAGCCGGAAGAGGAGGGAGCTGCAACGGGAACTCCTCAAAAAGCTCGCGGAGCTGGAGCGCGACCTGGAAGAGCTGCAGGCCGAAGCGGACTTCTACGTGCGGCTGGGGCAGCAGAAGGAGAAATATGAAGCGCTGAATGCCAAGCTGCGGCACCTGGGGAGCTTGGACGGGCAGATGGAAGCGCTGGAGTCCGAGCGGGAACAATCGGAGGATGGGCTCGATCGGCTGGACAAGGAGATACGCTGGCGGCAGCGGGAGCTGCAGGATCTCCAGGACCGGCAGGTGCGGGAGGAGAACCGGCTGCGCCAGATCGTCAATCAGCTGCAGTCGGAGCGCGGCGCTCTCGATACAGCGAAGGGAGAGTACATCGTCTTGATCCGGGAGCTGGAAGAGCTGAAAGAGCTGGCTCCGCAGATCTACCATGAGGGTGCCGCCGAAGACAGCCGGGAACCGGGGACGAAGGCCGAGCGTCCGCTGGCGTCCTCCTCCCAGATGCGCACGGAGCTGGAGAAGGGCAAGGTCCAATTCAACCAGGCCCGGCAGGAGAAGGGCATCGACCCGGCTGCGCCGGAGAACTACAAGGTGGTCGAAGTGGAGTATCACCGTCTGCAGGATGAGTATAAGCGGACGAGCCTGCTGCTCGAGCAGGATGAGGAGCGCACGGGACAGTTGAAGGACCAGCTCGAGACCACGATCAACATGAGGGTCCTCGAAATCCAGCAGCGGTTCAAATCGTACATGAGCGCGTTTCAGTTCGAGGGGGAGATGGAGTGGGATCAATATGAGGACCGCCGGGGGCGGATCCACTTCCATCTGTACATCAAAGCCCGTAAGGAAGGGCACCGGGGAACCCTGGAGGATGTCAGCGTGAAGGCCCGCGGCGGCAGAGTGGGCAAGGGCGTATCCGGCGGGGAGGAATCCCTGAGCTCCCTGCTGTTCGCGCTCGCCCTGCTGCAGAACCTGCAGACCTCCCCGGGATTCATCGTACTGGACGAGTTCGACAGTGCGCTCGACGAGCAGCGCAAGTTGAAGGTGTTCGATCTGTACGCGAAGGAGCTTCAGCGCAAGCTCATCATTCTCACGCCCAAATCCCACGAGAACTCGTACCTCGACCGGTTCGCCAAAGCCTTCATTGTCCATCATGATCCTACCGTGCCGCGCAGTAAGGTTACGGGGCTGATTAAGAGGGGATAGGCGCTGAAGAATGCCAAAGGATAGGAGCGGGAGACTCTGATCACCCCTCCCTGTCTATGAATCTTCCAGTCCCTTACTGAAATGGGAATAAAAATAGAGCGAACAAAAGTTCCCTGGCAGCCAGCTGCCCGGGACTTTTTGCTATGACGGATTGTCAAGCTAAGTGCGACAACTCGTCCATGAATGCTTCGTGAGCAGATTTCCAACCTAGACATTTACGGGGACGATGGTTGATAAGGCGAATAGCTTCAGCCAGTTCCTCATCGGAGACATCAGCAAAGTCATAACCCTTAGGAAAGAATTCACGCAGCAGCCCATTACCATTCTCATTGGAACCTCGTTGCCAAGAGGAATAGGGATCCGCGAAAAAACCTTAATGTTATGAATGCCCTCTAAGTTTGCATAACAGGCAAACTCTTTTCCACGATCGGTTGTCGCCGTCTGAAAGGTCCCCTGAGGGTATTGGCTGGCGACTACACCAAAGGCGACCTCCATGGAGTGCGCCGTGCGGTCAGGCATCTTTACGGCCATGTACAGACGTGTTTTGCGTTCGATGAAAGTACCCGCGCAAGCCCGGCTCTTCCCTCGGCTAGACACTACCGTATCCAGTTCCCAATGGCCGAATGTCGTGCGTTTGCGTATTTCCTTGGGCCGCTGACCGATCGGAGTTCCGACAAGAAACCGCCCCCGTGTTTCCATGGGTTTATGCCGTTTTCCTTTGTGCCGTAGAACCTTCACATCTGCCTTGAGACGTCCCTCATAGAGCCATCTGTAGATCGTCTTATAGCAGACAAAGGTTTCCCCCTCACACCTTCGCTTTTCAGCAATCTGCTCGGGTGACCAGGTTTGCTTCAATTTCGCCTCAATTTCTTCAGCAAGTTCCGAAGTAAACTTGCCTGCAGGGACGCTGGTTGTTCTGCGCTCATGATACGCCTGCTGCGCAGACTCAGCTGTATAGTCCTGGCTACTAAAGCCTCGATTGATTTCACGAGCAATAGTGGAGTGATGACGGCCAAGCTGAAGGGCAATGGCCCGTGCTGACCAGCCAAGTCGATAATACGCCTCTAGTTGTCCGCGCTCGACTATGGTAAGATGGGTGTAGCTCATGAGTGGATCCTCCTGTTCAAATGGTGGTGTGGTAACTTCCATTGTACACGAATCCAAACATGGGCCTTTTTATTTTTTCGCTTAGGTGTCGCACTTCATATTACAATCCGTCGAATACTAACTCTGATTCCGCGAAAAACATATAAGTTCTTCAGCGGCCTCTTACAGCAGCATTTTTTATTTCATCCGTCTTTCGTTATTAGGGGAGCGTGTCAATCGGAATAATGCTCTTTTTCCACAACTAGGGATTACGTTAGTTATCGAGGATCTTTGGTGCTATCGTTATAATGTATCTCTTTTGAAACCCCCTCTTTATAATCAACCATATACCTGAAACCTGGAAACATATGAAATACTTTGTTTTCACTATTAAGTACATCTAATTGATAATCCATGTCAGCTTGAATTAATTTAACTTCATCAGCATTAAGTTCTTTTTCCAAAGGAACTTCATACAAAATTTCATAATCAAGACGTCCATTGGGTTCAATTACCCCCTCTTGTATCTCTGTCGGAGACGATCCTAGCACTTTTGCAACTGTCTCTGAATAAGTAATCCTAAATGAGTATTTAATATTATTATTCTTTAATAATTTGTAGAATTCTTGATTAAATACATATTTCATGGCTAAAAACACTTTTTTATCTTTATAAGATATCTCAAACTTTTTCACTTGAAAATTTGGAGGAGAAAATGTTTTTTCTACCTTTTTTATCTCGTCCTCCTTTCCTGAATTTTCTGAAGTCAAAGTACTTGAGTTTTGAGTTTTGACTTCAGCTACCTCTTTGTCAATTTCTGTAGTACTACTAGAACAACCAATAACCAATATTAAATTTAAGATGAATAGCAGTGATAATACTCTTTTCATAATTATTTACCTCACTATATAAAATTTAAGTCCCTCCTGATTTCTCAAGAAGGACGTGGGATAAAATATATTTTATACTTATATTTGCCTTTTGTCACTATACGGTTGATATGAATAATCAATTGTTATTGGCTGTCTATTAATAAGTTGTCCTGATATCATATAATCCTTTGAACCTACAACTTTATTATATTTTGATCCAGCAGAGAGTCTCCAGTTTCCTTGCGGAATGCTCCAAGTGATGGTTACAGTTTCAGTAGAACTTTGTGCAAGAGTTACATTAGCTGAAAATGTAGCCTTGGCAACAAGGCCGTTAAATTCTTCTTGTGCTCCAAATGTTGTAGATGCGCTCTTTGTGATTGCTACAGCATATGAAACGGTATCCGTAACAGACGATGGATTGTTATGCTCCAAAGACCAATTTTCCTGATTGCGCACAGTCTCACTAGTTTTATTGTATACATATCCATCAAACATCGGTGTAATTACATTGGGTTTAGGTTTGTTATAAATTCTAGCAGCTACAAAATTTTCATCGTATGTAGATGAACCTGCTGTTGGAGCCGCTGATACAACTGATGTCGATAGCGTTAGTGCGCAAAGGGAAACAGCTAAGACTTTTGATATTTTCATAATTCCTCCTCTTAATACTATCTTATTTGATATTCCATGTACTTCCATATAATAGTTTAATTAATCATAAATGGCAAGATAAATAATTTTTGCAAATTTTTGCAAGTTGAAGCAGATGATAAAATGCTAATTACAATGATTACAGTATTAAAGATTACCAGTGGTCTTTTAACACAAACTACAGCTTAATGAAAGAGAAGGACTGATTGTTTACCGGATACCTACTATGGAAAAAAGTTAGAATCCGAACTAAGCGGATTGGTTGAAGCAGGCCATTTTACAGAAAAACAAAAGAATGATGTCTGAGACTCAAAGCAGAGGTGCATTACAAGGATCGGATTAATGTCAGGAATCCCAATAGACCGATGATATTCATCCTGGATTACTTTCCAGAACTGTTCACAATTCATGAGGTGGCAAACAAAACGGTTACAACCTAGAAATGCAACAATATCGTCAACAAGGTAGTCGGGGGCGAAATGAAGAAGATATTGATGCATAAGAACATTGCCTTCAACAAGCATGAACGTCAATTGCCTGGATGGCAGATCCATTTGCATCTATATTTCTTGCATCTCTCGCCTTCCCATAATCCTGGGGTTGACTTGTCATGGCAGGCTGTTAGATAACAAAAGTAATTGAACATTATTACGTTGCCAACCGAGAAGCACTCTGTTGAGGGGAAACCCTTGCCTTAGTGCTTTTTCTTTTTTTCCTTGGGAAGTGCTTTTATTGTTGATCGCCGTTCTTTGTCATTCCGCCTTTGGACTGCTCTAACTCTTCTTGCCGAAGCAGATCTGGAGCGTCTGGCAGGCTAGTTTGTATTTCACTAAACGTGGGTACCCAATCCCGGAGCCGACCAGACCATGTCGGTGATTACCGTATATCGTTACCGAGTAAGACCTTGCATTTTAATGTAAATGCAAAAGACTCTATTGGGCTAAGAACCTTATGACCAAGTCAAGGTTCTAGCAACATTGAAAGAAGCTTGAGAGCTATGTGAAAGAACCCCTAAACTTACGGATGAAAACAAAGGAGATATTGACGAGGTATTAGGGTACAGAATAGAAAGCGAATTTAACAAGAATCATTTGCGGAGCTGGAGCGCGACCTGGAAGAGCTGCAGGCCGAGGCGGACTTCTATGTGCGGCTGGGGCAGCAGAAGGAGAAATATGAAGCGCTGAATGCCAAGCTGCGGCATCTCGGGAGCTTGGACGGGCAGATAGAAGCGCTGGAGTCCGAGCGGGAACAAGCGGAGGAGGGGCTGGGTCGGCTGGAGAAGGAGATACGCCGGCGGCAGCGGGAACTGCAGGACCTCCAGGACCGGCAGGTGCAAGAAGAGAGCAGGCTGCGCCAGATCGTCAACCAGCTGTTGTCGAAGAACGACGCTCTCGATACGGCGAAGGGAGAGTGCATCGCCTTGATCCGGGAGATGGAAGACCTGAAAGAGCTGGCTCCGCAGATCTACCATGAGGGGGCCGCCGAGGGCAGCTGGGAGCCGGGGGCGAAGGCCGGGAGTCCGCTTCCGTCGTCCTCCCAGATGCGCACCGAGCTGGAGAAAAGCAGAGTCCAATTCAACCAGGCCCGGCAGGAGAAGGGCATCGACCAGGCAGCGCCGGAGAACTACAAGGTGGTCGAAGCGGAGTACCATCGTCTTCAGGATGAGTATAAGCGGACGAGCCTGCTGCTCGAGCAGGATCAGGAGCGCACCGGACAGTTGAAGGACCAGCTCGAGACCACGATCAACATGAGAGTCCTCGAAATCCAGCAGCGGTTCAAATCGTACATGAGCGTGTTTCAGTTCGAGGGGGAGATGGAGTGGGATCAATATGAGGACCGCCGGGGACGCATCCACTTCCATCTGTACATCAAAGCTCGCAAGGAAGGACACCGGGGGACCCTGGAGGATGTGAGCGTGAAGGCCCGCGGCGGCAGAGTGGGCAAGGGCGTGTCGGGCGGGGAGGAATCCCTAAGCTCCCTGCTGTTCGCGCTCGCCCTGCTGCAGAACCTGCAGACCTCCCCGGGATTTATCGTATTGGACGATTCGACAGCGCGCTCGACGAGCAGCGCAAGTTGAAGGTGTTCGATCTGTACGCGAAGGAGCTCCGGCGCAAGCTGATCATTCTCACGCCCAAATCCCACGAGAACTCTTACCTCGACCGGTTCGCCAAAGCCTTCGTTGTCCATCATGATCCTACCGTGCCGCGCAGTAAAGTGACGGGATTGATCAAAAGGGGATAGCGGCCCGTCCCGCTGCCCATGAATCTTCCAAACCCTTACTGAAATGAGAATAAAAATAGAGAGAACAAAGGTTCCCTGGCAGCCAGCTGCCGGGGACTTTTTGCTATAATAGAATTACTTGGGTTCATAATCATTACAGGTCATAGGATAGGAACACGTACGCAGGGGATGAAGTTACACGGAAGGGTGGACCGATAGCGATGAAAATATTCCATACGGCAGACTGGCACCTCGGTAAGCTGGTACAGGGCGTATATATGACGGAGGACCAGCAGTATGTTCTCCAGCAATTCTTAGAAGATGTAGAAACCGAAAGACCCGATGTCGTGGTGATCGCGGGGGATCTGTACGACCGGGCGGTGCCGCCGACCGAAGCCGTGCAGCTGCTCGACAGCGTGCTGGCGGTGATGGTGCTCCGGCTGCATATCCCTGTGGTAGCGGTCGCGGGCAACCATGACAGCCCGAGCCGCCTGGATTTTGGCAGCGGTATTATGAAGTCGTCGGGGCTGCATATCGCAGGCGAGCTCACCTATCCCTTCGAGCCCGTGGTGCTGCGGGACGGGGAGGGGGAAGTCCATTTTCACCTCATTCCGTATGCGGAGCCGGGCAAAGTGCGCCATCTGCTCGGGGATGAGGGCATCAAGACCCATGACGAGGCGATGGAGCGAATCACCGCAGCCATCAAAGCCGGCATGGACCCGAATGCGCGCCACGTGTTCGTCGGCCATGCTTTCGTGACGCCCGGCGGCGAGGCCAGGGAGAATACGAGCGATTCGGAGCGTCCGCTCTCCATCGGCGGGGCGGAGCATGTCAGCGCACGGCATTTTGACGGATTCCACTACACGGCACTCGGTCACCTGCACCAGGCGCATCATGTAGGGATCGAGACGGTCCGGTATGCCGGATCGCCGCTGAAGTATTCGATCTCGGAGGAGCGCCATAACAAGGGGTACTTCGTCGTAGAGCTCGATGGTGAGGGGAATGTGACGGTAGAGAAAAGGCTGCTGGCCCCAAGACGCGACATGCGGACGGTAGAGGGACGGATCGCGGATATCGAGCAGCATCCGGTCAATGAAGACTACGTGTTCGTCCGTCTGCTCGACGAAGCCCTGGTGCTCTCGCCGATGGAGCGGGTGAGATCAGTCTACCCGAATGCGATGCATGTCGAGCGGAAGCTGGCTGCCGCCGCACTCACAGGGGAATCCGCGGCGGTGGACGGGCGGGCTAAGATGGACGAGCTGTCGCTGTTCCGCGCCTTCTATCAGGAGGTCCGGGGCACGGAGCTGTCACCGGAGACCGAGAAGCTGTTTACCGAGACGCTGCAGGACATCTACAAGAAAGAAGGTGAGCGCGATGAGGCCTCTTAAGCTGATCATGACGGCGTTCGGGCCCTATAAGGACCAGGAAGTCATTGATTTCTCCGAGCTGCGCGAGAACCGGCTGTTCGTCGTATCGGGGAATACGGGGGCCGGCAAAACCTCCATCTTCGACGCGATCTGCTTCGCATTGTACGGGGATGCCAGCGGGGAAGACCGCAATGACTCCCGGATGCTGCGCAGCCACTTCGCCGATGACCAGGTGCACACCTCCGTCGACTTCGTATTCGAGCTCAAAGGCCGGACGTACCGCGTCTTTCGGCAGCTGTCCCATGTGAAGGCGGGGAACAAGGGGGCCACCGGGGAGCGGTATGAGCTGTATGCGGTGGACGGCGGAGCGGAGGTTCCGCTGACGGACCGCTTCATCGTGTCGCAGGTGGACGAGAAGATCCGCGGGATCATCGGGCTGACGAAGGAGCAGTTCAGCCAGATTGTGATGCTGCCGCAAGGCGAATTCCGCAAGCTGCTCACCTCCGAGACGGAGAATAAGGAGGAGATCCTGCGGCGCATCTTCAAGACGGGATTGTACAAGTATGTCGCAGACCATCTCAACGAGAAGCGCAAGCAGATGCAGCAAAGCTTGGTGGAGCTGACGGGGCTCCGCGATTATCATATCGCCACCGTCAAGGGCTCCTTGTCCGGGCGCGAGGGGTCGGCCCTGACCCACGTCCTGCAGCAGCAGCACTATAATACATACCAGGTACTGGAAGCGCTGGAGCAGGAGATCGGCTATTACGCCGAACAGATCCTGGAGAAGAGGCAGCTGCTGGAGTCGGAGACGCTCCGGTACCAGGAGATGACGGCCGTATACCACCAGGCGCAGAATGTGAACGAGCAATTCGAGCTGCTGGACCGGCGCAGAGCAGACCGGCAGGGACTGCTGGACCAGGCACAGGAGATCGAGCGGATCACGCGGGAGCTGTCCCTGGCGGAGCAGGCCGTACACCTGCAGGTGTACGAGCGGCATGATGCCCAGATGCGGGAGGAGCTGGCCCGCAAATCCAAACAGCTGGAAGCGGCGCTCTCCGAATGCCGGCTGGCGGAAGAGGCCCTGCAGCGGGCGGCGGGGCAGTATGAGCTCGAGGAAGGCAAGGAGGGGGCGAGAGAGCAGGCCCTGCGCGAGCTGGACCGGCTCCAGGGGCTGCTGCCGACCGTCAGGGAGATGGACCGCAAGGACCAGCTCGTGCGCCGGCTTGCGGAGGAAGCCGCCGGCGCCTCCAAGCAGTGGAAGGAGATGGAAGCGGCGCTCGAAGCCAGGCAGTCGGAGCGTACGGCCCTGGCGGCGCAGGTGAAGGCGCTGGAAGAACGGGTGGTTCACCTCCCGCAGAAGACCGAACGGCTCGCCCTATTGCGTCAGCAGGCCCAGCTCATCAAGGAGTACCTGGGTCTCCTGCAGAAGTCCGGAGAAGAACAGGCGGAAGAAGCCCGCGGCCTGGAGGTCTACGGGCAGGCGGAGCGGGCGCACCGGCTGCTCGAGGACCGCTGGATCGAGGGGCAGGCCGGCTGGCTGGCCAGCCACCTGCATGACGGGGATGCGTGCCCGGTATGCGGCAGCGCCGACCATCCGAAGAAGGCGGCGGCTACCGGGGACATCCCTACCCGGGAGGAGCTGGAGCGGCTGCGTGCGGAGAGATCGGCGGCGGAGAAGACGTATCTCGAGGCGAAGGCGAAGCTCGCCGCTACCGGAGAGCGGATCCGGGAGAAGGAGCAGCAGGTGCTGGAGCAGGGGATCCGCCTGGAAGGGATCCGCGAGGCGTTCGCCGGACTGGTCCAGGAGGGCAAGGCGCTGGCGGAGGAAGAGAAGAGGCTGAAGGACGAGAGCGCGAGCCTCGCTGCGCTCAAAGAGAAGCTGGAGAAGCTGGAGTACCAGCTGGAGGAACTGCGGGGGCATAAGGAAGCCGCTGCGGCGGTGTACCACGACGGGCAGACCCTCTACGCTACGGAGAAGGCGCTGTACGAACAGACGCTGGCCGCCCTGCCGGAGGAGCTGCGGGGCCTGGAGGCGCTGGAGCGCCGGATCCGTGCAGCGGACGCGGCCAAGAAGCAGCTGGAGGCGGAGTGGAAGCAGGCGCAGCATCTCTACCGGGAGGCGAATGAGCGCAGCATCAAGGCCGTGGCCGCCCGCAGCGGGGCCGAGAGCCAGCAGCGCGAAGCGGAAGACCAGGCGCGGCAGGCCGGCCGGGACTTCGCGCAAGCGCTGGAGGCGGCCGGATTCGGGTCGGAGGCGGCCTATCAGGAGGCCAAACGGTCCGATGCCGCACGGGCGGAGCTCAAGGGGCGGATCGAGACGTACCATGCGGCCCTAGCCGTGGTGACCCGGCAGATCGAGGATTTGGCCGTGGAGGTCGCAGGCAAGGAGCGGCAGGATCTGGGCGCGCTGCAGCAGCAGCTGCAGGAGATGGAGCAGTCCATGGATGCGATCCGCCGAAGCTGTACCCAAGCCGAGAGCCACTGCGAGAAGGGCAAGGAAGGGAAGGCGAACATCGCCGGGGCCGAAGCGAATGTCCAGCAGGCCGAGCGCGAGTATCAGCTCGTCAAGGATTTGTACGATGTGGTCCGGGGGGAGAACGCCAAGAAAGTGTCCTTCGAGCGGTACCTGCAGATCGAATTCCTGGAGAAGATCATCCACACCGCGAACCAGCGGCTGCAGCGGATCACGGGCGGGCAGTTCTATCTGGTCCGCAGCGACCGGATGGAGAAGCGGGGCAAGCAGAGCGGCCTCGGGTTCGATGTGTACGATAATTATACCGGGCAGCTGCGGGACGTGAAGACCCTGTCCGGCGGCGAGAAGTTCAATGCTTCCCTCTGTCTGGCCCTCGGGATGGCGGATGTCATCCAGGCGTATGAGGGCGGGATCTCGCTCGAGACGATGTTCATCGACGAGGGCTTCGGTTCCCTCGACGAAGAGTCGCTGAACAAGGCGATCGATACCCTGATCGACCTGCAGCAGTCCGGACGGATGATCGGCGTCATCTCCCATGTCCAGGAGCTGAAGCAAGCCATACCGGCTGTACTCGAAGTGAAGAAGACGCGGGAGGGGTACAGCTACACCCGGTTCAGCGTCAGATGATCTACACCAGCGCCGACTTGTCCTAGAATCCGCTCCCCCCGCATAGAGATAGAGCATAGGGGAGCGTGAACCGAGTGGATAACCAAGTGAAGCGATTCTATCAATTGAAGCAGAAGCAAAAAGAAATAGAGCAGGAGCTCGCGGAACTGCGCAGCGAGATCGTCACTCACTGCTCCGGGCATGGCGTGTCCGAGCTGGAGGCCGGGGGCTGCAAGGTGAAGATCGTGCTCCAGGAGCGGAGGGAGTACGACGAGCGCAAGCTCTACGAGGCGCTGCCCGATCTCGAGGTATGGCGCATGCTGTCCAGGCCCGATACCTCCAAGATTGCCAGCCTGATCAAACTGAACGTGATCACCGAAGAGAAGATCAAGGACACGTTCTCCGTCAAGACGGTCACGCTGGTGCAGGTGGACAAGAAGTAGGAACCCGTCCCCTGCGGAGAGGAACTTTTTGTCTTGTCCGTGCGTTTAATAGAGTAGCGGGAGACCTACATCCTGCGCGAGGAGGAGAGATTCATATGCTCAGATGCTATCTCTGCAATGGAACCGGCAAACGTACGAAATTCCTGATTCCCATCTCATGCGATTTTTGCAGCGGGCAAGGTTACGTATCGGCTAGAAGCTCTTCCAGGAAAGCGGCCGCCTCCAGTGACGCTGCCGCCGCCAATGACAGTAAGGTTATGCTGCAGCTGCACGATTCTCTCCATCCGATCTACTCGGCGGATTCGCACGTGTATGAGGAGGACCCAGGCAGGGACACCCATCCTACGGCGGGTGCCAGGAATCTGCAGTAAGCGGTTCGGCTTCGCAAGGCTAAGCGGCCAGCGGGATGCCGGGCGGCGAGGGATGGGGTGGACGGGAGCCGTTCATCTTCTCGCGATTAACAGTAGTAGGCGCAAGCCGGCAGGACGAGCAGCTCACATAAGCCCGCCTCCGGGCTGGACAACAGGGTTAACAGCAGGACCATTCTCCGGGATGGTCCTATTGGGTATATCGCACGCCCGAAGTTCAGACCGCCAAAAGCCCACTGCGTAGTCATAGCGAGAAGTAGGGGGAGTATAAAACGACCCGCTGAAGCATACTAATAACCATAGACATCCCCCTTGCCTCCGGCCCTTGCGGCTGATGAGGTTTTTTTATACCATAGTGTAGAACATACGTTCCTTACAAATTCTGTCTGTGTGTGCTGCCCTCCTACCCCGTTCTCTGATTATTCCATCGATTGAAAGCCGCGGGGCGCGCCGCCAGAAAAAGAAAGCATAGCTGCGTACGCAGCAGCCGCTAATCGCTAGAACCGCATCACGGCGGATGCCCCGGCATGAAAACGGACGTTCATCGCCTCTCAGCCTCTGCCAGCGGCTTCGTCAGTCCGCCGGGAGCCTGCTATAATGTTCCAACGCACCTCGGGAAAGGAGCCTGCCGCATGGAGCAGTACCTCGAATATGATGCACACCGTTACCCGGAATACACGCTGAATCACTTCATTCTCACCTCGGGCAACCGGGTGGCACTGGCCGCGGCACAAGCTGTGATCCAGGCCCCGGGCGCCTCCTATAACCCTCTAATGCTTCACGGCACCACAGGCGTCGGCAAGACGCATCTCCTCCACGCCATCGGCCAAGAGATCCGCCGGACGCATCCGGATTACCGCATCCTCTATCTCACGATCGGCGAGCTGCGGGATACCTTCATCTCCGCGGTCCGCAACAACACCCTATTGGCCTACCGGGAGGCACTGAAGTCGGTCGACCTGCTCCTGCTGGATAATGTGCATGAGCTCGCCTGTATGGAGTCGGTCCAGGACCTCCTCCTTGAGGTATTCGAGCACCTGCATGGGCAGCGCAAGCAGATCGTCCTCGCCTCGGGACAACCGCCCGAGCTCCTGGCGAAGCTGACGTCGAGGCTGCAGTCCCGCTTCTCCTGGGGATTTACCTGCGATATGGCTTGCTTCGACCCAGCCGGGTTCATCCAGGATTACTGCCGGCATCATGGCCTCGAAGACCGTCGGGAATGGCACAGTGCGGCTTTCCTGGAGAGAGCCGCCAACCCCGCGGAGATTATCGCGCGCATACGCAGCGGAACGGTTCTGCCGGGCGGGCAGTCTCATATGGGAGTGCCGGCGGAGGAGCGGGACAGCGGCTCGTTCCATGAGCAGGTGATGCAGCGGGTGAAGGGCCGGATCTCTCGGATCCAGTACGAGACCTGGTTCAAGCCCTGCCGAATTACGAAGGAGGCGAATTGCATCCTGATCCAGTCTCCCAGCCGGTTCGCGGTCGAGTGGCTGGAGGACCGCTACAGCGAGCTGATCAAGGAGACGATCCGTTCGATTGATGGCGGTGAGCTTCCGCTGTTCTTCGGGCTGCTTGCTCCGGGTGAGGAGCAGGGTACAGCGGAGAGAGGCTGCGTTGATCTGCCAGATGAAGAGGACGACGAAGAAGAGGGGCTGCTTGCTGCGCCGAACGATCTTCAGCGGCTGAAGGAGCTGATCTACGAGATGGTGCAGCAGCAGAAGCGGACGAATCATTTGCTAGAGAAGGTTGTGGGGTTGTTGTAAGGGTTCCTACGATGAAAGAAAGTCACATAAATTCTATTTGTATTGAATCCGGAATTATCATAAAATAACATAGAGATATAAAACTACGTACGTAGTATGAGGTGATTACAACCGTGGAAGCTACCTTTTCATATAGTTTTCCTGCTCTTAGAGGAATACAGGCAGGTGGGGAATTTTATGTCGTGATGTGTCCGCTTAAACTTATACCTAAGATTTTTGTTTTTGATGAAGAAGAAATACCACCTGAGTATAGGGCGCAGAGGACTTTAAACCGCGCTAGAGTACCTGAGATAGCAAGTTACATATTGGATAATCCGAAGGATTATGTCTTCAGTTCATTAACCGCTTCTGTTGATGGACATATGAAATTTCAACCCTATACTAACGACCCAGAATTTAATAGCTTGGGTCGTTTATCGATCTCTTTGGATGCTCGTCTACTGATTAATGATGGTCAGCACCGTCGCGCGGCCATTGAGGAGGCATTAAAAGTTTCTCCGGAATTAGGTCAAGAGAATATATCAGTTGTTTTCTTTAAGGATGATGGTTTGAAAAAATGCCAGCAAATTTTCGCTGATTTAAATAGACATGCCGTAAATACAACCTCATCATTAGGTATTTTGTATGAGCACAGAGACCAACTGGCAAACGCTACAAAAGAAATTATTCAGCAACTACCTTTGCTTGAGCGCTATACGGATAAAGAGAAGCCATCATTATCGAAATTGTCTCCAAAGATATTCGTACTGAGTAATATTTTCAATACAAACAGTCGAATACTTAACAAAAAAAAGGGAGACTTTGTTTCTGAACTCGAGAAGGAGTTTTTGACTAGCTTTTGGGCGGAACTTTGCGATTCGGTTGTAGAGTGGCAAGCTGTACTAAGAAAAGAATTATCACCTACCGAGCTTCGATCGAATTATATTAATGCCCATGGGGTATTTCTAGAAGCCATTGGTTCGGTTGGCAACTATCTTTACAATAATCATCCTACGAATTGGTCTACTTATATTAAGCGTATTGCAACAATCGACTGGAGCCGAAGCAATTCGGAATGGATGGGACGAGCCTTTGGGCATACAGGAAGAATCAATAAGAACAATGATACGATTAATTTAACTGCCAATATGATAAAAATGAAGCTCGGTATTCCCTTGACACATGTGGAAGAGCAGCAAGAAGAAAGATTAAGAGGGAGTGAAGCCGTGTGATTATTGGTATGAAGAATAACACAATGATTGAAGAAACGATTTCTAAAATTCAGGGTGTCTATTTAAAGGATTCTTTGCCTTGGGTTGTAGGGTTTTCAGGTGGAAAGGATTCAACCGCTTTAACGCAGCTTATTTTTCAAGCTGTTTCGCGCTTACCAATAGAAAAGAGACATAAGAAAATCTACGTCATATCATCGGATACACTAGTAGAAACTCCCCTCATCATTTCATCGATCAACAAAGCGTTGATGAATATACAGGATAAGGCGTTAGAACTTGACCTGCCAATCGAGACACATAAGGTTAAGCCAGAAGTAGAGAACAGTTTTTGGTCGTCAATTATCGGCAAAGGCTACCCTTCACCTAGACAAAAATTTCGCTGGTGTACTGATCGCATGAAAATAGAACCGGCTAATCGGTTTATCCGTGATAAAGTAGATCAATTTGGTGAAGTCGTTATGGTTCTGGGAGTACGGGAGGATGAAAGCGCCACCCGAGCACAAGTCATTAACTCACATAGCGTTGAAGGAAAAGAGCTAATGAGGCACTCAACACTATCCAACGCTTTTGTTTATGCTCCGATAAAACACTTTACGACGGATGATATATGGAAGTACTTAAGAGCGGAAGAGTCACCATGGGGGAGTGATAATCACGCACTGTATGCACTTTATCAGAATTCTTCTGGCGGGGAATGTCCATTAATTGTTGATAAGGATATAAAAGAAAGCGCCGGATCTTGCGGGAATAGCCGTTTTGGTTGCTGGACATGCACTGTCGTGAGTGAGGATAAAGCATTGCGAGGATTTATTGAAACAGGTGAAGAATGGCTTCGTCCTCTCCTTAAATTCCGCGACTGGTTGTCAAGCATCCGTGACAAAAGAGAATATCGTGAAGAGCATAGAATGGATGGCGGAGTTTATTTTGTTGGTCAAGGGGATGAGAAGGAACTTGGTCTTGGGCCATTCACTCTTGAGGCACGGCAGATGATATTAAGACAATTGCTTGAAACGCAACTGATCGTTCAAAATCCATATGACCCTGGTTACAAACTAATACATGAAGATGAATTAAAGCACATTCGAAGAGTGTGGAGAGTTGATGGCGACTGGATGGATATGCTTCCTCAAATTTATCGTGAAGTGACTGGCGAGGACTTGGATTGGGAATATGATGATCGTGCCATGTTTGAAGAAGATCAAATAACTGATTTGGAGCTTTTATGTGAGAAGAATAATGTAAGTATGAAATTATTTAAGAAGCTCATAACAGCTGAAAAGAATTTCAGCGGCTACAGGGTAAGACGTGGAATCATACAAGAATTCAATAAAATCCTTAACCAGGACTGGTTACACTATGGGAAGGTAGAAGGGTATAAGGAATGAAATTCAATCGGCTAGTACTAAAAAACTTTGGTGCCTTTTATGGTAATAATGAATTCGACTTAACTACTTTGAATAAAAACCAAAATGTTGTTCTCTTTGGAGGTAAGAATGGCTCGGGAAAGACAACGATTCTAGATTCTTTACGGATTGTATTGTTTGGGGCTTTTGCATTCGGTTTAAAAACCGATTCAGCTATTTACTTTGACAAAATTGATGCCAAGCTTAATTCGAAAGCTAAGAAAGATCATCAAGGTTTTTTTCAAATCATTCTTGAACTTGAGATGGTAGAAAACCTGAAACGGAATCAGTATACCTTAAATCGTGGTTGGTCTAGACAAAGAACAGCAATAAAGGAGTCCTTTGTTGTTTTTAAGAATGGGCGGCAATTAGAGGAGAAAGAGGTTGAACTATTTCAAACAAAACTAAGAGATGAAACACCTCCTCAGTTGTTGGAATTTTGTCTGTTTGATGGAGAGAAGATAGCACAAGTTATTTCCAAAGAAACACTCTCTTCTTACTTAAGTCAAACTGCAAAAGTAATGTTCAACTTAGATTTGTTTGAGAGTCTTGAAACAGATATTGAAACTTACCTAAAACAAGAAAAGGTGTATACTACACTCTCACAGGATGAACAGTCACTGCTTGAATTAGAGCAAGAGAAAAATATTTTATCTAATAAAAAAGAAGAAACGATAGATGAACTTGATTCATTAGAGAAGCTCCTGGACGAGAAGAATTCACAATACAGCGATCTAAATAGACAGTTTCATGTTAACGGTGGTCTCGAAAAGAAAGAACGCGATGCGCTAGTTAAAAAAATGAGTGACATCGATCATCGAAGACTTACCATGATGGATCGAAATCGGGAGATTCTTACTTCATTATTTCCATTTGTGTTAGCTCGAGATTTAATCCGTTCTGCCGCAGAACAAATGGACCGAGAAGCCAAAGCTGACTTGAAAAATGAATTTGTTAAAACCGTATCGTTGGAGACTTTTAATGAAATTCTTAATCCTGTAAGTAAACAAGCTAACATAACCAATGAGTTGTATAAGAAGATTACCGATTTATTATCACAAGACGATACTCAACCAATTCATAAAGCATCCGCTGTTCAAAGAGCAGAAATACTAAACTTTTATAAGCAAGTTAGAGATTTTGTACCCCTAAGTGTACTTAATGATTTTAAACAGAATACACAACTAATTAAAGAAGTTCAAAAGATACGAAAACAAATTGAAGAAAATGACGCATCAAGCGACCTAAAAGACTTGTTAGAAAAATTGCATGCTATTCAAAATGAGATAACGTCAACTCAGTTCAGAAAAGAACAGATGATAGTGCTTCTTAATGATTTAACAGAACAGATTGTGCAAAAAGATCAGCAGTATCAATCATTAAAAACAAAAGTAATGTCATCCAAGAAGATGGGACATGTATTCGAGATTGCAAATAAAGTTTCTGAAGTAAGCCGGCTTTTCCGGGATCTACAATTGAAAAAAAAGCTTCAGCAAGTCGAACTTGAAGCAGTGAGAATGTTACAAATCGTTTATCGAAAAGAGTTATTTGTGACGCGTGTAAAGATCAATCCAGAGACATTCCAACTTAAAATTTTTGACGCTAATCAAGAGGAAATCAATATTGACATTTTATCAGCCGGCGAAAAGCAGATCTTGCTATTGGCGACAGTCTGGGCAATGGCAATGTGTTCAAAACGGCGTCTTCCTTTTGTCTTTGATACACTCCTAGGCAGACTTGATCAAACTCACAAAAAAGCTATACTTGAGCAATTCATTCCGCGATGCGGTGAGCAAGTCATTATACTTTCAACGGACTCTGAGATCAGCCCTGAGCAATACTCTGAGTTTAAATCTAATGTTGCTCATACGTATACAATTGACTTTGATTCAGAAAACCTTAGAGTAAACAAATCAACCAATTACTTTGGCATGGAGAATAATTATGAACTTTCGTCTTAAAACATCAAAAGCAACGGCAGAAAGATTAAAGTTTTTGCAGGATTCTACAAGATTGACTCCTAACATCATTGCTAGGTATGCAGTTATTCTTTCGTTAAAGGAACGGCAGCCAATCTTGAAGACAGTCAAAGACGTAAGCGGGACGGACTTCCTCCGAAATGTATTGACTGGACCTTATGATTATTTATTTAAGGTACTCATTGCTCAACATGAGAATAGAGAGATAACGGATGAGGAATATTTCCCTGGCTTATTTAACAATCATTTAGAGCGGGGCTGTATTTTATTGCAGAATGAATATAATTATGCTGGGAACTATGAGAAGTTGATCACAAACTTAATCTTTAAAGTTCCAGAGGTGGAGAATAATGATATACCTGGATAACAGCGCAACTACCAGGGTCCATCCTGAGGTCTTAGAAGCCATGCTACCTTATTTGCAAGAAGAGTATGGAAATCCATCGAGTAAGCACTATACCTTGGCTCAGAACGTTAAGAAGGCAACAGAAGAAGCTAGATACTATATTTCACAGCTCATTGGATGTAACCCCGATGAAGTAATTTTTACTAGCGGCTCGACCGAAAGTAACAATATGATTTTAAAAGGTGTTCTGGATATTTATGATCCACTAGATCGTCACTTGGTAGTCTCCAAAACTGAGCATTCCTCAGTAATAGAAACAGCAAAGTTCTTGGAAAGTAAAAGGGTTCTTGTAACTTATTTAAATGTTGATAAGTACGGGAGAGTAGACAATGAGGAACTCGAGGTTGTAATAAAGAATTTACAAAAGGGATCGCTTGTAAGTATTATTTGGGGAAATAATGAGACAGGCTCTTTAAACAATATAGGATCTATAGCAGAACTTTGTAAGATATATAATGTCCTCTTTCATACGGACGCAACGCAGGTACTTGGAAAGATTGATGTGAGAAATAGTATGGAAGGCATTCGCTTTCTTTCTTGTTCTGCTCATAAACTACATGGTCCAAAAGGAATTGGTGCGTGTATTATTAAAAAAGACCACCTTGGGGTCAAAACGCATGTAACACCACTGATTCATGGTGGTGGACAGGAGTTTGATTACCGCAGTGGGACACTAAGTACTCACAATATTATAGGTTTTGGTAAGGCAGCTGAAATAGCACTGCGTGAGATCAACGAGACGCAACAGATTCTTAAACAACTTGAATCTCATTTAGTTACGCGGCTTAATGAATACTTTAGTGAGATTTTATCATTTAATAATGACGTTGGTAATAAAATACCCGGCATTATAAATGTAAAGTTTACAGGAGTAGACAATGAATTTCTCATTAAAGAATTAGGAGATCGAGTTGCCCTTGCTAGCGGTTCGGCCTGTAGTTCAACAAAGCCATCTCACGTCTTGGCGAGTATGGGATTAAGTTTAGAACAGATTCGATCTTCAGTGCGCATTTCTTTATCAAAATATAATACCATTGAAGAAATTGATTTATTCTGTAAGATGTTAGCTGGCGATTGAACCTGTACCATCCAATAATTTTTTATGATGATTGTTCGTATTGGCCGCTAATCTGATCTTTAATGTGCAGGGCTATCGTTTAAACCTGTATCCATCATTTTGTTTTCGGCTTCCACCTGATTAATAGGTGGGGCCTTTTCGATGTTCAGCTTGCTTGCAGATAGATTCAGATTGACCAAATAATAATATTACTATTTAAAATTTGCATTTCCACTTGTCTATAAACAAAGTACAATATAGACAAATTTAAATTATTGTTTACCAGTGTCGATATATTATAATAGGTTCTTTTTATTGTAGCTTAATTGAATATCAAATTTAGTGTAGGAAAGTAACGGGAACTAAGGATAACAATAATGCATTGAAAAAGGGGTTCATGGAGGCTATATGATGACACAGCAACCTCAACATTTTATCAATATCATAAGTAAATGTAAGCAATCATCTAAAGAAGCTGTCGAGAATCTGGAAGATTTTAGCGTATTCAAACGATATATGCACATTCAGCGGCCAGTTGAAGTTGAGCTGGAGCAGCATATTAATGAGGCTCATATCTCGCCAGAAGCTCGCCTAATTCTGGTTTGTGGCGGAGTAGGCGACGGGAAATCACATATTCTTTCTTACTTAAAAAACAAATATCCATTCTTGAATGATAAGTCACTCTTTTATCTTCATAATGACGCCACCGAAAGTTTCTCGCCTACAAAGACTTCAATTGAGACATTAGCTACGGTACTTAAACCTTTTTCTGATGAGGGGTTAGAAGCTGGTGGAACACTGAATATCGTACTTGCCATCAACTTGGGAGCTTTAAATAACTTCGTAGATTCCCAAGAAGGGAATGCTTTTTCCAGATTGAAAGCATATGTATCCCAAAAGAAGATTCTCGAGTCCGTGATCGCGGATGAAGCCAGTCCGGACGACCATATCTTTACGTATGTCAACTTTAGTGATTATCATATGTTTGAGCTTACGGAGAATGGTCCAAAGTCCGATTACATCAAAGGGATTTTTCAAAAAATTACGCAGAAAACAGACGATAATCCATTCTATCTAGCCTATTTGACAGATTATGAAGAAAATCAAGAAATTGCAATTAAAAATCCAATCATCCAAAATTACGAGCTGTTGCAACAAGAAGATGTGCAGAATAAAGTCATCTCGCTTTTGATCCAGGTGATGGTGAAGGAAAAGCTGATCATTTCCACCCGTGCATTGTTAGATTTTTTATATAACTTACTGGTACCTTCCGTCATGGAAAACATGAGCCATAAGCGTATTTGCGAGTTTGTAGGTGAACTTCAGTTTACAGACTATGTGGCTTGCCTTCTTCCTTTTCAATTATTTGAGAAGATCGATGCTTCTGTCATAAATCAAGCGATGGACCGGATCAAACCAACCCGGACTCGGACTGAGCAGCTTGACCAGTATCTAATTGAGTTTAAGTCGCTCCAAGAGGGAACTGAATTATTCGCCAATTATATCAATCTCGATTGTCTTTCTTATTTCTCAAAGTCCCTTTATCAAAATTCCCCGTGGCAGAACATGGATGTTAAGAATCAAGGCTATAAACAGCGGCTAATTAAATTATTTGTGTATTTATATTACTTTATTCCGAAAGAAGAACATTATTCGTTTGTAGATGAGACGTATGAGCAGTTTATGATGTATCTTTACTACTGGAATAAACGAGATATTAGTAAGTTAGCTAAACTGTACAAAGATGATGTTCGAGACGCAATTTATAAATGGAATGGAGAGGCAAATGGCGATCTTCTTTATGTTCAAGTAGGTCAGCCACAGACACAATATTTTGCGCTTCAGAAGTTGGAGATTGAGCCCCATATCAATCGAGCCAAATCATTAACTGAGACACAGTTGATCAAATTTTTGACGATGATGACGATTCAGTTCAAAACTAAAAATGTGACTTATTCCAGTGAGGCTGCAATCCCTATAATCGATATCGACTTCTCTCTATATGCGCTGTTGATTAGGATAAAAAACGGATATCGGCCGAATAAGAAGGATAAGTTTCAGTATATCAAGTTTGTCGAATTTATTGATAAGCTAAACAATTCGGGAAGCCCAAAGAATGAGCTGATTTTTGAGAGTAAGCAATTCGGAAAATCCACTCGCTATCGATTGCAATACGATGATACCTTTGATCAATATTCGTTTATGGAGATGTGAAATCATGGGTTACTTTATAAACCTGGAAAAGATATGTGAACAATTTAAGTTTGAAACTTCGATTAAACATAATCCCAAAACAGAGTTGGAATTTTTACCTTATACCACGAAATTCAAAGAGACTCAGTATAGTTTTAGAGAAGTGGTTGGTGAATTTTTACGGTTAATTGGACAGAAGAAATTGCCGGAAGCTGTGGATGCAGAAAAATTGTTAGCGAATGTACTTGACTCCATAACGTTTGAACATCCGAATCAACGAGGAGAATTCAAGCAGATGGTGAAGACCCTATTCTTAGATCAGAACGATCAACTCTATCTGTTCCATCCCCAAACCTTGTACTACATAAACACCGTTGAAAATGAAAACAAGAAGTTGGCTCTTTTCTTATGCAATGTTCTTTGGGGGGGGCGGAATGCTTGGTCAGTGGATTCTGAAATTCAAAATGATTTTAATCTGATGAGCGCACTACTATTCCGTTCATTACCGGAACTAATTGATGCTGATCACAGCAGTACAAGCTATGCGGTCATGCTGCCTGAAATATCAGATTTATTTGTTCAGGATTTCCAATGGCTTGCTACAAAAAATGAGCTATTCACACAGCAGGTTGAGAAGATCATTTCCTACTATTATTTTTTCTATGTTACACAGTTTGCAATTCGCAACGAAGCTATGTTTGAACCGGTTAAACAGGGGATTCGGCCCATTTATTTCACCTTTGAAGACGAGGAGCGTTTGTCCAAGACAAGAGTGAGTTACGAATATGGTTGGAAGAACATGGAGAAGATAATCGGACGGATATTCACTCATATCAACTTGTTGAAAATGTTAAACTTTGCAACCGTAGACAATAAAAATGCAACTTTCAACAAACCTCTATCTTATCAGGAAATTGCGGTTCTTATTCGCCACATGACAGTTGAAGAACAAGTAAAGCTAGAACAAGAGATCGACCAATTGATCAATGATTACCAGCAAAAGCTATCAGGAGACAGCAAGTGGTTGTTGATGGGAACTGTACCGGATCTTTATGACCTTTCTGTGTTAAATAAGCTGAACCATTTATTTCGAATGGTCGACCACCAATTTAATCAGACTTCTAGATCGAAACCATATAATGAATACAAACAGTGGTTCGTACATTTTTGCCAGAATACCTTTTTAAAATCCCGCGGCAGATCCGGTAAAATGTTGATCCTCGATACTGACTATCTGCTTTTCATGACAAAAATGATGATTAAAGATGAGAGCAAAATTCGTTTGAAAAAGCTTTTTAATGAATTTGAAACTCGTGGTATGATTTTCGACCGGGATACTCAAACGGCCATCGTGAACTATTATGAAAAACTGAACTTACTGGAGAAAAAAAGCGATAGTGGGGATGCTATTTATGTCAAAGCATTTTTATAATTACTTAGCTGAACGGATTGCAACATTTTTCAGAGAAAACAATATTCAGCCTGGTGATAAATACCATATCCAATTTGAACGGACAGAGCAAGTAGAGAACTTGGTCGATACAATCAATGTATTGCCTTTTGCAGAGTCCTTTTATATGCATACTGAAGAAGGTATATACGAGTCTATTTGCTTGACTATGGGGCAGAATACGAAAGTTCTGATTGCATCCAATACGGATAACGTAACTCCGGATTTTTTGACGACGTTGCGAAATAAGGTGGGGACCCAGGAAGAACCTTTTAATGATAAAGCTATGCTGCTAGTTCATAACTCCAATCTAGATAGCTTGATCCAGGGGATGACCTCTTTTGCGAAAGAAGGAATGCCATTTCACATCAATTCGGTCGAAACCAATCTTCAACATCTGATGAGCAACTCTCCGCTATCCAAGCCCGAAAGACAAATGCTCATCTTTAGTATGGCGTCTAATAAGGCGCAACAAGGCATTCACGAGCAGGTAACCTTATTTGATTATGAGAAGATTTTGACGGTATTGAACAATCAGAAGCTTGATATAAGCGACTATAAGGATTTTGGTCTTTTTTACGACTCTGAGCTTAATAAGACGCCTATGACGGATAAGCAAATTCAGGCTAGGTTGCATGAAAATCAAACCCTCTTCAATCATGTTGAGATGGCTCACCAGTATGGTCCAGTCGACATTAGCTTAGAAAGACACTTCGATGAACAAGGCGCTAAGGCTCTTTCTGCGATTGATTGGCAAAGCATGGACTTTGGACCTGTGAAACGTTCCAATCAGAAGAAACTCGAAGGGAAGGGATTAGAATATATAGAGCCTACGAAAAAGCAGACTTTGGAAGGATTGCACTACTGGGAAAGAGCCGAAGGAGAATCGAAAAGTCAGCAACGTAAACGGAACATTATTGTGTTCAATCCTGAAAAACTCGATAAAATTACTTTAGAGTTTCCATTTAACGATTTTGTAAAGACACAACATGTAACTAATAATATGATTAAGTATTTCATTAAGTCGGAACAAGCGGGCAAAAAAATCAAAGTGGAGCTAGCTCACAACCCTGGCGAAACAACTTTTTACGGGGTGAGATACAAGACTGAAGTGTCCCCAACATTTGAATTTAAAATCTCAATTGTAGAGACAACGGAAAGATTGATACAAGCTATTCAGACTTCTTACACAATCAACCTAGTTAAAGCGAAGAATAAACATTCCAGTATTCTGATCAACTCAGATAATGATGAATGGATTTTTAATAAGGATCAGCCAGAAGTGATGAAAGCCGAACTCACAGATGATTATGAAAAAAATCAGTTTGAAATCGCTGAATCAGAAGAATTGATGGTCATTAAGAATGCGGAAAACTCAAGTGAAGAGGAACTAATCCACTTTTCGATCAAATTACCAACAACTGAAATTCCATTTTCTGTACAGGATGTTGTTGAGCGGCCTGTGCCAATAGGTGGCTTTAATGTATGGAAACTAAAGAGGGAGAAGCAAGAACATTTCATCTACAGAATTGAAAACGATAAAATGAAGATTGTTCAAGGAACGCGTGAAACCTATGCACAAGGCGAGTTCAAACGTAACCTTGAGCGTGAGCTGAAACTCATTGAAGCTAATCATCTGTACTTTACAGAAGAAGCCGGCGAGCTAATTCCAGAGCCTATTAATGTACCGGAGGCTGTCAAAGAAGCATATATTGATCTACTCCGTTATCTCCGTAACAACCAATTGCTCCCTAGCTTAGCTTACCTAGATGAGGATTATTCCGCATTAGCCAGAGCCTATGTTCAAGCATATATCAAAGAATTAGAGCAACTGGAAAATGGACAATCACTGGTTCAAACTCAGCGAGATCTGGTCTTGTTAGGCACAATTCGCAAAGGACTTAGAGATCCAGAATGGTTGTATACGCCACTTCATCCACTTAATGTAGCCTATCAACTGCAGTTAAAAGATCTAATGGGCAAGGAAGCGATAAATGACGAGTTGCTTCGAACCCTTAGGTCGACACATTTGCTACCATACGTGTCCTTTAATAATGGCCTTTATAAAGCGATCGAACCAAGTGATTCATATGAATGGACGACCTATATCGATCAGAGTCTACCTAGATTTGAATCATCAAAGCTCGTGCATAAGCTGGTCCAGGAGAAAATTGAAGAGTTTGCGGAACATTTCTCTTACTTGTTTGATTTGGATTACCGTGCTCCTTTAAAGATCAATGCGATCAATATGGGGGATTGTATGGGGATTCTGCAAGGGTTGTTTGAGTATTATAAGCGTCAGCTCAAAAGGGAGATCGAAAAAAGCGACCTGCTACCCATTGAGCTTCACATTTATGCGGAAAAAGGCATTAATAACGTATTTGAAGAAATGTCTCAATATTCGGTGGCCGAAGAGATCGCAAAGAAATTTAACTTGAAGCTGGAGATGGAAGGCTACCATACAGAAGAACTACTTAACATTTTCCGTGATCAGGTAAAATTTTACTCCTGCGATATCGCAACTAATAGATATGAATATTGTCATGTCAGCTTCTATCAAATGAGTAAGATTGAGCAGGTGGCGACAAGCAATGCTTCAGAGATTATTACGGGGGTTTCTCTGTTTGGATTAGTATCTGGTATACCATCGGTGTTCATTAATGAAGACTATAAGACTGGATTCGGTACTAAATTCTACAGAACGTCGGATGCTCCGTTGCTGTCACTCGTGCCCAAACTCAACTCTTTGCTTCGTGTAGCCCGCACACTTGATAATTATCAAGAAAATATGAATATTGTAACTGCTATTTCTGCGGAGCATAAGCAGAAGTTGGATGCTGTATATGAGTCATCGCATTGGGTTACGTTTATTGAACCGAAAGTTGACCTGAGTTTCTTCAAAAATAACGATACGCAGAAAGACCTACTTGTTATCCATTACAGTGACCAGACCTCTTCGAGTGGTTTTGATGCGATTACTGTAACCAGGCGTTCCAAGCAATATCAGCGGCTAATCAAAGAATTTCTAGATACTCAGCAGATCGTAGCTGCTGATGATGTATTGCCGCCAATCATTAATTTTTTTAATGCTATTAACGGAAATTGGTTACTCCGATTGCTGGCACAGAAAAATCACTTTCCAAAAGAGAAAATTAGCATCTTATCTGCCATAAAAGTAGCTCTTGCTGTATTTGCACATCGAGATATTATTTGGATTCCCATCTCAATGGAGGAGGTTCTGCGTATTTCAGGTGGAACGGGACTTCGCCAATCGGAAGGACTCTTCTCAGCTAGAAACCTTGGTAAGTTCGGTTCCTTTAGCGATGACATTCTACTAATTGGTGTCGAGCAGCGTGGAGAAGAGTTGAAGGTCCATTTCTATCCCATTGAAGTGAAAATTGGGAACAATCCCTCGGCGGTTTACGAGAAAGCGATTGCCCAGGTTCAGGAAACGAAGAAGCTGCTTATTGATTTTTTAACCGAATCGGAAGAAGATTCGTTTAAATCAAAATTATACCGTAACTTCTTTATGCACTTGGCCATCGCAAGTGCGGAAAAGATGGATCTTTATTCGGTATGGCCTGAACAAGATTGGGCGAATATCACGAGCAGTGATTTAAGGGGAAAATTACTCAATGATGATTACGAAATTTCTAATGATCTACAAACATATATTGGAGTTGGGGCGGTTATCTCCTATAAAAAGGATTGGGTTTTCACGGAAGTCAAGAGGATAGATGATGTGCTCGTCTACGACTATCCTGAAAAAAGTGGTTATGATTTCATTGTGAAAAATATTGAAGAAATAAAGGACCATATTCAGAGTGAGGACGGGGATATTCCGGCTGAGCAACTGCTCTCAAGATTATATAACTCTAAAAGTCAAGAAGGAGAGAGTGAGTCGGGGGACTCTCAAATAAAGGATCAAACTAACAATAGCAATAGTGCAGCAGTCACAAACGAATCCTCTAACGAAAGCCAACAATCGGAACCAAATGGACAGTCCGTACAAAGGATGAAACCGACTGGGCCACTTGAAATCCTTTTTGGACATAATGCACAAAATCATGAGGAAATAAAGTGGTATCCGACTACAACGGATAAAGTAATGCACACCAATACTGGCATTATTGGCACGATGGGCACAGGAAAAACGCAGTTTACGAAGTCACTAATTGCTCAACTAAGCCGTAATAGCAGAAATAACGTCAATGGAACACCGATTGGAATTTTGATCTTTGATTACAAAGGGGACTACATCAAGGCGGATTTTACAGAAGTGACGGGGGCTAAAGTGTATGACCTTTATCACTTGCCATATAATCCCTTGTCTCTTTATGTTACAAAGCCAATACGTCCGCTGCTGCCAGTGCATACAAGTTCTTCATTGACTGATACGATTGCGAAAGCTTTTAATCTGGGGCAAGTACAAACGAATACTCTCAAGGGTGTCATTATGGAGGCCTACCAACAAAAAGGCATTCAGAAACATGATGCAACAACTTGGGAGCAGCCAACCCCGACAATTAGCGACGTTTACGACATCTATACGGGGCGAGAAGATGTAAAAATGGATAGCTTGTATGCAGCGCTTCAAGAGCTTTACGAGCTAGAAGTTTTTGAACCAGATGGTACCAAGACTTTCCCGTTGTTTGATATGATTAACGGAATTACGGTTATCAACCTGTCTGGCTACAATACGAGTATCCAGAACCTAGTCGTGTCGATTACACTCGATGTATTCTATAACCAAATGCAGATACAAGGGCACAGTACGATTCAGGGTAACTACCGTGAAATCACGAAGATGATTTTGGTTGATGAAGCGGACAATTTCTTGAGTAAAGATTTCACTTCAATTAAGAAGATTCTTAAGGAAGGTCGGGAATTCGGAGTAGGGACAATTCTTTCTACGCAGTTCCTTAGCCACTTCTCAACGTCGGATAACGACTATGCAAATTATGTTTTGACATGGATTGTGCATAACATCGCTGAAATGTCCGCTAAGGAAATTCGAATGATATTTAATACGCAAAGTAAGGCAGAAGAAGAGAACATCATGAACCGAATCAAGTCGTTACAAAAGCATTATAGTATTGTGAAAGCAGGAACAGGGCAACCGATTTGGATGCGGGATCGTGCCTTTTGGGAGCTAAATTTGTAGGCATATAATATTCAAGGCGTGGTATACCTATCAATGCCGCGAAACGTTTCTAGGGTGTCTCATTTACCCACGTTATAAAACTGATTTATTACCATGGACAAAGAGCTAAGTAACTTAGGAAGTCTTAGCTCCTTTGTTTTGGCTCTGCCGCGGCTTTCTACAGCAGGCTATGAACAAAGTGAAGATGCCAACCGACCAGCAGTACATTAGGAGAACCAACGAGGTCTGAATCTTTTGAAGTCCCTGATTGTAAAGACGCTACGAAAATCTGCTACTAGGCATCATGGGCTCAAAACGCAGGTTCTTGGGGGAGAGATGAAGTGAGCGGAGTAGTGCTGCCTGGTTGGGCGGTACTGCTCTTTTTTCTATCCGAGGGTGGTATAATGGAAATAACTGTATCAAGTAAGGTAGGGGAGACCATGCCATTACAAATGAACGACAATGAACAGGCAGCAGTGAGGGACTTACTGCGGCGCATCAAAGTAGAGTTTGGAGTCAAACGTCTTTTTCTTTTTGGTTCCAGGGCAAGAGGTGAAGCTGAACCGTATTCGGATATCGATCTGCTCGTATTGACAGAGAAGACAAAGACAATCCAGGATCAGTATCGTCTCTCGGATATCTCAGCTGATATTAGTATCAATTATGGCGTAGCGCTGAATTGTCTTTATTTTAATGAAGAGGACTGGAAGAGAGGCGAATTGGTCAATCCCCAGCTCAAAGCAAACATTGAAAGAGAGGGGATCGAGCTTGGGCTTCAATGATAAGGCGAGAGATATCATGATTCGGAAATGGAATGCAAAGCTGGCTTCAGCTAAGGTCTATGTAAACAGTGAGCTGGCTAGAGAAGGCCCTATCGATAAAGCTCGGGCGAAGATGTATAACAAGTTGATGGATTTTGGCCCGATGCGGATTACAATGCGGAGAGGAGTTTAATTTAAAGATCTTGGTGCTTGATAAAATAAAGGGGGCTTGTGTCATGAAATGGGCTGATATTTGCAGCCGTTATCCCAGTCGCTTTGTCTTAGTGGAGGCTATCAAGGTAGTTTCAAATCATCGTCAACGAACCTTAGAAGAGATGACAGTTGTGGCTGAATATGATAATCCCATGAGCGCATGGGATGGGTATAAAGCTCATCATAGGCAAAGCCCGGAAAGAGAATTCTATGTCTTCCATACCAGCAGATCTGAACTAAAAGTGATTGAGGAATCCTTCCGCGGCATAAGATAACCCCCACCCCTTACAATCCTTGAAATTGTCAGATTTACGCTGCCGTGTTAAAATCCCTTGTGTCATGCTCAGCTTGGCCTTCCCTTCCGTGGCCGCGGCTCATACGGGCTTCTCAATCCGCAAAGCAGATCGTGCCGGGACCGCTCGGCTCTGGATTACGGTAAACTGGCCTCCAAGCTGTATGCCAAGAAGCCGGGGTTCAACATCTACGTGAATGATGTCTGGCTGGATAACGAGAGGGATGAGTACCTGGTGCTCGTCCTGAACGATGCGACCTACTTCCATATGACCTGGATGTTTGCCATGAAAGAGTTGAGGGCCTCAGACTTCCTATGCGAACGACACGTTTACGAGTTCGAAATAATACAGACCACCTGTTATGTTAAGCCTGTCTACCTCAGGGGATAGGTTTTTTCATTTTTCCTTATTTTCCAACAAATTGCAATTTATCATACCGTTCGCCTGCGATTCGTACTATAATAAAGCTAATCAGGTACTAAAAACTTGGGAGGCGTTGTATGGCACTGACGGTACCCGGGTTTATACCAAGAAGCGCGACGCCAGGGGAACGGCTGGTTTTCGAGACATGAAACCGAATCTGCCGGATGACTATATCGTCTATTATGAACCGGAGGTCCAGGGGCGGAGGCCGTATCTGGTCAATATTGGTTCGAATCTCGGCTCAGTGGTTATGGAGGTCAAGAGTTACACGAAAAACTGATCTGCAGGTAGCCGACTGGTAGGTCATCTCCTTCGACTGGATTACGGAGAGCCCGGAGTCGAAGCGCCGGTTCGTGAGGCAGGATGACAAGGTTTCTCTACGATCGACAGCGCCAAAGGCATGGACTCCCGTGCGTTTTCCTGGTGAATATCGATAACATATCGTTCCCTCTGGTGGATGTGGAGGAGCGGGAGGTGTCTCTTTTCTACATTGTGATGACGCAGGTGCTGGATGATCTCTATCTGACTTACAGTGGGGAGTCCAAGTGCACGAAGTATCTGGATGAAGTGGCTGCGTAGCGGTCGGAGTCGGCCAAAGATGCTGCAGGGAAGCGTATGGATAGATAAGGAGGGGAGAGCTATTTTGTTTAATTTTTTTGTTATCTTCGGAACCTTGTTGGTATTGTCGTTAATAATGTTGGGAATAAATTTGTTTTTTAAAAAATGCTTCTTCCCTATAACAGAAAAAATAGGAACTAGTATAGCCGTAAGGATCCCAAGTAGATGGACTGTTTTTATTCTGGAGATAGTATATTTAGCAATGTGGTCGTTTTTTGTTTTTTCAGTCATTATGGTATATATAGTATGGGGAAGCAGCAGTGGTATCTCACAACTGTATTTATCTCTAGGTACTTTATTCCTTGTTTTCGTTATTCTTATTGGAGCTACTGCTTTACATGAGGTAAGAAAAAATAATATCAATGACAAAACTTCAATAATATCGAAAATCGGAAAAATAAATATAGATAAGCTAAAGGCAATTTACATTATCAACAGATTATGGCTTTTACTTGGTCAAACTTTAGAGTTTTCCTATGCCTTCTTAATATATTTTTTATCATTAACGTTTTTGGTTGCTTTAGAGTGGACTGCGGATTCGTATTTTTTAAGTATATGTTTTATTCCTCTTTATGCAAATTACTGGGTTTATTTCACCAAGATTATTCGTATTAATGAAAATATAAGTGAAGTATTTATTAGAAGAGTTTTTATGTACACTCTTTCAATGATCTTCCTAACCTACCAACTTTTTGAAGAGTTTCAGCAGTATATTTATGAACAAGGGGTATCCAAAGATTGGATGCTCTATATGTTTGCTGGTTCTGCTGTAATGTATATTGCTCTAGATCGGATTCTTAAGGAAGTAACGGTAGATTATATTGGTTTTAAAAAGCCAAGAGATGATAGAATATCAAATTAATTCCCCTTACCCCCAGGCTACCGATGCTCATCGGCGGCCTTTTCGCTCTGCCGCGTTCTGAACGCGTGCACAATAAGACTCACCAGCGGCGCGGCCAAGAGGACATGCAGCAGCTCCACATGGAATCCCTTTACCCGGTAATCGCTGATCACCAACCAGACGAACAGACCTACACCCGCGGCGGCCATGCAGAACAGCTGGGTGGACTGCTGGAGCGACAGCTTGCGTGCGATGAATTTCATCAACAGGATGAATCCGATGGCATAGGCAGCATAGAGGGCGAGGAGCAGCGCTCCCATCAGTGCAATTTCCATGGTCTCTTTTCCTCCTATTCTAGTTCCGGACTTCGGCAGCAGCTCGATTGGAAGATATTTTCCATTATACCACATCCAATAAAAGGAAATCATTCTCTCAGGAGGCTGAGAGACTCTTGCGGTTTACCCTTATACGGTAAAGCGTCACCCGAACTAGAGAAATGTTATATAAAATAACACTAGTTAAAAAATAACATTGCTACGGTCCGCTATTGTTGGTAGAATCATGTTAAATTTATATTTTGCGAGGAGTTGGACGCATGAGACTCAAAAGTGTGTTAACTTTAATGACGTTAACTACCTTCCTGTTCACGGCAGCTTGTGGCACCGAGAACGCAGCGCCGGGAAGCGGGGCAAGCAATGGAACGGGAGCAGCCGGCGGTGACGTGACGTACAAGATCGCGACGGATGCGAGCTATGCGCCGATGGAGTATATGGATAAGGACAAGATCACCGGCTTCGATATCGACTTCTTGGCGGAAGTGATGAAAGAAGCGGGACTGAAATATGAAGTAGCCAATGTCGGCTGGGATACGATGCTGGAGAGCGTGAAGCAGGGCAAGGAATACCAGGCGGGCATCTCCTCCGTATCGATCACGGACGAGCGGAAACAGACGTATGATTACTCGCTCCCTTACTTCGAGTCGACGAACATGGTCCTCGTGAAGGAAGGCAGCCCGGTGAAGAGTGCGGCGGACCTCAAGGGCAAGAAGGTCGCGGTGCAGGGCGCCACGACGGCGGATACGATCATGACCGGGATTCTTGGCAAGGACAGCACGGACCTCAAGCGCTTCGAGAGCAATGCGCTGGCCCTGATGGAGCTGGACCAGGGCGGGGTGGAAGCGGTCGTGGCCGATATCGCGATCGTGCGTGAGTATATCAAGAACAATCCGAACAAGAAGTTCCAGGGCATCCGCGACGATGCGAACTTCCAGGCCGAGTACTACGGCATCCTGTTCCCGAAGGGCAGCGAGCTGAAGGCGAAGTTGGATCCGGCCGTGAAGAAAGTGATCGAGAATGGCAAGTTCGCCGAGGTGTATAAAAAGTGGTTCGGCGAGGAGCCGAACGTGAAGAAGCTGCAGGAAGCCGCAGCGAAGTAAGGAAGGGGAGGGGAAGCATGGGCAGCTGACCGTTGCGCATGCTTTTCTTCATAAGTTCCGCGAACGCGGGAATCTCGCGCCTGCATGGGTTTACCTGGCAGGCAATGGCGCGGGCCCGTATCAGGAAGAATGTTGTATCCGTTTACTTGCGGCATAGTTTAAGGTTTGGCATGGTTTGATTACCGGGGAGGCACCTTGCGATGGACTTTCGATTCGATATCATCTTGGGCTACGCGCCGCTGCTGGGCAAGGGGCTCCTCCTGACGATCGGGCTGTCCCTGCTCTCCATCCTGATCGGCTCGGTCTTCGGCCTCGGGATCGGCTTCGGCCGGATGTCGGGGCTGTGGCTGCTGCGCATACCGGCGAAGGCTTATATTCACTTCTTCCGCGGAACGCCGCTGTATGTGCAGATCCTCATCGTACACTTCGGCGCGGTGCCGCTCGTGATCGGGAAGACGAACCCGATCGTCGCTGCGATCGCGGCGCTGTCCCTGAACTGCGCGGCCTATACGGCCGAGATCTTCCGGGCCGGCATCCAGTCGATCGACCGGGGCCAGTTCGAGGCGGCGTACTCGTCCGGGATGACGAAGGCGCAGACGATGCGCTACGTCATTCTGCCGCAGGCGGTGAAGCGCATGCTGCCGGCATTCGGCAACGAGTTCGTCGTGCTCATCAAGGACTCGTCGCTCGTGGCGATCATTGCGGCGCCGGAGATTATGTACTGGAGCAACGCGATGCGCGGGCAGTACTACCGGGTGTGGGAGCCGTATCTGGCTGCGGCTTTTATCTATCTGATCTTGACGTATACGCTGAGCAAGATTCTGGCCCGGGTCGAGGCGCGGGTGAGGTAAGTCTGGACGGCGGAGAAGCAGCCGGAGCGTGAATGAGCACAATGTGGAAGAAAGAAACCCGGCCCCCAAGGCTGGCTGCGGCTTCTCATGCGGCCCTGGAATCGGGTGAAGCGGGAAGCGCCGGAAGGCAGCCGCTGGGGTGCCCTCCCGGGGAGTAGAGGCATCTGCGTTACAAGAAGACAGTCTGCGAAGTGGGCGGGCTGTCTTTTTTGCTGTGAGGAAGTAGGTTCCTAAGGAGTGAGGGGGAAGAACCCGCTGCTCTGGATACTGGAAATGAGGATCTATTCAATGGGATGTCTCTCCGTGCTAAGATAGAGAACATAGGTTGATTCACAGCATAAGGAGTCAGGTGCCAATGAACAAGCTGGAGCTTACCTTGCAGCAAATCGAAGATATCAGCATGTATATGGAGATGGACGCGTCCGGGGAAAGGTACTATTACGATGTCGTAACGGGCGAGATCGATACCAAGAGTCCGGATGATCTCGAGTGGGATGATGAAGGGGCATTCGATGAAGACGAAGACCTCCACCCCGAGGAGAGATACCTGCGTATTCCTGAGCGCAGCTCGCGTGATGGGTATGAGCGGATGGAAGACTTTGTCCATACGATAGTGCCGGGGCCGGTGAAGAAAGCGCTGCTGCGGGCCTTGGAAGGACGCAAAGGGGTATTCCGGCGGTTCAAAGACAAGCTGGACGAATATCCGGAAGTGCAGCAGCGGTGGTACGCTTATGAGGAAGAGAAGAACCGGGAAGCGGTCATCGACTGGCTGGAGTCCGAGGGATTCGAAGTGACGGTAGCAGCTAAAAAGAACGGATGATGGAGGTGCGGACAACGGATGAAGCTGGCCAACTTTGAGAGTTCTGTGGAACGGCGCATCTTGAATAGAGGGAGGGAGTACTACGAGGAGGATTATGTCCTATCGCTGAGGGAAACCGCACCTCATCTGTATGTAGCCGAGGTGGAGGGCAGTGAGGAGTATGTGGTCCAGATCGAGCTGGGGAGCGGCGGAGCGATCGTCTATTCGGACTGCAGCTGTCCGTATGATCTTGGGCCTGTGTGCAAGCATCAGGTGGCTGTGCTGTATGAGATCCGGGACATGCTGGAGTCGCAAAAGAGTATACCAAGGCAACCGGCGGAGGGGGAGAGGCAAGCTGATCTGAAGACGCTGCTCTCCGGCTGCAAGCAGGAAGAACTGGTCGACCTCCTCATGGTACTCGCGGGCAGTGATGGGGTAGAGGAGCAGATCCGGCTGCATCTGGGCAGGGATGATACGGACAGCACGGTGGAACAGAGCAGGCGGCTGATCCGGACGCATATCGATACCCAGAGACAGCGGGACGGATTCGTGCCTTATGCCAGGGTGCCCAGTGCGGTACGCGGTGCGGAGATGGTGCTCGAGAAGGCACAGCGGGAGCTCCATAAGGGAGCTGTGGTGCAGGCCGTGAAGCTGGCGCTGTGTATCATGGAAGAGCTGATGGACCTCATCCAGGAATGCGACGACTCCGGGGGGGATATCAGCTCCCTGATGGAGATGAGTCTGGAAGTGATAGCGGATATTGTGCCGGACGATGATCTCGATGGAAGAGACGACGAACGTAAGGTCCTGTTCGATCTCCTGCTGGAGGCGGCGGCCGACAGACGGTATGACGGCTGGTCGGATTGGCGGCTCGGGATCCTGGAGCAGTGCGCCAAGCTGGTGGATGGGCCCGATAGGCAGGATTCGTTCGGAGAGCTGCTGGAGAAGCTGGGGAAGCGCGAAGAAAGCGAGTGGAGCCGGAAGTATTGGGCCGAACGCACGGACCTGATGAGGCTGGAGATCACGACACGGCTGCAGGGGGCGGAGCAGGCTGGAGCCTTTATGGTTGAGCGGCTGGAGCATACCGGCTTCCGGGAGATGGCGATCAATCAGGCGATGGGGCGTGGTGACTTCGAGGAGGCGGTCCGGCTGGCGCTGGATGGGGAGCAGCTGGATACGGAGCGCGGCCATCCGGGGACCGTGAAGCGGTGGAAGGAGCAGCGTTACGAGGCTTATCGGGCCTCGGGACAGCTGGAGGAACAGAGGAAGCTCGCGGAGGAGCTGCTGCTGGGCCGCGAATTCAAGTATTATCTGGAGCTGAAGGCGACTTATGCTCCGGAGGAATGGAAGCGGGTGTACCTGGGCCTGCTCCCGAAGCTCGAACATTCCGGCCGCTCCTATCACTTCGATCCGTATCCCCAGGTGCTGATCGAGGAAGGGGAGACAGGCAGGCTGCTGGAGTATGTATCGCGCCAGCCCTCCTTGGTGGAGGAGTTATATCCACAGCTGGTCTCAGAGTTCCCGGAGGAAGTGTACAATCTGTTCATGGATTATATTATGGAGACAGCGGAGAGAGCCAGCAACCGCAGCAATTACCGGAATGTGTGCCGGATCATCCGGATGCTGAACAAAGCCGGAGGGGCAGAAGCAGCCGGCCATTGCGTGAGGACGCTGCAAGCACTCTATCCGCGCAGGAGTGCGCTGCAGGATGAGCTGAAGACTTGTGATGTAACTAGCCCAGCAGGCTGGACGATCATCGCACAGGAAGCGGATGCCGAATAGCCGCCTTTTTCCACCCGGAGCCAGTCTGGGGGGGGGCCGCGGAGCGCGAAGAGGTCCGTGCTTGTAAGTATGGAATATCCATCCCCTAGATTCCAAGCGTAACGACTGACCGCAGGCTGCGGAGGGGTCGTTATTTTGGTGGCGGCCAGGCGTGGGGCTGAGAGGTCATGAGATTACCAGAGAAGGTCATCCATCTACCAATAGCGCCATGATAGAATCGGTGTGTCTGATAGATTCCAGGGCCATAAGCGGCGGAGGAATCAGGCAGCGAGGGGCAGGACCTCTGGCTGCCCGCACAACCGAGAATTTCATGATAATGGAGGCTGGATAGAGGATGACTAGAACCAAGAAACTTGTAGCTTCGGTGGCTCTCTCTTGCACGATGGCGGTATCTATGGCGACGGGTGCCTTCGCGGCGGCGGGACATGCGAATGTGGCGGCGGTAGGGACGGCGGCTTCGAACAGCAAGTTCGGGGTGAGCTACCAGGCGTCTTACTCCCTCGGACAGACCCATGCCCAGATTGCGGTGCTGAAGGCGAACCTGAAAGCATGGCGCGCTTATGGGAATAACGGCAGCTTGTTTACCGGCGTGCAGCAGATTACGAGCACGAACGGTACGTTCGACCAAGCGACGAAGGACAATCTTGTGGTCTTCCAAAAGGCCAAAGGACTGACGGCCGACGGAATCTATGGCGCGGGCAGCCGCAATGCGATGCACGGGGCGATCGGTGCTTCGCCGAAGGGGTATGTGCGCATCAAGGATACCTCCCATTACATCAACTACAATGACACAGCGGCCGGACTCTCGGCCGATTCGAAATATAAGCTGGACCACAGCTATGTGACGCCTTCGACGAAGACGACGCTGGATCAAGTCGCAGCGAGTTACTTCGCAGCTTACGGCAAAAAGCTGGAGATCAACGATGGCAGCCTGATCGACGGGGAGAACACCCCGGAGCATGAGACGCACATGGACGGGAAGTCGGTGGATATCCGCAACGCGGGGCTGACGGAAGCCCAGGCGAAGAAGTTCATTCAGATCGCCATTGCCAATCCGAATGTGTCGAAGGTGCTGTACTATAAGAACCTGGGCATCGTGAGCGATAAAATCGAGGTCCGGGCGGACCATGCCGACCACTTCCATCTGACCACATTGAAGTAGGTATAGGCCGGATCCAGCGGTAAATAGGGTAAAAGGGATAGCTGCGCTTTGTTCTGTTCATCGGACAAGGTGCAGCTTTTTGATGTGTTCGGGGATGGGGAGAAAGGACGCCACCAATGCGCCGATCCCAAATCAAAAGGGACGCCCCCCGCCGACATGAAAGGCAGGAAGCATCCCTTTATTGCTTGTGCGAAGCTGCTAGGCGATCGACGTCGGAGCATCGAACGGAGAGCTGTACCCGCTGATCGCCGACAGGATGCGCTCCGCTTCCTCGTCCGACATGCTGCCAAAGCGCTGCGCCGCATCCACGGTTTTCGGGAAGAGGTGCACATCGCCTGCAGTGGCGAAGCCCGCCACGGAAGGGAACGAGAGTACGAAGTGCACGCATGCATCAATGATCTCCTGCTGGTGGAACGGCTCGTACCACGTAGCGAAGTCACGCTGCTGGTCCGGGGCCCACGGGCCCTTGGCGACTGCCTTGATGACGCGCACGGCAGAGTTCTGCCGGCCGGCCTCTTCGAGCAGCCGGTCGAAGCCTTCCTTGTATTCGGGCAGCGAGTACAAGTAGTAGTTCAGCGGCAGCAGCACGGTGTCGAACGGGAAGCGGCGAAGCGCTTCCAAGTGTGTCGCCGGCGCGTCGTGGCCGTGGCCTGTGATGCCGATGGCGCCCACGAGGCCTTCGTCGCGGGCTTCGAGCAGCGCTTCGAGAGCGCCGCCGGAGCGCGTACAAGCATCGAGCTCGCTGAGGTCGCCGACCGCGTGCAGCTGGATGAGGTCGAGGTAATCCGTCTGCAGCCGCTCCAGCGAGCGGTGAATCTCGGCCTTGGCCTTGTCCTTCGTGCGCTCGCCCGTCTTCGTGGCGAGGAAGATCTGGCTGCGGATCTTCGGCATCCACGGACCCAGCCGCAGCTCGGCATCCCCGTAGCTGGCGGCGGTGTCGAAGTGGTTGACGCCGTTCTCGAGCGCATGTGCGATGGAAGCGTCCGCTTCCTCTTGGGTAACGCTTCCAAGACTTGCTGCTCCGAACATGACGACGGAGCTCTCATGGGCCAGCCGTCCGACTTTGCGTGTTAACATGTGCATCTCCTCCTTTCTTTAAGCTTACCGCACTTGGTTCGGAAGATAAACAATCATTTTGCGATAAGGGGATGGAGGGCAGGGAGAGGCTGAGGGGCAGACAGGGGCGGAGAGAAGAGGGTAGGCAGAGGCGGGGGGAGAGCAGAGAGCTACGGCGTAAGATAGAAACAGCGGAAGGCGGATGGGAGGCAGACCTGAGTCGGGCAAGAACTCAGTCAGCAAGCAGCCAGAAGGCAAAGAGAGGGCAAAGAGAGGGTAAAGTGAAGGCAGACCTGTGCGGGACAAGGAAACAGCCGAAAGGTAAAGAGGTCAGGCAGCAAAAAAACAGGGACCTCCCGGCCCCCGCACTCCAATCTACAAATATTCCACTTGCTCCTCATACCTCTCAATCCGCTCGTACCGCACCCAACTGAACTCCTCCAGGCCGGTCAGAGCTTTGAACGTCCCCACTCTGGCGTCGCCCCGCAGGAATGATTCCGCCGTCAGCAGCTCGCGAAGCGCTTCTACGGTCCGTTCGTCCAAACCGAACAGCTTGAAGTCTTCCGGATACGCAGTTTCAAAATGCTTCCGCAAAGCAGCAGCATAGTTGTCGCCTTGGGCAAGTTCCTTCTCGATCTGTTGTTGTACGGCCTCGCCTTCTTTGGTCATCAGAAAGGATGCACGTTTGTCGGGGTACCGTTCGCGAAAAATCTTAAACATCAATTCCGTCTCCATCTCATACGACACATGAACGCTTGAAATCATGTCCCCCTCATGCCACAGCGTATACCCCCAATGATGGTCCTCCAGGTTATAGAAATACAGTGCCGGGCACTCCGTAGAGAGAGTGCTCAGAAATTCCTCCGGACCGCCCGATTCTCCATCATCACGGGTGAATACGCCAACCCAATGCTCACTCAGCGGCAGGATCGCCGCCGATCCATTCGGGGCATGCTTTCGGATCTTGTCCATGTGCTCCGCGCGTACCGCGGTGCCGTAAGTAAATTCGCTCATGATGCTTATCCTCTCTGTTTCTGGGCTGTCTCCAGCTGCTGTAGTTAAACATCTATATTATATAGGAGGTTCATAGCGTTTGTCCTTAAAGGTGCAGAAGAAGTGAAAGGAAAGACGTTATCTCGAGAACGAAGAGTGCAAGAAAATACCCGAAGCACCTTACGTAAGCGTACGAACAAGACTAAGCGCTTAACCCGATCCATCAGCCTTCCAGGTTGATTTTCTTCACATGCCTTAAGTTCCTCTACCTAAAAAAAGCAAACCTTACTCCCTAAGTTCCCGCATTGTTGAAAGCGCACTCTTACGAGATAATAGGAATACAAAAGACGAGGGGGAACTTAAGTGAACAAACGTACAACCTTGAAGGCAGTACTCGCAGGAACGATGGCTATCTCGCTTACGGCATGCGGCACAGGCGGCGAGAGCACGAACACCACGGGCGCGGCTAACGGCGATGCGGGCAAGGATGCGAAGAAAGACAAGGTCACGATCACGTTCCAGAATATTTGGCCGGATGCAACGGATCCGAAGAATAAATTGATGAAAAAAGTGGTGGCCGATTACGAGGCGAAGAACCCGAACATCAAGATCGAGCTCGACTCGCTGAACACGGACCAGCAGAAGATGAAGCTGAAGACACAGGCGGCATCGAAGGAAGTGCCGGACATCACGGTCGTGAACCCGGCCGAGCAGATGAAGCCTTTCGTCGAAGCGGGCCTCCTCGCTCCGCTGAACGATATGCTCGACCAGAACGGCCTGAAGGGCACGTTCCAGCAGGGCATCCTCGACTACTACAGCTTTGGCGGCAACACGTATGCGGTACCGGACGGCAACAACATCGGCGTCGTGTACTACAACAAGGAGTTGTTCGAGAAGGGCGGCGTGAAGGTCCCTACGACGTTCGAAGAGATGGTCGACACCGTCAAAGCGCTCAAAGCGAAGGGCATCCAGCCGATGGTCATCGGGGAGAAGGATACATGGACGGGCTCGTTCCTCTTCATGAACATCCTGCTTCGTACCAATGGCGGCCCTGGCTTCCTGAAGGATGTAGCGGCGAAGAAGAAGACGTTCGAGGATCCGGCGTTCACCGAAGCGGTAGCGAAGATGCAGGATCTGATCCAAGCCGGCGCATTCCAAGAAGGCGTCACATCCTTCGACTACAATGCGGGCGAGAACCTCTTCAAGACGGGTAAAGCGGCTATGTACTTCATGGGCTCCTGGGCAACGGGCGGCATCGAGACGTCCTCGGTCAACGGCAAGGTCGGCGTATTCAAGTTCCCGACGGTCGGCGGCAAGGGCAATCCGGACGAGTTCATGCTGGCGCCGGGCAGCGGCTTCGCGGTATCCGCGAACTCCAAGCACCTCAAGGAAACGAAGGACTTCCTGAACTACCTCATGACGAACTATCCGAAAGAAGCTTTCGCACAGAAAGGCGCCGTAGGTCTGGCACAGTCCGTCGAAGGCGACTTCAAAGCAGCCGGTTACTCCGATACGGCCATTGAAATCACGAACCTGTTCAAGAGCGTCAAAGGCGGCGACCTCGCATTCGACAACTCGATGAACCCGGGCACATCCCAAGCGCACCTGACTTCGATCCAGAACCTGTTCGTACAGAAGAAGGATCCGAAGGATGTAGCGAAGGAGCACCAGACTGCGTTCGAGACGAACAATAAGTAAAAGTTCTATTCTGTAAGGGGAGGGACTGACGGATGCCAGTCCCTTTTTCCATAGATTCGGGCCATGCATTGAACCCGAAGTGCCATCCCAACCCAACAAGGAGGCGGTCCTCATGAATGTATTAAAGGTTCCCGGCCGTACGATCGCCCTGTTCGTGCTGCCCTGCCTGCTGGTCTACGTCGGTCTCGTCTTCGTGCCGATCCTGGTGTCGTTCTACAGCTCCCTGCTGGATTGGAACGGGATCGGAACTTCGAAGTTCATCGGGTTCGACAACTATGTGCAAATGTTCACAGCCGACCCGGTCTTCTGGCCTGCGGTCAAGCGCACGCTGATGTTCGCGGTGTTCTCCATGGTGGAGATCCCGGTAGCGCTCTTCGTCGCGATCCTGCTCAACCGCTACATCCGCAAGCCGAACTTCCTCGTATCGAGCTATTTCCTGCCGGTTATTCTCTCCGTAGTCATCATCGGACAGCTGTGGAAAACGATCTACAACCCTGCATCGCTGGGCGGGATGCTCAATCAGATTCTGATCGCGGCCGGCCTGGAGTCCTGGACCAAAGCATGGCTGACCGACCCGAGCGTAGCGATGTATGCCTTGTATATCGTGGCCCTGTGGCAGTATCTGGGATACCACGTGCTGATCCAGTTCACGGGCATTCAGAATATCCCTTCGGAAGTGTATGAAGCGGCCAAGATCGACGGCGCGGAAGGCTTCACCGCCGACTGGTACATTACGATGCCGCTGGTAGTGCCGATCTTCAAAATCTCCATCGTGCTGGCGTTCATCGGCTCGCTGCAGGCGTTCGATATGATCATGGTCATGACGGGCGGCGGCCCGGCCCACGCGACGGACGTGATCTCGACGCACATGTACAACATGTCGTTCCTGTCCATGAAATACGGCTACGGCAGTGCCCTGGCGACGTTCCTGGTCCTGCTCTGCCTGGTGGCTACCGTGATCATCAACATCTTCTTCAAGAAGCTGGAAGCGAAAGTATCTTAATCACAGTCCGGAATGAAAAAAGAGAGAAAGCTTTAAGTAGAGAGGAGAGTTCGGATATGAGTGCAGGGATGAATGCGATCATGGAGAAACCGCGGCCGGCAGTCCGGACGCGGCGGAAGAGCCTGGGGATCGTCAAGGGCGGCGTGCTGCTGCTGCTCTCGGTACTGTTCGTGACCCAGCTGTACCCGCTGCTCTGGCTGGTGACCTACTCGCTGAAGACCAATGAGGAGATCCTCTCGGGCAGCTTCTTCGCCCTACCGAAGGTCATGCAGTGGAGCAACTATACGAGTGCCCTGGAGGCAGGGAACTACTTCAAGTACCTGTGGAACAGCTTCTTCGTCACTTCGATCACGATGGCCTGCGTCATTGTGCTGGCTGCGATGGCCGCTTATGCGATCACCCGCTTCCAGTGGAAATACGGCCAGGTGATCATGGTCATCTTCCTGCTCGGGATGATGATCCCGCTGCAGTCGACGCTGCTGCCGCTGATGATTATTTTCAAAAACATGGGCATCCTGAACACCCACGCTGCGCTGGTCCTGCCGTATGTGGCCTTCTCGACGCCGCTGGCGGTGTTCATCTTAAGCGGCTTCCTGAAGACGATCCCGCATGAACTCGAAGAGTCGGCGGTAATGGACGGCGCGAGCGTCTACCGTACCTTCTGGAGCATCATCCTCCCGGTGTCGGTGCCGCCGATCATGACGGTCTGCATCCTGACATTCATCAACATCTGGAACGAGTACATCCTGGCTTCGACCTTCATCTCGGCGGAGCGGCTGAAGACCCTGCCGTTCGGCGTGAACAGCTTCGTCAGCCAGTATTCGGTCAACTACGGGGCCATCGGCGCGTTCCTCGTACTCGGCGCGCTGCCGGTCATCGTCATCTACTTCCTCCTCTCCGAGAAGATCACCAAAGGGATGGTCGCCGGAGCGGTCAAGGGGTAAGCATAAAGACTTCATCACCAAAGGACGGAACCGTCACTCGGAGAATCGCTGCCAAGCAGGATCATGGCAGCGATTCTCCGGTGTCACGGGGCCGTCCTTGTGGTATGATGGGCGGTATACAGCCAAGAATTTCGGACGAAAAGAGGGTGGGGGCATGGCACGGGGCATCCACAGTATCCATAACCGGTTATTCGTGCTTTTTCTGCTGAGCATGCTGTCGCTGCTGCTCATCGTAAGCGCTCTATTCTACCAGCGGACCACCGATCAGGTGCAGGACAAGGTCAGCGAGATTGCACGCAAGAACGTGTCGCAGACGGCGGGTTTGTTCGACCTGCTGCTCCGCGGCTACGACAGCCTCTCGAAGACGATCTCGGGCAACTTCGACCTGCAGCGCCTCGTCGCCGAGCCGGTGCCGAAGGACCCCCCGCTGCGCTTCATCAACGAGCGGACGATCACCAACACGCTCGGGGCGATCTATTACTCGCGGGAGGATATGGTCGGGATTCACGTCATCTCGTATTCCGGGCCGATCTACAGCTACGGCAATTCGATGAGCGTCATCGATCCGGACTACGCCCAGTCGGCGTGGTACAAGGAGCTGCAGGAATCCACCGGGGAGATCCGCTGGTTCGGCGTGTACCCGAACTCGGTGATCGACCAGCTCGAGAAGCGGCCGGTGTTCGCGTTCGGACGGCAGCTCTACGACCTGTCGCAGCACAAGCCGATCGGGGTCATCCTGATCGAGACGGATGCGGACCAGGCGCTCGCGGCCCTCTCGAACCTGAAGCTTAGCCCGAACTCCGAGGCGTATATCGTCTCGCCGGACGGACGGGTGGTGGCGTCGACGAAGCCGGCCGGGGAAGAAGGCTCGGCACCGCTGCTTGGGCCGGGGAAGATTCCAAGGCCGGATAACGAAGGCGACGTCGTCGTCGATTCGCGGGACGGCCGGCTGGCCGTGGCGGGGCGGCCTGAGATGGCGGACTGGACGGTGCTCAGCCTTACGCCGGACAGCGACATGAAGGTGGAGCTCGATGAGACGAGGGATTTTCTGCTTATCATGCTCTCGGTGCTGGTGGTAGTGGCGACGGCGCTCGCGACGTTCGTCTCCCGCACGATCTCGTCTCCGCTGAAGCGGCTCATCCAGGAGATGAAGCAGGTGGAGATCGGGAACTTCCGCGGCCTGCTCCATGTCAAGTCGTACGAGGAGATCAACATCCTGGTCGCTTCCTTCAACCAGATGGTGCACCGGATGGACGATCTCATCGAACGGGTGAAGCTCTCGTCGATCTCGGAGAAGAATGCGCAGCTGCAGGCGCTGCAGAGCCAGGTCAATCCGCACTTCCTGTACAACACGCTCGATATGATCTACTGGATGCTCGACGAGAAGGAGAACGACCGGCTCGGGCGCGTCGTGCTGTCCCTGTCGCACATGTTCCGCTACAGCTCCCACTGGGAAGGCTCGTCGGAGGTGACGCTGCGGGAGGAGCGCGACCAGATGCGGCATTACCTCACGATCATCAAGAGCCGCCTGGAGGGCCGGCTGACCGTGTACGTCGATATCGAAGAGCGGTGGCTGGACTACCGCCTGCCCAAGATGACCCTGCAGCCGATCATCGAAAATGCGGTGAAGCACGGCCTTGAGCCGCTGAACTGCGAAGGGGTGCTGCGGGTGTATACGGAACAAAGCGGAGGCAGCCTGCACATCGTAATCCGGGATAACGGCCCGGGGATGGACCGTGCGACGCTGCTGCGGCTGCAGGAGACGCTGGGCGGTGAAGCGCTTAGCGTGGCGAAGGAGCTTGCCTTGGAAGAGGCAGCAGACGGGCCGAAGGCCGTGAACGGAGCGGCTGGCGCGGCCGGGGCCAAGGGCCGCCGGGGGATCGGGCTGCAGAACGTGCACCGGCGGCTCGTGCTCATGTTCGGCGAGGCGTACGGCGTGCAGGTGAGCAGCGCACCGGACGAAGGGACCGTCGTGACGGTAGCGATGCCGCTGATGTATGCGCAGCAGGCTCTTGAAGCCGGGGAGGAGGAAGGAGTACGTTATGAACATTCTCGTCGTTGACGACGAACCGATCATCCGCGACGGCATCAAGCGGACGATCCAGAGCCGCTTCCCGGACCACCGGGTGCACCTCGCCGCCTCGCCGGAGGAGGCGGCCGGCGTGCTGCGCACGGAGCCGATCCAGGTCGTGCTGACGGATATCCTCATGCCGGGCATGACCGGGCTCGAGCTCATGAACGTATCGCGGGGTATCCACCCGCATGTGAAGTGGGTGGTGATCTCCGCGCATTCCGAGTTCGCCTACGCCCAGGAGGCGGTGCGGCTCGGCGCCAGGGACTACCTGCTGAAGCCGGTCGGCAAGGACCAGCTCGCGGAGCTGATCGCGAAGCTCAGCGAGGAGCTTCAGCAGGAAGCGCAGCAGGAGACGCAGGTGTCCGAGGAGGCCCACCTGCTGAAGAACTCGCTGAAGTATCTGCGCGAAGCGGTCTTCCAGCGCTGGGCTTCGGGGCTCGACATCGGGCGGATCGACATGCTGTCGGTGATCGACAGCCATCCGCAGTTCTATCTCGTGATGGTGAAGATGGACAGCGACCGCAAGGTCAACCTCGAGCATTATATCATCGAGAATGTGCTCACGGAGCTCATTGAGCGCTGCGGGCACGGGTTCGTGGCCTCTTACGACAGCCAGAGCCTGATCGGCCTCGTGACGCTGGCCGGGGGCCAAGGGCTCGAGCCGCTGCTCGCCGACCTGAAGTCGCATCTGAAGATCTACCTGCGGGTGCCGTTCCAGGTGATGCACACCGGCCTGCTGTGCGACTTCGAAGCAGTGCCCGCCGAGGTGCAGCGGATGCGCCAGGCCTCGGCCACGCAGGTATATGATCATGACGCCCGGGGCGGCGACAAGGCGATCGAGGTGGCGCTGCAGTACATCAAGACGCATTACCAGGACGACCTGTCGCTCGAGAAGGTGGCCTCGGTCGTGTTCCTGAACCCCGTGTACTTCTCCCAGCTCTTCAAGCAGAAGACGGGGCAGGGGTTCAAGGACTATATCATCCACTTAAGGCTCGAGCAGGCCAAGCAGCTGCTGCAGAACCCGACGCTGAAGCTCGCGGACATCGCCGAGCGCATCGGCTACCAGGACATGCGGCACTTCACGCAGGTATTCCGCAAGCGCTTCGGCGTCACGCCGACCGAGTTCCGTCAGGGCGGCGGCACCGAGTCGGCAAGGTAGGCCTGGCAGGCCTGGTAGGTCAGGCAGACCAAGCAGACCAGGGGCGTGCTGACCCGGGTGTGCCTGAGAGGCTCCGCCGGGATGCCCTGCATATAGCGCCGTATGAATCGCTCCCCTCCCGCATATCGTGGTAGTAACCATTCGATAGGCGGGAGGTTTTTTGTTTGCCGGCACAGGATGTTTTTGTCGCACGTTCATTGGATGAGATCCGTTTTTGGTCCCGCATTATGAAGGAGCATTCCTTATTCCTCAAGCTGGGGTTCCGGTGCGAGGATACGCAGTTGATCCAGGAAGCGAACCATTACTACAGCGTGTTCGAGCAGATCGAGCAGCAGTCCCATGCGTTCCCGCTGCAGGCCGATCCCGAGACGATCCGCCGGTTCAATGCGCAGGTGCAGAATGCGGCTGCCCATATCTGGGCGTTCAAGCGCAAGGTGCTCGGGCTGATCCTGCATGGCCAGCTTCCGGGCGCGAACAATTTCCCTCTGCTGGTCGATCATACGAGCAGGGAAGCGAACTACTTCCGCAATCGGCTGGTGGAGCTCAATGAGGGGAGGCTGGAGCCTCTGCCCGATGCGATCATCAATGAGAATGTGTTCTTCCTGCGGATCATGGCGGACCACGCCAAGTTTATCAGTCATCTGCTGGACCCGTCCGAGCGGCAGCTGACCGAGCAGGCGCGGGGCTTCAGCCACGATTTTGACCAGCTGCTCTTCCAGGCGAAGGACCTCGAATCGATGCGTCCCCAGTCGCAGACGGTGCCGCTCTTAGACCAGTTCTTGGATCAGAACCGGGTCTCGGTACAGTCGCTGCGCGATTTCAAGAAGACCGCGAGGGACTTGATCGAAGCGTGCCGGATTAAGAGCATCATCCATCCCCTGCTGGCGGACCATGTGTTCCGGGAGGCCGAACGCTTTCTCGATATTATTGACATGTTCGAGGACCATCTCTCGGGCGTGCAGGTTCAGGCGAATGAGATGCATCATTAAACCATACGTCGCATGACAACCGGGATCCGCCGCTTAGGCGGGTCTCTTGGTGCTGCGGTGGGACTCTCGGGCGGGGCGGGAACTGATGGCCCGGACAAGCATCCCCCGGCCCGGCCCTATGGGATGGCGGCCAAGATTCCACGGCCCAACGTCCAGAGTACCGGTGCGGATGAAGATTTAACCAATGCGCGATGGGGAATACTCCTTATGGAGAAAGCGAAGATTCGGATAGCCGCTGCGGCGGCGAAGGCGGGTCTTCTTCGGACGATAAGGAGGAGAGGGCGCTGCGCAGATTGAAATGGATGGTCCCGGCGGCGGTTCTTCCGCTGCTCTGGGCCGGGAGTCCGGTACAGACGGAGGCTGAGCGTCAAGTGGGGGAGGTGGTGGGGACCGTGCTGTCGACGGATATCCGGGCCTACGTGAACGGACAGCTCATCCCTTCGATGAACATCGGCGGCTATACGGCTGTGGCCGCGGAAGACCTGCGCCGCTATGGGTTCGAGGTGGCCTGGTCGCCGCAGTCCCGCTCGCTGACGATCTACGAGACGCTGGACAAGGCGCTGCAGCCTCTGCCGGCCGGGCAGGCTGCGGGCACGGGCCCGCCTGTCGGGACCGTCATCGGGCAGGTGCTCCATACGGACATCCGGGCGCTCTACGCCGCAGCCTACGGCGATTCGACCGTAGCGTCGTATAACGTGAACGGGCGTACGGCTCTGCTGCTCAATGATCTGCAGCCGTTCGGGGATGTGATCTGGGACGCGGGGGAGCGGACGATCCGCTTCGATGCCCAGGGAGGAGCAGGAATCGGCAAGGTCCCGTGGCCGGTGGAGGCCGGCACTTCCTTCTCGGTCACGGCGGCCTCGGAGTACCGGTTCACCGTGGAGGTGCGCGGCCGGGCACACGAGGTGGACGGAGTGCCGCTCGGTTACGTCACGGAGAGCGGAGTGCCGCTGTACGACGTGATCCTGTTGGCGGAGCGTCTCGGGTATGCGATGACCCGGGGGCAGGACGGCTGGGAGGCGGCCAGGGGGCTGCACCGGTTCCGGCTGTCGCCGGATCTTACGCGTGCCGCGATCTATTGGGGCGGCGCGCCATCGGGAGCCTACACGATGACCCAGCCGCCGCTGCTGCTCGAAGACCGTCCGCATGCCTCGCTGCACGATCTGGTCCAGCTGTTCGGCCTGGCCTGCTGGTGGGGTGAGGAGGGGAGCAGGCTCGAGCTCCTGTGGACAGATTACCGGGTCCGGGACTTCGGCCTGCCGGCCGGGCCTCAAGGCAGCACGCAGCCGGTCCGTGCCCGGATCGAGGACTATGCGCCGCGCCGTTCCGAGCTGCCGCCGGTGGTGCTGTCGACAGCCAGGGAAGCGGACACGACGGCCGCGGCCCAGGGGATCGGCGTTCCCGCAGGCGAAGCGGTGAACAACCGGCAGAGCTCGGCGGCGGAGGTCTCGCTTCCGCTGGGATCGCAGGAGCAGCGGGTGAACGTCACGCTGCTGCTCGGACAGCGGCCTTTGTACAGGGGGAGCTATACGGTGCCGTCCGGAGGACGGTAGGCGGGGGCAGCGGCAGGTTAGTAAGGAAACTATTTAATAACCATAGGTTAAATAGTAGGGAGACAGCCTCCCTCATACCCGCATCCAATAAAAAAGACGAGGAAGCCGAAGCTCCTCGTCTTACAGTCGTTCATGTACCTTACACGCTTACCGCGAGCTCGGCGTCCATGAACTCCGTCAGCTGGTTCACGCGGGACGTGATCGTGCTGGCGGATACGCTATATCTTTCGGCCAATGCCGCTTTGGTGACCTGTGCGGAGCCCAGCTTCTGCGCGATACAGAATTCGACGGCTGCGGCGAAGACGCCGGTCTTGCGGACAGCCGGGGTCGTGCGGACCGTAAATTCGTTCCACAAAGCGACGGCGCCGCCGATCTCTTCTTCGCTGTAACGCCCGGTCATGCCTTCGGTCAGCTCGCGCGCGACTTCCTCGTACAGCGGATCGCTCCACTGCAGCGAGCTGCCTGCCGGTGCCTCTTCCACAGCAGCAGCGACAGGCGCAGCCTGCAGCTCGGCAGCCGCCGCAGGGGCCGGAGCGGCTTGCACGGAAGCAGCCTGTCCCGGTGCCGCCACCGCTTGGACCAATGCGGCCGACAGCACTTCTTTCAACGCTTCTGCCTGTAGGCGTTCCTGCGGTGAATGGCTGCCGCCCTGGTGTTTGTCCAGGCAGCACTTCTTATACTTGGATCCACTACCGCAGGGACAAGGTTCGTTTCTACCGATTTTCTTGATGGGTAACCCCTCCCGAAATATGAAACATAATCAATGCGTACTATTATACCAATTTCGGCGGTCCGGGGCTACACCAATATTTGGACGCTGCTACTTGCTTGCTACCGGGAGCACGCGGAGCATGGCCTTGAGGGTGCCGGCATGGTTGCTCTCGTGCATAATGATGGCCGTAAGAAGCTCGTCCGCCGTCACCATCGACAGGAAATTCTCATGGGCGGGCGCATCCATCCGCCCGGCGAATACGGTGCGCATCCGGCTAGTCTGCTCGTTCAGCTGGGCGGTCAGCGTGTCCCAGGCCGGCGGCTCCTGCGTCCACTCGGAAGGCCGGGTATTGTTATTGAAGAGCGGCCCGTAGATCTCGGGCAGCACAGGCGCCTCGCCCGTCAGCCGGAACAGGATGCCTTCGCCTACGGTGAGGATATGTCCCAGCTGCCATAGGATATGGTTGTTGAAGCCCTCAGGTATGACAGTGCGCTGATCCGGGGGACAAGTCGCTGCGGCCTGCAGGAACTGCGTCCGGACTCTCTCGACCAAGCCGAACAGGAATTCTTCTCTCATACGGAAATAGCCTCCATTCCACAATTTGGTATTTACTCTCCTATGGTACCGGACGATAGGCGGATATTCAACCTATGGGAGCATAAAATAAATACTTTGTTTATTGAATAGACAAAGTGCGGAGGAGGTGATATTCTATGGATAAGAACGCTTGCGCCGGAGGGATCAGCCAGGCAGCGAAGCGGCACAAATTCTAAGCCTAACCCGAGGAGGACTTACTTGTGAGTATTTTTAAGAATGTACCGAAGATTGCCTATGAGGGCCGTACGTCCGACAATCCGTTTGCCTTCAAGCATTACAATCCCGAAGAAGTGGTGCTCGGCAAAACGATGGAGGAGCATCTGCGCTTTGCAATCGCTTACTGGCATACGTACACGGCCAACGGCACCGACCCGTTCGGCGTAGGTACGATGGTCCGCTCCTGGGACAGCTACAGCGGCCTCGACCAGGCGAAGAAACGGGTGGAAGCGAACTTCGAGTTCCTGGACAAGATCGGCGCGCCGTTCTTCTGTTTCCATGACCGCGATATCGCGCCGGAAGGCGAGACGCTGCAGGAGACGAACAAGAACCTGGACGTCATCGTCGCTATGACGAAGGAATACATGCAGTCCAGCGGCAAAAAACTGCTGTGGAATACGGCGAACATGTTCTCGAACCCGCGGTTCGTCCATGGCGCCGGCACGACGAATAATGCGGATGTATTCGCTTACGCGGCAGCCCAAGTGAAGAAGGGCCTCGAAGTGGGCCTTGAGCTCGGCGCGGAGAACTATGTGTTCTGGGGCGGCCGCGAAGGCTATGAGACCCTGCTCAACACGAACATGAAGCTGGAGCTGGATAACCTGGCCCGCCTGCTGCATATGGCGGTGGATTATGCCAAGGAAATCGGCTTCGACGCCCAGTTCCTCATCGAGCCGAAGCCGAAGGAGCCGACGAAGCACCAGTACGACTTCGATGCGGCCACGACGATCGCGTTCCTGCAGAACTATGGCCTGAAGGAGCACTTCAAGCTGAACCTGGAAGCGAACCATGCGACGCTGGCCGGCCATACGTTCGAGCACGAGCTGCACGTGGCACGCATCAACGGCATGCTCGGTTCCCTCGACGCGAACCAGGGCGACACGCTCCTCGGCTGGGATACCGACGAGTTCCCGACGGATCTGTACTCCGCTACCCTGACGCTGTTCGAAGTGCTGAAGAACGGCGGCCTGGGCAAGGGCGGCGTGAACTTCGACGCCAAAGTGCGCCGCGGCTCCTTCGAAGACGAGGACCTGTTCTACGCGCACATCGCCGGCATGGACTCCTACGCCCGCGGCCTGAAGGCTGCAGCGAAGCTGGTAGAAGAGCGTATTCTCGACGATATCATCGATCACCGCTACCGCAGCTTCAACGAAGGGATCGGCGCCGAGATCGTATCGGGTAAGGCGACGCTGGCGTCCCTCGAGCAGTACGCGCTGCAGAACAACCCGATCCGCAACGAATCCGGCCGCCTCGAGCGCATCCGCGCAACGCTGAACGAAGTGATCTTCAGCGTATAAAGAGGGGAAGCAGCAGCCGGCCTGCGGAGTCGGACTCCGCCATACCGTTCCCATCCATAAGTTATCCATAAGCTATTATGAAGCCTCCTGCCCGCCCGTCCTCCGTTCCTCTAGGAGAGCGGGCGGGCTTTTGTCGCTTCGGCTGTCTGGGGCGCTCCGTCTCCGCTCCAGGCAGAAGCAGCCGGTGGAAGCATCTGGTATACTGGGGAGAGCAGCCTGACCCATCATGCGGAAGGAGGAAGGAACTATGGAGGAGTATAAGGAACTTCGTAAGCTGGTTGCGGAAAGCTCATCGATCGTGTTCTTCGGCGGGGCGGGGACGTCCACGGAAAGCGGGATTCCGGACTTCAGGTCGGCGCAGGGGTTGTTCGAGACACAGAAGGGAAGCCGCCATGCGCCGGAGGAGATACTGAGCCGGGACTTCTTCCTGTCGGATCCTCAGGAATTCTACCGCTTCTACCGTGCCCATATGGTTCATGCGGAGGCGAAGCCTAACCAGGCGCATCGGGCGCTGGCCGGCCTGGAGCAGGAAGGGCGTCTCCAGGCCGTGGTGACTCAGAATATCGACGGGCTGCATCAGATGGCGGGCAGCCGGAGAGTGCTCGAGCTGCACGGCTCCATCCACCGCAACTATTGTATGGACTGCCGCAAGTTCTTCGGTCTGCAGGCGGTGCTGGACGCAGAAGAGACTGTCCCCCGCTGTGACACCTGCGGCGGGATCATCAAGCCGGATGTGGTGCTGTACCAGGAGGGCCTCGACGAAGAGGTGCTGAGGGAAGCGGTAGAGGCCATCACGGCGGCGGACATGCTGATCGTGGCGGGGACGTCGCTGCGGGTGCATCCGGCGGCAGGACTCATCCGCTACTATACCGGCAGCAAGCTGGTCTTCATCAATAAGTCGGCCACACCGTATGACAGCGTGGCGAATTACCTCGTGCAGGACAGCATCGGCAAGGTGCTGGGCATCATGGGCGGCTCCAATGAAGTTTAGAACGGATGAGATCCAGTCCAAGTGAACACCCTCTTGACAAGAGGGGAAGAGACCCGTTAAGCTTGGGAACAACATAACTTGGGAATACCGAGGATACCGAAACCGGAAGGGAGTGCGGCACGATGAAGGCAAGGATCGGATGGGGAATGACGGCAATGACGTCCACGAATAATCCGGAGAAGTATGGGCGGAGTTTGGAATCCCAGCACCGTTACTTTGATTTGCCATCGCAGCCTGATGCCTGCCGGCCGCCGAACAGGGATTTCGGGTTACCTCTCAGGTAACCTGGGAAGGAATCCGCTCCTTACGGCTGCTGATCGGCACGCTCTCCCCGTGATAACAACTGGGGAGACTGCCGGAGGCAGCCGTTTTTTTGTATCCTTGATCAGATTATTTTAGTAAAAAAATCTAAATTTATAAAAATGTGGTTGACACCCGGCTGATCAGCGTGCTACGATGAGCAGCAAGTTAGCAGGCAGGCGTCAACGGATGCCGAAGAAACCGAAGCGAAGAAGGAGGATGAAGCCCATGAGAACGAATCAACCGCGGGAACCGAAGGATCTGATCAATGCTACTCAGTTACCGTCTCATGAGGAGAGCTGGAAGCTTCATCCTCCACGCAGCATTCCTATACCGTCGCGGTGTCCGGTTTACACGGGACACGCTTAAGCACGACCGGTATGTGTGAGGCTGCGGACCGCAGCCTTTTTCTTTTGCCCGGAGAGGGAGAGGAAGAAGGCGCGTCGCAGCTTTTTTTAATATATAAGAATTTATATCTCGCCAGGGCTCGATCCTGTATTCTTATATATCTCATAAACGCGCAACGTCCTGAAAGGACGGCGAAGCCGTTTATCTTGTTCCCTGCACCCGCTCTATCGATCGCAAGCCTTATATCCCCAGGAAAGGAGAGGACATCATGAAGAATTTTGAATCTACATTCAACGGCGAATCTTACCCGGAACGTCCGGCAGCGCAGACACTGCATCGTGAGCAGCTTCTGCGGAGATCAGGTACGCAGTCCCTGGGATCGCTGCGCTTAGACGAACAAGGGATGAGCTGGAATGATAGCAGCAGAGGCAGATGCACCACTTCGGATGCCCCTCCCGATCTTGGGGAGGGCCAGACTTCACCTACCTTGTAACCAAGGCGGGGAAGGATGACCGAAAGAAGGCAGCTGCCGATTCACCGCAGATTTCTTGTGCCTCCGGACCAAACGGGGGATAGGGGAGCGGGGAGAGGCAGCTTTTTTGGAATTCCGTAGTTTAGCGCTTTAAATCGTGAAAGCAAAAAATGTGAATCAATATACGCGAAAGGATGACAATGTACGAATGTACAGGTGACCATGATGAGAACTCGAAAGATGCGAACATCGATGGCGGACCCGCTCCGCTTTCACAATCTGACGGAGCAGGGGCTCGCCCCTGCCGATGTGCTGGACCGCATGCTGCGGTTCGCCGCACAGGACCCCCGTGCCGCATATGACCTCGTGATCGGCAGCGACAGCCAAGTACACCGCGGCCACACCAAGCTGGTGACCGGGATCATTCTTCACCGCCGGGGACGCGGCGCCTGGGCCTGCTGCCGGACCGTCGTGCTCCCGAGGGAGCTCACTTCGGTGAAAGAGAAGCTGAGCCTGGAGACGTCGCTCTCGCAGGAAGCAGCCTGGTGCCTGGAGGAGCTGCAGGCGGTAGAGAAGCTGGAGGATCTGCTGCTGCCCTATGTGTACCAGGGAGCCTCGCTGCGCACGTTCATCGATATTGATGCGGGGACGCATCCGGCGAAGAACAAGACCTCCCTCTATCTCCCGGAGATGGTGGAGCGGGTGAAGGCCATGGGTAGGTATGCCGTTCGCGTCAAACCGGATTCGTACGGGGCCTCCGCTTATGCGAACCGGTATACCAAATCGCCCGGTAGGGCTGCTTCGGGATAACGCCCGGGACGCATGCGGGAGCCGGAAGAATGAAGAAATCACATTGAGAAATCACATCGAAGGAGTACGAGGAACATGAACTGGAATCACAAGCAGCACGGGAACAATCATCACGAGATCGAGCTGGCGCACGGCAGCCTGCACGTCTTCGCGAACGATGAGGTATTCCCCACCTTTGAAGACCGCGTCTACGAGATGGCCGACAACAACCTGCGCATCTCGAGAAGCGTGCATATGAGCTACACGCCGGATGCCCACATCGGCATCGGCACCTGTATCGGGACCACGGCGGTCTGGGGGCTGAAGGACGGCTTCGTCTCCCCGTCGATCGTCGGGGTCGATATCGGCTGCGGGATGCGGGTGCATACGACTCCGCTGCATAAGCGGGACATTCAGGACAAAGGCGTCCGCCGGGCCCTGATCCGGGCGATCGAGAAGTATGTGCCGACGAGCGAGCGGAAGAATTCAAACTATGCGGACATCGACTTGATGGAAGTCGTGCAGCACGGCCTGAAGGGCCTGCCGGAGCGGTATGTGCCGGGGGAGCAGTGGCTGACGCATGTGGAGCAGGCGGAGTTTCCCTTTGACCCGGCGGCGCTGGCGGACCTGCCCGCGGGCATCCGGAAGAATGCGCACGGACAGCTCGGTACGCTCGGCAGCGGGAACCACTTCTGCGAGATCCAGTACCTTGAGATTGCGGAGGAGCACCGGGACACCGCATCGGCTTGGGGATTGTTCGACGGCCAGGTTGTCGTCATGATCCACTCGGGCTCGCGGGCTTGGGGAGCGATGCTCGGGCGCGAGTACACGCAGGTCATCAAAGCCTCGATGCACGTCTGGGGCGTATCGAACCCCGACCCGAACGTCATCTATGCGCCGATCGGCAGCAGAGAAGGGCAGACGTACCTGAACCTGATGAACTCGGCGCTGAACTTTGCGGTATGCAACCGGCACATGATCGCCTTCGGCGTACAGGAAGCGTTCCGCGAGGTGTTCGGCGAAGCCTTGGAGATGCCTGTTCTCTATGACCTCATGCACAACTATGCGCTGAAGGAGTTCCACCGGAACCAAGGCATGCTCGTCCACCGCAAAGGCGCGACGCGGGCACTGCCGCCGAAGCACTACATGAACACGCCGGCCTACATGGCCACAGGGCATCCGGCTCTGATCCCCGGATCGATGGGGACCTCCTCCTACATCATGGTAGGACGGGACGAGGGGATCAAGAACTTCTACTCGATCTGCCACGGCGCCGGCCGGCTGCGGTCCCGCCGGGCGACGAAGGAGGCGGTGACGGTGGATGAGTTCGAACAATCGATGAAGGTCGGCACCGAGGATGAGATTCTAATTAACCACCGGTCATTGGCTGCGATTCTCGATGAATGCCCGCAGGCTTACAAGGACGTGGACCAGATCATCGACAGCGTCGTCGGAGCGGGTCTTGCGGGTGTGGTGGCGAAGTGCAAGCCGATGGCGGCGATAAAAGGATTATAATTTGAAGTGGAAAATAGTGGAACAACGTCTAAGAGGTATAGACCTGACAGGAGAGGAGGGATTCTTATGAAACTGGCAGAAGCGCTGACGCTGCGGGACGACTGCCTGAAGCGCATCGAGCAGCTCAAGGTACGGCTGGCCCGCAGTACCAAGGTACCGGAAGGGGAGCTTCCCGGCGAGAAGCCGGAGGAGCTGCTCGGGGAACTGACGCAGACGCTCGACCGCCTGGAGTCGCTGATCACCGGCATCCACGGGGCGGATGCGGGGACGGCGTACCGCGGGGACGCTTCCCTGGCCGCCGTGCTGGCGGAGCGGGACATCCTGGCGATGCGCCGGACGGTCGTGCAGAGCGTCATCGATGCCGCCCGGGCCGAGCAGGCCCCCGGCGGCGCCCCAGCGGGGGCGAAGATCGTGCCGGCGGCGGGCATCGACGAGCTGCAGAAGCAGGCGGACGGCTACGCGGTGGCGTACCGGGAGCTCGATAAGCGGATCCGGGAGCTGAACCGGCAGGCGGAGGCTGTGACGATCGACGGGTAGCGCGACAGCGGGGCGGGTAAGACAAGGAACGGGATCGGCTGATTGCAGCCGGTCCCGTTTTTTTGTTGTACAGCCGGGCGCGGCAGGAAGCGGATATCCCTTTACACTCGGGCCAAGTCCCATTTTTACATCAAAGAAAAATAAGGATTGAAATATATGTAACTATTAGTTACAATACAAGACATAACAATTAAAAGCGTTTTCACGGAAAGGGGGTGAAGCCATTGAAAGCGGCAGGAATGAATATTACATTCAGACATGTACCCTTTGCGCACTTCATGGATGCCATGAGTGAGTTGGGCGTTGACCATATCGAGCTATGGGCCGGCGAGCCTCACTTGTATGTGTATCGCAGTATCCTCGGAAATATGAGAAGCGTCAGGAAACAAGTGCGTGCAAGAGGGATGAAGATCGTGTGCTACACGCCGGAGCAATGCATTTATCCTTACAATATCGCGGCGTCCGATGCGCATTGGCGGCACAAGAGCGTGGAGTATTTCATGGAAAATCTGTATGCCGCCCTGGAGCTCGGGACCGATACCATGCTGATCACATCCGGCATAGGGGACTTTGCGGCAGCGCCGGAGGAGTCGTGGAAGTATGCGCGCGAATCCATCTTCCAGCTATGCCGGATTGCCGAGCAGGAAGGCTTGACCCTGGCCCTGGAGCCGCTGACCCCATTCGAGTCGAATCTGATTACGGACGTCCGGGGGGTGAGGCGCATGATCGACGAGATCGGTTCTCCGGCGCTGCAGGGCATGCTGGACACCGTGGCTATGCAGCTGGCCGGCGAAGTGCCTGAAGATTACTTCGCTCTCCTCCCCAAGGTGTGCCATGTTCACCTGATCGACGGAGACGGGCGGTCCGATGCGCATCTGGCCCGGAGTACTGAAGTGGAGGGAGTACCTGGAGAGCCTTCGAAGCGGCGGCTACGAGGGAGCGTACACACTGGAGATTATGGGGCCCGGGTATTATCGGCATCCGAGGGAGGCCCTTGCGGGATCCATCGGCAAATGGAAGGAACTCGGAGTCTGACTAACTACTTGGGAGGAACTCTCTAATGAGCAATGGCGCACTCACACGAAAATTGGGTTTTTGGTCCGCCCTGGCCATCGCTGTCGGCACTACGGTGGGCTCCGGGATTTTTGTCTCTACCGGGGATGTGGCAAGAGCGGCGGGGACGCCTTCGATCTCGATTCTGGCCTGGATCATCGGCGGACTGATCGCGATTCCGCAGGTGATGGTACTGGCCGAATTGTCTACGGCCTACCCCCAAAATGGAAGCGGTTACGTATACCTGAACAAAGCGGGCTGGAGGCCCTTGGCCTTCCTGTACGGATGGGCGACGTTCTGGGCGCTCGATCCTCCGTCGATCTCGATCATGGCCTTGGCGATCGTTGCTTATCTTGCCAGCTTCTTCCCGTTCTTCGCCGGCATCGCAGGCAAGTTCTTAGGCGTGGCCATCATCTTGGCTATTACTTCGATTCATTACCGCAGTGTGAAGGAAGGGGGCCGGTTTCAAGTCATTATTACGGCGGTGAAGATCATTCCCTTCCTGATCGTGATTGTCCTCGGTTTGATGTACATGAACATGGACAACTTCGCTTTCGTCCCCGCGCCGGGGGCCCAGCCGACCAGCCTGATCGGCGGCGTATCCGCAACGACTTGGGCGTATACCGGGATGGCCGCCATCTGCTTCATGGCCGGCGAGTTCAAGAATCCCGGGAAGATCCTTCCCCGGGCCCTGATCAGCTCGGTGCTCATCGTACTGGCTCTGTATACGCTGCTTGCGGTATGTGTCACGGGCCTGCTACCGTTCCCCCAATTGCTGGACTCGAGTGCCGCCGTATCCGACGCGGTGAAGCATATTCCAGGGCTGTCCGGCATCGCATCGTCCTTCGTGGCGGTGACGGCGATCATTGTCATCCTGGGTTCCCTAAGTTCCTGCATTATGTTCCAGCCCCGGCTGGAGTATGCGATGGCCAAGGATGGGCTCTTCTTCCAGCGCTTTGCGAAGGTGCATCCCAAGTACGAAACGCCAAGCTTCTCGATTCTTGCCCAGGTCGCCTTTGCCTGCTTCCTGGTCTTCTTCAGCAACCTGACGGAGCTGCTCGGCTATTTTACGCTCATTCAATTGGTGATTAATATCCTCGACTTCGCTGCGGTATACAAGTGCCGCAAGCGGGACGACTACCAGCCGATCTACCGGATGCCTGTATGGAGAGTTACGACGGTACTCGCTATTCTCGGAGCGGCCTGGCTCGCATGGGGGACGTTCACCTGGGCTCCGGTCCAAGGCATGGTCGCCGCACTCATCGTTATCGCAACCGGACTGCCGGTGTACTACTATTGGGAGAAGAAGTACCGGTCAGCTGATGCGAAAGGCACCAATGTCGGGGCATAGCATTGCATGATATGTTATATATAGATATAATACAAGACATAACAAATAAATGAGATGTCGGAGATTCTGCTCCGATATAGGGAGGGGCTTGCAGATGTTACACTTTGACGAAAACCTATTCTTGAAGCTTGTCGAGGAAGAGGGTCTGGCTTTCCGGGGCCAGATTGAAGAGATCGTGGACGGGATTGCAGGGAGAGGGTACAGCAATCTCTTTCTGATCGGCGCCGGCGGAACGATTGCGATGATGTATCCTTACGAATATATCCTGAAATCGAGCTCCACGATCGATGTGCATGCGGAGATTGCAGCGGAGTTCATGGCGATGAACCACAAGCATTTGACCCGGGATTCCGTGTGTATCTTCACCTCCGTGTCGGGCACGACCCAAGAGACCGTGGCGGCGGCGGCGTACTGCAAAGAAAAAGGAGCCACCACCATCGCCTTGGTTGCGGAACCGGGTACGCCGCTGACCCAAATCGTAGACCACTGCATCACGACAGGTTCGGAGAAGCATTCCTTCGATACGTTCTTCATGCTGCTGTATATGGTGATCTTCCGCTTCATGTACAATCGTGGGGAGTTCCCGCAGTATGAGCGGTTCACGGAGGAGGTGGCCCTTCTGCCGCGTGCCATACTCCAGGCGGTCCAGGCCTTCGACAAGCAGGCGGAGGACTTCGCAATTCGTCATAAGGATACCGGTTATCATATGATGGTGGGCTCCGGCAACTTGTGGGGCAATACGTATTCGTACGCGATGTGCATCCTCGAAGAAATGCAGTGGATTCATGCCAAGTCGATTCATGCGGCCGAGTTCTTCCACGGCACGCTGGAGCTGGTGCTCGAAGATACGAGTGTCATCCTGCTCAAGGGCGAAGACGAAACCAGGCCGCTGGTGGAGCGGGTCGAGCGGTTCTGTGAGAAGATTACGAAGCAGCTTACGGTTATTGATACGGCCGACTTCGAGATGGCGGGCATTAGCGAAGAGTTCAGAAAACATTTTGCGGTAAGCATCAACTGGTCGGTGCTCAGCCGGATCAGCGTCTACCTGGAGCGGGAGAGAAATCATCCCCTGACCCTGCGAAGATACTACCGCCAAATGGAGTATTAAGATGATGCGGGCGCTGCTCCTTCGCAGTGCCCCTTCTCCAGGATCAGGGAAGGCGGGGACAAGATGAGAATCGTTACGGTCGGCGATAACTGTATGGATGTCTACAAGGCCAGCGGGAAGGCTTATCCCGGAGGCAATCCTGTGAATGTGGCGGTCTATGCCCAGGGCTTGGGCGCGGAGGCAGCTTATATCGGACGGGTCGGTACGGATCCCTATGGCGATATCATGATCCGGGCTCTCCGGGAGAAGGGGGTCGATACGACCCGCTTATTGCAAGTCGAGGGCGCAACAGCCGTCACATCGGTGGAAATGGAAGGGAATGACAGGAGATTCGGGGACTACGACGAGGGCGTGAATGCACAGCTATCCTTATCGGAGGAGGATATGCGCTTTATTCAAACGTACGAGCTTATCCATTCGGGAATCTGGGGGCATGCGGAGAAGTACTTCTCCCTGTTCCAAGAGAAGGGGCTGCTCACTTCGTTCGACTTCTCGGATAGGCTTCATCACGATCTGGTGACCGGCTTGCCGCCCTTCGTCGATTATCCGTTCTTCTCCTATTCCCAGGACGACGATACGATCCGCCAGCTGTTGAGGGAGGTGCAGGGTCGCGGGTCGCGGATCGCCGTAGCCACCCTGGGCGAGCAGGGCTCGCTTGCCTACGACGGAGAGCAATACTACCGGTGCGGGGCTGCGCAAGCGGACGTGGTAGATACGATGGGGGCGGGCGATTCTTTCATTGCCGGTTTTCTATATGGCATACGGCAAGGACTACCGGTGGGCGTATGCCTGGAGCTCGGCAGCCGGACGGCGGCGAAGACGATCGGATACTTCGGCGCATGGTGACTGGGATAGGCCATCAATGTATAATACATACTATATAATCATTGATGGATAAGGATGAATGCCGCATGAGTTTGAATCCTTCGACCCCCCAGCCGCTGTATATGCAGATCCGGCAGATGTTGAAGAAAGAGATTCAGCACGGAAGATACAAACCGGATGAGCAGATTCCGACCGAAGCGGAGCTCTGCGAGACGTATCAGGTCAGCCGGATCACCATACGAAAAGCAATAGAGGAACTGGTAAAGGAAGGGACGCTGACGCGCATTCCCCGCAGAGGCACCTTCGTTACATCGAATAAGTTCCACAATGAATTGCTTTCTGTTAGCGGTTTCTCGGAGTTCAGCCACCAACTGGGCATGATCCCGAACTCCCGGATCTTAAGAAGCGAGGTGATCGGGGCGGGGGAAGAGGTGGCCGGACATCTGCTGATCGAGGCGGGCAGCCCGGTATTGGAGCTCGAGCGGCTTATGTATGTCAATGACCGCCCACTCTTCTATGATATCGCGCATTATTCGCTGACGCGGTTTCCGGATCTCGAGAAGAAGATCGCGATGAACGAATCGACCTACAAAATCTTGGCAGAGGAATACCGGACGGAGATTGTGAGCAACGACAAAATCATCGGCGTGATCGGCGCGACCAAAGACTATGCCAAGTTATTGGAGTGCGATGTCGGAGCCAATCTGTTCCGCATCGTCAAGGTGGCTTTCGACGCGAACGACGAGCCGGTGCATCTCTCTACTTATATGTGCGAGACGAACAAGGTGAACCTGACGGTTCACCGGGCCAAATAGGCCATGCCGCAGAGGCATGGCCTATTTTTTTTGGCCCCGCAGTGGGAACCAGCCTCCAGCGCTAGCCGGCCCCGGTCCCCACGCCGTCTCCGGCGGCGGATGCCGCTGCAGGCGGCTTCCTTCCGAGGGCGCCCCATACCAGATAGTTGGCAGCGAGCAGGAGGACCAGATACAGGTAGAGGCCTCCGGTGAACAGGGTCGACAACCAGTGCACACCGGCGAAGGCGGCCAGGAGCAGCAGCATGGCCAGCGACTTCAAAGCTCCGTTCTTGGCCTCCGTGAAAGGGGCCGAGAAGGGGAGTCCCTTCATGAGAACCCGGTAACACAGGACGGCATACATGCAGAGGGTAAGCAGAACTGCCGCAAGGTGGGGCAGGATCCGGAGTCCGTAGACGGCCGTGAACAGAATCCCTTCCAGCAGGAAGAGGGGCAGCAGGAGCTTGGTTAACGCTGCCTTCAGCGTCCCTTTGTAGATGGCTCCATGATCCCGCAGCGGAACGGCCCCGTAGATCCATGCGCCTTTGTACGACCCCGAGTGGCCCAGCATCAGGATCAGGGTGGGAATCAGCATCGCACAGAAGTACATGGTGTAATATCCTGAGCCTGCCTTCATGGCGCCCCACCCATCACTCAGTGCGTTCTGCAGCGGGAAGATGAGCGGGAAGACCAGCGAGAAGCCGAGGGAAGGATAAACGTGCAGCTTAAACTCCCTCTCCGTGCCCATCATCCGGTACGCAAACCGGAAGAAGGCCTTCTCCTCCCGGGTGCGGCAGAGCAGGACAGAGGCCCACCCGGCTGCCGTCATTGCCCGGCGTGCAGGCGCCGCATGGGAGGCCAGTTTGACCAGGTGGCGTTCGAACGCCGGCATGCAGCGGAGATAGAGCAGGAGCGCGGCCGCCGGCACGAAGAGAGCCATCGCGGACAGCACGGGCAGGTAAGGCTGCTGCTCCCCCTGCAGCAGCCACCCGAACGGGGCGCCGAACCACAGCGGAGGGAGCAGAAGGCTCCACCATGCGGGTGCGAAGGATAGGCCCAGCGGGACGAGGACAAAGGCCCGGCTCACGAGCTGGTAGCCGACCATGATCGCAACCGAGAGCAGAATCTGCACCATGTTGATCAGATCCTTGAGCTTCTCCCCGTCGAACCACTGCAGGACGAGGAGATAGAGCAGCGCGGTCAGAACCAGGATGAGCAGGTCCGCCAGCACGAGTTCGGCCGCGAAGAGCAGAGCGAACGGAATGCCCCGGGCGAAGAGGGAGACGAGCAGCGGCGCCGCGGCGGTGGCCGCCGTCATGAGGGACATGTAGATCATGACATGCACGGCGCGGGCCATATGCAGGGTAGCCCGGTTCACGGGCCGGACGGCCAGCAGGGTGCGGTCCCGGGTATCGAGCAGGACGGAAGAGAAGTCGGAGATGAATGTGGAGGTGAGCAGGAACAAGAGCAGGGAGAAGACGATGCTCATTTGGACCATCCACGAGCTGCCGATGAAGAGGAACGGAACCATGACCAGCCCCATGAGCGCATAGAGTCCGAGCGACTTCAGGAAGTAGTTGTCCTCACCGCTGCCTTCCTTGCGGTTGGCATTCGTAAGGCTGCCCGGCACCCTGCGGCGGTCCATCGTCAGCTTGGCCTTCAGAATGAGACGCATGGCGGGATAGTCGACGCCGAACCGTTCGAAGACGCTCTTCATTCGGTCCAGTAAGCGCAGAGTCATGAATTCATCCATGTGCTTCACCCCTCCCGTACGAGCCCTGCGAACGCTTCGGCGATCCGCTTATGCTCATGGAACCCCGTCAGCTCGTTGAAGATCCCCTCGAGCGAGCGATCCTGCCCCAGCGCCTGCAGCTCCTCGAAAGAGCCGTCCGCGGCAATCCGTCCGTCATGGAGCAGCACGATGCGGGAGCTGATCTTCTCGACCACATCCATGATGTGGGAGGAGTAGAAGATCGTCTTGCCCTGCAGGGCAAGCTGGGCGAGCAGCTCCTTGACGATCATGACGCTGTTGGCGTCCAGACCGCTCAAGGGCTCGTCCAGGAAGAGAATATCCGGGTTGTGCAGCAGGCTTGAGATCAGCAGCACCTTCTGCTTCATCCCCTTCGAGAAGGAAGCGATCCGGGCGTCATACACCTCGAGCACCCCGAGAAGCTCCATGAGCTGCGCCGCCTTGCGGTCGGCCCGGTCCGCATCCAGGCCGTACAGCTCGCCCGTGAAGGTGAGATATTCCCTGGCCGTCAGCGAATCGTAGAGATCCGCGAGCTCGGGAACATAGCCGATGCTCCGTTTGTACTCGGCGTTCCCGGCGGCAATCTCCGTGCCTAGCACGCGGACACGGCCTGTGAAGCCTTCGGTGAGCCCGAGCAGGATCTTGACGGTCGTGCTTTTGCCGGCGCCGTTCGGTCCGATGTACCCGATGACTTCCCCTTGGTGGACTTGCAGTGAGATGCCCTTCAGGACCTGATGGCTGCCGTAGCTCATCCGCAAATCTTCTATAAGGATGACAGGATCGTGGTTCATAGGAGAGCCTCCTTCGATTGGAGATGGGTCATAGTAATGGTACCATAAAAGAGTGGTATATGGAAAAAAGTGGATCAACAGGAAGGCGGGAGGGGGATGCAATCCAAACAAAAACCGCCCGGAACCCGGACGGTTTTGGAAGCGCGTATGGTGTGGCCGCTTAGAATTTGTCGGCGTATTTGGAAATATCGTCAAGCAGCAGATTCGCCGCTTTGATATTGCCGGAGAGGTTCCAGATGATTTCGTCGACCTTGAAGTACTTGTTGTTCTTGGCTACGTTCAGGTTCTTGAACAGCGGGTCGTTCAGCCATTCGTCCGCCTGCTTCGTGCCGCCCTTCTTCTCGTCGTAGTCGGCGTTGAAGTAGAACATAACGTCGCCGTCCATATCGGCCATCCGCTCTTTGGTGATGACCTCCATGAATGCGTCTTTGTCCTGTGCAGCCGGACGGAGGAAGCCAAGGTCCTTCAGGATAATGCCGGCGAACGTGTCCTTCTGGTAGATGCGGGTAGCGCCCGGCAGGAAGCGGACGATCGAGACTTTGGACGAGATCTTGGAGCCGAGCTTCGCTTTCACAGCGGCTACATGTTTGTCGTAAGCGGCCATGGCTTTGTCGCCTTCGGCTTTCTTGCCCAGCGCTTCGGCATAGAGGGCGAAGTTCTGCTTCCACTTGCCGGAGAGCTCGGTCGACAGAACGGTCGGCGCAATGCCCTTCAGCTGGGCATAGATCTTCTCGTGCCGTACTTTATTGCCGATGATGAGGTCGGGCTTCAAGCCTGCGATGAGCTCCAGGTTCGGCTGCGTTTCGTCGCCGAGCTCCTGGACGCCCTGCATGGCGTCTTTAATATGCGGGAACCACGTGTCGCCGAGGCCGGACTTCACGGCGCCGATCGGCTTGATTCCGAGTTCCAGAGCGGCTTCGGTGCTCTCGTTCGTCAGCACGACGACGCGCTGCGGAATGCCCTTCAGCTCGGTTTCTTCCATGGCGTGCTTGATCTTGCGTACGCTGTCTGCGGCCGGAGCGGCAGCCGGGGCTGTCTTTGTCTCGCCCTTGTCGGCAGTGCCGGCAGTCGGTGCGGCGGTATTGCCGCAGCCCGCGGAGATGAGGGCCAGCGTCAAGCAGAGTGCGGCCGCAATCGGTTTGCTCTTACGGAAAAACATGATTTGGTTCCTCCCCCGAATCTGTCGGATCTTCTACGTATTTTTATCCGGAATGATAATCATTCTCGTTTATATTAAAGAGGACGATCCAAGTTTTGTCAACCCATTTTTTGCAAATGCATGAGGAGGTGAAGGGTGGAGAGACGTGGAGGGCGGCATACAGGTCATCGGCAGGGAGTGGTGCAGGAGGGAAGAAGAACGGCGGGCCGCAGCATCCCCCGCTGTATGATGAAAACAACATATAGACCCCGCATTTTCACCTGCAGGTGGCCTCTTGAACGAAGCATTAGTGTAGCAAAAAATAAGGCTTGTAATGAGAATGATAATCATTTACAATTTGGTCGAATGATAGGGATGTTACAATTTCCCAATACATACGGTAAAGGGGAGACATGATATGAACCTGGGTAATGCCCATTACCTGGAACAGCAGCAGCGCCGGGAATCCAGCGCGAGGACGTACCCTAGAAAACTTCCCTTGGCGCTGACGCAAGCGCACGGGATTACAGTGAAAGACGCGGATGGCAAGACCTACTATGACTGCCTGGCGGGAGCGGGAACGCTCGCGCTTGGACATAACCACCCGGTGGTGGTGGAAGCAATGCAGGAAGTGCTGGCGAGCGGGCTGCCCCTGCATACGCTTGATCTGACAACACCGGTGAAGGAACAGTTCGTCGATGAACTCTTCGCTGCTCTTCCGCCGGAATTTGCCTCACGGGCCCGCATCCAGTTCTGCGGCCCGTCGGGAGCGGATGCGGTCGAAGCGGCCGTGAAGCTCGTGAAGACGGCGACGGGACGGCGCACGATGATGTCGTTCCATGGCGGCTACCACGGGATGACGAGCGGGGCGCTCAGCCTCACGGGCAACCTCGGGCCGAAGCGCGAAGTGTCCGGGCTCATGCCGGATGTGCATTTCCTGCCGTACCCGTACGCCTACCGATGTCCGTTCGGAGAAGGCGGGGAAGACAGCCACCGGCTCAGCTCCCGTTATATCGAGCGGATGCTCGACGATCCCGAGAGCGGAATTCTGCCGCCGGCGGGGATCATCCTCGAAGCCGTGCAGGGGGAAGGCGGCGTGATTCCGGCACCCGAGCCTTGGCTGCGGGAGATCCGCCGGATTACCCGCGAGCGCGGCATTCCGATGATCGTCGACGAGGTGCAGGCGGGCGTCGGACGCACGGGCCGCATGTGGGCCTTCGAGCATGCCGGCATCGTGCCGGATGTGCTCATCATCTCGAAGGCGGTCGGCGGATCGCTGCCGCTGTCGGTCGTCGTCTATGACGAGTCGCTGGATACGTGGCAGCCGGGGGCGCATGCCGGCACCTTCCGTGGGAACCAGCTGGCGATGGCGGCCGGAAGCGCAGCCTTGAGATACATACGCGAAGCGGGTGTGGTCGAGCATGCCGCGAAGATGGGCGAGAAGCTCCTCGGCGCGCTGCGCGAGGTGCAGCGGGAGTCCGGCTGTGTCGGCGAAGTGCGGGGCAAGGGCCTCATGGTCGGCGCCGAGATCGTGAACAAGGCGGCCGGAGCGGATATGCTCGGCAGCTATCCGGCGTACCCGGAGCTCGCGAAGAGCATCCAGCGCGAGTGCCTGGAGCGGGGCCTCATCCTCGAGCTCGGCGGACGGCACGGCAGCGTGGTGCGGTTCCTGCCTCCGCTGATCATCACGGAGGAGCAGATCGAAGCCATTACGGGCATATTCGGGGAAGCGGTGGCCGCTGCGGAAGCTTCATGCGGCGTACTGCAGGAGGTCTGCGGATGAGCTCGGTCTATGACAGGCTGTTCCTGAACGGAAGCACGGACAGCCAGGAGGAATACCGCCAGGCGATGACCCGCGCGATGGATGTGCTTATCCGCGACTTTGCGTCGGCTCCCGGCCCTTACAGCGGAGCCGATCCGCAGAGTCTGCTCCGCGTATACCGCGAGTTCCCGGTGTGTCCGGAGGACGGGGCACCGCTCGATGCTTTGATAGAGCGCATCGGCACTACGGTGGTGCGGCACTCTGCCGTGGTCACCGATCCCGCATGCATCGCGCATCTGCACTGCCCGCCGCTCTCTGTCTCCTTGGCCGCCGAAGCGCTGGTCTCGGGGACGAACCAGTCGATGGACTCCTGGGACCAGAGCATGTCGGGCACGCTGTTAGAGGAGCGGATCACCGCATGGCTGTGCGGGATCTTCGGGTACGACCCCGGCAGCGACGGGGTGTTCACCAGCGGCGGCACGCAGTCCAACTTCATGGGGCTGCTGCTCGCCCGCAATCACTTCGCGAAGCGGCAGTGGGGCTGGGATATCCAGCGGCAGGGGCTGCCGCCGGAAGCTTCCCGCATGCGCATCCTCTGCTCGGAGGCGGCGCACTTCACGGTGAAGCAGTCCGCCGCCCTGCTGGGCCTCGGCGAGCAGGCGGTCGTGACGGTGCCGGTCGACTGCCGGCACCGGATGCGCCCGGATGCCGCCAGGGATACGCTTGCCGCCCTCACGGCTGAGGGGCTGCTGCCGTTCGCCCTCGTAGCGACGGCGGGCACGACGGACTTCGGCAGCATCGATCCGCTGCGCGAGCTGGCGGCCTTGGCCCGGACCTACGGGCTGTGGCTGCATGCCGACGCCGCCTACGGGGGCGGGCTCGTGCTCAGCGATACGCATGCCGTACGGCTGCGCGGGCTGGAGCTCGCGGATTCGATCACGGTCGATTTTCACAAAATGTTCTACCAGCCGATCTCCTGCGGGGCGTTCCTGCTTAAGGAGCGGCGGTATTTTGACTCTATCCGGCTCAACGCCGACTATCTCAACCCGGAAGAGGACGAGGATCACGGGATCCCGAACCTCGTGACGAAGTCCGTGCAGACGACGCGCCGCTTCGACTCGCTGAAGCTGTATATGTCGCTGCAGTATCTCGGCCGCCGGACGTTCGGGGAGATGATCGACTCCACGGTGGAGACGGCCCGGGCCACGGCCCGGTTGATCCGCCAGGATCCCCAGCTCGAGCTGATCGGGGAGCCGGAGATGAACGCGGTGGTGTTCCGTTATGTGCCCCCGGCCTCGCCGGGCGAGACGGAGGAAGAAGCGGGCCTGCGGTCGGACCGCCTCCATACGGAGATCCGGGCGCAGCTGCTGGCCGAAGGCCGTGCGGTCGTGGCGCGGACCCGGGTCGGGGGAAGGGTATGCTTGAAGTTTACCCTGCTGAACCCAAGGACGACCCCGGTGCATACCGCGGGGATTCTCGAAGAAGTGAAGCGGATCGGCATCATGCTGGACCGTCCAGATACCGGAAGCCGGGCCGCTAGGAAGTATACGGAGAGCGTGAACATGGAACCATCCAATGGAACGAGTACGAAAGCGAGGGCTATGTGATGAACAAGGGGAATCGTCCGGAAATTGGAGCTGCGGCAGACCGCATGGCGCTGCAGAGCCTGCTCAACTGTTATCTGCGCGAGACGGAGTCGGGCGTCTGGGAGACGGCGGAGGCGATAGCGCTGCGAGGCGAAGGCGTGGAAGAGATGGAGAGTCAGACCGGGCTCTACCTCAGCATCCCGCTGGATCGGCAGGGCATCATCCTGCGCTGCGGCGTACGTTACACATCGCCGACGGGGCGCCATCTGTTCCAGTTTCCTATATACTACCGCACGGGCGGAGATGCATCCTGGATTCAGGGAGACTATCTGACGATCACCGTGCTGCTGATCAAAGAACTGGGCCTGTCCCAAGGCCATGTGTCGGAGCCCGATGAGCTGGTACTGCGCGTCATCCAGAGCACGCGTCTCATGCAGGAATTCGTAGAGGGCCGCGAGGGTGACGCGGAGGCGCTGTACGGTACGGACTTCACGTTCCTGGACGCGGAGCAGTCGCTCTTGTACGGGCACCTGATCCATCCGACGCCGAAGAGCCGCCAAGGCGTGCCTGACGGGGAGCAGGCACGGTATTCGCCGGAGCTGCGGGGATCGTTCCCGCTGCATTATTTCCGTGCCCACCGCAGCCTTGTGGCGCAGGATTCCGTGCTGGAGCGCTCGGCTGAAGAGCTGCTGCTGGAAGAGCTGCGGAGCGACCCGCTGGTCGACCCGGCCTGGCTCGCGGAGCAGACCGCAGGCGGAGAGCATGTGCTGATCCCGGTCCATCCGCTGCAGGGGCAGGAGCTGCTCCGCCGTCCGGGCGTGCGTGCCTGGATTGCCGCCGGGCTGCTCGAGGATCTCGGGGAGATCGGCAGCGAGTACTATGCGACGTCTTCGCTGCGCACGGTGTACCGTCCGGACTCCCGCTTCATGCTGAAGTTCTCGATTCCGGTGAAGATCACGAACTCGCTGCGCGTAAACCTGTTCAAGGAGCTGGAGCGCGGCGTCGAAGTGCAGCGGCTGATGGGCACGGGCGTAGGCCGGGTGCGCGAGGAATACCCGCCGTTCGATATCGTGGGCGACCCGGCTTACCTTACGCTGCGCATGGAGGGCCAGGAAGAATCCGGCTTCGAGCTCGTGCTGCGCGACAATCCGTTCCGCGGGGAAGCGGCACAGGGCGCGACGCTGGTGGCCGGTCTCGTGCAGGATCCGCTGCCGGGTGAAGCGTCCCGCCTCTCGAACGTAATCCGCGAACTGGCGGAGAGAGAGGGACGGACGACCGAAGAGGTCAGCCGGGATTGGTTCCGCCTCTATCTCGGGATGTCGCTGAAGCCGATGGTCTGGCTGTACATGACGCACGGCATCGCGCTCGAAGCGCACCAGCAGAACAGCGTCGTGGTACTGCAGGGCGGCTACCCGCACAAGTTCTATTACCGGGACAACCAGGGCTATTACTTCTGTTCCTCGACCAAAGAGCTGCTGGAGCGGGAGCTGCCGGGCATCGGGGCGAAGAGCCAGACGGTATGCAGCGACGAGGTGGCGGATGAGCGATTCCGGTACTATCTCATTTTCAACCACATGTTCGGCCTTATCAACGGCTTCGGTACCGCGGGACTGGCCGATGAGCGCATGCTGCTCGCCGAGCTGCGTGCGGCACTCGCCTCCTTCGTCCCGATGAACCGCGAACCGTCCGTGTTCCTCCAGACGCTGCTGCATAGCGAGAAGCTGCCGTGCAAGGCGAACCTGCTTACGCGCCTGTTCGATATGGACGAACTCGTCGGCTCGCTCGAAGCGCAGTCCGTCTATGTGGAGATCGACAACCCGCTCGTGAAGGAGGTTGGCGAGCTTGACCGCCAAGGCACCGCAGAGCAGCTCCTCGTACCCGGCTGATCCGGCCGCGGTCTACGAGACCGTGCATCCGGCGATCGGCAGACGGATTTCGTTCCGTCCGGTATCGCTAGAAGAGGACTTCGAACGGCTGCTGGATTGGCAGCACCAGCCTCACGTGATTCCGTTCTGGAATCTGAACATCTCCCGTGAAGCGTACCGGGCCCATCTCGAGGCATTCCTCGCGGATACCCACCAGACCCTCTATATCGGGGAGCTGGACGGGGTGCCGATGAGCTACTGGGAAGCTTACTGGTGCGACCGGGATATCGTCGGGAAGTACTACGACGCGCAGCCGGGGGATCAGGGGATTCATCTGCTGATCGGTCCTCCGGAGTATCTCGGCAAGGGCTACGCGCTGCCGCTGCTGCAGGCAATGGCCGCTTTTCAATTCGAGCGGGGCGAGACGGACCGCATCATCGCCGAGCCGGATGCGCGCAACAGCAAGATGATTCATGTGTTTGAACAATGCGGATTTGCGTTCGAGAAGCATGTCGACCTGCCGGACAAAACGGGGGCTCTCATGTTCTGCGAACGGAGCCGCTTCGATCGGAGCTGGGAACATGGGTAACACGGGGACAACGGCACAGACTGGAAAAACATATGGGGGACAACAGGTGCATGATGTCGTCGGCATAGGCATCGGGCCGTTCAATCTCGGCCTGGCCGCCCTGCTGCAGAAGGCACCGGAGATCGATGCGGTATTCTTCGAGCGCAAGGCGCAGTTCGGCTGGCATTCGGGGATGCTCATCGATGGCACGACGCTGCAGGTCCCGTTCTTCGCGGACCTCGTCACGATGGCCGATCCGACGCATCCACTGTCGTTCCTGAACTATCTGCATGAGCAGGGGAGACTGTACCACTTCTACTTCCTCGAGAAGTTCCATATCCCGCGCCGGGAATACGACCATTACTGCCGCTGGGCGTCGGAGCGTCTGCCGTCCTGCCGGTTCGGGTGTGAAGTGACGGACGTGCGCCGGGTTATTCCGGCCCCGGGGGGAGAGGCGGAGAGCCTGCTTGAAGTGGAAGTGTACGACCACAATACGGGCACGGCGCAGACGGTATTCACACGTCATCTCGTGCTCGGCGTCGGCAGCGTGCCTTCGGTGCCTGCCGCCCTGCGCCCGATGCTGGGCGAGAATGTGTTCCACTCGGCGGACTTCTTGAGTCAACGCCACCGTCTGCGGGAAGCCCGCTCGGTGACGGTCATCGGCTCAGGCCAAAGCGCGGCCGAAGTGTTCCTCGAGCTGCTGAAGGAGCAGGAAGCGTGCGGCTACCGGCTCGACTGGTTCACGCGGTCCTCCGGCTTCTTCCCGATGGAGTATTCGAAGCTCGGGCTGGAGCACTTCTCCCCCGACTACACGCGGTACTTCTACGGGCTCCCACAGGCGAAGCGGGATGAGATCCGCTCGCGCCAAGGGCTGCTCTACAAAGGCATCTCGGCGCAGACGATCGCCGACGTCTACGATGCCCTATACGAGGCAAGCGTAGGCGGTGCCCAGCCGGATGTACGGCTGCTCGCGAACGCCGAGGTCGAAGCGATGGAGCCTGCGGGCAGCGGATACCGGCTGCACTGCCGCCACCGCGAGCAGGGCACGGCTTTCAGCCACGAGAGCGACATGGTCGTGCTCGCGACCGGCTATGCGCACCCGGTGCCCCGCTTCCTGAAGTCGCTGAGCGATATCATCGCCTGGGACGAAGAAGGGCGCTACGGGGTGGAGGCGGATTACAGTCTGACGCTGACGCAGGAGCTCGGCAGCCGCATCTACGTGCAGAACGGCGAGCTCCACACGCACGGCATCGGTGCGCCGGACCTTGGGCTCGGCGCCTACCGCAGCAGTGCGATCGTGAATGCGCTGGCGGGCCGGGAAGTATACCGTCTGCAGGAGCGCACTGTATTCCAGCAGTTCGGCGTAAGTGCGGAAGCGGTGGGAACCGCGGGCACGGACAGGGGGCTTGAAAAAACGGGGAACGCAGCAGCCCGGTCAGATCAAACCGCTCAGGCTGCTGCCGGAACCGCCAGCGCGGAACGCAGCACGGATGTTCTGCTTGCAGGGGCTGCGGCAGGAGGAACCGGCGCGCTATGACGGCACCGGTCCTGGGCGCCCAGCCCTCCGACTCGCGTATAGCGCGGGCACAGTACGCCCTGCTCGGCTGCGTATTCCTCGGCTTGTTCACCGAGGTGCTGCTGTCGCCGTTCTATCCGCAGTTCTTCAGCAAGGTGTTCGGCATTGACGGTTTAGCTTATACCGGCTGGTACATCTTCATCTGCCGGCTGACGGTGGTGCTGTGTTCCCCGCTGTGGGGGCTGCTCTCGCGCCGGTTCGATCCGAAGCGGCTGCTGTTCTTCGGCCAGGCCGGGACCGCGGTGTTCACGGCGATGATGGCCACGGCCGATACGGCGGGCGCGTTCCTTGCCTTCACCGTGCTCCTGCTCCTCTTCAAAAGCAGCTACATGCTGATCTACCCGCTGATGGTCTCTTTGTCGGGGAACGGGAGCAATGCGGCGACAGCAAGCAAGTTCCATGCGGTCTACCATCTGGCGATCATCCTGTCCACGGTGGCCGGCGCGCGTATGATGACGATGGAGAACCCGCTGAGCCTGTTCTATGCGGCTGCAGCGGTGGACATCGTTCAGCTGGGGCTCTGCGTCTGGGCGCTTCGGGGCTTCAGAGGCCGGGAGAGGGATGGACAGCCCGAGGGGGAGAAGAAGGCCGGCGGATTGCGCCGGTGGAGCGGTTTTTTGCTCGTGCTCGGCAGTGTCTTCTTCACGCTGACGGTGGCGAATAACCTGATCCGGCCCTTTTTCACCCAATACTCTCAGGAATCGTTCGGGCTTGGGGCAGGTGGGCTCAGTCTGCTCTTCCTGATCCCGAATGCGATGGCGGTGGCGGCGATGCCGCTCATCAAGCGCCTGTGCGTACCGGAGAAGCTGACGAATGTCTATATGCTCGGCGTCGCCGTCATGGCCGGGGGCTTGTACCTGCAGGGCGAAGCGGATTCGCTCTTCCTGCTCGTGCTCGGCCGCCTGATGTACGGCCTGTTCCTCGCCATCACGATGGCCTCGCTCGACGTGCTCCTGTTCCAGCACAGCAGCGGGCCGTACCTGTCGTTCCACTACAGCGTAATGGTCTCGTTCCAGAACATGGGAGAGCTGGCTTCGCCCCTGTTGGCGTCTGCCTTGGTAGCGGGCGCAGGATTGGCGGTCCCGTTCATCAGCAGCGCGGCCATCTGCATCTTGAATCTGGCCCTGTTCGTCTTCCTGCTGAGGGGACGGGCGGCGGCACTGAACCGACCCTAACCCCGGGCTGCCCGGCAGGCAGCGGGCCGGGTCGATATCCATACAAGCCATTCAGGAGGAATCCAGTCCATGATGGAAACAGAGCAAGGTCTTAGAACGCTGGGCGAGGCGCTGCGCTCACCCGTCTATGTCGGGGTGCGCCGGCGGGTGCTGCGCCAGCTGGTCGAATCGCTCCTCTACGAGGGCGTAGTGACAGCGGATACGGCCGAGGAGGCGGGGCACATGCGCTTCACCCTGCATGGCAGGGACGCGTCGGGGCTGCCCGTCGCGTACCGATGCAGGGGCCGGCGCAGCTTGACGTTCGGCCGCATTCGGCTGGGCGATGAGCCCGTGCTGCGCATCGGCGGAGGCCGAGAGGAAGAAGCGGCCAGCCTGGCCGGCTTCGTGGAAGAGGTGCTCGGGCCGATCAAGGGCTTCAGCCCCGAGAAGCTGCGCTCGTTCGTGGGCGAGATGGAAGGCACGCTGCTCAACGATACGCTCGCCCAGTACCGGCGGACGCAGAGCTGGAACATGCTGCGGGGCAAAGCCTACGACGACCTGGAAGGCGACGCGATGGACGGCCATCCCTACCATCCGGCCTACAAGTCGCGCGTCGGGTTCGACTACGCCGACCAGCTGGCTTACGGGCCGGAGTTCAAGCCTTCGCTGCAGCTGCAGTGGGTGGCGGTGCAGCGGGACTGTACCCGGGTAGCCGTGTCCCCCGGAGAGAATTACGACGACCTGGTCGCTGCGGAGCTTGGGGCTCCCCAGCTCGAGACGTTCCGTACGGAGCTGCGGAGGCAAGGGCTCTTGCCGGAGGCTTACGTGTTCCTGCCGGTGCACCCGTGGCAGTGGCGCCGGCATACGGCCGGGCGCTTCTTCCGGGATATCCGCGACGGCCGGATCGTACCGCTCGGGACGGCAGGGGATCTGTACGTGCCGCAGCAGTCGATCCGCACGCTCTCGAACCGTACGAACCCGCGCAAGGCTTACGCCAAGCTGTCGATGGACCTCATCAATACGTCCTCGTCGCGCGAGCTGCTGCCGCACTTCGTCGTGACGGCCCCGCCGATCACCGGCTGGCTGAAGGGCATTGCCGCCTCCGACCCGTATCTGCGGGAGGAGACGAGGCTGATCCTGCTCGGCGAGTTCGCCGGCGTGTCGTATGACCCTCCGCTTGAGGCCGGAGACGGATCGCGTTCAGGCGGCTCCGCAGGCTCGCTCGGCTGTATCTGGCGCGAGAGCGTGCACCGCTATCTCGAACCGGGAGAGGAAGCTGTGCCTTTCCACGCGCTGTGCTCTCGGGAGCTCGACGGCTCGCTGTTCATCGCCCCGTGGCTCGAGTCCATCGGCGTCGAGAGCTGGCTGCGCCGGCTGTTCAAGACATGTGTGCTGCCGGTCGTTCACCTGGCGGTGGCCCACGGCATCGCGCTCGAATCGCATGCGCAGAACATGGTGCTGGTGCACCGGGGCGGCATGCCGGTCCGGGCGGCATTGAAGGATTTTCACGAGGATGTGCTCTACACCCGCGACTTCCTGCGGGAGCCGGAGCGCTGTCCGGACTTCCCGTCGGTCCATGAGATCTACCGGGATGCGGGTCCTGGTACCTCGTTCGAAGCAGGCAGTCTGTCCACGGTCAGGGGGCTGACGCTCGGAGCCTTGTTCTTCATCAATCTCGGAGAGCTGGCACTGACGCTGGCGGACCGGTATGGCTATGAGGAATCCCGCTTCTGGACGCTGGCGGCCGACATGCTGGAGAGCTACCGTATCCGCTTCCCGCAGTATGAGGAGCGGTTCCGGACGCTGAATCTGTTCGTGCCGGAGACCCGGGTCGAGCAGCTGACGAAGCGCCGGCTCGTTCCCGCCGAAGAGCGGGGGGGATGCAGCCATGACGTACCGAACCCGCTGTACCATGTTCGGGAGCGCGAGACGGCCGGCGGGGAGCTGCAGACGTCGGGCGTCTGATCCTCATTGTCCATACGATCAACAATGGCAACATGGCAACATAGTCAACATAGTCAACATAGTCAACAAAGGAGGAACATGATGTTTACCGTGAACCGTGAACGCTTCTCTGCATCAGATGCCAGCGGGCGTCTCGCTGCTTACGGGGCGCTGGAACATTTTGGCCGCCCAGCGGGCCGGCTCTATGCGCTGTGTCTGAGCTCCCCGGCCGACGTGGTCACGCTGGTGCTCTTCCTGCGCGAGCGGGGCGGCTCGGTGCTGCTGCTGGCAGCGGATACGCCGCTGGAGACAGCCTTGGCCTCGGCACGCCAGGCGGGAGCTTATGCGCTCGTCTTCGGCACGCCGGAGCAGTGCCAGGTGCTGCCGGATGCGGCGGCTGCGCAAGAGGAGCCGTCGCTCTACAGCTTCAGCTCCGGGACGACCGGCGGCCCCAAGCTCATCCGGCGCCCCTGGAGCGCGGTGGCGGAGGAAATCGCCGCCTATAACGAAGCGATTCCGGCTGAGGCCGGAGAGACGCCCGTAGTGCTGGCGTCGGTGACGCACTCCTACGGTCTCCTGTGCGGCGTGCTGGCAACCCTCGAGCGGGGCGTGAGCCCGGTCATCGTGACGAACAAGAACCCGAAGTTCGCGCTGAGCGTCATCCGCGATACGCCGAAGCATATCGTGTACGGCGTGCCCACGCTCTACCACATGCTGACGGGCTTCAGCCTGGAGGGGCTGCGGTTCCACAAGCTGATGACCTCCGGCGCGCCGATACCGGCTCCGCTGTTCGCGAAGCTAAGCGGGCTGGCGGATACGCTGCTGCAGCAGTACGGCTGCTCGGAAGCCGGCTGCATCTCGATCTCCCCGCGGATGGAATCCGCGACGGATATGGGGCTGCCGCTGCGGCACTGGAAGCTGGAGCTGGACAGCCGGGAAGAGGCGCAGCCGTCGGAGCTCGCCGTCGCCGGCGGCACCGGACGCATTGTGACCGGGGACCTCGGGTATATCGCCCCATCGGGGCATATCCACCTGCTGTCGCGGGTCGATGACGTCATTAATGTGTCGGGGCTCAAAGTATTCCCGCTGGAGGTCGAAGAGGTGCTGCTCGGCATGCCGGGGGTGGCCGAAGCGGTCGTCTACCGGGGACGCCATCCGGTGATGGGCGAGATTGTGAAGGCCCGGATCGTGGCATCGGGCCGCGTATCCGCGGATGCCGTGCGGGATATGTGCCTGCAGCGGCTGCCTGCTTACAAGGTGCCTGCCGACATTGAATTCGTAACAGCCATACCGAAGAACCCGACAGGCAAAATCAGCCGCAAACGGCTGGAAATGGAGGATGCGGCCCGATGAACCGTGAGGAATTAAGAGAGGGATTGCAGCGCATTCTGACCGAGAAACTGGAGCTGCCGGACACGGCCAAGCGGGAGATCCTTGAAGATTCGCTTCGGCTGAACGCCGATCTCTATGTGGACTCGGTGCGGCTGCTGCAGCTGATCGTGTACATAGAAGAGGATTTGAAGCTGGCGGTGCCGGAAGAGGAACTGGACTTCCAGGGGCTGGATACGGTCGGCGCATTGCTGGACTTCATGGAGGACCTGCAGCCGCTGAATGCGGCGGGGCAGGGCGTATGATCAAGGTCCACTGCCTGATCTCCTGCCTCTGCGAGATCGTCAAACGGCGCAGCAGCGTCGATTACCGCTCGTACTACTTCGGGATCTGGGACTCGGACTTCGACATTACGGACGAAGGGGAGATCACCTATTTCTCGGACCGGATCGGGCATGATGCCTTCCTGAACACCTACGAACAGTTCTTCGGCCTGAAGGTGTACGAGTGGTACGATGCCGCCCGCAGCCGGGAGGAGAACCTGAACGTCTTCCTCGATCTGCTCGAGAACAGGCCGGAGCACCGGTATCTTATCGTGCAGATCGACATGTCGTTGATGCCGGAGCGGGAGAACAAGTTCCAGCAGAAGCCGTTTCCCCACTACCTCATGATCTCCAAGACCGAGAACGAGGACGAATGGTTCATGTTCGACCCCGACTTCCGGTGGGAGGGGAACGTGAGCCGGGACCGGGTGATCGAGGCGATCCTCGGCAACGAGTTCGGCGGAGGCTTCTATGTGGATGCGCAGACCGTGCAAGAGCCGTCGTTCGCGACGGTTCGCGACCATTTCCTCGCGACGTTCCACCCGGAGGATAATGAACTGGTCTCGCGTCTGCGCCGGCTGGTCATCGATATGGCGGAGGGGAACCACGGGTGGGACCTGCCTCTGCTGACCCGGGCGGTGAAGCAGCTGAACATTCTTGTGATCCGCAAGTACAGCTATGATTACGCCCTGATGTTCTTCGACGACACGCTGAAGCTGCCGAAGCAGAATTATGAGGGCTGGTGCCAGGAGATCCGCGACCTCGTGGCAGCCTTTAACCATGCACAATATTTGGCTGTCAAACTATCCATGACCGGCCGCAGGTCGATCCTCCCCCAGCTCTTCGAGACGATCGATAAGGCGGATGAGATCGAATTCCGCATCAAAGGCGAGCTGCAGCGCCAATTCGGCATGTGGTGCGAAGCGATGGAAGGCAGGGCAGCCGAGCCGGCCGGGGTGGGCCATGTCTAGCGGGCTGCGCATCGGCTATATCGGCGGCCAAGCCGGACGGGTGAACGAGCGGGCCATCGACAGCCAGTGGGTCGGCGCGCTTGGCGAGTACGCCGAGCTCGTGCCGATCCCCCCGCTGAAGCTGATGAAGTGGGCCGGCGGCGATCCGTCGCGGGACCCGGCGGGCTTCCTCGCGAAGGCGGAAGCGAAGGGGGAGGCCTTGGCGGCGATCTGCGCCCAGTACGGCGTAAGTACGCTGTACGCCAACCTGCCGCCGCTGATCCCGTATCTGCTCTTGGCCCGCAATAGCGCGGATGTGCCGCTGAACCTCTTCTTCCTCGCCCATTCGGTCGGCTCCGAGTGGTGGATGAAGCAGTGGCTGGCCATCGCGCCCCTGCTGCGGGCGGGCGACACGCTGCTCTGCGCGACAGATACGGCGAAGGAGGCGCTCCTGTCGCTGTCGCCGGCTTACTCGGAGGCGTTCCGCGCTCCGCTGTGCATCCGCACGGAACCTGCCAAGCCGCTGCGGACGGAGGCGAACCGCGTGAAGCAGCTGCTCTGCATGGGCCGGCTCGAGGACGTGAAGAACGTCCATGTGCTGCTGGACGTGTTCCATGCCGTGAAAGAAGCATACCCGGACGTGCATCTGAGCATCGCCGGGGAGTACACGGGCCGCACGCCGGAGCAGATCGCAGCCTACCGTTCTCTCCTGGAGGAGAAGGTAGAGGCTTACGGTCTGCAGATGAGCGTCACCTTCACCGGCCCGGTGTCGGGGGAGGCGAAGGACGCGCTGTTCCGCTCGGCCGACGTGCTCTTGAACTTCTCGACCGATCCCGGCGAGACGTTCGGCTACAACCTGATCGAGGCCAAAGCCTGGGGCCTGCCGGTGCTCTGCACCGCGTGGGACGGCTTCCGCGAGCTTGTGGAGGACGGCCGGGACGCCGTACTGGTCGGCGTCGGCTGGTCCGGTCCGTGCCCGCAGATCGACCCGGCGGAGGCTGCCGCCAAGCTGCTCGGCCTGCTGCGGGACGAGCAGCGCCTTGCCGCGATGCGGGCCGAGGCCCTGGCCGGGCTCGGGCGTTATGCCCCGGCGCAGGTCATGCCGCAGCTGGCGGCAAGGCTGGCGGAGCGGGAGAGCCTGCTGCGCGGGAGCGTCTTGCCGGCAGCGGCGCGTGGAACGGTCGCGCCAGGCCATGCCGCCGTGCCGACAGCCGCAGGACTGGCTGACGGCAGTAGCGCGGGCTTAGGCCCGGCAGGCGTACCTGCGGGCGGGCCAGCTTCAGACGCGGGGCCAAGCGGCCAAGCGTCGGACGGGCCGGTTAGCCAAGCGGGCGAAGGACCTGCGGACACCACCGACACCGCCGTGTTCCAGCGGCCGCTTGCCGGCTCGCCGGCGCTGTACACGCCGGCCGTGCGCTCCGGCGTCTTCGCCTCGCATACGCCGCTGTCGCTCCTGGCCATGCCGGGCGACACGCCTTACGAAGCATGGATGCCGCTGTGCCGGCCGTTCATCGCACACTTCGCCGCCCCGGCGGCCGGAGCGGAGCTTACTACAGGAAAGGTGTGACTTTATGAAAACCTCCCTCTGCACGATTTCATTCCGCCACCAGCTCGTCTCCTTCGGCGATCTGGTCCGTCTGGCCTCCCGCTTGCAGTTCGACGGGATCGAGCTGTGGGGAACCCATGCCCACCAGCTCTACGAGAACGAACGCGTCACGGCGTGGGATCACCTGCAGCGGCTGCATGCCTCCGGCATGGGGATCTCGATGGTCAGCGACTATCTGGACATCTCGCCCCAGGCGGATCACAAGGCCGTGCTGGACAAGTGCCAGCGCCTCATCTCCCTCGCCCGGTGGTTCGGTACCCCGCGCATCCGTACGTTCGCCGGACAGCTCGGCAGCCTTGACGTTCCGGCTGAAGAGCGCCCGCTCTATGCGGAGAACCTGCACCGCTTATGCGAACTGTGCCAGGAGCAGGGAGTGTACCTGCTGCTCGAGACGCATCCGGGCACCCTCACCGACACCGTCGATTCGGCGCTGGACTTGCTGCGCATGGTGAACCATCCGGCGCTGAAGATCAACCTCGACTTCCTACATGTCTGGGAGGGGGGGACCGATCCGCTCGAGGGCCTGAAGAGGCTGGAGCCTTGGGTGATGCACTATCATATGAAAAACATCGCCGACCGGAGCCGTCTCGGCGTCTTCGCTCCGCATAATGTGTATGCCCCGAGCGGCAGCCGGACCGGCATGGTTCCGCTCCGTGAAGGAGTGGTCGACTACCGGCCGATCCTGGAGGCGATCCGCGAGACGGATCACTACGCCTCTCTCGAATGGTTCGGCCCCGACCCGGCCCGGGTGCTCGCCGAAGAGATGCAGTGGCTTCGCGAAGAGCTTCCCGTCGCCATGGCCGGCGGCGTGTAGCATACGGCAGGGCGTATATTGAACAACGGTCGATAGGATTCCCTCGCATTTCCTCCCCGCAGCACGTCCCCGTACTTTTCAGGATCCTCCCATACAAGGAGGGTCCTCTTTGGCATTTATTTTAATGGAATCCAATTAGCAGTATCTTCGCAGGTCCGGCACAACATGGTAATATAGTGCAGACAATATTTATATATTCCACACCAAAGAGGGCGCTAAATATGAAAAGGATAAAGTGGTCAATGATCTTGTTTATCTTAACAGGATGCAGCCAGCAGGCAGTTCAAGATGATGCATTATCCCCCAAAAGTGGAAGTCATGATGTGGTAAAAGTCAATGCCGGGGGTTACGTATCCACTATTTTAAAATCGGACGGAACGGTTTGGACAACTGGACGAAATAATATTGGACAACTTGGAAATGGTACCGGGAAGGACAGCTCGTTTTTCGCTAAAGTAAATGAACTACATGATATTGTTTCTTTAGCCAGTGATTCGGACCACTCCTTGGCTATTACTCAAGAAGGGACTGTATGGGGCTGGGGATATAATGCAAAGGGTCAAATTACCGAAGGTGAAAAGAACATTACTAAACCCGTCCAGATTAATGGGTTGCAGGGTATTACTCAGGTCAGCACAGGCGAGTACCATTCACTTGCCCTAGACCAATCAGGGGCAGTATGGTCCTGGGGAGAAAATATATATGGGCAGCTCGGGGATGGCACGAACCAGGATCGTTCCATACCGATGAAGGTTGAGTCTTTGAATAATATAGTTGCCATTAAAGCTGGGGGGCATCATTCATTGGCTCTAGCTAAGGACGGTAAGGTATGGGCTTGGGGGAGAGATGAATTTGGCCAGTTAGGAAACGGGAAGATAGTAAAAAGCAATATACCAAATCTCGTAAAAAACTTGGACAACATTACAAACATTGCAGCTGGTGATAATCACTCTTTAGCTTTAGACCGTGATGGGGCCATTTGGGCTTGGGGTTACAATTCTAATGGTCAGATTGGTGATGGGAGTAGTAATGAGTATGAAAAAGACGGTCAATTAAAGGAAAATCGAAATCGGACTGAGCCAGTGAAGTTAAATGGGTTGTATGGAAAAGTGAAGCTTGTCTCAGCCGGATTTAAACATTCTACAGCCTTGACGGAAAATGGTGAGGTGTATGCATGGGGATGGAATGAGTATGGCCAGCTTGGAAATGGTTCAACGAAGGATTCCAAGGTTCCTCTTAGAAATAATGTGGGGAGGAATATAATAAACATAGAGACCGGTGCTTACCATTCATTTGCAGTTGATGACAGTGGATTGATTTATGCTTGGGGAGATGCTACTTATGGACAGCTTGGAGACGGCACTTACGGGAAAGACGGAGACCGGATAACGTACAAGGTTAGGATGAATCCTATAACCATTAATATAAACTAGGTAACCGTAATAAAAGGTGTAGGTCTACATAGGTATAGAGCCAGGTTCATTAATGCCGGGAAGATAATCGCCAACATACTTGACCGAACTATCCGTGCTTTATTCGGGAATTTCGAAACATCTGCCAGTACTACTAGGACTGGCGGGCATGCCTCTGCACGGTAAGCTCAGTCCTTCGACATTTTCCACCTATTTACAACGCTAGGCGGGTTCCTCATAATGGAGAGGAACGTACTCCAGACTTTTCCATAACCATACTGAGGAGTGATCCCATGTCCAAGAAGATCCTGATTGTGACCGGCGATGCGTGCGAAGTGCTGGAAGTGTATTACCCGTACTTTCGGATCCAGGAGGAAGGCTACGAGCCGGTGATTGCCTCGCCGACCAAAAAGGTACTGCATACGGTCGTCCATGATTTTGTGGAAGGGTGGGACACCTACACGGAGAAGCCGGGGCATCTGCTGCCGTCGAATATCGGCTTCGCGGATGTGAATCCGGAGGATTACGACGGGCTGATCATTCCGGGAGGCCGGGCGCCGGAGTACATCCGCTCGGATGAGAACCTGCCGCGCATCCTGCGCCACTTCTTCGAAGCGGACAAGCCGGTCGGCGCGATCTGCCATGCGGCGCAGGTGTTCTCCGCGCTGAAGGATACGAGCTTCTTCGAGGGCCGGACGCTGACCGCTTATACGGCCTGCCGCCTGGATGTGGAGCAGCTTGGCGCCACATACGCCAAGGATCCGCTGCATGTGGACGGGAAACTCGTGACCGGCCATGCGTGGCCCGATCTGCCAGGGTTCATGCGCGAGTTCTTGAAGCTCTTGAAGTAAGGCGGCAGTTCAAGTAAGGCCGGTGGAGGGGGATTCGCTTGAGAATGACCGCCCAGGAGCCTGGTCGAGCCGCAGGAGATGCACCTGCTGCTGACCAAAGCGTGGCGCAGTATGGTTTCGAAGAAGCTTGCGGCGCTGCTTGATCAACGGAGCGATTCCCCTGCACATGAACATAGCTGATCTTGACCGGCAATGCGGTCGGGGCAGGCTCCATAGGCCTTCGGACAAGACGAAGCTGCCGCTCCCGGTAGGGAGGGCAGCTTTGCTGCGTAGCGGCGAATGTTAGTTTAAGATGAATACTCATGAGCCGTTCCGGTGTGCCCGGAGCGGCTTCGTTGATTTCACGGCTGTTTTTACAGAAACCCAGATGTATAATTATCCCATCTTTACTAAAACTCCATATTCCATTGATCTTCCCTTTACATAATCGCGTTATGATCTACAAGTTGTTAAATAGAGATAGATAGGAGAGAAATAATTAATGAAAATATGGACTAAACTCCCCTTGTCGGTAGCCCTTTCTTCGGTCGCTGTACTGGCCTGGAGCCCGATGGCCAGCTTGGCAGCGGCCCCGGCCGCCGTCGTGAAAGCTTCTGTCGAAACGCAAGCCGTGTCTTCCGGAAGCGATGCAGCCGATGACCCGTCGATCTGGGTTCATCCGACGGACCGCAGCAAGAGCCGGATCATTGCAACCAACAAGGATAATGGCATTCTTGTATACGACCTGAACGGCAAGCAGCTGTACTCCTATGAGCTGGGCCAAATGAACAATATTGATGTCAGGTACGATTTTCCTCTAGCCGGGAAAAAGATTGATATTGCCGGCGCTTCGAACCGCACTGCCAACACGCTGGACATCTTCGCAATCGACCGTGAGACCGGAGCATTGACGTCCATTATCGGAACGCCGATCCATTCGGACATGAGCGAGGTATATGGCTTCAGCCTCTACCACAGCCTGCGTACCGGTAAATTCTATGCGTTGGTGGTAGGGAAAGAAGGCGAATTCGAGCAGTATGAACTGTACGATAACGGCAGCGGCAAAGTAAACGGCAAGAAAGTCCGCGAGTTCAAACTGAGCTCCCAGGCGGAAGGTATGGCAGCCGATGATGAATATGGCAACCTCTATATCGGCGAAGAAGATGTAGGGATCTGGAAATACAGCGCCGAACCGAACAGCGATCAAGCTCCCCGCATGATCGCTGCAGCGGATGGAGGCAACCTGACGGCGGATATCGAAGGGCTGACGATGTACTACGGTAAGGACGGGGACGGATACCTGATTGCTTCCTCCCAAGGAAACAGCACGTATGCGGTCTATGACCGGGATGATGATAACGAATATGAAGGAAGCTTCGCGATCGGGGACGGGACAACGGTAGATGGAACGAGCGGTACAGACGGTATCGATGTGCTTAGCTTTGGTCTGGGAAGCAAGTATCCGAACGGTATCTTCATCGCCCAAGACGATGAGAACATGCAGGATGGTGCCGTGATCAACCAGAACTTTAAGATCGTGAAGTGGGATCTGATCTCGGATGCATTCGAAGATAAGTTCGATGACGACCTGGATGTGGATAACGATGTGGATCCGCGCCGTTTGAAGAAGCGCGAAGAAGACTAATCCATACCCGGCCTCCAAGTTCAACCCCTGGATATCTCCCGGTTGCGGAGAAGTCTAGGGCTTAGGCGGGGGTAGTAACGGTATGCCCGCTGACCACGCTGCTGCATCCGCATAGAGCCTGCAAGCGCAGCAAAGCTGCCTCTCCCGCTAGGGAGGGCAGCTTTGCTGCGCTGCGGCGCGAATGACAGGCAGTCGCGGGGCGCTGCCATCCGCGCCGCAGCAGAGAAGGGGAGTGGGGGCCGGGACGGATCTCTACTTCCCTTCTCCTAGTTATTCGCCCAGGCCGTTCGCCTCGCGCCAGGTTCGTGCCAGCCCCAAGGCGATGCGTCCGAGGACCTCGGGGCTTTTGCGGTATTCGCTGTGGCACAGGGGATTCCAGCCCCTCAGCCAGTCGCTGATCCGAACCTCGACATCTTCGGCCACGGCCTCCCGGTAGGCGGGGTCTATGGCACGCAGCGGATAGCCGAGGATGTCGTCCTTATCATAGAAATTCACCCATTCGCCCTTCACGCCAGGGTGCAGGCCGCGCAGTCCCTGGGACGGAACGGAGATCGGCCGGTTGAAATCCCGGTACCTCAGGCTCCATAAGGGGAGTGTCGTGCCCATGGAATAGAAGAGGGCCAGCGTGCGGCCTCTCTCCAGCTGAGAAGCCGCCGCCTCCGGCTGTCTCACTTCGTACTGCAGATCGTAGAAATAGTTGCTCGCAATCACAGCCCCGAGGCTGTGGGCGATCACGCAGAGCGGAGCAGTCGGCCCGCAGGTGTCGGCCAGCCGCCGGAGCGCCTCGGTAATCGTGTGATGGACGGCGTCATAATTATGCTCGGCCGTCTCCACCGGTTGATAGGCGATCGCGTCCGCGAGATAGTGGATAACGAACCGCCGTAATCCTTGATACCGGAGGTTCTCTGCGGCGACAAGCTGGTCGAAGAGCTTCTGCTCCCTGGATTCGAAGACATGGGACCACTGTACGGGTTCGATACAGAGGTGGGAGGCGGCATCTGGACGGTCTGCCTGCAGGCCATACCTTTCGGCGAGCAGCGCTTTCATTTCTTCGGCGAAGGGGTTGCGTTCCTGTCCCATCCCGTGGACGACCAAGACTGCGATAGGCTGGCTCATATACGGCTTCCTCCTGTACGGTGAGGTTGGCTTGGGGGAACAAGGAACCCGGCTGCCGCTGGGATGCCGGGCCCCCGCAGGTTATTCTTCCATCCGGGCGATGAGCTGCCCGTTCCGTACAGTAACGGGGTACGAGGCCAGGGGCTTGACCGGCACATTCAGACAGGCGCCGTTATGCTCGCTGAAGGTCCAGCCGTGCAGCGGACAGACCAGTTCGCCATCCTCGGCTTCGACCTGGGCACCTGCATGCGGACAGGTACGGGAGACGAGATGGTACTTATCGAACTCTTGCAGCACATAATAGGCTTTCGATTCGACTTCCACCTCGGCGGGGAAGCGGGAGAACTCTTCAAGGGGTCCTAAGGTAATCTCTTTCATGGCATTTTCCTCCTTTGGGTCGCAAGTTTCGGAATGAGGGGGATAAGTCCGCGGCCATCTCTCCAGGGATAGGGTGCTCTGGCATCCGTGTGAGCGCATCGGGCACGTCTTCGAGACCCGGCGTCCCGGTGCTGGCAGCGGCAGCAGCAGCTCGGCGATCTGCAGCGTGTCCGGCTTGCCGGGTGCCGGCAGTACGAGTGCTTTCATGGTCAGATCTCCCTCCTTGTCCCCATCGTACCACAATGCCCAGCGGAGAAAAACCAAAGAATGGAAAACAATGGCCTGCCCGGGGAGCTGACAAGTCCGGCAGGAAATCCCAGGCGTACGTGGAATAACTAGGATGATGAACCCAACGTATGATTCGCATAGGGAGGCCTTTGACGATGTCTTATCTGTCTGTAAGCACCTGGAGTCTGCACCGCCTGCTTGGACCGCTGCGCTGGACGCAGTGGGAGGAGCAATCCGGCACGCATGTTACGCACGAGGAGGAACAGCCCGAAGTGCTGAGCCTCCTCGAATTGCCGCGGGAAGCCGCGAGAAGGGGGTATGAGGCGCTGGAGGTGTGCCACTTCCACTTCCCTGCGACGGACCCGGCCTATCTCGGCCGGCTGCGGGAAGCGTTCGCCGCTGCGGGCATCTCGTTCGATACGCTCCTGCTCGATTACGGCGACCTGACGGCGGAGGACGAGAAGCGGCGCGAGGCCGATCTCGGGTTCATCCGCCACTGGATCGGCATCGCTTCCCTCGCCGGGGCGAAGCAGATCCGTATCATCGCGGGGGAAGCGCCCCCTGCCGACGAAGAGGCGATCCGACTCTCGGCGCGGACGCTGAAGAGCCTGGCGGCGTATGGCTCGGAGCATGGCGTACGCGTCGTGACGGAGAACTTCAAGGCCCTGACTTCTACGGCGGAGAGCTGCCAGAAGCTGCTCGCCGAGGCCGGCGGGGAGGTCGGCCTCATCTCCGACTTCGGGAACTTCAAGCTGCCGGCCAAATACGAAGAACTGGCTGCGACCATCCCCGGCAGTGTCTCTGTGCATGCCAAAGCGCAGTATGACGGCGAGGGCCGGCCCGACCTGGAAGAGTATCTCCGCTGTCTGGATACGGTGAAGGCTTCCGGCTATAACGGTGCTATCGTTCTGATCTACGACGGCCCCGGTGATATGTGGGAAGGACTGGAGCGGATCCGGAAGATCGTCGAGCCTTATCTATAACAGAACATCAGCCCGTAAGTTCATGCCGGCGGCATATGAGCTTACGGGCTTTTTGGTGTGCTCGCAGAGAGGATGGGTTAACCAGCCTTGCCCGAAGCCGGCCTCGGATCACCCGGCGGGGATATGTTGAGAAGCGGGATAGGAAGGGGCGGGATTACCAGGCCGTCCGTCCCGGGCAGCGGTCCTGATGCCTTGCCGTTGCCCACAGCGCTATGATGAGGATGAGCTCGAATACGTTCGTCAGCGCTGAGCTCTCCAGCGGCATCGGGATCAGGCGGCCGGCGAACAAGACGGCGGTCCCGGCCGCCATCCAGACCCACCGCTGCCGGAAGGCAAGGATCATGCCGGCAGCGAGCAGTAATCCTGCCACGGCGATGACCATCAGCGGGCCGCCGCCCTCGGCCTGCGGCACATAGCGCAGTATCCCGTACTCGCGCAGCGGGGCCAGGCTCGCCACCTCTGGCAGCACCGCCGTTATGGTTTGGTAAGCGGCCAGTCCCAAGGTCACGAGCCAGGCGGTGGCTTCACTCCACAGGGTATGGGCCCGGGAGATGCCCGCACGTCGGAGCGTATCCCAAGCGAACAGCACCAAGGAGGGAGTGAACAGGGCATGCGTCCAGTAGCGGAATTCGCTAAGGAACCGGAGAGGGCGTCCTTCGCCGATCCACTCTCCTGCCGCGATGATGCCGTTATCGTAGAAGAGCCCGAGAGTGACGAGAAGGGGGATGGAGGAGTAAGATAATCCTCCCCGTTCCCGAAGGCGCTGCAGACCGGAGGCGATCAGCAGGAGATAGGCGCAGGCGAGAGCCGTATAGATGAGGGTATCCATGGGAGGGAGATTCTCCTTTTCAAGTGATAAGTTATACGGTTATTTGGACAAGGGGCTTTCCTCCGAAACGCACCGCTGCCCCGGCAAAAAAAGAGACCCACAGCAACGGGCTGCGGGTCTAAAGGGTTTATATATTAAAAAGGGGGTCGAGATTTAGTATAGAACAACAATATTATGGGAACATGAACGGAACATTTCAATTCGGTTACAAATCCCTCTGAATTTGTCGTCTAATCTAATTTTTGCCAAAATAATGTCAGGACAAGGCGGGTATGGCTTCTATCCGCTGCGGAAACCGTGCCGCTTCGCTCCTGCCTGCATGCAGGGGAACATGCCGCAGGCCGGTAAGAGCTCTGTCCCTACAAAAACCGGGCGTAGGAGGAGTCGGCGGGAATGGCTTCGGTAATCCGCTGCAGTGTGCCGCGCATCTCCTGCAGCACGCGTCGGCCCAGCCAGTCCGGCGGCAGCAGGGCCGGCGGCAGCATCGGATCGGCGAGATACAGGCCGCTTAGGACTTCGCCGAGCTTCAGGAAGAACGTGAAGAGATCCAGCGGATCCGCAGCTTCTCCCTGTGCGAGCAGCCGGTCGGCGGCCGGCCGGCCTTCTTCCGCGTACCAGGCGCCCTTCTCCCGGTATTCGCGGTCCGCCGCCGTCAGCTCCCAGATCCCCGAGGCATCCGCGGGGGTGACGGCCCTTCCCTGCATCTCGCCGTGGAACAGCGCGGCTTGGTCCGTCACGCCGTGCTTGACGAGCAGCTCCTGCACCTCTTCACCATAATCCCAGGGTGAGATATAGACGCTGTGGTACAGCAGGCCGAAGCCGGTCTGGCGGATATCGGCGCGGAAGGCGTCCCGCTTGCGCCGCTCCGCTTCGGGAATTTCGAGCATCACGAGGTGCCACTGGCCGTCCCAGGGCTTGTCGTAGAGCAGCGGCTTGCGGTTAATGGACCGGATGAAGGCCCGGCCGGCTTCCGTAATCCCGTACACGGAGCGGGAGGGCGATACGGCATAGCCGTTCTTCTTCAGGTGCGACAGGGCGTTGCGTATGACAGGGGCGGAATAGTCCCGGCGTTCATAGATCCGGATGAGCTCCTGCGTGTCCATGGATGCGGACCGGGAGAGCAGGAACAGGATTTGTTTCTCGATCGACAGCAAAAAAAGCCCACCTCCTATTGACAAAGGCAACAATTGGTTGTAACATAAAATACAACGAACGTATTAAATTTAATTACAATCCTAAAGATGACTCGGCCGTCATCCGGTATGCTGCTCTTATTATACCGGAAGAGGTGCCGCTTGAACATTCCGGGATGGAGGAGCGAAGAAGATGAGAAGAAGTGTTATGATCTGCCGGTGGGCTGCTGCTGCGGCCGCCATGTCCCTGATGTTGACCGCTGGCGCGGCGAATGCCGCCGCCCCCGCCAAGGAGCGGGATGTTATGAAGAATGTCGGCAGCTATCTGCAGTGGAATTCGCCTGTTACGGTGAAGCTGGACGGCAAGGAACTGCCCGTACAGGGTGAGATGGTGGACTCGAGGATTCTTGTCCCGTTCCGGACCGTCTTCGAGGCGCTCGGGGCCAAGGTGACCTGGGACGGGGCCTCAGGGACGGCATCGGCATCGGCAGAGGCCGGCGGGGGGACGCGCACGGTTGTGGTTCGGCCGGGCGAAGAGGAGATCGGGATCGACGGAATCGCGTATACATACGATATTCCGGCGGTGAACCGCGGCGGAAGCCTGCTGGTGCCTGTGCGCGCTATCCCCGCCGCCCTCGGCACCGGGTTCGGGTGGGACCTGGCCAGCCGGACGCTGACACTGGAGTCCGTACCGCCGGGCCGCAGCGGCTTCACGGCGGGATCGCCGGCCTTCGGCGCCTATGGCGATATGCCCGCACGGTTTGCGCACGGGGCATCGGCGGACGGGCGGGACGTGAATCCTCCACTGCAGTGGGAGGGAGCGCCGCAGGGCACGAAGTCCTTTGCCGTCGTGATGTACGATCTGCATCCCATTGCGGACAACTGGATTCACTGGAGCGTGCTGAATCTGCCGGCGTCCTCCCGGGGCCTGGAAGAGGGCGTCGCAGGTGCGATCCGGGAAGGAGAGGAGACCAACCCTTACTTCGGCATGGGGCCGCCTCCGCATTCGGGAGACCATCCGTACCGGATCGTGGTGTACGCGCTCGATACGGAGAAGGTGGAGCTCCCTGCCGCTCCCGTATTCTTTGAAGACCTCGACCCGGCATTGAAAGAGCACGCGCTTGCCCGGGCGGAGTGGACCGGGTACTTCCGGGGAGCCGAGTAAGCCTGCGGCGGGCCGAGCCGGGGGGGGGGGGGGGACTCAGGTCTGATCGTTCACCTTCCTCCAGCCGGGGATGAGGGTGAACAGCTTCTCCCCTATGGGTGCTGTGCTCCAGTGACCGGAGGAGTATTGCACGAGGCCGCAGCCGGCCGGGCTGCTTGCTGCCCTCCCTGGCCATGCAGCAAGCTAGGCCTTCTCCGCTCAGCCAGGAACGACAAAGAGAGACTGCCTCCCGGCAGTCTCCCTTTGTCGTTCCAGCACGGATTCTCATCAGAGATGATAAACCCTTCTTATGCGTTCAGCGTCTGGCTCCAGTCATGCACCATGTGGCCTTCGAGGAATTTCTCGCACTCGAGGGCCGCCATGCAGCCGCTGCCCGCCGCGGTGATCGCCTGGCGGTACTTGTTGTCCTGCACGTCGCCGCAGGCGAATACGCCCGGTACGTTGGTCATCGTGGTGCCCGGTGTTACCTGGATGTAGCCGATCTCGTCGGTCGTGATCTGGCCGTTCAGGAAGCCGGTGTTCGGCGTGTGGCCGATCGCGACGAAGATGCCGTCGGTCTCCAGGATCTCTTCCGCACCGGTCTCGTTGTTCTTGACCTTGAGTCCCGTTACGCCTCTGTCGCCGGAGATGACTTCAAGCGGCGTGTTGTTCAGCGCCCAGGAGATCTTCGGGTTCTTGCGCGCACGGTCCTGCATAATCTTCGAAGCGCGGAGCTCCGTACGGCGGTTGACCAGCGTAACTTCGGATGCGAAGCGGGTCAGGAAATCCGCTTCTTCCATGGCGGAGTCGCCGCCGCCGACCACGATAATCTTTTTGTTGCGGAAGAAGAATCCGTCACAGGTAGCGCACGTGGATACGCCGCGTCCGATGCTTTCCTTCTCGTTGGTGATGCCGAGCAGCTTCGCGGATGCGCCGGTAGAGATGATGATCGTCTCGGAAACGAGCTCGCCGATGCCTTCCACTTGAAGCTTGAACGGACGCTGGGACATGTCGACGGAGTTGACCCAGCCGGTCTTGAACTCGGCGCCGAAGCGTTCAGCCTGCTTGCGCATGTTGGCCATGAGCTCTGGGCCCATGATGCCGTCCGGGAAGCCCGGGAAGTTCTCTACTTCGGTCGTGGTCGTGAGCTGGCCGCCCGGCTCCGGTCCTTCGATGACAAGCGGGCTCAGGTTGGCGCGGGCAAGATAGATCGCGGCAGTCAGGCCGGAGGGGCCGGTGCCGATGACGATGGATTTATACATAACAAGTTCCTCCTAAGGGTGCATGGTTTGGTGTGGCTCTGTTGAATATCCAGGTGTACAAAAAGTGACTATGTTCTCATTATACCGATGCCCTTCTTCCGCGTCATGACCCGATCATGAACATTTCATGAAGAACGAATGAAGATGGCGGCTTCCCGGAAGGCTGGCCGGGAAGGAGATAAGCCTGCAAGCCTTGGGCGGATCCTCCGCCGGTTTGGGTTCCGTCCCGCAATTCTGGTATGATGACAGGGGAGGGGGCTGCTCAATGGAATTCATCACGCGAGGGCAATGGGACCAGAAGCTGTGGGACCAGATGGAGCCGGTGTACCACGAAGGCTTCCCGCCGCATGGCCGCAAGCCGGTCCGTGTTATACGGAGTGCCGTCGAGAAAGGCGGAGGCTTCCTTCATGCGGGGAGGGAGCGGGAGGCGGTAGCAGCCATGGCCCTCACCGGCAAGCTGGCGGAGATCCGGGCTCTGCTCATCGATTATATAGCGGTAGGGGAAGCGGTGCGCAGCGGAGGTATGGGGCACCGGTTCTTGAATGAAATCAAGGCATGGGCCCAGGATCAGGGACTCGAGGGCATTGTCATTGAGATTGAATGCGAAGAGACCCCGGTGAACCGCAGACGTTCCTCTTTTTGGGAGAAGAACGGGTTTCAGCGGGTAGGGGACTATGTTCATCAATATATATGGGTGCCGGAGCCGTATCAGGCGATGGTGTACGCCTTCGATTCCTCGGCGGAGCTGCTCCGCCGGGACGGGGAGACGCTGTTCCGGCTAATGGGCGGGTTTCACGCCAAGGCCTATTCCGGGCACTGATAGGAGGAAGGACGCATGAGTACAAGCTATGAAGCATTGAAGGCGCGGGCGGAGGCTGCCGGGCAGGAGCATCTGCTCCGTTATTATGCCGAGCTGCCCGAAGAGGGGAAGGCGAAGCTGCTGGAGCAGATCTCCCGCTTGGATATGGACCGGATGGCCCGTCTGTTCGCCGGAGTGGGACAGCCCCCGGAGCTGACAGGAACGATGGAGCCCATCGAAGCAGTCCACTGGGTGGACTACAGCGAGGCACAGCAGCGTCAGTTCGAAGCCGCCGGCTGGGAGGCGCTGCGCCAAGGCCAGGTAGGGGCGCTCGTCGTCGCGGGCGGGCAGGGAAGCCGGCTGGGCCACGAAGGCCCCAAAGGCACGTACGATATCGGGCTGCCGTCGGGCAAGTCCTTGTTCCAGCTTCAGGCGGAGCGGATGCTGCGGCTCTCCCGCCTGGCGGAGCGTACCCTGCCGTGGTATATCATGACCAGCCCCGAGAATCACGGGGATACGGTACGATTCTTCGAGTCGCACAGCTATTTTGGTTATCCCAGAGAGGATATCGTGTTCTTCCGGCAGGGGGTTCTGCCTGCGCTGGATGAAGAGGGCCGCGTGCTCCTCTCCGCGAAGGACGAGATCTCCTTCGCGCCGAGCGGCAACGGCGAAGTGTTCGCCTCCCTGAAGCAGTCGGGCGCCCTGGAGGACCTGAAGCGCCGCGGCGTAGAGTGGCTGTTCTACTACAACGTAGACAATGCGCTGATCGCGATCGCAGACCCGGCGTTCGTCGGCGTGGCTGCGCATTACAATCATCCGGTCGCGACGAAAGTCGTCGAGAAGTCGTACCCGGAGGAGAAGGTGGGCATTCTATGCCGGAGGAACGGGCGGCCCGCCGTAGTGGAATACACCGACGTGCCGCCTGATCTGATGTACGAGCGGGACAGCCGCAGCCGGTATGTGTACGGCCTCGGCAATATCTCGATCCACTTGTTCCGCACGGATTTCATCGAGAAGCATGCGGAGACGGACCTGCCGTACCATGCGGCCCACAAGAAGATAAGAACCTTGGATGAGGCCGGAGAACCGTACACTCCTCAGGAACCTAACGCGTATAAGTTCGAACGGTTTATCTTTGACTTCTTCCCTCTGATGGAGGAGATGACCGTGCTGCGCATGGAGCGGGAGAGGGAATTCGCTCCGGTCAAGAACAAGGAGGGCGCGGACAGCCCGGCCACAGCGAGGGAGCTGGTGCTGGGTCTGCATAAGCGGTGGCTCCTGGCGGCAGGAGTCGACCCGGCAGCGCTCGAAGGCCGGGAGATCGAGATCTCCCCGCTGGACTCCTTCGGAGGCGAAGGCTTGACCGAAGAGGTGCTCCGGCGGTACGGACTGGAAGTCACAGGCACTGCCATACAATTTGAAGAATAGGGAGAGATCATCATGAACACATTCACATTCCACAACCCTACGAAGCTGATCTTCGGCAAAGACACACTGGAGCAGCTCCGCACGCAAATCCCGCAAGGCAGCACGGTTCTCGTCGTGTATGGCGGGGGCAGCATTAAGCGCAGCGGCCTGTACGACAAGGTCATCGGACATCTGAAGGAGATCGGCGCGAAGGTGCACGAGCTGAGCGGCGTCGAGCCGAATCCGCGGCTGACTACGGTGCACAAGGGCGTCGAGATCTGCCGCAGCGAAGGCGTGAGCTTCATTCTCGCCGTAGGCGGAGGCAGCGTAATCGACTGCACGAAGGCGATCGCGGTCGGGGCGAAGTACGCGGGCGACGTGTGGGAGATCATCACGCGCAAGGCGGCGGCCCAGGATGCGCTGCCGTTCGGCACCGTGCTGACGCTGGCGGCGACCGGTTCCGAGATGAACTCGGGCTCGGTCATCACGAACTGGGAGACGAAGGAGAAGTTCGGCTGGGGTTCCCCGCATGCCTTCCCGCGCTTCTCGATCCTCGATCCGGAGTTCACCTTCTCCGTGCCGCGGGACCAGACGGTCTACGGTATGGTGGACATCATGTCCCACGTGTTCGAGACCTACTTCAACCACACGGGCAACACGCCGGTACAGGACGGCTTCTGCGAGACGATCCTCCGCACGGTGATCGGGACGGCGCCGAAGCTGCTCCAGGATCTGTCGAGCTTCGAGCACCGGGAGACGATTCTCTACAGCGGCACGATGGCGCTGAACGGCGTCCTGGCGATGGGGGTGCGCGGCGACTGGGCTACGCACAACATCGAGCATGCGGTCAGCGCGGTCTACGACATTCCGCACGGCGGCGGTCTCGCGATCCTATTCCCGAACTGGATGGAGCATGTGCTGGACAGCGGCGTAAGCCGGTTCAAGCAGATGGCTGTGAATGTGTTCGGCGTCGACCCCGCCGGCAAGTCCGACCGGGAGACCGCGCTGGAAGGCATCGCGGCGCTCCGCACGTTCTGGACGTCCATCGGCGCGCCGAGCCGTCTGGCCGACTACGAGATCGGCGACGACCGGCTCGAGGAGATGGCGGACAAAGCGATGGTCTACGGACCGTTCGGCTTCTTCCAGAAGCTGGACCGCGACGATGTGCTGGCGATCTACCGCAAGTCGCTGTAGCCTCAGCTTCATAGAATAGAATGGACCGAGCCCCTTCACCACTTGGTGAAGGGGCTCTTCGGTTCGTGAAGCGCCGACTTTCCGGAGTGATCCATCCTGGGAGGCCGGGCCGGATCTGAAAGAGGATATGAACTGCGGCCGCGGCTTCCGGCAGCAGCTCCAAGTTAAACTGAACCTGGCTGACTAGGGGAATGTTATATGAAGGAAAAGTATTATTGTCCATGTTGTGGAATATAAAACATTAGATTAGGAGCCGCCTGGTTCGTACGATATTTGCGATATCTGCTATGAGGAAGATGATATGGTCCAATTTAATGACCCTTATTATGAGGGAGGAGAGCGAATGTGGAATCGAGCCTAAAAACAAAAAGAAAATTAATTGATGGCTTCTATGAAAGCGAATTTGATGAAGATGGTGAGTCAATAAAAAAACGTATCATGGATTTAGAATACAACCCCAAACGAGGTGCTTTCAAGGAGTTATCTGTTGAATTATTCATTATCAAAGAAGAGCTGGAGCCGTAATATCAAGATCAACATAAGCCCGCCCCGTTAAGGGAGCAGGCTTTTGAGAGTTTAATTTGTTCGAAAGTCGACCTGGAGCGGTTTGGGGTGAAAGGTCGCAGAATCGTCGATACCCCATAACCACAGCGTGCCGTCTTTCTTGACGGCAGCATCCACCTCGACTCCGTCGCGTTCATCGTTGACGGACACGGACACGACATCCGTCAATCCCTCTATTCGGGCGAGGTCCTTCCATACTTCCGGATGTTCCCCGCCCAGGGCTCCCATCCTTAGGGTGAAATAGCCAAGCCCCCAGACGGAACCATCCTTCTTTACGAACAGGGCATGCTTGCCTCCGTTATCGAAATCCGTCACTTCCGATAAACCGGGCAGCTGATATGGGGAAACCGCGGTGTCAAAACTGTTTTTTTGTTTGGTCGCGAGCACGCCGGTTCCCCATACCCATACGGTGCCATCCTTGGCCAGGGCGGAGTCGGTATCAAGCTTCACGATCCCTTTCAGTTCTTTTATTTGCTTGGGGGCGGTCGAGAGAATCGCATTTTCATTCAAAATGAAGCCGTACTGACTCTTGGGGTATTCGATGATCCATACGTTTCCATCCTCACGCAAGAAGGACACTCCCGTGGATCCGAAGGCGAGGTCCTTGATCGAATCCAGGCCTTGAAGCTGTTGGGCTTTCATTAAAGGGATACTGTTTCGGACCCACCGAGGAGCCGACTCAAACATCCACACCTTCCCCTCTTGATCCACCGCCAGACCGAGCATTCCATAGAGAATGACCTTCTCGATTCCATGCAGTCCGGACACCTGATCTCCAAGTGATACGTAGACAGGCTCTTTCGAAACGTTCGGGTCCTCGGTTTCGATGGTCCAGACGGTTCCGTCTTCCCTCAAAGCCACTGTATTTCCTCTTCCGTAAGCTACGCTCTTCACCTGATCCAATCCTTTACCTCTCATTAACAGGGAACGATGAAATCCGTCTTTGACCGAGACGGATCGAAGGGCCTTACCCCACACATTCCCTTGGTCATCGAGTGCTAGGGGAGCGGCAATGGCTTGGACAATCTTGGGTTGTGCCGCTTCGACACGGGCGGCGGCTTGGACGTAAGAGGACGTCCCCGCAGGGATGGCCAATATGGCAGCGGCTGTTACTACAGCAGAGTAACGCAGCAGCCGGCTCTTCAACAAACCAGTTCTCATGCAGGTACCTCCATTTACAATGAAATAGTTAGCCATTTAATTCCATATAAGTAAACGGGAGTAAGGGTGGAAATGTTTCAGCTCCAGCCTATTTTGCATAGGAAAATATGGTAAGACGTTCAGCCCCCGCGGGATCAGAGAAGAAGGCGTGCTTCAAGCCGCGGGAAGTACGAATAAAACAGGAGACACGTTTCTGCTAAAAAAGTCGACCGGTCCAACGGCCGGTGGGGCAGGGGAGAGATTCGTTTATAGCCTTTCTGTACGATAGAGCAGGACTGGGCATGACATGTTGGCGGATCACGGATGTGTGACTACATAACCGAGCCAGCCGAACAGGCCATAGACGGGAAGAACGAACAGCACGGCGACTACCCGGCGGGCCGCTGCAGAGCGGAGTATTCGGGCGGCTCCCGCATAACCGAGGGGGAACAGCAGGCCCCACGCGAAGAATCTCGGGGTAGCGGCCAGATAAAGACAGGTGGGAACAATGCATAGCGCGGCGGTGTACAGCAGGGCGGGAGAGCGCCGGATCAGACCGGACAGAGACAGGAGGACGGAGAGAATGACGAGCGGCCAGAAGAACAGGGTCAGCATCGGTTGAACATCTCCTTAGGGGGAAGAATGGGGCGGCGCCGTAACGGGCGGCAGGGACGCGCTGTCCGTATCGTCTTGGGGGAAGACCCATTGTTCGGGCTGTGCGTTACCGCGCCTCTTGATCCCCTTGGCACGGTAGTAAGCGGTGTAGAGCTTCCCGTTCTTGGTGTAGAAGACTTCAAAGTATACGTTGCCCCTCTCGGTTCCGCTGAGCGTCTGGAACGGGCTGAACTTCTTCGTAACCCGATCAATCCGGACCACTTGACCGCCACGGGCCTCGATCACCGGAGGGATGCCGGCTTTTCTCTCCTCGATCTGCCGCGGATACAATACTTCATGGATGTACAAGAGGATCAGGATGGCGATCAGGAGGATGATCTTTCGGGCGCGTTCGTCCTTCGTTTTCATAAGCATACCGCCTCCCACTAGGGTTTATGCTTAGGATTACACCGCTGGTGGGGGCGTGTAAACGGATGGTCATCGGGCCGATATGCCCCGGAGTTCAACGGGACCGATGCTCTGTCTGCCTGGCGGAGGACGTTCGTTCAGCTTCCAATGGCTTCCGGACGGGTAAGTAAGTAGGGACAACCCATTGGAGGAGGAGCTAACCCATGGAACAGCGAACATTCGGCAAAACGGATATGAACGTGTCGGTGCTCGGCTTCGGCGGAGCGATGATCGGGCTGGAGAACACCCCGCTCGAAGAAGCGCAGAAGCTGTTGAACGCGGCCCTCGAGCTTGGGATCAACGTCATCGATACTTCGGCGAGTTACAAGAGCAGCGAGGAGCTGATCGGGCAGGCAGTCTCCCACCGGAGGCCGGACTATTATCTGTTCAGCAAATGCGGCGAGGGCACCTCGGTCGGCCTGCAGTATCCGGACTGGGATCCGAGGAATGTACGGCCCAGTGTGGAGAGGAGCTTGAAGCGGCTGCAGACGGATTATCTCGATCTGATCCTGATCCACAGCTGTACGGAAGCGGTGCTCCGTCAGGGAGGCCTCGTGGAGGAGGTCAAAAAGCTCAAGCGCGACGGGCTCGTCCGCTACATCGGTTACAGCGGGGACAGCACAGATATGCTGTATGCGCTGGACCTCGGCCTGTTCGATGCCATCGAGACGTCGGTCAACTTCGCCGATCAAGAGGCGATCGAGTTGACGCTTGGACGCGCAGCGAGGAACGGACTCGGCGTGATCGCGAAGCGACCGGTGGCGAATGTGGCCTGGAACCGGGCGGAGGACGAGCCGAACAATCCGGGCGAGTACAGAGAGCGGCTGGACAAGCTGAATTATCCGTTCCTGGAGCGCGGGCCGGAAGCGATTCTCGAGACCGCGCTGAGCTTCACGCTATCGGTGCCGGGTGTGCACACGGCCATCGTCGGGACGACGAAAGAAGAGCATCTGCGCAGCAATGCGGAGATGGCCGCGAAGGGCCCGCTCCCCGAAGCGGAGATGCGTGAGATCCGCCAGCGCTGGCAGGATGTGCGCGAACCGGCGTGGGCCGGCTTGATGTAAGCTGTGCCGGGGCTTACCCCCACACCGCCTGGGCCAGCAGCGCATAAGAACGGAGCCGCTGCTCGTAATCCGCCACATGCGTGACGATGATCAGCTCGTCTGCTCCGCTCTGCTCTGCCAGGGCCTGCAGGCGGGCTTTGACCTGCGCGGGGGTGCCGGCGATCAGCTTGCGCCCGGCTGCCGGGTCCGCCTCGGCTTCTTCCGCACCGCCTTCGCCGGGCCCCTGCGGCTGGAGAGCTGTGCGGCCCTCGGCCGCAAGGCGCAGCGCCTGCGCTTCGGTCTCAGCGCAGACGACGCCCACCGCCACGATCGCCCGTGGAGCCGGAGCTAGCTTCGAAGGCCGGTAAGCCTGGCGGTAGGCGGCCAGCGCCGGAGCGGCATCCTGGTCGCTCATGAACTGGCCGAACACATAGCCGGTCCCGTGTTCGGCCGCCAAGGCCGCGCTCTTGCTGTTCGTGCCGAGCAGCCAGACTTCGGGAGGGAGGTCCGGCACCGGACGGGCGGTGACCGGCTCGTTCTCCACCCGGAAGCGGCCTTCGAGCAGTTGGAGCAGGCTGCGGAGGGTGTCCGGCAGCTGACGGACACCCTCCAGGAAATTGCCGCTGAGCGCGATCGCCGCGTGGGCGGACCCGCCCGGGGCCCGGCCGAGGCCGAGGTCGATGCGCCCGGGGTAGAGGGAGGCGAGCAGGTGGAACGTCTCGGCCACCTTCATTGCCTTATAGTGCGGCAGCAGCAGGGCGCCGGTGCCGAGTCGGATGGAGCTTGTCTGTGCGCCGATATGCGCAAGGAGCACTTCCGGCGCGGTGCAGGCCAGGTTCGGCAGGTCATGGTGCTCGGCCGCCCAATAGCGGTGATAGCCCAGCTGCTCGGCGGTCTGCGCGAGCCGCAAGGCTTGTCCGAGTGCTTCCGCGCTGCCTGCGCCGGGTGCAAGGGGGACCAGATCCAATACGCTGAGCTTCATCGTTTGTCCCCCGGAATGCGGATGCCCCAGATCGTGTCCTTCGGATGCCGCGCCGCTTCTTCCAGGGCAGGAAGTCGCGGATCGTGGGGAGCATGCGCCTGCAGATAGGCGGTGAACGCTCCGGTAAAATCGATGTCCTGATTGAGCCGGTTATAATCCGACGGGTATGCTTCGAGGGCCTGCAGCCACCGGTTCCACTCGGCCAGGTCCTCCGAGGAGGCTTCTTCCTGCCGCACGCGGCCAGTCAGCCGCTGCAGTTCCCTGACCGCCTGCCCGAGCCGCCCGCTCCGGCGGTAGATCCGGTTGATGAGATAGAAGACGATACATGCGGCGGCAAAGGCCAGCCAGACGAGTGAGTCGTTCATAATAACTTCATTCCTGCTTTCCGCGTAATCGATGCTGCCTCCAGTATACCACTGCTCCGGGGCGGAACCCAGCCGCACCGCGGTTCATCGCTCTCCGATATCCATGTATTCCTATAATCCTTCACTGCTATGAAGCAAACCTGCGTTAAACCAAGTTCTTGCGCGCTGTCTGAGTCCGGGTTACAATTCGATCAAATCAACACGAACGATGTCAACAGCGAATAATCCTACAGGCAATGAAGGAAAGAGTAAGCGGAATGGGTTCATGACAGGGACGGCGTGCCGGAGACTGAGAGCACCCGATCGACAGCCATCCGCCGAAGTTCACTCCCGAGCCGGTTTCTGAAGCGTGCGCCCTCTGCGGCAAGCGTCTAGGTTACTCCGTATCCCTGCGTTAAAGGGCTGAAAGTGAGAAGGAAGCTCTTTCCGTCCGGCGGGCGGCAGAAGGCTCTTTCTAATAAGGGTGGTACCACGGCTCCTCGTCCCTTGCGGCGGGGAGTTTTTGTGTTTTCATAAAAATCCGAGTAGAGAGCGAAGGAGTGTTCAGGTACAATGGGACAAACGAGGCTGGATGAGCTAAGAGGAAGACTGGACGAGATCAACGGGGTCATGCTGGAGCTGCTGTCGGAACGGGCGAGGATCGTCCAGGAGATCGGCCAGGAGAAGGAAAAGCAGGGCGTACCGAAGTTCGATCCCGTCCGGGAGAAAGCGATGCTGGAGGAGCTCGTCTCCCGCAATAAGGGACCGTTCACCCATGAGACGGTCCGCCATCTGTTCAAGCAGATCTTCCAGGCTTCGCTGGACCTGCAGCAGACGGGTCATAAGAAGCAGCTTCTCGTGTCGCGCAAGAAGCAGCAGGAAAGCACCATCGTCCAGCTGGGCGATGCGGCGGTAGGGGGCGGCCGCCCGGTGATGGTAGCGGGCCCATGCTCGGTCGAGAGCTACGAACAGGTGCGCCAGGTGGCGGCCGCGCTGAAGGAAGCAGGGGTATCGGTGATGCGCGGAGGCGCGTTCAAGCCTCGGACGTCGCCGTATGATTTTCAGGGGCTAGGGATCGAAGGGCTCAAGATCCTCAAGGAAGTCGCAAGCGAGTTCGGCCTGAAGACGATCAGCGAGATCGTCGACCCGGCCCATATCGGGATTGCTTCCGAATACATCGACGTCATCCAGATCGGAGCACGGAACATGCAGAACTTCGAGCTGCTGAAAGCGGCGGGCGAGGTGCGCATCCCGATCCTGCTGAAGCGCGGCCTGGCGGCTACGATCGACGAGTTCCTGCATGCGGCGGAATACATCGTCGCCGGCGGGAACACGCAGGTCATGCTCATCGAGCGGGGCATCCGTACCTACGAGAGAGCGACGCGCAATACGCTCGATATCTCGGCGGTGCCGATCCTCAAGCAGGAGAGCCACCTGCCGGTGCTCGTCGATGTGACCCATTCCACGGGGCGCAAAGACATCCTTGCCCCATGCGCCAAAGCCGCGATAGCTGCCGGCGCCGACGGTATCATGGTGGAAGTTCACCCGGACCCGGCTACCGCCCTGTCCGATGCCGCCCAGCAGTTGAACATCGAGGAGTTCCACCGCTTCTATGCGGAGGTTACCCGTACGGGCTGGGAAGGTTGATTGCGCCCGCTGCCTAATGAACGAAAGTTAGGCGCTGCCTGCCGCCATATAGCCTGAAGTCCATATGACAAGCAAACAAGCCCGTTCCGCCACCCCGGCAGGACGGGCTTGCTGCTGTTTGAAGCGGGTTCAGTCTCTCTTGGGGCTCAGGATGCGGAACCGCAGCCTCTTGGCCTCGATGTCCATTCCTTCGGTGCCCAGGCCCGCTCTCCAGCGCGCAGCCTTCTTCAGCTGCGGGCCGCCCTGCCACGCGTCATTATATAGAACAGCGCATACCCCAGCAGGGACAGCAGAAGGAAGGAGGTGGCGAGTAGGTGAAAATAGACCAGGGACAGCGCGGTAAGGACGAGGCAGGCGAATGCGTTGAACAGGGCGGCGCTTCTCAGGGCAGGAAGCGGAAGGGAGCGGGAGACGAGCACGTTCATGAAGCCCAGCAGAAGGAAGAGGCAGCCCATGGTCAGGCTGAAGCCCTCATAGAACTGCAGCATGGTGTGCGTGCCGAACAATTCGATCTTATAATCCTCCATGCTTTGGATGACCGGATTCTGTACCCGGACCGCGGGATTCATCGAGGAGCGGAGAACGAATACGACATTGTGCAGCAGGCCGAGCAGCACGAACAGCCAGGAGGCAAAGGAATAATAGCGAAGCGTCCCTCGGGCAGGCCGGGCGGGTGAAGCGGTCGTCAACATAAGATCACCGTCTCTCTCAAGTTTCTAAGTCAGGGCTCTTACTCACTCGTCTATCGCAATCTTGCTGCTCCCGCCGCGGTTCTCGGGCGCATTTTTAGAATCGGTCGTTTCCTGCGTCTGTTCGATGGCTTCGTCGAGCAGGGCCCGGAGGCCGAGCAGGGCTTCCCGCCTCGCGGAGCGAAAGTGGGAGCGGGCCTTCTCGGGAAGAGCTTCATGGAACAACTCCTCCTGAACATCCATCAGCTTATCCAGCAGGCGGGCGGATATCGGTGTTCGGCGCATAAGTATCACCTCCTTGTCTTAATGGTCGGCGGCTCTCTCGCCGAAGCGGATCGAGAGCTTCTCGCCTGCAAACCGCGCACCGGCGATCGGGCAGCCAAGCAGCATGCGGGGCAGCAGCACTTTGCGTTTGTACGGACCCGCCTGTATCGTCAGCTCATCGCCCTTCTGGCTGAGCTGCAGCTCTTCCTTGGCGGCGAAGGGCAGGGCAATATCGAGGAACCGCTCCCCGTTCTCGGTGCGCAGTTCCTGAATCCGCCCCTGGTAGAGCACCCCGCGGGGGTCGTGACCTGCGAAGGCCGCTTCACCGACCCGCCGCAGCATCTCCAGTCCATGCACCTCCGAAGGCATCAGCGGAACACGGAGGATGGGCAGAGGGGCGAAGCAGTGGCGGATCTCCTCCTCGTACTTCCCGTGGACCTCGCGCCATGCTGCCCAGTAGCCCGTACCGGCCTCTTCGGGCAGCACGCGGTTCACGATGACGGCATCGGTGCGGAAGCCGAACAGGTTCAGGTACGTGAAGGTGCGCCGGGCTTCCGCAACGACCATCTTCTCGGGGTTGATGACGATCCGGACCGTGGTGGTATCCGGATCCAAGAGCAGTCCCTGCAGCTCTTCCAGCTCACGGACGAAGGATTCGATGGAGTCCAGCACCTGGTCGCTCGGCAGCTCCAGCCCGCCCCGGGTCACGGCTTTGGCGAGAGGCCTTGCGAGCTTGACGAGCTTGCGCTCGTAAGGGAAGATCTTCTCGACCCACCAGCCGAGGAGCTGCGGGTAGCTGAGCAGCCGGATCGTCTCCCCGGTAGGCGCACAGTCGACGATGAGGCAGTCGTACCGGCCGCTGGCCGCATGCTCCTTGATCCGCAGGAGGCTGAAGAGCTCTTCGAGTCCCGGGAAGACGAGCATCTCCTCTGTCGTGATGTCGCTGAGCTTCGCCCATTGCATCATGCCCTGCAGCCAGCTTTGGACCGAACCCCAGCGCTTCTCGGTCTCCCGGAGGGAGTCGATCTCCTGTGCCCAGAGGTTCTCCGCCACAGGAACGGGCTCGCTGCCGAGCGGAATCCCGAACGAATCGGAGAGGCTGTGCGCGGCGTCCGTGCTCATGATGAGCGTGCGGCAGCCTTCGGCAGCCAGCTTCACTGCGGTGGCTGCGGCCGTACTCGTCTTGCCGACGCCGCCTTTACCTGTATAGATGAGAATGCGCATGATCATCCGCTCCTTTGATTATTACGATTTCGTACTAATTGGGCAAAAAAAGAGGCCGCCCTTCCGTCCTCTCCCAGCATGTTCGTTTCTCTCCAAGTCTCAGTCCTCTTCAGGTTCATCAGTCTTCTATGAAGATCTTCCGAACGGCCGGCTTCGCGTCGGCAGCGTGCTCGGTGCTGCCTCCTTCCTGCATTGCCTTGGCCACCTTAATGAAGAGGGTGAAGAATTGGTTCATCTCCTGGGGGGTCAGGATGTCCTCGATGCGCTTCAGGTAAGCAGCCATCATCCCCTTCGCCCGGGAAGCCATGTCCCGGCCTTCCGCCGTCAGGTCCACCAGCGTAATCCGCTGGTCGACGGGCGAGGGCCTGCGGGCGATCAGGCCCTTCTTCTCAAGACGCTTCGCGAGCGAGGTCAAGGTGCTGAGCGGGGCGCCGAGCTGAACGGCCAGCTCGGACATCGTGAGCTCCCCCCGAAGAAGAATGAGCAGCAGCGCGGTCAGCTCGGAGCGGGTCACTTTCTTCTCAAGGTCGGCGGCATCGGCGAACAGGCTCAGCGGACGCAGTCCGTTCCTTAAGAATAGCTCCAACAGCTGTTCCATGATGAGATCCTCCAATTGCTACGATATGGTAATATATTCTACTGTCAGGATACTACGAATTCGTATTATTTGCAAGAGCTCTATCCCAAAAAAAGGCTGCGTCAGCTCCGTACCCGGAATGGGAATGCGGCGGCCTCCGCGGCTTGGCATTTGGGGCGGGACATGGTATTTTGGTGAAGGGACCTCCGGCGACAGCGGGGGACACACCATTTTTATCCCAATAAGGAGAATTCCAGCCATGGCCTATAACCGCCGTCTAGAGACGGATGAGGATTTTCAGGAAGCATTGGACCGCCGCGTGCCGATCCGGGTATTCAAGGACGATCATATTATCGATGCGGGAGGATGCGTCATCCGGTTCGATGAGACGACGGTCGTCATCCAGTCGGGCGTCTCCGAATTAGCTTACCACCCGCGGGGAACCTGCGAGTTTTTCGGTATGAAAAAGCGCTAGGGCCGATCCCGGCACCCCCCTTCCGTACAAGCTGCAATCCGGATTTTTCGGGCTGCGGCTTTTTTGATATATAAGAATTTATCTCGCCAGGGCTCGATCCTGCCATCTTATATATCTTATAAACGCGCATCGTCCTTAAAAGACGGCGAAGCCGTTTATCTTGGCATACGGCTCTGCTGAAGGAATGGAAGACATTACAATGGAGGCGAGTGGGTACAATGGCCTATGTTTTCATTGCTTTCCGGGACGAAGGGCAGTAGTATGGAAGGACAGTAGTATTATGGAGACGACACGACCATTCCGACCACCCGAAGGGCATGATGACTACATGGATAAGGAAGCTCAATACGCCCGAAGATTGTCACCGTTTTTTCTGCGAGCCGTTGTGACGTTTATTGCGGCATACACGCCGCTATACTATGGATTGCTGCTGGCCGTGCCGGCCGGCTGGAAGGGGACGGTCTCGGATATTGTCTCCCCGCTCGGTATGGCCGCAGCGCTGTGGATCCTTTGGAAGGGGCTGCGTTCCAAGGAGAAGGGAGAGCGGCGGCGCTGGACCTTCTTCTTCATTGGAAGCTGCTTCTACTTCGCAGCCGAGACGATCTGGCGGGGCAGCGACCTCTTGGCTTGGCAGGGCCATAATCCGATGCTGTCGCTCGGCGATGCGTTCTATCTGGCTGTGCCGATCTTCTATTTTATCGCTATTGTCTATTCTCAGAATCATACGAATAAGGCGGCTACGCTTCGTGTGCTCTTCGATTTGGTGATCATCATGACGGTGGCGAGCACCCTGGAATGGCATTTTCTGCTTTCTCCCCATTTGACGTATTCCCCGGACGGCGAGCTCGGGGCCAAGGTGATCTCCCTCCTGTATCCGGTCCTGTCTGCAGGAGGATGGACCGGGAGTCTGCTGTTCTACCTCCGCTACCGCGAGCGCGGCCGCAGGGAGTTCGGCGAACTGTGCAGCATCGCGGCCGTCGGGCTGTGGTCGCTTGCTAACCATTTGTATTTTATCCGGAATATTGCAGGCACTTATGCCTCCGGAGACTTGATCGATCCGATCTGGATGCTGGCGCTGCACTTGATGGCAATGGCCTCGGTGCTTCCGGCCGCTGCCCCCGCAGGTGTCCCGCCGCCGCAAGGGGGAGTGCGGATCGAGCACCGCGTACAGACGCTGATGCCGTACCTTGCGGCTTGTGTGCTGATCGGCTGCATGCTCCTCACGGAGATGGTTCGCACGCCGCTGTGGCTTGGGATGATTGCGACCACGCTGCTCGTCCTGGCCCGTCAAGTGCTGGCGATTCTGGATTATGAGAAGCTGCTCGGCATCGTGTCCCGTTCGAACCAGGAGCTCGAACGGCTGCACCGGGAGAACCTGTACCACAAGGAAGAGCTGGAGCGGACGATCCGGCAGCTCGGCGAGCTCAATGCAATGAAGGAAGCGGAGGCGCGCACGGATTTTTTGACGGGACTGAACAACCGCCGGAGCATCAACGAGTGGATGTACCGGCATGCGGCAGCCCAGAGGAAGCTCGCCGTGGTGCTGCTCGACATCGATCATTTCAAAAAGATCAACGATACGTACGGCCACGATACCGGAGATATCGTACTCACCGAGGTGAGCCGGATCCTTCGCGATACGGCCGGGCCTTCGGATCTCGCAGGCCGCTTCGGCGGAGAAGAATTCATCGTACTGCAGCCCGATACCGGGCTGGAGGATGGAGCCGCCTTCGCGGAGCGACTGCGCTCCCGCATTGCGGGCCACGCGTTCGAAGCGGGAGCGGGCGGGCCGATCCGCGTGACGGTCTCGCTCGGCATCACGGTATGGAACGGAGATCGCGACGACATCCCGTCCATGCTGAAGCGGGCCGACCGGAGCTTGTATATGGCGAAGCGGAAGGGGCGCAATACGGTGGTGTGCATGTAAACAAAAAAGCGGTCCGGAAGAGACTCCGAGACCGCTTTTTTGCTATGGCTATGCGACTTCGGCCTGCGGCCGTTGTGCCCTCTTATTTCGCGAACAGCTTCTCCGCTTCATCCAGCGCCATCTTGCTGCCGAGGGCGGAATAGTCAAGCCAAGGCTGCTCGGGGATCAGGTAAACCTGGCCCGCCTTCACGGCCTTCAGCCCCTGCCACAGCGGGTTGGCCTGCAGCTGTTCGAATACTTTCTTTGCGTCGTCCTCGACATTGACGATCACGAAGATCGCGTCCGGATTGTAGTCCGGCAGCACTTCCTGGGAGACAGTCTCATACGCTTTGTTGATCTTCTCGACTCCTTGGGCCGGCTTCAGGCCGAGATCCTGGAACAGAAGTGGACCGAGCGGCCGCGCCATGCCCATGACCCGGAGTTCTTTGGCCGAGACGCGGATCGCCATGGCCGTGCCGCCGGCGAGCTTATTGGCGATGAGCCCCTTGACCTTCTCGGCCTGCTTCGCGTAATCCGCGATGAAGGCATCGGCTTGCGCTTCCCGGTGCACATTCTTGCCTATCGTCTTGAGGTGGTCGCGCCAGGTTCCCTGGTCGAGCGAGATCACCTCGGTCGGCGCGATGTTCTTATAGCTCGAGATGTCTTTGCCGGCGAAGGCTTCATCCGCATAGATCGTCTCCGGCTTGAGCGCCAGGAGGGCTTCCATATCAGGCTCGGCGGCTACGCCCAGCTTCTTCGTATTCTGAAGGCGGTCCGCCACATGGGGCAGGAAGTCCTTGGCCTTCCCTCCGAGTACGGAGCCGACGGGCGTAATCCCAAGGGCGAGCAGGTTGTTCGTCAAGTGGATCGACAGCGAAGCGATCCGCGGCTCTGCAGCGGCAGGCTGCCCTGCGGCGGCTTGGGGCTGCGGGCTTGTCGCTGCAGGCTGGGCCGCCGGCGAACCGCAAGCGGACAGGGCGAGCAGGGAGAGGATGCCGAGGATCAGAGCGGGTTTTGTCTTCATTAGGGATAGGGATTTCATCATGAGTTGAGGTCTCCTTCTGGGTGTTATTACTTGGTGCGGACAAGCAGATACAGAAAATAGGGCGCTCCCACGGCCGCCACTACGACCCCTGCAGGGATGGATGCCGGCAGGAACAGCGACCGGCCTATCGTATCGGCCGTGACGAGAACGACCAGCCCGATGAGACCGGCCAAGGGCAGCAGGTGCTGATGCTGCGGCCCGGCGAGCCGGCGGGCCAGATGCGGCGCGAGCAGGCCGATGAAGCCGATCCCGCCGGCCATGGCGACGCTGGCGCTGGAGAGCGCAACGGCGGTCAGGAGCAGCAGGATGCGCTGCCGGCGGACCGGCAGCCCGATCCCGGCGGCCGCTTCGTCGCCGAGGGAGAAGGCGTTCAGGAACCGGGCCCGGGTCAGGGCATACGGGACGATGACGGCCATCCACGGGAGGAGGGCCGCCGCATGCTCCGGGCTGCGCCCCCAGACGCTGCCGGCCAGCCACCGGGAGGCGAACGCGTACGTGTCTTCGTCGAGCTTCAGCGAGAGGAAGAGCGTCAGGGCGCCGAACCCGGCGGCGACCGCGATGCCGGTGAGGATCAGCCGGACGGGCAGCAGTCCGCGGGTGCGGTCATGGGCCAGGAGCACGATGAGCAGGGCGGCCGTGACCGCACCGGCGAAGGTGAAGAGCGGAATGAGCAGCGCGGCCGGCCCCTTCATCGCGGTGAAGAAGGAGATATAGACCATGAGCCCGAATCCGGCACCGGCATGCAGCCCCAGGATGCCGGGGTCCGCCAGCGCATTGCGCGAGACGCCCTGCAGGATGGCTCCGGAGAGCCCGAGCCCGATCCCGGCCAGAGCGGTCACGAGGATGCGGGGAAGCCGGTATTCGAACAGGACGAGAGACTCGTCCGGCGTGCCGAAGCCGAAGAGCGTCCGCAGCACGCTGAGCGGCGGGATGCGCATCGTCCCGGTATTGATGGAGAGGAGCACGGCGCAGGCGCCCAGCGCCGCCAGTATGGCCCCCGTCCTCCAGGCCCGCTTTCCTTTGGCGGATAACGAGGGCATGTCAGAGACCGCTCCTTTCTTGACGGGCGAGGTACAGGAAGAAAGGAACGCCGATCATCGCCACCATCACGCCGATCGCCAGTTCCCTCGGCGGATCGGCGGCCCGGGAGGCCAGATCCGCGAGTACCAGGAGGAGGGCGCCGAGCAGGGCGGACAGCGGGAGCACCCGCTTATAATCCGTGCCCGTCAGCTTACGCGCCATATGCGGGATGACGAGCCCCACGAACCCCACCGGACCGACTGCGGACACCGCTGCGCCGGCGAGGAGCACCGCTGCCCCGATGGCCAGCACGCGGGTCCGGCGGGTACGGATCCCGAGATTCACGGCGGTTTCTTCCCCGAGGGAGAGGATCGAGATGGAGCGGGATAAGGGCAGGATGCAGACCAAGGTCCCGAGAACGACCGGCAGCAGCAGGCGCAGATGGAACCACTTCACGCCCGCGGCTCCTCCCGCGTACCAGAAGGCGAGATCCTGGCTTAATTCGTAGTAGATGGCGATCCCGGCGGTCAGGGAGCCGAGCAGGGCGGCGACAACCGAGCCTGCCACCGTCAGCCGCAGAGGCGTCAAGCCGCCCGGGGCCGCGGAGCCCAGCAGGAAGATGAACAAGGTGCTGCACGCGGCCCCGCCGAAGGAGAGCGCAATGAGCGTGCCGTAGGGCAGATTCGGGAAGAAGGCGAAGCTGAGCGCTACAGCCAGCATCGCGCCCGAGTTGATCCCGAGCAGGCCCGAGTCGGCCAGGGGGTTGCGGGTGACGCCCTGCATGAGCGCCCCGGCAGCGGCGAAGGCGGCGCCGAGCAGGGCGGCGCCGAGTACGCGCGGCAGGCGCAGCTCGTGGATGATCTGGTGCGCGGGCAGAGCCGGATCATAAGCGGCGACGGCTTCCCAGACCGTGCCGAACGTCATGTCCTTGGCGCCGAACGATACGGCGAAGAACATGGCCGCGAGTAAGGCCAGCACCGCGGCGAGGAAGACGGCGCTGTGCCGTGTCAGGCTTCTTGCGCCCTGGCCGGCGGCAGGAGAAGAGCAGGGTACGGACATGGATTTCATGTTCGGCGGATTCCTTTACTGTATTTAATCGAGAATAATTATCATTATCATTAATGTATTATAGGGGCCGCTCTTCCCAAAAGCAATACAGTTCCTCCGGTATTCCTCTATTTCGGGACAGAAGATCGAGAAACACTGGAATTAGGTGAATAATACCAGGCCTTAAGACCTATAAATTCTATTGCCAAGCCTACTTCGCTGTGATAGATTTTAGTAGCTATGGAAACTTGAGGCGGGGAGAATTAACGTAAGATGAAGACAACAAGAAGATGGGGTACGAAAGTAATCAAGGCGGCGACAGCAGCCGTGCTCCTGGTTACTTTGGCAGGGCCGACGGTAGTCTTCGCGGACAGCGCCGCGGCAGGGAACAGCTCGAACGCGGCGGTCATCCAGAAGACCACTTCCTCGGTCGTGGCGATCATCGGCAGGCCGGGCGAAGACAAGAAAGTGGAGAGCCGTTATCAGCTCGCGCATGGAACGGGAGTCATTGTGCGCAGCGAGGGGTATATCCTGACTAACGCCCATGTCGTGAAAGATATGCACAATATTACCGTCGTCACTTCGGACGGCAAGTCCTATGCAGGGCGGACAACCCACTATGATGAAGAGAGCGATCTGGCTCTCGTGAAGATCGAAGCTGCGGGCCTGACGCCGGCCACGTTCGCTTCCCCTTCGGACATTCAGGTAGGGGAGCCCGTGATGGCGATCGGGACGCCGCTCTCCTTCGCCCTGCGCAACTCGGTCACCTCGGGGATCGTGAGCGGGATGGAGCGTTCGGTGCAGTCGTCATACAGCCTGATCCAGACGGATGCGGCGATCAACCCCGGCAACAGCGGCGGGGCGCTGGTGAATATGAAAGGCCAGGTCATCGGCATCAACACGCTGAAGTTCGTGGAGCAGGGCGTCGACAGCCTCGGGTTTGCGATCCCGGTCGATACCGTGCAGCATGTGCTCGATCATTTCTTCAAGTACGGCAAGGTCAAGCGTCCTTATCTTGGCCTCGAGCTCAGCGAGAGCTGGGAAGCCGTCGTGGGAATCCCGTCGGGAAGCGGTCTGGAGGTCACCTACGTGGAGGCCGATTCGCCTGCGGCGAAGGCCGGCGTGAAGAAGGGCGATATCGTACAGTCCATCGGTCAAACGGGTGTACATACGCTCGTCAGTTACAATGAAGCACTGAAGAAGTATTTGCCGGAAGAGAAGGTGAATATCGTCTTGCTGTCCGGCGGCCAGTCCAAGACGGTGGAAGTGGTGCTGGGCGAAGTGAAATCGGCCGATGTCAAGCTCGTCCAGGATGCGGCCGGTTCGTATATCGATTCGGATCAGGGCAAGACGCGGATCGGCGACAGCCACTACGGCTGGTCGATGAAGTATCCTGCGGGCCTGATCCAGATGAACCAGTTCGGCGGCAAAGGCGCCGTCACCTTCCGCGATGCGAAAGAGGAGTATGCCATCAGCATCAACGTCGAAGAAGACCAGAGCAAGGAACTGTCGCCATACGCACTGCTTCGCAAGCTGGACGGTAAGTCGCAAACGGTGCTTGAGAAGCGGTATGTGGAAGACGGGACCCAGCCTTACGCCAAACTGGTGGGCAAAACCAAAGGGGACTATTATTACCAGGCGAGAGCCTTCCACAAGGGAGACAAGGTCTACTACCTGACCCTCGTTGTCCAGAATGAGACGAACTACCAGAACAACGCCAAGCGCAGTTTGTACGAAGATCTGCTCGATACGTTCACGCTGTCCTTCGATGCCGGGGATAAGACGCTGAAGGACATCTCTTCCTACCAGGACAAGAATACAATTGCGACGGAGTATGGACTTTCCTTTGATATTCCTGCAGATTGGGAGGACGGGTACGGCGAAGGACTGAGTTATTATCACGAGGAGTCCGGTGTGGACTTCGCGGTGCGCATCAGCTCCGCTTCGTCCGGTGACACCGTCAAAGCTTGGGCGGCCCGGGATGAGGAGAGCTTCAAAGCCTCGTATGTGGAAGACTATCGCCAGGTGGAAGCTCCCGTGGAGACGACGGTGGACGGCGTGCCTGCCCTGGAGCAGAAGTTCGCCTACACGATGGGCGACGAGTGGGAGCATGCCAGGGTCTTGTATATTCTGAAGGACAAGTACAAGTATGAACTGCAGTTCAATTATGCGGAAGGGAAGGATGGCGCGGAGACCGCCCAGAAGACGATCGACAGCCTGATCGCTTCCGTCCACTTCCCGAAGAACGGCATGAATGCCTCCATTGGATTCATCCAGGATGAGAACGAGCTGCTGAAGGACAGCGATACGGTTACCGTGACGAATGAGAAATACGGTTATTCGATTATCGTGCCGGAAGCTTGGAACAGCTTCGATCCCGAGGATCTCGAGGACTACTATTCCGCTTACAGCAGCCTCATGGCCCGCAGCCGTTCGTTCTATTTCAACGGAGGCAGCATTAAGCTGTCTGCCGATGAGAACGGCAGCCTGTCCGATACCGTGGGCGCTATCGAAGCGGAGCATAAGAAGAACCACGAGATCGATGCGGATTATGTATATACGCTGACCGATGAACCGCTCCTCGGACTGACGGTGAAGAAGTTCGCCCTGCAGTACGTGAGCAGCGATATCCCGTACACGCTGAATCAGTATGTGTTCGAGAAGAACGGCATCGTCTACACGATGGAAGTGCGGGTCAATGACGCGGTGAAGACCGATGCGCTGTGGCAGCGGATCGGACAGGTGGTCGGATCGGTCACCTTCCAGGATCCGAAGTAACCCAGCATGAATAGGAAGGCACCTGCCGGTTGAACCGCCGGCTGGTGCCTTTTTACTATGCCTGCCTTAGTAAGGTTCACCGCACCGGAGAAAAAATATTCCAGAAGGGGGGCATCCACCGCAGCGGCAAGCGGGAACGTGCGGTTCCCTGCCGGCAATTTGTATGCAGGCAGCGTATCGGCGGGAGAGTAAGGGGCCCCAGGGTAAGGACGCGATGCGGCCCGAAGTAAGCCGGATCCTTCCGCAGGCCGGACCGGTCGGCGGGACCTGCCTTACCGAGTGCCGCCTGTTCCGCAGACGCAGAAGCGGCCGGCTCCACACCCAAAAGCAGTTCCCCGCCTTGGGGAACTGCTTTTGGGTGTGGAGGCATGGATGCCGCAGCATCCGTTGCCTGGGTTTAGCGGCGGTTGCGGTTCAGCAGCTTGTCGTCGGAGTCGACGAGATCGCCTTTGACCGTTGTGTCGCCCGTTCTGTCGACTACGGCTTCCTCGCGCTTCACCGTATCCGACACCTGCTGCGTCTCGGTGACTTCCCGTTTGCCGATGGCGACTTCGCCGGTCACTACCGGTTTTTTCGTCACCTCGACGCGCTCTTCCGTTACCGGAATGCGGATGACTTCTTCTTCGCCCAGCGGCGTATTGTCCGTGCGGCCATCGGTCACATCGCGGCGCTCGATGTACACTTCCTCGCGGCTCACCGGCACATTGATCGTCTTCTGGTCCTCGATGATTTCTTTGCGTACGCTGACCTCACCGGACTGCACGCGCTCCTTATCGACCTGCAGACGCTCTTCGCGCAGACGCAGCTCGCGCTCCGTATCGGTCTCGTTCAGCGGGGAGTCCAGATTCGTGCGGTTCAGGTCAGCTGTCGCCGTACCGTCCAGAGACTGGCCGTATACGCTGACGTTAGCGGCATCCGCACTACCGGTGTAGGGGCGGTCCACTTCGCCGTCCAGACGGTCTACGGCATTCGCCGTTTTATCCGCGGCGCCCTTCACGGCATCCTTCGTCTTCTCCCAGCCGCGTTCTACGGCGTCGCCTGCACGGTCCGCCGTACGGCTGATCGCATCGCCGGCGCGCTCCAGAGCGCTGTCACTGTCCGAGCGGTACGAATAATCCGAGCCGTACCGGTCCGCGTTCAGCGAGTTGTTGGAACGGAACGTCCCGAAGGCATTCTCGTCGCGTACCGCATTGGATTCGACGAGCACAAGGATCTTGCCTTCTTGTACGTAGGCGTCATAGTCGCGCGCTTCGTCTTCCGGAATGCCGAGGCCGATCAAGCCGCCGACGATCCCGCCTGCGCCTGCCCCTACAGCTGCGCCTGTCAGAGCGGCTGCAATCGGGCCGGCTGCGATAATCGGGCCTACACCCGGGATCGCGAGCGCTCCAATCCCTGCCAGCAGGCCGGTTACTCCGCCAAGCATCCCGCCGGCTGCGGCACCGGTAGCGACGCCTTCCTCCGCCTTGGAACCCGTCTCATCCTCGATATGATCGAGACCGCCGCGGTTCTTGCCGACTACCGAGATATCATCGGCACTGTACCCCTGATCTTTCAGCTGGTCAATAACGCGAATCGCTTCTTCCTCTGTATTGAATACACCGACAATTTGCTTGCTCATTTGAATAACCTCCCATACCGTCATTTGGATTGTGGAGCCCTTGTTCCAGCGGCCCTGTCACGTTTACGCTATGTATTTACCCGGGCTTGTCTGCTCTCAAACAAGGATAGAAGGGCAGGCATAACGGGCATATTGACGTAATATACAATAGACAAGATAATGAAAGAAATTCTAGCTCTGGAAAGGGGCCCTGCACTATGCAGCAAACATTAACGTATTCGGACCGGGGAAGCTTCTCGCACGTCCTGCGCATCTTCTCCCTGTCGCTGCTCGTATCCTTCGTGGGCACGCTGGTTGGCGCCGCCTTCGTCCCGCCCGCACTTGTTCCGGCCTTCATCGTGGCCGAGCTCCTCATGCTTGTAGCGGCGTTCGTCCTCCGGATGAGGGGCAAGCACATCGGGTATGGGTTCCTCTATGCCTTCACCGGCATCTCCGGCGTGGCCTTGTACCCGGTCATTCAACATTACGGGGGCGTGCTCGGCGCGAACGTCGTATCGGGCGCCTTCTTCGCCACCGCGGCGATCTTCGGGGGCCTGGCCTGGTATGCGCACCGCTCCCAGCGGAACTTCTCGTTCCTCGGCGGCTTCCTCTTCGCCGGCACGATCGGCCTTATCCTCATGAGCTTGATCGGGATGTTCGTATCGATGGGGCCGGCCGTCAACCTTTTGTGGTCCACGCTGGGCATCCTGATTTTCAGCGGATGGGTGCTCTATGACGTGTCCCAATACCGGGACGGGGTGGAAACGGAAGAAGTGCCGCTCGCCGCGCTCAACCTGTACTTGAATTTCATTAACCTGTTCCTGTACATTCTCCGTTTCCTGGCAGCCATTGCCGGAGGCAACCGGAATTAGACGGATAACGGAGCGGTAGAAGACGGTCTCACGGAGCCTTCCGGGGGACCGTTTTTTTATGAGAGATCCATGTTTTTACCACTAGGAATTTAGGAGGAAAAAAGGAGGATTTTGCAGATATATGTCGAAAACTATAATAGAACGATCGAAAAAAGCAAACCATGCGAAAGCATGGGACGCAAAGCCACGGGTCTAACGCGAAAGCATGACAGCCGGGCTGCCGAAGTCAGCGAGGGAACGATACCTGGAGCTGCCTTAGGGCGCTCCTTTTCTTTTGGATGCAGCTGATGATAACAACAACTTGACCTATTCTGAAGAACAAGGGCGCCGGGGGAACTCTCCCATGCTTGCCCGGAAGGAGAGTTCCGCCTATGGATGAGGGTGAATACATATGAAGAGCCTGGTGAAGATCAAGGCGGGGATACGGACGATAGACCTCATAACGTTTGCCGTGTGCCTGGTTCTCGCCCTGTTGAGCGCGTCCCGGGAGCTGCAGCTGGTGTACGGCATTTCCTTTTCCTTCGCAAGCATCTTTCTCTTGACCTCCTTGCGCCTCTTCGGTCTGGGGGCCGGGGTGGCGTCAGCCGCAGCGATTGCGGTCTTCATGGTGATGGGGGCCGGGGAACCGGTGTACGAGGGGGTGGTCCTGTTCGCGGAGGTGCTCTTCCTGGGGCTGATCTCCTCTCCAGGCCAAGCCAATCTGGCCCGGTGGGACTTCGTGTACTGGATCGCTATCGGGCTTCCCCTGATCTATTGGTCCGGAGCGGCTTTCTATGGAGCGGATCACCACCTCCTGCTGCCCGTCCTGATGTTCTCGATCACGAATGGCGTGTTCAATGCACTGGTGGCGGATATACTTCTGCGGCATGTGCTGCTGCCGGCGGGCATCGGCCCTTCCTCGGAGCAGGGACGGATGCTGTCGCTTGGGCAGCTGCTCGTTCATTTGTCCATCGGAGCACTGATTCTTCCCTATATGATTTATATCGTCATGAGTTCGTGGTGGTCCTACGATACCGCCGTTCAGAATTCCAAAGGATTGGCGGTCAATACGGCGAACAGCATCATCGAGGAGCTGGGCCAGTGGGAGGAAGAAGATCTGGTCGGGATCAAGCTTATGGGAGCCGTCCAGCTTGGCCGTCTTCAGGATATGGTCAACAAGCATACGTCGGAGACGCTGTTCCAGATTACGATCACCAATACGAACCAGCGTATTCTCGCAGGCAACGGTACGGGGGCGGTACCTCGGCAGCTCTTCCAGTGGAGAGAGGGCTACGAGATTGTGCCGCTCGGGGAGCGGTTCTTCCAGCGCCTGCCGGAGGCGAAGCCGGATATCCTGCCGACCGAGAGGTGGCAGGGAGGCGGATTTATGCTCGTACAGCCGCTCGAACCGCTTCCGTTTCACTTGTACATCCAGGTGCCTACCGCCTCCTATCAGGACCAGGTTTTCCGGGAATATGAGAGCCAGCTCCGGTTCCTGCTGCTGTTCGTGGTCTGTGTGACGCTGCTCTCTCTCTTCGTCCAGAGGGTGCTGATCCGGGCGCTCTCCCGTCTGACGGAGGCGACGACAGGCCTGCCGGAGAAGCTGAAGAGCCGGCAGAGCGTGGAGTGGCCGAGCAGCCGCATCTCCGAGTTCCACTACCTGATATTCAATTTCCGGGAGATGTCGGTGAACCTCAGCCGCATGTTCCGGGAATCGCAGGAGAACAACGCCCGGCTCGAGGAACAAGCGGAGCAGCTCCGCCGCTCCGAGGAGAAGCTGCACCAGCTCGCTTATTACGATGTGCTGACGGGACTGCCGAACCGCTTGTACTTCATGAACTATCTCCGGGAGCTCATGGAGCGGGAGAATGCCGAAGAACGCACGGTGGCCGTTATGTTCGCCGATCTCAACCGGTTCAAGCAGATTAACGACACGCTGGGCCACGCGGCGGGCGACGAGCTGCTGCAGGCGGCAGCCCAGCGGTTCGCCGTCAATGCTTCGGAGGGAACGAAGGTCTTCCGCCTCGGGGGCGACGAATTCGTGCTCGTGGTAGAAGGGGCCGATGAGTCCTTGCTGCGCCGCAAAGCGCAGCGGATCTTCGCTTCCTTCGCGGAGCCGGTCGTCCTCCAAGGGACTTCCGTCTATGTCTCGACCAGTCTCGGCGTATCCATCTTCCCCCGTGATGGGCAGGATATGGATACGATCGTCAAGAATGCGGATATGGCCATGTACCATGCCAAAGAACAGGGAGACAGCTGTATCCGGTTCTTCGACGAACCGCTGCAGGTCGGGGCTACGGAGAAGCTGCTGATCGACACGGGTATCCGGGAGGCTCTGCAGCAAGGGCAGTTCCGGCTGCATTACCAGCCGAAGATCAGCGGAGCGACAGGGAAGGTATGCGGGATGGAAGCGCTCATCCGGTGGCAGCATCCGGAGCTTGGCGCGGTTTCCCCCGACCGGTTCATCCCGCAGGCGGAAGAGTCCGGTCTCATTCTGGATATCGATAAGTGGGTGCTGAGGGAGGCCTGTCTTCAGAATAAGGCCTGGCAGCTGCAGGGGCTTCCGGCGCTTCCTATAGCGGTGAATATTTCGGCCCGGCATTTTGAAGAGGGGAACCTCGCCCGGCAGCTTCAAGGGGTACTCGAGGAAACAGGACTCGATGCCCGGTACATTTCACTCGAATTGACCGAAGGGGTATTCATTAAGAATGTGGACGGCGTGATCGATACGATCGAGCAGATTAAGGATCTTGGGGTTCAGATCTCGATCGATGATTTTGGGACAGGCTATTCCTCGCTGAGCCAGCTGCTGCATCTGCCGATCCATCACGTGAAGCTGGACCGGTCCTTCATCGAGAATGTCGCGGCCGACGGGAAGAAGTCTTCGGTCGTCAAAGCGATCATCGAGCTGGCGCACAGTATGGGGATGCGGGTGGTGGCCGAAGGCATCGAGACGCAAGGCGAGCTCGACTTCTTCATGGAGCATCGGTGCGACGAGCTTCAGGGGTACTACTTCAGCCGGCCGCTGCCCTCATCGGATTTTGCACGGCTCGTATCCCGTAATGAACCGCTGCTCGTTCGTCAGAGCTGACTGTCAACAACCTGTGAATCGGAACGCAAGAAAAGGAGAATGTACATGAAGCTAACCGTATGGAGCCGCTGCGCCGCAGTCATTCTGGCCGTGAGTCTAACGGTGCTTGCCGGCTGCGGCAAGCCTGCAGGCGATGCGGCCCAGCCCTCGCAGGAGACAACGCCCGAGGTCCAGCAGGGGCCCGTGGAGCTTACGCTGTGGACGTACTATGAGAACGGATGGCAGTCGACAATCGATGCTTTCCGCCGCGAGCATCCGAACATCGATATCAAGGTAACGTCGTATCCTTTCGCCGAATACGCCCAGAAGTACCTGAGCGCATTGGCGGATGGGACAGGTCCGGACATCATGCTGGTCGACAGTGCGCACTTAGGCGATTTTGGCGCGATTGAAGGGGTGGAGAACCTGCTCTCGCCCCCGTACGATGCGGGCCGCTATAAGGCGGACTTCAGCCCATCGATGTGGGACAGTATGATGTCCCTGGACGGCAAGAGGCTGATCTCGCTGCCGCTGGATACGGCTCCGTCGGTGACGTATTACCGGGCGGATCTGCTCAAGGCCTACGGTTTCCCGGACGAGCCCGAAGCGCTGGGGAAGTTCATGGAGAATCCGGACAACTGGCTCGCGATCGGAGAAGAGCTGCAGAAGCACGGCTCCTACATCGTCCAGTGGGAGAGCGATCTGATTCATCTCCACGAGGCAAGCATGCCTTTCTTTGACCGCAGTCTGAACTTGATGCGGAATAACGATACGATGGTGCGTGCGCTGGATATAGCCAAAACGGTGAACCAGAAGGGATTGGACGCCAACGTGGATATATGGACCGAGGTGGGAGAGAAAGCCGTGAAGAGCGGCAAAATCGCCATGTTGTATCTCGGGACATGGGGGGCCGACCAGATCCAGGCCTGGGCGCCGGAGCAGGAAGGCAAGTGGCGGGCTACCCGGCTGCCGTTCGGTCTCTATGGGTTCGAGAATTCTTCCAGCTTCATTCTTCCTTCCGAGGGCAAGCACAAAAAGGAGGCGTGGCAATTCGTCGAGCATACGGCAACGGTAGCCAGCAAGAAGGGCGAGGGAGGCGGCACGCATGCTTATCTTCCGTCCCGGGGCAATGCCAATGTCATGGCCCAGACGAACCCGTATATGGGAGGCCAGCACACGAACGCCTTGTACGAGAGCCTGGCCGGACAGATGAAGGAGCGTATGGTGACGCCGCTCGATACGAAGGCCCAGGAGATATGGACCGACGGCATCCTGAGCGGCATTGAGGCGAATACGGACTCCAAGACGATCCTCGAAGGGATCGAGAAGGAGATCGGGAAGAAGCTAGGACGGGACAAGGAAATCCTGCTCCAGTGGCAGAAGAACCAGTAACGGCTTGGCGGGCGGGGGAACCTGCCGGCAGACAAGCCTTATCATCCAGCCTCCCTCATGGAGAAACGGGGGCCGGATGAACCCAAAAAGAATCACGTCCCTGGGGGGATGTGGTTCTTTTTGTATTAAATCTTTTGTTTCTAAAGGAAATTTAAGAATGGGAAGAGAATAACCGGTTCCTTTCGTAGGTCTTTCGTAGTACACTGGATAAGCCCTAGGCACCCAGATAATTACATAGTGATCGCAGGAGGGAACAGGAATTGGTTAGAAAGATGATTGTGGCAGTGGCATTATTCTGTATGCTAGGTACGACGGGGTCGATATGGGCCTCTGAAGAGAAGACTTACCCGTGGGTAGAAGGTCCGAAGAAGGTGGATCTCGGCAAGGTATCCCAGGTGGAGCTGGATGCCCCGTTCGTATTCTTGGACGGCGAGAGCACCAAGCGGATGCTGACGGACAGCAAGGAACATCCATCCGGCCGGGAGATCGGAAGTATATTCCCCAAGGACCCCGATCAGCAGTGGAGCGTGTTCTTCGAGTATGAAGAAACAGGCCATGTCGAAGATGACGAGAAAGCCAAGCTCGATTCGGACGACATCCTGAAGAGCTATAAAGAAGGTACGGAGGAGAGCAACAAGGAACGGGCAGCAGAGGAGCGTATCCATGTCACCGGCTGGGACATCCAACCCTTCTATGATGAGAAGACGCATAACCTGACGTGGTCCATGCTGGCGGAGACCGAGGCGAAGGAGCCGCTGCTGAATTACAACGTGCGGCTGCTGACACGGGAAGGCGTCATCTCCGTAATTCTGGTCTCCGATCCCGCACACCGCGAGGCGGACCGCAAGGTGCTGACGGAAGCCATTCTGCCGAAGATCTCCATGAAGCAAGGGGAGCGGTACGAAGATTTCGACCCGGCCAAGGACAAGGTTGCCGAATATGGTCTGACGGCGCTCGTGCTTGGCGGCGCAGGACTTGCCGTAGCGAAGAAAGTTGGCCTGCTCGCTATGATTCTTCTCTTCGCCAAGAAGTTCGGCGTGATCCTTCTGGTCGTGCTGGGCGGGGCATGGAAGTATCTCCGCGGCTTCTTCGGCCGGAAGAAGCGCGGGGAGCAGCCGCCTGCCGAGCCATCGTCAGGCGAACATACGAATCTCTGAATAAAGGAACGACAGGGTCGGGGCGGCTGAGGCTCCGGTCCTTTTTTGGGATGCGCGCTTAAGTAAGCCAGGCACAACGAGGTTGATGCATGTCACGAGGAAGTCCTCTCCATGAAGATGGGTGAAGGCCTCCTATTTATTGCCTCTGATCCTAAGCAACATATTCTTGGGCATGAACTCTATACTTTACAGGGGAACAAATAATCATTAGTCTGGGTGGTGTGGTTATCATTGCCATACCTGGAAGAGTTCTTATACTTATGGCTATTTCTAAAAGAGTCTGGTTGGTATGGATGGATGGAATCTTATTCGACGGAAGGTGAAAGGAGGAGCGCGCATGCCCGATTGGTCCTACCAGTCCTTGTTCCGTCCGCTTCTATTCCGGCTTCCCTCGCTGGCCGCCCGCGATATCACGCTGGGAGCGATGGGTCTGCTCAGCCGCATTCCCGGCGGTACGTTCGTCATCAAGACGCTGGGCTACATGGAATCGCATCCGATCCTGGAGAGCCGGCTCTTCGGCATCACCCTGAAGTATCCTGTCGGCTTAAGCGGTTCGCTGGATGTGTACGGGACCGCCCAGAAGGCGCTGGCCCAGTTCGGCTTCGGCTTCATCGAGATCGGGCCGGTGACCCTGCGGGAAGTGGAGGCCTCCCTCCCGGTCGGGAGGAATGCGGAGGAGGAGACCCTGCGGTATCCGGAGCCCGCCGTCAACGGGGGGCTGGATAGCCTGCTACGGCAGATGTCCCGCGGTGCAGGCCATAGTCTGCCGCACTTCTTCCGTCTCTGTCCCATGCCCGGCGCTTCTCCGGCGGAAGCCAAGGGCCAGCTGCTGGAGATGGCGGCGAAGCTGGCTCCCTATGCGGCAGGCTTCTATATCGACGTGCTCACACCTGAGACCAGGGATACCTGGACGCTGGAAGAAGCGGCCGGGGTGCTGCGGGCGGTGCGGGCCGCCGGACGGATGCCGCCGGAGGAAGGCGGCCGCCCGATGCTGTTCTACCTGCCTCTTGACTTCACGGCAGGAGGGTTCGCGGCGCTGCTCCCCATCCTGCGGGAGCAGGCTTGGGACGGCCTGGTGGTAGGCGAGGCCATCTATTCGGCCGACGGAAGCGCGCATATCGGGCGGGAGGGGCTGGAGCCAGCCTTGGGACAGCTGCGGCGGATCCGCAGCGGGCTGGGGCCGGAGCTCCCGCTGATCGCCGCAGGCGGGATCCACCAGCCGCAGGATGCGCTGGATGCGGTGGAGGCGGGAGCGGACTGTGTCCAGCTGCACAGCGGTCTGGTGTTCTCGGGGCCGGGCCTGCCGAAGCGGATCAACGAGGCGCTGATCTACGAGAAGGTGCGGGAGGCCGCCCCGCCCGTCCCGCCGACGTTCTGGTCGCACTGGAGGTGGATGTGCCTGCTCGGTCTGGGAATGATCCTCGGCGGCGTAATCGCCTGGCTCATTGCCGCTACGACGGTCGTGCTCCCGTACGACATCGGCTATCTCGGCATGGATCCCCTGCTGCTCAGCCTGGCGAACAGCGGCATCCTCCCGTTCATGTCCCATGACCGGGTCACGCTGGCGGGAACGATGATCTCGATCGGCATCGTCTACTTTCAACTCGCCTATCACGGCCTGCGCTTGGGCCAGCACTGGACCCGTACGGCGCTTCTGACCTCGGGGCTTGTGGGCTTCAGCTCGTTCTTCCTGTACCTGGGTTACGGTTACTTCGATCCGCTGCATGCGCTGGCGGCCGCGGTGCTGCTGCCGATGTTCGTGCTGGCGATGCGCGCGCCCGCCGATCTGCCGTCGCCTGAGCCAGCGAATCTGCACAATAGCAAGGCTTGGCGGCGTGCGCAGGCAGGGCAGTTGCTGTTCGTCATGCTGGGCTTCGCCTTGGCTGCAGGCGGGGGGGTCATTGCCGGGATCGGCATCACCCGGGTCTTCGTGCCGACGGATCTCGAGTACTTGTGCGCCACGCCCGAGATGCTAGCCGCCATCAATGACCGGCTCATCCCGCTGATCGCGCATGACCGGGCAGGATTCGGGGGTGCGCTGTTCTCCGATGCGCTGGCCGTGCTGATTCTCTCCCTCTGGGGCATCGGCCAAGGCCGGAGGTGGGTATGGTGGACGCTGGCGCTCGGCGGTCTGCCCGCATTCCTGGCGGGGTTCAGCGTCCATTATACAATCGGCTATACGAACTTCGTTCACCTGCTGCCTGCGTATGTTGCCTTCGCCCTCTATGCGGGCGGACTCGTGCTCCTCTATCCCTACATGATGAGAGAGGTGCCCCGCCGGGTATGAACTCCGCACTCTGTCCTGAGATGAGGGGGCGGCTCCGGCTTCAGGAACAGGGGCTTATGCGGATGGGAAGGAGCATGCTGCCGCAGCAGGACAGCCGGGAGAAGAGCCGGCCGGAGAGCGGCCTGTACTCTAGAGGCATGAGATCGTGGAACAAGAGCCGGCCTTGCCCGGCTTAGACAGGCTCTGTGCCGCTTCCCTCGGAAGCGGTCTTTTTTTTGCGCTTGTAATGCATGCCGACTTTGATCCGGTTGCCGCAGCCGGCCATGGAACACCAGCGTCGCGATTGGTTGCGGCTGTTGTCGTAGAAGTACAGGATGCACGCGTGATTCTCGCAGCGCTTCAGCTTGCCGGGCTCCAGCGACTGCAGGAACAGTGCAGCTTCTTCCCAGAACAGCCCCGGCAGATGCTCCAGTGTGTAGAGGCGCTCCGTACGGAAGGGGGAAGGCTCCCCAAGCACCTGAAGACAGCCGGAATAACGCTGCAGCGCTTCGTTCCAGAGGAGGCGCATGTTCTCATCCGGCCAGGTTTCTCCGCGGAGGAGGCTCTCGAACCCCTCTTCCAGCCGGCGGCGCAGACCGAGAATCTCATGGTGCAGCTCGTTCTCCTGTTCAGCCGCAAGTGGAAGCTCCAGGCCGCGGATCAAGTGGCCGCGGCCGCTTTCCTGCAGCCAGCTCCGTATATCTTGGAAGGTGGGCAGCAGCTCAAGGCGGGTTCCCGCCGACATTTTGCGTGTATTGATAAAGTCGACTACCCAGTGGTTGCCGATCCATAGAAAAGCGGATGATTGTGAATGCTCCATAGAGGTGACCTCCTTGTTGTTCTTTTATTCTAACCTGTAAATTGGGTATTTACAAGTTAATCCAATCGCGTTATGATAATGCCCGTAAGAGAATTATGATGGTTAGAAAAGGAGATGGAAGTATGAAAACAGGTCATGTCGGGTTGAATGTTACGGAGCTGAACCGTTCGGTGGACTTCTATGTATCGGTGTTCGGATTTCAAGTGAAACACCGTTCGGATGAAGAGGAGCGGGCCTTCGCCCTTCTCGGGGACGACAGCGGGCTTATCCTCACCCTGTGGCAGCAGAGCGGGGGAGTTTTCGACACAGGCAGACCGGGCCTGCATCACCTGGCTTTCGAAGCGGCTTCCATCGAACAGATCCGGGGGATCGAGGACCGGCTCCGTGCGGAGGAAGTCCCGCTGATCTATGACGGCGTAGTGCTGCATGGCGAGTCCTCCGCTTCCGGCGGCATCTTCTTCCTCGATCCTGACGGCATCCGGCTGGAGATCTATGCGCCGGAAGGCGTCAACGGACACCAGCATGCCAAGGCTGAAGGGCCGGCCTGCGGCTTCTTCTGATGAGTTTCCATGAGGGGGAACTCCGGATGCAGGAGCGCGCCGGCGTGGCCGAGATTGCGCGCAAGGTGGGGGGAGGCATCCGCCGTACGATCCCGGCACCGGCGAAGCTCTTCCTCGAAGCGCAGCCGCTGCTTCTGGCCGGAGCGGCGGCCGGGGACGGGCGGGTCTGGGCTTCGCCCCTGAGCGGCAGTCCGGGCTTCCTCTCCGTGCCGGACGAGAGGACGATGCGGGTCGGTGCGCTGCCGCTGCCGCAAGATCCTCTGGGTCCCGTGCTGCTGCCCGGGGCACGGGCCGGGTTCCTCGCGGTCGAGTTCGCGACCCGGCGGCGGATGCGGCTGAACGGCATGGTGACGCAGATCGATGAAGCGGGATTCGCGGTCTCAGCCGAACAGGTCTACGCCAACTGCCCGAAGTACATTCAACTCCGCACCTGGGTGGAAGAGGAAGAGGGGAGGGGCGGCGGTCCGCCGAAAGCGAAGCGCCCACAGGCCGCCCGGGAGCTGTCGGCAGCGCAAGCAGCGTGGCTCGGCTCGGCGGACACCTTCTTCATTGCAAGCCGTCATCCCGGAGAAGGGGCGGATGTATCCCACCGCGGAGGAGCCCCCGGCTTCGTGCGGGTGACGAACGGGCGGACGATTCTTTTTCCGGACTACGCGGGCAACGCCATGTTCAACACGCTCGGCAACCTGCTGGTTTCGCCGGAGGCGGGCCTGTTGTTCCTGGATTTTGAACGGGGGGACGTATTGCAGCTCTCAGGCCGGGCATCGGTGGAGGAGAACGGGGATTCGCCAGCGGACTTCCCTGGGGCGGAACGCGTAGTGCGATTCGAACTGGACGAGGTGCGTCATACCCGGGGGGCGCTTCCCCTGAAGTGGAAGTTCGGCGGATATTCGCCCTTTCTCCCCGGGACGCTTTGAAGTGAGAACGCCGAATAAGCTTAGTCCCTTGGCCTTGGTGCGGCCGTGAGGCTAAGCTTATTCGGCTGGAAGGAGGCGGATCTCCTTACCGGGCGATGGGATAGTCGAGGACAATAACATTCTGCAGGATGCCTTCGAGGGATTTCACGAATGCCTGGTGGAGCGGGTGAGGGCCGTACTCGCGAAGCGCTTCCTGGCTTTCGAACGTCACCCGCAGGCCGAGCGTGTAGCCCTGGATCTTATCTTTTTCCTCCGTCACGTTCAGGCCGGCGGTCAATTCGACGATACCGGGGATCCGTCCTTTGAAGGAGTGAAGCATCTCCAGCAGTTCGCGTTCTTTGTCGGGTCCGATCTCCTCAGTGAACTGAAAAGCGACGATATGTTCAACCATCGGCATGTCCCACCATTCCTTCCTTTTTGCTACCATGATACCCGGCTTTGGACGCCAGCACAAGAAAGAGGGATATTTGCGGTGAGTCGGTTGAAACCATTGCGGAGCTCGTCCGTATGAAACAGTACCGGAGCGGCAGAGGCCGCCCAGGGCTACATATAATCAGGGAGGTTTCCACTCATGGGTTTGTTCGATATGTTCAAGGGAGATAAATCAACAGAGGGCATGACGCCTCACTTTGCCTTCGCGACTTCGCTTCTGTACATGATGCAGTCCGACGGAGAAATGGACAACGAGGAAGTGGGCCAGTTGCTGGCGGTGCTCGGCGGCGAGAAGTCGGGCGGCACGATCGGCGTAGGCGCGAACAACCGTGCACTGCTCGACCGCGCGCTGAAGTACATCCGCTCGAACTCCGTGGATAACTTCCTGAAGGAAGCGGCCCCGATCCTGACCGATGCACAAAAAATGTGTATCCTGGTCAACCTGGTCGACTCCTCGCTGGCCGATGGCGAGCCGGAGCGCCAGGAGCAGGAGCTCTTCGCGAAGTTCCTTACGGCCTTCAACATCACGGAGCAGCGCTTCACGCCGTTCTTCGAAGTCATCATGCTGAAGAACGACCGTTCCGTCTTCATGGACCAGAGCCATCCGAAGAACCAGCCGGGCTACCAAGTCAGCCTGAACGTGTAAGCAGGGAAGAAGAGAAGTCCGGGGCATCTGCCGAGGCCACTGAAGAACTAACGCTTTTTCATCGGGAGTCTCATAGAAGTTACAAAAAAGACATCTGCCTCCATTTTTTAGGGAGCAGATGTCTTTTTTAATGGCTCAAAACGGGTTTGCCCGA